>NZ_CP150235.1:2766944-4150417 GCF_037974355.1 Paenibacillus sp. FSL R5-0517
TTTATTCAGAGCTCGGTCTAACACCGCATCCTCTGGTTAGCAAGATGGAGGAATATCAGGAAATTCTGTCTGAGGAAGCCATCCCGCAGCTTGATGCGGATCATCTTATCATTTTCCCTTCCAATGGAGAATGGTCATCTCCCGAGAACAAGGAAGCTTTGAAGGTGCTTGACAGCAAGTTGTGGCAATCCCTTCCAGCGGTTAAAAACAATCAGGTGTACATCATGGAAAGATCACATTGGCAATCAGGTGCAATTACAGCGAATTCCATGAAAATTGATGATCTCTTGGAAAAGATGACTCCATAGTATAATCCTATAAGAAAGAAAGTTCTTCAGCGAGGGTTGAAGAGCTTTCTTTTTTCGTATACACTATTTTAAATGATAATAATTCTCAATTAAGGACGATGAATATGTACCCCACCATAATACAATGGATTCCCAAGCCCTGGCTGTGCACGATTCAGCAGATGGAATATATAAACCACGGTAAATCTGAGATCGATAAACGTTTGCTACATAAAAAATCGTCTTCACACTCCATATTTGTTGTTACATCTGGAAAGGGTTCGATAGTTTACTCCGATCGGGAATTTCATTTGGAAAAAGGAATGATTATGTTTGTTCCAGCGGGAACACCGATTAAGATAGAAGGCCCTCCTTGGACAGAAAATAATTTGCAATATTATAAGCTTGATCTGGTGGTGGCTGAGGTGAAAGAAGATATTTCAGACCATTCGCCTACGATAATCACGACTGAGCGGCAAGAGTTTCTTAAAGGGATTGAAGCTCAAGAAGCACTTCCTTTTATTCAGCTGAGTTACAGTCCGTGGAGTTCCTGTCTGGAAGCGTTGGAACAAATGCTGCGTCAACAGGTCACTGGCGATTGGCTGAAGCAATGGGAGGTACAGCTTCGTTTCCAAGAGTGGTTCCGTGCCTTGCTTCGCCAGAGTGATCCCGAAACCGATGCACCAGATGACCGTGCCCGTCTTCAAAGTTCAATTCGTTATATTGACGACCACTATGATCTGACGATAACCGTGGACGAGCTCGCGGCAGATATTGGTCTAACCAGAGCCAGCTACACTCGGCAATTCAAAAGGATGACAGGCAAGCTTCCGCTTGATTATGTGAATACGGTTCGGCTGGAGCGCTCGAAGCAACTATTGCAGCTAACGGATGATCGCATCCATGAGATTGCACAGAATGTGGGATTCAGCAGCGAGTATTATTTTGGTCGCCGTTTCAAGCAGTATGCTGGTATTTCCCCCGGTTTATATCGTCGTCATCACCGTCAAGAGGTTCGTGTCTTTGCTCCGTATCTGGAAGACTTTGTGTTGGCCCTGGGCGTAAAGCCTGTGTTGCAATATTCGCATCACTCCTGGGGTAGACAGCATTATTTGGGATTGGATGATGTGCCCGAATTCGATGTAAGCCAGCAGGATGCTCAATTCAGTGCGGATTTTGTACCTGACTTTATCATGCTGAACAAGGGATATGATCGATGGAATCTGGACCGCTTTGAGCAAGTAGCACCTACGTTTTACGTAGATCATCTGGGAGAGGATTGGCGTTCCATTCTTAGATCAACAGCCGATGTGTTGGGAAAGGTGAATCGGGTTCAAGATGTAATTGGTGCGTATGAGGACAAGGCATTGGAAGCTAAAGGACGTTTAACACGTTATATGCGTGGTCAAACGGTGGCGTTTTTGCGTATATCTGCGTCGGATATTACTCTCTATGGGAATCAGCAAGGTTACGTGGGCCCTGTAATTTATCAGGATCTTGGACTAACTCCGCATTCCCGTGTGCAGCAATGGACGAGACATGAGCGCAGGATTTCCATTGGATTGGAGCAGTTAAGCCAACTTGATGCGGATCACTTGTTGATTACTTTTGATACTGGGGATTCTGCTGAACCAGGAGTTGAGCGCGAACTGCTCGATCGGGATGAATGGAACCGTCTGCCTGCGGTGAGGAACGGTAATGTGTATGAAGTGGATTTCCTGTCATGGATGAACTACGGTGTGATCTCTCATGGGAAGAAGATTGAGGATGTATTGCGGTTTATGGCTTGAGGGATGGAAGTTAAAACTACAAACAAGCTGGTTTCAATAATTAAATTAAACTCGAAGAAAAATGAATAGGAGAATAGACATCATATGCAGAAAAAAATCTGGGCATCGCTTTTATCTGGGCATCGCTTTTAGTAGTAGCTGTTATTGGAATGGTTCCTGTTACAGAGGTACCGAGGACTACGGTTGCCGAATCGCATGAAATCTTGCCTGAAGATCTTCCGGAAAGTTTAAGATATGATTCCGAGCATCCAGATGTAATTTATGTGAAAGATTGTGGGGTCTACGAGAAAGTTGATTCCAGTTTGGTAGACTACGGTGAAGAAGAGGTTGTAGTCGATGATTTACAAAAGGTAACAGATAAAACAAATGTAATTGTTGCTTATGAAGCAACTTACGTCAAAAAAGGTGAATGGGAATAAAACATATGACGTTTGAAGTAAGTGAATACTAAAAAATATGAAGTTCCATCAGCATAGCTGAAGGGGCTTCTTTTTGTTCGCTTTGATAAATGAACCAATACAACGACTCAAAAGGCTTGTTTCATCTCATTTTAGTGTAGCGTTTACAAAAAAACAGAACAATGAGCACAAAATGCAAAAGCGGATGTCCTTGACTGAAAGATTACGACATACCATTAGAGTGAAGGCTGATCTGTAAGGCAGGATGAAGTCTTCAAGCATAGCCATGAATGGCGGATGGGAGAGCTGTAATGACAAAACGGGTAATTCTGTTGGAAGAAGGTACGGCAGAGATGAAGGGGCTAATGGGCAGTATAGGGGCTGATCTTGCGGAGCTAAAGCATGCAGGTTGGTCTGTCCCGGCCGGATTTGTAGTCACAACGGAATGCTGTCGCGAGTTCTGTACCCGTCTTGGACATCTTTCCGGTGAAGGAGAGGAAGAGATTGTGAACGCGATCCGGCACCTGGAACAGCAAACCGGTAAATTCTTCGGACATTCGGAGAATCCGCTTCTGCTCGCGGTACTTACTGATCGTGATCAATCATCAGATGCTGCCATACATCCATTGTTAAGTGTGGGTCTAAACGATGTCACTGTGGAAGGACTCGCACGTCATACCGGTAATCGGTTGTATGCACTCCAATGTTACCTTCATTACTTAAAGGAATATGGACAGTTGATACATGGAATTCCGTCTAAATTTTTCACAGAAATATCGAGCAACGTCAAGGATGGGGATGAAGCGGAGCTTGAATTAATCATTACCGAATTTAAATATTTAATTGAAGCGAAGGGTCGCAGCCCTTTTCCACAGGATGTCCAACTTCAATTCAATGAAGCTGTACGTGCGGTATATCATTCACAGCGTGTTCAAGCATCCAGATCTCAGAATGAGATCATGCGTAAACCAACTTACTTTTCTTCGGAGCCAGGCGCTCCTGTTCTTATACAGACCATGATGCATGGGAAATGTGGAGACTCAAGCGGGACCGGAACAATATATACGCGTAACCCACTTACAGGAGAGAAGGGAATTATTGGACAGTACGTTTCAACGGGAAACACCGATCAAACGGATCACGGTCTGGAGCGGCTAAGAGATGACCAATCTGAGCTTTATACACGTTTGTTGGAGATAGGCAGCCAGTTGGAGAGACGTGAGGGAGAAGTGCAGGAGATTACCTTTGTAGTTGATTCCGGCGCGTTGTATGTTGTGTACACCCAGCCCGCTCGATTATCTTCTACAGCCTTACTGAGAAGTGCTGTGGATTTTGTCCATAAAGGACTCATTACCAGGGAGGAAGCACTGTTGCGTATTCAACCTGGGCATATCACGGAAGTGCTGAAGCATTATACAGATTCGGGCAGAGAAGAGAGCATTGGAAATCTTCCCACACAGATCCAGCTAGGAACGAATGACGAGCATGCAGCCTCTGAGAATAACTCAGCTTCACCTTCTTCATCCGATCTGCAACTGCTGCTCGAATGGGCTAATGAAGTGAAAGAGTTGACGATACTTTCCAATGCGGATCGACCGCAGGATGCCATAACAGCACGGAAGCTGGGGGCGGAGGGAATTGGGTTGTGCAGGACGGAGCACATGCTGTTGTCACCTGCGCGGCTACCTTTTGTACAGAAAATGATTCTGGCTGATAGTGAATCCGAGCGCAGGAGAGGGTTGGAGCGTCTGTTACCGATGCAACAGTCTGATTTTGAACAGCTGTTCGAAGCGATGGATGGATTCCCGGTAACTATACGTTTGCTCGATTCGCCGCTGCATGAATTGCTACCGGATCTGGGCGTGTTGGAGAAACGACGTGAATGGTTACAATCCGAGGAGCCGCAGAAGCAAGAAGACCCCCAGAGTGAACTGGAGGAACTGGAGCGCGTCATTCGCAGAGTCAGTGAATTGCACGAACACAATCCGGCACTTGGGCAACAGTCTTGTCGTCTGAGTACCGTGTTCCCTGAAATTATGGATATGCAACTTGAAGCAATATTCCGTGCAGCAGTGAAAGGCATCCGTCAAGGCTGGTGGGTACGCCCCGAGATTATGATCCCGCAGATCGGTCATGTGCATGAACTTCAGGTGATGAGAGATCTGGTGGATCATGTGGCTGACCAAGTGCTAGGTGAGGAGAGACGGCATTGTCACTATAGAGTTGGGGCGATGATCGAAGCTCCGAGAACGGCGCTGACGGCGACTCACATCGCTCGACAGGCAGACTTTTTCACATTTGGCACGGATGAGCTCACAGAGATGACGTTTGGATATAGTCGCCATGAAGCCGAGAAGCGATTCCTTCAACGTGATACGGATTCTCGTACAGTAACGAATAACCCATTTCATGTGCTCGATATTGAAGGAGTCGGGCAACTGATAGAGATGGCGGTAGTCCAAGGGCGAATTCGAAAACCTCATCTGAAAACAGGGATCTGCGGAGAAAATATGGCGGATCTGGAATCGATTACGTTCTGCCACCGTATTGGAATGGATTACGTAAGCTGTCTGCCTGAACAGATCCCTTATGCACGAATTGCAGCTGCACAAGCAGCCATTGAGGGACAGAGAGAGGTTACGAACACACAGAATGCAGATATATCCACCATTGCGTAAACACGCAGCCTGTCTTGCACGGAACTTCCATGGAATAGCAAACAGAAAACTGTTATACTGAAATATGCGTTTTGTAAAGAGAACGTAAAATTTCAGGGTAAGGGTTGAAAGCGACCATGTATAATTCCAATAATGAACGAACTTCATCACGGACTTTATTCGCCGTGTTATTCATTCTTATGTTGTTGAAGCTGTCACTGTTGAGGTATTTCTTTTTCCAGGGTCTGTCTGGCATTGGTCTGGTGACTGACGCATTAGGTGCATTAACGTTGGTATGCATACTGGATCTGATTGTGCCCAAAGGCTGGAAGCGGACCGTTTATGGGGGATTCAATATTTTGTTTTCTCTGCTTCTGTTCGCGGCAACGCTGTATAACGTTCATTTCAGTTCGGTACCCACATATACCGTGCTAAGTGAGTTAGGTCAGGTTGCGCAAGTACGGGGCAGTATCGGACCTCTGGTACGACCGGAGCACTTTCTGTTTTTTGCAGACATCGTATTGGCACTGCCAATATGGTTGATTGTGCGCAGACGTGCAGGTGGGCGTAACCGCAGCAGTTACCGCGATAGCGGTCTGACGTTCGGCAGAGTTCGCAGACGTTACTGGGGAAAACTCGGTGTTGCGCTTACCGCTGCATTCTGCATCGTGTTGTCTGGCAGTTTTATTGTCAAAGGTGAAACGATTGATAACGAACTGGTTCGCGCCGAGAATCTCGGTTTTCTGAACTACCAGGTCTCATCTGCTATTATGACAAGCAAAGAGAATGAGGCCATTGCGAATGGCAACATTAACGAAACGATTGCCAAGATCAATGACCTGGTTAGCAAGTATCCGTATCAGGATAAACCGAGTGACGGCTCAGCCGTGAAGGCCAAATATTTTGGTCAGGCCAAAGGCAGTAATCTGATTGTACTGCAACTGGAGTCCTTTCAGAATTTTCCGATTAATGCCTCATTGGACGGTCAGGAATTAACGCCGGTATTGAATGATCTGGCAAAAGAAAGCTATTATTTCTCTCATTTTTTCCAACAGATTGGACAGGGAAACACATCAGACGCTGAGTTTATGTCGAACACGTCCATCTATCCAACCGGCGTTGTCCCCATGTCGGCAGGGTATAGTGACCGCGAATTGCCAAGTCTTCCAAAATTACTTGGCAAAGAGGGATATGAGTCCGAGACGTACCACGTCAATGACGTTACCTTCTGGAACCGGAACAAGATGTATCCGGCCCTCGGATTCACTCGTTACTTCGACAAGCCGAGCTTTGAGAATGACAAGTTTAATGATTTTGGACCATCAGATGAAGAGTTGTACCGTGTAGGTGTGGAAAAAATGACTGCGCATCAGGCTGCAAATCAGCCGTTCTATGCTCAGTTCATCACGGCATCAAGCCACTCGCCGTTTACGGTTCCTGCCGATCGTGCACGAATTACGATTCCCGCGACGATCACAAACAAACTGCTTCACGATTATCTGCAGTCGATCAACTATACGGACTATGCCATTGGTCAACTCATTAATGAGTTGAAGGCCAACGGATTATGGGATAACACAACCCTAGTGCTCTACGGAGACCACTTCGGTCTGCCTGCTGACGAAGAGATTACACAACAGATTCAGGCTAATCTCGGTGTCCCTTATGACGGTAAAGTAAGTCGATTCAACATTCCGTTAATGATTCACACACCGAAACAGAGCAAAGGGCAAGTCATTGAGCAGCCAGGCGGTCAGCTGGATATGTTGCCAACAATCATGAATCTGATGGGCGTTTCGCTCCAGGACGAGAAGTTCACTGCCTTCGGACATGATCTGCTCAACATGGATCATAATGCCTTCGGTATCCGGTATTACTTGCCGACGGGGTCATTTGTCAACAATGACATCATGTTTATTCCGGGTGCAGGGTTTGATGATGGAACAGCCTACTCACTCAAAACGTATGAGCCGGTAACGGATTTGGAACCCTATCGTGCCGACTATGAACATGTGCTCAGCCTGATGAAACTGTCTGACGAGTATGTGAAGTTGTTACCGAAACGTGCGCCATAACTGAGTTTTTCTGAAAGAGATTAGATCTCAACGCTACATCCAAACGTCACCAGTTCAAAACTGGTGGCGTTTTTTGCATGTTTCTTGCACAAGTGTGGTAATAAAAGAGGATAACTAAAGTTTGAAACTGTAATAATTAATGTTACAATGGAACAAGCAAGAATGAAGTGAGCAATAGCGTGTAATATTCGCAGAACTCATATTCACAGAAATCATGAAGCAATAGACGAGAGGATTGAATATATATGAAACTGAGTGTACTCGAACATGGACATATCAATGAAGGCCGTAGTGTGCAGGATACGCTGCAGGAAACGGTGAAACTCGCGCAACATGCGGATCAATTGGGATACTCCCGCTTCTGGATGTCGGAGCATCACGGTAGTGGTGCACTGTCTTTTTCCAGTCCTGAAGTGATGATTGCACATGTGGCTGCACATACGGATCACATTCGGGTAGGTTCCGGTGGAGTCATGTTACCTCATTATAGTGCCTATAAGGTTGCGGAGAATTTCCGTCTGCTGGAAGCGTTGCATCCGGGGCGGATTGACCTTGGAATTGGCAGAGCACCAGGCGGAATGCCGATTGCCAGCAGAGCGCTGAACGAAGGCAAATCATCGAATGTACAATTCTTCCCACAGCAGATTGCGGATCTAGGCGGATACTTCCACGAGCAATTGCCTGAGGATCATCGGTTTGCGTCTCTGGTAGCCGGACCATCGGTTCCAACGGTACCCGAAGTGTGGTTGCTAGGTTCCAGCTCCGAAGGTGCGAGGATTGCAGCTGCGCAAGGGACGTCGTATGCGTTTGCCCAATTCTTCGGTACACCAGGCGGCGAAGAAGCAATGAAACATTACCGTAGACATTTCAAGCCGTCCATCCTGAATGACAAACCCCATTCCATGATCGCTGTCTCGGCGTTCTGTGCAGAGACAGAGGAAGAAGCGGCTGAACTGGCGCGCAGCAATGAACTATTCTTCCTGCGACTCGGACGGGGACTTGAACAGAGTTCCTTCCCATCCCTGGAGACGGTGAACAACTATCCATTCACAGCGATGGAGATGGAACAGATCCGTCAACGTCGTTCTTTTTCCATCGTGGGTACACCGGATCAGGTGAGAGACAAAATTACCGCTATGGCTGAACGTCATGAAGCGGATGAAGTCATTATCGCGTCAGCGATCCATTCGTTCGAAGCACGTCTACGCTCATTCGGCTTGATTGCAGAAGCCTTTGGACTCAAGCAGGACTAATAATCAGCAAGCGGGAATAACTACTCTGAACAGACCGGAATTTTGCTCTTGCAAGGTTCCGGTTATACTCTTGCTTGATCAGGGAGAGGAGAGAGATTCATATGCGCAGATGTGTCATTAGTGATATTCATGGCTGTTACGATGAAATGAATGCATTGCTTAAGCTTGCAGATTATAATCCTTTGCAAGATGAGTTGATTTTGCTGGGTGATTATGTGGATCGCGGTCCAAACAGCAGGCAGGTCATCGAACAGATTATGCAGCTTCAGCAACGGCACAATATTATAGTGATTAAAGGCAATCACGATGCCATGATGGTCAAGGCGCTGACTCAGGATGTTGAGCAATATGATCAGCATTGGATTCGTAATGGTGGATTAAACACGATGGCAAGTTATCTGGATCTGGAGCTTACATATGATGAGCAACAGATCGATTGGGAAGCTTATGCTGAAGCCAAACAGTGGATACGTACACATTATGAACATCATCTTCAGTTTCTGGATCAGCTTCCGCTGGTGTACGAGATACCGGGTTATATTTTTGTGCATGCCGGGATCAACCCGGATATCGAAGATTGGAGAAACCAGTCCGAGCGGGACTTCATTTGGATTCGGGAACCATTCTATTCCAGACCAACGGCGATTAGAGAGACGGTCGTATTTGGACACACACCCGTGAAGCATTTGCATGATGAGTCAGGCATTTGGTTTGACCCGAGCGGAGACAAAATTGGCATTGATGGTGGTTGTGCCTATGGAGCACAATTGAACATGCTGGAGATTAACGAGGATGGCAGTCTACAGACCTTTTTTGTACGGCAAGGGCAGAGCGTGGAAGAGTCCGAGATTTAATATTTTCGTTGCGTATCAGGAATTCATATGCTAATTTATAAGGTTGTACGATGGAATAAATAGGATACATATCATATCGACTTGAGGGGAATGAACCAAGTTTGGCTATCTATAATCTGGATCAACTGCAACATCACATTTTACTCTGTAATGGTGGAACATGCATGCGTAACGATGGGGAAGAAGTAACTCAGGCGGTACGGGACGAGATTGTTAAACAGCAGGCGGGAGGATTCATCCATACGACTCGTACCAAATGTAATGGTCAGTGTGACAACGCATGCGTGTCGATTGTGTATCCACAGGGTGACTGGTATGGCCAGATGACACCGGATTCAGGCAGAGCACTCGTACAGGCCTTGTGCGAAGG
The DNA here is from genome assembly GCF_037974355.1 of Paenibacillus sp. FSL R5-0517. NCBI lineage: Bacteria > Bacillati > Bacillota > Bacilli > Caryophanales > Paenibacillaceae > Paenibacillus > Paenibacillus sp. FSL R5-0517. Next base: position 2,776,629 of record NZ_CP150235.1, read on the forward strand.
CGAGAAACTGGAGAAACACTTGATTGCGAATGTGGCCAAGACCTCTGTGAAATAGAATTACAGAGAGGATATTATTTTTTTCTAAGATGACTTACCTGAGAATGATTTGCAATTAATTCGCTGTAACGGGATTGGAATTAAGCCTTATAAGCGCTATAATCAGTAGGGTATGATTAAAATATGACATGTATTATTCTATATAAGTTCAACTAAACGTTTTACACGAGAACGGAGAGGACAGAAAAAAGCTGGAGAAGCGGAGCGCTCGCCTAAAAGCTTTCTGAAAGAAAGCTGCATCGGAAGCGTATGCTTATCACCGGATTTAACCTTTAAAAAGGGAATCAAAAAATCTGGGGATAACAGCGACCGGAAGGTTATTCTGTCATCGGAGTGGCAAGTGTAAACATTCTTTGGTTAAACTTATATAAATGAGAATTGACGGAGGGCTATAAATATGGAAAAAGCGTTAATCTTCGGTCACAAAAATCCCGACACGGATACGATCTGTTCGGCAATCGCCTATGCGGATCTCAAAACAAAATTGGGTCAGGACGTTGAAGCTGTTCGTCTCGGCGAAGTCAATGGTGAAACCCAGTTTGCACTGGATCATTTCAAAATTGAGGCACCGCGCCTGATTAAAACAGCTTCAAATGAAGTAAACAAGGTTATTCTGGTTGACCACAACGAGCGTCAGCAAAGCGTAAGCGATATTGAGGAAGTGACTGTCGTGGAAGTTATCGACCACCACCGTATTGCTAACTTTGAGACAAGCGGACCTCTGTATTTCCGTGCAGAGCCTGTAGGTTGTACTGCAACCATTTTGAATAAAATGTACAAAGAAAACGGCATCGAAGTGAGTGCGCCGATTGCTGGTCTGATGCTGTCTGCAATCATTTCTGATTCCTTGTTGTTCAAATCCCCGACTTGCACAGAGCAGGATGTAGCCGCTGCGCGTGAACTGGCTGCCATTGCTGGCGTAGATGCAGACAGCTATGGTCTGGACATGCTGAAAGCCGGCGCGGATCTGAGCCAAAAAACAATTGCTGAGCTGATTTCCCTGGATGCCAAAGAATTCGTAATGGGTCAAGCCAAAGTGGAAATTGCACAGGTTAACGCTGTAGATGTGAACGATGTTCTCGTGAAGCAACCTGAGCTAGAAGCAGCCATTGAAGCGATCATTTCCAGCAAAGGTCTCGACCTGTTCGTATTTGTCGTAACAGACATTCTGAACAACGATTCTGTGGCTCTGGCATATGGCGCATCCACCAAAGCTGTGGAGAAAGCCTACAATGTGACACTGTCTGATAGCAAAGCGCTCTTGAAAGGCGTAGTATCACGCAAATCACAGATTGTACCGGTTCTGACGGAAGCATTCAACACGTTATAAATCGGACAGATTGGCGTATTCATACGCTGATAGGTATTACAAATAATAGCAACGACATCCTAGCCTGCTCTGATCGGTACATGATCAGGACAGGCTTTTGATGTGGAGGAGGAAGAATCATGATCAAAAATGAAAAAATCAAAGCAGCCGAAGTACAGCTTACCGGATTGAATGGTGAAGATCTGGGCGTGATGCCCACAAAGGAAGCCCTTCTACTTGCGAAGCAGCATAAAGTAGATCTGGTGTGCTTGTCCTTGATGACCAGTCCGCCGCCATGCAAGCTGATCGGTGCAGGAGCAGCCAAAGCGGAAGCGCAGCAGGCGAAGAAAAAAGCGAGTAAATCCCCTGATAAACGGAAAGTAAAAGAAATTCGTTTGAACCTTGCAATGGAGGATCATGACCGGGATACCAAGCAATCTCAGGCGGAACGCATCCTGAAGAAAGGTGATTCGGTAAAACTCGTCATCCAGGTGCATGGAGCCAAAGAGGGAGCTGCTGGCAAGGAATGGGCAGAGCAACTGAGCAAATCGCTGGCTGAATTCGGTAGTAAAACGACGGGTGTCCAGGTAAGTGGTAAACAGGTTGTCGTGCAACTGGACCCCCATGCGTAGATTGCCAGACGATTATTGAGATAACACATAGCAAGGCCAATGTGAATGCAGTAATGATTATTCGAATGTGAGAAAAGCCCAATGAATGGCAGGGTAACTGCTGTACCATTGGGCTTGTTAATCGTCACTTGGATTGATATATCAGGGATGCAACTCAAGGCGAAATCCGTTTCTGTATCATTAATTCAGCTGCGTAAATAACGACTGCCCCCAAGACGTACATATAACTGTCCGGGTAATACAGGTGTAGAAGCAGCGGCAACATTATTCGGGTTGTTCTTGGCGAATCGAGATAAATAAAAGAAGTCCGGATAAATAACCATATCCATTAAGTAAGCAGAGACCCGGCTACCTGGAACGCGGAACTGATTCAGGGTACGTATTATTTCTCCGCCGCTTGCAATGCCAATCCCATGGCCATAATACCAGTCCTCGCGCAGCATAATCGTATTCTCTCCCTGCCATTCGGGGGTTTCGGGAGAAACATCCGGATTTTTGAAATACAGTACATCTCCTGGAAGCGCGGTTTCACTACCATTTTTTTCGATCAATCGCAGGTCGCTGTCATAATGCCAGTCAAAGAGCAGCAGATTTCGAAACAGCGAATTAAAAGCATCTTCACGAATGCTTCCCAGCACGCCACCATACAGCACAATGACCGTGGCTGTTGCACATTCAAAGGCATACAAGTGCCCATTCCTCCAAATATCCCGGATGCCGTCAGCGGGTGTTACGTTCGGTTTAAGCTCGAATCCACCCTCTGCATTTCGATTCCAGAAGGCAGGATTACATCTGGATTTTTCAAAGGATGCAAAATTCACCCCGCTTCGATCCAGTCCTTCTGCTGCATTCACGAGCGAGCCTCTCAAGTCCCATTCAAATCGAAGATGATCCATGGATTGGTAAACATATCTCGTTGGACGATCCTGAAGTTGCTGTAACCAGTACCATTCAAAATCAGACCATTCCGAGCGGTTCAGCAGGGCGGGTTGATTTGCGACAATGATCATCATTCATAACCTCCATTCCTGTTTGAATATTCAACATTGTATTATCAGTAGAGCACGGGTATTGTGTAGTATATGACGCGATGTGTTCGAATTGGTATGTACATATTGAATGTCCCGGCATCCAAGCTTAAAAATGTCGTTTCCTGTGAACATTTTGTGTGACCTCGTTTATAAATCATGGCATTTGGGGTAGTACTCTATAGATGAAGTTATGTTCAAGCGGGTCTATTCATACGGAATACAATCAGATTCTCATAAAGGAGGACACGTGATGTCGAAATCCATTACAGAGAGCCGATCTCTGTTCGAACAATTGTATACACACGCACCAATCGGCATTGCTGTCGCATCGCATGTAAATGGAAAGTGGTTGCAGCTTAATCCTGCATTTTGCGAGATGCTTGCATATAGTGAAGAAGAACTGCTCGATACTTCGGTCGTACATATGATCTGCGAAGAAGATCTGCACATGGAGGAATTCCGCAGCAAGTTCTGGGAAATGACCCATAAAACAAGGGAGATGTACGAGACGGAGGTTCGCCTGAAACGCAAGGACGGTTCGTTATTATGGGCAACCATTAGAGCTTGCATCGTACGGGATGAAACGAGTGGTGAACCTTTGTATCTGCTCGTACAAGCTGCTGATATTACGAAACAAAAAGATGCAGAGGAAATCCTTATTGTGCAACGTAAGCAATTGGAGGAGAGCAGTCGCATCTCGAGGCTGCTGGCAGAGTCTTCACTGGACCTGATTGCAATACATGATGTCGATTCCAGTCGTACATTTAAATATGTTTCGAATGCATGCAAGAGCATGCTCGGCTATGAGTTGGAAGAAGTGATAGGTAAGCCTGGAACATTCGTTATCTGTCCGGAGGATGTGCCCTTGGTTGAAGCGTATATGGAAGAGCAGAGAAGGGGTCTGGCTCCCAAACGGCTCAGTTATCGCCTGCAACATAAGGACGGATCTACGGTGTGGGCAGATACCATTACACATTATGTCTATGACAGTGCAGGTGAATTGTTAGAACTCGTCGCTGTAACCCGGGATATCACAGCCAGCCAGCAACAACAGTTAAGCATGCAGGAGTACAGATCATTATTTGACTGTAATCCCCTGGGCGTGGCTTCTCTTGATCTGGAAGGCAATCTGCTGAAAGCCAATGTGGGTCAGGAACAGTTGACGGGACACAGCAAGGAGGAGCTGCTGAGCCGACCTTTTGATCACCTCATTGATCCTGTGGATCTGGAGAAGACACGATATCATTTTGAGGAAACGGTGAAGGGCACGGCACAGAGCTATGAGATAGGCTTGATTCACAAAAATGGACAGCGAATTGAAACCAATGTGATTAATGTTCCTATTATACTGGAGGATAAAGTTGTAGGTGTCTATGGGATTACCAGTGACATTACGGAGTCCAAACGTTATGTCGAGGAAATCGAGAATCTTAGTTATGAACGGGCATTGATTTTGAATGGCATGTCTGAGGGTGTTATTGGACTGGACCTGGAAGGGAATCTGAACTTTGCTAATCCGGCCGCTGCGGAGATCATGAACTTCTGTCCAAGTGAAATGAACGGCAAACCTCTTGAACAGATGATGATTCAGATGCAGAGCGAAGGAATCCCTTACCCATCCAAGGATACACCAATTCTACAGGCTGTTCGTGAGGGACGAGGTCTGCCGCGTACCGAATCCGTTTTTTGGAGACAGGATGGGTCCAGTTTCCTGGCGGAGTTCCAATTGAAGCCGATTATGGATCAGGGTAGAACCCGTGGAGCCGTTTTGGTTTTCCGTGATATGACATCTGTGAAGGACATCATACGTGCCAAGGAAGCAGCAGAGCATGCAGACCGAGCGAAGTCCGAGTTTCTGGCTATCATGAGTCATGAGCTTCGAACACCATTGAATGGCATCATGGGCATGGCCCACCTATTAATGGAAACCGAGCTGGATGATGAACAGAAAGGCTTTGCAGAAATCATGATTGATAGCGGCGAATCTCTTTTGTACATTTTGAATGAAATCCTGGATTTCAGCAAAATCGAAGCAGGCAAAATGGATCTTGAGCGCGCACCTGTAGATATTAAGGCGATGCTGGGTGGAGTGATTGAACTGTTTGCGCTGAAGGCCTCAGAGAAAAATATTGAACTCTTTTGTGAAGTGTCGGATCACATTCCTGAGCGAATTCGGGGGGATGAGACACGAATTCGGCAGGTGCTGATTAATCTGGTGGGTAACGCTGTTAAATTCACAGAGCAGGGTCGTATTCAGGTGAGCGTTGGTGCTGATTTTTCAGATGAGCATGGTCGGGACAATCTGATGTTGACCTTTAAAGTAAGAGATACAGGAATCGGTATTCCAACAGAAAAGCAGCATCAGTTGTTCCAATCCTTCTCACAGCTTGATCCGGCCATCAATCGCAAGTTTGGCGGGACAGGACTGGGGCTTGCGATCAGCAAGAAACTGGTGGAATTAATGGGTGGAGCGATTGGCGTACAGAGTGAGATCGGTGAGGGAGCAGAGTTCCAGTTCACCCTCGTAGTGGAGCGCTGGCAAGAAGAAAGTAGTGACCCGATCGAAATTACTGAGAATGATGAACTGCAATTGGATCGAGCCAGTCTTGCCCATGACCTCAAAATATTGATTGCTGAAGATCAAGCGGTCAACAGCCACCTGTTGGAGGAGATGCTGCGCAAGTTTGGCGGAGTATGTGATATCGTTGAGAACGGTGCACAGGCCGTTGATTCATTGAACAAGGTTCAATATGACCTGGTGTTCATGGATATTCAAATGCCCGTTATGGATGGGATTGAAGCGACCTGTCGAATCAGACAGAGCCATCCAGAGATACCGGTTATTGCAGCGATAACTGCTTTTGCAGGTGCGAGTGACCGCGAGGAGTGCTTGAAATGCGGGATGCAGGACTTTATTAGCAAACCGTTCCATTCCGCGGAGATCAGCCGTGTATTAAATACATGGGTTCCATATATTCGCTCTCAAAGGGTAACGTAACAGAAAAATAACCTGTGCCTTGAATTCAAGGTACAGGTTATTCTGTCATTTACGACCAGCCTCCGATTAACCCGGAGAGGGTTACGCATTCGTCATCTTCCAAATCTGCAATCAGAGTGAGTTCTTCGTTGTCTTGTGGATCAACGGAGAATAATTCACGGCGTCCGTCCTCATGCACAATAATGACTAACTGCTGGCCGCCCTTTGTATCAAACTGGTACTTAACTCCAATACCAGGTAGTGGGCATTCGCGGATATTCATGAAACCTGTCACCTCTTTAGCTTTGCTGAATAAAAAATTAACCGTTCACACAGTACGGATGTATTCTACTATCCACAACACCGTTTGGCAAGTCACAAATAAAATTGGTGTGAAGGAATTAATTTTTTCCGCGATGTGATCCTGCACTATGTCTCTGTCTGGCCCGTTTGCGACGAACCAAAAACCAAATGAGCAGAGCAACGATGAATAATAGGCCAATGACTGCAACGATGATGATGTTCCGAATGTTGGGGACCTGTACAGTCAGATCCAGTTTATTCATCTGGAGGGGGGAAACGTGCCAAATGAGCGTTTTTCCGCCATCCTCTACCTGATCCGCATTGGAATCAGCTGCCTTGATAGGCAAAGACAACTTAAAATCAAAGTTAACATCTTTTAACAAGAGGTTCTTAAGAAAGCTAGGCACCTTGTTAATCTGATTTTTGATCTCACCATCCGGCATGGATTCCATGAGGTCGGCTTCTGCTGTAATGTGCATCTTGGAAGTGAAGAAGCCGGGAGAAGTTGATTGTTCAACTTTGATCCCTTGTGGTAACTTGGACGTATCAAAGTTGGTTGTATTGCTTTTTTCATAATGGGTGGTCGCTGTGAGTTGCTTCTGATCTCCCTGTTCCGAAACCTCTGCCTGGAAGTTATTTCGATTCAATGCATCTGCGATCAGAGGCATGAGATTGTCTTGTCCAATCTTTCCAAGAGCGGAGTTCTTTACGTTGAGATTGAGATCCAGATCCGTTGATCCGTCCATATTCACCGTTAGATGGGCTTCTCCATCCGCACAGGCGGATAAAATAGATAACATAAGGACTAGTAGAACAGTAAGCATTAGCTGACGTAAGGGGATGCGAGTCGACATGTCTTTCAACCTTTCTGCGTAAAAATCCAAATTCCATTTCATAGAAGTATAGTATACACCGTAAACATGGCGGATGAAACTTTGAACCCTGCAGTGAGGTACGTATGATATAGTGCCCTGTGGGAAATAATCAATATGTTAAAATTGAAGATTTCGTATTTTTGTCAATGTTCGGTCAATTCAAACGGTGTTTCACCGTGTACACTAGTAGTAGTGTGATGAATATACGGAAGCAGGGAGGTTACATTCATGACATATATCATTATTATGGCCGTTATTATGGTCGTGGGCATGGTCGGAATGGGCTGGTTCTATCAGATTATGGATAAAGACCAAAGCTAGTATTTTTTAAATGTGAAAAGAAGAGAGACAACCTATAAGCTGGCTTCGCTAATGCGAGGCGGGCTTATTTGTGTTTGAAAGTTTTTTGAAGAAATGATCTTACATTAGCACGTAATATATGTAGTCAACAATGTTGTACAAATTTGACCGATGGACAAATATTTTTCGTAAAGATGGGATTTTTTAGCTGCTCTTTTGTATAATAGGGGTTAGTTTAACTCGGGATACTCTCGAGATTCTGCCAAACAGGAAAGGGTGTACATAAATGAAATTTAGTGAGTATACGTATACACGTCCGAATCTGGAACACATCAAGACATCTTTCCGTGAGCTGTTGAGCGGTTTTGAAGCTGCGACAACGGTTGAGGAACAGAGTGGGTTCATGGATCAGATTAATGCGCTGCGCAGTGACTTTGAGACGCAAGCCCAACTGGTCTACATCCGTCATTCCATTGATACCAATGATGAGTTTTACAAAGCGGAGAACGAATTTCTGGATGAAAATGCACCCATTGTGCAGGAATATATTACGGATTTTTACCGTGCACTGGTTAACTCGAAATTCCGCAATGAATTGGAGCAAAAATGGGGTTCACAGCTGTTCCAACTGGCGGATCTTTCACTGAAAACATTCAGCCCGGAAATCATTGAAGAACTCCAGAAGGAGAACAAACTTTCCACAGAATACAATCAGCTGATCGCTTCGGCCAAAATTCCTTTCGAAGGTGAAGAGCGCACGTTACCACAGCTTCATCCATTTGAACTGTCCACGGATCGCTCCATGCGTGAGCGGGCTTCGGAAGCCAGATACACGTTCATGGCTGAGCATGAGGCTGAATTCGATCGTATTTACGATGAACTGGTTAAAGTGCGTACACAGATTGCGAAAAAACTGGGATATCCAAGCTATGTGGAACTCGGCTATGATCGCATGAACCGTACGGATTATAACGCAGAGATGGTAGCCAACTTTCGGGCCCAAGTTCGCGATTATATTGTACCTGTAGCGACCAAGCTCAGAGAGCGCCAGCGTAATCGGATTGATGTGGATACACTGTATTATTACGATCAGGGCTTCAGCTTCAAGACAGGTAACCCGACACCTAAGGGTGATGTGGAATGGATTATTGAGAATGGTAAAAAAATGTACGCTGAATTATCGCCAGAGACGGATGCATTTTTCCAGATGATGACCGACAACGAGCTTATGGATCTGGTCAGCAAAAAAGGTAAACAAGGGGGCGGATATTGTACGTTCCTGAACGATTACAAAGTGCCGTTTATCTTCTCCAACTTCAACGGTACATCCGGTGATATTGATGTATTGACACATGAAGCAGGTCATGCTTTCCAAGTGTATGAGAGCCGTGATTTTGCAGTGCCTGAATACAACTGGCCGACATATGAATCGGCTGAGATTCATTCCATGAGTATGGAGTTCTTCACATGGCCTTGGATGCAATTGTTCTTCAAGGAAGATACGGACAAATACAAGTTTGATCACCTGTCTTCCGGTTTGTTGTTCATTCCGTATGGTGTAGCTGTGGATGAATTCCAGCATTTTGTATATGCGAACCCGGATGCGACACCAACGGAGCGTAAGCAGGCATGGCGTAACATTGAGAAGACCTATCTGCCACACATCAATTACAAAGATAATGCTTATCTGGAGCAGGGTGGTTTCTGGCATAAGCAGGGTCACATTTTCTCATCGCCGTTCTATTACATTGACTATACGTTGGCACAGATCTGTGCATTCCAGTTCTGGAAACGCAGCAACGAAGATATGAAGTCCGCATGGGCCGATTACCTGACATTGTGCAAAGCGGGAGGAAGTTTGTCCTTCACAGGATTGGTTGAACTGGCTGGATTGAACTCACCATTTGAGGACGGTTGTGTTTCCTCCGTAATTGGAGATATTGAGGCATGGCTTGACGGTGTGAACGATAAGGCGCTTTAAGCCTTCGTAAGGATAAGGATGTTTCAATGAAAGTACCTTCGTAAGGTATAAGTAGTGGATATAGCTTTAAGATTGATAGGCAAGACGGCTTGGATACCTTCGGGTGTCCGGGTCGTCTTTTTTTCATTACGGGTAAAAATAAACTTCAGTGTAACATTTATCGTGTCCATTGTGATTTATTTCACTATATCTGAAAACGGATTCAGTTACAATGTAGATAGTAAATCAGGGGTTACAGGAGGCTGGTTCAGATGGCAACACATGCATATTATGTTCCGCCCGTGAACTTGATGGGTAGAGGTTGTTTACAGGAAGCAGGCCAGATGATTGGACAGATGGGTATCTGCAAAGCACTGGTCGTGAGTGATCGTCATTTGATAACTTCAGGCGTTGCAGAGCAGGTACTGTCTATATTAAGAAAATCAGGGTTAGACTATGTCGTATATGATGAGGTTCAGCCTAATCCAACATGTCAGAATGTACATGACGGACATCGATTATTCCAAGATCATGGCTGTGACGCCATTATATCGATAGGCGGAGGTTCACCACAGGATGCTGCCAAAGGTATTGGCATTGTGGCTACCAACGGTGGGCATATCCGTGAATATGAAGGATTGCATCAATCGAAACATAAGTCCGTGCCACTTGTAGCTTTTAACACAACGGCTGGCACATCGAGTGAGGTGACAATGAACTACGTGATTACAGATGAGGAACGTAAAGTAAAGATGGTAATGGTGGACCGTAATAGTCTGGTCTCCCTGTCGGTTAATGATCCGGAGCTGATGCTCAGCAAGCCAGCAAGTCTCACAGCGGCTACGGGAATGGATGCCTTAACCCATGCCGTGGAAGCGATGGTTACGCCTGGTGGATTTACAGTGACAAGTGCGACAGCTGCAGCAGCTGTTGAATTGATCTTTGAATATTTGCCAAGAGCGGTGAGAGACGGCAGTGATCTGGAAGCGCGGGAACATATGACGTACGCATGTTTCCTTGGCGGGATTGCTTTTAACAATGCGGGTCTGGGTTATGTCCACGCGATGGCGCATCAACTGGGTGGCGTATATGATTTGCCGCATGGTGTGTGCAACGCCATGTTACTCCCTTATGTGGAGGAGTTGAATGCCAAGCATGTACCGGGCAAATTCCGTCACATTGCCAAAGCGATTGGTATGGATGTGAAGGGTAGAAGTGATGAGGAGTGTTCCGATTACGTCATTGAGGCCATCCGTCAGCTATCGAAGGAAGTTGGGATTCCTGAGAAACTGTCTGAGCTGGGGGTGAAAGATCCGGATGTGGAACTGCTTGCCGATAACGCGATGAAAGATGCCTGTGCACCAGGAAATCCCTATCAACCGTCCAAGGATGAAGTGATGGAGCTATTCCGCAAAATTATATAGACTTTTTCAGAAACGGATATATCAAAGTACGATCCTATTGATGTTGAGGATCACGGATTATCCAATTCAAAAATAATAGACAAAATGAGCCGAGATCGAAAGTCGGCTTTTTTGTCGTGTAAACTCGATATTTTTACTTATTTTTCCACTTAATAATTGCACAAAAACTAAAGGATTTTGCTTCTCTATTATCGAATACAATATGAATAACAGCGGCTAGAGAAAGGGTAATCTTACCCGAAACTTGATGTCGATGTTTTCCAGTAAGATTCCCCAGTCCGTTTCGTGTTTAATGTTAAATAGGAGTATTCTATTTCATTGCTCACGAGCTACATCTTAAGTTCTTCATTTAACATTCACCTCTGTAAGTCAGTCAAGGCAATTCTACACCGCATCATCTCTATCTCAGGCTTCACAATCAAAAAGTTCAACTTCAATAAGACTTATCCGGTTACACATCTGTACAGCATGCTCCTAATCATGACAACAGTGTCCACACAACAGAATATCGATTATGGGCTCTGAAATGAATCAGAACGAATGCACGTGGAGGAGGCTGTAATGATGGCGAAAAAAGAAGTTGTAGCGATGCTACTTGCCGGAGGGCAAGGGAAGAGGTTAAAAGGATTAACGAAATCACTGGCTAAGCCGGCAGTATATTTTGGCGGTACGTACCGAATTATTGATTTTCCGCTAAGTAACTGCTCTAACTCGGGTATTGATACAGTGGGCGTATTAACTCAATATGAACCACTTGTCCTGCACTCCTATATTGGTATTGGCAGTGACTGGGATCTGGACCGTAAAAATGGCGGAGTATACGTACTTCCTCCCCATGAACGTGAAGACGGAAGCAGTTGGTACCGTGGTACAGCAGATGCCATCTTCCGTAACCTGAACTTTATTGAACAATTCGATCCTGAGCACGTGCTCATTTTGTCAGGGGATCATATCTATAAGATGGACTACGAAAAAATGCTCCAGTATCACAAAGATAAAGATGCGGATTGCACCATATCGGTCATTGATGTCTCATTGGAAGAAGCCAGCCGATTCGGGGTGCTGAACACCAACGATGACTATAGCATCTATGAATTTGAAGAAAAACCTCCTGAACCCAAGAGCACACTCGCTTCCATGGGTATCTATCTCTTCAAGTGGGATGTACTGAAACGTTTCCTGATCCAGGATGAACAACAGGCATCCACCTCCTATGACTTTGGTAAAGATATTATTCCTTTGTTGCTTGAAAACGAAAAATCCTTATATGCATACCCATTTGAAGGTTACTGGAAAGACGTAGGTACCATTCGCAGTCTGTGGGAATCCAATATGGACCTGTTGGACGAAGACACACCGTTTAATCTGAATGATCCGGACTGGCGTATCTTTACACGTAATCCGAACCAACCTGCACAATACATCTCACCTTCGGCGAAGGTTCGCAATTGTATTATTAGTGAAGGCAGTATTGTGCACGGCGAGGTCAACCATTCCGTCCTCTTCTACGGGGTAGACGTTGGGGAGAACAGCGCTGTTATCGATTCGGTCATCATGCCAAGAGTGAAAATCGGGCAAAATGTGCGCATTTACCGAGCTATTATCGCAGAAGGATTGGTTATTCCTGATGGAACACAGATTTCGCCTGCACCGGAAGATGAGAGTGATATATTGCTCGTCGATCAGGAAGAACTGGAACGTCAGCTTCGCCAAGGAATAACCAGCAAGGCCTAATTGAAGTCAAAAGGACGGTGCATGCGATGAAACAATTGATCGGAGTTATTAACCTTGACCATGAACTTGAGGAATTGAAGGAATTGACGTACTTTCGCTGCGGAGCCGCGGTGCCTTATGCCGGGCGTTACCGTCTGATCGATTTTGTTCTATCCAATATGATGAATGCAGGGATTGAGAGTATAGGTGTATTTGTACGGCGAAAATATCGCTCGTTGATGGACCATCTTGGTGATGGGAAGCCTTGGGATCTGGATCGTAAGCATGGGGGCATGTTTATTTTGCCACCAGACTGGAACGATCCAACAGACACATCACAGGGGGATTTGCAGCATTTTCATAATAATTTGGACTTTTTCCACAGAGGTGCAGGACAGTATGTTGTGCATGCAGGTAGTCGCCATGTGACCAAAGCAGACCTCCAGGATGTCTACAGGTATCACATCAGCAAAGGAGCGGACGTTACACTGGTCTGCAAAAAAGTGGATCAACTGCTGCCTGAGCATGACGCCTGTGTCAAAGTTGACCATGACGGGGACGGTAATGTGGTGGACATTCACCAAAGCGCTAATCACCCGAATATATATACAGAAATTTTCATCATGGAAAAAGAATTGTTCTTGCGCCAGGTGCAGCGCTGTATTGATCATGGCGAGAGCCATTTCTTCCGGGATGTGATTCAAAAAAATCCGGATGGATTGAATATCGCTGCGTATGCATATGATGGCTATCACGCAGTCATCAATTCCATTGACAGTTATTATCGCAACAGTATGGATCTGCTCAACACAGGGCAATATGAACAACTGTTCAAGGAAGATCCGATCCAAACCAAAATCAAATATGAAGCGCCTGCCAAATACCTGGATACCGCCAATGTTAAACATTCCCTCCTTGCCAACGGTTGCATTGTGGGTGGAGAGGTGGAGGACAGCATTCTGTTCCGTGGTGTACAGGTGGCCAAAGGTGCCAAAATCAAAGGTTCCATTATCATGCAGAAATGTTACATTGGTGAAGGGACAGTGCTTGAGAACGTCATTTTGGATAAAGACGTGAAGCTGACCGGAGGACAGACGCTGATCGGTGACCGGTCGAATCCATACATTTTAGCGAAAAGCACTATTATCTAAAGCCCGCACGTAACCGATATCTTCTATAAATATATATAAAATAAAAATCCTGTAGGATGGATTTAAGGTTCGTAGACGAAAGTTGTTTGGTAAAGAGCCTAGCAGTAAGTGAAGGGGACGAAATCGATTCTGAAGAAGCGTATATTGTCTCCAAATTTCAACCTTTTACTATATAAATTAAACTTAAACATTTACACAAAACGGAGAGGACAGAAAGAACCTGAAGAAGCGGAGCGTTCGCCTTTATCCCCGGATTTTTCCTTTTAAAAAAAGGAATCAAAAAAATCTGGGGATAACAGTGATCGGAAGGTTATTCTGTCATCGGAGTGGCCAGTGTGAATATTATTTAGTTCAATGTATATAGGTAATCGAGAAAATTTGGAGACAACAGCGATCATAAGAACGATTCGTCACCGTAACGGCCACTTTGCACAATGTTGAGCAACGGAGTGTATGAACCGCCATCATCCTGCAGGGTTTCCCCGGGAGGAACCTACTTTTGTTTGACAACAAAGAAACGTTCAAGAGTATCTTTACACGGAATTTGGTCAGCAAATTGGGCAAACCGATTGAAGAAGCCACACAGGAAGACGTGTACCATGTACTGGGAAGCATGATCCGTGAATATGCAGGACAGGATTGGGCAGCGTCGAATCAGGGGTTCAAGCAGCGCCAGGATAAACAGGTCTATTACTTCTCGCTGGAATTCCTGATTGGACGTCTGCTCGGCAACAATCTGCTGAATGTAAACGAGTTGGAACTCGTCCGTGATAGTCTGGCGGAGCTGGGTTTTTCCTTGGAAGAGGTAGAAGAACAGGAGGCAGATGCAGGACTCGGTAACGGAGGTCTGGGACGACTCGCTGCCTGTTTCCTGGATTCACTCGCATCACTCGGATATGCAGGACATGGTTGTGGCATTCGATACAAATACGGTTTGTTTGAGCAAAAAATCATCAATGGCAATCAGGTAGAGCTACCCGACAATTGGCTGGATAAGGGCAATGAATGGGAAGTCCGCCGTCCAGACAAAAAAGTGGAAGTGCAGTTCTGGGGCCGGGTAGAAGCTCACGAGCAAGATGGGGAATATCAATTTGTTACCAAAGATGCCGAAGCGGTTGTAGCCATTCCCTATGACGTGCCTGTCATCGGTTATGGTCAAACGCATGTGAACACATTGCGGCTATGGAGTGCTGAACCGAAGCGTGAGACTTCACTTGACACCCCATCGAACTACTACGGTTATCTGGATTATAGCCGTTCCGTTGAATCGATCTCCGAATTCCTGTATCCGGATGATTCCCAGTACGAGGGAAAGCTGCTGCGATTGAAGCAGCA
The DNA here is from genome assembly GCF_037974355.1 of Paenibacillus sp. FSL R5-0517. Classification (NCBI taxonomy): domain Bacteria; kingdom Bacillati; phylum Bacillota; class Bacilli; order Caryophanales; family Paenibacillaceae; genus Paenibacillus; species Paenibacillus sp. FSL R5-0517. The sequence continues at coordinate 2,791,696 of NZ_CP150235.1, forward strand.
ATACTTCATGTGTTCAGCAGGCGTACAGAGTGCCTTGCGTACGTTTAACAAGCTGGAGCTACCGTATGATCGTTTGCCAGATAAAGTGGCCTTCCACATTAATGACACACATCCAACTTTGGTTATACCGGAACTGATGCGCATCCTGATTGATGTGAAGGGTTATGGCTGGGATGAAGCATGGGACATCACAACGCGTACTGTATCGTATACCAATCATACAACACTGAGTGAGGCGCTTGAGAAATGGCCTGTAGCCATGATCAGCAAGCTGCTGCCGCGGATCTACATGATCATTGAAGAGATCAATAAACGCTTCTGTGGCATGCTGCTGGATCGGTATCCGGGAGATCAGGATCGTATAGGGCATCTGGCGATTGTTGCGAATGATCAGGTACGGATGGCGCATCTGGCGATTGTAGGCAGTCATAGCGTGAATGGTGTTGCTGCATTGCATACCAAGATTTTGAAAGAGCGCGAGATGGCTCCGTTCTATGCACTGTATCCAGAGCGTTTCAATAACAAAACCAATGGGATTACCCATCGCCGCTGGCTGATGCATGCCAATCCGAAACTGTCGGATCTGATTACGGATACCATCGGTAACGAATGGATTACAGAGCCGGGTAAGCTGGACCAGTTGGCTGGCTTTGCGGATAGTGCATCATTCCAGGAGCAGTTCCGTTTGATTAAGCGGGATAACAAAGAGCGGCTTGCTGCGTATATTCTGGACCATACCGGGACATCAGTGAACCCCGATTCCATTTTTGATGTACAGGTGAAGAGACTGCATGGGTACAAAAGGCAGCTGTTAAACATTCTGCATGTCATGCATCTGTATAATCGACTTAAGAATGATGCTTCATTTGATATGGTACCGCGTACGTTCATCTTTGGTGCCAAGGCAGCGCCGAGTTATTATTTTGCCAAGAAAATTATCAAGCTGATCAATACCGTCGCTGATACGGTGAATCGGGATGCGGCCGTGAATGATCGCTTGAAGGTGTTTTTCCTCGAGAACTATTCCGTCTCTCTTGCAGAGAAAATCATTCCTGCTGCGGATGTTAGTGAACAGATCTCAACCGCAGGGAAGGAAGCGTCCGGTACGGGCAACATGAAGTTTATGATGAACGGTGCTTTGACGATTGGCACGATGGATGGAGCCAACGTGGAGATGGCAGAGCAAGTTGGAGAGGAAAATATGTTCATCTATGGTCTGCGTGCAGACGAAGTGCTTGAGTACTATCGTTCCGGCAGCTATCGTCCAAATGAGATTGTGCAGCATGATGAACGCATTCGCGAGGTCGTGGAGCAATTGGTGCATCCAGGTGCATTCTGTTATCGTGACGGGGAGTTCTGGGATATTTATGACTCCTTGTTAGCTCATGGTGACGAATACTTTGTATTGCGTGATTTTGCTGCTTATGCAGATGCGCATGCTGCCATTGACCAAGCGTATCGGGATATTCCGGGCTGGACTCGAAAAGCGATATTAAATACGGCGCATTCCGGTATATTCTCCAGTGACCGTACCATTAGTGAGTATGCCACAGATATCTGGGGTATTCATCCCGTGTCGGGGAACTGGAAAGGTTGAGCATAGATTTCTAGACAAATAGGTCCCCTTGTTCACAAGAGTGATCTCTACTGGTTAATCAATCAGAGTAGGGGTATCTCCTTGTAGAGCAAGGGGATTTTGGCATACATTTTATTATAGTGACATTCAGAATGAAGAGAAACGGATTTCACTTATCCTAACTCATACAAGTTCGCACACAAAATCAAAAAAATGTTCCGGATCTCAGTCATACTACATAAGAAATCGTTTGATATTTCGAATTAGATAGGGGAGCCGTCACTATGGATCATTACACACGAATTCAGCTTGCGATTGAGTATCTGGAGCAGCATTTGCAGGATGATTTTAATATCAGAGAGACGTCTGCTGCTGCGAGCTTTTCGGCGTTTCATTTTCAACGTTTATTTCAGGCGATCACCGGATTCACTGTACTGGAATATGTGCGCAGACGAAGATTAACGGAAGCTGCCGGGATGCTGCGGGGCTCGTCGGAAGGCATATTGGATATTGCGATGAACTTTGGCTATCGATCTCAGGAGGCGTTTACCCGTGCATTTTCAGCATACTTTGGAATGACACCCGCGAAGCTGCGCAAGTTGGAAGCGGATCAGTTGTCTCTTTTGAAGATGCAACAGAGCATTGATTTCAATGATTATCGAACTTCGCTTAATGGAACATTCCATATGAACACACCCCGTCTGGTCACACGGGAACCGAACTGGATTGCCGGCTATGAATATAAGACCAACCTGAATGACAATCAGCATTATGCTGAAATACCTGGATTTTATCACGATTTTGATGTGGAACAGAGATTCATGGCGATCCCGGAGAGGACACGCGCTGATATGGCTTATGGTGTGGCTTGTCATTTTGAAGAGGATGGAGCATTTTCTTTTATTGTGGGTGAAGAGAGCAGTGGAGCATCTCAGGTGCTTGAACCCGGTTTTACCTCGATTGAAATTCCGGGAGGATTGTATGCAGAGTTCACCGTGGAAGGCTCAGGGCAGGATATCAGGAAAATGATCTATGGCAGTTGGCTGCCACAGTCGAACTATGAACGGAGGGAAGGACCAGACTTTGAAGTGACGGATGTCTGGAAATCAACTCCTGAACAATTGGACATGAAGATCTATATCCCGTTAAAATAGACCTACCGCTTCGCGGAAAACAAGGTCGGAGGATAGAGGGAATGAACGAAAAGTCGTGGCTCCACTCCAAGTGGATACTTGCAACGGTTGGTTTCATGGCAGTGTTATACGTATTGATCATGGGCAATTTACTGTTTGTCAGTGGACGAACGCAAGGCTTGTATTATCAATATAATCTCGTCCCCTTTGAGACCATTCGGCCACTTCTATTGGAGAGGGAGAGGTACCATACAGATGCCTGGGTCAAGAATTTGTTCGGCAATATCGTATTGTTCATTCCACTGGGCATCTGGATTCCCTGGTTGTTTCGGAGGTGTCGTTCATTCCTGATCTTCACATCCACAGTTGTTTTGCTTCTGCTTGGTGTTGAAGTCATCCAATTGATTACACGTGTAGGTTCGTTCGATGTGGATGACATTATTCTGAACACAGTCGGTGCCTGGATTGGTTACGCCGGATTTAAGCTATTCTTATTATCACCAGGAAAGACTCGGAATTGAGCCGCAGATCGCGGTCCATGACCGAGTCTTTTTGCATAAGAACCCTTTCATATGTTTACAAGGGAATCATTTCGGATAAAACATATTAACGGCTTATTTATATCGTATACAGAGATTATATATATAAATTGAACTAACATTTACACGAAACGGAGAGAACAGAAATAACCTGAAGAAGCGAATGCGTTCGCCTAAAAGCTTTCTGAAAGAAAGCTGCATCGGAAGCATAGGCTATACCTGGATTTTCCCTTTATTGGGGTAATTCATAAAATCTGGGGATAACAGCGATTGGAAGGTTGTTCTGTCATCGGAGTGTCCAGTGTAAATATCCTTTAGTTCAATTTATATATAGTACAAAGATGAAAGCGAGGTGGGCGATATCGTTTGGTGGAAAGAGAGTGTGGTATACCAGATTTACCCGAACAGCTTCAACGATTCGGACGGAGATGGGTATGGCGACTTGCAGGGGATCTGTGAGAAGCTCGATTATTTAGAGAATTTGGGCGTGGATGTGATATGGCTCTGTCCCATCTATGATTCACCAGGACATGATAACGGATACGATATACGTGATTATTACGCCATTCTGCGCAAGTATGGCACGATGGAGGATTTTGATCGACTCTTGGCAGAGGCACATAAGCGTGGTCTCAAGATCATGATGGATCTGGTGTTGAATCATACGTCGGATGAACATGCCTGGTTTGCCGAATCGCGGTCGTCAAAGATGAATCCGAAGCGGGATTATTATATTTGGCGTTCAGGCAAAAATGGCCAGGTGCCGAATAATTGGGAATCCTATTTTGGAGGTTCAGTGTGGAAGCATGATGCCGAAACGAATGAGTATTATCTTCATCTATACTCGGAACAGCAACCCGACCTCAACTGGAACAATGAACAGATGGCGGAAGAGATGTATGAGATGGTTCATTGGTGGCTGGAAAAAGGGGTAGACGGATTCCGTTTCGATGCAGTGGCGCATATCGCCAAGGCAGAGGGGCTGCCAAGTGCCCACAATCCGGACAATCTGCCAGTGGTTCCGGCATATCAGCTCTTTTCCAACCTGGAACAAGTCCATTCGATTCTGAAAAAGCTGAATAACATGATCCTGAAACCATACGGACCTATGACGGTTGGCGAGACTTCGGGACTTGGGCCTGAGCAAGCGCTGGCTTATGTGGGGACTGATCGTGATGAACTTAATATGGTATTCCAGTTTGAGCATATGTTCATCGATGCCAAATCTTCCGGAATTGGTAAGTGGAACTACAAGGAATGGAAATTGACTGATCTCAAAGAAATCATGAGCCGGTGGCAAACGGTTTTGCATGGTAGAGGCTGGAACGCCAATTATATGGGCAACCATGATCAGCCACGCCCGGTCTCCCGTTTTGGTGATGACGGTAAATATCGAGTGCGTTCTGCTCAGATGCTGGCCACGTGGATGCTTACACTTGAAGGAACACCTTATATCTATCAGGGAGAAGAGATCGGCATGACCAATGTCGCTTTTCCGAATATCGAGCAATACCGGGATATTGAGACGAAAAATTATTATAATCATTACATTGGTCAAGGTAAGTCGAAGCATGAAGTCATGCAGGCGATTTGGCTGAAGAGTCGCGATAATGCCCGTACGCCAATGCAATGGGATGATACGGAACACGCTGGATTTACTCAAGGTCAGCCCTGGATACAGGTGAATGATAATTATCCTGAGATTAACGTAGCTGATGCCGAAAGTGATCCACAATCCATTTTGCATTATTACAGAAAGCTGATTGCACTTCGCAAACAACATAAAGTGCTGATCTATGGCGCGTATGAACTACTGCTGCCGGATGATCCGGATATCTATGCCTATACACGAACGCTGGATGATGAGCAGATGTTGGTCATTTTGAATTTTCGTGGGCATGAGCCTGAGATGGAGTGGCCTGAAGGGTGGGATGCGGAGCATGCCAAGCTGATCATCAGCAATGTCAGCAGACGTTATTCTACCGATGAAGGTGCCATTCAGCTTCAACCATATGAAGCAAGGGTATATCGTAGGAAGCAGTGAGACGGAAGTTATCCATTTTTGCGTTGGTGAAGAGCTATGATTTATAATCAATAGTGGTTTCAAAATAATCAAAACATATGTCGGGAGGAATCCGAGTTGTTGAATATTACGTTCCATGGTCACTCCAGTGTACAGCTGGGCACAGAAGAAAAGTCACTGATCATTGATCCCTTCCTGCGTGGCAACGAGCTTGCCGTCACGAAGCCTGAAGATATCAAGACCGATGTTGTATTGCTGACACATGCACATATGGATCACATCCTTGATGCTGAACCTATCGCCAAAGCGAATAACGCCAAAGTTGTGGCTATTGTGGAATTGGCTACATATATGTCCTGGAAAGGTCTGGATACGCTCGGCATGAATATGGGCGGAACGGTGGATCTTGGCTTTGCTCAAGCCAAAATGATTCAGGCATTCCATACTTCCGGGATTGTGCTGGAAGAAGAACAACGGATTATGTATGCAGGTTTGCCTGCTGGATATATCATTACTATTGGTGGTAAAACGATTTTGCATGCAGGGGACACGAGTCTCTTCGGGGATATGAAAATGATTGGTGATCGTCATGACATTGATGTAGCTTTCTTGCCGATCGGTGGACATTTCACCATGGGACCTGAGGATGCACTGCAAGCGGCCGAATGGTTCAATGCCAAACTGACGATTCCGGTTCATTATGATACATTCCCGGTGATTCGTCAGGATGCGGAACACTTCGTGCAACAGCTGGCTGCAAAAGGGTTGGAAGGGCGTGTGTTGGCCCCGGGAGATTCTCTTACCCTGTAAACCACATTTAACCCCTGTTCAATAATAATTGTATTTTTGGATAAAGACGAATATCACGTCAAGATAACTGACGCGATATTCGTCTTTTTTCGGTTTCAGGTTCAATTTTCACCGATAGAGTTGGTACAAATGACAAAAACATTGAAATTCCATTGTTGAACTCTGGTTTGGAATGATATAAAAAGTTACACGGAAACCAAACGGAAATCCGAATTGACCGCAAACAGGGGGAGCGTTCATGTCATTTGTGAAATCACTTTTTTTTCAAATTATTGTCGCGGTAATCATCGGGATTGGGGTAGGCATCCTGTGGCCGGATCTGGGTAGCTTGCTGCAACCGCTCGGGACAGGGTTCATCAAATTGATCAAAATGATCATCGCACCATTGATATTCATGGTGATTGTCACAGGCATTGCCAAGATCGGAGATCTGAGTTCGGTAGGTCGTATCGGACTGAAAGCCATCGTGTGGTTCGAGATTGCAACTACAGTGGCGTTGGTGCTTGGATTGGGGACAGCCAATCTGCTTCGCCCAGGTGCCGGAATGAACGTAAACCCTTCAACCATAGACGCGAGTGGCATTGAAGCGAAAACGAATGGTTCCGAGTTACCGCACACGGTCGACTTTATTATGAATATTATTCCGACAAGTGTTGTGGATGCCTTCGCACAGAATGCACTTCTGCAAGTACTGCTCGTAGCCTGCCTGTTCGGGGTTGCGCTGGCAGCAACGGAGAGTAAGGCAAAAGAAAATGTACTGACGCTGATTGAGAACTTGCTCGGCATTGTGTTCCGCATCATCGGTTATATCATGAAACTTGCACCGATTGGTGCATTTGGAGCCATGGCCTACACGGTAGGAGCCTATGGGGCTTCCACATTGTCGTCCTTTGGTCTGTTGATTCTGGCCTGTTACGGTGCAGCACTGTTGTTTCTCATCATGTTGGCACTCGCTGCCTGGTGGATCACCGGGCTGAATTTCCTACAATTTGTGAAGTATACCCGTGCTGAAGTTATGCTGGCGATTGGAACAGGATCATCGGAAGTGGTGATGCCACGCATGATGGACAAACTAACCAAGGCGGGATGCGATCGTGCGGTTGTGGGTCTTGTGGTGCCGACGGGGTACTCGTTCAATCTGGATGGCGCTTCAATCTATTTATCATTGGCAACGGTATTTGTTGCTCAAGCCGTAGGGATAGAACTGACATTGATGCAGCAGATTACGATTCTGCTGGTGTTAATGTTAAGTTCCAAAGGTATGGCAGGAGTACCTGGCTCCGCATTTCTGGCCCTGTCCGCAACGGCAGTAGCCGTCAATGCTTTTCCGGTAGCAGCGGTTGCTCTGCTGCTTGGTGCAGACCGTTTTATGGATACAATGCGTGTTTTCACAAACCTGATGGGCAACTGTGTTGCAGCATTCGTGGTTGCAAAATGGGAAGGTTTGTTGGATCAAAAGCGAATGCGTGCCGTGCTGTCTGGGGAGATCAGTGCTGCTGAATTGGAAAGAGAAGAACAAGCTGCGCTCTCCTTACTGAAGTTGAATCTGCAGGACAAACAAGGGAAAGCTTCCGTTTCACCAGAGATGTCATAAGAGGCGTGGCTCCGCTGTGGTGATGAAGTCAAGTGACAGCAACCCTATGATAACAATCCATTACAAAAGTAAAAAACAGCAGAGTACATTTAAAAAGTTCAACCAAGATATACCGTCTGTTGCCCACACCACATGTAGGGAGAACAGACGGTTTTTTTTGTGCCAATACAGATATCATGGAGTTCACGAACGCTGATTCCAAAATAAATGTTACAGAGGAAAGGTTTATGGGGAATGTGTAGAAGAGGCGAAGAATAACCATATTATAGTTTCAACTTGTATATACATGTTTAGTTATGTAATATAGATATGAAGTTAACCGAGAACATCACATGAGAGCATTACAATTTATTGGAGGCGTTAACATGAGTTCTAACAATACAACTCCGTCATCTTGGTGGAAGACATCAACGGTGTATCAGGTCTATCCGAAGAGTTTTAATGATACAACCGGATCGGGTACCGGAGATATTCGTGGATTAACCGAGAAGCTTGATTATTTGCAGCATCTGGGTATCGATATTGTGTGGTTGCAGCCGGTATATGTATCCCCGCAACATGATAATGGATATGACGTAGCGGACTATTACCGGATTAATCCGGATTATGGGACGATGGAGGATTTTGACGAGCTGTTGAAAGGTCTGAAGGCTCGCGATATGAAACTGATGATTGATATCGTGGTGAATCACTCTTCGACCGATCATGAGTGGTTCCAGCAATCCCGCTCTTCCAAGGATAATCCGTATCGGGATTATTATATTTGGAAAGATCCTGCCCCGGATGGCGGTGTGCCGAACAACTGGCAATCCAAGTTCGGTGGACCTGCTTGGCAGTATGACGAACTGACGGGACAATATTTCCTGACTTTATTTGATAAAACGCAGGCAGATCTGAATTGGGAGAATGAGGAAGTACGCAAAGCAGTACGGGATATGATTAAGTTTTGGGCTGAAAAGGGTGTAGACGGTTTCCGTATGGACGTGATCAACCTAATCTCCAAAGATCAGCGCTTCCCGGATGACGATGGCAGCGTATCACCTGGTGATGGACGCAAGTACTACACGGATGGACCGCGTGTACATGAATATATCACCGAGATGTACGACGAAGTATTCGGACCGTACAACATGGTGACTGTCGGAGAAATGTCCTCCACAACACTGGAACATTGTATCCGATATTCGAACCCGGCTTCCCGGGAGTTTTCAATGACGTTCAACTTCCATCACCTGAAAGTGGATTATCCGAATGGTCAGAAGTGGGAACTGATGCCGTATGATTTTGAAGCGATGAAGCAGCTCTTCAGTGAGTGGCAGACAGGCATGCAGGCGGGTGGAGGATGGAACGCGCTGTTCCTGAATAACCATGATCAGCCGCGAGCACTGTCCCGATTCGCTGATGATGGTGACTATCGTGCCGAGAGTGCCAAGATGCTCGCGACAACGATACACGGAATGCAAGGTACGCCTTATGTATACCAGGGTGAAGAGATCGGAATGCCGAATCCAGTCTGGAATGACGTTAGCGAGTTCCGCGATATCGAATCGACGAACATGTACCGCTTGCTTCAGGAAGAACGAGGGAAATCAGCGGAGGAAGCGTTCGAGATCGTGAAGGAGCGTTCCCGGGACAACTCCCGCACACCGATGCAATGGAATGGAAGTCAGAACGCCGGCTTCACTACGGGAACACCTTGGCTGAAGGTGGATGAGCGGTATCCTTCCATTCACGTGGAACAGCAGCTGGCTGACCCGGATTCGATCTACTACCATTACCGCAGATTGATTGCCCTGCGTAAACAGGTAAACGTGCTGATCGACGGTCTGTATGAACGCTTGGATGATGCCCACCCGGATGTATTTGCGTACGCACGGACCAATGGAAGTGAAACCCTGATTGTTGTATCCAACTTCAGTAAACGAGACGTCACGTTCTCGCTTCCGGAAGCGGTCTGGAATGATCACATTGCAGGCAAATCAGCTGAATTACTCATTGGTAATACAGAGGCGGCCCCTGCTCTGACGCAGGAAATCTTGCTCAGTCCGTATGCATCCTATATGTGGCTTGTACCACAACAGGACTAATCATATTTTATAAATAGGAAGTGACACTATGGCAATTGATAAAAAACAGGTTGAGGAGATCGTCCGGGCAGTCGGCGGCAAAGAGAATATTGAAGCTGCAACACACTGTGTTACACGACTCCGGTTTGCCTTGCATGATGAGAGTAAAGTGGATACCGAAAGCCTGGATCAGAATGATCTGGTTAAAGGACAGTTCTCTTCCCAGGGACAATTCCAGGTCGTTATTGGGCCTGGTCTGGTGGATAAGGTCTATGATGAGATGATTCAGATTACCGGTGGAGATCGTTCTTCCAAGGATGATGTGAAGGCGGTTGCTGGTAAAAAGCAAAATCCAATTCAGCGAGCGATTAAAACACTCTCGGATATTTTCATTCCAATCTTGCCAGCGATCATCACGGCAGGTCTTTTGCTCGGGATTAATAACATTCTGACAGGTCCAGGCATTTTCTTTGATGGAAAATCACTGGTGGATGTCTACCCAGCCTGGAAAGATCTTGCGTCCATTATTAATACGATTGCAAGTACAGCCTTCACGTTCCTGCCGGCTCTCATTGGTTGGGCAGCTGTAAAAAGGTTCGGCGGCAGTCCGCTGCTCGGGATCGTGCTTGGTCTCATTCTGGTACATCCCGATCTGCTGAGTGCATACGGTTATGCTGATGCCGTGAATAATGGCACAGTACCAACATGGAATTTGTTTGGTTGGGAGATTGAGAAGATCGGTTACCAAGGGCAGGTTCTGCCGGTACTGGTATCGGCCTATCTGCTTGCGAAGATGGAAATTTTCCTGAACAAAAGAGTTCATGATTCGATTAAACTGCTGGTCGTTGCACCAGTTACATTGCTGATTACCGGATTCCTGGCATTTACGATTATTGGACCGGTTACATTCGCCATTGCGAATGCAATTACATCCGGCTTGATCTATGTATACGATTCATACGCGGCGCTGGGTGGTCTGATCTACGGTGGTCTATATGCTCTGCTCGTCATCACCGGTATGCATCACACATTCCTTGCGGTGGATGTTCAGCTCATTGGTAGCCAGGGTGGTACGTTCCTGTGGCCGATGCTGGCATTGTCCAATATCGCACAAGGTTCAGCGGCACTTGCGATGATGCTTGTCCTGCGTGAGAAGAAAATGAGAGGACTTGCGGCAACATCCTCGGTGTCGGCCTTCCTCGGGGTTACTGAGCCGGCGATCTTCGGAGTAAATATCCGTTACCGTTATCCGTTTATCTTCGGTATGGTCGGTTCCGCAATTGGTGGTGTGCTGCTGACGATCAATAATGTTCAGGCAACTTCCATCGGTGTAGGTGGTGTACCGGGCTTCCTGTCGATTTTCCCGAACAAGTGGGGCGTCTTCTTCATCGGCATGGCGATCGTCTTGGTGGTACCGTTTGTACTGACGGTCCTTTTTGGCAGAGCCAAACTGAGAAAAGAAGATCGTAATGCAAGCAACGGAACGGATGCTGAGCCTACAGCGGCTACATCGCAATCTGCTTCGGCGGTTACCTCTTCCACTGCCAAAACTGAACCAAACCAGCGCACACGTAGTGCAGCTCAAGTAGGGGACGAAGCAGTGAATACGCTGGAAATTATGGCACCATTAACAGGCCAGGCCGTGTCACTGGAGCAAGTACCTGATCCGGCTTTTGCCGAGAAACAGATGGGTGAAGGTGTAGCCATTGAGCCTTCCGGCAACCTGGTCGTAGCTCCGTTCGATGCTCAAGTCGCTCATGTGATCAAGAGTAAACATGCCGTGATTCTTGAACACGCGAGTGGACTACAAGTTCTGATCCATGTCGGGATTAATACGGTATCGCTCAAGGGTGAAGGTTTCAACATGCATGTCGAAGCTGGCGAGCACGTAAAGGCTGGGCAAAAGTTGTTGGAATTTGATCGTAAGGTCATTGAAGATGCGGGATATCCGCTGATTACACCGATTATCATTCCAGATGGCCAAGATATGGTTGAACGGGTAGAAGTCACAACAGGTGATGTTACCTCTAATCAAAATGGTGTGTTGAAGGTCCATCTGAAAGGTTAATTAAATATAACAACATGAAGGGGCTGCGTGATGTGCAGCTCCTTTTTGCAGTATGATCGTTATTTCCATGGTTATCATGGTAAACTGTATATAAAATGGAAGAATCACATTTTTGAAATACAGGTTCCTATATAAATTGAACTAAACATTTACACAAAACGGAGAGGACAGAGAGGACCTGAAGAAGCGGAGCTAAAAGCTTTCTGAAAGAAAGCTGCTTCGAAAGCATACACTTCGCCTGCAAGCTTTCTGCAAGAACGCTACATCGGAAACATATGCTATCCCCGGATTTACCCTTTATAAAAGGAATAAATAAATCTGGGGATAACAGCGATCGGAAGGTTGTTCTGTCATCGGAGTGTGCAGTGTAAATATTCTTTAGCTCATTTTATATAGTATGTTTTCTAATAAAACATGCTTCAGGCATGTTCGAGTGGTGGCGTTCATATGGTGGAGTAAGAGATCCTAGCGATCGATGAGGAGGAGAGCCATGACACGTATTGCGGTGATGGTCATTCATGGGCTGGGTATGCGGAAGGATGGGTACGCGGACAAGCTGATTACTTCTTTGCATAAGGAATTGGACAAGGTGATGGTCTTGCCTGGAGCCTCCAAACAGATGCTGGATATTGAGCCCGTATATTGGGCGGATGTATTTGAGGAGCGGGAAGAGATGTTGTTTCAACAGCTCGTCAGCTCTCCGGGATTGAATTACCAGTCGCTGCGACGATTTGTCATCCATTACCTGGCTGACGCGGTTGCATATCAACCTGTGGAAAATCAAGGCCATAACTATGATGCCGTACATCGAACGTTGAATCAGGCGATGCATACCCTTGCACAGCGTAACGGACCCGAAGCTCCGCTCTGTGTAGTTGCCCATAGTTTGGGTGCCGTAATCGCGAGTAACTTCTTCTATGATCTGCAATATCCGTCCAGTCGTATTCCTGAGGTTGTGGATGTGAGCTCGGCGTTGGAGCGGGGGGATACGCTTACTAATTTTTACTCGTTTGGTACAACCCTGCCTTTATGGAGTTTGCGTTACCATGACTTTAGTTGCCCAATTCAGGTGCCCTCTGCCCAGGTGAATCAGTATTATGCCGGACTGGAAGGGGAGTGGGTGAACTTCTACGATCGGGATGATATTCTGGGTTATCCATTACGCCCCATTGATCCGGCTTATGAGAAAGCGGTCAAAGAAGACATTGAAGTGAACTCCGGCGGCGTAGCTATGAGTTGGAATCCGCTAAGCCATGGAGGGTATTTTTCCAATCGAAGCATGAATCGGAGAATCGCGCAGGGGCTTGCACGAACCTGGACCTGGATAAATCGTTCAATATAAAAGATTATTACTTCATCCCATCTTCTTGATACTGAAAACCGATCTTTTTGAACATGTATTGTAAGTACTATAAGTATTGAAATGAGGAGGGAATACGTATGGAATGCAGGACAGGCTGTGCCGCATGTTGTATCGCCATTTCCATATCATCACCGATACCGGGCATGGCTCATGGCAAGCCGGCAGGTGTACGTTGTGTGCAGCTTACAGATGATAATCGCTGCGGAATTTTTGGCCAAAAAGAGCGACCTGCCGTATGCAGTGGATTGCAGGCTGAGGAAGAGATGTGCGGTAGCACCGATCAGGAAGCATTTGATATTCTAACCTGGTTGGAGCAAGAAACTGCACCGACTGTCATTGCACCGAAAGTCGTTTGATTGACTTGTTTTAATTAAATAGGATAATTATACTTAATATGGAAGAAGGTAGATCTGGAGAGGAGATGCGAATACAATGGGGCTTGTTAAACGTTTTGTATTGGTTGTTGTGAATATGATCGGAGAGTTATGGATGGGCTTTTACCGACGTAACTCGGATTATTATGACCATCAGACTTCGGGGTCCAAGAGCAAGATGGGGTATTATGCATTTATTATTGGGGCAACGGTAGTTACGGTAGGCATTGTGGGCTGGATGTACAATCGAATTTATTCATAGGTCGTCATTTTGCTTATGATCGAACATGCCTAATGTCGCTGAAGTGAAGTCTGTACAAATAAAAGAGAGTATCCGCAGGATGTGATATCAAGAGGGTACTCTCTTTGGCATGGGAACAATCATGCTGTTATTGTCCAGTTCATGCTTCTCTTGCGAGAGAGGCAGCCGAAGGCTTGGGTTCTCTGAACATTACGTAGTACATCAATGATGAAATGACATATAAACTGCCTGTGATGCTGAATGTGATCGCGTAACCCCAGTACGTTCCGTATGTGGTGACCAGATGGGATTGAACAGGGCCCATGGTAGCCCATCCAATCATGAAAGCTGTCTGCATCAGTGAATTGGCGATCCCGCGGCGCTTGTCCGAGATGCGATCCACCAGGATGGCTGAATGAATGGGATTGGCTGCATTCATCAACGCTTGTCTGAATAAGAAACTCAATGAAGCGATGAACAGCAGGTTGGTGAAACCTGTTAATAGAAGGAAGGGCAGCGACATAACCTGGAAAATGACTACGGCTCGTACACTCCCGACCCTTGCGGCCAGGGTAGGACCAATTAGCATGGATACTATCGTCATAATCTGACCAAGTGCAATCAGCAGACTCATGCCACTCAGAGATACCGAGAAGCGATTGGTGAAATACAGATTTAGGTATGGGACAACCAGTCCTGAACCTAATCCGATTAATAACTGGGTTACTACAAACTGACCAATCAGTCGGGAATCTTTTTTCTTGGTGACTGAATCATTTGTGCTTACGGTATTTGTCAAACGTTCTTTAAGATCTGCATTGGGTTGAGGATCAGATTGCGCCGAAGTGGTTGTCTGCGGGACGGCCTTGTCCTCGGTTACAAATAACAGTGGAATGAATGCAGCGAGTGTTGCTGCACCACCAACAAATAATACCGTCTGAAGTCCCGTCACTTTGGCGAGTCCTGCCGTATGTAACAAATCTGCGAATACACCGCCACCTAGGCTACCAAGCACCTGGGAAGCAAGCACAAGGGATGAATAATAACTGAACATCTTCAGCCGCTGGCTTTTCTTGACGTTTTCCGCTAGATAAGGAATGGCCAGTACTTGGAATACACCAGCGAAAAGGCCGGAAAATACCGCGAACCAGATCAGTCCTGTAGCTGAATAATCGAAGGAGCGTCCGATCAGGAAGATTCCGCTGAACAACGCCCCGGTAATGAGCAGCCGCTTGCGACTGAACAGATCACCACATAGACCGATAGGAACAAACATAATGGCTGTTGCGAGTGATTGAATACTTACGATCTGGCCGTTCATTGTATCATTATAACCCAGCCCCTGAATGTACAGATTGTACAAGACAGAGAACATGCCATTTCCGATCTGATACAGAATGCTTGCCAGGAAAAAAAGTTGAATATTGCGGGACCAGCCGCGAATTTCAGCATGAATCTGTTGTAAAACTCTCAAGTGGTTCCCTCCAGTCTGCCTGTGCAGTCATTCCAGTTTAACAGGAAAGGGGAATTTGCGGAAGAATTGACCACTGTTTATTTTGGTTCAGGGTTATCCAACACACGAGCAATGACGAATCCATCGTAACCTTTGCTTCCCACCGTTTGCAGTGCTGTAGCTTCAAGCCGGGGGTGATCCGCGATTAACTGCAGGAATGATCGAACGCCTTGAACTCTGGGGTCCGTGCTGTCCGTGCGAATCACTTCACCGTCTCTGACGATATTGTCACCAATAATAAGACTTCCCGGTCGAGTCAGTCTCAGGGCCCATCTCAGATAATCGGGATTACTCGGTTTGTCAGCATCGATGAAGATCATATCAAACGGTTCCCTGTATTCTTCCTGAACATCGGGAAGGGTGATTAAGGCAGGACCAACTCTCAGATCAACTTTGTGCATAAGTCCTGCACGTGTGATATTGGTTCGCGCCAAGTCCGCATGGCGTGATTCCGATTCCAGGGAGACGATACGTCCGTGTTCCGGCAGCGTTCTTGCCATCCAGATGGTACTATAGCCCCCTAATGTGCCGATTTCAAGTACACGGGATGCGCCTTGGATTTGCAGCAGAAGCTGGAGTAACTTTCCTTGATTGGGTGTTACGTCATGAGCGGGCAGTCCAGCTTCGGCATTGGTTTGCAATGTTTGCTCCAGCAGGGAATCGGAGGGGATCAGCAGATCGTTCATGTAGTCATCGACTTGGGTCCAGGTATGCTGGAGATCGGTTGTATTTGTATTTTTCATCTTCAATGTTCCTTCCTTGGTTCTTGTATTGGATTTCATAATTCAACTATAGCTGGAGTAAATGTATAAATAAAATATATATTATGTATGTTAATATAAATTTAAGTTATGTATTTGATATGGAAGAGGTGTAACACATGAATCTGCATGGATTACGATTATTTCATGCCATCGTGAGATATGGCGGGGTCACTCGTGCCGCAGAGGAACTGAATATTAGTCAGCCTGCTGTATCTTCCCAGGTGAAAAAGTTTGAACGTGAATTGGGAATTCAGCTTTTTGTTTCGGAGGGGAGAAAACTGGTGCTTACGGATGCAGGGATACAGTTAACAGGTTATGCGGAACGGCTGTTCATGCTGGAGCAGGATGTCGAGAATTTTGTGCAGGATTTTCGGGAGGGCAAAAAAGGACTGATCCGTCTTACTGCAACCTATTTGCCTTCAAATTTTCTATTGCCAGGCTGGATTGCGCGGTTCAAGCAAATGCACGAGGATGTAGAGATTGTTGTGAGTACAACCAATACCCGGATGGCATTTGACCAGTTACTTCGCTATGAGGCAGAGATTGCAGTGTATGGTGGGAGTGGTATTACACATGTGGGTGTCCAATGGGACGAATTGTTTGACGATGAGATGTGGTTTGTTGTGCACCCAGACCATCCGTATGCGGGCCAAGAAATTGAGCTGCATGAGATGATGGCAGAACCGTTCATCATGCGCGAAGAAGGCAGTGCTACTCGTGAGCGACTCGTGTCCCTATGCACAACCAATAACCTGGCCGCTCCCCGCATTGCGCTTCAGTTCAACGGGCTGAATGAAACGATCAGTGCGGTGAAGGCAGGTTATGGGGCCAACTTCATATCTTCTTTGGTTGTGAAGGAAGATGTGCGGCAAGGTAAGCTCGCACGTGTGTTCGTTCGAGAAGTACAGCTGAGAAATACGGTTGCCGTATGTACACGAGCAGGGGAAGTGTTGTCACCTGCTGCACAGCATCTGGTCAAGTTTATTCGGCAAGAAGCTGCATTGATGAAATAAATAGTGCGATTGCACTTAAAGGATTAAGAGGGTTGCTTATTCGGTATTTAACCTTCACTTTGTTGTGAAGTTCCCCATGCGTGTAATCGGGCGTACAGGGTTACACCGCCAATGATCAGGACGGGAATCCAGACTGCGATCATGGGCACACGGTGGAATAGCAGTGCGGCTGCAATGACACCGACCAAATAGATGACAACAGCACCTGCACGAAGGTAGGCGTCTGTAGACAGGGCTGTGACTAACGATCGAATATTAGCATGTCGCAGTCTTTTAAGGATGCTTACGGTGTCCTCAACCACAGCGGCCAAATTATTGGTTAGCACGGTTGTTGAGATGCCAGCAATGCCGATTCGACGTGCCGCAGTTGTTTGCATTCCCATGGCAACGGCCAGGATGACAATTAACAGGTAGGACAGTTGTTCTGAAAATGGGCTAATCATGGCGATTGCAAACAGAAGGAGCAATATGCTTTCAACTGTAAATACGGCGGTAACCTTAGTAGACCAGCCATTTTTGGTCTGCACAGGTCCAACCATATGTGCTGCAATGGCATTGCCCGCAATAAAACCAATGAGAGCAAGCAGTGACCGGAGCACAACAAATTCCTGAGCTCGGGCAATGGCAATACCCAATAAAACAATATTTCCTGTCATGTTGGCTGTCAGCACATGCCCCAGTCCCAGATATCCGATCAGATCCACCATTCCGGCAGACATACAGAGAAGCAGCATGGCGTATTTTTGGAGGGTACTTTGATTCATTCTATCCGTCCTTTCAAAAGAAACGTAGCCCATCCAGTATACAGCCATAACCCATGCTTCTTCAAAATGAAATTCATAGCGCTGGCTAAGGTGCAGCGAGCCAATCAAACATATTGTTTACCGCAGATTCATGTATTTTCTCGTGAAAATGATGATCCTGCCCGCCATAAGCGTGGAATGTGACGTTTGCACCTCGGCGCTTAAGCCAGTGATACATTCGGGTTCCATGGCTATAATTCACCTGTGTATCCGATGTACCATGCATGATCAGCACCGGACAAGATAGTTTGTTCGCTTTGGATAAGGGAGAACGGGCGAGGTACGCTTCCGGAGCTGCGCGGGGGGAACCACCTAATACCCGCTTCAATGTGCGCCTCAGATCGGTTCGCTCATGGTAAGTGCGTTCCACATCGGAAACACCGCTCCAAAGAACTAATTTATGTACTTTATCCGGTCCCTCATTGTAGGCAGTTGCCGTATGTACAGCATTAATGGCCCCACGCGAGAACCCCATTAACGATATACGTTTCGGGTCGACAAAAGGTAAACGCTGTATCAACCGATAAGCAGCATGCACATCTTCGGCATCTTTTCCGCCGTACTCGTCACGACCTTCACCGCCTTCGTTGCCACGATAGGATGGGGCGAACACGATATAACCTTGTTGTACAAACTGCTCAAGCCAAACGGTATTTACCCCGCCATAGCTGCCAAGTCCGCCGCGACAATAGATCAGCGCTGGCCACTGTTCCTGTGGGTGTGCGATATCAGGTATGTTTGCAGCAGGGTAGTCGCTGGCGAGTGGTTGCAGATGTAGAGAATTAAGTGTGGAAGTGAAGTCCGGAAAGGCAGATGAGACTGAGCGGGGATAAGAAGATTCATATATCGTGATATCAGGTAATGAACAACCTCGTGGCAAGAATAAATAAGCTTTAACCCGAAGTGTATCGGATGAATACGTCACTTGATAGAGCAGGGTGATTCACCTCTTTTATTAGTCATGAACGGCAAATGAACGGCCCTTTGACAGGGATGCTTCTATATGATGCTCGTTTAATAATTTCCCATACCTTCCAAGCTAAATCGCCAGCCCGAAGGTGAGAAATTCGTTTATTGGCTTCAGATGATTTATAATGGTTCAGGAGACATGTGGATTGACCGCTTGTCCTCATATTCATAAAACTAACTTTAGTGTGCAGAAAGAAAGGAAGAAAGCCATGATGAATGCTCCACATCCAATCGATCAATTCAAGAAATTTAAATATGAAATTACGAGATTTATGATGATCTATAAATTTGCTCTGGATCAAATGGAGACCAAAATTGAAGTATTGAAGGAAGAATTCCAGTCTCTGCATGATTACAGTCCAATTGAGCATACAAAGTCCAGACTGAAATCTCCTGAGAGCATTATGAACAAGATGTTCCGCAAAAATCATGAGTTAACGTTTGAGAGCATCAAGCAAAATATCAAGGATATCGCCGGGGTACGGATTACATGTTCCTTTATCTCGGACATCTATCGCATTAAGGATATGCTGTGCAACCAGAGCGATCTGCGTGTACTGGAGGTCAAAGACTACATCGAGAATCCGAAACCAAATGGCTACCAAAGCCTTCACCTCCTGGTGGAAGTGCCTGTGTACATGTCCAATGGCGAGGAACGAGCATGTGTGGAGATTCAGATTCGTACGATCGCGATGGATTTCTGGGCGAGTCTAGAGCATAAGATTTTTTATAAATACAATAAGGATGTTCCCGAGCATTTGACGAGAGAGCTAAAGAGTGCGGCAGACTCCGCCAATGCACTGGATCAACAGATGGAACGACTTCACCGGGAAATTCAGGAGATTAAGGACGCCGAGAACGAGCGGGATGAAGAAGAACTGCGCCGTATCATTATTAACAACCAACAGTTCACACTGCCGTCCAACTTGCTCAAACTGCTGGGTAGCGGGGAGTAGTACTCGATGAAAAGTACAATAGCTTCATTGAACACGAATCCCACATCCCGTGTACGGATGGCTTTAATTCTGGGGACGCTGTCGGCCTTCGGGCCGTTGTCCCTGGATATGTATTTACCCGCATTACCTACACTGGCTGATGAGTTCGGTTCATCGACCTCCTATGCTCAACTCAGTCTGACGGCGTGTATGATTGGACTTGCGGTGGGGCAGCTGCTTGCCGGACCTCTAAGTGATGTACGTGGTCGGCGAACACCGCTCATTGCAGGACTTATGCTCTATACTATAGCTTCCATACTCTGCTTGGTTAGCCCTACGATGGGCTCTTTTGTTGTGCTGCGGTTCATTCAGGGTGTAGCTGGAGCGGCTGGGATTGTCATCTCGCGCGCAATCGTCAGAGACGTATATTCAGGCCCGGAACTTACACGGTTCTTTTCCCTGTTAATGCTGATTAACGGCGTAGCCCCAATTGCTGCACCGATCATTGGTGGACAATTGTTGACATATACGTCGTGGCGTGGCGTATTTATTTTGCTTAGCCTCATCGGTATATTGACGCTGTTGGCTGTTATTTTCGGCCTTGGAGAGACATTGCCCTCCAACCGCAGATCAAGCGGGGGATTGAAACAGACGTTGATTACGTTTCGTCAAATCGCAGGCGATCGTCAGTTTATGGGTTATGCGTTGACCCAGGGTTTCGTAGCGGCTGGTATGTTTGCCTACATATCCGGTTCACCGTTTGTACTTCAGAAAATATATGGGGTATCCCCGCAAATGTTTAGTATCTGCTTTGCCATCAACGGGCTTGGCATTATTCTGGCCAGTCAGGTTGCCGGCAGACTTGCAGGTAAGGTATCTGAAACCCGCCTGTTAATCGCGGGGCTGCTAACCGCGGCCCTGGGAGGCACATCACTGCTCATCGCCATTCTGGCGGGAGGTAATCTAATCTCTGTACTGATTCCGTTATTTTTGGTGGTATCCAGTGTTGGACTGGTCAATACTGCGTCCTTCGCTCTGGCGATGGCCAATCAGGAGAAGTCGGCAGGAAGTGCGTCTGCGCTTATTGGTGTGATGACGTTCCTGTTCGGTGGCATTGTCGCTCCGCTAGTTGGTCTCGGAGGAGAAGGTACAGCTGTGCCAATGGGAATCGTTATCGCGTGTGCGGATCTCGGTGCCTTGCTGATTTATTTCCTAATGGTCAGTCGGGGCAGGAAGCGTCAGATGGATCAGACGTTGAGTTAACGATACGGATTCTTTGATTAAAAGAACGAACAAGAGCCTCACTTGGAAGAAATCATACTTCCAAATGAGGCTCTTGCTGTCGCTAAGGACAAGTTTAGCAGAGCGCAAACAAAATCTGTGTATTGGACAGTATGCCTGGCGTGAGGAATGGATAGAAGTACCCCACTACAAAACCGAACAGATTGATGGCAGGCCACATCAGGTACACATCATTGTATGTGAAGACAAGGGACCATCGGTTATAGCAAAAGTTGGGCAGTGCACGTTCTTCGTTTTCTCGCGGTGCCGCTGCACCCGTCTGTGCAAATTGTACAGCTTGAGTGAGACTTTGCGGCTGTTGCTGGAGGAAGAGTGGAAGCAGACCCGGGCTGCTTTTGATCAGGTTATACAGAAAAAGCATCTCTGCGGGAGGCTGACCTACCGGACGCGGATAGGCGCTAAGCAGCGTTGGCAGATTGCCTTGTGCCAGTTGCGCAGGTACGCCCGGTGCTGTACCCGGAATGCCTCCAGGAATATATGGACCTGGTCCTCCGCTTGGAATGAATGGAGGATAGGAGCCTTGACCTCCAGGGGTACCCGGATACGTCTGACCACCCGGTATGCCGCCACCGCCACCTCCTGGGAATAGTGGAGGCAATTGAAAGGAGCGGTCTTCTCCATAACTTAGATAAGGACTATATTCGTAATACATGTATAGAACATCCTTCCTGTCGTCGTATTCTGCATTCAGCATATGGCGGCATCCGCCTATACGTGAATGCCGCCAAGAAGATTTTATTTGCTTCGCTCGGACATAATCGAATTGACAATTGAACTGATAACAATTATCATTGTCAATGGAATTGGACAAATGTACATACGGGTATTATATGTATCAATAATAATATCATTGTTTTTGAACGAAGATATCTGTCCCAATACAGCCAATAAGGTTTCCATATTGAAAGGGGATAATAAAGTGTTTAAGAGAAATAAAAAGATGATCACACTTTTGATTACGGTGATGGTTATGTCCATCTGGTTAGCAGCATGTGGAGCGAAGCCGGCAGAGAACGGAGCAGCAGGAGAGAACGATACAACAACCGAGACAGAGACGCAAACAGAAGCCGCTACAGAGCGAACCATGACAGATGCAATGGGACACGAAGTGAAAATCCCGGCGAATCCGGAGCGTATTATCGCATCTTATCTAGAAGACAATCTGGTAACACTAGGTGTTAAGCCAGCAGCACAGTGGTCAGTAGCAAACGGCATTCAGGAATATTTGCAAAAAGATCTGAACGGTATTCCAACGATTGCCTTCGATCTTCCTTTTGAAGCGGTAGCAAGTTTCAACCCGGATCTGATTATTATTGGTTCTCAAAGTATGGTTGAAGGAGAAAAATACGAACAGTACAGTAAGATTGCACCTACTTATGTACTTGGCGATGAGATCAATAGCGATTGGCGTAAAACATTGCTGAAAATCGGTGAGATATTGAATAAGAGTGATGAAGCACAAAAAGCGCTGGATGATTACGAAGTTAAAGCTACAGAAATTAAGGAAAAGATCAACAACGTTACAGGTGGAACGAAATCGGCAGCGGCCATTTGGTTGGTTAGCGGCAAGTTCTTTATTGTAAGTGACAATGTATCAAGTGGAGAAGTAATGTATAAAGAACTTGGCCTTCAAGAGCCTGAAGTTGTAAAAGAAATCTCTGCCAATGCAACAGGTAACTGGTCTTCCATCTCTTTGGAGAAGCTGGCGGAAATGGATGTAGACTACTTGTTCTTTGTGAATAGTGATGAAGGTACTGGGGCGGAAGCACTGAAAGATCCAGTGTGGCAAAGCATTCCGGCTGTGAAAAATGGCAATTTGTTTGAATTCACCCGGTCCAGCAGCTGGTTGTATAGTGGAGTTCAAGCGAACCTTCAAATTATGGAAGACATTCAGAACAGCATTGTTAAATAAGAATTAGTCGATATGAAAAAGCATATTCCTACTCTCTGGTGCAATGGGCCCAGGGAGTTTTTTTGTTAATTCGGCATTTTACGTTATATAATAAATATGAGTGTGTTAACGTGTTTTGAAGTGAAATGGACACTTATTACACGAGCAGGGAAGGGGATATTTACATATGTATACATTGGATCCACGCGAAATAACGGGAAGAGACAACTATAAACTGATGAGTGGTTCGGTGGTACCACGTCCTATTGCTTTTGTGACGACACGTTCAGATGAGAATGATGTGATCAATGCAGCGCCTTTCAGTTTTTTCAATGTGGTTAGTTCGGACCCACCGCTGTTATCCATATCCGTTGCACGTAAAGACGGCAGGATGAAAGATACTGCACGTAATGTGCTTGCTCATAAAGAGTTGGTCGTGCATATATGTGATGAAGCAATCATAGCAGAAGTAAATGAGACAGCAGCTATCCTTGAACCTCATGAAAGTGAGCTTGAGCGGACGAAACTGACTACAGTACCAAGTACAAAGGTCACCGTGCCGGGAATAAAGGAAGCCCTTATTCGAATGGAGTGTGAGCTGTATCAGCACATTCCCATTACCAACGATGATGGCAAACCGATGAGTGATTTGCTACTGGTACGCATAGTACAGTATCATTTCAGCGAACAAGTCTATAATCCGGACAAGGGGTATATCCTGATGGATCATTTGAAACCAGTCAGCCGACTTGCGGGTAATGATTATGCCAAGCTTGGAGAGAGATTTACCATAATACGCCCTGAATAGGTATGAAAGATCTTATATGTAATTTGTGAAAGGGTTTAATTTTGTAGATAAAGGCGGACAACACATGCGAAACTCGCATAGGTTGTCCGCCTTTCGTTGTGATATGAACATATATGGGACAGGGAGTGAATAGACTTGTACTATAACCTGCACATTTTTATATGAACCTATTTGATATATAGGTCGTTTAACAGGCCCACTTTTGATGAGAAAGAAAAGATTATATAGGGGGTTAAGCTGATGAACCAGCTTGAGGAAACTACAGGGGCAAGTATTATGGGAATAGGAACGGCTTGGCCAGTCCACCGTATTGAGCAAAAGGATGTGTCTGCCCGTCTCGCACAGGCGCTGGAACATGAGCCGGATGCGAGACGATGGGCGAAACGGATCTTTAATCAGTGCGGTGTGGAAACTCGTTATACGTGTGAACCGAATCTGCTTGAGCCTGTTGATTCTTGCCGATACTTACCTTTCACGAGTAGGGAGGAAGTTCCGACTACATCCGAGCGCATGGGCAAATACAAAGCTGCTGCTGTTCCCCTTGGTCTGGAGGCGGCCGTACAAGCGCTTCAGGATGCGGACGTATCCTCCTCGGAAATTACACATCTCATTACGGTGAGTTGCACGGGCCAATTCCTGCCCGGACTTGATGTTCGGCTGATCCAGCAGCTTGAACTGTCACCGCAGATTAACCGGATTCCGCTGGTGTTTCAAGGATGTGCAGCGGGTCTGAAGGCGATACAACTGGCGAATTCCATTGTAACGACCGATCAGAAGGCCATGGTTCTCATCGTGTGTGTGGAGCTGTGCACGCTTCATTTTCAGCCATCTTCCAAACGGGACGACCTGTATGCTGCATCGTTCTTCGGTGATGGTGCATCTGCCTGTGTTATTGGTGCGTCCGGAACAGACCGTAATGAATGTTTTCGACTAGGGCGTGGGTACTCAACGCTGCTCCCGGATTGTGCAGAAGAAATGATCTGGGAAGTGGGCAATACAGGCTTTGACCTCTATCTGTCACCACAGATTCCAAAGCTGCTTGGTCTGCATCTTGGGCCAGAGGTTGAGCGACTTCTCGAGGGGGGGAGTTTACCTGAAATATGGGCGATCCATCCGGGAGGCAGAGGCATCGTGGATGCCGTTCAGAAGCTGTATCAGTTGACAGATGAGCAGGTCTCATACAGTCGTAACATCCTGAGGGATTATGGCAACCTGTCGTCTGTGACAATTCTCTTTGTACTTCAAGCCATCCGCGAGGATTACAGACAAAAAGAAGATTACTCGAGTGGAATAGCGCTTGCCTTTGGACCCGGACTGACCGCAGAATTACTCCCTTTTACATACATTCCTGTGCCCATGGCGAACAGAACACCTGTGAAGCAAGGCATCCATTAGTTCGCGAATCCGAGTGAAGGAGACATGCACCGCAAGTGGCTGGATGTGCGTACGATTTTACCGATGAACGTAATCGAATGACTAATCTGATCGCAGAGGAGCTTAGGTATGGCTTATCGCAGACTTGCTGCCTTCATCAGCCGATATCCACGGTTCATTATTCTCTGCTGGGTATTTATCATCGGGATGTCAGCGGTCTGGGCGTGGAGGTTGCCTGACATTGTCCAGGATCACGGATTGAGACGGGTTCACGGGGATGCGCAAGCCGTAGAGCTTGTTCTGGAGGACGAATTCGCTTCTCCTGCGAATCCGGTTATTCTGGTTTTTGAGAAAAAGGATAATACCTCGCCGTTAGCGTTCCGACAGTGGATCAGGGAGCGTCTGACACAGGTTCAAGTGTTGCCTGCGGTAAGCTCTGTCACGTTCCCGCTGGATGCTGGCGAAAGGGTGACGCTGCAAAATCACAGGGCATATGCCCTTGTGAAGATGGATGTGCCCCCACATCAGATGGGTCCTCCAATTGAGCAGTTGCGCGCCTTGCTGGCAACAGACGGTCCAGGTACGGTCCAATTGACCGGCAAGACCGTCGTACAACAGGATGTAAATCATCTGAGTTTTCGTGACCTGGAACGGGCAGAGATGGTGGGGCTGCCGATTGCCCTAATCGTTCTGTGCTTCGCTTTCAGGGGGTTATATGCCGCATTGATTGCTGTCATGATGGGCATCAGTGCTGTGATTACAGCGATGGGAGCCACAACGCTCCTTGGTTATCATCTGGAATTGTCCAACTTTATCATTAACGTTATTCCCATGGTGGGCATGGCACTCAGTATAGATTTTGCCCTGATCATCCTGAGCAGGTACAGGGAAGAAGTTCAGCGGGCCTATAAAGATGAAGGTGCAGCTAATATTCCGGGAAGAAGCCTGGTTATGCAGAGCGAGATTCTTCAAAGAACATTACGTACAGCAGGCAGAGCAGTGTTGTTCTCGGCAGCTTGCGTACTCCTCGGGCTGCTGGGTCTGCTCTGGATCAGGCTGCCAATGTTTCTGAGTGTCTCCTTGGGGGCCGTCACTGTTCTGCTTCTATCACTATTGTTAAATCTTACACTGCTGCCAGCTCTACTGTCACTGTTCGCGGATCGCGTCTTCAGGCAAAATTCAATTCATTCGTTACCTAGAGGTTCAGTGTGGCACAGATGGTCAGCAATGGTCATGAAACGTCCAGTCAGCATGGCAATTGGAGGTACGATCGTGCTGCTCCTGTGTGTCTATCCAGTGACCCGGCTGGAACTGTCTGTCCCGGATGCCTCTTCACTGCCAGCCAGAATGGAGTCCCGCCAGGCAGCAGAGCTGTTGCAGCATGATTATGGGCAAAAGAATACCTCCACCATCGAGATCGTGATTGGTGCACAGCAGGAACGGTTAACTACCTCACACTGGCAGACGGCCCACAACAAAGCACGTCAATTACTTCAGGACTCGGACGTATTGAGCATTGTTTCACC
The DNA here is from genome assembly GCF_037974355.1 of Paenibacillus sp. FSL R5-0517. Taxonomy (NCBI): domain Bacteria; kingdom Bacillati; phylum Bacillota; class Bacilli; order Caryophanales; family Paenibacillaceae; genus Paenibacillus; species Paenibacillus sp. FSL R5-0517. Next base: position 2,818,381 of record NZ_CP150235.1, read on the forward strand.
ATGGGGCCTATTACAGCCTAATCAGAATGGCTCACCAAACCTGTTTACAATTCCATCGTCGTCGCCTTCCATAGAAGGCAAGGAGTCAACAAGGACGGCATGGCTGCGTTCAACGGTCTCTGATTATTCCATACGATTGGTAGCCACCGTGCATGGGGAGCCTGGATCGGAGCAGGTCGCAGATTGGCTGGAACGGATGAGGAATAGCGATCATGCACTAGGTTCCAACAATGTAAAACTGCGTTATGGTGGGGAAGCTGCCAAGCAGGTTGAAATCATGCAGGAAGTTACACATCAACTGCCTAAAGTGCTGGTATTTGTAGTCGTCACCAATTATCTTGTATTACTGGCGGCATTCCGATCTCTACTCATTCCAATCAAAGCGATTGTGATGAATCTGCTCAGCTTAGCCGCTTCATTTGGCATTTTGGTATGGGTGTTTAATGAAGGACATCTGGGCATGGAGCAATCAGACATTGCTATTATGATCCCTGTATTCATTGCAGGATTGGTGTTTGGCATATCCATGGATTATGGGGTATTTATGTTAAGTCGTATTCAGGAGGTGTACAGACGAACAGGAGACAGTGATGGAGCTGTCCAACAAGGACTGGCTTCTACCGGTCGTCTGGTCACTTCCGCAGCGGCAATTCTACTTGCGGTGACCGTGCCGTTTGCTTTTGCTGAAGTTGCAGGTGTGAGGCAATTAGGGATTGGAATCACGGCAGCGGTATTGATTGACGTTACATTGATCCGCCTAATATTGGTACCTGCGTTGATGAGATTAATGGGCAGGTGGAACTGGTGGCTGCCAGGTCAGATCAAATGAAGGGTATTTCCGTAACCTGTCTTCAGGTTGGAGATATCCTTTTTGGCTAGAAATCGTATGATTCTATTCAAAACAGGCAAACATGTTCAATTCATGGGAGACATCAATGTTCTATAATGGATGGGATTCATTCCATATGACAGTCTTCTATCTACGTTATCTTTACGAAAAACAGGAGGGACACAGGCCCATGTCGGATATTGAAGCCTATTTACAACAACAAACGAATCTCCGTGGACGTTCCGCATATCAGGCAGATCAACCCCTGGAGTTATGGCGCAGTCAGTTATGTACCCGCGTGAAAGAACGGTTGGGCGGTTTTCCAACCAGGGACGCAGCATTGAATCCTGTCTTACTGGAGCGCATCCCATGTGACGGGTATATCCGGGAGCGGGTTGAGATCACGACCTATGCGGGACTCCGTATGTCTGTGTATGTATTGATTCCAGGGGATGGAAGCACTACCGAGGTGAGAAGACCTGCTATCGTTGCTTGTCATGGGCATGGCTATGGTAGCCGGGAGATCTCTGGTATGGAACCGGATGGTTCACCACGGACTGGAGAGCCCGGATTACACAAGGACTTTGCAGTAGCGCTTGTGAAGCGTGGATATGTGGTTGCGGCTCCAGAGCTGCTCGGGTTCGGTGATCGAAGACTGGCAGAGGACCGCGATGCGCCACCAGGGGTAAGCTCCTGTACGAAGATTGCGGCGCATCTGCTCATGGTGGGGAAGACTCTCGCCGGGCACAGGGTATATGAAACAACTAGAGTACTGGATTATCTATTGACCCGACCAGAAGTGGATACGGAGCGAATTGGAAGCATGGGTATCTCGGGTGGTGGTCTGGTTACGGCATTTTCAGCCGCATTGGATGAACGCTTCCATGCAGCTGTAGTAAGTGGCTATGCAAGTACATTCCAGGGCAGCATACTGGATCGCAACCATTGTCTGGACAATTATGTGCCAGGTATCCTTCGTGAAGCGGAGTTGCCCGATCTCATCGGCTTGATTGTACCTAGACCACTCTTTATTGAAGCTGGAAGTTATGATCGGGTATTTCCGCTCGATGCAGCAAGAGAAGCCTATAAGCGATTGACATACATCTATGAACAAGCGGGGGCATCAGAAGCACTGGATGCGGATTTCTTTACAGGTGGACATGAGATTAGCGGAGCGAAGGCCTATGACTGGCTTGATCGAGTTCTGTGAAGTTGTGGATCATGCACCAACCTAATATGGATTCGAGAGGAGAATTCAGTGATGAAATGGTCAACATTAGTAAAGTTTCTGCTCTGTTTTATTCTGTTTGCAAGTACGTTGAGCATCGGTCTGGGAAGCAGTGGAGGGCAAGTTGCCAAGGCAGCAACGGACAATTACAGATTTGATTTTGGTTCGGGTCCGGTTGAGAGCGGTTACACAGGCGTGTCCGCAGGAGATGCCTACACGGCTACCAAAGGGTATGGGTTCAATACACCAGCCAATATGCGAAATGTGTCTGCTTCTGGAAGCGGAGTAATGAGTGACGCCGTACAGTTTCTGACGTTTGGCACGAAGAGCAACAACACCTTCAATGTGAACCTGTCCAATGGCCTATATGAGGTCAAAGTGGTTCTGGGCAATACAGCCAGAGCAAGTGTGGCGGCAGAAGGGGTGTACCAGATCATCAACATGACGGGCAACGGGGCGACGGATCAATTTCAAATTCCGATAACTGATGGGCAACTCAATCTGCTCATTACGGAAGGAAAAGCAGGTACTGCATTTACACTCAGCGCACTCGAGATTCGGAAGATATCCAATCAGACCGTAACCAACCGCACGATCTATATCGGTGGTGACTCAACAGTTTGTAATTACTATCCGCTTGGCAGCAGTGTTCAAGGAGGGTGGGGACAGCTGTTACCGTCTTATGTGAACAACGCTACGTTCCAGGTTCGTAATATGGCATCAAGTGGTCAGTTTGCGAGAGGATTCCGCGACGATGGTCAGATGGAGGCGATTCTGAAGTATATCAAGCCGGGAGATTATTTTATTTTGCAATTCGGGATTAACGATACCAATGCCAAGAACAATACAACGGAGGCGCAGTTTAAAGAGATTATGCGGGATATGGTGCGTCAGGCGAAGAACAAAGGAGCAACGGTTATCCTCTCCACGCCACAAGGCCGGGCAACAGACTTTAATACAGCCAATGTACATCAAGCGGAGAACCGCTGGTATAATCAATCGACTCGTGCACTGGCTCAGGAAGAGGGGGTCACACTGGTTGAACTGAATAAGTTGAGTTCTGCTTATTTCACGTCCATTGGTCCGGCGGCAACACTCGCTCTGTATATGACGGGGGATAGTCTGCATCCGAATCGTCAAGGTGCTGCCCAGCTTGCACGCATTGTGGCTGCGGATCTGAAAAGACAGGGATTGAGTGGATTCTAACGATGAATATTATCTGCCTGCATGATCCGGATATGATATGAACTGCGTATGATAAATTAAAAAATACCCCCGGGAACAGCCCGCGAAAAGGGCGGGTGATCCTTGGGGGTATTCGCTATGTCTGAGATGGAGGATCACTCCATCATGTCTTTGGCTTCATGGTTCACCTTTTTACCTTTTAACAAGGGTTCCAGTTCATCTTGTACACTCTGCTCCCACAGTGGTACATCTGTGCGATAGGCGGCCCGTCCGTTCAGATGTCCGGCGACCGGAGCCGTGATGAATACAAACAGGATACCTAACAACAAACGGGCACTGATATAGTTATCGAAGTACCAGAAGTAGAAAAACGTAGCGCTTAGTACACAGAACACGCCAAGCGTCATACTTTTGGTTGCGGCATGGGCTCGCAGATATACATCGGGCAGACGAATAAGTCCGAACGCACTGAGGGCGCTAAGCAATGCACCAAGCAGTACGAGTAAACCTATGGCTGTTTCAGCGGTTACCTTAACGATCTCCATCATTTTTGAATACCGCCCCCCGTTCAATATAACGTGCAAATGCCACTGTACTTAGAAAAGCCAGAATACCAATCAGCAAGATGATATCCAGATATGCCTGAGTTTGCAGCATCATCGAAAGAACGGCGACGATGGCAATTACATTGATACCGATGGTGTCCAATGCTGTGATCCGATCAGCCATGGATGGTCCCCGAAGCACCCTATACAAGCACCCTAGTATGGCTAAGGAGAGAATGAGCAATGAGATGAACAACAGTGAGGATAACATTAACGCGTCACCTCCATAATTGCTTTTTCGAATGTGTTTTGAATATTATCTCTCATTTTCTGTTCATCCTTGATATCTAGCGCGTGGATAAACAGTTTGCGTTGGTTACCCGAGATCTCAAGTGGCAGAGAACCCGGTGTTAATGAAATAAGTAGGCAGAGCAGGGTGACCTCCCAATCCGAGGACAATTGAGTTTTATACGTAAAAATACCGGGCCTTATGTCGAGCTTGGGCTTGATAATCTGGCGTATAACCTCAATGCTGGCTCGCACCAGTTCCTTGAACAGTAATGTAATCAGTTTGCAGATGGCCCAGACTCGAACAATATAGAAGCGCTGGGGGAAGAATCTCCGCATCCCCCCGATGAGAAGTAGTCCGAGCAGGTAACCTATGAGAAAACCAACACCATTCCAGGCGTTGTTCAAAAACATCCATACAAAGGCAATGATAAGATTAAGTACAATCTGAAAGGCCATAGACATCTACTCCTTCAATACGGCATCAATATAAATATTGGGATGCAGTAGAATATCGCCTGCGCGGGAGGTCAATTGGAACATGCCTTCAGCCCCCACACCCATTACGATGATGAATACAAACAGAATTCCGGCAGGAATCAGCAGGCCGTTCACCGCGTATGGCCGTCTTGCAACACCGGCAGGCGGTTCGCCCCAGAACGCTTGTATGAAGATGCGCAGTACCGAATATAACATTAACAAGCTGGAGAGCACCGCAATACCGGTCAGACCATACAAGCCTGCCTGCAAGCCACCTTCGAAGAGAAGCAACTTCCCCGGAAAACCACTGAATGGAGGCAAGCCTGCCAAGGCAAGTGCGCTAATGAAGAACATCCAGCCGAGCAGCGGATAGCGATGGATCAGCCCGCCCATGTTGTCCAGTTTGGATGTTCCGGCAACTGCGATCAACGCACCGCCGAGCAGGAAGAGCAATGTTTTGATTAACATGTCATGAAGCATGTAGAAGAGCAGACCTTCCAGCGCTGGACGACTGGCTGAAGCCATACCAAAAGCGACAAAACCTACACCTGCAACCACGTTGTAGATGAGAATTTTGTTCACATCGCGGTACGAGATTGCACCGATAACACCAAGAACCATCGTAGCACCAGCCATCCATCCGATCAGGGCATGGAAGAAATCAGGATCATGATAGAAGATCAGTGTGAATGTTCGCACAATGGCGTACAAGCCAACCTTGGTAAGCAATCCTGCGAACAATGCAGTGACGACAGCAGGTGGTGCCGCATAAGAGCCCGACAGCCAGAAGAACAGGAACAGTCCGGCCTTGATGCTGAATACAATCAGGAAGAGAACAGCAATTAAGGTGATGACACCGCTCTGTCCCACTTCAGCAATTTTTACGGACAAGTCTGCCATGTTCAGTGTGCCAGTAATGGAGTAAAGGAAGCCAATGGAAGCGACAAACAGGGCTGACGAAACGATGTTAATCAAGACATATTTGATCGTTTCACGAAGCTGCCTTTCCGTACTACCCAATACAATCAGTGCATAGGAAGAGATCAGCATCAGCTCAAAGCAAACAAACAAATTGAACAAATCTCCGGTTAGGAATGAACCGTTAACTCCCGCGATCAGAAAATGAAAGAACGGATAGAAGTGATGTTCTTCTCTCTCCTTGTTTACACTGCGGAATGCATACAGCAGACAAGCCAGCGCAATGATGGAAGCAGCAACCACAAGCAACGCAGACACCATATCAGCAACTAGCACAATACCATAGGGAGGTGCCCATCCGCCCATATTAAGCGTGAGCACTCCAGTTTGAGTTACACGAGTAATAAGTATCGTTGAGACCGCTGCTGTAAACAAAAGCCCGATGACACTAATGATCCGCTGGATATTTGTTTTTCGGAAAAAGAGCAAAGCCAGAACACCTGTGATTAAAGGCAACAGAATCGGCAGAACGACGAGATTATTCATATGGGCGCCCCCTTACTTCTTCCATATCGTCTGTTTTTAATTTCAGATAAGAACGATAAGAAAGAACAAAGAAGAACGCAGTGAGTCCAAAATTAATTACAATAGAAGTTAGTATTAACGCCTGAGGAAGAGGGTCGACATAGCGCTCGGCCATCTCCCCAAGCAGGGGTGGTGCCCCGGTTTTGAGACGTGACATGGTGATCAAGAGCAGATGTACACCATGGGTTAGTATGGACATGCCAAGTACGATACGGAGTAGGCTCCGCGACAAGATTAAAAAGACAGCAACCGCAAACAGAATGCCAACGGCTACACACATCAATATTTCCATATCAGCGATCCTCCCCGATCTGTAGAATGATGGTCATGGTGACACCCAGGACAGCGAGATACACGCCAAGATCAAACAGCATGGCCGTGGCGAGTTCTGTCTCTCCTAGCAAAGGGAGTTCGAAATAACCGAAGGTTTGGCTTAGGAACGGAACTCCGAATATAAATGAACCTGCACCTGTCAGTAACGCGATACCCAATCCGATTCCTGTTAGAACACGGAAGTCAACGGGTAACGCTTTGCGTATCGTATCCGTACTGAATGCCAGGGCAATCAATACGAGCGCTGCCGCTGTAACCAAGCCACCGATAAAACCTCCACCCGGATTGTGATGTCCTGCGAAGAACAGGTGCATGGCAAACGTCAGAATGATGAACACAACGACCTTGGTGGTCGTTTGCAGCAATACATCATTACTCTGCAAAGGTACAGTATCCCACGAGGATGAGCTCCGTTCACGGTTACCATACTTTTTCGTATTATCCGCTTCATCATCCAGAGCAGGTTCAGACTCCTGACTTTCGTCCTTCTTACGGAACTTCAAGCGGGCTCCGAGATCTTTGGCTTCGAGGTTCAGATTAATCATGGAGTAGATGGATAATGAAGCAACGCCGAGCACCATAATCTCCAGTAACGTATCGAATCCACGGAAATCAACCAATAACACGTTCACGACATTTTTACCACCAGCAGAGTCATACGCTTCTTGCAGGAAGAAGGTAGAAATGCTGTCCAGTGATGCTGTTCCGCTTGCAGCTAGAGCAACAAAGGTCATCACAACGCCGACTGCAATCGCTACGATCATATTTACCGTGAGATAACTACGGCTTGATTTGCCACGTTTCAATTCAGGCAGATGGTAGAAGCAGAGCAGGAACAATGCAACGGATACCGTCTCGACAATCATCTGTGTCAAGGCCAGATCCGGCGCCCGAAAGAGCACAAACAGCAGGGTTACGATGTAACCAACCGCACCGGTCATAATGACTGCCGACAGTCTGTTTTTGGCAAAAGGAATCGAAACCGCCGCACCGATGAGTGTGACCAGCAGAACGACCTCATAAAATGAGAAAGGTGCATTGCCCTGCAGATTCCAGGTAATATTTTCACCTGAACGGAAGAAGGCATAAACTAACAAGGCAACCGTGAATGAGAAAATGTAAACCAAATAATTACGAACCGAGCCATTCATATAGGCTTCCGTCCATTTGCGTGCATAATGCTGAAGATTATCCAGTACAACATGGTACATATTGTTAATGGTTAATCCTTGCGGATAATGCTCATAAATATTCCTCCATCGTGGCAACAGCTTGTAGAGAGTGATTCCGAGAATCACAACTCCGATCGTCATAATCAGTTCCGGAGTCCATCCATGCCACAGGGAAAAATGTACATCGAAGCGTTCAGTTCCATCTAAGAGGGATGGAAGTACGGCTGCCATGGCCGGTTCAATCAGTGATCCGGCCAGCAGATTCGGGAAGAGTCCGAATACAACGACAAGAACACCTAGAACAACGGGCGGAATGAGCATACCAACGGGCGCTTCGTGCAGCTTCTCGGCAGGGATCTCGCTTTGGCTACGACCGAGGAATGTTTTGAACACGATAATCAGCGCATAGATCAGGGTAAACACACTTGCAAGCCAAGCCAATACCGGCAATAGAATACTCCAGGAACCAAGTCCAAAGATTCGCAGATGCGTGACTTCGACCATCGCCTGGAAGAATAACTCCTTGCTCAGGAATCCGTTGAATGGCGGTATACCCGCCATAGCAAGTGATCCGATCAATGCTACGGTGAATGTAATTGGCATGAATGAAGCAAGTCCACCGAGCTTTCGGATGTCACGTGTACCCGTTTCATGATCAACAATGCCTACGACCATGAACAGAGCGGCCTTGAAGGTCGCGTGATTAAACAGGTGAAGCAGCGCAGCGGTTATTGCCACGGTGTACATCGCAGAGGATTCGCCATATCCGAAGAAGAGAGCAGCAGATCCCACCCCTAAGAGGGACATGATCAGACCAAGTTGAGAGATGGTTGAATAGGCGAGAATCGCTTTGAGATCGTTTTTTTTCACCGCCAGGAATGATCCATAACACAAAGTCAGGAGACCAACGCCGGTAACAAGCCAGAACCAGAGCCCCTGTCCACCGAAGATCGGTGTAAACCGGGCCACAACATACAGTCCTGCCTTGACCATCGTGGCGGAATGCAGATAGGCGCTGACAGGTGTCGGAGCTTCCATGGCATCCGGCAACCAGATATGGAACGGGAATTGGGCTGACTTGGTGAAAGCACCAATTAAGATCAAGACAAGTGCGGGGAGGAATAGTGCGCTTTCCTGAAACTGACCCAATCCTGCAATGGTTGCACGAATACTGAACGTTCCGGTAATGAGATACATCATCATGAATCCGGTAAGCATGGCGAAACCGCCAAATACCGTAATCAGGAAAGATTTTTGTGCTCCTGAAGTGGAAGCTTTGCGTTTGTAATGAAATGCAATCAACAGGAAAGACGTAATACTGGTCAATTCCCAGAACCCGTAGAGCACGATCATATTATCAGACAGCACCACGCCCAACATGGCTCCCATGAACATCAACAGATAAAGGTAGAAGCGGTTTAGCGCCTCTTTCATATCCATGTAGAAGATGGAGTAGAGAACAACGAGGACACCGATTCCGGTGATTAGCAGTGTCAGCATGAGGCTCAGACCGTCCAGATAGAGGTTAAATCCAATGTCCAGTGAAGGAATCCATGGAATATTTCCGGATACAGTATCGCGCTGTGACACAGCGGGTATGAGACTCGCAAAGTATACAAATAATAGTGCCGGGACGATGAGGACCGGCCATCCCAAATGAATTTTACGGAAGAAACGATGCAGCATGGCAAGGAGAATGCCAGCGGCAAAAGGCAGAATAACAGCAACATGAAGCAGGCTCAACATTACACCCCCAATGTTTAGTATTTCGACTACTCTCTCTGTGACATACAGGCGCATAATCCTCAAAGGGATATGCTTGCTCTCTATATTCATAACCCAAGTATGTATATACAGAATCGTGTCTATTCTTTGAATGGAAGAAACACGGTGAAGATTTCCGTAATTATTGTATGGGCTTGTATAATAAAAAAACACACAAGTTCCGATAAATATGAAAACGATTAGGTGACATCCCGTGTACCCTTTGCAGCATACTAATGTTGAAAAGCAAGATGGTTTCACCGTGTAATGGAGGAAATGATGTCATTCAAGATTAGAACTGTGCTTACTGTCATCTTCGCTGTGTTATCCCTGCTGGTTACCTTGACGATTGGATCTGTTTTTAGCAAAAAATCATTCGTTGCTGTGGAGACCGAGATTGGTCATTCACTTACAGGTACGGCCTCACAAGCTTCGGACAAACTGGATCGGTTTATGTCCGCGCGCGCCGGTGAACTGGATCTTCTGGGCAAAATGGCTTCGCTAGAAGATGGGTTTCAGCCTGATGAGATTCAGATGTTGCTGGATCAGCTACAAGATAGCTTTCCCTCATTCTCATGGGTTGGATTCATGAACCCGAAGGGAAAAGTGCTAGCCGCGACAGATGGTATATTGCTTGGAGAAAATTTATCAGAGCGACCTGTGTATCAGGAGGGGATCAAGGGTAAATTCATTGGAGATGTGCATAACGCAGTACTTCTTGCCAAGCTGTTACCAAATCCAACGGGAGAGCCGTTGCAATTTGTCGATATCAGTTTTCCACTGAAGGATAACAAAGGACATATTAGGGGTGTGCTCGCTGCACATTTAAGCTGGGCATGGGCGAAGGAAGTCGAAGAATCCGTGCTTTCCCCATTGAAAAGAGAAGAAAAGGACATTGAGTTCTTTATCGTAAGCAAAAAGGAACATACAGTGTTGCTGGGGCCAAAGGAATGGATTGGTAAACCTTTGGCATTGCCTGGCGTCGAAGAGGCCCAGCGCAACCAAAGCAGTTGGTCCATTGAAGAGTGGCCTGATGGTAAGGAATATGTAACAGGGTTTGCCTACAGCCAGGGTCATCTGGATTATCCCGGATTAGGCTGGACTGTGGTTATTCGTCAAGTCAAGTCGACAGCGTTTGCATCTGTTTTTGACCTGATGCGGTTTAATGTGTGGGCTGGTCTTGCGGTTACTGCGCTGTTTGCACTGATTGGCTGGTTTGTCTCACGTCTGATCTCTGCCCCGCTTGTACGTCTCACTAGAGTGGCCAATCGACTCCGGGCAGGTGAAGAGATTGAGATTCCTGAAAATAAGGGGATTAAGGAGATTGAAGTGTTGTCCCGCTCGCTTCGCGATATGCTGACCTCTCTGATGAATAAAGACTCAGAGCTGGTTGTAATGCAGAATCTGGCACATTTTGATCAGTTAACAAGTCTGCCGAATCGTACTGCCCTTGAAGTGTATCTGGAGGAGTCTCTGGAGACCGAAAGTGAAAATCACACGCTGACTTTTCTCTATCTGGATCTGGATGGATTCAAACGAGTCAACGATACACTTGGACATCAGGTTGGAGATGTTCTTTTACAAAAAGTGGCCCAACGTCTGTCCTCTCTTGGTCAGGAGAAGGGCATAACGGTTCGATTGGGCGGAGATGAATTCCTCATTGTACTTCAGTCGGTCGGAAGTCATCCGAGGGAAGAAGCCTGCGCTTATGCAGAAGCCATCATTCAAAGTCTGAACAAGCCGTTTATTATTGAATACGAGCGAATTCGAATTGGATGTAGCATCGGAGGGGCTGAATATCCAACCAACAGCAACAACCCATCTGAGATTATCCGAATGGCGGATGAAGCATTGTATGAGTCCAAACGTGCAGGCAAGAACAGAATGACATTTTATTCCGAGTTGAAGCAGAATCAATAGCGTATAATAACAGGAGCTGGGTTATCCCAATCACCTTACTGCGGATCATCATATAGACAAGGAGGGGTGAAATGTCTGGTAAATATACATCGGTACCTTACGGTTATGAGCCACCTGCGGCCAGCCATAAAGGGACACTGACTTTTTATGACTCGTTTGAACGTGTGACTGATGAGCAACTCGAACGTGCCGTTGCAACGATGGATACTCGTTCATTCTTACAGCTCGTGCTGTATCCTTTACACGAGAGTACATTTAAGCGAATGAGCAAGGATACAATCCAGGCATATTACAAAAGAGAAGACCGTCTGCATGATTGGCGGCGGGAGCATCCCAATTCACGTATACGTGTGGAGGGGCTTGAGGGCAAGAGAAAGAAATATACGCCTGTGGATAGTGCACTGCGACATATCACTGCGGAATATCCCGCTCCTCATTTTTTGTATATGACAACTGAGATGGCAAATATGTTTGCTTCGTTTGACTCTTTCAAGGATTGGATCAAAGAGCTGCGTCTCATCATTGATGGATCATCCGGTGATCTTCATCCCAGGCTGGAGCAAAATCGTCACCGCTGGGAATGGGCGGAATGAGCACATTAAACGTATGAAGAGAATCAGCCTGCTGATGTTATGCAAACCCAAAAAAAGTTGTGTTGTACAAACCGGGATTCCGGAGTACAGCACAACTTTTTTTTATTTATATTTTCTCTACGAATGCGAAGTCAGTTCAAGTGATGTTACGGTTTTATTTTTACCTGTTCGTTTGGCGGCATACAAACAGGCATCCACTTCTTCAAACAATTTGTCTTTGCTTAGATTAGGACTGTAGCTTTTGAGACCGATACTCACCGTGATGGGGGCTCCTTCAAGTTCCAGATGGCCCATCAGGGCAATCTTCTGACGAATCTGTTCCACCAAGGCATAGGCCTGCTTGAAAGATTGCTCAAACATCAATAAGGCGAACTCTTCGCCCCCGTACCGTGCGGCAATATCACTGGAGGTAATGGTTTCCTGAATGATCAGGGACACCTTCTCCAGAATGATGTCTCCAACCCGATGACCATAAGTATCATTAATGGATTTGAAGTCATCAATATCAATCAAAGCCAGATGCAGACTCATGCCGCTGTTGGCATACTCGAATGCCTTTTCGTAATAATCCTTGAATGAGCTTTGATTATAGAGGTTGGTTAAACCATCTGTTTTGGACTGTTTGGTCATAATGGCATTTCGCACAATAAGGTCCTGCTTGGCAAGCATACTGGCCTGAAGATCGTCCAAGACCTCAACGCCGCTAGTCACGATAACCTGTGCTACATATGTACCTAAGATTAGAAAAGCAGGAATGGATACCATATCAAATGAAGACAGGTACAACCGGTAGGCCGGATCGAACAACACCAGAAGGTAACCTGTCATCTGCATCAGAAAGACAATCCAGACTCTTTTTTTATTGAAGAACAGCACCGAAGCGAAGATGGGCAACAGGCAGATGGCTAATATAATCCGAATATCATAATTGACATGAATAATCGTCCAGGCAATAACGGTGCTGGCGATAGACATGGTATAGAAGGAATAGGAACTGAAGCGTCGATCAACCCAGCTTGCGAACAAAATGCAAGAACTGCTGATGGCCGTAGGCCAGAACAGGACATTCATCAAGAAATCTCGAGGTGTGCGATCATACTCCAGAAACAGGAAACAGCCAACCTGAATGGCAAAATGTGCAATGATGACAACCCAGTAGGCATGAAGCATTTTCTGAATCCATTTGGAATGCTTGAACTCGTATTCGGTTGGAATGTGGCTGCTATTGTATGTATGGAACCTTTTCATATATCACCGCTGACTGCATCATAATGGTACGACAGAATGACTCTCGTATATGATGATTATAAATCACAATGGACAAAACGCAAATCATTATATTCTAAGCATGAGAACTAAGCTTACATTATATCAAATAGAAAGGCAGAAACTTTCCGAAAAAGGGACATACAAATTTCGGTGAGAGCATCATAGACTGTTAAAAGGCTCCGAATCACAGGATTGTTATTTTGCTGAAGGGGAGGTGAAATCCATTCCTCTTGTCGTTCGTTCTACCGTCAACGCTACGGGAGCGATTACGTTTACAGGTAATACGCTTGGACTGAGTCGTTCGGAAACAGCAGGGGTACCCGGAACACAGGACAGTATTGGAGCTTTTACCACAACCAACACCAGCGTCCAGTACGGCACATATCCACTGGGAACCACAAGCTCGTACCAGAGTAACAGTTCCGCTGCCATCCTTGTTCTTCCTGCGGGTAGTACCGTCCTGTATGCAGAATTAATCTGGGGCGGAAGTTATATCAACGGAACGGTCAATCTGAGCTCAGCGATCAACAATCCGGTAACGTTCATCACCCCCGCAGGTTCATTCAGTGTTACACCTGACCCGGTGACTTACAACCAGTTTGACCTGGGTAACAATGCTGCGGGTTATGTACGTTCAGCCAACGTGACGACACTTGTGCAAAATGGGGGAGCAGGTACATATATCACCGGAGCAGTCGTGGGAACGATTGTGATTACGAATGATGCTACAGCCAATCATGCCGGATGGACGCTTGGCGTTATTTATCAGAATCCCAATCTCCCTTTTCGCAACATGTCTTTGCGTGCAGGCGGCGTACTTGTGCAATCCACTTCACCACCAGTAGTAACAACACTGACAGGATTCGCAACCCCTCTCTCCGGTGTGCTCGGGGGAAGGGCGCTGTTTAGTGCCCAGGAAGGTGATGCGAATCGAACAGGTGATCAGGCCTTATTCGGGCCGACCTCTGCGACTTCAGTGGCCTTATCCGGGCCGAACAATCTGGCTGCGAATTTTTTTGCATCTCAAATCAACGGTGACACGGGGGCACTTAACACAACGGGCACTTTCGGCACTCGAAATCAGACGAATGGTGCTCCGGGTTCCAACATTGTCGGTGGTCGTCAAGGCTGGGATATCACCAATGTGGATGTGTCTGCCAGACTGGTTAACAATCAATCCTCGGCAGTGCTTACGCTAACGACTTCAGGCGATGCGTACATTGTGAACGCCAATGCAATACAAGTTGATATCAACGCACCCAAAATTACGGTGGCCAAGGCATCGACTGCCTCCGGAGCAGTAGCGGGAGATAGTGTTCTTTATACCGTTACCGTCAGCAATGCAGGCACAGCCAGTGCGGCCAGTGTTGTGTTATCCGATTCACTGCCTACAGGGCTTACCTTCATTCCAGGTAGCGTCACGGTTGCCGGGATACCCCGTCCAACACTTGATGTCACAGCTGGTATTCCTCTGGGTTCGTTAAATCTGTCCAGTAGTGTCGTTATAACCTATCGTGCACTAATCGCTCAGGACGCAAGCATCTTGCAATTGGTAAATTCGGCAAATGCAGCTTTTACTTTTCAAAGCGTTGCAGGCGGTGCAGTTATCACAGGAGTCATTCCGTCAAATAATTCTACTTTACCTGTGTATTCACCGAACCTGTCCATTGTGAAATCAGCAAGCACAACGAACGCTACGGTTGGAGATCAGGTGACGTACACGCTACAGGTAACGAATGGGGGAAACGTAGGCGCCAACGTGACGATTACCGATAATATTCCAAGTGGCAGTACCTATGTTCCGGGCAGTTTCCGCGTGAACGGAACTGTCATCGCAGGTGCCAATCCGGTTACTGGTGTTAATTTGGGCAGTCTTGCAGCGGGAAGCTTAACCACGATAACCTTTCAAGTGTCGGTCACGAATCTTCCTACACCGCCTACGTTGGTGGATCAGGCTACGGCTTCCTATTCGTTCCTTTCCCCTGACGGGCGAACCATAACGGGTTCGCTAGCATCAAACACACTGACGATTCCGGTAACCTTACCGAACGTATCCGTTGTGAAGAATGCAACGGTTACAGACGTTGCTGTTGGAGAGACGTTTACCTATTCTGTGGTTACGACAAATGGCGGGATCCAAACGATAAATAACGCCGTCCTAACCGATAGTCTTCCGACAGGTCTGACTTTTGTCCCCGGAAGTGTTGTAGTCAGGGGGGTTAATGTAACGGCAGCCAATCCGGCCAGTGGTATAGCGCTGGGTACCTTAACAGCAGGAAGCTCGGCAACTGTCACATTTCAGGTCAATGTGCAGTCTTTGCCTACTGCGGGTTCGTTCGTCAATCGGGCGGCCGTATCATATAGTTCAGGCGCGTTCACTGGAATCTCTAACTCCAATTCCATCACAACACCTGTATACCAGCCTGTGATTACGATCAATAAATCGGCGAATGAGACCAATGCGACGTTGGGTGATCAGCTTGTGTTTACACTGCTCGTGTCCAATAGCGGGAACATTGCAGCACAAGTAAGCGTGACTGATACGATTCCATCAGGGCTCACGTTCATTCCTGATTCGGTAACCGTGAATGGTTCCGCGCGTCCAGGGGTCAGTCCTTTAACCGGGATCACGCTGGGGAGTCTTCTGCCTGGAGGGAGCGCCACAGTGGTGTTTCGTACGTCACTTACGACACTCCCGACACCGCCAACATTGGAGAATCAGGGAACGGGAAATTACACCTATCAGCTCCCGAGTGGGCGTAATCTGGCAGGAAGCGCACTTTCCAATATCGTTCGTATTCCCGCTTCCGCACCCAACATATCCATTGCCAAAACAGTCAATACAACAGATGCCACTGTAGGAGATGTACTTACCTATACAGTTGTAACCACGAATTCCGGCAGTGGGGCAGTTCAGAACCTGATTCTATCAGATATGCCTTCTACCGGTTCTGAATTTGTATCTGGTAGTGTCACGATTAATGGGGCGGCTGCAAGAAATGCAAACCCGGTTTCGGGCATTGCTTTGGGAACGTTGAACAGCTCCAGTAACGTAACTGTGACCTATCAGACAAGAGTGACCTCTGTTCCTGCCTCGGGTTCGGTCAGCAACCGGGCAAGTACAGCTTTTACGTCCGGCAGTTTTAATGGTGTTTCCTCATCTGTGACCGTAAATACTCCAGTATTTCAACCTGTTGTTCAAGTCTTGAAATCGGCTAGCACAACGAGCCTGACTGTAGGAGACACCTTTAATTACACCCTCCAGATTACGAATTCTGGCAATATTGCCGCAACGGTTACTTTAACAGATCCGGTTCCTGCCGGAGCAATATTCAATACGAACAGTGTCATCATTAATGGTTCTCCAGCACCCGGCATCAGTCCGAACTCCGGCATCAGTCTTGGAGTACTGGCATCGGGGGCAAGCGCGACAGTCACTTTCCTTGCAACAGTCACAAGTCTGCCAGATGCAAGGCAGCTAATCAATCAAGCCCTCGCATCCTATAGCTATGCTCTTCCTAGCGGGAGGAATATTTCAGGTTTTGCATCATCAAACACAATCACCATTCCTGTATCCCTGCCGAATGTAAGCATTGTAAACAGTGACAATGTGGATTACGCCGTATCTGGAGATGTCATCAGGTATACTTCAGTCATTCGTAACAACGGAACGGTGGCAGTGAACAACGTGGTATACACAAACCCTCTACCTTCGAACACCCCATTTATACCCGGAAGTGTCATTGTGAACGGGACTTCATTCCCGCTCTCCAATCCGACCGCCGGCATTCCAATCGGTACATTGGCCCCAGGGGCTGAAGTAACCGTAACTTTTGAGGTGAGGATAACTATGCCGATCCCTTCACAGATTAACAATCAGTCGACGGTCAGTTTCACATCCGGTTCATTTTCGGGTTCATCATCGTCCAATACCACACAGACTCCGGTCATACAGCCACAGATTTCCCTTGTCAAAACAGCGAATACAGTCAATGCAACTGTAGGTGATACGGTAGTATATACTGTGACGGTGAGCAATACAGGTAATTTGCAAGCCAATGTAACGCTGACGGATACCATTCCGGCAGCGACAACTATTGTTCCCAACAGTGTGGTGGTTTCTGGAGTGCCACAGCCGGGAGCAACACCTGGAGCAGGTATCCCGGTTGGTATTGTTGCAGCGGGAGCAACAGCTGTGGTTACGTTTGCCGTAGTCGTGAATTCACTTCCATCGCCTCAGCAGCTCAGCAATTTTGCAACGTCATCCTTTACATTTACACCCCCTGACGGGAGAACGTTGACGGGTACAGCCACTTCCAATACATTGACTTTCCCAGTATCATCGCCTAATGTCGCTGTGGTCAAAAGTACTACATCGACTGCTGCTGCCGTGGGCGATACTGTTAGCTATTCCATCCTGGTTACGAATAGCGGGATAGCTCCGGTAAGCAATATCCAGTTTTCAGATCCAATTCCGGCTGGGGCGACATTCAACACAGGCAGTGTTACCGTGAATGGGGGAGTCCTACCTAATGCTGATCCGGCAGGTGGGATATCACTTGCTACACTGGGACCTGGGACATCCGCGACAGTGACGTTCAGTGTCAGGGTCAACGAGATTCCGCCAGGAGGACAGTTGAGTAATCGTTCGACGGTCAGTTTTACTTCTGGAGCTTTCTCAAGTACGACATTTTCGAATACAGTGGTTACTCCGGTTTTCCAGCCAATTCTTTCGGCACAGAAGACAGCAAGTACTCAGAATGCTACCGTCGGTGATACCGTCAGCTATACGATTACCGTGAGTAATCAGGGGAACTACGGTGCCCAGATCAATCTGTCGGATAACCTTCCGGCCGGTACCATTCTTGTTCCGAATAGTGTCATTGTGAACGGTCAACCTCTACCTGCTGCAAATCCGGCAGCGGGTATTCCCGTAGGAACTGTAGCTGCCGGAGCTACAACTACAATTACGTTTTCCGTAGTTATTGATACACTGCCAACTCCACAGCAACTCGTGAATCAGGCTTCGGTTGCGTTATCCTTTACACTGCCGGACGGACGGAACATTACAGGCAACGTGTTATCCAATGTGCTTACCATCTCCGTTTCCGCGCCGGATGTGGAAGTGGTCAAATCCACCACATCCACAGCTGTTTCCGTCGGTGATACCGTCACTTACAGCATCGCTGTAACCAATAACGGAATTGCAAGTGTAAGCAATGTGATTTTTACAGATGCCGTGCCAGCAAGCACCCTTCTTACTGCAGGAAGTGTATCTGTTGACGGTGTTCTACGCCCGGGTGCGAACCCTTCAACCGGAATAACGCTGGGCTCCATTGCACCGGGCGTGACGGTGACGGTTGTATTCAGCGTGCAGGTGACATCACTTCCGGCAAGTGCCGTTTTGAACAACCAGTCAACGGTGAGTTTTACATCCGGTGCATTCTCTGCCACCACATTCTCCAATACCATTACAACGCCGGTGTACCAACCTATTTTGGCTGCTGTCAAAACAGGAGATCAAGCTGTAGCAACTGTCGGGGATACGGTGGTTTATAGCATTACCATTACCAATACCGGAAACTACGGAGCATCCGTCACGTTAACGGATACCATTCCGGCTGGAACCGAACTTGTACCGAATAGTGTCATTATTAATGGAGCTTCAGCACCAGGTGCTGATCCGGCTTCAGGTATTCCCCTGGGGGTTGTTGCCACAACAACCACGATTATATTCTCTGTTGTGATTGTGACATTACCTTTGAGTCAATCCATCACCAATCAGGCATCTGCGACATTTGCGTATACATTACCTGATGGAAGGACACTTGGAGGCACAATTACGTCCAACGCACTCAACATTCAAGTATCTGCTCCAAATGTCAGTGTTGTGAAAACCACTGCGGTCATTGACGCTGTGGTAGGCGATACGATTGTATACGAGATGGTTGTAAGCAATAACGGGATTGACCCGGTTAACAACATTGTGATCACAGATCCGATTAGCCCGGCTACCACATTTGTGACAGGCAGTGTTCTGGTGGATGGTGTCCCACGCGCCTTGGCCAACCCTGCACTTGGAATTGCTCTGGGGACACTAGCACCGGGCGCAACTATAGCCGTTTCATACGCGGTTCGGGTCAATTCACTTCCAACACCACCACAAGTGAGTAGCCAATCTTCTGTAAGTTTCACATCCGGTGTTTTCTCTGGAGCTACGTATTCGAATACAGTTGTAACACCTATTTATCAGCCGATAGTGTCTTTAAGCAAAACAGCGAGTACCTCAAATGCAACGATTGGTGACACCATCATCTATTCTTTCACCATCAACAATAGTGGGAATCTTGCAGCCAACTTGACCTTGACGGACAACATACCTGCTGGAGCTGTACTGCTCCCTAACAGTGTTCTGATTGATGGTGTTCCACAGCCAGGAGCTGACCCGGAATCAGGAATTGTGGTTGGTACGATACCCCCAGGTGGATCAGTGAACGTAACGGTTACACTTGAAATTACGGTAGATTCATTGCCTCAGAATCAGCAGTTGATCAATCAAGCCACTGCCAGCTATACCTTTAGTCCTCCGGATGGCCGTGTGTTGACGGGAACTGTATCTTCCAACGTGCTGGTGATCCCTGTATCTGCACCAAATGTTGTTGTTGCCAAAAGCACAAGTGCCATTGATGCAGTTGTTGGCGATGTAATCACATATACGGTTGTTGTAACCAATAGCGGCATTGAAGTGGTGAATAATGTTGTCATGGTTGACCCTGTACCGGCAGGAACGGTATTTGTGACGGGGAGTGTGACCGTGGATGGTGTAGCGAGACCTACCGGAAATCCGAATACAGGAATTACACTTGGTTCCATTGCTGCCGGTGCTTCCGTTACTGTTACATTCCGAGTAGAGGTCGTTGTGATATGAGTCCTAACTCAGGTCCGTTGTCCCACTGGCTTCAGAATCAGTCGCTGGTTCGATTCAGCTCGGGTACGACTGAACTGGAACAGGTGGCTTATTCCAATACAGTTACTACTCCATGGGTCGGGCCTAGGTTGGAAGTGAAAAAGCAATGCAATGTAGCTATCGCTACACTGGGCCAGTCCCTGACTTATATGATCGAGATTGTTAACACAGGCAATTGTACGGCTACAGTTCATGTTGTGGATTCATTGTCTGCTGAAACATCCCTTCTTCCTAATAGTGTATTACGAGATGCAATTCCACTACCGGGGGCATCACCAGAGAACGGGCTGCCTGCAGCAGAGATCGCACCGGGAGCAACGCTGAGATATCATTTTCAAGTCGTGATTTTGCGGATACCGGCTGGCTTAAAGCTGCTCAATCAAGCTGAGGTTAACTATGCATTTGTGGCATCTGAAGGCAGAACAGTCAGAGGTGTGGAGAGATCCAACACGGTGGAGGTGAATATGGTCTCGTCCAGGCTTGAAGTCAGCCTGCAAGCCGAGCGGGACCAAACCTTCTCAGGGGATATTATCATGTACACCGTCATCGTAAGCAATCCGGGTTTTGTTGCAGCGACGGGTGCGCAGGTAACGATCGCTTTGCCGCAAGGTATTGTTTTTATACCTGCCAGTGTCATAGTAGATGAGATGTTTGCGCCACAAGTAACGCCTGATACGGGCGTAGAACTTGGAGAGATTTTGCCCGGAAGCTCCGTTAGGATACAATATCGGGTTCAGGTTGTGGGGGGAAGCGATGCGAACGGAATATCAAGTGTGGCTGTACTGACTTATATCTCCGCAGGGCAGCGCGAGACGGTTTACTCCAATCAGGTTACTTTGGAAGTGATACAGCCCCGAATTTCTGTGGTGAAAACGGTGCTCCCGGTAACGGCCACATGGGGTGATACCGTGCAATATAATATTACCGTCTCCAACGCAAGCAGCTACGCGGTAGACGGAACCCTCATGGATATATTGCCAACAGGTATGACATTTGTCGAAGGAAGTCTGGGCTGGAATGGAGTTAAACGTCCCGGAACTAATCTGGCTAAAGGTCTCAATCTGGGGACATTGACTGCCCGGTCTAATCTGAATATTCAGTTCGAAGCGAAACTTGCAGAACGAGGTGAATCGATACCTGATGACTATAAGTATGTGAATCATGCCAGCCTGATATATACCTTTCGCTTGCCGGATTCACGATCAGTACAGCGGATGATTACATCCAATGAAGCTGTGATTGAATTAAAAGCACCGTTCATTCAGGCTTATGTTCAAGTAAAACCCACGTTGGTCGAGCAGGGAGATACAGTGACTTTTGAGGTACGTGTGATGAATACGGGTAATGTGACGGCACGCGTGCAGTTGGGAGGCATTTTGCCTGAGGGCTCCAAATGGCTTGGGCAAGCTGCGGGTCAGATCCAGTGGAACATTCCGGAATACTCCACGCCTAGAGTTCTCCATGTGGGTGAGATTAAGCCTGGAGAGGAGAAGAACAACTCCTATGTAGTGCAGCTGGCATCCGACAAGACGGGTACGCTGCAAGGAGCCTTGATCGCTAGGTATACGTATGAATGGAATGGACAAAAAAAGGCAGGCGAATCCCGATCGAATGAGTACAGTATCATTGTGGAGTATGGAGAAGAATAAGGAGAATGTGGTTAAAGTTAAAATGCCTGAGGATTTTGCTGATTCTTGGATGCCATGACATTACACGAACGTAAATGAATGGTATACTAATTGAATATGAACTCGGCAATCAACCCGTGGAATCGGGACGTCGGAGTAGAGGAGGCAGCCACATTGGCAAAAGCAAAAGTAGCAAAAAGACCTACACGGGATGAGTTTGAACTTGAAGAGTTGGGAAATCAACTGGTTGAAGCCTTTCGTGAACGTTCGGAAGTACTATTGACCGTATGGGGCAAAGAAGACCAAGTGCAGGGCGTCATTGTCAAAATGGACTCGCGTACAAGACTCGTGCATGTAGAGTATACAGAAGAAGAGTTCACGGCGAAGGTGCCTTTCATGGATATCATGCGGGTGCAGTCTCCCAGATACTGAACGAAAAAAACAGCAATCTGAATAATTAGGGCATCCGCCCTGTCAAAGTCGTACTTCCTGCATAAGATAACCCATACCTGTTGCAGAGGAGGTACGGTCAATGAGCGAAGTATTAGGTGGAGAAACAAGAGGCTACGGATACGGAGGTTTCACTTCTGTAGGTGCCATTCTGGTTCTGTTCATCCTGTTGGTTATCATCTCCAAAGCGTTCTTGGTATAATTGCATATTTCTAAAGAATGAAAGAAGCTCTGCCATCACGGCAGAGCTTTTTTTTCGTTCAGATCTTGGATGGTTGTTTGCGGCTGAACAAGCCATAGAGAATTACAATAAGAACCGGGTACAGTACCGCCCATCCGGTAAAAGGGAATACGATCGCTGTGGCTACAAAGGAAATCCAGCTGATGGTCACGCCGGTGCGACTTCCTTTTAATAATCGGATTCCTGCTGCACAGCCCCCAAGATATGTGAGGATAAAGGTTGCATTGGGAAGCTGAATCAGTGTTGTAAGTGATACGATGCCGCTGGCATAGACACTTAGCACCAGAATGAAGCAGATCCCGAGGAATCCAATTGCTGCTACGGGTGTGTGGAATCGCTTGGACAGATGAGCCATCCAACGCGGTGCAGCACCTTGTCTCGCGAGTGCATAACCAACTCTTGAAGCTGCCCCGGCATAGGCAATGACGGTTGCTGTACAGATAAATATGCCAGTCAGTCCAGCGATCCAGGCACCCCAGATACCAAGGGGTTGACTAATGATCCATACGAGGGACACATCGGCCCCGCCATGCAGATAACTTTGCGTGCCTACGGTAGCCAGGGCTGTCAGGAAGTAGAGTACACCTACAATAATCGCAGCGATAGTCACACCTGTAATGGCTGCTTTTCGAGGGTCAGTGAATTCTTCGGAAAGATGGGATACCGCCTCCCAGCCAATAAAACACCAGAACAGAATCGCTCCGGCTTGACCGATGCTGACCCAGCCATGCGGCATGAATGGGGTGTAATGGATGGAGTCCATGTTGGGAAGAGCCAGTACAAAGGCCATCACGAGCACGGCAACAATAGCGATGACGACACCAATCTGTACTTTACCAGCAACTTGCATACCAACGATATTAATGATCAATCCAATCGCCAGCATTATGGCGGCAATAAGGATTCTGATATGTTCACCTAACCCCAACGCTGCCGTCATATATCCTGCACCCGTCAGAGCTGCTACAGGAGCTCCTATGGGTACCGACATCAAAAAGAACCAGCCAATGATTGTTCCGGCACGTTGTCCGAAAGCAAGGGTAACAAAATGGGATACACCACCTGCATCGGGATATCGGGCAGATAATAGTCCCATGGATAAAGCGAGTGGCAGAATTAGCAGGACCATGCCGCCCCAAGCCAATAGCGAAGCTGGACCGGCCAGTTCAGCAGCCAGTCCGGGTATAATCAGGACACCTGAACCGAGTACTGCACTTACATAGAGCGCAACGGCTTGCGGCATGCCGATTGTTTTTTTGAGCTGTGAAGAGGTGTTCATGTTCTTGTATTAGCCTACCTTCCAGATTGGAATTATTCTGATAATGACTATGTAATTATATAGGAGGACAACCATTCAGTCATTGGCGAATTTTGTAGAAAATCGGTGTAAGTCCTGCTGGCGTTATGTTAGAATATAACCATCCCTAGAGAAAGAAAGAGGTGTTTGGATAATGAGCCAAGAGTTAACAGCATCTTTAAATGAACAGATGAATTTCGAGTTTTATTCCGCTCATGTATATCTGGCTATGGCAGCCTATTGTTCCAGCAAGAGTTTGGATGGATTTGCGAACTTCTTCATCGTGCAAGCCGAAGAGGAGCGATTCCATGGTATGAAAATATACAAATTCCTGAATGATCGTGGACACCGTGCTACATTAGCCGCTTTGCCAGAACCGAAGAATGAATATGCTTCGATGCTGGATGTCTTTGAGCATGGTTATGCTCATGAACAGCAGAACACGAAAAAATTCTACAATCTGGCTGACATCGCCTTGAACGAACGTGAACATGCGACAATGTATTTCCTGAAATGGTTCATTGATGAGCAAGTGGAAGAGGAAGCCTTGTTTGACAACATTATTCAGAAGCTGCGTCGCATTGAAAAAGACAGCAATGCCTTCTATATGCTGGATGCCGAATTTGGCAAACGTTCATTCACTGCTCCCGCTGAATAAATGCACGTAGGGAGTCGAGAAGATTCCAAGAACAAAAGACTTTTACATACGGCGTAAGGAAATCACCCTCAAAGCATTAGGAGTTAGGTCTCCATGCAAAGGATGACCGGTTGATGCCATATGCTGAAGAAGACGAAAGAAGCTTGCACTTGTGCAGGCTTTTTTTGCATGTATAGTTATTTTATTTTTGTATTGATTTGCTTGAATTGGAGCAAAAGTCTATCAAAATCCTGAATGTGGGTAATAAAGGATATGTCACAATTGATCTATCCTGACGGGATCTTTATTTTGCTCAAATCTATCAAATTCGTATTAAATTTTAGGTTTATCTGACAAAAGTGTAACTCTACCGTAGCCTTTGAAGCGAGAACAGGAGTCTATTCCTTTGATAGTATTAAGATTATCGCCAAGGGATGAAGGTAGAACAACATGGACACCCGGGGAAATATAACACACAAGGGAGATTTTTTAATGATGTTACATATTCGCAAATCTATCATGGTCACACTTGCTATTTTACTAATCATTCCACTTTTATTGCCGCAGTCGGTATCTGCCCAATCCGCTTCATCGAAGGATCGTGCAAGCAAAGCAAATGCCAAAATCATATATCTGACTTTTGATGATGGGCCAACCGCTCATACGGGTCAGTTACTGGATATTCTGGATCAGTATAATGCGAAGGCTACGTTTTTCATGCTGGGTCCTCAGATGGAGAAATTTCAGAAGGCTACCAAACGAATTGTAGCTGACGGGCATGGATTGGGTCTGCATGGTGTGAGTCATGTTCCAAGCAAATTCTATAAATCCGCATATAGCGGTTTGAAAGAGATGCAACAGGCCAATGTAAGTCTGAACAAGGTTGCTGGAGTTAAAACAAGTCTCGTTCGGACGCCATATGGTAGTAAACCATATCTCAAACCGGCATTCCGTAACGTGCTGCTGGGTCAGGGTGGATTCCATCTATGGGATTGGAATGTGGATTCGGAAGACTGGAAGTACAAGCAAGATCACCAGAAAGTCTATAACAGTGTAATGAAGCAGATCCACACCGTACAAAAGAGTGGAACAACGCCGGTTGTGCTGATGCACGACCAGGAAGCAACGCTGAAAGTATTACCGCAAGTATTAAAAACATTGAAGGCAGAAGGGTATCGTTTTGAAGTATTAAGCAAGAAGGTGCAGCCGGTTAACTTCTGGAACGACAAACGTTAATATTTTCAATTTTCCGATTCGATCGGACGATAGATAGAGCCTGATAACAGATTGGTTAAAACGAAGGAGGTACACATCATGAAGAAACAATCATTATGGATGACCATTCCGGTAACGACAGCCGTTTTACTTGCACTGGCAGGATGTGGCGGACCGGACTCGAATGCAACATCAGAGAGTAGTACTTCGCCAACGACAACAGTGGGTGAGCAAACCGAGACCGGCAGCGGTGGTGCTGATTTCTCTAATGAAAATGAAACAGGAACCAAAGAGAACACGGGTACAGTGAATAGTGTAGAAACATCAGGAGCGCAGTCGGGCGGAAACCATACTGCGACAGGTCAATCCGGTGTGAATGATGTGATCAAGCAAGTTCGCAACCAGTTGAAGATGGAGGATGCAGCGTTACCCACTTCGTTCCCCTTGGATAAAGGCGCATATTTGGGTGCGGCAATACCGTCCAATACGGCTGATGCATTCAAAGTGAACTTCTACGCGTCCACGCAATCCGTTGCCGTTAATGATCCATCTTTAACGGCTTCCGACAGTAAGGTACCTTTACTGGCTTCCTATGAAGTGAAAACGTATAAGGACCCTGAGCAGGAAAGTATTTTCCCAGAGACAGACCTGAAAGATATTCCAGCAGATATGGCTGTGGATCTGGGACATGGCATCAAAGGCATGGCTGAAGGTGCCGCAGGCAGTCAATATCTGACTTGGCAAGAAGGCAGATGGACGCTGCAAATTCGTTCCGTCTCCGAAGATGAAATGAATAACCCCGGCATAGCGAAGAAAATGGTGGAGTACTTGGAATCACATACATTGCCTGTACCCAAAGATAAAGGGTATATCAAGGTTGAATATCCAAGTGGTGGAAAGTCTGTTCATGTAACGGTCTCATGGCAGGACGGTCATAAAATTCATCAGCTTAAGACTGATCAAGTACCACTGGAGGCTCTTGGCATGACTGTATCTGTGAAATCTTAAGGATTTAATGGATATTCTGAGTTGTAGAAGAGACGCGTATTGGATGGTTGTAATAAACTAAAAGAGCTTGGTCCAGATTGGTTTCTGGGCCAAGCTCTTTTAGTTGTAGCATGTTATGGCAACGTGTGAAAAATTATTGCGGCTTATGCAGTCGGGGTACATACTTATTTTTGTTTCAATGGGTTAAAGCGGTACTTTCATTTGAACCACCCTTTTTCCTTAGAGCGAGTGATGGCCTCAATGCGGTTACTGGCATTTAACTTGTTGAGAATAATGGAAATATAGTTACGCACCGTACCCGTTGTGATGAATAGATGCCCGGCGATTTCCTTGGTGTTTTTGCCATCGGCCATGAGGCCTAGTACGGCATTTTCGCGCTCTGTCAGAGGATTTTCTTCTACATAAGCTTCGTCTACCAAGTCGGGAGCGAAGATACGTCTGCCATTCATAACTTGGCGGATCGCCTCAGCAAGTTCTTCAATTGGACTGTCCTTAAGCAGGTAACCACGGACACCACCCTTTAAGGCGCGTTCGAAATATCCGGTCCGGGCAAAAGTGGTTAGGATAATGACCTTACAGCTCATTCCTTTGAGTTCTTCTGCGGCTTCGAGGCCGCTTTTCACGGGCATTTCTATATCCATCAGACAGATGTCTGGTGCAAGCTCCTGTACAAGGGTAAGGGCTTCCTGGCCGTTGCTGGCACGTCCGACGACTTCCATATCTTCCTCCAGATTGAGAAGGGAAGACAAGGCACCGAGCATCATGCGCTGATCTTCCGCGATTACAATTCTAATCATGATTCTGCCTCCTTTATCGGTTTGCGGACGAGTTTGGGAACATGAATAATTATCTCTGTACCCTGAATGTCTGCATCAGATCGAATATCCAAACAGCCATTTACAAATTCAAGTCGTTCTTTCATGCCCAAAATTCCTGTTCCGCGCCGCTCTTGTCTGTGTGATCGTTCTATTCCGACGCCGTTGTCTTGTACTGTGAGTACATTATTGGCGGGTGTTTCCTCAATGACGATGGTACATGCTGTTGCCTGACTATGTTTGACCACGTTGGTGACCGCTTCTTTCAAGCACATGCCAAGCACATTTTCATTCAATTGAGACGTGTCTTGTAGCTTCGGATTGCCATCCAGTATAAATTCAATTGAAGCGGCCTTCAGAATCTGCTCCGCCCGGAACAGTTCATCGACCAATTGTGTACCACGCATGGTGGTGACCATTTCCCGGACTTCCTTCAAAGCTGTACTTGCCGTTTGCCTGAGGTCGTTCAATTCAATCTCGGCCTGATCGGGATTATTACGGAGCAGCCGCTTCGCCAGATCGGTTTTTAGACCGATCAGAGAGAGCTTCTGTCCAAGGGTATCGTGCAGGTCACGAGCGATACGCTGACGTTCTTCCATTTTCACGAGATCGTCAAGTCGCTTGTTCGCATTCTCCAATTGGCCTTCCAATTGTTCAGTCTTATTTTTATTATACGTACTGATTGGAAGCAGGATGGAGGCCATTAAACTGATGAATACAAACGGGAACTGACTCACGAGCAATGAACTCTGATTGATAAAACCATAATTAATGGTTAGGAAACTGGCTCCCAGGTTCACCGAATAGAGCGTGAAGAAACCAGCTTTATTTTTAATATTCCCAATAAAAAAAGCAAGAAACAATGAAAAGTAGGCATAATCATAGGCGATTGTCATCGTAATGGATATGGCAATGAGCAATCCAATCCACATGTATACCTGCCAGCCCTTGGTGATGAAGGCGAGCAGATAACATACGAAGAAAACGAGAATGATTACAATGCCGGTTACCATCGTCCATAATTTGGAATATTGTGAAATGTAATAGAAGGGCAGGATGAAAAAGACAAGCCATACATAAGGATTTAACCCTGTATTTTTATAAAAAATCTGCATCCACTTCTGAATATGATTCTCCTCCTTGCACTTGTACTCAACCGTAGCATGACTGTAGCATGACTATGGCTTGAACACAAGAAAACGAATCCGACAGAGTTAAGGCTTCTCTGTCAGACCCGCTGGATTCGTTACACGGATAGTTGGTTGAACATAAGGTTTGCGGGATAGATGTTTGAGCTGTCTAAAGCTAATGAACTGTTTAGAATCTTCATCCCACAGACGGAAGCGCAGGGCAACCAAACTTGAACGCAGTGTAATGGTAGTTGCCTTTTGCAAGGGTGGTGTTGCATTATGTGCTTCTTCCAAGAAATAGTTAGGTACACGCGGGCTCAAGTGATGCACATGGTGAAACCCAATATTGCCACTGATCCATTGCAATAATTTTGGCAATTTGTAATAAGAACTACCTTCGACAGCGGCTTTTACATAACTCCATTCATCTTCGTGTTCAAAATAAGTCTCTTCAAACTGATGCTGCACGTAGAACAGCCAGATCCCAAAGAAACCGGAGAAGAAGAATATAGGTGCCTGCACCATTACAAAAGCCTGCCATCCGACTAACCAGCACATGAATGCATAGAGGGCTACGATTAATACTGTAGTCAGATGTGTATTGATGCGTTCTTTACGTCTTGCACCTTTACGGTTGAAACGGTAAGCCAACAGAAACACGTAGATAGGTCCGATACAGAACAATACGAACGGATTACGATAAATCCGATAGAAGAGGCGTCCCCAAGGAGAAGCTTCTTTGTATTCGTCAACCGTCATAACCCAGATATCACCAACGCCGCGTTTGTCAAGATTACTGCTTGTCGCGTGATGGATAGAGTGCTCATTTTTCCACTGTTGATAGGGTGTCACTGTTAATACACCAGTAATGGTACCGAGAATATCATTGGCACGTTTGCTCTTGAAGAATGAACCATGACAGCAGTCATGGAAGATAATGAATGTCCGTAGTACAAATCCGGATGCCACCAAGGCAATCGGGAAGGTCAGCCAGTAGGATACTGATAAGCTAAAGTAAGCCGCAGCCCATAGCAGGAAGAGCGGAAGCAATGTATTGATTAACTGTCGGATACTTAATCTGAGATCATTTTTTTCGTAAGGGGTGACTTCTTTTTTTAGCGCCATTTCTTTATTTCTACTCATTGACGTGTGTCCTCCTTCAATCGTTATAACTGTATCAGCTACAACTTGACGTTTCCCGGTAAGACTTTCCTCTAGGAAGCGTTTTTATCATTGTAAAACAATCGGATCATGACAGTAAGTCATAAACGTCAGCCCTCTGTAATGATGAATATCAATGATGGACCATGACATTTGTCATGGGTGTATGATGCTGAAAGGCTTGGCGGAAGTCTAAAAGAGTACGTTTTACAAATTCCTTTGCACAAATCACGCAACAATTTGTATTATGTATACAATTTTTGTTGTGAGCATGGTAAAATCTATCTTTGAGTGATTATGACAACTTATGAGACGGGTCGATTAGGTTGATTTCTGATGGATTGGATGGAATGCTTAATGAAGAAACGAATTACGGATATTCTATTTATTATGGCAGGTGCATTTCTGTTTGCGCTGGCGGTGAACCTGTTCGTCATCCCGAACGATTTGGCTGAAGGCGGGGTAACGGGTATAACGATTATTTTGTATTACCTGTTTGAATGGTCACCAGGACTGATGAACCTGATCCTGAACGGTATTTTGTTAATTGTGGGATACCGGTTTCTAGATAAAACGACTACGGTGTATACGATTATTGCGGTTGTGTTCAATTCATTGTTCCTGCATCTGACAGAGAGCTGGACCATTGACTCGCATGAGCTGTGGATTAATACGATATTTGGTGGATTGTTTGCCGGTCTTGGGATCGGCTTGATTGTTAGAGTAGGGGGAACAACAGCCGGAACCGTTATCTTGGCACGGCTTGCCAATAAATATTTGGATTGGAACATCAGTTATGGATTATTATTTTTTGATCTGATTGTGGCATTCTCATCTTTCTTCATTATAGGGCCGCAAGGTCTGATGTGTACGATTGTCTTGCTGTTCGTGGGGACCAAAACGATGGAGTTCATTATTGAAGGACTCAATCCGAAAAAGGCGGTTATGATCATCTCCTCCAAACAGGATGAGATTGCGAAGCAAGTGATTGAGAAGATGGACCGTGGTGTAACCGTGTTATCCGGACATGGGTATTACACGAAAAATAAGAAAGAGATCCTCTACATTGTCATTAGCAAGCAGGAAGTTTCCATGCTGAAGAAGATTGTACGAGCGGAAGATGAGATTGCTTTTATCACCATTCATGACGTGCGTGATGTATTCGGGGAAGGATTTATCGAACTTTCCAAAACTTAAGTAATAGGTATATATGCATTAGGTATATATGAAAGAAGGGAGTTGCGGTGAAATATCACCGCAACTTTTTTGATAGGATTGAACCGGGTATTAATCTAGTTCAAAAAGAAAGAACCCTTCTCATAGAGAAGGGCAAAAGAATATTAATAATGTCTTCTTTTTTTGACTCCACAGTATTCAACAGTGACATGACAGTGTTTTTTACATTTTGTAGGGACATATTTAATTTTAGTAACACAAGTTTTCGTGATTTTTTTGTAAAAACACTTTGGTTTTGGGTGACATCCTTTATGCTTTCTGTACATATTGAACCCTCCCTGATTGTGATAAGGTATTGTATGAACAGGGCAATGTATCGGTAATGTATAAACGTCTATTATTGTATAATAATTCCTTTATTAGGCTTTTGTGTTACTAGTGAAGGCGTGGTTCTTTCTATTAAAAGAATACAATGACAAAAAGCTGTACACCTATCAATCACGATGATATATTAAATTTAATTAATTTGTTAATAAACTTAACTAACTATTAAAGGAGGCGATTGCATGGCTGGCACACCGCAATATATCCGTAATCTGAATGAAAACCTCATTATGGATGCCCTGATAACTCAGGGAACCATGTCTAGAGCGGATATCAGCCGTCAGACCGGACTTAGTAAACCAACGGTGTCGTTGGCTGTAGAACATCTGATTGACCGTAATCTGGTGAAGGAAATGGGGAGAGCTGACAATGCTCAGGGTCGCAAAGCAACCCTCATCCGTTTCAATGAAACGGCTTATTATGTCTGTGGTATAGATATCGGCGCAACACGTATTCGGATCGCATTATCCGATCTGACTGGAGAAATCATTGCCTATCGAACACATCCCATGGTTGTCCAAGAAGGTCAGGAGCGAGCGGAAGCGACGATGCTGGAGCTTCTTCGAGGCCATCTGAATGAATTGCTTGATGAGAATCATCTGAACTGGGATCAGATTCAGTGCATCGGGTTCGGTATACCGGGCGTAGTCTTGCCTGATTCGGGACGTATCCATCGTATTGTGGACCCGTTAGTTGGTCTGGAACAAGCATTCTCTCTAGAGTCGTTGTCAGGCGCTTTTCCCTGTGAAGTGATTCTGGAAAATGATGTGAATCTTGCGGCGCTTGGGGAGTATCGAAGTGGTGCAGCAGCAGGTTGTAACTTGTTTGTTTTTTTCTCCATCGGTACAGGGACGGGCGCTGGCATTATGGTACATGGCCAACTGCTACGAGGTCTTGGTGGGTTAACCGGAGAGATCGCAGAGATGTTGATGGAGGATGGCCGTCGTCTGGAGGAAGTGCTGTCAGCCGATGGTCTGATGCAGTTGGCGAAACGTCACCTTAATCCGCATGATGAACTATTGCAAGTTGCTGATTCGGGTGCGGATGTAAATGTAGTTGCAGTTGCAGATGATCTTCACAGACACTTGACTCCCGAGAAGTTATTTGAAGCCGCACGCAATGGAGAAATAGATGCCTTGGATATTTTACAACAATACAGCCAGATGATTGCTTCAGCTCTGCGTCATATTAGCGTTGTGCTTGCTCCAGATCTTATTGTGCTTGGCGGGGGCGTAGGAGGAAATGGCGATGTATTATTGCCTTTACTGAGACAGGTCATATCTGAGCAATTCCCGGTGCAACCACAGCTAATCTGCTCCAAGCTTGGTGAGCAGGCTGTTGTCACTGGCGCAGTGCAGGTGGCCATAAAACAAACGATGCTGAACCTTCAGCAGGAAGCGTTGGAATAAAAGATTGGATACACAATATCTGAGGAGGGAAACGGGATGACAGAATTCTTGAAAAACGTAAGTAATGATTATTCGTCTAATCAGGATGGTACGGTTGGAGGTGATCTATCCGGTTGGATTGCAGGTATTGATATTGGAGGCACCAAAACATTGATGCTTTTGTCATCACGACAGGCTGGAAGCAAAGTTCATGAACGTATCTTGCCTACGCGTGTCAGTGATCAGCCGGATGAGTTCTTCCGATGGTTATTCGCTGAACTGGACACCTTCTGCCGCGAGGTTGGATGCCGTCTGGATCAACTTTCTGGTGCAGGCTTGGGATTCCCTGGTGTCATTCTGCAAGATGAGGGAGTACTGCGAAGTGCTCCGGCTTTTCAGTGGGCTGAGCAAGATATTCGCCCTGTGATTGCGAAGTATTACAGCGGAAACATCATGTTGGATAATGATGTGAATATGGCTGCAATGGGAGAATATGATCAAGGGGCAGCACAGGGACATCAACATTGTGTAATGGTCACGGTTGGAACAGGTATTGGAGCTGCTCTTATCCTGAATGGGCAACTCTACAGCGGACAAAATGGAGCAGCAGGTGAGATTGGGCATTTCATTGCAGGAGATGAAGGACTTCATACGGGTTATGTTGCGGATGCGGATTCCTTTGGTGTATTTGAGCAAGCGACTTCAGGTACGGGAATTACTGAACAAGCAAGACGTTATTTTAAAGAGGGTAAGGGAAGTGCCTTATCTCTGGTCATGAGTCTGGCAGGAGGTGAAGTGCAGCAGATTGAAGCCAGACATGTATTCAAGGCAGCCGAATCAGATGATGTTGCTGCACTTGAGATTCTTGAACTGCCTATGCGTTATATGGCTAGAGGTCTGGCGAATATTACGGCTTTACTTAATCCTTCCATGATTGTAATCGGTGGAGGTGTGGCAGCATCCAACCCATCCTATTATCTAAATGAAGTGCGTACACGTCTCGAGCGTTATACCGTTCTGCCTGCACGTTTAGCTGTAGCTGAACTTGGTAATAGAGCAGGAGCAATCGGGGCATTGGCTGTAATCAGGTCGAGTCTGGCACGGACATACCATTAGAGATAGGTGAAGCTACTATAGAATTAAAGGATGGAGATCCGGATGAGAAATAGACATATGAAGGCTTACACAGAGAAAATAAAAGCCGATTCTACTGATGCAAGACGTGTTTTGCTCAAATTACAGGGCCTGTATCTGTTTATGGGACTTGCCGGGGGGATGTTTAACCCGTACATCAATCCCATTTTGGTTGCACAAGGTTTTTCCAGTAAAGAAACCGGATTTATCATGGCGTTTGGCACACTTGTATCTATTATTCTTCAACCTATATGGGGAATTCTGGTAGATAAATTCAAAAAGACACGGTTCGTACTGATAATTAGCCTGCTCGTTCCTGCATCGTTAGCGTACTTCTACAATATTCAAGTGTACATTATATTAATATTGATTTATACTTTATGCACTATATTCCAAGTGACACAAATACCTGTGGCTGACTCCTATGCGGTTACCGCCGCGAGAGCAGCCAACACCTCATATGGCATGATCCGACTCTTCGGGAGCATAGGAACCGGAGTTGGAGGATTTGCAGCAGGGATGTATCTCTCTCAGTTTTCCATTCACATGTTATGGCTGCCGTTTCTGATGTTTAACGTTCTAAGCGCCATACTGGCAAGCACACTCCCCCGGCAGACGAGCATATCCTCGTCCTCGGTAACCTTCTCCGTAGGTTTGGCAAGATTGCTCCGAAACCGGACATTCCTTCTATTTCTAACAGGTTGTTTCCTGGTTAACCAAACGCTCACTGCGTTTAACTCCTTTTTTGTTATTTCATTTCAGATGGCTGGCGGTTCTGTGAAGATGACAGGTACAGCGCTATTGCTTGCATCAATCACCAATGTTCCATCCATGTTGGCAGCGGCATTCGTACTCCGAAAATGGGGGCATGAACGCACGATGTTGCTTGCAGCCGGTGCGTATATGTTACGTTGGGGAATACAATGGCTATGGCCAACGCCTGAGGTAATGATTGGCGTTCAGGTACTGCATGGGTTGTCCTTCGGATTCTTCTATATCGCAGCAGTGGAATATGTGGCTTCGGTTACGGGACGGGAAATGCAGGCCACGGGACAAAGTTTATTTAACATGGTGTTTGCCGGCCTGGGCGGAATTGTTGGTAATATGCTTAATGGATATTTGCTCGATTCCGGCGGTCCATCACTGATGTATCTGGCTTGTACGATTAGTGCAGCATTAGGATCGGTGATTCTGTATATCGTCAGCAGGCAGGCCAAAGATGAAAGAAGATCATACTCATTAGAATAGCGATGGAAGGAGTTGGAGCCTATGAGAGTAAATCTGAAGCGGAATTGGCACACCAAGTTGCTGTATTCCTATTTTCCTATTTTTCTGCTTACGATTTCCATTCTGATCTTTCTCTCCTTCCTGATTGTCAACGAACTCTCACGTAACGAAACGCAAAAAGCAGACATGATCTCCACCCGTTATATCGTGGATACACTGGAACGCTCGCTAAGCGATATCGAACTCCGGTTGCTTGAAGACATTGGTGCGAACAAGACATACAGTCGTTTTTTGGAGGCCGGACAGGGACAATTGTCGAGTCAGTTCATCTATGATGCGGCAAGTGGACTGGGACGTATGTTGGATCAGCAGGATATGATTCAATCCATTTATCTCTATCGCATGTCAGATTCCCAGATCCTTACGCCGAGAGGCATGATGCGCTTGGAAGATTTCGAAGATCGTGCCTATATTGAACAAGCTTTGAAAGATCGGGAGAACCTCGGTTGGAACCTGCCACGTGAATACAAGGAACGTTCTTTTGACGTACCTTCACAGGTGATTAGCATGAATAAGTGGCTTCCTTTACCGTGGGGCGGAGAAGGTCTGCTCGTCATAACAATCCGCATGTATGCAGTCGAACGGCAGATTGATAACATGACGAATGAAAAGTTATCCGTTCTTCAGGTACGGGACAAGAGCGACAATCTGATCTATACAGCGCATCAAATGGACCCTTCAGCAGGTGAAATCCTTAATCATGTGTCTTCCGACAAGCTTGGTCTCGTCTTCGAGAGCGGCATTCAATCCGGACAACTGTATTCATGGGTATCGCTTGTCTCTTATGTGTGGATTGGCATTGGATTATTAACGATTGTTGGCGCGGTGGCGGGACTGATCTACATTACGCGTAGAAATACGCGGCCAATCCAGCTCATCATGAATCGAATTCAGGCGTTACAGCCACGTGCCGAGGAGGATGAAGCAGCTCCATCCGTCAAGGATGAATTGGCTCTCATCGACCGTGCGCTGGAACATCTGATTGCTCAGACGGTTGATTATGAGAAACAGCATCATGAAAACTTGCTGATTCATCGCAGACAATTACTTGTTGATCTGATGGAAGGGGAACGCATGGATTCGTTCCGTCAGCGACTTCGCCATCTGCAACCGCTAGAGGAACGTTTCATGGAACCGAAGAGTGTGGCTGTCCTGATTGCGGAGATGAATGGTGACGACCTCTCGACCAATCAGAATATTCTGAAGATTGCGCTTATGAATGTGGTGGAAGAACTTGTGCAGAACGAGACCCAATTCGGCGGTTGGGCTGAATGGTTTGGGAACCGAAGGCTTATTGTGGTGATTGCATCGGATGAGCAGGAAGGACTGGATCGTGAATTGCTTATGGATCTGGCTAAGCAGATGCATATGTGGATTGCGGAAAACTTCCGCCTCCGGTTTACCTTCGGGATTGGACGAACCGTATCGGGCTGGGAGGAGATTACTCGATCCTATGCGAGTGCCGATGCGGGGTTGCAGCATAGACTTACCCTTGGTAAAGATGCGATCGTTCTCAGTGAGCAACTGCCGGATCGTATTGAGCTGCAATCGTATAAGTACTTGCAGATGCTCGCGGACTTTGTCCGTGAATTCAGGCTTACTGGTGATGGCTGGCGGACACAACTGGATCAGATGTTTGTTGCGTTCAGCGAAGATCAGATTACGGATAACGATATTCGCATGTTACTGCAGGCGTTAATTCAGATGTTGTCCCGTGAATTCGGAGAGCTGTCTGAGCGGTTACAGAGCCAATTTGCCGAGGAAATTCTGACACGTCTTCGCAGTGATATCCAACAGGTAGAGACACTGGAGGGAATTCAGGACATTTTGCAGGAATGGTTGAAAGAGGTCTATCGCAATTATGTGTCTGTGAATGAAACGAAAAGTCATCGCGCAATGATTAACGAGCTGCGGATTTATATTGAAGAACATTTTGATGATCCGGATCTGTCCCTAAAACATCTAAGCGATCGGTTCCAGATTTCGGGCAAATATGCGAGTTATTTGTTCAAGGAAGAGTTTGAGATGAAGTTTGTTGATTTTCTGGTGAAACTGAGGGTCGAAAAGGCCTGCCGTTTGTTGTCTGCATCCGATATGGCAGTTCAGGATATTGCGCTGCAAGTAGGTTATGCTAACGCCATCTCTTTCGGCCGAGTATTTAAACGGATTATGGGTGTGACACCGGGGGACTACCGCAAGCAGAGTGGAAAACAAGGGGATCAATAATGATATTGGTCGTGTTAGAACACACGTTAGCGGGTGAAATCGATTAATCTTAGAAATATCTATGAAATCTCCTGTATGAGGGAATAGGGTTCGTACCTTATCGCCCTCTGCAGGAGATTTTTTGGATGCTCAACCACGATCTTGGGCCAGTGTAGCTGGTGCGTTAAGGAATTTTACGAGTGTCCTATACTAAGCAATATGACAATTCATTAATTTATAGGGCAGGAGTTGCATAGATGTACAAATACGGACAGCAAGTGTGGGGATCGGTAGATATCAGTAAACGGGTTACCATCACAGCAAGCAATAACACATTTACATTTAATGTAGATAACTCGTCATACACGATAACGCTGCCTGTTGGTACCTACACAACAAGTCAACAAAGGCATGAATCCGAACTTATTCAGGCCATTTCGAAGGCAGGGGCGGCTCAGAACATTCCAGTACGATTTATTTTGGGCGGAATGCATTATGATGAGAAGTATAATGTATTGATATTGGAACATACGGACACGAGCAACGAACATGTTATTGATCAATTTGTGGGAAATGCCATCGATACGTTGTTTGGTCAAGTGAAGTTTAATCTTCCGCCGAGGAATTAGTGAGTTCAATCGTTCTACAAGTGTTGTTAAACAAGGAGATCACATAAGATGTGGTCTCTTTTTCTTTCTTTTGAAGAAAGATTCATTGGAAAAAGGATTATTGCAAGCTGGGCGATGCCAGATAGCGTATGAGAATCCAATGAAATGCAACATATTGCGTTATCATAGTTTACATATAAGGCGTGAAAATTGTATATTGTCAGGAAATATGTTTATATATCGCGGTTTTTAACTAAAAAAACGTCATTTTTGCATTTTGAAAATAGTTTATTGTCTAATGTCGAATTCGTATGTAATGATTAGTGACATTCACAGGTGCAACGAAATGCACGAACCAAGTGGAGTGGCAATCATGTGAATCCATATCAGAGTGTGTGCGAAAGGGGAAAGGTCAAATGAGATTATTTCAAAGACGTAAGGCAGGCAAGGCAAGTTCAATCCTCGCAGTGGTAACAGCATTCACTCTATTATTATCCGCATGTTCATCAGGAAGCGAATCTGCATCTTCATCCGGAGAATCAGGTTCGGGGGAAAAAACGACTTTGAAAGTAGAAATCTTCGACCGGGGAAATACGCCGGCGGGCTACACCATTTCAGACAGTTATCTGACTCGCTTCATTCAAGAGAAGTTTGGTGATCCAAACAACATCGATGTTCAGTTTGTTCCGGTACCTCGCTCGGAGGAAGTACAGAAGCTTAACGTTCTGATGGCGAGTGGCTCTGAAGTACCTGATATCGTATTTACCTACGACTCAGGAACATTCAACCGATATGCAGAGCAAGGAGGTCTGACTGAACTTACCGATCTGCTCAATCAAAGCGGCCCTAACCTGAAGAAGTTCCTGGGTGATGAAACGCTGGCCTACGGTCAATACGATGGGCAACAGTTCGCGGTTCCGGGTAAACGTCTTGTACTTGGCAAATACGCATCCTATGTTCGTCAGGATTGGCTGGACGCACTCGGATTGCCTTCACCTGAGACAGCTGAGGAGCTGCATACCACATTGAAGGCCTTTAAGGAAAAAGATCCGGGTAAGGTGGGCACAGGACTTATCCCAATGGGGATGTCCATTGCTTCGGCTCAATATGAACCTCTGATCTGGTCATTCATTGAACCGCTGACGGAAGAACAAAAATATACATTAACACAACAACTGGGTTCCAATGACTATCCAACGTTGTTGCCGGGTTTCAAGGACGCCTTGAAATATATGAACACACTTTATAATGAAGGTTTGATGAGCAAGGACTTTGGACTCGACAAAGATAAGAAAAAGCTGTGGGAAGATGTATCTAACGGCAAAGTTGGATTTTACACCGAGGATGCAGGGGAGATTTACATCTCCGGTACGTACAAAAACCTGCAAACCAATCAACCAGGTGCAGTGATCACACCGATTGATGCATTCAAAAACTCCGAAGGCAAATTCGCCAAACCAGCATATGCTCCCAATGCGATGTATGTCATGATTCCAAAATCAAGCAAAAATGCGGAAGCAGCGATGAAGTACCTGGATTGGATGGCTTCTGACAACAACTTGTTCGACCTGCAATTTGGTGTTGAAAATGAGAACTATGAGCTTGTGGACGGTGTGCCACTGATCAAAGATGATGCTTCTCCTGAAATCGCAGGTCGTATCTATAATTCCGGTGACATTGCCATTATCGTCAATGGTAAATACGTTGGGGATGACAAGAAAAATGAAGAGGCTTATGTCGTACAGGTAGAATCGAAGTATCGGGATGATATGCGCAAGTCGGTAGCCATTTCCAACACGGACACGATTCAACCGGTACGCTTCTCCAAACCGATTGATGCAGAAGCGCGCTACGGTAACGGCCTGAAAGACAAGTTTATGGAGTTCTTCGTGAAAACAACCATTTCCAAACCGGCTGACTTTGAAGCGACGTATGACAGCATGATGAAGGATTACATGGCGAGCGGTGGTCAAGCAATCCTGGATGAACGTACAGAAGCTTACAAAGCGATGAAATAAGCAGAGTAGAGAACACATCTAATGTGAACGACAACAAAGAACAGGGATTTCATTAGGGCGATGGCAACATCGCCTTGATGAAGAATCCTGAATGACATGGGGGGAAGGTTTATGAAAACAAGCATCTATTTCCGCAGAAACTGGCAACTATATGCGTTGCTCCTACTGCCCATGATCTACTTCATTATTTTCAAGTATGGGCCAATGTATGGTGTGCAGATTGCGTTCAAGGATTTTAACTTCTTCCAAGGGATCTCTGGTAGTGAGTGGATTGGCTTGGATGCATTCAGAGAAGTGTTTCAAAATCAGGGGTTTTACACGGCATTACGCAACACGTTGGTACTAAACATGCTGGATTTATTGGTTTCCTTCCCGGCGCCGCTTATACTGGCCATCTTATTATTCGAGCTGAAAAAGGCTTGGTTCAAAAAGATGGCACAGACGTTGCTCTACATTCCACACTTTATCTCATGGGTTATTATTGGAGGGATCGTGCTTCAGGTTTTCGGAACGCAGTCCGGTTTCATCAACAATATCTTGATGAGCATGGGGTTTGATCCATTGCCATTCCTTTCAGACAAAAACTATTGGCTCTTCACGTATCTTGCGGTAGGCGTGTGGCAGAGTGCAGGGTGGGGAACGATTCTGTATCTGGCATCCCTGACAGGCATTAACCGGGAACTGTATGAAGCGGCAGAAGTGGATGGAGCAAGTCGGCTGCGCAGAATCTGGCACATATCCTTGCCCGGCATCAAAACGACGATTGTTACCTTATTGATCATCAATGTCGGCAACATGATCTCCATCGGCTTCGACCGACCGTTTATTATCGGAAATGTGGCTGTACGTGAATACTCGGATGTGCTCAGCACGTTTGTCTATCGTGTCGGTTTACAATCTGGTCAGGTCACGCTTGCAACAGCTGTAGGTTTGTTCCAGGCCTTAGTTGGACTTGTCTTCATACTCGGAGCAAACTATACGTCCAAGAAATTAACCGATGAGAGCATTATGTAGTGGATTTGATTCACATATGATCTGTAAGGAGTGAGTGGGATGTCTGAAAACACGGCGAATCGAATATTCAACACGGTAAACGTCATTCTTATTATCATTACGATGGTGCTGTGTCTTGCACCATTCATTCATATTATTGCGATCTCGCTCAGCTCGAACCGAGCGATCGGTTCAGGTGAAGTTTCCTTTTTCCCCAAAGAGTTGTCCTTTGAAGCGTATAGCAAAGTGTTTGCAGATGGATCGATGATTCGTTCCCTCATCTATACCATTTGGCTGACCGTCCTTAGTACGGTGCTAAGCATGGCGATGACCATTGCAGCGGCATACCCGCTGGCGAAGAGTAACCTGAAGGGACGCAAGTGGTTCATGCTTGTCATTGTGGTGACGATGTTCTTCAGTGGGGGGATTATTCCCGAGTACATTCTGATCAAAAATCTTCATCTGCTCGACAGCACATGGGGGCTTATTCTGCCTGGATTAATTAGTCCGTTCTATATGATCATTCTCATTACCTTCTTCCGAGGTATTCCCGAAAGTCTGGAAGAAGCGGCGGGCATTGATGGAAGCAGCCACTTCGGAACACTGATGCGCATTATCTTGCCACTATCCCTTCCGGTTATGGCAACACTGAGCCTATTCTACGCGGTAGGACGCTGGAATGGTTTCCAGGATGCACTCATGTATATTACCAAGCCTGAGTTATACCCGTTACAATTGAAATTGTATCAGATGATTCAGCAAAACCAGATTACAGAACTGATGCAGAACGAAGGCATTGGTGCCGTTCAGGTCTTGCCTGAGAGTCTGAAAGCAGCCAGCGTTATATTCTCAACATTACCGATCCTGCTGGTGTATCCATGGTTGCAGCGGTACTTTATCAGTGGCGTAATGGTAGGTGCTGTAAAAGGTTAATAGAGGTTGTTCAAAAAGTTCACTTTTGATTACGAATGATGCCTTAGTGGCATCATCAGCATCGAATATGAAATTCAGCCGAAATGTCCGTTGCTCACGTAGTTGTCCTACGCTCCGCTACTCCATTTCTAGCTTAATTCCATCTTCTTGGTACTGAAAACTGATCTTTTTGAACACGCACCTATAGTCTCGGGAGGTCCATGACATGACACAACGAATGGTAGAGAAGATGTCAAAAGAACAGCAGTATCTAGTGAATCAGTCCATGTTGATGATGGATAGCTTCTATGACAAGGAAATGGATCTGCTTCGCAGTTTCGAAGAAGAGGATTCATCGCAACACAGCACACGAGCCAGTGCGCATTATGCGCTAGGGTTGTTGATTCGAAATGAACCTGGTGATGTGGAACGCGCGATACGAGTGTTCCACAAGGTGCTCGATGTTCAATATGACGCTCCGGATGAGATCTATCACGGAACCTTCGCGACCCGACCTAATGATGTGCATCCACCAGCGGGTCACTATGCTTGGAAATCTTTTGCGCCAGGCACGGCCTATTTCCTGGAACGCACCTTTGAGAAGGTGTCTGCGCAGTTTATCCATAAACTACGGGAAGATGGCTCTCTACTCACAGAGACGGCAGATCCCAAACAACTGAAACGTCTGTTTCATTCGGCAGTAAATCAGGTACTGCCACCGGTCTGGATCAGTTATGATCCCAATTGGCGCGAGTTTATCGCTTGTGTCTGTGTGGTCGTAACTGCCGAATTCTCCGAACTTCTGCCAGATACACTCATGAAACGAATGGATCATGCCATGGAATTGGCTGTTCAAGGGTCCATAGAACGAAGGTTATCCGACGTAATCCCCATGAACACCAATATTGAGTTAATGCATATTTTCATCACCCACTACTACGGCCATCGCTTGAACCGAACAGAATGGATTCAGCATTCGGATGAACAGGCAGAGGGATTCATGAAGGAGTTTGAGCAGTTCGACGGTACATTCGCTGAATTCAATACGACAACGTATTACGGGGTGGATCTGTCCGTGCTTGGCATGTATCGAAAGTATGGACTCACTCAACGTTTAGTTGAAATTGGACACCGGATTGAACACGGGCTGTGGAATAACATTGCGCTATATTACAATGCGAACCTGGAGAATCTCTCCGGCCCATTCTCTCGGGCGTACGACATGGAGATGCGAGAGCATAGTTCGATCGGTGTATTTATCTATCTTTTGCTCGGTGAAGGCTATGAATATCTGGCAGGAATCAACTGTGAGTCAGGTCATGATCCACTGATTGCGCTCCTTGGGGTGGATGTGCCCGCGGAAGCCGTGCCTTATTTCAAGGCTCATCAAGCGGATCGGCTTGTGCAGAAACAGTTCATGGAACTGTGTGAGCGCAATGATCCAACGTCCAATCGGAATCTATGTACGGCCAAAGCATGGATTGGTGAGGACCGGATGATCGGAGCCATGTCGGGAAGTGTGAATACCAACGGCCAGATGCATCCCGCCACAATTCACTGGCAGACCGAGACGGGGGAACGTTATTATCTTCGCTTAATTCGCCGTGAGGTAGGCGAGGGGTGGAACAGTCATCTGCGCGGAGTGACGTTTGATGCGGATCTCACGCCAGATTCGTTAACCATTGATGTGGAATTGGATACGGAGGAAGAGATCGACGTTTATTTTGAAATCAGAGGGCCTTCCCTTCGTCAGCAGGATATTACGCCAGCCTTATGGCAGTTCCCTGGACTTACGTGTACCGTGAAGACTGAGGCGCCTGAACCATCCGTGTTAATGTACGTGAATCATGCGGAGATCATCTATCGTTATGTGCCTGGGAAGACTGTGAATAAGATGAGATTTGAATTGACCCTGCGTGAAGACAATGGACAGAGGAATGAATAGATAGAGATCAATGGAATATGAATAGGCGATAGAATGAGAGGCAGGAGGAATAATCATGTACACGGACAAGCAGGAATATTCGTTTTCAACATGTTGGAACATCAAACGTCATACGACCGGACAAGGCATGATTGAAGAGATCAAATCTCTTGGATTCAGACAGGTTGAACTGAACTACAACGTCACGGAAGAGATGCTGAAGACGATAGAGCCGATGATTGAACGAGGAGACATCGGTGTATCCAGTGTGCATAACACATTTCCGCATGTGGCTGATCCAGATTATGGGACGGATTCCGTCCTGCTCGGATTTGATGACGAGCCGCGCCGCAAACGAGCGATTGAACTGTTACTTCGCTCTGCCGAGTATGCACAT
The DNA here is from genome assembly GCF_037974355.1 of Paenibacillus sp. FSL R5-0517. Taxonomy (NCBI): domain Bacteria; kingdom Bacillati; phylum Bacillota; class Bacilli; order Caryophanales; family Paenibacillaceae; genus Paenibacillus; species Paenibacillus sp. FSL R5-0517. The sequence continues at coordinate 2,862,465 of NZ_CP150235.1, forward strand.
CGTTATGGCGCCAAGGCTGTTGTTGTGCATCCGGGTGAGGTGCCGTTTGAATACAATATAGATGAAGTATTGAAAAAGATATACCACGATCAAGGGCCGGACTCCCCGGCATATCAATCTTTATGGCAAGAGATGCTGGAAAAGCGGGAAGATGGCAGCGCACATTACCTGAGCCGGATTCAGGAGAGTCTGGAAGAGGTATGTGACTTGTCGGAGCAGCGGGGGTATGGAGTGAATTTTGGTATTGAGACCCGTTCACGCTGTTATCAGATGCCGACTTTGCACGAAGCGGGAACGATTATTGGACGCATGAAGGGCGCGCCGCTTGGTCTATGGTACGATATTGGTCACGGCATGATGATGGATCGAATGGGACTGTACGATAATGTACGTGAGGCTAACGCGTTGATTGATCACGTGGTTGGCGTGCATATTCATGAAACCGTAGGGTTGGCAGATCATTGGTGTCCGTACATTCATAGTAAAGACATGACTTTCTTTGATTCATTTTTGGATATTATCGACCGTTCACCAGTGAAAGTATATGAGCTGAAGGCGGCTTGTACACCGGAAGAGATTGATGAAAGTCATGGAATGATTACGTCTCGCATTGCTGAACGTCATGCGGCGCGTCAGCGAGGATAGGGAGCACACGCATCAAGCATGAATGCTCTTATAGGAAAGTAATTAACAAATAGAGCGGTTAAGAACCAACCTCAGGTTGCATTACAGGGGTGTTCTGCCGCTCTTTTGTTGTTCTTTTAAAGTGGTGAATGTTTTAGCGTTTCTCAGGGAGTGTTACGTCACCGAGAATACCTCCCTGATAGCCTTTGACAACTGCCCCGATTCTGGATTTAACACCAAATTTCTGTGTAATAGAGGTGATATGATACTCCACTGTACGTTGGCTGATCGCCATATCTTGTGCAATTTCCTTATTGGTCATCTCCAGTGCAATACGGTTAAGCACTTCGCGTTCTGTTGCAGTGAGTGATTCCTCCAGATTAGAGGATAACATGGTCTCTGGAACAAGCACATGACCCAACATACTTTGGTGAATGGCGTTGATAATCTGTCCATATGTTGCTTGTTTCGACAAGTAGGCATGGACGCCCAGATCATAAGCCTTCAACTGGAATTCGTGATAGTTGTACCCGGAAAGCAATATAATTTTGACGGATAACCCATATTGATCTTTCAATCTTCGCACAACCTCAAAACCATCAAGCTGGGGCATGCGGATATCCATGACAACAACATCTGGTCGCAACGTCTCTACTTCGGACAAGAAAAGCAAAGGATCGCTGAAAGTCTTCAGTACCTTTATGCCTGGTTCGCGGGTTAAGCGGTTGTTGAGACCTTCCATGACCAGGGGGTGATCATCAAGCAGGACGACTGTAATAGGTTCGCTCATTGTTCAATAGCTCCTTTGGTTAAAGGCAAACGAATGTTGATTGAGGTTCCTTTGCCAAGGATGGAATGTATAGTGAATTCACCACCGAGGTGCTGAATGCTGCTTTGTATGGAGATCAAACCGAAGTGCCCAGTTTCAGTGTCGAATGTGGTATGAACATTAAATCCCAAGCCGTCATCCTTTACTTGTAGAATCAAATCATGATCCTTCGTATGTACCTGAATGGAGCAAAACGATGCCTGTGCGTGCTTCATCACATTCATAATAAGTTCACGGATCGTCCGAAAGACGGTGGACTTCAGAGGTTCTTGCTTCAACTCTTCAGCGAGGGCGTTGTAACTCAGCTCCATCCTGATGCCACTTTGCATTTGAAGTGTACGGATGAGCCATTGCAACGCTTCTTCCAGTTCGCTCCGATCCATAATATGAGGGTAGAGATCATCACACAGTTGGCGAATATCTTTCTGTGAAGCATATAGGCACTCCAGCCAAACAGCCGTTTGATCAGCATTGGTTTCTCCGGTATTATGAAATTCCTCCAGATCACGAGACAGGAAGATTAGGTTTTGAAGCAGTTGATCATGAAGGAAATAAGAGGTTTTCATACGCTCTGCCTGCTGTGCTTCCATCATAATATGATTGAACTTCCGATGACGGCTTATCTGGTGTTCATGAAGAGCTGTCTGATCTACATGGTGTTCATATCGCTTCTGCAGATCGGATAAGAGTCTGCCATTGACGAGCATCCGAATCGCTTCCAGTCTGCCTTTATCAATGATATCCTGCTCTTCTGCTGAGAAAAGGGTTCGATTTTCTTTGTGACCAATGCCCAGAAATCCTAACATCTCCGTCGCTGGTTCACCTGACAGCTCCCAAATCTGTGCCAAATCATACTTCTGTCGTAACACTTCAATATCCAATGCCTCGTTATCGATATTCTGTATGGAAGCAAAAACCCCTGTACCTTCCTGAGAATATCTGTGCTTATCATCAATCCATATCACAATTACGCCTTCAATATCCAGCATCTTGTGGAACATCTCGGCAAACACGTGGATCATGTCTCGCATGTTTTGCTGCTCAGCCATTCGCACAGTCAATCGCAGTTGCTGGTGTTCCAGCCAGTCCTTATTGAGTTTGTTTTTCTTACGTGAGCGGGTGAGCGTGTACTGATACACCCAAGTGATCAGCATAAACGAGACGAACAGCCAGCTGATATGAATTAATGTTTCCAGGTGAGAAGCAGTCAGAAATAGTAAAAATAAGATCAGCATATATAGTCCATGAATCATCAATCTTGGCATAACCAGTTTGAAATCAAGCATACTCCGTTGTACAAGTACATAAGTGAACATCCATGATAAAGGCAGGAATCCAATTAATGTGTACTCTACAGGAAGTAAAGGTTCACCTTGAAGCAGGGTTGGAATGGCAAAGCAGATGATAAAGGGAATCAAACTAATAATAATTCCCGTTAACATGAGCAATAGCTGGTTCTGTTCCTTGCGATTGTAGCTTTTACGATTAACCCATGTCATCCAGATTAAGATCAGAAGGGTTCCGCAAAGAATAAAGTTAAGCAGATTGGTTGGACCAGACGGTGCAACAGGGGTGCTAACGATGCTAATGCCTGGATTGAACTGAACATCGGTCATCATCCACTGCTTGATGTATAGAAATACTAGGCATGTAGAATAAGCAATCGCAATTCCTCTGCTGATGATTAATAACCACCGGAAACGATGCAGACGGGTGCGAAATACAAAAGACACATAAAATGCGGTTAGACAGTAAGGTAACCATGCCGCACAAAAGGCGAGAATATAATTAGATATAGGCAACTGGGAAGTATATATCGTCAGTATACATAAGGCCATGGACAGGTTAAGCAGGTAGAACAGACGCATCACTCGTGAACCGGGTTGGTTAAACAAAGCGTAGCTTCCGGTCAACAACAGCAATAATTCTACAGTGGATGAGAAGCCGATGTTGAACCATTCACGTAATCCAGGCTTCATTGTATGTTCGACTGCCTGACCGCGAGAATTCTCAATACCAATGGTGTAGGCTTCAGTCACTAAGAATTCACCTTTTTGATGGAGTAATCGGACTGCTCCTTTGGATTCCAACGAGATAACAGTGTCACTCGATCTAATCCCGGATGTATATGCTAAACCTTGCGGATCTACATCATGTACTGCCCAGGAATTAGAGGCATTTGGTGTTAACGAAAGACCGATATAAGGATTTAAAAATGAAGAGATATGGATATACGTGGCTGTCAGTATAAAGCACAACATCGTGACAAACCAAACAGAACCAAATTTATATGTGGTGACTCTATGCAATGAATTTCTTAATCCCATGCGAGTAATCATCCGTTCTTATGATGTGTATCATTGGTATATGATGTAAAAAAGCAAGCCATGAAGCAATGTCATGGCTTGCCGTGCATCACTCTATGTTAATGTAGCAGAGTGCCTAACATTTTGTACATCAAAACTGATGATTCCTGTCTGAGCATAGGCTGCTTCGATCTATAATCCACAGCACCGCTGCTGGATATGGATACTTCCGGACCGTAGAGACCTAAAGCGACTACAAATTGAACACCTTCTTTAGCCCAACGATCCTGTGAACCGGCAAGATTGGCAGTTACGGCAGGTGCACCAAGTAGTTGTTGAGCCGTTCTCGAAATAATCACCGCGGCCTCTTGCCTTGTGATAGCTTGGTCAGGATGGAACAATCCACGGGTATTTCCTTGCACAATACCCAGTTCAAGGGCGGTTTGAATGTAGGCGGCATAGGGACTTGATTGGGCGTCTTTAAATTTTGGTGATTGAGTCGAAATCGACATCCCGCTTATGCCTACGACCTGTGTTACAAACTCTCCACGACTTACAGGCTTCTCTGGTTCAAATCGGGATTGATCCTGTGGATACAGGCCAATCTGTGTTAAGCGATAGATGTACGGAGCATAAGGATGGTTTTCTGGCACATCTTCATAAGGATTGGCTTCAGGCAATTTTTCGGACCAGCTGTCTGACTTGTTGTAATAGAAATAAGTGATTTCACCTGACTGATTTTTTTTGAAACCAGCGAGCTTACCGTCCTCATCCATGAACAGCATGTCCTTAACGGGGGTTAAGGTGTGCGTGCCATAAGCATCAACAACCTGGAGCCCTGTCTCTGTTGCTGAAATATCATACAACCATGCGGGCAAGCGGATATCCCGATACAGTCCCTCGTAGGTAAGGAGTAAAGACTCGGGTACGCTATAATCGGCATAATGTGTCTCGTTGTTTGGATAAAAATGATCCATAAATGCGTGGAAAAGCGTTTCTCGCAGATCAGGTCCATCACTGTTGGAGACGATAAATAGTCCAGTCTTCTCGTTAGGCAACAGCCACATATTGGAGTGGAAGCCCGCTAGATCGCCTGCTTTACTCACGACTTTCCGTCCATGATTATACTGCGAATAGGTGGATTCGAATCCATATCCTGTACCGGGGATATCAGGGTGTATGGAGACATCCAACGTTTGCATGTCCTGGACGGAAGAAGGATCGAGTATACGTTCGCCTTGGTAGGAACCTTGATTGAGTTGGGCGAGCATAAAATGAGCCATATCCCGTCCGGTTGTTATTAATCCGCCTTCAGGTGAACTGTCGGGTACATTGGGATACTGCGAAAGTTCCTCTCCTTTAGCGCCATAAGGAGTCGCGAGTTTACTGAGCGAGTCTTTGCTTAGTGTAAAATGGCTATCTGACATACTGAGTGGCTGGAAAATATGCTGTTGTACATAAGTCTCAAACGGAAGTTTGGACTGTTTCTGAACAATGTAGCCCAAGAGTGCATAGCCGTAGTTGTCGTAACGGAAAACTTCTCCTGGCGTGCGGACAACGGACGGTTGGTGTTCTTTGATGAATTGCTCAAGCGGATAAGAACTTCCCAGCTCTCTGTCTGTAGCTGCTGCATCTGTGAAATCAAATCCGCTGGTGTGGGTCATCAGATGTTCCAATGTTAATGCTGTTCCGGTATGGTTGGTCAGGTCCAAACCATCTGTGTATGTGCTGATATCCTGATTAAGCTTGACTGGTCCTTGCTCAGCCAATTGCATAATGGCCGTTGCTGTCAGGGTTTTCGAGATCGAGGCTACACGAAACAGGGTGGAGTCGGCATCGACAGGAATCTCTTTTTCCACATTGGCATAACCATATCCTTTATTAAGTACGATCTGTTCATCTTGAACAACGGTGACTACCGCACCTTTCAGAGCAGACTTCATTTCAGGCTGGGCGAAGAATTGATTGATGAACGATTCCGTTTCCTGAACGCTTATCTGCGGATGAGGTGTGCTGCTCTCTGCCGATACGCTGGTCATTGTGGTAAAGCTCAGGGATGCAACGAGCATGATGTAGACTACAGCGCGCTTCCACTTGTCATTCGATTTGTAGCTCTGTTGTTGATATTGTTGTTGAGTTGGACATGTTGCTACGTGAGATTTCATGAAATTCTCCTTTGTGTTGTGATCTTTACGCAGTCTTACAACTGAGTAACTTCTATAATCTATCAGTTCGAATGTAATGGCGATTCCGTAGTACGCACTTATTATGGGCAGGAGTACCGCAAACCTTTTTGCGTGATCCCGCAATCGCAGAGGGTGAATAGTGAGTTGCGAATGATCTTGAACATATGAAAAGATGATCTGGAATATATGAAAAAGAGGTATCTGTCATGATGGACCCAACGGGGGTCTCGACAAATACCTCTTTTTGTTTCTTCTTTTATTTTCCGGGTGAAGCTACATGGTGCAAAGGAATTCGGATGTAGATTTTATAAGCTACTCGTACATCCGTCGTTCAAGTTCGGTATAGGCAATCGCAGGATCATCACTGGAGTTGTCGATATAAGCGACGGATGAAGCAGGGAGGGGCCATGCTACTTCTTTACGGACTAGAGAAGCTGTGAAGGTATCCCAGTTATCAAGTTTCCAGTCATCCAATGGAGATTGTCTCGCTGTAATCCGCTCGTGATACAACGATTCATTCTCCAGATAAATATAAGCCACCCGCACATCCGTGTCTTCCAGAGAACGCTCAATTCTTGCAAGTTCCTGAGCAATCCAATCCGGGGTTCCGATTTCTTTGGTAAATGGCCCGACAACGATCGTGTCGATACCCAACTGAACGTTATCCAGAGCTGCGTCCATCGTAATGCGGTACCCAAGATCACGGCACAGCCGCTTGTATTCAGGCGAATCCCGGTCGGATGGATCGAGTCCCTGAAGGGTCATAATTGCCTCAGCCGCGGGACGAAGCAGGATATCCATATCGAAGAAAGCCGCTTTATGTTTACGGGAAAGGGCTTTGGCAAGGGTGGTCTTGCCACTTCCGGCCCCGCCGAGAAAGAAAATTAGTTTGCTCATGAATGTAATGCCTCCTTAATTCTATTGAAAAAAATAGGTTATGTAATTGGATTATACGAATAGATAGATTCATCATTAGAGTTCGTGAATGAAAGGACTTGTTTATTTTAACATAAATAAAGAAGGTTGATAGCTAGACAGAAAAGGAAGGATAAGGTAATATCATACCTAGTTGTTCTATGCATAGATTTCCGATGTATATGATCAGAAGAGATTTAAAAGTGAATTTTTTCGAAATCCAAAATGAATTGATAAGGAAGGAGTGAGCGCATTGCAGGTTAACAAACAAATGATTAAAGGTAGTACCGAAACATTAATTCTGACCTTGCTTCAGGAACGACCCTTGTATGGTTATGAATTAATTAAGGAATTACATCGTCAATCCGAGGGTGTGTTTAATCTGAAAGAGGGCACGTTATATCCTATTTTGCATGCCATGGAGATTGAAGGATGGGTAGAGTCGTACTGGATGGAGGTTGAAGGCCGTAAACGTAAATATTATTCGATTCGTGACAAGGGCATGGAGGCCTTAGAAAGTAAAAAAGCGGAGTGGAATTTGTTCCGTAGAGCTGTGGATCGGGTGCTTGGGGAAGGAGGCCTGACATGACGAATCGAGATGAACGAATTCAGCATTATCTTGATCACATGTGTGTTGAGGTTAAAGCTCGCGAAGTACATAACGACTTGCGTGATGAGTTGGGAAACCACATGGAAGAGATCATTTTGGACAAAGAACAAGAAGGTTATACAGAGGAAGAAGCAATTGCATACGCCATTGAACAGATGGGCGATCCAGCTGTTGTAGGCAAGAGTATGCACCGGTTACATCGTCACCGAATGCATTGGGGGCTGTTAGTTGGATTAATTGCTTTGTCTATAATAAGTCTGTTCTTAATGTGGGTTTTTACGATTAATGTAGCAGATGAAAAGTATCAGTTCTTATATCGCAATCATGTCGTGTACACCGTTATAGGTGTAATGTTGATGTTGTTCTTTATTTACTTTGATTATCGTAAGTTGAAAAAAGCTGCTTGGTGGATCTATATTCTACTGAATGTCATGTTATGGATCAGTCCAATGATAACTACAGATATTTATGGTAATAGCAGATATTGGAGCTTATTTGGCTTAACACTAGACCTTACCACAGCTTCAGTGTGGATTTTGCCACTTGCTATAGGTGCCATTATGGTGGACAAGCTTCGTTCCAATTGTAATATGCAATCCATATTGACCTACATTGCGATGGTAACGATTCCCGCAGTACTATTGTTTCAAACGTTGGACTGGGTTCGCTTGTTTCTGTTTGGCATAATGTCCATTATTTTATTTGGCTGGCTCACGCGAAAATGGCTTTATACAGTCATAGGTGCTGTTATAACAGGAATTATTTTTGTATTGTTATTGTTCTTTGCAGATCAATACGGACGACTGGTGAGGCTCACTGTCGTTTTGAATCTTCAGGATGATCCTTATGGCAGTGCCTATAGTAACTATTCCATTATCGAAATTATTCGATCATCAGGTTGGTGGGGTAACGGGATTGATACAACGTTTGACAGGTTTAAAACGAGTTATTTCAATTATCCAGGAGTGCTGCTCATTGATGTGTTTGGCTGGTCTGCCGGGATACTGCTATTGGTGGCGATCATCTGGTTTGTTGCCAATATGGTGAAAATGCTTCCTCGCATATGGGATGATTTTGGTCGTATGATTATTGTCAGTATCACAGCTATGTTTGCAATGCAAATCATCTATTCGCTGGCTATGACTACCGGAAAAGCACCTATTATCAGTATCACTTTTCCTTTAATTGGATACGGAAATCACTTGATGTTTGATTACGCCATGCTCGGTTTACTGCTCGGTATTTACCGCCGGAAGGATACTACTTCGAAGAAAAATGACGAAATGCCGAAGAAGATGGATGCCGACCTACTGACCAATTCATAGGCATCCAAACTCATTACCGCATTATGAATGAAGGTATTGTTATGCTCGTTTAATGAGCATTCACGGAAACCAGATATGACGCAGGTTCACCCAGCCCTGGCTGTTGAAAGATAGGCCACGAACGGAAGGCAAATAAGCGGTTTCTACCGGTTTTTTGGATAAATGGAACAGTAAATTCTGATCAACCAAAAATTGCTCAATTCGGTCTAATTCAGAAGTTCGATCTGCTGCAATCGGAGAGGCGATAATGGTTTGCAACATCTCATGAATCGTTATACGAGCAGAATCTTCCAGATGCTCGGACAACGTGGAATAAAGATCATACCTGCGCAGTTCTTCGTCTCTATCCCGAATCAGAGAAAAGAGAATCAGATCAGATTCCAGCCGCAGATCTCCTTTGAACTGCTCCATCGTGCCTGTGCGGACGGTACAGGAGTAACCGCACTGCTCCAATGTAGATGCCAGTTGTTGGGCATCCCTGCGATATTGTGGAATGGTTGCAATGTGCAGGGATACGGGACGAGTGGCAGTGAGTCGTTGAGATATATGGCTACATCCCTCCGAATGTACCTGGACCATTTGGGTACTCGCTTTACTAAAATGAGGTACCACAACCTCAGAGTCATCTGCATGTCCGTCATCTCTATACATTCCAGCAAGACATGACTGGACGTGTGCTCTTACTACCGGATCGTTTAACGGTCCGGTTTTTTGCGTATTACACGTGAGTAATTTATGAACCATCACACCTGCGCTAATCTGAGTCCAGTCTGCACCCTTGGACGAAGACGGATTATGAACAAGATGGAAGAACGGAGTTTCGATATCTTGGCTATCATCCATTTTGGCCGAGGCACTCCACGGAATTTGCAGGATATCTACCCGGTCCATATGTGCTCTACCCTGAAAATACGATGAAAAGGCTTCAAGTCTGCACAAGTGATCATCCCAGGCAGTAACCTTGAACGGTCCCGTCCCGACAGGTTTTTGCATTGCATGCAGATCACCCGCATGATTCATCTTAAGTTCGTGTGTTCCCGGTGAGGGTACAATCGCCGCACGACTTGTTGTAAGAAAGGACAAAAATAATTCGTGAGGTTTTTTAAGCCGGAAACACACGGTCAAGGGACTGACCGCTTCAATAGATAGAATCTGTTTACTCACATCACGGTACAGTGTTCGGCGGTCTGTAGATTGCAACCGTTCAAACGTATGCACAATATCATGGGACGTCAGCATCTGACCATTGTGAAATGTAATGCCTTTTCGTAAATAAAACGTCCAGGTCTGTCGGTCTGCACTGACATCCCAAGTATGAGCGAGACAGGGGAGAATCTCCCCTTTTTCACCACGTTGAACCAACCCGTCAAAGACATGGCTGGTCACAAAGGATTCAGCCAACAGATTAATGTACAGCGGATCAAGCGCATGAAGCTGTTGGCGCAGGGGTAGCCGTAGTGTATCAATCTGCTCATTATTGGTGCCGGCTTCTGTATGATGTCCCGAATACCCGAGCAACCACTGGTTTAGATGATCCTGCATGGTTGTTGAACTGGAGAATGCACTCACCTGCTCGGCAGCTTCCTGCAATTCCCGGCGATTCATGGCTTGCATCATGTATTCAGCCGCGATTTGATCGGCCGGAACAAGCAAAGTCAGTGATGAACGACGACCGCGACCACGTTGGGAAACCCAACTAATCCAGTCATGAGCAACCATCTTTTTGACAATCGTTAATGTATTACGATGCGTGCATTCGAGCAATTCAGCGAGGTCGGCAAGCGTAAGTTCATGTTCTGTATGATGACCGTATTGGCGATGTAACAGCAGATATTGCTGATGTAATTTCAAAGTGATGATTCCCTCCTGGAGGTGAACTCTGACGTATTCCTCTAAAATAAGAAGTTTTATCGTTTTTAATTTCTATTTATATTCCTATTTTATCATCTAGAATATAGCATAGAAAGGTTAATGGAGGTTTTTCCCATGATTGATAAAATAATGGCTTCACCGCATCGTGCTCTAATCACGCTACTGTCTGCATGGATACTTGCTATCATTCACCAGTATTTATTCTATGGTAATGATTTGGGCGTATCGTATCCGATCTTTGTCATTCTCTTATACGTGTTTATGTATCTGTTTGCACGGGATCGTATGAGGTCTTTCCGGTGGATTGATGCTTTTGTGGCGGGTGTTGTGCTGTTGTTATCGCTAACGTTCCTCTTATATGACAACGAACTGCTGCGTGTACTTAATTTTCTAGTTGTACCGGGCCTGATCATCTTACATATGACGTATCTAATGGGTAGAAAACAGAAGCAGTGGTGGGAGATCGGGTTGATTGGTACGGCGATTGACCATTTACTGCCTCAAGCCATACGTCATTGGGGGACTGTTGGGGCCCTTGCTGTGAGAGCAGGGGGGCGTGGCATAGGCAAATCACAGAAAACAGTTGTTTTTAAAGTGCTCATCGGTCTTGTGGCATCTTTGCCTATTCTTATTGTTGTGATCACGTTATTGTCATCCGCTGACGGGGTCTTCGATCAATATTTATCCGGTTTCCCGGAGTGGTTAAATCAACTGGCTTTTACACCAGGACTGCCAAGAATCATCTGGATGTTCATCGGAGGTATATTGTTATTCGGTTATGTATGGGGATTTGTCCAGCCGATGCAATATGAGACAGAGAAGAGAGAGAATGCACATTGGAAAAGTGGAGCAGCAACCACGCTTGATAAGAGTGATCACACTTATATATACTCTCCTGTGGATCCACTCCCTAAGGGTCAGGTTACGAATAAAATTACACCCGAGCCCGAACGCACTCCGGTTCTTCGAGGACCATTCAGATTGGACCCCATCATTGTGGGCACCATGCTGATCGTCATCAACTGTGTGTACGTTATGTTCGTACTTGTGCAGTTTTCGTATCTGTTTGGTGCCGGAGAGGGACATCTTCCGGTAGATCTGTCATACGCTGAGTATGCGAGAAGTGGGTTTGCGGAGCTGATTCTCGTTACGGGTATTAATTTCTTTATTCTTATTGTTGCATTGCAATTCACACGTCCGAGTGGAAAAGTAGGCATGATCGTGCATCAGGCACTTCTCCTGATTCTGGTCAGCTGTTCAGCAATCATGTTGTATTCCGCGTTTATGCGCCTAAATCTATATGAACAGGCATATGGATATACGTACATCCGGTTCCTGGTACACGCATTTATGATCTTTCTCGCACTTCTGTTGCTGATTGCCGGCCTTCGTATACGTTATACGTCGATTCCGTTGATCCGTTGGTATATTGTGCTCGCACTGACTGCATATGTTGCCGTCAATTATGTGGGCATGGATCGCAGGATTGCCGAATTGAACATAGAACGTTACCGTCAAACTGGCAATATTGATGCATCCTACCTGGCAGGTCTATCGGCAGATGCGACTCCGTTACTTCGAGAGTTTGCTCTGAAGGAGTACCCGGATCTCAAGAGAGAAATGCTGGAACGTCAAGCCTATCTGGAGAGGGATACAGCCAATCGTTCCTGGCCTTCTTATAACGTTGCAAAACACAGAGCTGAGCTAGAAATGTCCAAATTGAGAACGGAATAGTTGAATACTGGCTATTTTCACGAACGGATTTATGCAAAAACAATATGTAAGTGTTATAATATAAAAACTAACCTATAAAGGGGGTGAATCCCTTGTTTGAACTGCACGAGTTATTACCATATTTATTCTCGATTGGACTCATCTTCACCGTCAGTTATGCCTATATTGCCCATCTTCATTGTGGCATGACGGAGTACTGGGTGGAAGGTGGCGTCGGTGGTGGACTTGAACCTGTACTTCCCGCCCTGTGTTTGGACAGACAGCACAGACAGGAAGACTGGAGCCGCATGATTAGACGAAGAGAAGCGCCCGATGAAGATGAACCAGATTGTCATTCCTCGTTGAACGATTGGTCAACAAATCAACGAGGAGGATATATATGGAACATAAGACGAACAAGGGATTCACTTTTACATCGGACAAGGGACGGATCTATGGCCTGATTGCTATTTTGTTTGCAGTCATGCTGCTTGCCGGATGCAGCAACAACGTGTCGGAGATTACCTCATCGACACCGGGATTTTTTAACCATTACATTGTATTTCCACTGTCGTATCTGATTCAGCATATTGCCACCATATTTAATGGAAGCTATGGGGTGGCGATTATTGTGATCACGCTGGTCATTCGTCTAGCACTGTTGCCATTGATGATGCGTCAAGCGAAGTCCCAGCAGGGAACACGAGTCATCATGAACGCCATGAAACCCGAGATGGATGCCCTCAAGAAAAAATATGAAGGCAAAAATGACCCTGCTGATAAGCAAAAGCTGTCTCAGGAAACGATGGAGCTATACAAGAAACATAAGTTCAATCCGCTGAATATTGGTTGCTTGCCGATGCTCATTCAGTTGCCTATCCTGTCAGGTATTTACACGGCTATCCGACTTACACCGGAGTTGTCCTCCCATTCGTTCCTGTGGTTCAAACTGGGTGCACCGGATTACGTGCTCGCTGTGGTGGTCGCGGTCATTTATCTGATTCAAGCGAAGGTATCCCAAGCTAATATGGCGCCTGAACAGCGAAAACAGTTTGCCATTATGGGATATCTCTCCCCATTAATGATGGCATTCTTTTCTCTAACAGCCCCTGCAGCCATGCCGCTCTATTGGACGGTTGGGGGTTCGTTCCTGGTACTACAGACGTTATTATTCCGCAAGATGTACCCTGTAGAACACCCGCAGGAGCCTGTAATAGTGGAAGTGAGTCAGAAAAAGAATAAAAAATCTGGTTCATCCAAATCTACTCGGAAACCTGCGAAGTCGTAGGAAAAGATATGGACGTAATCATTGCATCGTCAAGATATTTAGTACGAACGTGTTATACGTTGCAAAAGCCTAAGAAAGAAGCCGATCCTTTAGGATCGGCTTCTTTGTATTCAAGAAACGAAGTAGATTAAATGTACTCGCATTCTATTGAGCAGCTATTCATCTGTTCCGTCACGTCATATTGCCGGTTCATTCGACAGTTGGAAACGGGAAACGAAATACCAGATAAGCTCGCGACGTGAGGATACCTTGGTTTTGGCGAAAATCGATTTCAAATGATCCTGAACGGTGTAGACAGAAATATGCATCGCTGCAGCAATCTCTTTGGACGAATAGCTGCGAAGCACATAACCCAGCAGTTCCCGTTCTCGACTGGATAATCCATGGCTCTCGGCGAGCAAGGGCAGCAAATCTTGTGGCATCGCCTGCTCCAAACGAATAGCGATCTGATCTTGTCCTGTAATCTGTTGCATAAGACTGGCATGAAGTATGAGGTAACGGCCATCCGGAAGCTGGATACAGACTTTGGAGGGCGATTCGGGAGTGAGTTGAGTATCGTCAGCCCGTTCTACCCGATTCTTGCGCTGCAAGTGCGAACTGACTGCACGTACCGGACGGGGCAGAACACCCGGCCCTATATGTTCCAGCATACGCAATTGGGACAGCCAATACTCTGCCGGGGCGTTCAGGGATAAGAGCTGGAACGTATCCGAGGTGATGATAATCCCGGGTTCCTCAGGACTTCCACTCGTGATTTCCTCCACAAGGGTCAGACTTGTGGACCGCAGCATCGATGCAATCGAAGCAGTCCAGGTCTGAATCAGCAACCGTTCTTCTTCTGTAAAAAAAGAATTCTCAGTCTTGCGATACAGCGTCAGATATCCCCAACAAGCGTCTCCACTGACGAATACGGCGCGCAGTTCATCACCGAACCCCGCTGGCTGAAGAATGTTGATATAACGTGGGCTTTGTTCATGCTGTGCGTTCATGGCCGTGTGAAGTATAGCTGTATGTTCACCGCTGCGAATTAACTCAGCGTATTTATGTATATCTTCTTCCATGTATTCATTGATGAATAACCGATCATGAATAGCTTCAATGCCTTCTTCTGTCACAGCTCCAGTGGAGAGAAGAGTCAAAGGATCAACGGTGGTGAAACAGTATGCGTCGTACGGTACAACCGATTGGATCTGTTTGAGAACAGCTTCCCGGTAGGTACGTGAGGTCCAGGTTCCTTTTTCAAGAGAAGTGATAAGTCTGTGGCTCCGGTCAATAGGTGATGTCAACAAGGTTTCTCCTCTCTCTATGTGAATATCCCAATGTTCTGGGATTGTAGGCTCAGCGTATCCTTCTATAATGAAATTAGACGAACAACGAGTCAAGTCTAACTTCAATTCAAGAGGAGCGCGGTGCCCATGAATCACAATCCATCACCGATGAGCTGGGAAACAGCAGATGTTCATCGTTACGAACAATCGATAGCCTTGAAAATTCCGGGTTATTCTCATATGCATGATCTAATGGAACGGCTGCTTGCAGCATATTTTGCGGATAACAACGAAATTCATATACTTGTTGCTGGAGCTGGAGGGGGAAAAGAATTAGCTCTGATGGGTTCACGCCATTCCAACTGGATGTTCACGGGAGTAGATCCTTCGCTGCCGATGCTGCAACTTGCTGAGAAACGAGTCGCGGAAGCGGGTATTGGCTCCAGAGTGACGCTGCAACCTGTCACGGTTGAAGCATTGCCGGAGGATATTTTATATGATGGGGCGACAAGCATGCTCATGTTGCATTTCCTTCAAGGGATGGAGGCCAAACGAGCATTCCTGACAAGTCTGGCAGCGAGACTTAAACCGGGTGCACCACTGATCATTGCGGCTGTAAATGCCGATCTTCGTTCTCCGGCACATTCAATCATGATGCAAGCTTGGCAGGATCACATGCTCAGTGTGGGTGTGCTTCCTGAAGAGTGGGAGCGCTTTGCTGCTTCCCTGGGCCGTGAATCCGATCCAATATGCTCTGAAGAGATGACTCAGCTACTGACCGAATGCGGTTTCTCACATATTACACGTTACTTCGGGGCGTTCTGGGTGGAGGGGCATTATGCAATTCGAAACTAACGTGAAGCCTATGAAAGATCAGATCTGGGTCGTTGGCGGTTATGGTCAAGTAGGGCAGATGATATGTACTCAACTGGGACGTTTGTTCCCGGGGAAAGTATGGGCTGCGGGTACACGCATAAATCGTGCGGAAGAATTCAGCAGGTCTACAGGTGGTGCGGTACTGCCGCTACAACTGGATGTGACCAAACCTGTGGAGCCGTCCATGTTACGGTCTGTGAAGCTGGTCATCATGTGTGTCGATCAGAGTGATACCCGGTTTGTTGAATCCTGTGCACAAGCCGGAACCGATTATATTGATATTTCTGCAAAGTATGATTTTCTCGCTCAGGTTGAACAGCTGCACACCACAATGCAACATTCCAAATCGACCGCAATACTCAGCGTTGGACTATCACCGGGAGTAACGAACTTGCTTGTACGCGAAGCGACCATGCATATGGATCAGGTGGAGGAAGCAGACATTACCGTGATGCTGGGACTTGGAGAGAAACACGGAAAAGCAGCCGTGGAGTGGACGGTTGATCAGATGAATGCCACCTACCAGGTGATGCAAAAGGGCAAGCCTACGGAGGTGCAAAGTTTCGGAGATGGCAAAAGGATCGATTTTGGAGCGGAATTGGGTAACCGGAAGGCGTATCGATTTAACTTTTCGGACCAACACGTGGTTGCTCGGACCTTACGTATTCCAACCGTATCGACCAGACTATGCCTGGATTCCCGCTGGATCACAACATCCATGGCAATCTCCAAACGTATAGGGCTGTTTTCCCTGCTGCGTATCCCGTCTA
The DNA here is from genome assembly GCF_037974355.1 of Paenibacillus sp. FSL R5-0517. Classification (NCBI taxonomy): domain Bacteria; kingdom Bacillati; phylum Bacillota; class Bacilli; order Caryophanales; family Paenibacillaceae; genus Paenibacillus; species Paenibacillus sp. FSL R5-0517. The sequence continues at coordinate 2,879,047 of NZ_CP150235.1, forward strand.
TTCGGAATGGAACAGTGAAGGCCTTTGGTCTTATTCCTGGAGGAGAGCCGATGTATGCGGTCAAGGTCGATGCCATTGGGTGGGAAAATGGGGAACGAATCCGCGTCGAACAATTGCTTGTTGGCGATAAGGAAGCAGATGCAACAGCAGCCGTAGCAGCAGCTGTGGCCGAACATGTATATAAAATAGAGTCAGCTTTGCCGCATGGTGTGTTTCATATCGAACAGGTTCTCTCGTTGCAGGACATTCAGGATGCACTTCATACGCCACTAAAGGTGACGACCAGGATCACCTAGTTTCATATTCTTTTGCTGGCACCCTCCGATCTGCTATGATGTAACAATAATCATGGCATGAATGGAGGGAGATCATGAACTGCGTTGCTGTATTACCTTATTACAAAGTACAGAGAGAAGTGACGGGTCTCGCCCAAGAGATTGAAGTGAATGCCCGTTCGATGATTCTGTATTCAGATAAAATCGTGACCAAATACCGTGAGTTCAACATCACGGAAGTGTTTGATATGTCATTTCGCCGTATGGGTAATGAAGGTGGATTTTTCTATCTGCACACGAGCACTGGAGTATATCCATATATGGTCGAAATTGATCCCAAACCTTTTATACAAAGTTTCAGAAAGATGACGATTCAAAAATTAAAATGACTTGACCTTGCCGTTACGTGAAGGCTTAACCTCGGATATGGAAGGAACGATAACCAATTCAGAGGAGCTGTGAATGTAATGAGTATACTGATTCAGCAAGCTACGATTCTAACGATGAAAGATGCCGATGCCCCCTTTACGGGGGATATTCGTGTTGAAGGAGATCGCATTACGCAGATTGCTGACCACATTTTGCCTCAACCGCAAGATGAGATTATTGATGGCCGCCATAAGATTGCCATGCCGGGTCTCATTAATGCCCACCAACATACACCAATGAGCCTGCTCCGGGGATTCTCGGATGATCTGAAGCTGATGGACTGGCTCGAACGCAAAATGCTGCCTGCTGAAGCGCGGATGAACCCGGAAGATATCTATTGGGGAGCTAAGTTATCCATCGCCGAGATGATCCGTTCGGGTACCACTGCCTTTGCCGATATGTACATTCATATGAACGAGATTGCCGAAGTGGTCAAGCGAACAGGTATCCGGGCATCGCTCACACGCGGAATGGTATTCATGGAGGACGATGGGGGACGCAGGTTGCAGGAAGCGATTGATCTTGTAGAGCGCTGGTCTGGAGCCGCCGATGGGCGAATTACAACCATGTATGGACCCCACTCTCCTTACACATGTCCCGTAGAGCCACTCCGTGAAGTCATTGCTATGGCTGTCAAGGAGGATATCCCGCTGCATATTCATCTGGCTGAGACGAAAGAGGAAGTCGTGAAGATTCGTGAACGTTATGGTATGACCCCGACGGAGTATTTGGAAGAGGCGGGGATGTTCGAACAGGCACATGTGTTGCTTGCGCATGGTGTGCACCTCAATCGAAGAGATATCAGCAGATTGAAGGGTATGTGTGGTGGTGTAGCACACAATCCGGTCAGCAATCTGAAGCTAGGGTGTGGAATCGCTCCGATTACCGAGATGTTGGCCCAGGGGATTAACGTGGGGATCGGAACCGATGGAGCGGGAAGTGCCACAACCGTGGATATGTTCGAGGAGATCAAAGCGGCGACCTGGCTGCAAAAGCTAGACTATGGCGATCCCACACGCTTGCCAGCCAAGGACGTTCTACGCATGGCTACACGCGGAAGTGCTATTCTGCTTGGTTTACAGGATGAAGTGGGTGTACTTGAGGTGGGGCGCAAGGCGGATCTGATCCTGATCGATCTGGCGAAACCACATCTTCAACCGGTACATGAAGTAGAATCGTTACTGGCTTATAGTGTAAACGGTGCGGATGTGGATACCACGATTGTGAACGGTCAGCTCCTCATGCAAGGCAGGAAGTTGTTAACGATTGATGAGGATGAACTCTACCGTGAGGTGAAGGTTAGAGCCAAAAGGATTGTTGAGGGAATTTAATTTTTAGTGAATTTAATCCAAACTGGAAAAATATTTGTGCTCAAAACGCTATGGAGGCTTACTCCATGGCGTTTTTTGTCGAATTACAACTGGGAATAGTTCCATGGTCCTGTTCAGAATTGGTTCAGAATGACTCGTTATACTGAGCGTGTAGTTGTTCAAATTAGAAATGTACACGAGGAGGAACATGAATTGAAGGGGAAACAAAACAAAAAACGGCTTAAGCCAATATTGAAAAAAAGCATGTTGACTGCGCTCGGATTGGGCATTGCATTGCCTATAGGTGGAACGCTTCCGCAGGCTGACGCAGGTGCAATTGGTCCGGTAATAAACATTTCACAACCTGTTCTTAATGATGGCATCAACTGGTTAAGTTATTCATCGAAACCAAATGATCCTTCTTTACGCGATGTGCCCATCGAGGTGACCATCAATAGTATCATCAGAATCAATCTAAGTACACAATTTCGATCCGATGAGTATAGCCCGCCTACAGCCAGCTCAAGTGATAGCAGTATCGCTGAGGTGTATGTAGAAACCAGACAAGATGAGAATATGCCAACACCTGAGAGCACATTGGTGGTTATTCCTCGCCAAAGCGGCAAAATCAGCATCGAATTAAAAGCGAATTATATGATCTCTGGTGCACCAGAGACTGTTACGGATAACATTGAACTTTACATTAGTAAAAAAGGGGATGTAAATGCAGACGGAAAAGTGAATTCCCTGGATGCATCTGACCTTTTCAGTTATCTTCGTAACATGATGACTCGTCGCAGCTTTTCTTATGTAGAGATGAACCGAATGGATGTGGATCGTAATACGGAACCCACGCTCGGGGACATGGATGCTTTGTTAAAAGGGTACAAAGGCAAAACACTTGGCGGAAAAAACAATGACTATGTGTTGACCTTCAAGCAAGTAGATGATGCGCCGTATGTACTAAATGGTGAATTGATGAATGCCATGTTAATTGGAAATGAAATTGGGGTTCGTCATTATATAATGGATATTGATTACAATGATTCCCTTAATACTCCTTCTTACCAGTGGTACCGCGCGACAGAAGCTACGGGAGAAGATATGCTGCCAATCGAAGGGGAAACAGGAGCACAGTATACCGTTAAAGAAGAGGACGAAGGTTATTATCTTGTGCTCGAAGTTATTACTCAGTCCACTTGGGACTCCAATACGGAGCCTAGAAAAGTATACATTGTTGGAAAAGAAAAAATACAACACCTTGATTAATTCATTTTTTTTAATTTGGATAAGGAATAACAATACTTTTTCTATCTTTACCATACGATCTATTAATTGATACAGACATGGAGGCTATTACATGTTTCAACCGAAAAAGAAACGTCCCAGAATCAGAAAAACAATGTCGGGTCTCATTGCACTGACATTACTCTCTTCACTCATATTGCCAAATGTAGCTGGAGCAGAGCCGGTAGAAGCAGCTCAAGTACAATTCGCAAATGTAAGCGTACAGGCAGGGCAGAGCGTTCATGTACCTGTTGCATTGAAGAAATCCTATTTCGGAGTGAAAGCTTATAATATGCAGATTGATTATGATACGTCTGCACTGGAAATTGTTCGGATCACGCCTAAATCCATCAACGCCAACACCATATCCTCCAATGAAGAAGGTGTAGCAGATTTCCAGTATGAAATCAATAATGCAGAAGGCTGGGTACGGATCATTTGGGTTGATTTTTCTGGAGGGAACAATCCAATTGTAGATGAACAACAAATGTTTGATATCGAGATCAAAGCCAAAAACAATGCGACGCCGGGAACAAAACAGCTCTCTGTAGATCAAACGGATTCAGAGCATTGGCATTTTACGAATGTTGAACATCAGAGCTACACTCAATTGTCCGGTGGAACCATCACAATTACAGCAGCAAACTCGGGCGGTGGTAATTCTACACCTAATCCAGGTTCCTCCTCGGGAGGGAGCCTATCGCCAACTTCACCAGTGGTTACAACTGTTCCTTCTACTCCAGCGGTAACCAAAGGTGTAGACATCTATGTGAACGGACAGAAACAGGAACAATCTGCTTCGGCTACCACATCAACGGTAAACAATCTGGTTACCACCACTGTTCACGTGGATAATGACAAAGTCATCAATCAGATTGGAAGTGGACTAAGAACACTTCTGCTGCCGATTACAGGTACTGGCAAGGATGCGGTCGTTGGTGAACTGAACGGCAAACTGGTTAAAACGATGGAAGGAAGTAATGCCGAAGTTGTCATTCAGACAGACAGTGGTACGTACACCCTCCCGGCAAATCAGATTCAGATTGATCAGGTTCTGAACCAATTCGGTAGCACTGTTCCACTCGAAGATATCACCATTCAAATCGCTATTGCACCTAGTGCTGCATCCAAGCAATCAGCCATTCAGGCCGCAGCGGATAAGATGCAGAACACTTCGGTCGTTGCAGCTCCAGTTGATTTTGAAGTAAAAGCCATCTGGAATGGACAACAAGTTAATGTGGATCGGTTCAACTCTTATGTAGAACGCTCCATCACATTGCCAGAGGGAGTAGATGGTTCAAAGATTACGACTGGTGTTGTGCTTCAGCCGGATGGCAGTCTTCTGCATGTGCCGACGAAGGTTATCAAAGGTAACGTGCAAGATTCTGCTATTATTAACAGCTTGACGAACAGTACTTACGCCCTGATCTATCACCCGACAACATTCAGTGATGTAACGAGTCACTGGAGCCGTGATGACGTACAAGATCAGGCATCCCGTCTGATCGTACAAGGAACCGGTGAGAACGTATTTGCGCCAGACCGGAGTATTACGAGAGCGGAGTTCACAGCTGTTCTGTTAAGAGGTTTGGGTCTGCACTCCCCGATTAGCACAGAAGCGACATCATTCACGGATGTGAAGACAGGCAGCTGGTATGAGGATGAGGTTCAAACTGCCGTGTCCTACGGCTTGATCTCAGGTTATGCTGATGATAGCTTTCGTCCTAACAGCGAAATTTCTCGTGCTGAAGCGTTGACGATTGTGTCACGTGCGATGAAACTGGTCGGTCTGGCACAGGCCGACGCGTCAGAGACAACAAGTCTGCTGAGCACATATAGTGATAGTGCTAAAGTACAGGCTTGGGCTGCAGAGCCGGTTGCTTCGGCAATTAAACAAGAACTGGTACAAGGTGCTGATGGCAAATTGATGTCAGAAGCAGATATTAGTCGTGCGCAATCGGCGGCGATTGTGAAAAGGTTGCTGGCAAAAGCCGGATTAATCTAAACGATATAAGTTGAACTAAAGATTATTTACACAGACACTACGATGACAGAATAGTAACGAAATAAGACAACCCGAGTCCTTATATCTGAGGATTCGGGTTGTCTTGCACCTACACTTACTTGAAATGATTTATTTCAAGCAAAGCTGTAGGTGTTTTTTACATATCGTTCTATTGAACCACTCCTACAGGCCAATGGCCCAGTTCATTATCAGTTCATACAGATTTGGTACGATATGAACATCAAATAGATAGATATTGTGCTTGATCAGGAGAGGAAGAGATCCATATGAAAATACTAGAAGTCAAAAATGTGAAGAAGTCATACACCTTATATGGAAAAGAAAGAGTTCCGGTCCTCCACGGTTTGAACCTGAGTTTTGAGACGGGGGAATTTGTCTCTATCCTTGGTGAATCTGGCTGCGGTAAGTCGACACTGATGAATATCATTGGTGGGATGGATTCCGATTATGAAGGGGACGTCGTTGTTCGTGGCAAGAACTTAAGTGCCATGACAGAGAAGGAAATGGACGATTACCGAAAGAATAATATCGGCTTTGTCTTTCAAAATTTCAATCTGATCCCGCATCTGTCTGTCCTCGAAAATGTGACGATTGCGATGCAAATGACGGATACCAATGAAAAAGAGCGAAATCAACGTGCCGTTGATATATTAACAGAGGTTGGACTGAAGGATCATCTGAACAAACGTCCCAACCAGTTATCCGGAGGTCAGAAGCAACGGGTTTCCATTGCACGGGCTTTATCCAACAATCCGGACATTATTCTCGCAGATGAACCGACAGGCGCGCTGGATCGAGAAAACGGAGATCAAATCCTGGCCCTGCTCGACAACATAGCCCAAAAGGGAATGCTTGTGATCGCCGTCACTCATTCGCAGAAAGTCGCTGACTCCGGTACACGTATTGTGAAGGTAGAGGAGGGGCGCATCAGTGATGATATTCATCTCAAAGATCCTTCTACGACTGTCTACGAAAGTGGTCAAGGTTCTTCCCGGAGCCTGGGCTTGCTTGCTTCCTTTAAGATGGCACTCAAAAATATGAAACTCAACGCCAAGCGTAATGTCCTGGTCGCTTTGGGTGGATCTATAGGTATATTAAGTGTACTGCTGATGCTTTCCTTGGGGAATGGGATAACGACGTATATGAACGACGAAATCAATTCAAGTATGGACCCTTTGCTTGTGGATATAACCAAGCCGAGTGAAGAAGCCAAAGACATGCAAGGTCCCGAAGCCTTGATGGCAACAGGTGAACCGTTCACCGAAGCTGATATCGAGAGGATTCGCAATTTTCCTAATGTGGATCATGTAGAGACAATTACGACCATTACAGGCCAATCAACGATGGTGAATGAAAAACAAAGTGTGGGACTTACGCAGTTAACGACATTAACGGATGCTTTTGATCCCGCACTGATGACAACGGGAGTTCTCCCGGCAGAAAATGAGATCTTGTTACCCCTTGATACGGCGAATAAATTAAGCGGAAATGACCAAGCTGATTCCATGATCGGCAAGTCCGTGCTTCTATATATCAATGAAATGGATAGCAATAATAAACCAGTGACTTTGGAGAAAGAAGTAACCATCTCAGGGATCTACGAAGCGGCAGATCAACGATCTCCAATGCAACAATCCCCGGGATACATCTCATCAGAGACGTTAGAGCAGATGTTCTCGGACAAAGGAATATCAATTGGACCGATTCAGGTTAATGCCTATGCCACCGATATGAAATATGTAAATGATATCAATGAAGCTGCTGTTGACGCTGGCTTCGCAGGCTCCCAGATGGCCAAGGTCATGGAGAATATCACGACTTACGTAAGTATGGCTTCCATTGTACTCGCGGGTATTGCAGGCATTTCGTTGATCGTATCCGGTATTATGATACTAGTTGTACTCTATATTAGTGTCGTGGAACGCACGAAAGAGATCGGAATACTGCGGGCAATTGGAGCGAGAAAGAAGGATATCAAGCGAATATTCTTCTCGGAATCTGCTTTATTAGGCGTATTTAGTGGTATTATTGCGGTAATCTTTGCAGTGATCATAAGTTATGTGTTAAATATACTTCTGGACAATGCGTTTGGAGCAAAACTGATTCATCTCTCGGGATATTACATCTTGTTTGGTCTCGTGGTAAGTACAGCGATTAGTATCGTGGCTGGTTTGATGCCATCATCAAAAGCGGCGAAACTGGACCCGATGGAATCCTTGCGATACGAATAAAACGAATGGCGGAAAGGATAATGGCTACATGAACACGATTCTGGTGGTGGACGACGATTCCCATATCCGCAAATTAATCCGAATCTATCTTGAAAAGAATCAATTTTCCGTGCTGGAAGCAGCAGACGGTCAAGAGGCGTTAGATCTTCTCTCTCGTACGAAAGTTGATCTGGCGATTGTGGATGTAATGATGCCTCGAATCGACGGCATTGAATTGACAGAAGATATCCGATCCTATCTGGATATTCCGATCCTGATGGTCACCGCCAAGGGAGAATCCAAGGACAAGGTCAGAGGATTTAATGCCGGGTCAGACGATTACCTGGTTAAACCTTTTGATCCTGTGGAGTTAATCCTGCGTGTAAAATCGTTATTGAAACGATATAACAAAAGTTCATCGAATATCATTCAGATCAGCGGTGTAACGATTGATTTGGGCAATCTGATGGTCGTTGCGGACGGACAAACGATTGAATTGAAAAAGAAGGAATGTGAATTGTTATTTTCTCTGGCGAGTTCGCCAGGGAAAATATTCACACGTACACAGCTTATCGATGATCTATGGGGCATCGATTATGAAGGCGATGAGCGTACAGTCGACGTGCACATCAAGCGGTTAAGGGAACGGCTTGAACCTGTACCTGAACTGGTAATCTCAACGATAAGAGGACTTGGATATCGACTGGAGCGGGCATGAAGATGCTGAGGAAGAGCCTGCGACTTCGAATTGTAGCTACCTTTATCGGGATTGTTCTGGTGAGTTTGATTCTCTCCTTTATGATCAATAACGGGTCCCGCGAAAAAGCGCCGAATCGTTTTATGGTTACCTTTGCTGAAGACATCGCTACAATGATTAACCTGATCGATGATCCGGAAAAAGTGAAATCAAGCTTCGATATCTTTGCCCGCTATGGCTTAAATATCACGCCCGTGAATGAACAAAGTGACGTGTTGTCTTCCTTGCCAGAGGATAAAGTTCATTCGTTATTTGAGGCGGGGACAACCGATGCCATGTTTATATCCAGTAAAGATGGCATTGCGACCATAGGTGTTCCCGGAACAAACGAGGGGATCGGCACATTTCTGATACAAAGCGATTTCTCTTCTCTTTTTCACACACTGCGCAACACGCTCTTAACCTCACTATTAACAGTACTGGTCATTGGTAGCCTATTAATCCTGTTCATGTCCGGGTACATTGTGAAACCGATTAAGAGGTTAACGGTTGCGGCGAAGGAGATGTCATCAGGTGACCTGTCGGTTCGCTTGAAACATAATAATCAGGATGAGTTCGGGGAACTGATGGAGAGCTTTAATCATATGGCCAGTGAGTTGCAAAAAATCGATTCGGTTCGTGATGACTTTGTCAGTAACGTCTCTCATGAAATGCAGTCTCCGCTCACTTCGATCAGGGGATTTACCAGAGCACTGCAGGATGGTGTTATTCCTTTGGAAGAGCAGAAAGAGCATCTGGATATTATCTATGAGGAAACGCTGCGCTTATCGAGGCTCAGTGATAATCTGCTTCGGCTAGCCTCGCTGGATTCGGAGCATCATCCGGTTCATTTCACCACGTTCCAGGTCGATGAACAATTAAGAAGGGCGATCTTATTGGCGGAGCCGCAGTGGTCGCAGAAGGATATACAGATCGAATTGGACTTGTTGCCCTGCGAGATCACCGTGGACAAAGATTTGTTTGATCAAGTCTGGCAGAATTTAATAAACAATGCGATCAAATACACCGGTCCTGAGGGTACCATTCATGTCGAGATTGAGACGTCATCTTCATTCGTGAAGGTATTGATTAGAGATTCTGGACAAGGAATACCTGCGGAAGCCCTCCCGTATATCTTTGATCGATTCTATATGGTGGACAAAGCGCGAAGCAGCTCACTTCGAGGCAATGGGTTAGGGTTGTCCATTGTGATTAAAATTTTGAAATTGCATCAATGTACCATTGATGTAGAGAGTGAAGTTGGAAAAGGTACGCAGTTTGTAGTCACGATTCCCAGATCGCTTATCATATCTTAGGCAACCCAGAATTGAAAGTAGCAATATGAATACAATCGGCTCCTGTACGTTCAGGATTCAGATTGCTTCATATTGCTTTTTTTGATATTAGGATACTTAACAAAATTTCATATATAGTTTTGTTTAGCAGTGAATCATTTGATAAAATAGAAGAGACGTTATGTGAATCTATGAACTTAATCAATTTATCATACACAGAATGGAGCCATTCAATGAACTATCGCAATATGGAAGATTGTATTAACGATCTGGAGCAGCACGGTCATTTGATTCGGGTCAAAGAAGAGGTTGATCCTCATCTGGAAATGGCAGCCATCCATATGAAAGTGCACGAGGCTAAAGGCCCGGCATTGTTATTCGAAAATGTAAAAGGCTCGAAGTTCCAGGCCGTATCGAATCTCTTCGGCACGGTGGAGCGAAGCAAATTCATGTTCCGGGGGACGCTCGAAGGCGTACAACGGGTCATGGCTGTTCGTGACGATCCGATGAAGGCGCTTAAGACGCCATTTCAGCATGTCCGCACTGGTCTTGCCGCATGGCAGGCGCTGCCGAAACAGAAGTCTATTAGCCTACCCGTGTCGGCACAAGAGATTCAAATCTCGGATCTGCCGCTCATCAAGCATTGGCCCATGGACGGTGGGGCATTCGTGACACTGCCGCAAGTGTATTCCGAAGATCCAGATAAACCCGGCATCATGAATTCGAACTTGGGAATGTACCGGGTTCAACTGAATGGCAATGATTTTGAAATGAACAAAGAAATTGGATTACACTATCAGATTCATCGCGGAATTGGTATACATCAAGCCAAAGCGGTCAAAAAAGGAGAACCACTGAAAGTCAGCATTTTCATTGGGGGTCCCCCAGCACATACACTCTCAGCGGTTATGCCTCTGCCTGAAGGACTCAGTGAGATGACATTTGCCGGTTTGCTCGCCGGACGTCGCTTCCGGTACAGTTACAAGGACGGGTATTGCATCAGTAATGATGCTGATTTTGTCATCACGGGTGATATCTACCCAGGCGAGACGAAGCCGGAAGGACCGTTTGGGGATCACCTGGGTTATTACAGTCTGACACATGAATTCCCGTTAATGCGTGTGCACAAAGTCTATGCCAAACCTAATGCTATCTGGCCTTTTACGGTTGTGGGTCGTCCGCCTCAAGAGGATACGGCATTTGGTGATTTGATACATGAGATTACAGGGGATGCCATTAAACAGGAGATTCCGGGCGTCAAAGAAGTACATGCAGTCGATGCGGCAGGGGTCCATCCATTACTGTTCGCCATCGGCAGTGAACGGTATACGCCGTATCAGGCGGTGAAACAGCCAACAGAGCTGCTTACGATTGCCAACCGTATTTTGGGTACAGGTCAGCTCAGTCTGGCGAAGTACCTGTTTATAACTGCTGAGGATCAGCAGCCTCTGGATACCCATAAGGAAGTTGAATTCCTGACCTATATTTTGGAGCGTATCGACCTGCAACGGGATATTCATTTCCACACGCATACAACGATTGATACGCTGGATTACTCCGGTACAGGACTGAACAGCGGAAGCAAGGTTGTGTTTGCCGCATATGGGGACAAGGTTCGGGATCTGTGTACGGAAGTTCCGGAGTCTTTGAAAAACATACGCGGATATGAAAATCCACAGCTCATCATGCCGGGCATCGTCGCAATCCAGACATCAGCCTTCACAAGTTATGCGGATACAGCGCAGGAGATGCAAGCATTCACTTCTCTATTGAAAGAACAGGGAGGTCTGGACTCTTGCCCGATGATTATCCTCTGTGATGACAGTTCGTTCCTGAGTGCTAATCTCAGTAACTTCTTGTGGGCCACGTTTACCCGGAGTAACCCTTCACATGATATGTATGGAGTTAATAGCGGATATGACCACAAGCATTGGGGTTGTGATCAGGTGATTATTGATGCGCGGACCAAACCTCACCAGGCACCGCCACTGATTCCCGATGCTTCGGTTGAGAAGAGCATTGAACGTTTATTTGTTAAAGGGGCAAGTCTGGGTTCAATCAAAATCTAATACGAGTTGTCTTAAAGAAGTTCAAACGGAGCGTTTGAACTTCTTTGGCTTGCTCTGATCCAGCGATAAGACACAAAGGTGTGTAAAAGTTTAAAACCGGGACTAATTTGGATATTGGAGTGAGGATAAAGTCTTACATGTTCGTATTTACCTTTGTGATTAAGGTCGTTTGAACTATGTATGAAATGAAGAATTATAACGATATAAAGAAGTATAGGTATTTTTGTGGCCCCGTTCCATTGGGTGCTGTTACTATAATGAATTGTTCAGGGGGAATACCGATTTGAGAATCCATATTATGAACCTGCAAGACGGAGACCGTCTGACTGCGGATACATTCAGCGATGCAGGATTACACGTTCTCGGGAAGGGAACAGTAATCAGAGGTGAGGATATTACCTTGCTTATGCAGCACCGTGTAGATTATGTAGATATTGAATCACGCGAAGAGGAAATCACTGAGGCAGAATTTTTTGCTGCAGCCGCCAAGCATGCTTCCGGGTTAAGTACAAGTACGAAGGAAGAGCCGCCAGAAGAAGAGATGAAGTCCCAATTTATTCAGACCGTACATAATTATCAAAATGCTTTTCTTGAAGCTCTGACTGTTGGCAAGTTCAACGCCACCATGGTGGATGATGCACTGCAACCGATGGTTGAAGGACTGGATGAGCAGAAAGATGTCGTTCATCTCCTGATGATGCTGGAGCGGGATGATGTCAATAACTATACACATTCAATTCAAGTCGGATTGTTGTCCTTCTACCTCGCGAACTGGCTTGGATATTCTCAAAAAGAGAGTTATCAGATTAGTCGCGGTGGTTATCTGCATGACATTGGAAAGTGCAAAGTCTCCCACCGGATTCGGAACAAAACAGAACCGTTGACAGCGGACGAGCAGCTTGAAATGCAGCGTCACACGATATATGGGCATGAAATCATCAAAAATTCCATGACGGATGAAGCGACAGCACTGGTTGCTCTACAACATCACGAGCGGGAAGATGGGTCGGGTTATCCGATGCAACTTGAGAAAAGTGAAATTCACCCCTATACCCAGATCGTATCTGTAGCTGATATCTATATCGGCATGAGATCCGGGAGTCACGGGGGAAGCAATCCAAACCTCATCAACAACCTAAGAGATATTTATGGAATGGGATTTGGTAAATTGAATGAAAAGCCAGTTCAGGCATTGATGCAGCATTTACTTCCTAATTTTATCGGAAAACAAGTCCTGCTCAGCAATGGAGAAAAAGGTGTTATTGTCATGAACAATACGTCTGATATTTTCAAACCGCTCATCAAAGTGGAGTCGGAAGAATATCGCGATCTTTCCAAAGAGCGTACGCTTGCCATTGATGAATTGCTTATTTAATATCGGCAGCCTTTGCCATTCTGCCAATGCATGAAAGACGGGCCTCCTGTACTAAGACAGGGGGCCCTTTTTTTGTTATATCCCCCTTTGCTGTGTTGTTCGATCAACGAAGCAAGGTTATACTTTGCAAAGACCTTATTTTTCCTGCCAAGGAGCGATCGTCATGATTGAAGTGACAACAGAGATTACGATACTTGCCTCGATTGAACGGTGCTTTGACTATGCCCGGGATATTGACCTACATACACAGACTGTCTGGAAACATACGAGAGAACGAGCGGTCGCTGGAGTAACCACAGGAAAAATTGGAGCCGGGGATACCGTTACCTTTCAGGCTACCCACCTGGGTGTCAGACAGAAGTTGAAGTCCCGAATTGTGCAGTTTGAACAACCGTTTTTATTTGTGGATCAGATGGAGAAGGGGGCTTTCAAGAGCATGCGACATGAACATCATTTCAGCGCAATTGGAGAACAGATGACATGCATGAGAGACACGCTGCGGTTTGAAGCACCACTTGGATTGCTAGGGGGGGCAACGGAGCGACTTGTGCTGAAGAGATATATGCTGGCATTTCTGGAGAGTCGTAACCGTAAACTCAAAGTGATCCTTGAGCAGTATCCGGAATTGAAGGAATAAAGGAGAGAAGACGTTTGATGGATAATGAATATTATGTAGGTTGGGGCACCCTTGCCTTGATTAATGCCGGACTTGCACAGGGAAAAAACAGAAGTGGTCGGAACTGGTTTCTGATTTCCCTGTTGTTGGGTCCTTTGGCAACCCTCTTTATTGTGGTGTGGAATAAACTGGACTAATTCAACGATCGAGATTCCGATGCATATGACGATCAATCATCCAGAACAGAAGTGCGGCTGCACTAACACCCGCACCTAACCAGCAAACCGCTGTCCAACCCGCCCATGCATACACCTGGGTAGAAACGATGGAGCCGGTTGCACTGCCGATGGAGTAAAAGATCATATATGCTGCCGTCAGGCGGCTCTGTGCTTCGGGACGAACTTCGTAGATCAGGCTCTGATTGGTAACATGTACGGCTTGCACGGCGAGATCGAGCAGGATAACGCCGAGGATCAGGAACCACAACGAGTGATGGACATAGCCGATGGGCAGCCAGGACAAGAGCAGAATGACAAGAGAGATACCGGTCGTTTTTTGCCCAAGGCCCCGATCGGCGAGTTTACCTGCACGGGCAGCGGCCATTGCTCCGGCCGCTCCTGCGAGACCGAATGCACCTATAAGCGTATGAGACAGGGACAGTGGAGGGCTACTTAGTGGCAGAACCATGGAAGTCCACAAGATGCTGAAGGCTGTAAAAATCAGCATCGCCAGTACACCTCGTACTCGTAATACACGCAACTCACGATACAGTTGCAAGACAGAGCTGAGTAATTGGACATAGCTTTGTTTTACTTGTGGGGACTGTTGCCTTGGGAGAACAAGATATAAGGCGACAATTCCGAGTAAAGTAAAGCTGGCAGAGAAGAGATACACCGATCTCCACCCGAGCCAATCGTTAAGCGTACCTGCAACCGTTCGTGCAAGTAATATGCCAATGACGATTCCACTGGTGACCTGCCCGACAATACGACCACGTTCGGTAGGGGCTGCCAAGTGTGCAGCAAAGGCAACCAATGTCTGTGTAATGACCGCGAGTAGACCTACGACGGCCATACCAGTGAATAAAAGTGAGCTGGACTTTGCGGTTCCTACCAGAACCAGTGCAAGTACGGATAAGAGCATTTGGATAATTATCAACTTGCGGCGGTTTAAGAGATCCCCGAGCGGAACGAGAAGGAACAGCCCCAGGGCATAACATATTTGAGTCACTGTGATGACGATCCCTATGGATGATGGAGAGAGGTTGAACTCTTGAGCAATGGAGTCCAGCAAAGGCTGAGCATAATAAATATTGGCGACCGCAAGTCCGCTGCACACGGCAAAGAGAAGAGCAACTAACCTTGACATGGCAGGACGATCCTTATTGGATAATTGTGCATCTGGAGAAGAAGTTTGCATGAATGGTTGTCACCTTTCTGTTTTGTACTGATTGGTATGATATGTTTCGGGATAACCATACTTTATTTGCATGAACACTGTCAACAGAGAATTGGACGAGAGTTTCAAAGTAGTTAAAAACGCTTTTTAGCTGGACTTATTTCATTTCAAATGAGTGATCTTTGACTTATTTATTGTTATGAGTTTAAAATATAAATATACTGATCGATACATAAAGAGGTGAATTGTATGGTTAGACAACGGGAATTTGATACGGATAAAGCACTTGATGCTGCGATGCATACGTTTTGGGACAAGGGGTTCGAAGCGTCATCTTTGAGTGATTTGACGACCGCAATGGGCATTCAACGTCCCAGTCTGTACGCAGCTTTTGGCGATAAAAAGGAATTATTCGAAACCGCACTTCGCAGGTATACCACGCAGCATGCGGCCCAAGTCAGAGCCAGACTTCAACAGGGCTCCACGGTGCGAGAAGCCTTCCGTGGGCTGTTTGAACATATTGGAGCTGAAGGGAGTGTAACCGAGCCTAGTCATGGCTGTTTTTGCATTAATACGATGGTTGAGCTGGCTCCACATGACCCCAAATTCGCTGTCCTCACACGGGAGCATCAGATGTATCTGGGTGTTCTTTTCAAGGAAACGATTGAAAAAGGCCAACAGAGCGGGGAATTGTCCGCTGACTTGAATGCGAGTGCGGTAGCACAGTCTTTGGTTGTATCCATGATCGGACTAACTGTACTGATGAAATCAGGACCGGACCGCTTGTTTGTAGAGCAGAGCATCCAGGTTACGCTGTCTTTGCTGCAGTAATAGGGATTTATTCTGTTTAAAGTGATGCGGAGTTGCTACAATATAGTTAAGACTTGAGCAGATATAGGAGGAGATCAGGAATGGATACGAAGTTGCGCTGTGCCGTTTTGGATGATTATCAAAACGTTGCGTTGACGTCGGCAGACTGGGGTTCGTTGATGGATCGGGTGGAGATTCAGACATTCAACAACTATATGGGCTCGGAAGAAAAAGTCATTCAAGAATTGCAGGAATTCGATATTGTGGTCCTGATGCGGGAACGTACACCATTTCCGGAGAGGGTTATTTCGCAGCTCCCTAAGCTGAAACTTATGATTACAAGTGGTATGCGTAATGCGTCCATAGACCTTAAGGCTGCGGAGCAAAAAGGGATCATTGTATGTGGAACCGAGGGAAGCTCTAATCCTCCAACGGAACTGACGTGGGCGCTAATACTGGGACTGTCCAGACAGCTGGTTACGGAGAATAATGCACTTCGCTCCAATCGAAACTGGCAGAGCACTGTAGGATTGGATCTGCATGGGAGAACACTTGGATTGCTCGGTTTGGGCAAGATAGGCACTCGCATGGCTGAGATCGCACAAGCATTTGGCATGAATGTGATGGCCTGGAGCGAGAATCTGACACGAGAGAAAGCAGAAAAACATGGTGTCATTTGGTCCGAGACCAAGGAGCAACTGCTTGCACAGAGCGATATCATATCCGTTCATCTGGTATTAAGTGATCGTACGCGCAATCTGATTGGACAAGCCGAATTTCAACAAATGAAATCGAGTGCGCTATTCATTAATACGTCGCGAGCGGGTATTGTTGATCAGGAAGCTATGGTAGATGCATTACAGCGTGGTTTGATTGCTGGCGCAGGTCTGGATGTATATGAGCAGGAACCGCTGCCGGTTAACCATATTATGCGAACATTGCCCAATGTCCTGGCCACACCGCATCTGGGTTATGTGACTCGTGGCAATTATGAGATCTATTATAGTCACACCGTAGAAAACATAGCGATGTTCCTGAACGGAACACCGATCAGGCAAATGCTTCCTTAGAATAAACGGTGCTGAATAAAGACGTAGTTTTAGATATATGGGATTATAGACAAATAAGGTGCTGCCAGGAAAGAGTTAGACCTGAGCAACACCTTTTTAGAGTATCTGTGTAGCAAAACAAATCTAACTGTGTCGTCCTCGCTGGGAAGAATGAATCATGGCGACGCTTGATTCACGAACGATTAAGCGCGGTTCGAATTGAATGTGTTCGTAATCGGTCGTGTTCATCTCCCGAATCCGCTTTAACAACAGTTCGGTAGCAAGTCTGGCAACCTCCTCACCCATAATGGACACAGAACTAATCTGCGGAGACGAGACCGTGGTCCACTGATTGTTATCTACACCCACTACAGCCACATCTTCAGGTACACGAACCCCCAACTCCTTGAACCGATTAACCAATCCGATGGCAACCATATCATTAATGGCATAGACTGCATCTGGCATATGCGTAAGTCCGTAGAAATAATCTGCAGCATTGGCACCTGTATTCAATGAAAAGTCCTCACCAAAATAGACGAGAGAAATGTCCACATGGCCTACAGCTTGCTCATAAGCACGGAAGCGCTCTTCAATAATGTCTTTGGGTGCACCGGCATAGGCGATTCGCGTCCGCCCAATTTTGAACAGATGCTCCATGACCAGTTTGCCTTCGGGTTGAGACAGAGAGACGATATCTGCCCTCATTCCCGGTTCTAGTTTCTTGCCGTAGTTAATCATAGAGATGGGGAGCGGGGCTTTATCAATCAGTCCGGGTAACGTTTTGGGATAGGCCAGAGGCATGAAGATCAATCCATCTACATGCAATTTTTTTACATTACGTATTGTCTCCAACTCGGTACGGGCATTGCCTGCGGTATTGATCTGCACGACATGGTAACCATGCTGCTTCGCCGTTTGCTCAACAGACCATGAAATCTCCGGAATAATGGCGTTACGTATGTCGGGTACAACGAGCGCGATCTGGTGCGTTTGCCGGATTTTCAGACTCTGTGCGGAGGTGTTGGGTACAAAACCCAGTTCTTCAATGGCCTTCATCACCTTATCTCGTGTTTTACTGCTTATGCCTTCTGAATTGTTGATGGCCCGGGATACGGTAGCGATGCCCACGCCGGCACGCTCAGCCACGTCCTTGATCGTCAGTTTCTGTTCTTTCCTCAATGTACGTTTACCTCACTTTATCGGAAACGATTCCGAATATTTAGGGATATGTATGCACTTCGCGATAAGTATATAACTTAATTATAACATTTGAGCTATGAAGTATCCCGTGATTGGACCACATTTATGCCGAAGTATGATTATATTTCATTCCGTCTGTAGTATTATTTGCCAGGATATATCTTAATAACTTGGATTAGAGCGGTTACACAATACCGCTAAAATAACTTTGATAAAAGTGTAAGCTTTCTTAATTAAAACTCGATATGATCACGAAATAGACATATTAGTGTAGAAATATGTTTGACAGCGTATCTAAAATGTGACATATTTAATTTACGGAAACGTTTCCGATTATACTATAAATTATGATCTGGGAGATGAAATGAATGAAAGCATTACGTTGGCACGGAGTCAAAGATTTACGTCTCGAAAATATTAACGAACCTCATCCTGAAGAAGGTAAGGTCAAAATAAAAGTGGAATGGTGCGGCATCTGCGGCAGTGACTTGCACGAGTACACAGCGGGTCCGATTTTTATTCCGGCTCAAGCACCACATCCGCTAACAGGGGAACAAGCGCCTGTAGTCATGGGACATGAATTCTCAGGACAGGTGGTTGAGGTAGGGGAAGGCGTTACACGCTTCAAGGCGGGCGATCGTGTAGTTGTAGAACCGATCTACGCATGTGGACAC
This sequence comes from Paenibacillus sp. FSL R5-0517, assembly GCF_037974355.1. Taxonomy (NCBI): domain Bacteria; kingdom Bacillati; phylum Bacillota; class Bacilli; order Caryophanales; family Paenibacillaceae; genus Paenibacillus; species Paenibacillus sp. FSL R5-0517. Next base: position 2,897,809 of record NZ_CP150235.1, read on the forward strand.
TGCGAAGCTTGTAAACAAGGTAAATACAATCTGTGCGATAAAATGGGTTTCCTTGGACTCGCTGGAGGCGGAGGCGGATTCTCCGAATATGTAACTGCTGAAGAATACATGGTCCATGCCATACCGGATTCAATCTCGTATGAGCAAGGTGCACTGGTTGAACCTTCGGCTGTAGCACTTCACGCTGTGCGCCAAAGCAAGCTGAAAGTGGGCGATACGGCAGCCGTGTTTGGTGCTGGCCCGATTGGATTATTGGTCATTGAAGCACTTAAGGCCTCGGGAGCTTCTGATATTTATGTTGTGGAATTATCGGACGAACGAAAAGCTAAAGCGGAAGAACTGGGTGCGATTGTGATTGACCCAACACAGTTCAATGTCGTAGAAGAAATCCATCAGCGTACACAAGGTGGCGTTAACGTAGCTTATGAAGTAACCGGTGTACCACGTGTGCTGCAACAAGCCATCGATTCCACACGTATTGGTGGAGAGTTGATGATCGTAAGTATTTTTGAACAGGAAGCACCGATTCATCCGAACTCTATTGTTATGAAAGAGCGTACGGTCAACGGCATTATCGGTTATCGCGATGTGTTCCCGGCAGTCATCAGTCTGATGGATAAAGGTTTCTTCCCCGCAGACAAGCTGGTAACCAAACGAATCTCGTTGGATGAAGTGGTGGAACATGGTTTTGAAGCACTGCTAAAAGAGAAAAATCAGGTTAAGATTCTGGTTAAAGCAGAATAGAATCCACAAAATAGTAAGAACGAGTAGACAACACATCAACAGATGTGGTTGTCTACTTTTTTTTGTCCAGATCGGGCGAAATTTGTTGCATGTACAGATGGTTTTACATAGTATAAAAAGATACAAATTGTATCATCTCGGTATGAAGGGAATCATTCTGAAAATATGAAGGAGGAAGCGGACATGCAGAGACACACGAAATGGACAGCCGTAATTTTGACCATCGTTGCAGGAATGAGCTGGATGCTCATGGGCAATTCCAAACCCAAAAATAACACGTCAACTAGTCAACCACCTGCTACGGAACGTCAGCTTGCCAAGGTGTCGAATGCACCGATCATTTCAGCGGATGTAACATCCAAGATAGAACTGCTGGGAAGGCCTTTTACCAAAACACCATATGCCAATAACGTCTGGGATATGCAACTGTACAACGGCAAAATATATTTGGGTCACGGGAACAGCAGTAATCTGGGCGTAGCGCCGAATTCAGGCCCTATTCCGGTCATTTATTATGATACAGCGAACGCGAAATTCAAGACCCAGTCGGTGACCAACAGCAACCCTGGCATTTTGCCATCGACGAAGATGTATGTTGATGAGGAACAGATTGACATTTACAGAGTGCTTAACGACAAGTTATATATTCCTGGTAATGATTCGGATAGTGAGAAGTGGGAACTCGGCAATTTCTATCGTTTGGATGGAGAGGTTTGGACTAAATATCGTAATCTTCCACTCGGAGTACACGTATACGATTTGGCTTCCTATCAGGGCAAGATGTTTGCCGCGCTAGGTACAGAGTCCAAACCAACGATATTAATCTCTCATAATGAAGGTGAAACTTGGCAGAAATATGCAACAATCAATACGTATGGCTTCCGGGCTTATACCATGTTCCATCTTAATGGCAAATTATATGCATCTGGCATGATGTATCCGGCCAATAAAATATGGAATGACAAAACCAATATCCTGGAGATCAATGAAAAGCTTGAAAAACGGGACGTTGTCATCTATGGAAACAAAATGCTGCCAGGACTCACTTATCAAACGGGCACCATTCCCTATAATAAAATAGGCAAAAATATTAACTTTAATAATAAGTTGCTCTATATAGCGGGTGGGGTGTTCAATGATGGACAACTGCTGCCCAAATCCTTGAATGTTATGACAGATATTAACCAGGCCAAACGAGTTAACCTGCCAGATGCCAAGGCGCTTCCTACGGATGTACTGTTGCGTGATGGTACGGTATATGTGCTTACGTATACGCGTCAAAGTGCCAATCTATATATCAATCGGGTCTACCAATCCACGGATCTGACAACATGGAATGAGATTTTACGGTTTAGTCAGGACACGTATGCCAAGTCATTTGAAGAGAACGAGGGCGACTTCTACTTTGGTCTGGGTACCGATCCCGATGTGTTATCGACTTCATCGGGGAAATTGCTTCGAGTGAATCGCAATGATATCCCCGTAAATGCTAATTAAATTGGAAGGAAGATTATGGATTATATACTATGCGACATCCACATTATTGGTGACCGGGAAAATCCGTTAAGATGCATCAGAGTGCAAGTCAGACCGCTTCGGTAGAGTGATCAAACTGAGGCTGCCGTTAAGGTAGCTTTCTTTTTTTATCTAAAAGATTAGTTCGAATGACTCACTTCGAAAATTTGAAAATAAAATTAAGAAACTATAGAATGGATAGAGAAATAATCCTAAACCAGTCAACGGAGTTACTAATGTTATGATATACAAAAGCATGTCGCATTTCACATGAATGCGAAAGTTCCATACTTCCAATTGCAAAGGAGCAGTATACGATGAACGTACCTTCAGCATTATTTAAACCTTTTACCTCGGACAAGCTAACCTTGTCTAATCGAATCGTTATGGCCCCTATGACTCGCGGATTCTCACCAGAGGGCGTACCTGGACCGGAAGTTGCTGAATACTACCGTCGAAGAGCAGCAGGCGGAGTAGGACTTATCATTACGGAAGGTACAGGCATCAATCATCCTTCTTCGGTCAGCGGAGCGAGTATACCATTGTTCCATGGTGAAGATTCGTTGCAAGGATGGGCTAGTGTAGTTAAAGCAGTGCATGAAGCTGGTGGCAAAATCATGCCACAATTGTGGCATGTGGGTACAGCACGTCGTTCCGGTGACTTGCCTAACGCAGAAGCTGAGCCTGTAAGTCCGTCAGGGGTTAGCATGGCAGGTGAGCCATCACGTGAACCATTAACGGAAGATGAGATCCAAGGTCTTGTGAAGGCATATGCTCAAGCGGCAGCGGATGCACAGCGAATCGGGTTTGACGGAATTGAATTGCACGGAGCACATGGATATCTGATTGACCAGTTCTTCTGGGCGCAGACGAATCGAAGAACCGACAAGTATGGTGGTGATTTGGTACGAAGAACCCAATTTGCGGTTGAAGTGATTGAAGCTTGTCGTGCTGCGGTTGGTCCTGATTTCCCAATTGTGCTCCGGTTCTCCCAATGGAAGATGGGGAATTATGAAGCACGTCTGGTGGAAACGCCGGAGCAATTGGAGCAATTCCTGGCACCACTCAGTGCTGCTGGCGTAGATATATTTCATTGTTCTACACGGCGGTTCTGGTTGCCTGAATTCGAAGGATCCGAGCTGAATCTCGCGGGTTGGACACAGAAAATCACAGGCAAACCAGCCATTTCGGTTGGATCGGTAGGGCTTGAAGCTGAATTTGTGGACAGAGCGACCGAGAACCAGGGAACAGGGGATGCCCATTTGGATCTACTAAATGAGAAGCTGGAGAATCATGAGTTTGACCTGATCGCCTTGGGTCGCGTTCTGCTTAGTGATCCAGAATGGCCTGCCAAAGTTCGGGAAGGTCGCATATCCGAAATCATTCCATTTACAACGGAAGTGTTGCAAACCCTTCATTAATTGAAGGCTAAGAACGTTTCGCAAAAAAAGTGAACCAACGCCGAATGGTGACGATTTACAACGAAAAATGAAACGAAAACAAAACATAAACGAAACAAAAATGAACAAATAAGCCGCCTTTGGGCGGCTTTTTCACCTACCTATACTTATAATTTCAACATATGAAAAATTCACAATAGAAAAACATTTTCCGCACCGCTGCACCTGTTTATTACTCCCATACTTCACACACGCGCATAGTCACAACACCATTGAAGTTCCACATCTCAGGTTCTATAGCAACCAATTTTTTCGCTGCATATTATGTCAGCACAACGATTCAATCCTCAGAAGCGCTCATTTTGAAAATCATTCACCTTGTGATAAGGTTACTCCTGAACCTTTGAATTTAACAAGACGACATTACATAAGGAGGATGAATATCCTTGTACAACTATAGTTACACCTCGAACAAAAAATGGAGAAAACCACTGCATATGATATGTCTTCTGCTGGGGATCATTCTGATTTTATCGGCATGTGGCCAAGCACAGAAATCTTCCTCCACGACGGACTCGAATACCAGCTCCAATGCTGGCTCTAACTCAGGGCAATCTTCCTCATCGCCGGAGCAGAATACCGCTCCACCGCAGGAAGAAGTACCAGAAGAAGTCGATCCGGTGCAGGAGCAGCTCAGTTCATTAACGTTAGAAGAGAAGATTGGACAGATGATACTCGCTGGTGTTCAGGGTACAACGCTGGATGATCAGGCCAAACAGATGATTGCGGATCAGAAGGTAGGAGGCATTATTTTCTACGCCAACAATGTAACGACGCTTGAGGGAACAGCCAAGTTTGTACAATCCATCAAGGAAACAAATCAGTCCAATCCGGTACCCATCTTCATGAGTGTGGATCAGGAGGGCGGCAAAGTCAGCCGTATGCCGGAGAACGTGGAATCCATTCCATCCAACCAAAAAGTAGGCAAGACAAAAGATAGCGCGCTCGCTGAAACGATGGGAGAATTGCTGGCCAGACAAGTCCAGCTTGCAGGTTTTAATGTGGATTTCGCACCTGTGTTGGATGTGAATAGTAACCCGAAGAACCCGGTGATCGGTGATCGTTCATTCGGCAGTTCGGCAGACCTGGTATTGCGTATGGGGATTGCGGAGATGAAAGGTCTGCGTAATGAAGGCATTATTCCGGTAGTGAAGCATTTTCCGGGTCATGGCGATACGTCCGTGGACTCCCATCTGGATCTGCCTGTTGTGAACAAAACGGAAAAACAACTGGCTGAGCTTGAATGGATTCCGTTCCAGGCCGCAGTGAAGGAGCAAGTGGAAGCAGTCATGGTGGCACATATTCTGTTTCCGAAGCTTGATCCCGATCATCCGGCTTCCTTATCTGATGTCATCATTGGTGAACATCTGCGCGGAAAATTCAAGTATAACGGTGTCGTCATCACAGATGACCTGAGTATGGGAGCAATCGCGAAGAACTTTAAGTTGAATGAAGCTGCACTAGCAACTGTTAAGGCAGGTAGTGACATTCTTTTGGTAGCTCATAGTTATGAGAGTGCCAAGACGATTTTTGATACATTAGTAAGTGCAGTGAAGTCAGGGGACATCTCCGAATCCAGAATCGATGAAAGTGTATATCGTATCCTGGCATTGAAGCAGCAGTATAAATTAACGGACAAACAGCAAGCCAATGGAGACTTGAAGCAGCTGAACGCAGATATTGTGGACTGGCGTAATCAAGTCGATGCTCGATAATACAACCTGTGTTATGATTTTGACAGAGGTGAGATCCAACCATGTATACCATTATGATTGTAGAGGACGATCCCAAGATTGCGGGATTATTGAAGTCACATATTGAGCGTTATGGAGATAAGGCCGTTTTGGCCGAGGATTTTGAGATGATTGTGCAGCAGTTTGAACAGGTACAACCGCATGTTGTGCTTCTAGATATCAATTTGCCCAGCTATGATGGTTTCTATTGGTGCCGCCAGATTCGTACATTATCTACATGCCCAATTCTGTTTATCTCCGCCCGGAGCGGAAAGATGGATCAGGTCATGGCACTGGAGAACGGAGCGGATGATTATATCACCAAGCCATTCGAACACGAGATTGTTATGGCCAAAATTCGGAGTCAGTTACGCCGGGTGTATGGGGACTATGCCGCACGTGATGAAGAACGCAAGGTGGAACTGGACGGCTTGGTCGTTTACTTGGAAAGACTGGAGATTCAACTGGGCGATCGCAAAGTGCAGCTGACGAAGAAAGAAACGATTCTGCTGGAAACGTTACTGCGCCGCAGTCCCAAGCTGGTAAGCAGGGAAACGATCCTGGAGAAGCTGTGGGATGACTCTTTTGTAGATGACAATACACTCAGCGTTAACGTTACCCGGGTTCGTAAGCGATTAGCCGAGCTTGGCATTACGGATGCACTGGAAACGGTCAGAGGTTCAGGTTACCGATTGAACAACAACTGGAAGGCTTCCTCTCCATCATGAGATTGTTTATTCGTGAACATCTCGCTTTAACTTGCTGGGTGGTTGCTATCTTGTTCACCGTGGTGGCGGTGTTCTGGTATGACGGTTATACTGATTGGATTACGGCTGCTTATGCTGTAGCGTTGGGATTATTTTTGTATGTTGGCTATTTGGTCTATCGTTATTATTCACATCGCTCGTTTTATGCCCGAATATCCAGATCGATGGATTCGTTGAAGGAATTTGTACCCTTGAACGAAACAAGTCCATTATCACAGGCATTGGAGAAGCTGCTGGATTCACAATACGGACAGTATCATGCTCACCTGCATCGACTGGAACAGCGACAGCAAGAATATCTGACGTTTATGAATCAGTGGGTACACCAGATGAAGACACCATTGTCGGTCATTGAGTTGACCTTGGAAGATCAGGAGGATGACGATCCTCGGCTCATAAGCATTCGGGAGGAAGCGGACCAAATGAGACGTGGATTGGAGACTGTGCTGTATGTGGCCCGTTTGGATACCTTTGAACAGGATTTCACCGTTGAACCCGTAGCACTGAAAACTGCGGGTGAGGAAGCAATTCACGAGCTGAAGCGATTTTTCATTCGCAATCATGTCTATCCAGAGATGCATATCGATTCCTCACTGGTTGTGCAATCCGATGCCAAGTGGATTCGTTTTGTCTTGGTACAGCTACTATCTAATGCGATCAAGTATTCTGCGGGCAGCGGGCAAAAAATTCATATGCGGGCATATGAATCAGAACGCTCCATCCTACTGGAAGTGCAGGATCAAGGCATCGGGATTCCAAAGTCCGATCTGAACCGGGTATTTCAGCCTTTCTTCACTGGGGAGAACGGACGGCATTTCAAAGAGTCCACTGGCATGGGGCTGTATATTGCGAAAGAAGTACTGACCCGAATGAATCATCGGATCAATCTTGAATCCGTGTACGGTGAAGGAACAACTGTCCGAATTACATTCAGCTCCTGAAGTGGCAGGTGGAAGACGAGAGTGGAACGTGTGAATTTGGGCTGAAGCATGATGAGTATTAACATAATGATGTGTAAAATGGATATGAAGACGTCTATTGCCTGGTTGAGGCGAAGGCGTCTTTTTGGATTTTTACCATGCAACCTTACAACATTGTCATGTTGATGAAAGGTTAAACCATAGGAGAATGACCGAAACTTCGATAGACTGTAGTCATGAAGATCACAATAAAGGCCGCACTTATTATGCAGACACACAGCATCAGCGTATCTTAATTTTCGAATTCACTTTCATTAGAGGAGTTGTAACTATGGAGATTTGTTCTGTCAATCAGATCAGTAAAATCTATAAAGGCATCGTGTCCTATGAAGCATTATCCGGCATCGATCTCAGTATTCAGAAAGGTGAGTTTGTCGGCATTATGGGACCATCCGGCAGTGGTAAAACAACGCTGCTGAACATGATCTCCACAATCGATCATCCGACATCAGGAGAACTGCGGATTGCAGGGAAGAATCCGTTTGAATTGAACCAAGACGAACTCGCGCTCTTTCGGCGCAAAGAGCTGGGATTTGTTTTTCAATCGTTTAATCTGTTAAATACCCTGACAGTCAAGGAAAATATCGTGCTGCCACTGACGCTTGACGGCGTTCCCTTAGCAGAGATGAACACACGTGTAGAACAGCTGGCAAGCAAGCTGGGAATTGAAAGTATTCTGAACAAACGAACCTATGAGATATCGGGTGGACAGGCACAACGTACAGCCATTGCCAGAGCACTCATACATTCTCCGAAACTGATTTTGGCGGATGAGCCAACAGGTAATCTGGATTCGAAGGCGGCCAGAGATGTGATGGAGATCCTCGAAACCCGCAATCAGGAGGATCAGGCGACGATGCTGTTGGTCACTCATGATGCAGTAGCTGCAAGTTATTGCAGTAGAGTCGTCTTTATCAAAGATGGAAAGCTATACAATGAGATTCACTACGGCGATAATCGGGCAGCCTTTTACCAGAAGATTATTAATGTATTATCCCTAATGGGAGGGTCAGGACATGAATTTTCGCCAGTTCGCCATTAATAACGTTGTTCGCAATAAACGAATTTATCTGGCTCATTTTCTGAGCAGTACATTCTCTGTCATGATCTTTTTCACCTACGCATTGCTATTGTTCCATCCCGATCTGAAAGAAGGCTTAAAGGGTTCCAATGGAACGGTTACTTTACTTGCCAACCAGGGGTTTATGATTGCGGAGATCATTATATTCATCTTTTCATTCCTGTTCCTGCTCTACTCGGTAGGTTCATTTCTGAAGACACGCAAGAAGGAATTTGGCATTTTCCTGATCATCGGCATGACACGCAAACAGATGAACCGGCTCTTATTTATGGAGAATATGTGTATCGGATTAGCTTCGATTATTACCGGTATTGGACTGGGAATTGTTTTTGGCAAATTGATTCTGCTGATCTGTGGCTCTATGCTGGCTGTTGAGAACAGCCTTCGATTCTATTTTCCGCTGAAAGGCATTGCCTTGACGGCTGGCGCATTTTTGCTGCTGTTTGTAGTGATTGCCATGTCATCATCCTTACTCATACGGAAAGGAACACTTATTGACCTTGTGAAATCAGAGGAAAAGCCAAAACCGGAACCGAAAGCATCACGTCTGCTCGCCTTGTTATCCGTATTGTTCATTGGCGGAGGTTATGCTGGGGTATTCACCTTTGTCTGGGTAAGCTTCTCGTTTCCGCTATTAATGGCGAGTGTTATGGTCGTTATTGCAGGTACATACTTACTGTTCACACAGCTCAGTGTGTACGTTATCCGAGCCCTCAAAGGCAACTCACGGTTATTTTTCCGTAAAACCAATTTGCTCTTTCTTTCAGAACTTACGTATCGAATGAAAGATAACGCGATTATGTTTTTCATGGTAAGTATCATTTCGGCTTCTTCATTTACGGGAATTGGCACCATGCTTGCGATTGCTGACCCGGGTCTGTCATCCATGTCGAATCCGTACGCATTCAGTTATATGAATATGTGGGATACTCCCAACTCCGAGCGACATATTCGGCAGATTGAAGAGACGTTGATTGATCATCAAGTTCCCTACGTGAAGGGCAGTTATGCTCCTATATCTGAAAATAATAATGGAGAGATTATCAAATTAAGTGATTATAACCGTTTGGCGAAGGCACTTGGGTATGAAGAACGTGCGTTGAAACAGGTCGATGAGTCATTTATGACACCAAGCAATTTGGCGGTTCGCAAGAAGTACCGTGAACAGGCTGAACAAGGATTCTCCGGAGCGGAGGTCAATCTGGAGGTGGATAGTCAGCGCGTACCTGTTCAGCTATCGACACCTGGTACCGAGATTGTGATTCCTTATCAAGGTGAAATTAATCTCTACATCGTAACTGACGAATTGTTTAATCAGATGAGGCCTGCGTACAACGAGGAAGTTGGCATGCCTGAAGGTTTCTATTCGAGGCGAACGGTCCAATTTATCGTGAAAGATTGGATGGGTACACGGAGCTTTGCTCCTGAATTAATCGAATCAATTCAACAGAATCATTCCAATAGAGGTTACTTCCAGGTGAGTGCACTAGTGGTGGATTGGCTCAATTCGAAACAAACGAACGGAATTATCCTGATCCTGAGCGGACTGATTGGCATTGTTTTCTTCACCTTTGCAGCAAGCTTCACCTATTTCAGACTCTATGCAGATCTCGAACGGGATGAAGCGCAGTATCGCATGATTGGCAAAATGGGACTCAGCCGCCCCGAACTTCGTAAGATTGTGACAAGGCAGCTATTGCTTATGTTCTTCCTGCCGATTCTGATTGCCGTTATCCACAGCTCGGTTGCCTTCGTAGCATTGCAGCAGTTGGTTGATTTCTCAGTCTTCGGATACAGTCTGCGCATCTTCATGGTGTTTGCTTCCATGCAGATCCTGTATTTTGCACTCGTACGCTGGCGGTATCTGCGTCATATGTATGCCAAGTTAGTCTAAAAATGAATGTCCCAACAGACACCGAACTCATGGCTCGGTGTCTGTTGACTTTTCCATCCAAGGCACAGTACTATTTCATTAGATACAGAATGTATCATTACATCGTTTCACAATAGGGAGGACATATATGAGCATCACGTTGTCTCGTGGACAGGCTTACATTCAACGATTGAATGATGAGCGGAATGTATGGCTGGATGGTGAGCGTATCCGGGTAACCCGCCATCAGGCCTTTCAGGGAACACTTCAGACCATAGAAGGATTATTCAATCTGGTGGATGACCCGGAGACAAGGGAAACTGTGGCCTATTGGGACGAACAAACGGGAAGTTACGTTCATCGCTCCTTCCATGTGCCCCGTTCACTTCTCGACGTGAACAGCAGAGCGGGGGCTTTTCGGCTTTGGTCTGAGCGGACGTATGGGGTAATGAGCAGACTGTCTGATTATGCTCGCTCCCGCCTGACCGGTTGGTATGCAACACGACATGAGATGACAGCATATGATCCCGCATTTGCAGGTAAAATATCGACTTATTATGAACAAGCCAAACGAAAAGATGCCTTCCTGACGATTGTCCAGCGGGACCCTCAGATTAATCGTTCCTTGCCTGTTGGGGAAGATGAGGATGCCATGCTGCGAATTGTGCAAAGCAATGCGGAGGGCGTGGTGATCCGCGGAGCCAAAATGGTTGCAACGGCTGCGCCGTATGCCGATGATATCATTGCGTATCCCGTTCAACGAATTCCAGGCCACCTGCCAGAGCTGGCCCATATGGTAATTGTAGCCGCGGACAGTCCGGGCTTGCACATGATGTGTCGAGAAACATTCGCGGCAAAAGATTCGGATAGATCACATCTACTAAGTGCCCAGTATGATGAGATGGATGCTGTGTTATTTTTTGACGATGTATTTGTGCCCTGGGAATGTGTATTGCTGCACAATAACCCTGAAGCTGTATGGCAGATTCGCTGTAATACAGCTTCGTCCAGTCTGGCTTATCATCAGAGCGTTATCCGATTACACTCGAAACTGGAGTTCATTACAGCCGTGACCTCCGCCATTGCCAAGGAGATCGGGGTGGACTCCTTCCTGAATGTGCAGGAACAACTCGGTGAGATGATTAGTCAGATGCAGACTATTGAGGGACTGATTATTGCCGCTGAAGCACAGTCCAAGCCGGACACATACGGCAACTGGCTGCCGGAATTCAAATATATTGAAACCGCACGTAATCTGGGCAATCGTTATTATCCGCGCGCAGTGGAGATTTTGAAGACGATTGCTGCGGGTGGTCTGATGCAGATTCCTTCAGGTATGTTTGAGGGCAATGAAAGGATAGGCTCCATGATGAACAAATATCTTGGTGGAGTAACGTTGCAAGCCCCGGAGAAGATTCGTCTTTTTCAATTGGCATGGGAACTGACCGGAAGTCCACTCGGAGCAAGGCATGATCTGTATGAACGTTTCTACGCCGGTGATCCTGTGCGCAACCGGGCGGTTCAATATGTGCAATATGACAAGGAACGTTTATTGGCCAGAGTTGAACCGTGGCTTCGTTCGGGTAAGGCATGATCTGATAATCTAATACGGACAGTCTGCAAGAAGAATGAACAGCTAGAATACATAAATGAGACAGTCTTATTTTTAGTTAACCTGCTCCTAGAGCCTTGGCCAGTGTCAGGGCTTTATTTCTATTTATTTAGATTATCTTTAGAAATGATTTAGGTTGAATTAAGAGACGTAGTATATAGTAATAATGTAGAGATAGGCATAGAGTATAGGAAATGAGAGGAATAACATGAGATACACCGTATTAATTGCAGATGACGAACCAGAGATTGTTGAACTGCTTCAGCTCTATCTGGAGAAGGATTATACCATTAAGACTGCCGTGAATGGGGCCGAGGCGCTACAATGTATACGTTCAACACAGATTGATCTGGTCATACTGGACATCATGATGCCTGTAATGGACGGATTGCAGTTAATTAAGCAGATCAGGGCTACGCATCACATGCCTGTGCTATTCCTGTCCGCCAAAAGTCAGGATCACGATAAAATCCTTGGACTCGGACTTGGGGCAGATGATTATATAGCGAAGCCGTTCAACCCGCTCGAGATTGTCGCCAGAGTAGAGGCATTGCTCAGAAGAGTGAATCAATTTGATGCAGCGGAGATCCCCGCTGCCAAAGAAGAGAATCTGGTCTTAGGTGATCTGACGCTGGATCGATCCCAATGTATGCTTTTTCGTTCAGGAACAGCTGTAACATTAACCTCTACAGAGTATAAAATTATGGAATTGTTGCTTGATCAACCTGGCCGAGTGTTCACCCGTAAAAAAATATACGAAGCGGTCTGGAGCGATTATTATGCGCACGAGGACAGCACCATCATGGTACATATCAGCAACATTCGGGAGAAGATCGAGCGTGATTCCAGACAACCGGAATATCTCAAAACGATAAGGGGACTGGGATACAAAATTGAAGCGCCCATGGAAAGCTAGAGAAAAGCGACTGTTGCAGACATCCCTGACACTGGATTTCTTGCTGTTCAACTTCTTTTTGCTGTTACTGGTATTGATTGTATACCTTATAGTGTCACTGGATGTCGTGGATTTCCGCATTTCGGATCAGGTCGTTGATCCAGAGCTGAATGTTGAAGCCCACGTGTATGTGGCAGAGCTGGAAAACGAGTTTTACTCCGGTGGAGGTTCGGTGTCGAGAGGGAAGGATACAGAGATTCAACGTCTCAAGGACAGCGGGGGTTGGATTGAGATTCTGGATGCGAATCGTAACGTCATTCATCATGTGGGAGACAAGCAGGATTCGTTCACCCAATACAGTGAAGCCGAGCTGTATGCAGGACTGGAGAACCGAAGCGACCAACCGTACTATTACTCCATCACTTCGTTTTCGGCAGAAGGACCGCCAACGTATGTGTTGCTCAAGATCCCGCGTGATCTGGTCAGCGTAAGGATTAATGATAATCAGTTGATTACCAATCTGAAGCACCCGTTATCCTTTTACATTATGATTGGTATTGGTTTAGTTTTGTTGTTGATCTTTGTATATAGCTATTGGGTCGCACGGAGAATCAAAAAGCCACTGGGTATTCTCTCCTCGGGTCTTACGCAGATGATTCAGGGAAATTATAGTACACGGATGTCGATCTCTGCCGAGAGGGAGTTTGTCCAGATTGGTGAGACCTTTAACTACATGGCGGACGTCATTGAGAACACCTCTGCGGAGAAACGTTATGCGGAAGAGAGCAAGCAGCGACTGATTGTAGACTTATCCCATGATCTGAAGACACCGATAACATCTATACAGGGATATGCTCAGGCTTTGGTGGAAGGACGTGGAGAGGACAAGGACAGGCAGCAAAGATATTTGGGATACATTTATAACAAATCTGTTCAAGTTGCACGCATGATACAGAATATGCTGGAGCTGCTCAAGGTGGATTCGCCTGATTTCCACATGCAGATTGAGAGAAGAGAAATTGGAGAGTTCGTGCGCGAGATTATGGCAGATACGTATGGGGAGATTGAGCAGAAACAGTTTGTCCTTCATGTGCTTGTTCCTGATGAGGAGATTTACGCAAGGTATGATCCCGAGCTGCTATCCAGAGTCATTCAGAATCTAATCACCAATGCCTTATCATATAATCCGCTCGGGACAGAACTGCGTGTGGAACTCATTCCGCTGGATACCCATGTGGTGATTGAAGTGGCAGATACCGGGGTGGGCATACCCCAAGAACTGTGGTCAACGATCTTTGACCCGTTTGTACGAGGGGATGAGGCGCGCACAGCGACAGGAGGCACCGGACTGGGGTTGTCCATCGCACGGCGTAATACAGAGAAAATGGGTGGACGGCTGATCCTTTCCGGGCGTGGTCGAGAGACCACCGTGTTTACCATCCAGATTCCAAATTAAATTAGAGAAGAAATGTCCATGTGGAGGGGAAAATTTTGTTCAAAGGAAATACGTTTGTCCGGTTCAGTATCGCACTGGCGCTGATATTGGTTAATATCTATTTATTATCACGTGTGAGCTTCATCTTTCAGCCGCTTGTCACCATGATCACGGTCATTACCGTACCGATGATGTTGTCCGTGTTCTTTTATTATCTGCTAAGACCGCTTGTGAATTATATGGAGAAAAAGAAAATCAATCGTACACTAAGTATTTTGCTAATCTACTTGGTTATTGCTATTCTGGGTGTATTCTTCATCATTGGCTTATGGCCATCGTTACGTGAGCAATTGGTGAATCTGGTCGATAACGCACCGAATCTAATCAATTCATTAAGTGAACAGCTGAGAGAGCTGGAGCAGAATGGTGCCATTCAAGCCTTGTTCCCCGAGGGCTCAACACCTTTCTCTCAGATTACGGAGTATATCAACAAAGGATTTAACTTTGTGACCAACTATGTAAGTGGATTTTTCTCACTCGTTTCCAGTTTTGCGATCATCTTGTTTACATTACCGATCCTTTTGTTCTACATGCTGTTACAAGGTGAGAAATTTGGCCGTAAACTGGCCCATATCGCTCCAAAACGTTTCCAAAATGACAGCCGTGAAGTTGTGCTTGAGATTGATCAGGCCCTGAGTGGTTTTATTGTGGGTAGAGTCTTGGTAAATCTGGCGCTGGGTGTACTGATGTATATCGGTTTCCTGATTATTGGACTGCCGTACGCATTACTGCTCACAGTAATCGCGGTCATCATGAACTTTGTTCCGTTTATCGGAGCGATTGTGTCATCTGTCCCTATTGTGATCATGGGTCTCGTGGTATCGCCATCCGTTGCCATCTGGTCTCTGATTATTATTCTCGTCGCTCAGCAGATTCAGGACAACCTGGTTGCACCGTACGTATTTGGCAAAAAGCTGGATATTCACCCGCTTACGACGATTATTCTGGTCTTGGGTGCAGGGGACCTGGG
Organism: Paenibacillus sp. FSL R5-0517; assembly: GCF_037974355.1. Classification (NCBI taxonomy): domain Bacteria; kingdom Bacillati; phylum Bacillota; class Bacilli; order Caryophanales; family Paenibacillaceae; genus Paenibacillus; species Paenibacillus sp. FSL R5-0517. The sequence goes on from NZ_CP150235.1 coordinate 2,912,934, forward strand.
TGGGATTATTGCCATCCTGATTATTATCCCGGTGTATATGATCGTTAAAATTCTTTTGGTTCGAATCTATACTATGTTCTTCAAGGACAAATGGCAGAATGCCTAGCATGTAAATTATTCGAAGGAGTGGAGCACATGTCTGAAATTATCGAAAAACCATATAACGAACCTGAATATATCGCACCTCAATCTGTTCAAATGGGTACCATTCACATCTCGAACGATGTGCTGTCCAAGATTGTGGGGATGGCCGCGCAGAGCACGAATGGCGTATCCTCCATGTCTGTGGGGCTGACTGAAGGGATTGCCAAAAGCATCAGCGGCAAGAGTCTGCAAAAAGGGATTGATGTGCACGTCAAAGACGATCAGGCGACCATCCAGCTGCGCATTAACATTCAATATGGCAACAAGATGCATGAGGTATGCCGTGAACTTCAACATAACGTTCAACAGGCCGTGGAGCAATTAGCGGGTGTTATGGTTAATGAAATTAAAGTGCAAGTCGTCGGCATATCCATGCAGGAGACGGTATAAACAAACGTAAGGAATAACGAATGTAAGTATTGAACAAATGCAAGTGATATCGATTGGCAAAAAACAGCACCTTCCCATTAGCAACTTAACTGGGAGGGTGCTGTTTTATGTTTGCGATAATAAGTGGGCGCTTCGCCCATCACTTTTTTGAACATTTTGGAGAAAAGCAATGCATCAGTGTAGCCCACCGAGCGGGCAATATCACCAATGGTCAGACCGGGATCAAGGGTCAATTCGGCTGCCCTGCGCATCCGGTAATGGACCAGATACGACTGGATACTGCTCCCCATCTGATCCTTGAAGAGAGAGCACAGGTAACTGCGCTGCAAGCCCACATGGGCCGCGATGGACTGAACGGTAATAGCATTGGCGTAGTTCATTTCAATAAAGTCCATGACCTGCGTTACGTATGTTTCCTTCGAATAATCCTGCATGGGTTGAAGATGCTCTGAGTTGGCCTGATCAATCAAAATGGAGAAAAATTGATAAAGCAAACCAGTCATACTGATCTCCCAGCCTTTGTGGGTGTGTCGCGAATTAATCATTCGATGCAGACAGGATCGCATCTCGTCATCCTCATTGCCCAGCTCAAAAATCGGGTGATGCTCAGACAGACAAGCCTGCTGTAAAAAGGTTTGGCTATTGCTACCTTGAAAAGCAACCCAGCTGTATTCCCAAGGGTCATCCTGATCTGCTTCGTAATGAACAACAGAATGCGGAACGATCAGAAAACCTTGACCTTTGTGCAGGGTGTATGTTCTGCCTCCTACTTCGAAGGTGCCTTTGCCATTCAAAATATAATGAATTTTGTAATAGTCTCTCATGGCAGGGCCAAAGTGATGACCTGGTGTACAGGCTTCCGTACCATAATGAAGGAGCTGAAGCTCCTGAAAATGATTGCTTTTAAACATATATGTAATCAAGGGTATTCACTCCTGTACGATTTCATCTCATCTTGCATTTTAACATATTAATTAGATTAAAAGATCAATGATTTAACATTCGTTGGTATAGATAACAGTCATTTTTCCATATGGTTATAGTGAAATGCCATATCGTTTTGCCCGAGAAATGACTAAGATTAGAAGCAGCAAGGCAAACCTTACAGGAAAGTGAGAATAACGATGCCCTATACTGCGAGTGAACAACGATATGATGAGATGAAATATGTACGTTCCGGTAAATCCGGAATCAGACTGCCGCAAATTGCGCTGGGTCTATGGCAGAACTTCGGTGGTAACCGTACGTTGGATATTCAGGAAGAGATGATTTTGCGTGCCTTCGACCTCGGAATTAACCATTTCGATCTGGCGAATAACTATGGTCCACCTCCAGGATCAGCGGAAGAGAACTTTGGTGTGATATATAAAAAACATCTGCGTCCTTATCGGGATGAGCTGCTTATTTCGTCAAAGGCTGGCTATCACATGTGGAATGGACCTTATGGCGAATGGGGTTCCCGCAAAAACCTCATTGCGAGCCTGGATCAAAGCCTTGGCCGGATGGGACTGGATTATGTAGACATTTTCTATCATCACCGTCCAGATCCGGATACACCTTTGGAAGAGACCATGACAGCGCTGGATCATATCGTGCGGCAAGGTAAAGCACTGTATGTGGGGTTATCCAATTATAATGCAGAACAGACGCAAGAAGCGGTGACCATTCTCCGTCGTCTGGGTACGCCGTGTCTGGTTCATCAGCCGAATTACTCCATGTTGAACCGCTGGATCGAAGACGGTTTGCAGGACGTACTGGATGAGCAGGGCGTAGGTTCAATAGCATTCTGTCCACTCGGCCGCGGCCAGTTGACGAATAAATATGTCGACAAGATTAAGGAAGAACGAGCCAATCCAACAGGCAATTTGAAAAAAGAAGCTTATACGGACGAACGGATTGCCAAGTTCGATGCGCTTCAGGCGGTTGCAGAAAGAAGAGGTCAGACGATCTCTCAACTGGCTCTGAACTGGATCTTGCGCGGTAACCGTGTAACCTCCGCACTGATTGGTGCAAGCCGTGTGTCCCAGATCGAAGAAAACGTAGCTGCGCTCAAGGCACCGGACCTGACAACGGAAGAGTTGAATGAGATCGAAAGCATTCTTGATGGCATGGGTAATTATCCGTGGTAACATACACAGTATAGCTGTGTGAAAATTATAGTTAGACAAAGATTATGGTAATAGAAAATTAATATGAAATGGTGCCGTCCTGATAACCAGGAAGGTGCCATTTTTTTATATGTCATTTTCTTTATAGGATAAGATCTATTATAATAGTTCATTAATTGACCTATGTTTATTTTTTTGGAATGAGCCTAGTTCATAGCACCTGGTCCTAGGATTTAGGGTATAATATATAGAAGCTTTACATTTGAACTACGAAGGAGAGGCTCCATTTGAACTTTGAACAGTGGATTTCGCCTGAAAGCTATAACCTGACATCCGAGATGGAGAATCATCCATCAGACCGGATTGCACTTAGATGGCTCAGCGATCAACGAGAATTGGAAGAGATCACGTATGGTGATTTGTTCAAGCAGGCGAATCGTCTTGCTGGAGGTTTGCGTGAACTAGGACTGGTGAAGGGTGATCGGGTGCTGGTCATGGTACCACGCCGTATCATTGCCTATGTCATTTACATTGCTTGTCTTAAATTGGGGATTGCCGTTATTCCGTCCTCTGAGATGTTACGGGCTAAAGATCTGGAATATCGTCTGCGTCACTCTGAGGCGCGGGCTGTTATTGTATGGTCCGAGACAACCTCGGAAGTGGAAAAGATGGACGCGGATCTGCCGTCACTGGCACATCGTATCGTAGCATCTCCTAATGGTGAAGTTGGCGTACCTGCTGAAGGTTGGGTCAATGTGCATGAGTTAATGCAAAATCAACCTGAAGAGATGGCTGCAGTGGACACTCACCGTGATGATACAGCTATTCTTGCCTATACTTCGGGCACAACAGGTAATCCCAAAGGAGTTGTACATAGCCACGGTTGGGGATATGCCCACCTGCGGATCGCTTCTTCACTATGGCTGGATATTCAGCCTTCAGATACCGTATGGGCAACAGCGGCACCTGGCTGGCAAAAATGGATCTGGAGTCCGTTCCTGTCGGTACTCGGAAGAGGCGCGACCGGACTGGTCTACAATGGATCATTCCAACCCAAGCGTTACCTGGAATTGATGCAGGAACATCAAATTAATGTTCTATGCTGTACACCAACCGAATATCGGTTAATGGCCAAAGCCGATGATCTTGGACATTATGATCTGTCCCATCTGCGCAGTGCTGTTTCAGCGGGTGAACCGCTCAATCAGGAAGTCATTGAAATCTTCCAGCGTCACTTTGACCTCACTATTCGAGACGGATATGGACAGACCGAGAGCACGTTGTTGATCGGCAGTCTCAAAGATGCGCCTGTACGTATTGGTTCGATGGGTCAGTCGATTACACCTGGGTTGATTGAAATCATCGATGAAGAGGGACAACCTGTACCTGCGGGTGAAGTTGGAGATATCGCGGTACACAAAGAGATGCCGGCTTTGTTCCGATCCTATTATCAGGATGAGGGACGGAAGGAAGCGAGTCAGCGTGGCGATTATTTTGTAACAGGGGACCGTGCACGTAAAGACGAAGAAGGTTACTTCTGGTTTGAAGGTCGCAGTGACGATATCATCATCAGTTCGGGTTACACCATCGGACCATTTGAAGTGGAAGAAGCACTTATGAAACACGCCAGTGTGAAGGAATGCGCGGTGGTTGCAAGTCCGGATGAGATCCGTGGCAATGTGGTGAAAGCTTTTGTTGTACTGCGAGATGATTCACTGGCTTCACCAGAACTGATGCGTGAATTGCAGCACCATGTCAAAGAAATTACAGCACCTTACAAGTATCCACGCAAGATCGAATTTGTTATGGATCTGCCGAAGACCAACTCTGGTAAAATCCGCCGGATTGAGTTACGTGAACAAGAAAAACGTAATGTATAAATCATTTTGTATAAAATTTTGGAAATTAAGTCTGCGGAGTGAAAGAGAAGGATTCGATTCTGCAGAAGCGAAAGCGGTCGTATTTGTCTCCGAATTTTAACCTTTGAAAAATACGATGAAGAAAATTTGGAGACAACGACGATCTAAAGAACGATCCTTCGCTGTAACGGCCAATCAGCAGATTCCAAGTCACTTGCAAACCATGTCATAATATATGAAACAGGAGTGAACACAACCATGAGTCAATTTGAACAAACCTTTGAAAAGTCATTGGAACAATACGCGGAACTGGTTGTCAAAGTCGGTGTAAATATTCAAAAAGGACAGGACTTGCTCGTCACTGCCCCCATCGAATCGCTTGAATTCACACGTTTGATTGTTCAAAAAGCGTATGCAGCCGGAGCGAAGTACGTGCAAGTGGAATTCGATGATGATAACATTACCCGCAGTCGTTTCGAACATGGCTCGGATGACAGTTTTGACTACTATCCGGCCTGGAAAGGCGACATGATGGAGAAGTTCGCTGAAGCCGGCGGAGCAACATTGACGATCAAAGTACCTGACCCGGATCTGTACAATGGGATTAATTCGGACAACGTCTCCCGTGCGACTAAGGCTGCTGCTCAAGCACGTAAAGGATATTCCAAATATACACGTAATCATGAAATTAGCTGGTGTTTGATCAAAGCACCGACCAAGGCTTGGGCGAACAAAGTGTTTGCCGACATCCCGGAAGAAGAACGAATCAATGTGATGTGGGAAACCATCTTCAAAATGAACCGTGTTGATGGCCGAGACGCCGTACAAAATTGGAGAGAGCATCTGGATACCCTGAATACCATGAGTGATCTCCTGAACCAAAAGAACTATAAGAGCCTGCATTACCGTGCGCCAGGTACAGACCTGAAAATCGAATTGGTTAACAATCATATCTGGGGCGGTGGTGGCAGCGAAAATAAACAAGGCGTATACACGGTTGCCAATATGCCGACTGAAGAAGTATTCACCATGCCTAAGCGCAGTGGGGTGAACGGTTATGTTAGCAGCACCATGCCTCTGAACCTAAACGGGCAACTGGTTGACCAGATGAGAATCACCTTCAAGGACGGACAAGTTGTTGCCTTTACGGCAGCATCTGGTGAAGAGCATCTGAAGAACCTCTTTGCCACGGATGAAGGAGCACGTTATCTGGGTGAAGTGGCACTCGTGCCTCATGACTCCCCGATCTCCAACTTGAATCGTATTTTCTATAATACGGGCATTGATGAAAATGCATCTTGCCATTTGGCTGTGGGAAGTGCGTATCCATTCAACATGAAAGATGGCACTACGATGTCTAACGATGAATTGTTGAAGCATGAGTGCAATGTGAGTCTGACCCACGTCGATTTCATGATCGGTTCCGCAGAGCTGGATATCGATGGTGAGTTACAGGATGGCACAATCGAGCCGGTATTCCGTAAAGGCAACTGGGCATTTTAATTTCTAATCTGGCTATATAACTTGAACTAAAGATTATTTACACTGACACTACGATGACAAAATAACCTTCCAATCGCTGTTATCACCGGATTTTTTTTTGATTCCCTTTTTCGAAGGGGAAATTCCGGGGATAGCGTATGCTTCCGATGCAGCTTTCTTTCAGAAAGCTTTTAGGCGAACGCTTCGCTTTTTCAGGTTTTTTCTGTCCTCTCCGTTATCGTGTAAATGATTAGTTCAACTTATATAGTATTAATAGTATTTAATCGAGAAAGTGACTTCAACTTGAAGTCACTTTTTTCGTTTTTTCATAACATGGATTACACAGGCCTCACAGGCACACATATTTCGCACCAATGCTGATGGAGCAGTTCCCATCGATACCGTTCAATAACTGGTTTGTTGTCCATCACATAACCACTTGCATGCAAATGGGGAATGATCACATTCCAAGCCTGCTGAATATCTTCTGCCGTATGTCTCACCTTACAGATGAGATAGTCTCCGCCTGATAACTCGCCAATCTCAACTATGTCATCTTCCAGACGTTTAGATTCCGTGATAACAATACAGGCATCATATCTACATTCTTCGGGTGGTGTGGTAGTCGGGTCATCTTGGGGGATGCCCAGTAATGTTGCTGATTCATGAAGCAATTGGTTTTTGTCTGCCCATTGTTTGAGTGTATTCATCGCTTGGGCATTGGCCGGACCGTAAGGCCCCACTTGTCGAACATAGGCAAGGCGACACGACGGGAGGTTTTCGATATACATTTGCATGGAAATCTTCCTCTCAATATGGTTTTCTCTTACATATTGGATGCTAACATGGTATAAAAAATATTGCATAATGAATTGATTCCCCGTACCAAAACTCGTAGAATAGGAAGGATATGTTAAAGGATGTTTTAAGAGAACAGGAGGGGAAGAGTGAGATATGGATATCACCTATGCCTTCACGGATGAACGGTTCAGGCAAGTTGTGTTGGATCGTTTTTGTAATGAGAGGGGATTTATTCAGGAGAGTGATGTTCGTGAGGTTGAGACATTGCAGCTTTCAAATCACGATATTAGTAATCTGGACGGGATTGAGTATTTCAAAGGTCTTCAAGAGTTGGATTGTGCCTATAACCAATTGACGGGTCTGGATCTTGCTCAGAATCACATGCTCAGGACGTTACGTTGCAGAGAGAATCAGCTTCTTACTCTGGACCTCCACTCCAATTCAGAATTGCAGGTACTCGATTGCAGCTTTAATCGACTTCGCCAATTGGATCTTTCTCATAATTCCAAACTTGTCACGCTGGAGTGCCATTGGAATATGTTGTCGGAGCTGGCTTTGGAGCGCCTTGAGCAGTTGGAGGAACTGAGCTGCAGTTATAATGCTCTTTTCACGCTTGAGCTTGAACACAATATACACCTGCGGCGACTGGATTGCGCTAACAATTACATGTTGGATCTCGATGTATCCGGCTGTCCAAACTTGCTTGAACTTCGATGTAATCACAACCATATCAAACAGCTGGATCTTACTTTAAATCTGGCTCTGGAGAGTATCCGTTGTTTTAACAACCATATTAGCAAGCTGGATCTTCGTCATAACGTGCAATTAAGAGAGCTTTATTGTTCCGAGAACAAATTAACCGAGTTGGATTATAGCGTTAATCCCAAGCTGGAGAGACTGCAATATGCAGACAATCTGATTTTTGAATCCAATCATGAAGTTCAGGGGATGGGTGTGTTTCAGTATGACGCATCAATGTCCAACTATCAGATGCGCTTACATATTCAGGATAAAGAACTGGTAGTCACTGCACAGGTTTCAACCAAGGCTGAGATGGAGGAATTGTCTCCATATATGGAAGCGACGTGGGATCGATGGGACATGCTTCAGGAGCAGGCCCTTAAAACCATTGCCGAGGCCCATCCGGACGAGGATATCAGTGAATTGGTTTTGGCTGATGCAGAATTTCAGGGAGATCGTTACCTTCGATTGGGATATGATGCGGGGGATACACCTGCTGGTCGATTGTACATATACGCGGAGTTTGACGATGAATTTCATATGTTGGACACATTAATCTATGAAACGTATTAAAGCCACGAAACCGTGGCTTTTTGCTTTGTTAGTTTGGCAGGTTATCTGTTTATTCAGCGTGCATTTTATTGAAGCTAACATATTCATTGATTGGTTTACGGTAACCGCGCGGACGTTGTTTGGCTTCCGACTTTTTGCCGATGGTAATCAACATAACCGGTACGTAATGATTAGGGATATCCAAGCTTTGTTGTAATTCTTCTGCGTCAAAACCAATCATTGGACAGGTGTCCCAACCGCGATCTTGAGCGATCAGCATCAACTGCATGGCAGACAGGCTGGCATTGCGAATCGCATCCTCACGTTGGAAGAACCTGCCGCGAGATTCGTAAAATTCGGTTACACTTTGGGATTCTTGCTCATATTGGAACGGAGTGAGGGCGCCCAGATTCAGCAAACCTTCGTTAATGGTGCGGATATGATGGTGTGCGTTGACATCGCCCAGAACCACGATGACCGCAGAAGCTGTTTTTACTTTATATTGCTGGGAAGCTTCATAAACTTTCTCTTTCTGTTCCTCGTCTTTGATCACAAGATAGTGGGTGTGTTGCAGGTTAAAGGCAGATGGTGCAAATTTGTTCAGGGCAAACATCTCTTGCAGTTCAGACTCCGAAATCTCAATTCCTTCTTCAAAAATAACAGCCGACCTGCGGTTTTTAACCAGGTTCTCGAACTCACTCATGATGGTTTCCCTCGCTTATGTATGATTTATAAAATTACTATAACACACTTAGTTACTTTATGTAAGTATTATTTTTGAATAAGACAAGGATTGCCTGCCATACGTTAAAATAAAACACTAGAGGTGATTCATGAAAGCTCTCATCACAAGATTTAAGGGAGGGCATGACCCGCATGAATTTCGGGTATATGTGATCCAATCTTCAACGTTGAAACGTTTTGTCATTATGGAGATTATTTTGGGTTCAATCGTGTACAATGTCGCACTGTATTTGTGCCATAATGCACTACTTGCTGGCGCAGGCTCTTGGGCTGGAACTGAAAGTCTGAAGAGATTGCCACTGGTCTTTAGGAGAATCGTTGGGACGTGATGATGTGTTCAAAATGAAAAAGATTGAAATTGAAGATGGGGCCACTATCGGCCCCATCTTCAATTTCAGCCTTGATATCTATATTCATCCTTCTTTTATCTGATCAAATAGCTGACTAAAGATAAGGTAGATACCTACCTTATTTGGCTCGTTCCAAATATTGCTCCAGCGTAAGTTTCTGATTGGTAATTTCACCAGCAATATAGACTCCGACATAACGTACATGCCATGGCTCATAGGAATAACCCGTTAATTTCTCTTGATCTTTGCCATAACGAATGATGAATCCGTATTTGTGGGCATTGGCTTTTAGCCATTTGCCTTCTTTGGTGTTGCCGAAGCTTTGCTGAAGATCATAACCGGCGGAAGCGCTGGAGATATCCATTGCAAGACCCGTTTGATGTTCGCTTTGTCCTGGACGAGCACTTGTTTTATTGGCAACAGCTTCACCTTTGATGCTGGCATTCCGGTCAAAGATTGATTTCTGAGTCGCATAAGAGCGATAACCAGACACGGCTTTGATATCAATGCCGTCTTTTTTGGCAGCGGCAAATAATTTTTCAATTGCGGTTGCAGCCACTTTACGCATCTGTTTCTTCGGACTTGAGCCTGAGAAGCTAAAAGGAATATTAGGTACAACCAAATCTTGTGGTGCGTAAGTTGAAGGCAGATTTCTCTTTTTATTGACAAGCACAACTGTACTGGAAACATTGGTCACGGTTGCCACATTTTTGATGGTTTTGATCGTACGACCAGGTGCATTATCATGCAGAAATTGAGTGAAGCTGGAGCTAGCAGCAGACGCGACGGGATTCAGGTTTGAAGTGATGGGAAACGTAGTAAAAGCAGAACCTGCTACAACAGAGCCTATGAGAATTGTAGATATGATGGATTTACGAGTAAAAGGTTTCATGATGTGTGTTCCTCCTCGGAATATATGAATCTATATACCGAGTATACTAGAGGATTATATCCATAGGTTCTCTAATTGTTTCCGAGTTGTAAACAAAGTTTGCTATAAAATCTAACTAGAGGGTATTTACCCTGCCACTTTGATGACAGAACGACCTTCCGATCGCTGTTATCCCCTGATTGTTTGATCAATTTATAATGGTGAAAATCCGGGGATAAAGGCGAGCGCTACGCTTCTTCAGGTTTTTTCTGTCCTCTCCGTTTCGTGTAAATATTTAGTTTATCTATCTTTTATAGAGTCTTTTTTGCAACTCTGATAAGAGGTATATAAAGAAAAGAACATTAAAAGCCGTTGCATTAGTAGATGCAACGGCTTTTGTTGTGAAGAGATAATGCTAGATTACTGCAATTATGCTGGAGACTGGGTTACAACATGCAAGCGTCAGATCCACCGGAGCTTCCCACAGTTACGGCACGGGTATCGCGCACACGAACATTACCGCTGAGCACGCCGGAGTCACTGCTTAATTTGAAGGAAGGATAATTTTCTTCTGTATCCAGCTTCATGTGTTGTTCCAGGTTCAGTTGCTGTTTCGGATCAACATAGAACGGAACCAGATTGGTTTCAATCTGAGCATCAAGAGCCGCGAGTTCATCGACAATGATAATCGCGATAACTCCGTTACATCCGCAACCTTCCAGATCATAGATTACTTTGAAGTATCCAGGTTGATCATTCAGGCTTTCCGTCAATCGTTTTGCAGCCAGGTCTGTAATTTCAATATACATATGGGTACACTCCTTTATATGTGGTCGTGGTTATAAGTGGTAAAAGAGCTCATTCAGCTTCTATTCTCATTATACCACTTTGTGAAAAATCAAAGCATTTATTTTCTTGACTGATCAGTCTGGAAAAGGTATTCTTTATTTAATGAACAGGGAGGTGAGGTCTGAAATTGGGAAGAGCCAAGGAATTTGACACGGAAACTGTTCTAAGAAAAGCAACGTCCGTATTTGGAGCGTATGGTTATGAAGGTACATCTTTGAGCTTACTGCTGAGTGAACTTGGCATTGCGCGGCAAAGCCTGTATGACACATATGGAACGAAACATGATTTATTTGTCTCTGCGCTTAAATTCTATATTCAGCAGAAGACAGAAGCGGGCATCAGACTATTAAACGAGTGCACAAGTGTGAGGCAAGGCATGGCAGAGTTGTTCAACGAAGTGATTAACGTGCTCACAGACGATGAACGTCGTAATGAATGTTTTATCATTAATAGCGCGGTGGAACAGGCACCACAAAATCACGAAATCGCATCCTTTATTCAAACCACTAATCAACAAATGGAAGATGTTTTTCATATTGCGCTGTTACGAGGCCAGAGGAATGGTGAATTGAAGCACGCAGAGGAAGAATTGCCTGGGCTTGCCCGTTATCTGAATTATTCCCGACTCTCATTGACCTTTACGGCGAAGAGCGGTGCAAGTGTAGAAGCGCTGCGAGATTTTGTACAAATGACTCTAAAGGCTATGGATTAACGATTCACATGATTTGAGCATGAACCTTCATAAATGTTTTTTTGAAAATGAACGCGTAAGGCGTTTATTTTTTAACTTTTATAGACTGATTGGTCTGAAAAAATTCGCCAAACAAAACTGAAGGAGGAAGTAAGGAGGACACAATTTCAGCAGTTGGAAGCAGATAGTATACCGCATCAGATCATGCACGGATTTACTCAATTGTTACTGGAAGGAAAACTGGAACAGTGGTTGAACCTATATACATCTGAGGCTATCTTCGAATTCCCATATGCACCAGCAGGATATCCTCAGAAACTGGAAGGCAAAGCCGAACTTGCGAATCATGTTCATAATCTGTTGGGGATGATTGAAATCCAGCAGTTTTCTGAACCGGTAATCTTGGCCGATTCCACGAAACAACAGTTTGTGGCTGAATTTACTTGTACAGGGCGCTCATTAGTTACAGGCAAGCCATACAACCAAACCTACATTTCTGTGGTGAGCCACAAGAATGGAAAAATTACACATTATAAAGACTATTGGAATCCGATGATCGTAATTGAATCGGACTTAGGAGGAAGTAAACATGAATAATGATAAACCGGTGACACTGATTACAGGGGCTAATGGAAAAACAGGAAGCCGTGTTGCGGCTATACTTCAAAAGCAACAATATCCGGTGCGCTTGGCAGGAAGAACTAAAGCATCTCTTTCTGGTTCTGGTGATAACTATGTCTATTTCGATTGGTACGATTCCGATACGTATGCTCAGGCATTGAAAAATGTGAACCAGGTGTACCTTGTCGTGCCAGTCATGGACATGAATCCAGAAGACGTCATGATTCCGTTCATCAAGGAAGCATTGTGGAGCGGCGTTAAGCGATTTGTCTTGCTCGGCAGTGCTTCGATCGACGAGAATGGTCCCATATTTGGCAAAGTACATCAGTATTTAAAAGCGCATGCTCCCGAGTGGGCTGTTCTCCAACCATCTTATTTTATGGAGAATTTTACGGAGGGACCGCATCGGGAGACGATGAAGCAACTCGGTAAAATCTACAGTGCTACGGGTGACGGGAAAATCGGTTTTGTCAGCGCAGATGATATTGCAACTGTTGCCTTCCGAGCACTTACAGATGTTATTCCTCATAATACAGAGCATATGATTACAGGGCCGGAGACGTTGTCCTATGGGCAGGTTTCCAACATCATTAGTCGTTTACTGGGTCAGTCCATCCAGCATGAATCTTTGTCCGACGATGAACTGAGGAACAGCATGATTCAAGCCGGGATGCCTGAAGACTATGCAACAGCTCTGGCAGGGTTGGATATTGCCATCCGTGAAGAAGGCCGCGAAGATCAAGTAACGGATACCGTGCTGAGATTGACGGGGAATGGCCCAATCTCAATGGAGCAATTTGTTCAAAATCATATGGCAGTATGGAATTAATGGAAGAAACATATTGTAATTAAAGAGAAGACGGTGCCTAGTGCCCGTCTTTTTGCCTGTCTACCAGCATGTTGACATCGTTGATTGAAATATGGATCTATGCATAACCACAGGCACGACGGACAGCAGTGATTATACGAACACACTTTTGGGGAAATAGATGAGAATGAATGTTTGATAAAGGTTTGATAAAGGGGCGAAGAGAGCGGATGATTCAGTTCGAAAATGTATCAAAACAATATCCTGATGGAACTACGGCTTTGCGTCAGGTTAACCTCAACATTAACAAGGGAGAATTGTTTGTCATGATTGGTCCGAGTGGATGTGGCAAAACCACCATGCTCAAAATGATCAATCGCCTGATTGAGCGAACAGATGGAGCAGTGCTCATTAATGAACGCTCAATTGATGAATACAACATTCACGAATTGCGCTGGAATATCGGATATGTGCTGCAACAGATTGCACTATTCCCGCATATGACGATTGCCGAAAATATTGCGGTTGTTCCTGAGCTGCGAAAATGGAAGTCAGATCAGATCAAGCAGCGCGTACATACGCTACTGGACATGGTTGGATTGCATGGAGATACGTACAGTGAGCGCAAACCTGCCGAACTATCTGGTGGACAGCAGCAGCGAATTGGAGTGTTGCGTGCACTCGCTGCCGATCCCGAGATTGTATTGATGGATGAACCATTCAGTGCACTCGATCCGATGAGCCGTGAGAAATTGCAGGACGATATTCTGGATATCCAGCGCCAGATGAAAAAAACAATTGTGTTTGTCACCCATGATATTCAGGAAGCGATGAAGCTGGGTGATCGCATCTGCATTATGAAGGATGGACAGGTTCTGCAGGTAGGCACCCCGGAAGAACTGATCCGACAGCCAGCTAATGATTTCGTACGTGAATTTGTTGGAGGTCCTGATGCGGACACGAGTCCACCATTCGTATTTGATCTGGAAACCATCATGTCACCACTCTCACCGGGTCATGTGCCAAAGTCAGCTAAAACTGCCGTTCCCGTATCAACTACCTTACCGGAGTTGGTTGAGATTATGAGTTCTCACGACCATTTGCTGGTTGAACGTAACCGACAGATTATTGGCGAGATCAATCGGGCAGATCTGATGAAATACTGGTCTGAACAGTTACAGGAACGAGGTGAGGGACATGAGTAGATTCACGGAGGTGTTCAGCGAGCGTAAAGGCCAATTATTGTCTGCTCTTCTGGAACATATTCAGATCTCTTTTATCGCATTGTTCTTCGCTGTCCTTATCGCCATTCCGCTTGGTATATACCTTACACGCAAACCAAGAGTCGCTGAACCCATTATTGGGATTACAGCTGTGTTGCAGACTATACCATCCCTGGCGCTTCTCGGATTACTCATCCCATTGTTTGGTATAGGAACACTTCCTGCAATCATTGCACTTGTGGTGTATGCGCTGCTTCCTGTACTCCGCAATACGTACACAGGCATATCCGAAGTTGATCCTTCCATGGTCGAAGCGGCGAATGCAATGGGCATGAATAGTCGGCAACGTCTAATCAAAGTGGAACTGCCACTGGCGATGCCTGTCATTATGGCCGGAATTCGGACGGCTATGGTCCTGATTGTAGGAACGGCGACACTTGCAGCCTTGATCGGCGCAGGAGGCTTGGGTGCATTAATCTTGCTGGGTATTGATCGGAATGATACCGCACTGATCATCCTTGGAGCTATTCCGGCAGCATTGCTGGCTATTTTGTTTGATGTACTACTGCGTCAGTTCCAGCGGTTATCCTTCAAGAAAACGCTGGTTACCCTTGGTTCGCTGGCTCTAATCGCAATACTTGTGATTACCATTCCCTTCGTGGCACGTGGAGGGCAGAAGGATCTCGTAATTGCTGGCAAACTGGGAGCTGAACCGGAGATTCTGATTAACATGTATAAATTGCTGATCGAAAAAGAAACGGATCTGACCGTTGAACTTAAGCCCGGATTAGGTAAAACACCATTCCTTTTCAACGCACTCAAGTCGGGTGATATTGACATCTATCCCGAATTTACCGGGACAGCGATCTCCGAATTCATGAAGGAAACAGCAGTCAGCACCGATCGGACAGAGGTGTACGAACAGGCAAGAGATGGAATGCTGAGCCAGTTCAACATGGTGCTGCTGAACCCTATGGATTACAACAATACGTATACGTTGGCTGTTCCAAAGAGCATCGCAGATCAATACAATCTCAAGACCATTTCGGATCTCAAACCGGTAGAACAGCAAATGAAGGCAGGTTTCACGCTGGAATTCTCGGATCGGGAAGACGGTTACCTTGGTATTCAGAAGAAATATGGAATTGAATTCCCGAACGTTGCAACCATGGAACCGAAGCTTCGCTATGGAGCTGTTCAACGAGGCGATATCAATCTCGTAGATGCTTACTCCACCGATAGTGAGTTGAGACAATATGAACTCGTCGTGCTGGAAGATGATCAGGAATTGTTCCCGCCGTATCAAGGTGCGCCGATGCTTCGTCAAGAAACGGCAGATCAATATCCACAACTGGTTGAGGTGCTGAATCAGCTTGCTGGCAAAATTACGGACGATGAGATGCGTCAGATGAACTATGACGTGAACGTAGAGGGAGCGAATCCTGAACAGGTGGCAGCAGAGTACCTTAAACAGGCTGGATTGCTGTAACTTCAGGCATCCCTGCAATAGATGTATCAAAAGCATGAGGAGGAACCATGATGACACAAGAAACTTATGACTTGATTGCAATTGGAACAGGAAGCGCGGCAAGTTCTGTCATTACCCGTTGCGCTGAAGCTGGCTGGAAAATCGCTGTAATTGATGAACGTGAGTTCGGCGGAACCTGTGCACTGCGCGGCTGTGATCCCAAGAAAGTGCTGGCCGGAGCCGCGGAGCTGATCGACTGGAATGAACGGATGCAAGGGAAAGGTATTCAGGGACAGGCGACCATCAACTGGTCTGAACTTATGGCCTTTAAACGCACCTTTACCGAGAGCATACCTAGAGCAAGTGAGGATAAATTCAAACAAGAAAGAATGGATACGTTCCATGGTAAAGCTTCATTCGTCGATGAAGACCATATTCAAGTGGGAGAAGAAGTGCTTCATGGCAAACACATTCTGATTGCTACTGGTGCAAGACCTGCGCCACTTGAGATTGAGGGATCAGAGCATCTGATATATAGTGATGACTTTCTGGATCTGGAACAGCTGCCTGATCGATTAGTGCTGATAGGCGGTGGATACATTGCATTTGAATTTGCGCATATTGCGGCCAGAGCCGGGACGGAAGTCCATATCCTGCATCGGAGTGAACAGCCGCTGAAATCATTTGATGCGGAACTGGTTGAATCTTTAATGCAAAAATCGAAAGAGATCGGCATTCATGTTCATTTGAACGCAGAGGTGAAGTCCGTACGGCAAGAGGGGAACGCCTATATCGTTCATGGCACACGCAATGGTGCAGATCACCAGTGGCAGTGCGGACTTGTCGTTCATGGAGCCGGGCGTATTCCCAATGTGGATGGGCTGGAATTGGAGAAAGGCAACGTTAGCTACAGCAAAAAGGGTATTACGGTGAACGAGTATTTGCAAAGCGAAAGTAATCCGAGAGTTTATGCTGCTGGCGATGTAACCGATACGAAAGGGTTGCCTTTGACCCCGTTAGCAGGTCAGGAATCCCGGGCAGTATCGTTCAATTTGTTGGAGGGAAATCAACACAAACCCAATTATAAAGTGATGCCTTCCATTGTGTTTACTGTCCCAGCACTTGGTTCTGTAGGGATGAGCACGGAACAAGCCAAAAAAGAGGGCTATGAGGTGCAGGTAAATGATATGTCGAAATGGTATACTTACAAAAGAACTCATGAAAAATTTTCCATGGCCAAAGTGGTGATCGACAAATCAACCGGTCGCATTCTGGGTGCGCATGTACTCGGGGGCAAGACAGAAGAATTGATCAACCTTTTTGCAATGGCTATTCAGTTCGATCTGACTATCGATCAGTTAAACACCATGAATTTTGCATATCCTACTGCTGCATCGGACCTGGGTTCTCTAGTGTAGAAATGATGATAAAAGCCCCTTGGGACGGAAGGATGAAAATAACGATGTCATCGGATTTTGTAGGACTTCTTGAAGGCAAGTGGACGAAGGAACCCGTTGCCGCACGGATGGATGGGGATCGTTTCGTTGTGGAAGCTCGGGAAGGCAGTGACTTCTGGGAGGAAACATTCTATGGGTTCTGTCATCGGGATGGACACGCCATACTTGCTCCATGGGACGGAACGGAAGCGATTGAGGTATCTTTTGATCTAAGTTCATTCACCGAATTATATGATCAGGCGGGGTTGATGTTATGGCACGGAGAAGATCAATGGATCAAGGCCGGAGTTGAGGTTAATGACGGTGTTGCTCATGTTGGAGCTGTCGTGACGGATACATATTCGGATTGGTCCCTATCTCCTGTACCTGAGTGGGGTGGACGAATTGTGACGATCAGAGCCTCGTACAGTAATGAGGCTGTTGTCATTCGGGCTCGTACAGATGAGCATCCTTGGCGTACGATTCGCGTTGCACGGTTTGCCTATCCGACGAATAAACACGCAGGCCCATTTCTGTGTTCACCGAAGCGTGCAGGGTTCGAGGTAGCCTTTACCAAATGGAGATCCACTCCACCCGATACTGATCTGCACACAGATCCTCCGATTACGGATTAAAACAAGTTAAGATGCACGCTAAACAATGATATTTGAGCAAGTATATCTCGCTTACCAAGAAATACAACACAAATAAGCAAGTCTTCCGTTCACGGAGGGCTTGCTTATTTTCGTGCTTAAACTTTGCACCCTGAAGAGTATTCCAGGTGTTCATTTTACAATTCACCGGGGGCGCAAGTTTTTTCGCATTTACAACGACAGAACTTTTGAGTTTAACGTTTATTTACTCGTATCCGTATCCTGGGATTGGGGGTTGGTCTCTTTTTCACCCTCATCATCATTGGACTTATTGAACTCCAGCATACGCTCCTCGTAATCGTCCAGGAACCATAACGGGTCCATGCTGTCTTCCTCACCGTTGTAATTGATGACGATTTCTTCGCCAGCCTTGATGTCTGTATACGCGTAGAAGTCAAAGGTGTGGTTATCAAAATTGATATCATAGGTAGCGTTAGGTTCATAGGAGTGGTTGATCAGACTGCCGTAGCCGAGCAGAATGGCGGTATGATTCGCCCCATATTCGAATACGTAATCTTCCAAAATCGTTTTTTCGACATGCTCATGATCTTCATTCGGGTAAGGCACGACGGGTGCCTGATGGATCAGCGTTCCTTTCGCAATATCAACGGTAGCAAAGACCCCGCGGTTAAACTCACCACCATCACCCAACTTGGATTGTTTCACTTCAATCATATTTTTCACCTGATGCTCTTTGAAGAGCTCCGTTCTATATAGTAATAATTCGTTAAGGCAAAATTTTAACCCATCCTTTCATATAAGGCAAATTTCAGACAAAAAGGTGCAATATTTTTGAATAGGGCGTTGAGTTGTGCAGGATATAACGCTTATAATATACAAAGAATTAAGTCTATATAGAAAAGGTGTCATGAATGAGCATATTAAATGTAGAAAAATTAAGTCACGGTTTTGGTGACCGTGCTATCTTTAACGACGTTTCATTCCGCCTGTTGAAGGGCGAACATATTGGTCTGATCGGGGCTAATGGTGAAGGTAAATCCACCTTCATGAACATTATTACAGGAAAGCTTCAGCCAGATGAAGGCAAAGTGGAGTGGTCCAAACGGATGCGTGTTGGTTATTTGGACCAGCATGCTGTATTGAACAAAGGCCAATCCATCCGTGACGTGCTTCGCGGCGCGTTCCAGTATTTGTTCGACATGGAACAGGAAATGAATGATATGTATGGCAAAATGGGCGATGTAACTCCCGAGGAGCTTGAACAACTTCTTGAAGACGTGGGCACGATCCAGGATACACTGACTAACCAGGATTTCTACATGATCGATGCCAAGGTGGATGAAACCGCACGTGGTCTGGGTCTGACGGATATCGGTCTGGATAAAGACGTCAATGACCTGAGTGGTGGACAACGTACCAAAGTACTGCTTGCCAAGCTGCTGCTGGAAAAACCGGATATTCTGCTCCTTGATGAGCCTACGAACTATCTGGATGAATTGCATATCGAATGGCTGAAACGCTATTTGCAGGAATATGAGAATGCTTTTATTCTGATCTCACACGATATTCCGTTCCTGAACAGTGTTATCAACTTGATCTACCACATGGAGAATCAGGATCTGACCCGTTATGTGGGCGATTATGATCACTTCCAGGAAGTGCATGAGATGAGAAAACAGCAGCTGGAGTCGGCTTACAAACGCCAACAACAAGAAATTGCTGACCTCAAGGATTTTGTAGCTCGGAACAAAGCAAGTGTGGCAACCCGTAACATGGCAATGTCCAGACAGAAGAAACTCGACAAGATGGAAGTCATCGAGATTGCCAAGGAAAAACCGAAACCACAGTTCAACTTCCGTGATGCAAGAACGTCTGGCAAGCTCATTTTCGAAACCAAAGGTCTTGTGATTGGTTATAACGAACCGTTGTCCAGACCACTGGATCTGCGTATGGAACGGGGACAGAAGATTGCCCTCGTTGGTGCAAACGGAATCGGTAAAACAACCTTGATGCGCAGTATTCTGGGTGAAATTCAGGCTCTGGAAGGAACCGTTCAACGCGGTGAACATCTGGAGATTGGTTACTTCCAACAAGAGATGAAGGATGCCAACTACAATACGTGTATTGAAGAGATCTGGCAGGAGTTCCCTTCATATACCCAATTCGAAGTGCGTGCTGCACTTGCAAAATGTGGTTTGACAACAAAACACATTGAGAGCAAGGTAGCTGTACTCAGTGGTGGCGAGAAAGCCAAAGTGCGTCTCTGTAAGTTGATCAATAACGAAACCAACCTGCTTGTACTCGATGAGCCGACGAACCATCTGGACGTTGATGCCAAGGAAGAGTTGAAACGTGCGCTCAAGGCTTACAAAGGCAGTATTCTTCTGATTTCCCACGAACCGGAATTCTACCGTGATGTAGTTACAGAGACGTGGAACTGTGAGTCATGGACAACGAAAGTATTCTAAATAAAGGTTGTTCAAAAGTCACGCACTAATAATACGAGAGAGCTTGCGAACAAGCTCGAACGGTGAGAAAAGGCGCGAATTTTGCTTGCAAAACAGGCAGAACTCGCGCTTTTTTTTGCTTGGTTTTAACGAAAAATGTTGGTGCCCAATTCACAGTTGACAGCTTGAATAAGGCAATAATATAATTCAAGAAAGCGATTACATTTATATATTAGAAACCTGTTTCACTGCATAGGGGCGAAGAAGACACGGTATTCCGTATGGGTACCATTTT
Organism: Paenibacillus sp. FSL R5-0517; assembly: GCF_037974355.1. Taxonomy (NCBI): domain Bacteria; kingdom Bacillati; phylum Bacillota; class Bacilli; order Caryophanales; family Paenibacillaceae; genus Paenibacillus; species Paenibacillus sp. FSL R5-0517. Next base: position 2,933,428 of record NZ_CP150235.1, read on the forward strand.
GCACTTAGAAGGGAAGACGGGTCTTTTTTTACTCTTCAATGAAACCGGTTTCATTAAAATAAGGAGGTGGACCCTGCTTTTGTACTGACCGCCGGTTCCAGAGGATAGGCTGAGCAACAACATCGCGTCTTTAAGAACCATGCTTTCATCTTTCACGCCAAAGGAGAGAATGAACATTGGATAAACTCAGAAAACCCATGATATTCATGTTATCTGCAACACTTGCGCTGTCTTCCGGACCGTTGATGCTACCAAGTAAAGCGTATGCTGATCTGGGGAGTATACCCGCCACGTTGCTGCAGGACGATTTTTCGGATGGGGATTACACGGAATCACCTGCTTGGAACGTAAGTTCAGGCAACTGGGAAGTGATCGCGGACCCGACAGATGCGTCGAACTTCACACTTTTCCAGAGCGATACCAATGAAGGCATCATCTCTACTGGAGAATCCATGTCGGACATGACCGTGTCCATGCGCTTTTACACGGGGAACGGTCAAGGATATCCGGGAATATTGCCGCGGTTTCAGGATAAGAGCAACTTTTACTATTTTCAAATGCAGGTTCCCAATAATAAGCTCGTTTTCTCAAAAAGGGTGAATGGATCAGATACCACTTTGAAAACGGTGGACTATGCATTTGCCAAGAATACATGGTATACCCTCAAAGTGGTGTTATCAGGTACAACCATTCGAGGGTATATCGCCGAAAACGGCTCCGATCGATTGATATTCGATCTGGTCGATCCTACATACGGTTCAGGTACCGTGGGCATTCGGAATAAGTGGCAATCGGTACATGCAGATGACGTGATCATTGCCGATCGACCGCCGGAGAACAATACTCAGCTCTCTATTGCAGAGCAGACGGCGTCTTCGGTTTCCCTGCAATGGTCTGAACTCGTGGGTGCATCAGGCTATCGACTGTACCGTTCCAACACGCCTGAAGGGGGCTATTCCCTGGTAACCAACACCGGAACTTTGGGACACACAGATGAAGGATTAAGCGGGGATACGGTCTACTATTACAAACTCGCCTATGAATACGGAGGTCTGACTGAGTCCTTGTGGTCCTCGCCGTTGGAAGTACGAACTTCAGCGACCGCCCCTCAGGCTCCGAGCGAATTGAAGGCCGAAGCACTCAACGCAACGAGCGTGAAGTTATTATGGTCGGCCGTAGACAAGTCAACGGGTTACCGTGTGGTTCGGGCCGAAGCTGGCAGTGAGCAATACGAGCAGATCTATGAAGGGAAGGGGCTCACTTATACAGATCAGGAACTCGAGCCTGGCACCAGCTACAACTATCGTGTAACAGCCTTCAATGCAGCTGGGGAGTCAGCCTTCACTGTTGCAGAAGCCACGACGTACTCCATTGACTCTCCTACAGATTTTGCTGCAACAGCTGTTACGGATACATCCATCTCTCTGGGGTGGAATGCTCTTACTGGATCTGATGTAACGTATACGCTCTCCAGGTCTACCAGTGCTGCGGGTACGTATCAGCAGGTATATAGTGGGAATGAAAGTACGTTTAACGATAGTGGTCTGACGATGGGCACAGGATATTTTTACATCATCCAGGCGACCGTGGACGGCGTAACTTCTCCAGCATCCGCGCCGTTGGGTGTTGCCACAGTTCGCACAAGCATTACACCAGGGCAATTGTGGCCAGGTCTGGACGGTCAACCGATTGATGCGCATGGGGCTGGCTTTTTCTACGATGAACAGACGGAGACCTATTACTGGTATGGTGAATATCATAAGGGCGGCTGGCCAGCTGTTGGGGTGCGTGTGTATTCCTCCAAGGATCTGATGAACTGGACAGATGAGGGCATGGCTCTATCGACACTTCAATCCATGGATGATTTTGACCATGACCCGTTGATCTCCAAATTGTATGCGGGGCGTGAGGACCGCGTGGATATCTGGGCAGATATTCGCAAAGGACGGATCATTGAACGACCGAAGGTCATCTACAACGACAAAACAAAGAAATACGTGATGTGGGCTCACATGGACGGTGACAAGGACCCGTATAACGATAATGCGAACTACGGTAAGGCGCGGGCCGGTTATGCGATCAGTGACTCTCCAACAGGGCCTTTTGTGTATCAGAAGAGTTACCGGATGGACAGAGCTCCGGAAGGGGAGAAAGATTACTTCCCAAGCGATAAGGGCATGGCACGTGACATGACGTTGTTCAAGGATGATGATGGTACCGGTTATCTAATCTACTCGAGCGAAGAAAACCTGACACTCTATATCTCCAAACTGAATGAAGACTACAGTGACGTAACTGGGTGGCATAAGGAAGGACGAACGGATGACAAAGGTAATCCGGTTCGTGACTCGACCTATCAGGCTGAATATGGCGTAGATTACGTGCGTGTGTTCCCTGGAGGGCAACGCGAAGCACCAGCGATGTTTAAGTATCAGGGGAAATATTATATTTTGACTTCCGGAGCTTCCGGATGGGCCCCTAACGAAAACAAAGTGACGGTGGCGGATAACATTTTTGGCCCGTGGTCAACGCAGACCAATCCGTTCGTGCGCACGTTGCCGAGTGATCCCGATCCAGGCAAGGCTTTCGGCACACAGACCACATCCGTCATTCCGGTCGATCCGGAAAAAGGCAAATTCATTTACGTTGGGGATACGTGGAATGGTGGCAATTTCTCGAATGATGCTGCAAAATACGTGTTCTTGCCCATTGAGTTTGGAATAGGCTCCGACATTGCGATCAAGTGGTATAACAGTTGGACACCGGATCTGCTGAATTCGATGGGCAAGGTGGATATCGCTGATCCGTTGCCGGAAGCCGTGGCGCTTGGCAAAGTACCATCTCTTCCAACGACATTGAACGTTCGCGACGGTGGTGAACTGGTGTCAACGCCAGCAGTGTGGACGATTGATAACCGGGCCATGACGGCAGAAGATTTTGCTAAGCCAGGACCCCTCACGTTACAGGTAACGACACCGGAATATAACAACAAAAAGCAGGCGGTTCGTGTAAACGTCATTCCAGAGAATGCCCTATATTTTGTGAACAGCGGAGGGTACGAAACGACTGATTACAATCTTATGGGTGCGTATATGAAAGGAACACTGGCCAACCCGGGAACGGCAGACCAGATGTACGCTCCGGCAGAGGGTCGCAATTGGGGATACACCAGCGCAGACGCACTGTCATCCGGCTCTAATGGCGGAGATATTTTCTCGACCGTACGTTATCTAAACGGGGGCAATGTCAGCAATTCTCCAAAAGGCACAGACTTAACCTACAGATTTGATGTACCGAATGGAACATATGATGTGTACGCGGGATTCAACGATCCGTGGACGAATGCATCGCGCAGAGCCAATTTCATCATCAATGGCACGAATACCGGGGCTGTTACGTTTACGCCTGCCAGTGTTAGAGCACACAAAGGCATCATTGTGTCGGACAACAAACTGGAGTTAACCGTGCGCAATACGGCATCACAGGACCCGATGATTAGTTGGATAATGATCGTTCAGCCAGATGCTATGCCACCTGTTAATGACAGTGCTGGTCTCAATGCGGATGCGGTGGATTCAACGAGTGCAACGCTTCATTGGGATGCTCATCTTGGAGCAGCAAGCTACAAGCTCTACCGCTCAGATCGTGAGCAAGGTGAGTACAAGGTGGTCTATAGCGGCAATGGACGGGAGTACACGGACAGTGAACTGAACCCTGGCACGGAGTATTATTACAAAGTGGAAGCTTTGGATGCGACAGGGCAATCCGTGAGAGGTGTATCTTCCATATACCAGGTGCATACGGCTCAGCAGACTGCTGCCGATGTAGCTACAGGCATTACAGCACTGGAACAACCTTCAGTAGGTGCGAAAAAAATGAAGTTGCCATCCGTGCCGCAAGGTTTCACAGTGAAGATCGCTTCAAGTTCGTTACCGTCCGTCATTCAGACGGATGGAACGATTGTCCCACCTTCTAAGGAAACAACAGTAATACTGGAGTTGGAAATCACTCGAATTTCTGACGACACAAGAGCCCTGACTGTACCTTTGACGGTGAAGGTGCCTGCATCTGTTTCTTCCCCAGGAGGATCGGACCCTGGTTCGGGTAGCAACCCGGGCGGCAATTCCGGTGGAAATTCAGGAAGTAGTTCAGGTTCAAGCAACAATGGCGGACAATCAGAAGGTGTTAGCCCAGGTGCAGGAAATGCTGCACCACAACCTAAACCGGAGAAAGACCGTTCTGTTCTGGAGTTGCAGGCACAGCCTGACCAGAAAGGTGTAGTGCAGTCCAACGTGGATGCTTCAACGATCAAAGATGCTTTCGAAGTTGCCCCTGTAACAGATGTGGGTAAGCGCTTGGTCGAACTTCGGTTGAAGCCGGTTTCGGGAGCAACAGCATATGAAGTATCTCTGCCTGCCTCTGCGTTGATAGATCAGGGTGAGTCCCACGTGTTCAACATGGTTACAGAGCTGGGCATGTTGGAACTTCCCGCGTCACTGTTAACGAAGGACATCGTTGGTGATGGAATGGCATCCATCCGATTGGTCAGAACAGAGTTACCAAAAACAGTGGCAGATCAGCTTGGCACGCAATATGGAGTCCAGCTTGAGCTTCAACTGGATGGTCAACCATGGCCATTGCAAAGCGGATTCAAACTTCATCTGCCTTTCCCATCTTCTCAAAATGTTCAGCAGGATCGGATTGTTGCATTTGTCATTGGCGAGAACGGTGTGGCAAGTCCATTGCCGCAAAGTTACTACGATCCAAACAGCGGGCAGCTTGTATTTTCCGTAACGTCACTCACAGGAAATTATGCTGTTGTGTCTGTGGAGCAGGCATTCGCAGATATTGCAGAAGTGCAGTGGTCCAAGAAAGCGATGGAGGCATTGGCAGTCCGAGGTGTGATTGATGCCGAAGCAAGTGGGGATTCCACCCGGTTGCATCCAAAACAGGAGATGACTCGCGGTCAATACATGCAATGGTTGATGACTGCGCTCGGCTTGAATGCTTCTTCCGGGAATGCGTTTACGGATGTAAACGAAAAGGCTCCATACTACGAAGCAGTTACAGCTGCGCGTTCACTAGGTATCACCAGTGGTACTGGTGACGGGCGCTTCCTGCCAGAGTCCACGATCACTCGTCAGGAGATGATGACGTTGACAGTTAGAGCACTTGCAGCCGCTGGTCTGGTTGACGCCGAGACAGCTGCAACGGATAAACTGACTCGTTTCCGCGATGCTTCCGAGATTCGCTCTTATGCCCGGGATAGTGTGGCCTTACTTGTGGATCTGGGCATCGCTCATGGGTACAACGGTGAGGTGAAACCACTTGATGAAGCGACACGAGCTGAATCGGCTGCGCTGCTATATGCGATGATGAGCAAATTGGTATGGAATAAGTAAGGTTACACCAGAATCGTAGTGTATGAAAAAGAAGGCTTACTTTGACCTGGGACCAGGTTGGAGTAAGCCTTCTTGATTATGCGCCTGCCATGGGGAGAGTTGGTTACTCAACGAACGAGTTACTTCCTATCCTTTTGCAGTTGTTAGTTGTACTATCAGTGAAGAACTATTAATTGTAGTGTTTACCAATTTGATAGGCTTGTTCCAGCAAACCTGCGATATGTTCTTTGGATTCTGAAATCGTTTCATAGAGAAATTCGACTCGGGATTCCTGCATTCTTGCATAACCCGCGATCCCGTTATTCAGATAATTGGAAATCATGTTGTAATAGTCGTATTTATGGAATGAAGCCTCCGTTCCCCCGGCTAGTGCAATCCACAGTGCTTTTTTGGAGTTTGCCTTGTTGAACAGCCCCATATTCCATACCTTGTCCAGATAAGCTTTGAGCATGGAGGGAACGTTATACCACCAGATCGGGAAAACAAATACAATGGCATCAGCCGCAAGCACACGATCCAGCTCTTTGCGAATTACAGGGGCATGCTGTTTATCGGGATTTTGCCAGTCTCGCTCATCTTCTACACCATATAATGGATCGAATCCGTCATGATAGAGATCGAGGATATCAATTTCATGGGAATTCTCCTGCATACCTTCTATAAAACGATTCATTACGGCAAATGTTAGGGAATCCTGTCTTGGGTGAGTAACGACCAGTTTAACTTTCATGTAGGAGTAACCATCCTTTTTTCTTTTTTTTGGTTAAACATTCTGACCAATGTTATTATAAGTTTCATGACATCTTATTGAGAAGTACGCACCTTCGAGTGCTGTAGAAACCTTGAGGTTCTTCGGTTACTTTTAATAATGGATATACATATATGTGAATTATGGGGGAGTACAAGTGGAACAAGAAATGAAAAAATATGAGAGTGGTGTGCAGGCGATGCTGGAACTGGTCGGTGGAAAATGGAGGATTCTTATCCTGCATCAACTGATATCAGGTAAAAAACGAACCAGTGAACTTCGCAGGGCCATTCCTGGCATTACCCAGAAGGTCCTTACCCAGCAGCTTCGTGATTTGGAAAAGAATGAAATCATCCATCGAATTATTCATCCTGAGATTCCGCCCAAGGTAGAGTATGAGCTGACCGAATATGGCCTGACACTACAGGACATCATTGATCGCATATGTATGTGGGGAGAAAATCATTTGGACAGAGTATACGGAGATAAAAGCAGCGTGCTGGGAGATCATTTTAGGGACTATATTCCACTTTCAACTTCAACTTGAGCTGACCGTCCAATGAAAAATAAATCAAAACCTTCCTTGATCTCAAAAGGAGGGTATTTGTTGTTTTTTGTCCTTTATCAGTGAAACTGATAAATGCTATAAAATCATTGAAATTGACCCTCAACACCCGGTGTGTTAGGTTTTAAAGAGAAGAAATTAAATTAATATGATAATTTTAGTCGGAATTAAAATCGAAGCAATGCGCGAGGTGGCAAACAGTGGAACTTCAAGTGACAAATAGCCCTTTTAATCAAGAACAAGTTGAACTGCTTAATCGTCTTATTCCTACATTGACCGATGGACAACGGACTTGGTTGAGCGGATATATTGCAGCAATTCAGGCAAGCGCAACAATAGCGGTTCCAGCGAACCTGGTACAGGCTGCACCAACTACAGGTGTCGCACCTGAAAGTGCTACGCCAGTATCCCGCGAAGTTACCGTGCTCTTCGGTTCACAAACCGGGAATTCCAGCGGCCTATCGAAGAAGCTGGCCAAGAAACTTGAAGAGCAAGGTCTTCAGGTAACGTTGTCATCGATGGGAGATTTCAAACCGAACGGACTCAAGAAAATTGAAAATCTCCTCATCATCGTCAGTACGCATGGCGAGGGAGAACCGCCGGATAATGCGATTCCCCTGCATGAATTCCTGAACAGCAAACGGGCTCCGAAGCTCAAAGGGCTTCGCTACTCGGTGTTGGCTCTTGGAGATACCTCTTATGAGTTCTTTTGTCAGACAGGTAAGGACTTCGATACACGATTGCAGGAGTTGGGTGGTACAGCACTTGTACCGCGTGTAGACTGTGATGTTGATTTTGATGAACCGGCTGCGGAGTGGATGAATGAAGTGCTGGCTTCCTTAAGTAGCACATCTGCTGCTGCGAGCACGGTAACTACTGAGGCTGTTACAGCTGCATTGAGCGGCGGGCAATCCGAATATGATCGCACGAATCCGTTCAAGGCTGAAGTATTGGAGAATCTCAATCTGAATGGCAGAGGATCAGACCGTGAAACACGCCATATTGAATTGTCCTTGGAAGGCTCCAGCCTAGATTACGAGCCTGGTGACAGCCTTGGGGTATTCCCTGAGAATCACCCGCGCCTTGTCGATGAATTAATTGCAGCTATGGGATGGAATGCCGATGAGCGCGTGACCGTGAATAAAAACGGGGATCAGGCATCTGTGTACGAAGCGTTGCTGCGTTATTTTGAGATTACAGCGGTAACGAAACCGGTCGTGGAACAACTTGCGAAACTGAATCCGGGGAGTGGCTTGACTGCGTTACTCGCAGATGATTCCGAATTCCGTACAGTCATGAATAGCTGTGATCTGTTGGATCTGGTTCATGATTATGATCTGAAAGGTATTCCTGCTGCAGAATTTGTAGCTGTACTTCGCAAAATTCCGGCACGTCTGTATTCGATAGCGAGTAGTTCGAAATCTTTCCCGGATGAAGTTCATCTTACTGTTCGTACGGTTCGTTATGAAGCGCGTGGCAGAGAACGTTACGGTGTATGCTCGGTACATCTGGCTGAACGAATCGAAGCTGGCGACACCCTGCCTGTATATATACAGCATAACCCGAATTTCAAGCTTCCTGAGAACCCGGATACGCCGATCATTATGGTTGGCCCAGGTACAGGCGTAGCACCGTTCAGATCCTTCCTTGGTGAGCGTGAAGAAACAGGCGCAGAAGGCAAGACATGGCTGTTCTACGGAGATCAACATTTCTCCACCGACTTCTTGTACCAGACGGAATGGCAGCGTTGGCTCAAAGATGGTGTGCTCACGAAGATGGATGTAGCCTTCTCACGTGATACGGAACAGAAGGTGTATGTACAACATCGTATGTTGGAACACAGCAAAGAATTGTACCAGTGGCTTCAGGAAGGTGCGAGCGTATATATCTGTGGTGATGAGAAAAAAATGGCACATGATGTGCATGCTGCGCTCACCACGATTCTTGAACAAGAAGGTGGATTATCACCTGAGCAGGCATCGGAATATCTGACACGGTTGCAGCAGGAGAAACGTTATCAGCGGGACGTCTATTAATTATTACCGGCTTAGCCGGATTGCACCATCCCGCAGAGACGAGAGGAGAAAGCAGCATGGTTTATAATAACTTACTTAACCCACAGCGCACGAATAGCGATGTGGAAGATATAAAGATCAAAAGTGATTACTTGCGTGGAAGCCTGACCGAAACGTTGGCTGATCGCATCACGGGTGCAATTCCAGAGGACGACAATCGTCTGATGAAACACCACGGCAGTTATATGCAGGATGATCGTGACCTGCGTAATGAGCGTCACAAATCCAAGCTGGAACCTGCATACCAATTCATGTTGCGTGTACGTGCTTCCGGTGGGATTGTAACCCCGGAGCAGTGGTTGATGATGGACAGAGTGGCACATAAATATGCGAATCAGACCATTCGTCTGACCACACGTCAGTCTTTCCAACTGCATGGTGTACTGAAGTGGGATCTTAAGAACACCATTCGTGAAGTGAACGATTCGTTGCTAAGCACACTGGCTGCGTGCGGTGACGTAAACCGTAACGTGATGTGTAACCCGAATCCGAATCAATCCGATGTGCATGCTGAAGTGTATGAGTGGGCATGTCAAGTAAGTAATCATTTGGACCCTCGCACGCGGGCTTATCATGAGCTGTGGCTGGACGGCGAGAAAGTGATTGATTCGCAGGACTCTGACGAAGAAGTTGAACCAATCTATGGCAAAGTGTATTTGCCTCGTAAGTTCAAGATCGGTATTGCTGTACCACCATCCAATGATGTGGATGTTTATTCACAGGATCTTGGCTTTATTGCTATTGTGGAGAACGGGAAGCTGCAAGGATTCAACGTTTCCGTTGGCGGCGGGATGGGCATGTCTCATGGTGATGCCAAAACCTATCCTCAGGTGTCCAAAGTCATTGGTTTCTGTACTCCAGAGCAAATGATTGATGTTGCAGAGAAAACAGTTATGATTCAGCGTGATTATGGAGATCGTGCAGTTCGTAAACATGCTCGTTTCAAATATACGCTGGATGATCGCGGTGTGGAATGGTTTGTCGAAGAGCTGACCAGCCGTCTGGGATGGAAACTGGATGCGGCACGTCCATATCATTTTGAGTCAAACGGAGATCGATATGGTTGGGTAAAAGGCAATAATGGTAGATGGCACTACACGCTGTTCATTCAGAATGGTCGTGTCAAGGATGTGGATGGATATCCTCTCATGACGGGTTTACGTGAGATTGCCAAAGTGCATACGGGTGATTTCCGTCTGACTGCCAATCAAAATCTGATCATCGGTAACATTAGCAGCCAGAAGAAGAAAAAGATTGAAGCGCTGATTCAGCAATACAATCTGACGGATGGAGCACATTACTCTGCGCTGCGCAGAAGTTCGATGGCTTGTGTTGCGCTTCCAACCTGCGGCCTTGCGATGGCTGAGTCCGAACGTTACCTGCCGTCTCTGATCGACAAACTGGAGCCAGTACTGGACGAAGCCGGGCTGAGAGACGAAGAGATTGTCATTCGCATGACGGGCTGCCCGAACGGATGTGCAAGACCGATGCTGGCGGAGATTTCATTTATCGGTAAAGCACCTGGGAAATACAACATGTATCTCGGTGGCAGCTTCACTGGACATCGCCTGAATAAACTTTACAAAGAAAACATTGGCGAAACCGAGATTCTGGACACGTTGACACCAATGGTGAACCAATATGCCAGAGAGCGCAATGAAGGTGAACATTTCGGTGACTTTGTCATTCGTGCAGGCTATGTTCCTGAAGTCTTGGATGGTCGACAATTTCACGCTTAATGGACCGGGTAAGATGAACTGAAATTAGGACTGACTAGGGCGGAAGCATTCCTTTATGGGGTGCTTCTTGTCTGTTATATATGGAGATAATAGAGGTAACGTTAGTTACTGCTGAGAGATTTATGAGAGAAAAAACTGTGGCCAAACTTCAAGTGGAGATGGATAATCACCGCAGTTATTCCCATTATTTCGTGTGTATTAACTTGTTGAAGTACGCTCAACAAGATATAATGGCATAGTAGAAAGCAGATTACATGTTGAAAGTGAGCGGAAACGATATGGGTCGTAAGTGGAATAATATCAAGGAAAAAAAAGCTTCAAAAGATGCAAATACGAGCCGGGTCTACGCTAAATTCGGCGTTGAGATCTATGTAGCTGCTAAGAAGGGCGAACCGGACCCGGAAGCGAACCGTGCACTGAAAGTCGTGCTGGAACGTGCCAAAACGTATAATGTACCCAAAGCCATTATTGATCGTGCGATGGAAAAAGCAAAAGGCAGCGGGGATGAGAACTATGAAGAGTTGCGTTATGAAGGCTTCGGACCGAATGGTGCGATGGTCATCGTGGATGCACTTACCAACAACGTAAATCGTACAGCGCCGGAAGTACGCTCTGCGTTTAACAAAAACGCCGGAAACATGGGTGTCAGCGGTTCTGTTGCTTACATGTTTGATCCTACAGCGGTTATCGGTATAGAAGGCAAAAACTCCGAGGAAGTACTTGAACTTCTGCTTGAAGCAGACGTAGATGTACGTGATATCGTGGACGAGGATGATGCTGTCATCGTATATGCAGAACCGGATCAATTCCATGCTGTACAAGAAGCATTCAAAGCAGCCGGTATTACGGAGTTCACCGTAGCCGAGCTGACGATGCTTGCACAGAACCATATTGAACTTCCAGAGGATGCACAAGCTCAGTTCGAGAAACTGATCGATGCGCTCGAAGACCTTGAAGATGTTCAACAGGTGTACCACAACGTAGAGTTCGCAGAGTAAGCAAGCTGCACGATACGTGGTTTGATTGCATAAAAAGAGTGTCTGACCAATCTCCGGGATTGGACGGACACTCTTTTTAGTTATTTTAAGAGTTGGATTGCAGGGAGCCGGGCGACTTGTCAGATGTATCTGACGGATCTGATTTTTCCGAGTTCCGCCCACCGAATTTAAACAACACAATTCCGCCGACAATGACAAGCACACCGAGCAGTTGATTCCACGAGAAAGGAATTTGCTCCAGACCGAGCCACCCCATGGAGTCAAACAAAAGGGCGAAGCTAAGTTGGGACGTCAGCACGATCGAGATGGCATACGTGGGGCCAAGCAGCTTCATACCTTGTACGAGACAGAAGACGACACCAACGCCGATGGCTCCACTGAGCCAATACCACGGTTGCATATGCTGAAAGCTGAATGTATTCTTGCCCTCCACGAGCAGAGAGATGAGGAACGAGGCAATGAATCCGGTGAAAAGCACCAACGTTGTTGTGGACCATGAACCGGTGCGTTCATTGACTTTGCTATTAAATATGGTTTGCAGACTGACAAGCGCTCCTGCCAAGAGCGCAAGCGAAATCCCTGTAATTAACATGGTTGTCGAACTCCTTACTCATAAATATTGTGACCTGCTATTTCGCGCAGACCCGCACGGTTTTTAATCATAATCAATCCCTGATGTCGTTCAATCAATCCGTCTGCACAGAGCTTTTGGATGACCCTGTTCAGGTGTCGGTAACTGGTGCCGATCAGATTCGCAATGTCGGTCAGATTGAACGCGTCCAGATCTTCATGAACGACGCTACCAGCTTCTTCCGTCGAGATGGAGAGCAGGTAGCTGGCTAGCCGAACCTCAACGGGATACATCAGGTTGAAGTTGGAGAAGTTCGAATCAATATAGAACTTGTGTGAGATGATTTTGAGCAAAAATTTAAGTAAAGGTGCATAATCGCCGGCAAGCTCAGCGAGCCATTGATAATGAATCCGAAGCATCACCACAGGTGACACGGCCTGAACTGTGTTGACAATATCACTTTCACGGACATATTCAATGTCACCGACGACTTCAAGCGGTGTCTTGAAGCAAAGCACGAGTGTTTTGTCCTGAGCGGAGGTGGTGAAGATCTTGATTTTACCCTCGACCAACACGTATAAATATTCGGAGGCTTCCCCTTCACGACAGATCAATTCACACTTCTCGAAGTGACATAATGTCATATGGGGACGCAGGGGCTCGTGAAATACCTTTTCGAGTTGATATTGCTTCAGATAATGTATTAATTGTTGCTCATCATGAATCTCTTCCACGCTCTTGTTCACCCCTGACTATATTCTAGAAAAACTACAGTTTCATAATGATGACACCTGTGATCATCAAGGCAATGCCCAGAAATTGCGGCAGTTTCATCTTTTGTTTCACTACACCAAACCATCCGTTACTATCCACGAGAAAAGTCAGGAACAGCTGAGCAATGAGCAGGGCCGAGATCGTGAATGTCACCCCAATTTGCTGAATGGCCGTTACTTCGCTGAAAATAATGACAGCACCAAACGCTCCCCCCGCCAGGTACATGGGTTTAACTTGTTTGAGTCCTTGAAGGTTAATGTCTCTAACGAACATTAGGATCAGCGCCGCTAAGATGAATCCTGTCAGTTGTGTAATCGTAGCGGCCTGCCATGTGCCCATGTCGATACTAATCCGAGCATTGGCAACACCTTGGAGCGTGATACACGCGCCACCCAGTAATGCAAAAATAATTCCTTTCATATGTACGCTCCTTATTCAATTACTTCGACTTCTATTTAATGACAAACTCACCCCAAACGCCAAGGACAAATGTCCTGAGCTTTGAAGTCACAGCATCTAGAGTACAATAAAGAACCAGGGAAATCCAGTTGGAGCATGAAGAGATGCGCGGTATATGTGCGGGAGTACTCATTTTTAATGAGCATGATCTCTAACGAACCAGTGACACCTTATTGTATTGATTCGATTGAATTGAGAAATCTAAGGAACCTCAGCCATCTTAATCGGGCTAAGGCAGGTAGGAAAGTATGGATAATGAGTCGAAACGGAGGAATAACGTGTCTACAATTCGTTAGTTTTGAAAATCGGCAAATATCCACTAAATAGAGTGTGTCAGGTTCGTTAATAACTATCTAAGAATTTGTCATAAGAGCTAGCCAAGATGAAAGAGAGTTTGCCGACTCAACCCCGGAGCGCAGAACAGACGTACAGCTCCAGGGTAGCGGGCAATGAGATTTGAACAATTCAGCTAAACACCTCTCCAAAACAATCCATACCAAACTAATCCAATCAATCGCATGATCAGATCACAGTGTACACAGGTCGTTCACCTACATAATGAACGGACAGTTCTGTGAATTGTTCTGCCAACCTGTCTGCCAATAGATTCATTCCCGGAGCCTCGCTCTCGGCATGCCCCAACATGATGAGTGCTTTGGACTTGCCTTGTTGCACAGCATCACGGATATATTCCGGTGTCTCCCATTCGAATCCTTCTCCAGCGATGATCAGATCCAATTGTTTGTTCTGAATCAAGGGAATCGTCACAGGGCCGTTGCCACGAAAACCAACCAATACCGCTGCGTGTCTACAGACTATGTCGGGATTGCCTGCAACGCGGACATAATCGATCCCAAGGCAACGTTTCACATGGTGAGCAATAGCTTGGGCAGTGCTTGCTTCCGGAAAAGAAAGGATGTCTGCTTCCGGTACTCGTTGCTCCACATAAGAGGACCATCCCAAGGCCTGAATCAGTCCTTCGGTAATGCCATCCGGTTGGAAGCGGTGGATGATATCATGACATCGATAGATGGAGATGCCTGCTTCGTCAATTAACTTTCTTTTGTCCGTATACACCGAATCAGTTGCAAGCCAATCCGTCTGACTGTGATGGTTATAGAACGGAGATTCATGCGCAATGATTAAGTTAGCGCCTTGCTGTATGGCTTGTTCAATCACATATTGTGTAGGCATAAAAGCGATGACAATACCTGTGACCTTACAGTCAAGTGAACCGGTAATAAGCTGATCCACCGTGTTTTCCGGCAGTTCAATGTTATCTAAAAGATGAAGTACAACGTCTTGAACAGTGAGATCCATAGATTGCATTCCTCCAATGACAGGATATAAAAATAGTGTAACATGTTTACATTTGAAATCTACTGCCTTCCAGATTGTGGGGGTCAATTTTATTATTTTCGGTTAATACTAAAACATGCAGATTACAGTGGGTTAAGATAACAACGAAGAAAAGTGTTCACTGTGTACGGATGTTGGATTCGTGTAGTTTTCTCAAACAAGAATAAGTATACTTACATAGAGTCTTTATTGCATTAAATGAGCTGTTTGCAACAGCAGAGCAGATTGTGAAAGGGGATAACTACGATGACAGCAACAACTATTATGGAACGTCTGAAGAGCGAGACAGCTCATTACCACAGACAAGTAGAACAGAACCCTTATGCAAAAGCCATTATGAATCAAACTGTGACTATAGAAGAATATAGAACATATCTAGAAAAGTTTTATGGATTCCTCAAACCGCTGGAAGATCAAGCTGTACAGCAGCCTTTCTGGGGAAGTACGGGATTGGATATCGAGATTAGAGGCAAGGCTGGACTACTGGAGAAAGATCTGCACAATCTTGGTGCAAGTGAAGAGGAAATTAGCCAACTTCCGCTCTGCAAAGAACTTCCGGATATTTCGACACCAGCCCGTTTGTTTGGATACATGTATGTCATTGAGGGGTCCACGAACGGTGGACAGATCATGACCAAACGTTTGTCGCAGTTCCTGCCCATTGAAGCTGATCGTGGATTAGAATATTTTAACGCCTATGGCTCAGAGACAAGAACAAGATGGAGCGAGTTTATGATTTTGCTGCAGCAGTCCGTCAGCAGTCCAGAAGATCATGACATCATGGTGCACAGTGCATCAGAGACATTTCGACTGCTGGATCAGTGGATTAATACGTAGGGCGGACTTTTTTTCATATTTTAAAAGAAATCTATATAAGTTGAATTAATCATTTACACCTAACGAAGAGGACAGAAAAAACCTGGAAAAGCGAAGCATTCGCTAAAAGCTTTCTGAAAGAAAGCTACATCGTAAGCATACGCTTATAACCGGATTTTTCCCTTAGAAAAGGGAATCGATAAAATCTGGGGATAACAGCGATTGGAAGGTTATTCTGTCATCGTAGTGCAATGTAAATAATCATTATTTCAACTTATATAACATCATGAGAGGGGATTTTCCTGGCCATGGCCGAACCGAAGTCCAAGAAAGAACAAAATTTGTTGAACCGCACATTGCTTCATCAGGGAACATACACAACTGATCCGATAGATCTGAATAACTGTGATAAAGAACCAATTCATATCCCCGGCTTTATTCAACCTCATGGTGTTCTTTTGGCCATCAATACCAGTCTTACGCCAACTATTGTTCAGTGTAGCCAAAATACGGAGGACCATCTGGGTATTGCCTATGAGGATGTTCTGGGCATGCCTTTGGAGAACCTGATTGGCGAGCAAGAAGTAAGCAAACTGTTGGGCAGCAGCTTCAATGCGAATGTTACCTCTGACCTGCATTACATGGATCTTACCATTAAGGTATCTGGTGAGGAACGGGTCTTCTCTTCTGTGCTTCATGAAAGTGAAGGTTTGCTCATTCTGGAGATCGAGCCTTATGACGAAAAAGAGGACGTGGAGACTACTGACTTCGAGTGGATATCCCGATTCTTCGGTCGGATGAAAAGCACAGATAGCCGCGTGGAGGCAAGTCAGATTGCAGCTGAACAGGTCAAGGAAATGCTCGGTTACGATCGGGTGATGATCTATGAATTTGACGAGCAATGGAATGGTAAAGTTATTGCTGAAGCGCGTGAACAAGAACTCGAACCATTCCTGGGACATCACTATCCAGCATCGGATATACCAAAACAAGCTCGGGAGTTGTATCTTCGCAATTGGCTGCGGACTATCGTGAATGTAAATTATAAACCGGTCGAAATTGTACCTATGCTACAACCACTGACTGGCAAACCGCTGAATTTGAGTCTTTCGGTCCTGCGTAGCGTATCGCCACTTCACATCGAATATCTGCATAATATGGGTGTAGGTGCGACCGTAACGATCTCGCTCATTCATAACAATGAGCTATGGGGACTCATCACATGCCATCATTATTCGGCCAGATATGTCCCCCATCGTGTGCGGAATCTGTGCAATTTCCTGGGGGCGTTCTTCTCCAATGAATTGTTCCAGCGTCAGCAGTTAGATGATTACCAATCCGAGATTCAATCTCGTGAAGCTGCTTCACGAATTGCCAACATTTTTATTGGAAACACAAGTCCTGCCCGAGTACTTGAAGAATTACAGGGAGAAGAAGAGACAGTATTGAACCTGATGGATGCTGCCGGAGCAGCGATCTGTTACCAGGACAAGTTATTGTTATATGGTAAAACGCCTAACAGCGGCCAGATTCGTGAACTGGCAGGTTGGCTTGCAGGAAAGTCTGAGGATTACAGTTACTACACTTCGAAACTGAGTTCAGAGTATGAAACAGCCAAAGCTTATCCGGATAAGGCTTCCGGGGTTATTTATGTTGCCATTTCGCCTGGACAGCATAACTACATGATCTGGTTCCGACCTGAGGTTGAGCAGGTTGTTGAGTGGGCGGGTGACCCAGCCAAAGCGGTGCTCAAAACGGATGACGGCATGCGATTATCACCTCGTAAATCATTCGAGAAATGGCGTGAGGTTGTAAAGTCAACTTCGTATCCGTGGACTACGAAAGAACTAAGTGTGTTACCTTTACTCAAATCCATTGTACGTCGGCAGACGGAGAATCAGTTGGTTCAGGCTGAGGAACAGGCACTTCAGAACGCTCGTATTTTGCGACAAAATGAACAGCGTTATTTGCAGTTAATGGATTATTCGCCCGTGGCATTCTTTACTCTGACGGACGGTAAGATTATCTATTGTAATACAAAGGCAGCTGAGTTGCTTGGGTTCGAGAGTTCCCAAAACCTGATGGGTAAGGATTTTAGAGAATTTGTACCTGACAATACGAGAGTTACCTTGCAACAGAATTTTGAGGAATTAAAGCACAACAACACAAGTTTGATTACAAGTCAGTCCTATTTCACTACAGCGGTTGGTACCTCACTGTTGCTTGAAGTTACACTCGCTGCTGTTACGCATGCAGGAAAACCTTCTGTGATGGTGCTTCTGCACAGCGGGGCGTCTCACCATGAACATGACCATTACACCGAAACGACAAGCCAGCTGCAAAATTATCTGAACACAGATCCGTTAACAGATATGCCAATTCAAACGGTGTTCAAGTCTCAGCTTCAGGATGACTGGGATGATTGTTTGGAGGAGAAATGTAGTCTGGGGTTGCTCATAATAGATATCGATGATTTCCGTTCATATAACGCGGCATACGGACTTCAGGGAGGCGATCTGTGTCTGCAATGGATCGGTGAGGTACTCACCGTGGTCAGTGAGCAGCACAACGCACTAATATCCCGTTTACGCGGAGGTACCTTCATGTTGAAAATGAAGAGCACAACTTCTGAACATTCAGCACAGCTTGCGGAAGAGATTAGACAACATGTTCTGGCTCTGCAGATCCAGCGAGAATTATCGGGTCCGAGTGGGATCGTCACGGTTAGTGTCGGGGGTGCAGTGCTGGTACCTGATGAGCAGTCAAGTGCATCCGATCTGATTGAAAAAGCTACTCAAGCGCTGGCCCAAGCGAAGAGTGAAGGGAAGAATCGAGCAATTGTAGTCTGATTTAGGGCATGTAACCTTACTTTTTAACGAATACACCTGGATCAATATCATATCAATATGAACTAAATGAGAGAGCAGAAATGCTCTCTTTTTTTGGTTTTAATAATGTGTTAATTTCATCACCGCAGACACAGCACTAGTGTTATAATGATCCCTATGGATACACTTGTTCGTATTCTGTCTCGGAGGAGGGTGAGATAACGTTCTATGAAAGACAACTCTAGACAATTGGAATTTATGGAGATAGATCTGAGCGAAGAACCCGTAACAGCAGCGGTTCCGGTTCCTGATCGTTCAACCATTGTGCAGCAACCTGCACATCATGCGATGCAGCATCGTGGAGGCATATTGTCTTCGGAGAAACGTTTTGTAGAGGAAGCAAAGCAGTGGTCAGAGATGGAGGGAGATGTGTCCCCCTGGGTTCCCTTTATGAGCTACTGGCCCACATATGGCGTAATGAACGAAGCCCAACGCAAGTGGTATTTGTATTGGAGGAAGGAAGTTCGTCAGGGGAGATATCCAGATACCGATCTGTCCTATCTATTTGTTCATATCTATGAGTTGATTAACGGCATTGGCTGGCAGAATGCTCAGGATGGTTATAATCAATTAAAGCAGCTATGGTTGAACTACCGTGAAAGGCTCCCTCAATTAAATATATATATGCAAGAGTGGGTGGTCGATTACGTACTGGTCCATCAGATGGAGACGTCTTTATCCGAAGTTATGGACCTTTCGGGCGGGTATCTGCCAGCAGAGATGCTGGACAAGGAACTGCAACGTGTTTTACAGAACAAGATGTCGGATATTTCGCTAAGTATGCTGCAAAGGTACTACGATTACGATATTACGCTCAGTAAGTTCTATAGAGATGGCGGCAAAGAAGTGATGGAGCAGTACATCCCACGGGTCATGGCATTGGTTCATTCATATCTGGAGCGTACGCGAGAAGTCGGACTGTTGCCAGTGTTTCAACCCAACGAAGAACGCATGGTGGAGCGCATACTGTTTCGCAAAGCGGTCTATGACGACTCGATCTATGGAAGATCGGTATCATTCAGATATATGCCCATTGGTGAACATACTGAATTTGTACAGATGGTTACGCGGATCTATCGATGTACTGAAAATAAACTTCGTGAACTGCTCAGATTCAGAGGCCGATTGCGTGGACAAACATTAGAGCCCGAACTTGCGAATCTGATTGAACGTTACCTGGACAAAGCATATGCGATTGATCAGGCCGAGACGGTGGAACAACCGGTGATTCGTATTGATACGGAAAAATTGGCATCGTTACAGCAAGAAAGTGAATACGTACGAATGGCACTTACAATTGAGGATGATCACCCTTCTGAAGTGAAGGATGATGAGGTTCATAACGCAAATGTTACAAGTAATCCAGTCGACGCACTGGAAGCAAGGCATGAGATCACACCAACAGAAGATTCCATGCAGCCGGACCCATCGGTAAGAGATACTGCAATAGAAGGGTCAACAGCATCAATTGGGTTGCAATGGGACGTGAGTGCAGAGGTTGATTTGGATGAACAATGGCTGCTATTTGCCAAGGGACTATCCCCTCAGCAGGTGCAAGTGATTCATGCTCTTCTTGGCGCTAACCCTGATACGGAGCTGATACGTCTGGCTGAGCAATATGGAACGATGCCTACGCTTCTGTTGGATGAAATTAATGATGTGGCTATGGATACGATCGGTGATCTTCTGATTGATGGTGATCGGATTGTTCCGGATTATATAGATGTGTTCGAACATGTGAAGAGGTGATACGTAAGTGACAGAACTTAAAATACCAAAGCGGCTGACCACCGCACTTGTCAATTCGTTAACGGCGGGTGTTGTCCCGCGCATAGGACTGGAGCAGATTGCTGTTGGCCGAAAACCGGAAGTGGAAGCCATCTTGAGAGATATGGACAATATCGCCGAGGGTGGCGCCGCGTTCAAACTCATTACCGGGCGTTATGGTAGTGGTAAAAGCTTTCTTTTGCAAATGATTCGTAATTATGCCATGGATCGCGACTTTGTTGTAGCAGATGCCGATCTGTCACCAGAGCGACGATTGGTGGGCACCAAAGGGCAGGGACTTGCGACATATCGCGAACTAATGACTCGTCTGTCTACACGTACACGTCCGGATGGGGGAGCGTTGGAGCCGATTTTGCAAAAATGGATCGCAGGCCTGCAACAATCCACAATGCAAAGTCAGAACCTGCGCCCGGATGATCCCGCTCTGCCGCTGGAAGTAGAGAAGCAGATCTATGCGGTGACAGGGGAGATGCAGAATCTGGTTCACGGCTTTGATTTTGCCAAGGTACTGGCTTCCTACTGGAATGGGTACAAGCTCGCTGATGATGATCGCAAACAGGCGGCACTGCGCTGGCTTCGAGGAGAATTTGCAACCAAAACGGAAGCAAAAAAAGGACTGTCTGTCGGTGTTATCATTGACGATGACAACTGGTATGACTACTTCAAATTGTGGTCTGAATTCACAGCGCGCATTGGTTACAAAGGATTGCTGTTGTTCATTGATGAAGCGGTGAATCTGTACAAAATTACAAACAGCGTCTCTCGTCAAAGCAATTATGAGAAATTGCTGACCATGTTCAATGATACAATGCAGGGCAAGGCGGAGCACCTGGGCATATTTGTAGGCGGTACGCCGCAATTTGTGGAGGATGAACGGCGCGGACTATATAGCTATGAAGCGCTTCGCTCCAGGCTTATTGATGGTCGTTATGCAGCCAAAGCGTATGCAAATTATACAGGCCCGATTCTGAAGCTTGCAATGTTATCACATGAAGAGATTCTGATTTTGCTCCAGAAGCTGCGGCAGATTCATGCGTTGCATTTTGGATACAGTGCAAGTCTGACGGATGAACAATTGGTTGATTTTATGCAAACGGCGGTGAATCGACTGGGGGCGGATGAATTGCTGACCACGCGTGAAGTGGTACGGGACTTTATGGATGTACTGCATACGCTCCATCAGAATCCCGAAGTGACTTATACGCAATTACTTGGTGAACGGGCTGCCAAACCCCAGGAACCGGGTAAAGGAGCGGATGCTTCCGCAAATTCGGATGATCTGGACGACTTTCTGGCGGAGTTTGAATTATGAGTGATAATCCATTCTATCGGCTGGCGCCATTCGTGCAGGAATTTATATATAAAAAAAGATGGGAATCGCTTCGGCCTGCTCAGATCGAGGCCTGCAATATCTGTTTTCATACCCCGCATCATATGCTGATTGCGGCAGGCACGGCCTCGGGCAAAACGGAGGCGGCTTTTTTTCCTGCATTGACCGAGCTGCATGAACGGCCTTCCAAATCAGTTGGCATTCTGTACATTGGACCTTTGAAAGCCCTGATTAACGACCAATTCGAACGTCTTAAGGATCTGTTAACCGAAGGAAATATTCCGGTTTGGCATTGGCATGGGGATGTGCCTCAGGCGGAGAAAACAAAACTGATGAAAAATCCGTCCGGTGTGCTTCAGATTACGCCAGAATCGCTGGAAGGTCTGCTTATGAATCGACCGAATGCGATCCCGGCGCTGTTTCATGATCTGCGCTATGTCATCATTGATGAGGTACATGCCTTCATGGGAGCAGATCGGGGGATTCAAGTGCTCAGCGAGCTTGCTAGAATTGAGCGTATGGCTGGCTGTGCACCGCGAAGAGTTGGATTGTCGGCTACACTTAGTGACTATGATGCGGCTACATCTTGGCTTGCTGCCGGAACACAGCAGGGAGTGGATGTGGTCTCTTCTCCAGGTGGTCGCAAGCTGCGGCTGCGGGTGGAACATTTCTCTTTTCCAGATGCACAGGACGAGGAGCAGGCGGAGCAGCTTCATAACGCACGCAAAGCTTACTACGACTTCATCTATGAGAGCACACATCGTAAAAAAGCATTGATCTTCACCAACAGTCGTACGGACGCTGAGGTGACTATTCTTGAGATGCGGCGGGTCGCGGCTCGCAGGCAAGAGCGTGATGTGTTCCATGTGCATCATGGAAGTATCTCCGCCATGCTCAGGGAGGAAACGGAAGCTGCTCTGCGCACCGGATCGGGGCCTGCGGTTGCTGCGGCAACGGTCACGCTCGAACTGGGTATCGATCTGGGCGAACTGGAACGTGTGGTTCAGCTTGGTGCACCGTATAGTGCGTCCAGCTTTGTACAGCGTCTGGGACGTTCGGGGAGACGAGAGGACATGGCATCAGAGATGCTTTTTGTATGTCCGGAGGAAGAGGATGAGGAAGCGCAATTACCAGCACGTATGCCGTGGACGTTAATGCGTGCAATTGCTGTTATCGAACTATATGTAAAAACAAAGTGGGTCGAGCCGCTTGAAGCCCGCAAGATGCCTATAGGGGTGCTCTACCATCAGACGATGAGCATGCTGAAAAGTATGGGGGAGGCGGAGCCGAGAGATCTTGCAGAAGCCATCCTTTCGCTGGCCCCCTTTGCGTTGATTAGACCAGATCAATATCAGGCTTTCCTGAATTACCTCATTGAGACGGATCATCTGCAATGGACAGAGGACCGGACATTGATTATCGGACTGACAGGTGAGAAAATCGTAAACAATTATCGCTTCTATGCGGTGTTTAAGGACGATGAGGAACATAAAGTACTGAACGGCTCGGAAGAGATTGGTTCCATTACAACCGTGCCCCCGCCAGGCTATTGCTTCTCGCTCGCAGGCAAACTGTGGAAAGTGGAAGAAGTTGATCACAAGCACAAGGCTGTGTATGTGAAGTCTGCCAAAGGTAAAGTGGATACGTTATGGCTTGGAGCGGGCGGAGACATCCACACAACGGTGGTACAGAAAATGCGTGAAGTGTTGTCCGACTCAGTGATCTATCCCTACCTGTCAGCGCAAGCCGTCAATCGACTTGAACGGGCACGCCGTCTAGCTCGTGAAAGCGGACTGTTGAAGCAGGTTGTTATTCCGGCTGGGGGAGATTCGATGTATGTACTTCCTTGGGTAGGGAGTAAATCGTTCCGTACATTGGAGCGCCTGATGAAGCATAATCTGTCGGGCAAACTGGCCTTGCGTTCGGTAGTGCCCATGGAACCATATTATTTTGTAGTATCCGGCAAGGTCGATGAACGGACATTGTTAGCCGAGATTATGAGCGAATGTCGGATGGCTGAAGATGCATCTGCGCTACTGGCTGAAGATGAAGCACCCTATCTGGGCAAGTATGATGAATTTGTCGCGCCACCTTTGATCCGTGAGGCTTTTGCCGTGGATGGGCTGGATCTGGATGGGTTGAAGGCAGGTTTACAGCAAACATTGGAGTGGGATTCCTCAGCCTCTAATCGAACCTGAAGTTTTTTATACGGAATAGGGTTGACACCACCTCACCTCCCATGTAATATATGAAAAGTCGTCACACACGAATTACATCAAATTGCATATATCATTTCGTATAACCTCGCAGGCCGAAAGTGTACACAGGGCGAGGGTCTCTACGGGAAGCCTATACTTCCTAACTACGATGCCAAGGAATCAATATATTCCTTGCTCGTAGTTAGGATTTTTTGCATTTGTATGTGTCTGTGACCTTGGCATGAACCAATCATGCAGGCGTATTTTCTTATCATCAGGAGGTTTATTCACAAATGAAATATTATCTGTCCGTTCTCGCGGGAGCGATGAGCTATGGCATATTATCCACGATTGTGGTTCTGGCGTATGGCGAAGGATATAAACTTGGTGAAGTTGTGGGAACACAGCTGATTACGGGTTTTCTTCTTTCATGGAT
Source organism: Paenibacillus sp. FSL R5-0517 (assembly GCF_037974355.1). Taxonomy (NCBI): domain Bacteria; kingdom Bacillati; phylum Bacillota; class Bacilli; order Caryophanales; family Paenibacillaceae; genus Paenibacillus; species Paenibacillus sp. FSL R5-0517. The sequence continues at coordinate 2,957,574 of NZ_CP150235.1, forward strand.
GCTGGCGCTATACACAAAATTTAGAACAAAACGCAAGTCACAGGCAAATGGCCAATCTTCAGGAGCCGTGGCACAGGTATTCAAGCGGTTGACGTGGAAACAACGTCTGCTATTGATGGCTGCCGGAACACCAACGGTAATTACGGGTCTTGTGTATTATCAGTCTTTGCGTTACATCCCGGCTTCACTTGCCATTATCCTGCTGTTCCAGTTCACCTGGATTAGTGTATTGATTCAGGCGATAAGCAAACGTCAACGTCCAGACAAAGTCACATTCCTGACGTTGATCGTGCTGTTTGGCGGAACTTTGCTGGCAGCGGGTTTCCTGGAACAGGGACTGGGTGAGTTCAACGGTCTGGGTATTGCTCTTGGACTGATGGCAGCGGTAAGTTACTCCCTGTTCGTATTGTTCAGCGGCAAAGCGGTTCCTTCAGCGCATCCTGCCTTTCGTAGTGCGTGGATGGTAACAGGGGGATTGATCCTGCTGTGCATTTTGTTCCCGCCGACATTCCTCTTCAATGGATTGATCTGGAGCCAGTTGCTGGTGTTTGGACTGCTGCTCGGATTCTTCGGAGCATTTATTCCACCGGTATTATTCGCTATCGGCGTTCCGCATATTGGAGGCGACATGGCCGGAATTCTGGGTGCGGTGGAGCTTCCAATTGCAGTACTGTTATCCTCTATCGTGCTCCATGAGCATGTCAGCGGATTGCAATGGTTCGGGGTTATCATTGTACTCATTGGAGTTGCCCTGCCAGAGTTGTATAAATTACGCATGAGAAGAAGTCGTAGTCGTAGTAAACCAATCTACTCCTGATCCAGACGAAAAGGGATATTGCGGAGCATGAACGGGAATAACCGTAGATAAGCCTGAGAAATCAGGCTTTTTTATTTAAATATTCTATATAAATTGAACTAAACATTTACACGAAACGGAGAGGACAGAAAGGACCTGAAGAAGCGGAGCGTTCGCCTAAAAGCTTTCTGAAAGAAAGATGCATCGGAAGCATAAGCTATCCCCGGACTTCCCCTTTATAAAAGGAATCAAAAAATCTGGGAATAACAGCGATCGGAAGGTTGTGCTGTCATCGGAGTGTGCAGTGTAAATGTTCTTTAGTTCAATTTATATGGCTCAACCACAATAGCCCAGAGGGGTCATTTTCAATGTCATGCGAATCAGGTATGCTTATAAAATACATCCGTCTGTGGATTGATTATTGATGGAACCATCGAATGAGGAGTGTTTATATGAAAAGCTGGTTTGGAAAAACCTGGCCTTGGATCACGCTGGGTCTGACTGTTGTTGTACTGCTTGGATCATTTTTGGTTTATTTTATGGGCAAAGACGTATCCCCAGGATCAGGAAGTGCTGTCACTGCACAAGCCGAGACACCGGAGGATTTGAAGGGATATGAAGTCATTGATGTGGACGTGAGCAACGATGGTTTTGGACCAGACGTTATTGAGGTGAAAGCTGGTGTACCGACCAAAATAAACTTTATTCTGACTCGGTCGGTGACACATGTGAAATCAGTCGGATCACAACAGCTTGGCATGGATCTGTATATGCAAAAGGGACCCAATTATTATACGATCGACAAAGATCTGCCAAAGGGCGAATACGAAATTCACTGTGGTATGTACATGATATACGCAACGATTAAGGTCGTCTAAGCAGAAGGAGCATGGTTTCGGGTCACCGAGCTTTGCTCCTTTTTTTGGTGCGTGATATCATGGGAAAGTGGGTAAAATTGATCAGGAGGTGCGAAAATGAAAGCGCTATTTATTGGAGGGACAGGCACCATCAGCACGGCCATTACGGAGATGCTTGCACAGCAAGGCTGTGAACTGTATTTGATTAATCGAGGCAATCATAACCATGACTTACCTAAGGAAATCAACGTACTTCAAGCGGACATTAATGACGAGACACGTGTAGCAGAACTGATCGCTGATCTGGAATTTGATGTTGTGGCAGACTTTATTGCCTTTGTACCATCTCAATTGGAGAGAGATTACCGTTTATTTAAGGATAAAACAAAGCAGTTTATTTTTATAAGCTCAGCATCTGCGTATCAGACGCCTTTGGCTGATTACCGGATCACGGAAGGGACACCTTTATCGAATCCGTACTGGGAGTATTCTCGCAACAAGATTGCCTGTGAAGACTATCTGATGAAACAATACCGCGAGCATGGATTCCCTGTGACTATTGTGCGTCCAAGCCATACGTATGGCGACAAATCTGTACCTCTTGGTGTTCATGGTGCTCAAGGCAGCTGGCAGGTTCTCAAGCGCATACGTGAAGGCAAACCTGTTATCATCCATGGAGATGGTACCTCACTATGGACCATTACGCACAACACCGATTTTGCCAAAGGGTTTATCGGGCTTATGGGAAATATCCATGCAATTGGTGAATCGGTACATATCACCTCGGACGAATCCGTCACCTGGAATCAGATTCATGAGATTATTGCCGGCGTCTTGGGAGTTAAGCTCCACGCGGTACATGTACCATCCGAATTCTTGGCAGCATGCAGTGACCAGGATCTTCGCGGCGGTTTGCTGGGAGACAAAGCCAATACCGTTGTGTTTGACAACAGGAAGCTGAAACGGCTTGTTCCGGAATTTGTAGCAACGACAAGAGCGGACCAAGGCATACGAAGTACGATTGAATACATTCTGGCCCATCCTGAATTACAGACCGAAGATCCGGAATTTGATGGCTGGTGTGACAAGGTCGTTGCTGCGTTGGATGAAGCGTTATTGAAAATCAGAGATGAGAAATGAGAAATAAGGTGTTCATGATCAACTGTTTACATTCATGAGCTGAATCGTTATAATCAAGAAAAAATGACACTTGTTAGGGGAGGCACCCCAACTTAGGACATCGTTCCTTTGTTGGGGTGCCTCCCTTTTTTTGTGTGCCAAAAAGGAGAGTAGACGTTGAAGAAATCAGGAAAACGTGTGAAGAAACAAGCGGAACAGCTAACCAAGGTGGTGCTGGCATTTGCTTTATTATCACCTCAAGCCCTGTTGCTTGAATGGGGAGCAGCCACGGTAATGGCTGAAACGGTTGAAACGATCGGGATTGTATCCGATACGTCCAGCATGAAGGCGGTTCAGTCCTCCAAGGTGAAAGTGGAGATGAACAGTGACGGAAAATACAGAATTGTATTACTGCCAAACACAAATGTATTTTACGGTGGTGATACCGGGAATGTGTCCACCATTATCGACCACAACGGATCTCCCGTGAACTTCAAATCATTGCCACTGAATTATTACCGCATTAACAATAATGTGATTGAAATGTCGCGGCAAAAGGACAATGTGGAATACATTTTGCGTGTATCTATCGTTAATGCCACCTCACAAGGTGGATACATGAAGGTTGAACTTGAAGCTATTAATCGAAGTGGAACGGCACTGAATTTGGGTGGAACATTTTATTGGGATACGATGGTGAATGGCAATGATGCTTCTCCATTTGAAGTTATTGAGAATGGATGGCGTAATTACAGCGGGGGTGTTCAGGTCACGGCTTTTTATGCCAATACGTACAATGTTGTAAATGCAGATCGCATATATATGGGCCAGTACAGCAGCCCAGATAGCGCACAGCTCACGGGAGGGTCTTCACCTTCAGCGTTCACTCCAGGCCAGACCGTAACGGCGAGTGATACAGCCGCACAATTTTGGTGGGACGCCAAGGCTACAGCGAATCAGGCTTCACGCAAATTTTCAACCATTGTGGGGATCGGCCCCAAAAATGCCCCACCTTCGTTTACCTTAACAGCACCTTCTTCAGGTCAAACCTATTACAAAGGCGAGCAACTTCAGATCTCCGGTACAACGAGAGATACGGATATAGGTGACCTGTTGACTGTGAAATGGTCCATTGATGGCGGGGCCGAGAATATGCTGACCCAGATGACCGCAACGGGTTCTAATCAGTCTTTTAACACCAATTACACATTGCCTGATACCCTGCCAGATGGCACACACACATTACAAGTATGGGTTATGGATGACAAGGGTGGGGTGTCCTCAGCAGGGACCGTTAACTTTACGGTAAGAAGTTTTGTAGTGCCAGGAACGCCGACATATACATTGGTTAATTCCAATAACTTGACGGTGAACTGGGATAAGAAGGCGAATGATGCATCCGTTACGTATGAACTGAAAAATATGACGACGAATCAGATTGTGGATACAGGTACAACAAACAGTCGGCAGGTGACAGGGCTCACTCCGAATACCAGTTATTCTTTTGCCGTCCGAGCCAAAAATTCAAGCGGTTCCTATACGGGTTACTCCAGTCCAGCTTCCAAGTATACACTGGCCAATCCACCCGTTGCTGCGGCTGTGACACAATCAGGTAACTCTGTTACAGCGAGCTGGAGTAATAATAGCAACCCTGACGGCACTCAGTACAAAACTGAAATACGCAGTCCAGGTGGGCAAGTTCTCGCAACGGGAACAACAACTTCCACTCGTACAGCGTTTGCCCTGACTGGACTCGCGGATGGAAAATACGAAGTATTTGTTGCGGCAATGAATGGAGAAGGGATACAGACCCCATTTATATCCGCTGGAGAGATGATGAAAGATACGATGGGCCCAACTGCTCCTTCTGTTACACTCACGCCATCCTTATGGACCAAGGAAGATGTTCTCGTCACAGTTGAAGAGGGAAAAGATGCCTTGAGCGGAACCCAAAAGACTGAAGTTAAAGTCGGTCTGGCAGGAGAATGGCGTGAATACAGTGCTCCCTTTGCCATAAGCAGTGAAGGCAGCACAACAGTTATGGCGCGCAGTATGGATGCATTTGGTAATACAGGACAGGAAACGACTGTGACTGCCAAGGTAGATCGGACGGCACCAACGCCACCTGTCATCTCGTTGAATCCACCCGAATGGACAAAAGCGTCCGTAATTGTGACATTAACGGAGGGTACGGACGCAGCAAGCGGTATTGGTCTGACACAGTATAAGCTGGGAAGCGAGGGGGAATGGATCGACTACAGGACTCCTTTTACACTCAGTGAAGAAGGGATAACCGAGATTTATGCACGAAGTGTCGATCGGGCTGCCAATGTCAGTGCTTCCACTTCGGCAACAGCCAGAATCGACAAGACTGGGCCTGAGCAACCGACGATAACGTTAAGTGAAGAGGATTGGACGAATCAGGATGTAACTTTTGCAATAACCAGTGGTGAAGATTCAGGCAGTGGGCTTGCCAAAAGCCAATATCAACTGAGCGAAGAAGGTCCCTGGATCGATTACACGGGCGAAGTGACGGTTACCGATGAGGAAGAAACGATCGTATATGCACGCTCACTTGATCATGTAGGCAATATAAGCACGTATGCTCAGGCAACGGTTCGAATCGACACGACAGCTCCAACCGAGCCGGTAATTCGTTTAAGTTCTGCTGGATGGAGTAAAGAACATGTGCAATTCTCGATCGATGGTAGTGTGGATGAACGAGCGATATCCTATGAGTACAGCATGAATGATGGTCCGTATATGGCAGGAAATACGGGTACAGTAAGTATGAACGGGATTACCACCATTCGCGCCAGAGCAAGGGATGCCGTTGGCAATGTGAGCAAGGAAGTCAGTCGAATCGCCTATGTGGATCAGATGGCTCCAACGATTACTTTTGCACCGAACGGACATGTCTGGACGGACTTGGACATATCCACTACCATTCAGTATGCAGATGCCCACTCAGGTATTAAGGAACTGGAACGATTCTATCAAATTACAAACAGTGCAGAATTACCGGATCATTGGCTTGAAGCTCGCTCTGACGAGCATAAAATATCCATCGAATCGGAAGGCATATGGTACATCCATGCCAAAACCATGGACTCAGCAGGCAATACATATGAGACAACATCATCACCTTACCATGTTCAACGCAAGCCCGAGCAGCCGAAACATGTGAGAATGACACAGATCGCGGAGACATCAGCAGAACTTACAGTGGATTTGCCAACGGGGGAAAGATACACCGATGGATATCAGTATGAGATAACAAATAAAACAACAGGACAGTCGTGGACACTGGATTATCCCAACCACAGTATAATCGATCAGTCCCTAAGCGGTGGTCAGGTCTATGAATACGAAGTTAGAGTAAGAAACCATACCGGAGTAAGTGATGCAGTAAGCGCTCAAGTATTAACGATCCCGGCAGCTCCCGGAACGTTGCACGTTCGAAAAGTAGATTCCCAGCCCAATTTGGCCGAAATTCAATTTGATTCAGTAAAGGGAGCAGATGCTTACCGCATCATTGCTGCTACTTCGGACGGGTCCACCGTGTATGATCAGACGGTATCTGATCCTTCCAACCTACCCTATATCAGTAACCTCGTCCCAGGGACCATGCATAACATTTCGGTCACGGCAATGAATGAGAGTGGAGCAGGCGGTAGCAGCAGGACCGGATTTCTCACACTGCCGGCAGTGCCCGGTGAATTCATGGCTGTTCAAATTCGGGAGCATGATATTTCATTAACATGGGAGACGGTGACCTCTGCAACGTATTATGGTCTTTCACGTGATGGAGCAGCCATATACGAAGGGGAGCAGACAGCGTATTTGGATTCAGGTCTGGATAGCGGAACCAATTACAGCTATGCGTTAATTGCTGGCAACGAGACAGGGCCCGGGCCTTTGGCGGAATTACCTTTGCTCAAGACGTTACCAGGGCAGGTGTCCGGTTTACAGGTATCAGATGCTTCCACAGCGAGCCTTCGTCTGAATTGGGAGGCAATACGAGGAGCCGATCACTATGAGTTATGGTTGAATGGAGAGAAGTCGGGAACGGTTGCTGCCGGAAACGAGGAATGGGTATTTGCGGGATTGAGTTCGGGAACATCTTATCAACTGGATGTACAAGCAGTGAATGAAAGTGGACAAGGTATGCGAAGTTCGGTGTCAGGAACAACGTTACCCGAGAGCCCGTCGGGACTTCATGTTGTTCAAGTAACTGAACAGGGAGCGATCTTGAGCTGGGAGCCTGTAGTTGGGGCAACGAAATATCGGGTGGTCATCAATGGACAGAGCCATGAGATATCAGATACACAACTGTCAGTTCACCATCTGTCAAGCAGTCGTGAGTATACCTATGAAGTACAGGCGGGCAATGTTGCCGGGTACGGTGCATCCACCCGTAGTACGATTCTTACGCTACCTAGCAGGCCGGAAGGACTGAATGTCACATGGACTGGTGAAACAAATATGGGAATTGCATGGCAAGCTGTAGATACGGCGAATCTCTATATTGTGAAAATCAATGGCATAGAAGTGGGCAGAACAACAGAACTGACCTACACGGCTGATGAATTGTTGCCAGGTACAGAATACACGTTGGAAGTTCAGGCTGTGAATACTTCGGGTTCGGGTGAGACAACGCAGCTCATCCGATTGTCCAAACCTGTGTCGCCTGACGAGATAATTGCAGACCCAGCAGTACATCGGGCAAAAGTTTCCTGGTCGGTCGTGGAAGGCGCCGCTGAATATGTGATCGAGCAGGATGGCAAAGAGATCTATAGGGGAATTGAGAATGAAGCCACGATTACAGGGCTCCAGGATGGAACGTGGCATCACTATCAACTATGGGCGGTCAACAGACAGGGGACTCGTTCTGAAGCGACAGATGTATCGCTGCTGACTTTGCCTGAGAAACCCGCTAAGGTTGCCGTATATGATGTGGCCAAAAATAGCCTTGGTCTGGATTTCAGCAACACAGGTGTCCAAGGGGCAGATCAATACATCATTGAACGGGATGGGAGAAAGATTGCTCAAATGGATTCAACTGAAACCCAATTCGTGGACAAGGATCTGTCGCCAGGAACGAAATACACTTACGTGATTCGGGCAGTCAATGCGAGTGGAACCAGTGCGCCACTTACTTTCAGTATAATGACTCAAACTTTGCCATTGGTTGCAGAAGGGATCACAGTGAACGCTGGAACACATTCGGTGGATCTGGCTTGGGAAGTCGTTAAGGGAGCGGCTGCATATGAGATTCGCAATCGGGTAACGGGAGATATGCAGAGCGTGTCTGAACCGTCTGTACATCTCAATAGTATGCTGGATGGTACAGCGTATGAATTCGAACTCGTTGCAATTAATGAAGATGGTCATCGGTCAGAGTCTATTCAGATTCAGGTTTTAACGAAACCTATATCCCCTCAGACGGCAGGCATAACACACATCACAGATCAGACTGCGGTGCTGGATCTGACTGGAAGCTCTACACGAGGAGCAGAGCAATTCATCATTATGCGGGATGGCGTTGAAGTTGCTAAGGTTCCGGCAGATCAAAATTCATTTGAAGATCATGGTCTGACACCAGGAGAGCGTTACCTGTACACCATCAAAACATCGAATGCAACGGGTGAGAGTGATTCTGGTTTCGAAGTTCACGTGCGAACGTTGCCTGCGACCATTACTGAACCTTTACATGCAAGTATGATTGGGGAAAAAGAGGGATTAATTTCTTGGCCAAAGGTACAAGGTGCAGAGGGATATACCATACGGATCGGAGATCAGATGTTCACCACGATTGACGATGGTAATATCACCGAGGTGAAATTAACTCATCTGGAGAGTGCAACCCGATATGATCAGGTACAGATTATTCCTTATAATACGGCTGGTTCAGGAAGCCCAGTGACTGTGACTCCTTTTTACACCTTGCCTCATGTTGATTCACTCGAAATGCAGATATACCCGGAGACAGACCATGCCAAATTGGAATGGGACTTCCCTTATCGGAACGAAACATTCGTTGTATTGCTGGATGGTGCAGAAGTATACCGTGGCGAGCAAAAAGAGTTTATCGTTGATCAACTGGATGCAGGTAAGCAGTACCTGATCGAAATCTACACAGAGAATGAGCAGGGAGATACATCCGGGATGAAGGCGTATTCTGTCCTGACCAAGCCAGCAGCGCCTGCCAAAGTAGAGTATCATTCGGCGAAGGACCACATTCGTCTTCTATTGGAACAGAGCCGGGTTGAAGGTGCCGAGCAGTTCATCATTGAGCGTGACGGTGTAGAGGTTGCTCGTGTTCCTGCTGACGAAATGTTCTATGACGACAAGGAACTTGAACCGGGCGTGAACTACAGCTATACAGTCAAGACCATGAATGCTTCGGGCAGTAGTGATGGTGGTTATTACCTTCATGCCATGACCTTGCCTGGTAGTGCTGATTCACCTCCTATAGTAGAGGGGCGTGCAATGCATGGTGCAGACATTGTGTGGGAACTGATTCCTGGTGCTGCGGGTTATCGAGTCTATCGAAATGAAGAGCTTGTAGGGACGACCGCGGAGACATCGATACATGTGTCTGAATTAAACAGTGCAGAGCGTTATACTGACTTTGCCATCATTCCATATAATGAAGCAGGGGAGGGAGAGGCGCTCCAAGTTCCGGAATTCGAGACGTTGCCTTCCGAAGATCTGACAGTAGCAGCCGTAGCGCAAGGCACAAGTACGATTAAGCTAACTTGGGAACTGGATTCAATGAATGAAGTAATTGTGATCACCCATAAAGATCGTGAGATATATCGTGGAACACAGCGCAGTTATGTATGGACAGGACTAAATGCTGAGCAGCATTATGAGGTGGTTGCATGGACAGAGAATTCAGCAGGTGAACAAAGTGAGAGCAGACGGGCAGCAGCTATAACTTTTCCGTATCCACCATCCGCCTGGAGTGGTGGCGGTGCAACCCCAAGTTCAAATGGTACATCGGAACAAGCCGATGAGTTGAGTTCACAATCTGAACCCGCTAAACAACCTGATTTGCCTGCGAAAAAGAATATCAAATTTATTGATATTAACCAAACCTTTAATAAGGACCAGATTACCTGGCTGGCGGAACAAAATATTATTCAAGGTGTCAGTGAAACTCGCTTCGAACCGCGCCGTCCGATTACGCGTGCAGAGTTTACCGCATTAATCGTGCGACTGATGGGTGTGGACACAACGGTAAATGAACAGCATGGATTTCAAGATGTGAATGATGAGGATTGGTTCGCTCCTGAGATTGGGGCAGCCGTTCACCATGAGATGGTTCAAGGTATGGGGAACGGCAAGTTCGCTCCGTATGCGCTGGTAACACGTGAACAGGCATCCAAGATCATAGCCAATGTGGTTCGTAAGATCAGACCTGAACCGCTGACTTCCCCAAGAGCATTTACCGATCAGATTGATGTATCCGATTGGGCCAAAGAAGAAGTGCAGGAGCTTGCAGGTTTGTACATGATTAACGGATATGAAGACGGCAGCTTCCGTCCCATGCAGCACTTAAGCAGATCCGAAGCTGCAGCACTGATCTTCCGCTTAAACAAGCTGATTCAAGTCATGAATGAGAAGCATACAGATCAAGTGGAGAAAGCGTCAGCGTTGGATCGTCATATCTAGGTGGAATTGAATTTTGGATGTGATACTGCAATCATCGCCAGTAATGACATTACCGCTTGATTGGTTTTTAATGCTATAATAGGTTGCCAATATGATAAAAAAGGGTAATGAACAATGGTGATGAATAATGAATAATAAATTTATCCGAATATATGAGGATATTGCAGATCGTATTCGGACCGGAGAGGTTGAGGCAGGCACACTGCTTCAATCGGAACTGGATCTATCGGAAAGTTATCGAACATCTCGAGAGACCATTCGCAAAGCGCTGAAAATGTTGTACGAAGAAGGTTATATTCAGAAGATTCAAGGCAAGGGCTCGATTGTACTGGACATACGCAAGATCGATTTTCCCATCTCTGGTCTGGTTAGCTTCAAGGAACTGGCCAAAAAAATGGGGCATCGCGCTCAAACGTATGTGAAGGTTTTTGAAGAGCAACAGGTCGATCAGGCGTTGCACAAGAAAATTAACTTTGGTCTGAATGAACAGGTCTGGGAGATCAGACGTGTGCGCAAAGTGGATGGAGAGCATGTCATACTGGACAAAGATTACATCAGCCAGCGGCTTGTTCCCGGACTCAGCAAAGAGATCTGTAATGATTCCATCTATGAGTACATTGAGCAAGAGCTGGGGCTTTCCATTTCGTTTGCCAAAAAAGAGATTTTAGTGGAAGAACCCACCGCAGAAGACAGGGAATTACTTGACCTTGAAGGTTTCCACAATGTGGTTGTGGTGAGGAGCCAGGTGTACCTCGAGGATGCCAGTCAATTTCAGTATACGGAGTCGAGGCATCGACCGGACAAGTTCAGATTTGTGGATTTTGCACGCCGCAGATAAGTGAATCAAGATCAATCAGAGAGTACCTTTCGCTGCTTAATTGGGTGGATAGGTACTCTCTTTGATTATGAGGGAATCCGAAGATCGTCCATCAAGAACCGCTTAATGTTAATGTTCTTCCTGCATGTCGGAGCGTATGATCATAATATATACGAGTCCGAGGAGTGAGGGAATTGAATCACGTGACAGCAGCATCAACTGTTCGCATATGGGAAGAAACCAGGGATATTCCAACCTATGGTACAGGTAAACCGGACAAAAATCCGATGTTTCTTGAGAAGAGAATCTACCAGGGAAGTTCGGGTAAGGTGTACCCGCATCCTGTGATCGACAGCATTGAAGATGAGGCCAAAATGAAGTCGTATCGCTTAATTATTCTCGAAAATGAATATGTACGTATCGAGATGATGCCCGAACTGGGTGGACGAATCTATCGTGCGCTGGATCGGACCAATGACTACGATTTTGTATATTATAACCGGGTCATTAAACCTGCACTTGTGGGTCTGGCAGGGCCATGGATTTCCGGGGGAATCGAATTCAACTGGCCACAGCATCATCGGCCCAACACATTTGGGCCAGTCGATTATACATTTGGGAATAATGAAGATGGAAGCGCTACCGTATGGGTGGGTGAGATTGACCGCATGTATGGTACCAAAATGACCGCTGGCTTCACATTACATCCCGGCAAAGCCTATCTTGAAATCCATGCCGAGGTATACAATCGCACCTGCGCTCCTCAAACTTTTCTATGGTGGGCCAACCCGGCTGTAGCCGTCAACGATGATACGCAATCCGTGTTTCCACCGGATGTAACGGCTGTGCTGGACCATGGAAAACGGGACGTATCCCGCTTTCCCATCGCAACGGGCACCTATTACAAGATGGACTATTCCGAAGGTGTGGATATCTCGCGATACAAAAACATACCGGTTCCAACATCCTATATGGCGTATAAGTCGGATTATAATTTTGTAGGGGGTTATGACCACGGGGTACAGGCAGGCTTGCTGCATGTAGCCAATCATCATATTTCTCCGGGCAAGAAGCAATGGACCTGGGGGAATGGGGAGTTCGGGCAAGCCTGGGATCGCCAGTTAACGGACGAAGATGGACCTTATATTGAATTAATGACCGGGATCTATACTGATAATCAGCCTGATTTTACGTGGTTGCAGCCCTATGAAGCCAAATCATTTTCGCAGTATTTTATGCCTTATAAAGGAATCGGCATGGTCAAAAATGCAACCATTGATGCCGCAGTTAATCTGGAAATGGACGAAACGAACGGAGCGGTAACCGTGATGGTATATGCGACGTCGGTTTTTGAACAAGTGACCATTGAAGTGATTGGACCAACTACGGTGTATCTCCATGAGAGATGCAATATCTCACCTACGCAACTATATCAGTCTTCATTCCCGTGGAGCGGGCAAGATGAATGGCATCAACTGAAGTTAAGTGTTCGAACTGCAGAAGGAAAAGTACTTGTGGCCTATCAGCCTGAACGTTCTGAGATTCAGGAAGTCCCAGACCCGGCCACACCACTCCCGCTACCATCCGAGATTCGTACGAATGAACAACTATATCTGGCTGGTCTTCATTTGGAGCAATATCGGCATGCCACGTATGAACCAGAACCTTATTATTTGGAAGGCTTGAAGCGTGATGCAACGGATATTCGTCTAAACATTGCGTATGGCACATTGCTGCTGCGGAGAGGTCTGTTACAAGATGCAGAGAAGCATTTCAGACAGGCTGTACAATCGTTGACGTGGAAAAATACGAATCCATATGATAGTGAAGCTTTTTACCAACTCGGTCTGAGTTTGAAACTACAGGGGAAACAGGAAGAAGCCTACACAGCACTGTATAAAGCCGTATGGTCCGCACAGTTCCAGGATACGGGTTATTACATGCTTGCTCAGATCGATATGGCGCAACATCGGGATGTCGAAGCACTGGATCACATCGAACGTTCACTGATCCGTAACACTAGAAACTACAAGGCTCGGCATCTGAAGATGGCTCTGCTGCGCAGATTGGGTCAGGATAAACGGGCCGTCCAATATGCGTATGAAACGTTGGAGCTGGACCCGGTTGAGTTTGGAGCCGCACATGAATTAGCCCTGATCTACAGCGGAGCGACTGCACCTTCAGAGAGAGAGCAAGCGGAGCAAGCACGTGAACATTTTCATCGTTTGATGCGGGGAGACGTTCATAATTATCTAAACCTAGCCGCAGATTACGTGGATTGTGGGTTGTGGGAAGAAGCACGGACGGTACTATCGTATGTTGAATCCGAAAATTTACAGCCGTATCCTATGGTTGGTTATGCTCAAGCCTACGTGCATCGTCAACTGGGGGATATGGAACAGGCCCGGGAATGTCAAAAACAGGGGAAAGCTGCTCCAACGGATTATTGCTTTCCTAACACGTTATTTGAATTCATGGTGCTTCAGGATGTGGTGGCCATTGATTCGAATGATTCGCATGCTCACTATTACCTGGGAAATTGGTTATATGATCATAAACGCTATGAGGAAGCAATTGCCCATTGGGAAGCTTCTCGTGAGGAGAATGCTGCATTTTCGACTGTACATCGGAATCTGGGACTGGCTTATTATAACAAGCTGAGTCGCCCCGATCTTGCACTGGCTTCATTAGAGGAAGCATTCCGATTGGATTCACGGGATGCCAGAATCTTCTACGAGTTGGATCAATTGCACAAGAAGATAGGGTATTCTTGCGGGCGTCGAATCAAATTGCTTGAACAGCATATGGAGTTGGTTCGCCACCGTGATGATCTGTATATTGAGTGGGTAACTTTATTGAACATGCAGGGTAGCCATCAGGAAGCATGGGATGCTCTTCAGGCACGGCGGTTTCATCCCTGGGAGGGTGGAGAAGGCAAGGTTACTGGACAGTATGTTACGGCACTGACGGAACTGGCGAAGCAAAATCTGGAGAAACAACAACCGGAACTGGCATTGGAGCTGCTGCAAAAGGCTTTGGTTTACCCAGAGAACTTAGGTGAAGGTAAGCTAGCGGGAGCCGCAGATAATTCCGTTTACTTTTATCTTGGCTGTGCCTACCAGCTACTGAAGAATAATCAGGCTGCAGAAGAGAGTTTCAATAGAGCATCGATCGGTCTTAATGAACCTTCAAGCGCGATGTTTTATAATGATCAACCGCCGGAATCCATCTATTATCAGGGTCTGGCCTGGCAGAAGCTTGGCAATGTGAAGGAAGCCAACAGGCGGTTTAACAAATTAATTGACTATGCCGAAAGACATATGCATGATCACATCCGAATGGATTATTTTGCGGTATCTCTGCCCGATTTCCTGGTATTTGACGACGATCTCAATCAGCGTAATGAAGAACATTGCCAATACATGCGGGCATTAGGGCTTCTTGGCCTTGGTCGGACAAGTGAAGCCGAACTTGAATTGGATCGGGTTCTGGAGAAGAACCCCAATCATCAAGGGGCAATCATTCATCGATAATTGATAATCGTTTTAACCATATCCCATCTATACCGAAGGAGTTATATAATCCATGAAAGATAGCATAGCAGGAAGCCAGATCCGTTTCATACTGGAGGCAGAAGATAAAGAGATTCGTGAGGGTCGCATGACAGGCAATGGAGGCAAAAATCCACGAGGGGAGTCTTATGACTTTACCAACTATTATATGATCCGTAATGGTAAAGCTCATATTCCCGTGGTAGGTGAATTTCATTTCTCCCGATTCGCTTACTTGCAGTGGGAAGAAGAATTGCTGAAGATGAAGGCAGGCGGGGTGAACATCGTTGCTTCTTATGTGTTCTGGAATTTTCACGAGGAGCAGGAAGGCGAGTTTAATTGGTCAGGAAACCTGAACTTGCGGCACTTCGTGGATCTGTGTGGCAAACATCAGCTGCCACTGATCGTGCGGATTGGTCCATTCTGTCATGGGGAAGTTCGTAATGGAGGCATGCCAGATTGGTTATTCAGTTATCCATTTGAAGTGAGATCGAATGATGAAGGGTATCTGTATTATGCCAAGCGATTATATCGTGAGATTGCCCGTCAACTCAACGGATGTTTTTATCAGGAGGGTGGCCCTGTAATAGCCGTACAGTTGGAAAATGAGTATATGCACGCTGGGGCACCCATGGATGCCTGGGGTTACACACGTGACAAATACATTTCCTCTGGCCGGGACGGTCGTGAACATCTGAAGGTGCTTCGCGGTATTGCCGAAGAAGTCGGTATGCATCCCATGTTCTATACTGCCACGGCCTGGGGTAATGCTGCGGTGCCTGAAGAAGGAACGTTACCCATGCTCGCGGGATATGCGTACACACCATGGATTCCCAATCAACCTCCAAGCCGAGAGTATTTATTCCGGGATCTGCATATGAATCCTGTTGAAGAAGTGGACTATGACAGTCCGGAGTATCCTGCGGCGTATTGTGAACTTGCTGGTGGCATGCAGGTCAGTTATCACGCTCGGCCGGTTGTAGATGCGGACAGTGTTGAGGCAATGACCATTGTGAAGCTGGCAAATGGCAGTAATCTGGTTGGATATTATATGTATCACGGTGGAACCAATCCGGTAGGGCAAAAATCATATATGAACGAACAGGCATTGCCGAAAATGACTTATGATTACCAAGCCCCGCTCGGGGAATTCGGACGTATCGGTGAGTCGTATGACCGCATTCGAACCTTGTCCATGTTCCTGGAAGCTTACGGTGAGCTGCTTGCACCTATGGGTAGTGTTATACCGGAAGATCAACATGCGATAACACCGGAGAACACGATAAATCTGCGCTGGTCTGTTCGTCAACAAGAAGGTTCAGGATTTCTGTTCATGAACAATTATCAGGATCATATGGTTTTGCCTGATCGAGATATACAATTGCAGTTGCATACTGGCAAAGGGGCTGCGTTTTATCCAAGAGAAGGCACGATGGAGCTGAAATCGGGCATGGCAGCCATTCTGCCTTTCCATATGAATCTGGATGGAATGAAGATCATTAGTGCTACCGTTCAGCCACTGACCCGATTTACGGTCAATAATGAACTTACGGCTGTTTTTTATGCTCATGAAGGCATGAAGCCGGAGTATGTGATGGATATATCGTCTGTTACGAACGTGGATATGCCTGAAGGTACCATATCTGAGCAGGGGAATGAAGTTGTTATTCACCCGAAGGCTGGTAAGGATCATCATCTGCAAATCACAACATCGGACGGTATGGTCATACGTATCATTACATTGACCCGTGAAGAGGCATTGCATACCTACCGTTTCCATGTGGGCGGAGAAGAGAGACTTGTAATTAGCAGCAGTCATCTGTATGTGCAGAATGAGATGCTCATATGCAACTCCCTGGAGCATCCAGAGTTTGAGGTATCCTTCTATCCTGCTCCAGAGCATGTTTTACCTTCTAAATATGCTGTGTCATCCCAGTCAAAGCGGGGAATATTCAGTACGTACACATTCCAGGTTTCGCCTTACGAGCCTGCTGTAGAGGTTGATTACCCGAAGGAGTATGCTGCAACATTGAGATTGGATACAGCGTGGCCGGAACAAGTAGATGACGTATGGGTTGAGATTGATTATGAAGGAGACGTTGCAGCAGCACATATTCATCATCAGATGTTAACAGATCATATTCACTATGGGCATAGCTGGATGCTTGGTTTGAAGCAATCCCGTCATTTGCTGGCCGATCATGCGCTTCGTCTGTCCATAACTCCAATTCGAAGAGGAACGACTGAGAGTTATGTGAATCAGGCTTATGTAGAGCGGTTTGAGGGTGTGGAGATCGGGAAGTTTAATGAGATTCGGGTAAGACCACATTACCGGGTTGGGTTGATTATAGCAGGTAGGGAAGACACTTTTTCAAAATCAAAGAGTACAATAGTTAACTGACATTTATAATACAGAGGGTTCTTTCTCCGAACGGGTGTGAGGGGAAAGAGCCTTTTTGATGTGGTGTTTAAAAGAAAAGATTGCTATTCAATGGTAAAAAACACTTGCTTAGTAAGCGTTTTCATTTTATTATGAATTCATAACCTTATCGATAAGGTTTATTTTAGGAAAATAACTTAACCTTAATAAGGTTAGTCTTTATTTGTTTGTTACCCGTTAAAACGTCTATTACTAGCGATTTTAGTTAACTTATTGCCTAGAGCAGGGTTAATTGAAATAAAAAATCCAATTCAGGAGGTTGCAAACAAATGGTTAATCTGAAAAAGTGTACAATCTTCACGGTTATTGCTGCGCTCATGTTCATGGCATTGGGGAGTGCAGCCCCCAAAGCATCTGCTGCCACAGGATTTTATGTAAGTGGTAACAAGTTGTATGATTCCACAGGTAAACCTTTTGTCATGAGAGGTGTTAATCACGGACATTCCTGGTTCAAGAATGATTTGAATACCGCTATCCCTGCAATTGCCAAAACAGGTGCCAATACGGTACGCATTGTTCTTTCGAATGGCAGCCTGTACACCAAAGATGATCTGAACGCTGTTAAAAATATTATTAATGTGGTTAACCAAAATAAAATGATAGCTGTGCTCGAGGTACATGACGCCACAGGGAAAGATGACTATAATTCGTTGGATGCGGCAGTGAACTACTGGATTAGCATTAAGGAAGCTTTGATTGGCAAAGAAGATCGGGTAATCGTCAACATCGCCAATGAATGGTATGGAACGTGGAATGGAAGTGCGTGGGCTGAGGGTTACAAAAAAGCCATTCCGAAACTCAGAAATGCGGGAATCAAAAATACGCTAATTGTAGATGCAGCCGGATGGGGACAGTTCCCTCAATCCATCGTGGATTATGGACAAAGTGTATTTGCAGCCGATTCACAGAAAAATACCGTGTTCTCTATTCATATGTATGAGTATGCTGGCAAAGATGCTGCAACGGTCAAAGCCAATATGGAGAATGTGCTGAACAAAGGATTGGCTCTGATCATTGGTGAATTCGGGGGATATCACACTAACGGCGATGTGGACGAGTATGCCATCATGAGATATGGTCAGGAAAAAGGGGTAGGCTGGCTTGCTTGGTCTTGGTACGGAAACAGTTCAGGTCTGAACTATCTCGACATGGCCACAGGTCCGAATGGAAGCTTAACGAGCTTTGGCAACACTGTAGTTAATGATACCTACGGTATCAAAAACACCTCCCAAAAAGCGGGGATTTTCTAATCCCCCGATGAAACAGAACACTCTGACGTTCACGTCAGGGTGTTTTTTTTAATAAAATGGCTCAATCATTGATGGTTTTTGAATATTTCCGTTTTGTTTAAAATTATTTTGTTTTCAAAATAAAACAAAGATGTTAAACTCGTATCAGGAATAAAACAAACATTATCGGAGGGAAACAAATGGTACAGAGTTTATGGAATGCGTCGCAGGCATCTGAGAAAACAACAGGACTTGAACAGCTGGTTTATAGATCCAATCTCATTGGTTCTGATCGCAGTGTATGTAACATATACGGTGGTAATACGTCTACCAAAACGACAGTGAAGGACTTTCGTGGTCGTGATGTAGAAGTAATGTATGTGAAAGGCAGCGGCTCAGATCTGGGTTCGATGGAAGCGAAGCATTTTACCGGACTTGGGCTTGAAGATATCAGACCATTAATTGAACGTGAATCCATGTCGGATGAAGAGATGGTTGAATATCTGGGACATTGCATGATCGATGCCAAGCACCCGCGCGCCTCCATTGAGACTCTTCTGCATGCGTTCCTTCCATATAAACATGTGGATCATACTCATCCAGATGCGATTATTAGCCTGTGTTGTGCGGATAATGGCAAGGAGTTGGCGAAAGAGATCTACGGTGATCGTTTTGTGTGGGTGCCCTACGTACGTCCAGGGTTTACATTATCTAAAATGATTGCTGAAAGCGTATTCTCGAATCCCCATGCCGAACTCGTACTGATGGAAAAACACGGACTTGTGACTTGGGGAGAAACATCCGAGGAATGTTACGCTCAAACGATCAAGATTATCAATGAAGCAGAAGCTTTCATCGAAGCACGGGTGAACGAAGAAAGTCTGTTTGGTGGTGTGAAGCACCCGGCACTTGCCGCTGATGTTCGTCGTCAGATCGTATCACGTGTGATGCCAACGATTCGTGGAGCGGTATCAGATAGCAAAAAAATGATTCTGTCCTTTGATGATCAAGAGGACGTACTTGCTTTTGTAGGCGGATCAGATTCCCCGGAATTGTCTCAGGTAGGTGCAGCTTGTCCGGATCATCTGGTACATACCAAAGTGGTACCTCTGTTCATCGATTGGACACCGGATGCGGAAGATATCGAAGGTTTAAAAGCCAAGCTGGTAGAAGGTGTAGCTGCCTACAAAGAGCAATATCAGCAGTATTTTGAGAGCAACAAAAACGAAGGTGATGTCATGTTCGAGGCGGCACCACGCGTTATCCTCATTCCTGGTGTGGGCATGATCAACACAGGCAAGAGTTGGGCGCTTTCCCAAGTAAGCGGAGCGTTGTACCACAGAGCGATTGCCGTTATGCGTGGAGCGACTAGCTTGGGTCAATTCGTATCGCTCAGTGCAAACGAGTCTTACAATGTGGAGTACTGGCCGTTGGAATTGTACAAATTGTCTCTCGCTCCGGCAGAAACCGAATTCTCCCGCAAAGTGGCGTTTATTACAGGCGGCGCAGGTGGTATCGGAAGTGAAACAGCGCGCAGATTGGTATCCGAAGGCGCTCATGTGGTGCTCGCTGATCTTAATCTGGAAGGTGCACAGAAGGTAGCACAGGAGATTAATGATCAGTACGGAGCGAATCGTGCTTATGCGCTGAAAATGGACGTGACCGATGAGGAAGCCGTTCAATCGGCTTATGCGGATGTTGCGGTGCAATATGGCGGAGTAGATATTATCGTGAACAATGCAGGATTGGCCACATCCAGCCCGTTTGACGAAACATCCTTGAAAGAATGGAACCTGAACATGAATGTACTGGGCACAGGGTATTTCCTCGTCGCTCGTGAAGCGTTCAAGCTGATGAAACAACAGGGTATTGGGGGAAGCATGGTATTTATCGGGTCCAAGAATTCGGTGTATGCAGGTAAAAGTGCCTCTGCTTACAGTTCAGCGAAAGCACTGGAAGCGCATCTGGCACGCTGCATTGCAGCAGAAGGTGGAGAGTATGGCATTCGTGTCAACACGATTCTCCCGGATGCCATTCTACAGGGTTCAGCCATCTGGAACGGTTCCTGGAGAAACGAACGGGCAGCGGCATACGGAATCGAACCGGATCAATTGGAGGAGTATTACCGCAAACGGACGACATTGCTCGTGAATATCTATCCTAGAGATATTGCAGAAGGAATTGCATTCTTTGCCTCTTCAAAATCCGAAAAAACAACCGGTTGCATGATGACCATTGATGGCGGTGTACCAGCAGCATTTACACGTTAAAATAGGAGGGTTCTTGCGGATGGATAACCAAGTCAAGCAAGCGTATGAAGCAGCCAAGGCATTGTATGCTCAGCACGGAATTGATACAGAAGAGGTGCTGAACAGACTCGCGGAGATCAAAGTATCCGTACACTGTTGGCAAGGCGATGATGTAAAAGGTTTTCTGAATAAAGATGGCGAGTTAACAGGGGGTATTTCCGTTACAGGTCAATACCCGGGGGCTGCGAGCACACCAGCAGAACTTCGTAACGATCTGGAGCAAGCTTTTGCTCTGATTCCTGGTAAACATAAGGTCAATCTGCATGCGATATACACGGACACAGACGAGCAGGTTGAACTGAATCAGATTGAGCCAAAGCATTATGAGAACTGGGTGAAATGGGCCAAAGAACAAGGACTCGGCCTGGACTTCAACCCAACATGTTTTTCTCATGAAAAATCAAGTGACGGGTTTACACTCAGTCATCCAGACCCTGAGATTCGCAAGTTCTGGATTGATCACTGCAAGGCATCCCGCCGGATTGGTGCTTACTTCGGGGAACAGCTCGGTCAGACATGTGTAACCAATGTGTGGGTACCGGACGGGTTCAAGGATAATCCGGTTGACCGGTTGACTCCACGCAAACGTCTCAAAGAATCACTGGATGAAGTATTCGGCGAGCGCCTTAACCCAGAGCACAACCTGGATGCGGTAGAGAGTAAGCTGTTTGGTCTGGGTTCGGAAGCCTATGTGGTGGGTTCTCATGAATTTTATATGGGTTACGGTTTGCAAAATGATACGTTGATCTGTCTTGATGCGGGTCATTTCCATCCAACAGAGGTTATTTCCAATAAACTGTCGTCCTTGTCATTGTTTACAAGTGGCATTCTGCTGCACGTAAGCCGCCCGATGCGCTGGGACAGTGATCACGTGGTAATCATGGACGATGAGTTGCTGGAAATTGCCCGTGAACTGGTTCGACATGATCTGCTTGCGACCACACATATTGGACTGGATTTCTTCGATGCAAGCATTAACCGTGTAGCTGCATGGGTTGTGGGTACTCGCAACACAATCAAAGCCCTTCTTCGTGCGATGCTGGAACCGGTGGATGCCTTGAAACAAGCCGAACTTGATGGAGATTACACCCTGCGTCTCGCGTTAACGGAAGAGTTCAAATCCTATCCGTTTGGCGCAATCTGGGACTACTATTGTGCTAGGCAGGGAGTGCCTGTTCGTGAAAAGTGGATCACCGATATCAAAACCTATGAACAAGACGTATTGCTACAGCGTGATAAATCGTTGGTGTAAGTCTAACCACTGCGGAATGAAAGTTCCGTGGTGGTTTTTTTCTTTTTTGACATTAATCACAAGGAAATGCATAAGTGAGGAGATTGCTTCCATACTAGGAATATAGATCCGTATCGCATACGTTTGCCACGCAGAGGAGGAGTAATAGCGTTGAATCTAGCCCACAACAAACTGTATATCGCTGCACTTGGCGGCGTGAATGAAATAGGAAAGAATATGTATTTGATCCAGTACAATCAGGACATCATCGTGATTGACTGTGGTTCGAAGTTTCCCGATGAGACATTGCCTGGGATTGATCTGATCATTCCGGATGTTGCGTATCTGCTGGAGAATCTGGATAAAGTAAGGGGTCTTGTGGTTACCCACGGACATGAAGATCACATCGGTGGCATTCCCTATTTGTTAAAACAAATGAACATCCCCGTGTATGCATCCAGGCTCACTCGAGGGTTGATCGAGCTTAAACTGAAAGAGCATGGACTTCTGCGCAAGGCGGACCTGCATACGATCGATGCTCACTCCAGCATTACGCTGGGAGGAATCGAGGTTTCCTTTTTCGCAACCAGTCATAGTATACCGGATTGTCTTGGTATCTTCTTTAAGACCCCCGTGGGTAATGTCGTGCATACCGGAGATTTCAAATTTGATATGTCGCCTGTACATGGACCTTTCCCAGATCTGCACCGCATGGCCGAGATTGGCAAACAGGGTGTCCATATTTTGCTCTCCGAGAGTACCAATGCAGAAAGACCGGGTTTTACACCTTCCGAGCGTGTAGTGGGAGACCACATTCTGGATGCCTTTATCCGTGCAAAACAAAAAGTATTTATCTCTACTTTTGCGTCAAATGTCAGCAGAGTACAGCAGATTGTAAATGCAGCATTCGAGACGGGACGCAAACTGGCACTGTTGGGCAGAAGTATGGTGAATGTGGTATCGGTGGCGAGTGAATTGGGGTATCTGCAAGTTCCTGACGGATTGTTGATTGAAGCCATCGACTCGGATCAGTTTCCACCTGAACAGGTTGTTGTCTTATGTACAGGTAGCCAGGGAGAAGCGATGGCAGCATTATCACGTCTGGCATCCGGTAAGCATCCACATGTAAGAATTAACGCCGGGGACACG
Organism: Paenibacillus sp. FSL R5-0517; assembly: GCF_037974355.1. Classification (NCBI taxonomy): domain Bacteria; kingdom Bacillati; phylum Bacillota; class Bacilli; order Caryophanales; family Paenibacillaceae; genus Paenibacillus; species Paenibacillus sp. FSL R5-0517. The sequence goes on from NZ_CP150235.1 coordinate 2,980,752, forward strand.
GTCATTATTGCGGCCGGAGCCATACCGGGCAATGAACGGAATCTTGCACATGTCATTGATAACCTGTATGTTCTCGGAGCACGTGTGATGTATGGTTCAAGTGGTGCAGCAGGAATGCATGTATCGGGACACGGCAGTCAGGAAGAGCTCAAATTGATGTTGACCCTGATGAAACCGGATTATCTGATTCCGATCCACGGTGAGTTCCGTATGTTGTATCAGCACAGGCTGCTTGCCGAGTCTGTAGGTATAGAGCGTGATCATGTGTTTATCGTGAATAATGGGGATATGGTCCAGTACAAAGACGGCACTGCTTCTCTGGGTCCCAAAATTGCATCAGGAAACAGTCTCGTAGACGGTCTGATCATGGGGGATGTCGGCAATATTGTCCTGCGTGATCGCAGGCAACTGTCATCCGATGGTATGTTGGTGATTGTAACTACCTTAAGCAAAACGGAAAAACAGATGGTCACGTCACCCGAGATTATCTCCAGAGGGTTCATATTCGTCAAGGACTCGGAAGAATTCATGCATGAAATTCATGAGCTGGTTCTAAACCGGATGGGTGAGCTGACCGCGTCTGGCGTGAATCAGTGGAATGTGATCAAAAGAAAGCTGAAAGACGAGATCGGTCACTATATTTACGCTCAAACCAAGAGAAGACCTATGATCTTGCCTATTATTATTGAAGTTTGAGATGTAGAATGTAGCGAGTATTCTTGTGTTAATGATCTGAGCAAACGTGCAGATGAAAGTTTAACAGCCTGATGAATGTGGGATCATACTTTCTGTATGAACGTCACAGTGATATCGGGCTTTTGCTATTACATAGGAAAGTATATTGGACACGATAAACGGAGGTGAATCTAATTCGCCATGGCTTTGCGATTCGAAGTATAATAAAAGGTAAACTAGTTAAAGAAACAAGAGGGGTCTTTATGAATAAAACGATTTCTGATATCGCTCAGATGGCAGGTGTGGCAAAAAGCACGATCTCTCGCTACCTGAATGGCGGATCGGTTAGTGAGGATACACGCCAGAAGATTGAGCGTATTATCAAACAATACAATTATGTTCCTAACACATTTGCACAGAGTCTGAAGGCGAAGAAGACCAGTATCATTGGTACGGTTGTGCCACGTCTCGATTCTTTTGCGACCTCCCAGACACTGATCGGAATTGATGAAGAGCTGCGAAGTAATCAATATCAGATGTTGATCGCAAATACGAGTCAGGACATGCAGCGTGAGATTGATGCCATTTATGATTTTGCACGACAGAAGGTGTCGGGTATTATTCTCTTGGCTGCTGAAGTGACCGAAGCACATCTGAAGGCTGTTGAGGATATACGGATTCCGGTGTTATTGGTGGGGCAGCAACATGAGCAACTGCACAGTCTGGTTCATAATGATGACCAGGCAGGTTATGAGATGGGCAGATATGTCGTCGAACAGGGTCACCGCAAGATCGTCTATATGGGGGTTAGCGAGAAGGATCGGGCGGTAGGGATCTATCGTAAACAAGGGTTCCAGCGAGCAATCGCCGAGTGTGGTGGATGTGAAGTGAAGTATTATGAGACGAGCTTCAAGATGTCTGAAGCCATCGTGACCGCTGAAGCCATCCTGAAAGAAATCACACCAACAATCATTGTAGGGGCCACGGATAATATCGCACTGGGTGTGATGAAGATCGCGTTCTCCAATAAAATTCGCATACCGCAAGATTTGTCTGTTACCGGATTTGGCGGATATGAGATTACGGAGATGATCCATCCCATGCTGACGACTGTGAAATATGATTATTTGCGGGCAGGGAAAGTAGCGGCGAATCACATTATTCGTCTGGTCAAAGGCGAGTCGGTGGAGGCACGAACAACACTGGACGTAGAATTGATTCCTCGAGAAAGCGTTGACAAATTATAAAAACATCCTTTATGATAATTCCATCGAACCGGTTCCATAGTGGATATCCAATACGGATATGCGAACACGGGCAGGCATTAATGCCAAATGGAATTATTTTTTTGTATCCGTTGGAACCGGTTCCTATAATTTGATTTTCGTATAAGTTAAATAAGAAATAAACATGACGGAGAGGGCAGAAAAAATCTGAAGAAACGGAGTGCTCGCCTTTATCACCGGATTTCACCCTTTAGATAAGGGATCAGGAAATCTGGGGATAACAGCGATCGGAGGATTGTTCTGCCATCGTAGTCCCAGTGTGAAGTTTCTTGGTCTAACTTATATAAGCGAGAATGGAGAACAGCTATGAAAATGACTAGAGAGCAGCGCTATAGACGGATTGAACAAGCTGAGCCTGAAGAGATTGCGAAGCTTGAAGCACAGATATCCGAGTGTCCATGGAGACAGAGTTACCACATCCAGCCCATAACGGGTCTGCTTAATGACCCTAACGGCTTTGCATATTATCAAGGCTATTATCATCTCTTCTATCAGTGGTTTCCACTTGGAACAGAACACGGCATGAAATACTGGTATCATACCCGCTCGAAGAATCTGGTGAACTGGGAAAATGTCGGGATTGGAATCGAACCGGATAGCTGGTATGACTCACACGGAGCTTATTCCGGAAGTGCGATTGAAAAAGATGGCAAGCTGCACTTGCTGTACACGGGCAATACGAGGAATGAGGCTTGGGTCAGACATCCATATCAATGCTTGGCTGTCATGGATGAAAGCGGTTCAGTAACCAAACGGAATGATCCCGTAATCTCGTCTGTTCCAGCCGGATACACGGAACACTTCAGAGATCCCAAGGTGTGGCAACAAGGAGGTACATATTATTGTGTCATTGGTGCGCAGAGAACAAACGAGACGGGATGTACGGTACTGTATCGCTCAATTGATCTGAACAACTGGGAGTTTCTTGGTGAAATTCGCACGCAATTCACTTCCTTTGGTTACATGTGGGAGTGCCCGGATTATATGGAGATGGACGGGAAAGGCGTGCTTGTCTTTTCACCACAAGGCTTAGATGCTGCAGGAGATCATTATCAGAATGTTTTTCAGTCCGGTTATCTGATCGGTGAGCCGCTCAATCTTCAGACGAGAGAGTTCAATCATGGTGAGTTTCAGGAGTTGGATCGTGGATTCGACTTCTATGCTCCACAAACCATGCAGGGCCCGGATGGAAGACGTATTCTGGTTGGTTGGATGGGGCTTCCTGATCTGGCATATCCGACAGATGATAACGGTTGGGCTCATTGCCTGACCATTCCTCGGCAGTTGACACTGCGAGACGGGAAGTTAATTCAACAACCAGTAGTTGAGATGAACCAATTGCGTCAACAGGAGGAAGGCACGCATATTCGCGTAACGATTGACCATGAGAGTCGATCTTTCACTGGTTTGAATGGAATTTCCTATGAGCTGATATGTGAGATAAGCCAAGCAGATGCAGAGATGGTCGGCATCGAATTCCGTGCAAGTGGAACGGAGAAAACGGTTCTTCTGTATGATCGGATTCAGCAGAAAGTTATTCTGGATCGGACGATGTCTGGTGCCGAGCTGGCAGAGCAAAATGGCGCTGTACGGCGGTGCGCGCTTACTGCGGACGTAATTAAATTCCATCTGTTCGTAGACGCATCTTCAGTTGAGATCTTTGTGAACGACGGGGAAGAGGTCTTTACTAGCCGCATTTTCCCAAGTCGGGACAGCGTGGATATTCGTTTCTTTGCACACGGAGGCAAAGCTGATTTCGAAGCAACACAATGGATTTATTAAGTATTACGTGAGAGGAATGAGATAACATGTCGGAGAATCAACGGATTGCCCAGGAAGTCATTCATGCCATCGGGGGCAAAGAGAATATCGCATCATTTGCACACTGTGCAACACGTCTTCGCATCATGGTGAAGGATAAAGAGAAGATTGATCAGAAAACGGTCGAGAACATCGAAAAGGTGAAAGGGGCTTTTTTCAACTCGGGTCAATATCAGATTATCTTTGGTACGGGAACGGTGAATCGAATCTTTGAAGAGGTTGAGAAGCTGGGAATCGAAGGATCGTCCAAGGATGATGTGAAGAGTCAGGGAAAAAAGGAAGGAAACGCTTTTCAACGGGCAATCCGCACTTTTGGTGACGTATTTGTACCCATCATCCCCGTACTGGTAGCTACAGGGTTGTTCATGGGCTTGCGCGGATTACTTACCCAGAATGAAATTTTGGCTTTGTTTGGTGCAACACCAGATGATATCTCTTCCAATTTCCTGTTGTTTACTCAAATTCTGACGGATACGGCATTTGCATTTCTGCCTGCACTTGTAGCGTGGTCTGCATTCCGCGTATTCGGCGGAAGTCCGGTACTTGGTATCGTACTGGGGCTAATGCTGGTTAATCCGGCATTACCCAATGCTTACGCGGTGGCGGATGGATCAGCCCAGCCTCTGCATATGTTCGGTTTTATCCCTGTCGTGGGTTATCAGGGGTCGGTCCTGCCTGCGTTCTTCGTAGGTTTGATTGGAGCCAAGTTCGAGAAGGTACTAAGAAGACGGGTGCCTGAGGCACTGGACTTGATTCTGACTCCTTTTATAACGTTAACGGTTATGATTATACTTGGACTGTTCGCGATTGGTCCCGTGTTCCATTCCCTGGAAGAGTGGGTACTGCATGGAACAACAGCCGTATTGGATCTTCCGTTTGGCATCGCAGGTATTATCATTGGATTCTTCCATCAGATTATTGTTGTTACCGGTGTGCATCACATCTTTAACTTCCTGGAGATTCAGCTATTGGAGAAAACAGGATTCAATCCGTTCAACGCGATTATCACCTGTGCCATGGCTGCACAAGGAGCCGCTTGTCTTGCGGTTGGTCTGAAAACCAAAAATATGAAACTCAAAGCACTCGCATTACCTTCGTCATTGTCTGCTTTTCTAGGCATTACCGAGCCTGCCATCTTCGGTGTTAACCTGCGTTATATGAAACCATTTATTATGGGGCTGGTTGGTGGTGGTGTGGGGGGTTTCATCGCTTCCCTGTTCCATCTGCAAGGTACAGGCATGGCAGTAACGGTTATCCCTGGAACATTGCTCTATCTCAACAGCCAACTGCCGTTGTACATCTTGTCCAACGTGGTTGCCATGGCCATTGCTTTTGCACTTACCTGGTTCTTCGGATATAAGGATCAACCGATTGCAGAGGAACCGGTAAGCCATGACAACAGTGGAGTAACATCAGTTGACGTTCATGCAGCGGATTCTAATCCGCGCACCAATTCAGTTACCGATGCTGTTATAAGCAATCGTCCTAAGGTAGAATTGCTCGAAATCGCTTCGCCGATGAATGGTACTGTCGTTGATTTGGAGCAGGTACCTGATCCGGCTTTCTCGGAAAAACATATGGGTGAGGGCATTGCCATTGAACCATCAGAAGGTAAAGTGTATGCTCCGTTTGATGGTGTCATTGCACATGTCATGAACAAAAGTAAACATGCGGTGATTCTGGAACATGAGACAGGTGTACAGATGCTGGTTCATATCGGAATTAATACGGTTGGACTCAAAGGAAATGGTTTTACCGCCCATGTGAATAGCGGAGATCGTGTAACTGCAGGGCAATTATTGATCGAATTCGACATGGATGTCATTCAGGCTGCGGGTCTGCCGTTGATAACACCTGTGCTGATTCCAAGCGGGAATGAAGCGATAGCAACGGTTACAGGAACCTCAACCGGTCCTGTGCAAGCCAATGGGGATGCAATACTTGTGGTGAGATTCATTGAACCTCAATAAGTGAACGTATGAAATCATTTTCGCCAGATTTTTATGCAATTTTTATAACAAAACAGAAACGTTCTGTCCGAGCCGATTGCTCTGGACAGAACGTTTTGTAATTCCGATGGGAAATAAGAATTTAGGAACCCTTAAAAGTGTTATGAAGTTACGCCAACAACACTGGTTCCATTTTTTGTGATTTTATACGTCAGCACATCGCCGTTCCAGAAGTGGAACTTGAGGGTGACTTCGCCATCATTGGTTTCATTAAAGAAGTTAGGTTTTAGCTCGATCACCTGACGATCGTAATCTGGGCTAAACGTGTAAGAGAACTCTTTGAACGAAGTCCAGTTCTGTGGACCGGCGTTCTCCCCGTTGGCATATGTCGCTTCCATCGTTGCCAGTTGGTTGCCGTTAAACGTAGTTGGAATGGCAAATGCACTGGTCGTACCCGTTGCATCATTTAAAGTAGGTGTGTCATATTTAATGATATTAAAGTTCCAGTCCGCACCTTGGTTGAATCCTGCTGTGAGTGTGGCATTTACGCCTAAATCACCAGAGGCTGTCAATTTGGTTAACAGATTGGATTTTAACGTAAGCACATCTTTTTTGATCGTATAGTCTTTACCTCTGACAAGAGGAGTAGTACCATTTTTCAACGAATTGAATTTGTTACCGTTCAGATTGAGTTTTACTTTTTTATCTTGAATGGTTTCATTTTGTTTAAGGTACACGAGGTCCGTTTCAGCCGTGGATGAGCGACCTGTCCAGCTTGCTTTCATCGTATCAAATAGTTCCTGATCAGACCAAGTAAAGCTTGTGCGTCCGAAGTGTTGTCCGTTATCCCACAACATCGTTGTCATCTGTTTTTGACGCAGATATTGCCCAACAAATTCGAAGAATTTCAGCTTTTCGCCTTGTTCAATGACACCTGTATGCTGGTCAAAACCAAGCAAGCCATACTCACCGACGATAACCGGAATGCCTTTGGCTGTAAAAGCATTGTATACCCGATCGAAGGTATCGGTAATGTCTTTCTGGACTTCCTCGTTATACTTGGTGTAACCTGCAATATTCACACTGAATGGCCAGAACCCGTAATAGTGAACGGTTGCAATAATGTTGGGGTCACTCAATTTTTGAATGGTCTTATTCAGTTCATCCAGATCAGGTTGAGCGGAAGAAGTATGCATCGTTGGAAGCACAAGTGGACGTGTATCGTTGTTTCCTCCCGAAGTTCTTACAATTTTATGAAAAGAAGTATTCAACTCGTCCAGCATGCGATATCCAATAGCCGCATCTGTTGTACCTCCTTCGGAGAAGCGGGGTTCGTTAACACTTTCGAACATGAGTTTGTCGGATGCATCTTTGAACTTGTCAGCGATCTGAGTCCAAGCAGCATTGTAACGGGCAAGTACGTTGTCATGGTCTTTCTCCATGTAACTGATCCAGCGCCAGGAGTCATGGTGAAGATTGATCATGACGTAGAGATCGGCATCGAGGGCCCAGTTCACTACTTCTTGAACCCGATTCATGTAAGCGGAATCAATTGTATAGTCGGGTGCGTCACCGATGTGAGCTTCCCAGGTCACAGGAATACGGATACTGTTGTAGCCCTCAGCTGCGATCGATTGAATTAGTTCCTTCGTAATGCGCGGATTGCCCCAGGCTGTCTCATCCTCACCAACGGCATCCAGAGAGTTACCCAGATTCCAGCCAGGCTCCATGGCGTTCACGTATGCCTGCATTTTGCTTGGCGCGGTTGAGGTACTGGCCTGTTCACTGTTGTCTGTTGCAGCGGAAGCGACAGCCGAAGAGAACAGAGACAGAATCATGGCAGTTACAAGTGTAAGAGAGAGGACCGATTTACGATTTTTTTTCATCAACATAATCTCCTTCAGTTAGAATGGTTGAACTTGAATAGAAGTTAAGCAACTGTGAAAATGGAGCTCAACTCAAACCAAATCATGACTTGTTCAAAAATGGGATCACCACCGAATTATGTATTGAAAGCGTTTTCGGAATTTAATATATCATGATTATATATAGGGGGATACCCGCATAATTGCAATAAAACTCATGTGATAATTAGTGATCTGATTTAGCTAGTTGATTGTGTGAAGATAATGATTTTATTTGGAATTGAGATGATATAATTGATTTTAACAATAATTAGATTCATATACTCTTGGAGGAATGTAAAATGAAGCTGGATGCACATCAACATTTCTGGGAATACAATATTGCCGAGTATGGATGGATTGGGGAAGAGATGAAAGCCATTCGTCAGTCTTTTCTCCCACATGATTTGGAACCTATATTAACACAATCGGGGATGGACGGATGCATTGCAGTGCAAGCGAGACAATCACTGACAGAAACTGAGTGGCTTCTGCAACTGGCAGACCAATACGAGTTTATCAAAGGTGTGGTCGGATGGGTGGATCTTTGTTCGGATGATGTTCGAAATCAGCTTGAACTGCTCGCGTCCAATCCGGTTCTGAAGGGTGTGCGTCATGTCATACAGGATGAGCCTGATCTTCAGTATGTTTTGAGAGAAGATTTCCAGCGTGGGATTTCATTGCTTAAAGAGTATGATTTGGCCTATGATCTGTTGGTATCCAAGGAGCAACTGCCTTATGCCGTTGACCTGGTTAAGGCGTTTCCTGAACAGCGATTTGTACTTGATCATCTAGCCAAACCCGACATAAAATCAGGTATACTCTCACCATGGCGAGAAGCACTGGAGTCGTTGGCTGCCCAACCAAACACATATTGTAAACTTTCAGGAATAGTGACTGAAGCAGATTGGGCAAGTTGGACTCCGAGTGACTTTACATCCTATCTGAATATCGCCATAGAAGCCTTTGGTGCGGAACGGTTAATGTTTGGGTCCGATTGGCCAGTGAGTAACCTTGCGGCTTCGTATTCTGAAGTATACGGTCTCATTAAGACCCACACTCAATCCCTATCAGAGTCTGAGCAACAGATGATTCTTGGTGGGACATGTGCTGCCTTTTATCAAATATCATAATGGGCATTTCTTCGTTAAACCGGTTTCGGGAAGTTGACAACGGTTCTGATTCTTGCTAAAGTTTTATCCAATCCGCATAATTGATCTGGGAATGTTACCGATATGGGCATAACCTGAGCTGGCTTGTTTACACGTAATCGTGTACCTAGGCTGGTTCGGGTTTTTTCTATTTAAGCTGAACAACCGATTTTACACGAGACGACTACGCGGCCAGAACAATCTTCCAATCGCTGTTATCCTCAGATTTTTTCTGTCCTCTCCGTTTATGTGTAATTGTGCAGTTCAACTTAAATATTTTGTCTTTTTAATATTCTAACGATTTGAGCGGATAGCTGAATTACATATTTGGAAGGAGAAATGATGATGACTAATTTTGAGTTTCCTAAAGATTTTCTATGGGGTGGAGCCATTGCTGCCAATCAGGCGGAGGGCGCGTATCTAGAAGATGGCAAAGGACTGAGCATCGTTGATTTGCTGCCAACAGGAGAGAGCCGCAGAAGCATTATGAAAGGTCATGTTCCAGCTTTTACGCCGCTCGCTACCGAATTCTATCCTTCACATGAAGCAATCGATTTTTATCACCGTTACCCTGAAGACATTGCTCTGTTTGCCGAAATGGGATTCAAGGCACTGCGTGTCTCCATTGCCTGGGCACGGATTTTCCCAACAGGAGAAGATGCACAGCCAAATGAAGCAGGATTGCAATTTTACGATAACCTGTTCGATGAATTGTTGAAGCATGGTATTGAACCTGTCGTTACATTAGCTCACTTCGATGTGCCTGTGCACCTGATCGAGAAGTATGGTAGCTGGAGAAGTCGTGAACTGGTAACCTTATTCGAGAAGTACGCTAAAACAGTATTCACACGGTACCAAGACAAGGTGAAATACTGGATGACATTTAATGAGATCAACATGCTGCTTCATCTTCCATTCCTTGGCGCGGGGCTGGCGTTCAATGAAGGCGATAATATCAAGGAAATTCAATATCAGGCTGCTCACCATCAACTGGTTGCAAGTGCACTGGCAGTCAAAGCATGTCATGAGATTATCCCTGGTGCCATGATTGGCTGTATGCTTGCGGCAGGAAGCTTCTATCCGTATACCTGTAATCCGGAAGATGTGTTCCAAGGTATGGAGAAAGATAGAGAATCCTATTTCTTCATTGATGTGCAATCACGTGGGGAATATCCGGGTTACGCCAAACGTTTTTTCAAGGATCACGGGTTGAACATTGTTATGCAGCCGGGTGATGCGGAAATCTTGAAGAATCATACCGTAGATTATATCGGATTCAGCTACTATTCAAGTCGTACTACGAGTACCGATCCTGAAGTGGTTAAAAATATGACCAGTGGCAATGTATTTGGCTCGGTAGCCAATCCATATCTGGCGAAGTCCGAATGGGGATGGACGATTGATCCAAAAGGATTCCGTATTACTGCCAATCAGCTTCATGACCGTTATCAGAAACCGCTGTTTGTCGTTGAAAATGGATTTGGTGCCAATGATGTGGTTACACCGGAAGGTGAAGTGGAGGATGCATACCGGATTGATTACTTGAAACGCCATGTAGCTGAAATGGGTGAGGCCATTCAGGATGGGGTCAACATCATCGGTTACACCAGCTGGGGACCTATTGATATTGTAAGTGCATCCTCAGGAGAGATGAGAAAACGTTATGGCTACATTTACGTGGACCGTGATAATGAAGGTCAAGGAGAGCTAACACGACTGAAGAAGAAGAGTTTTGAGTGGTACAAAAATGTGATTGCATCTAACGGAACAAACCTAGGTGACAAGTAGTTTATACTTTTCTGAATTAAAATGGTCTTGAACTGCAATAAAACATCGGAAGTTTCATCTATATCAATTGAACTAAACATTTACACAAAACGGAGAGGACAGAAAAAAGCTGGAGAAGCGAAGCTAAAAGCTTTCAATGGAAAGCCACTTCGTGAGTATCAACTCGCTTTATCCCCGGATTTTCCCTTTAGCAAGTGAATCAAAAAAATCAGGGGGTAACAGCGATCGGAAGGTTGTTCTGTCATCGGAGTAGCTAGTGTAAATATTCTCTAGTTCAATTGATATAACCACGGAACTTCCGTTTGTTCCCACATTGAAAGCGTTGACATATAGTCAGGTTCGCGCTATACTTGACGCAATTATATCGTTTCTGGGATTGTTACTACTCGAAGTAGGCAAAACCTAAGCACCAAAAAAGCAGACCACCATGTCTTGTTTATTTTGTGATGCTTCAGGTTTTTTTTGTATGCCCAAAAGACGATGTATAACTGCCAAGAGAGTGGAACGTGACGGGGGGATTGAAGTGAAAATAGCAAAGGTTATCAACAATAACGTCATTAGCATCTATCAGGCGGATGGAGCAGAGCTTGTGGTGATGGGACGTGGGATTGCCTTTAAGAAAAAGCCGGGGGATAAAGTAGACGAGACCCGCATCCAAAAAGTATTTGCATTGAAAAACAAACAGACATCCGATAATTTCAAAATGCTGCTGCGTGAAGTTCCGATGGAACTGATTGAAATTGTGGAAGAGATCATCACGTATGCGCGTGAGAATCTCGGCCGAAAGCTCAATGAGAACATCTATGTGTCCCTTACGGACCATATTAACTTCGCCATCGAACGTTATCGGGAAGGCGTGGAGATCAAGAACGCATTAATGTGGGAGATCAAGCAGTTGTACAAGCCTGAATTCGAGCTGGGTCTGAAGACACTGGAACAGATCAACACTCGCATGAATATTGAACTTCCACCAGATGAAGCCGCGTTTATTGCCCTTCATATTGTCAACGCAGAGATGAACGAAGAAGTCATTACAACGATGAACATTACGAAGTTTATTCAGCAAATTATTAATATAGCGAAATATCATTTCAAAATGGAATTTGATGAGGATTCTCTCAGTTATTTTCGCTTTATTACACATTTGAAGTTTTTCTCTCAGCGAGTGCTCAGTGGTACGCATTACGACAACAACTATGATCATTTCTATGACATGATTAAGGAGAAGCATCCTGATGCCGCAGCGTGTGCGGAGAAGATTGAGTTGTTTGTCAAAAAAGAGTACAACCATGAGCTGACCAATGAAGAAAAGTTGTATCTGACAGTTCATATCGAACGAGTGGTTAATCGATAATATTTAAATGTTGACAAAAATGGTTTAATTATAATAATATGTGATTAACAGGAATTGAATACGATTTAACTGGGATTGTTACTGGTTATGCAGGCAAAACCTAAGTCATGAGAAGGTCAGGACCATTGTGTCAGTGTCCCCTTACTCAAGGCTTAGGTTTTTTGTGTGCAAAAAAATCGGTAAAGGGCCTGTTTGAGAAAAAGTGGGGGTGCAGATTATGAGTCAAGAGAAACTGGCCAAAGAGATCGTAGAACTCGTCGGCGGTGAGAAAAATGTGGAGTCGCTTGTTCATTGTGCAACACGGTTACGGTTTGTATTGAAGGACGACGCCAAGGCAGACAAGGCCAAGCTGGAGAAAACAGAAGGTATCATCGCAGTCAAAGAAAATGGAGGACAGTTTCAGGTTGTTGTTGGTAACAAGGTGCCTGAAGTCTATAATGCCATTGGACAGATCAGCAACATTCTGGATGATTCGTCGAACAAAGAAAAACCGGGCAAAAAAGCCAAGGGGATTGGCGGTATCATTGATATCATTTCCAGCATCTTTGCTCCACTTCTGGGAGTTATGGCGGGAGCCGGTATTCTAAAAGGGTTATTGTTGATTGCAAGTAATATCGGATGGCTGGAAACGACAGAAACAACTTATACGATCCTGTATGCAGCAGCAGATAGTCTCTTCTACTTCCTGCCTCTGTTGTTAGCGGTTACAACAGCGCGTAAATTCCAGGGTAATATGTTTGTAGCGATGACGATTGCGGGAGCACTGATCTATCCATCCATCGTCACGTTGAAAGCAGAGGGAACACCAACGGATTTCTTCGGTATCCCTGTCATTCTGATGAACTATTCATCTACGGTTATTCCTATCATTTTAGCTGTCATTGTCATGAGCAAGTTGGAGAAGTTCTTTAATAAGACACTTCACGATAGTGTGAAAAACTTTGTTACACCGTTATTTTTGCTAGTGATTATGGTACCTCTGACACTGTTGGTATTCGGACCATTTGGTGTATACGTTGGTAATGCAATTGCAGCCGGACTCGTTGCTGCATTTGGATTCAGTCCATTGCTTGCGGGAGCCGTTATGGGTGCAAGCTGGCAGTTGCTCGTTATCTTCGGAATACACTGGGGTCTTATTCCGGTATTTATCAACAACGTTGCAGTGTATGGACAGGATGGCGTTAAACCGGCTGCGACAGCTTCGATCTTTGCTCAAACGGGCGCGGCTTTTGGGGTTATGCTGAAAACCAAGAACAAAAAACTGAAAACGCTGGCTGGATCATCCACATTGACCGCATTATTCGGTATCACTGAACCGGCTATCTATGGGGTAACATTACCACTGAAACGTCCGTTCATTGCTGGAGTAATCGGTGGTGCGGTTGGTGGAGCGATCATTGGTCAAGCGGGCACTTTGGCATTCGCGTCTGGTGCACCGGGATTGCTGACTTTGCCAATCTTCTACGGACCAGGTGGGCAAGGCTTCCCAGGATTGATTTTGGGTATCGTAGTATCCTTTGTGGTTTCGGCTGTACTGACGTACATCATGGGCTTCAAAGATCCGGTTGAAGAAGAAGAAACAAAGTCCGATTCTACGTCATCTGCTCAGCAACCTGTCCGTACAATGAATGCTTCAGACGAAGAAGTATTTAGTCCAATTCAGGGAACGATTGTGGAATTATCGGAAGTTCCAGATCCGGCATTTGCCTCGGGAGCAATGGGTAAAGGGATTGCGATTGAGCCAGCTGTGGGCAGAGTGGTAGCGCCATTCGACGGTACAGTTACTGTTGCATTCAAGAAAAAACATGCCTTGGCTGTAGTATCTGACACCGGTGCAGAAATATTGGTTCATGTAGGTGTAGATACGGTCAAGCTGGACGGACAGCATTTTGTCTCCCATATCAAAGAAGGGGATCGGGTTCAAGCGGGAGACCTGCTGCTAGAATTCGATATTGCGCAGATTAAGGCGGCTGGTTATCATACGGTGACACCTATTATCGTAACGAATTCCGCCAACTATGAGGAAGTTATTCTGCAGGCAACAGGTCAGGTTGATACCCAGGACCTTCTACTTCTATTGAAGTTGAACAGTGGAAAGGGAGAGGAATAAAGTAGATTAGATGCAAAATCAGTGTTTTAGGTTTTCATGGTTCCGTTGACAGGGTGGAATTGGAAATTTATAATTGGAATTGTACATCTATTACCTGATAATGAAAGGTGGATTATTGAACATGACGAATGCGATGAGACTGCGTTTCTTTCCTTTGAATCGGTAATTGAATACGTTCAAAGGCTCTGACCGTTAGTTCAGAGTAAACGGGATCAGTCTGTCATTTTCAATTATCCTGACCTTATATACATGGTTTAACTTGTATTCTCGTTTACATTGGATCACAGGCCTTTGGTCTGTGATTTTTTGGTTTACTTATCACGAGTCTGAGCCGATATGATGCTCAATAGAGACCTCAGGAGGTACACCGCTATGATGACATTACTATTCTATTGATACGAGCTGGCACGATAAGCTCGTATCGATAGAAGTGTTCTTCGCTATCGATACGAAATAATTCTTATTTCGGAGGTAGCGAATATGGAAAAGATATGTTTTGAATTAGTGCAGGTTGAAATGACCTATATGGATAAAGCAGTTCTGAACATTGAGCGACTGGCCGTGCATCAACTGGATCGCATCGGTGTAGTGGGTGGTAATGGTCAGGGTAAAAGTACATTATTGAAACTCATTGCGGGACAGATCCAGCCAACAGCCGGAAAGGTAAAACGTTACGCAGAGTTTGGTTACATGGAACAAGTAGAACCACCCCAGCCAAACGAAAATCTGGAGGTTGACGGGGCTTTACTCAGCAAATTGGCGATTCCTCAACATGATAAATCATGGAGTGGCGGAGAACAGACCCGTTTGAAACTGGCTCAATTGTTCACTCATTACCATGAAGTATTATTACTGGATGAACCCACAACCCATCTGGACCAAGAGGGCATTACATTTTTACTGGATGAATTGCGGTATTACTATGGGGCAATCGTGCTGATCAGTCATGACCGTGCGGTTCTGGATGAACTGGTGACCACGATCTGGGAAATTCATCAGGGAGAAGTCCACGTATATACCGGTAACTATAGTGATTATCAGGAACAGAAGAGGCTGGAGCGTGAACAGCAACACCTGGCCCATGAACAATTCTCCAAAGAGAAAAGAAGATTGGAGCTGGCCGCCCAGGAAAAGATGAAGAAAGCCGAGAAAATAACGCAGGCTGGAAACATGTCCAAAAAAGAATCCAAGGCAAAAGCAAACCGCATGTTTGAGACCAAATCCAAAGGTACCAGTCAAAAAGCAGTGCATCGTGCTGCTAAAGCGATTCAACAACGCATGCAACAACTTCAAGAGGTGAGTGCGGTGCAGGAGGATCGACCGATTATCTTCCGTCAGCCGAAGACATTGGAGTTACACAACCGATTTCCAATTATGGCAGATCGCCTTACACTTGAAGTGGGTGGAAACATATTATTGGAGGATGCAAGTTTTCAAATTCCGTTAAAACAAAAAATAGCGATAACCGGAACCAATGGCAGCGGGAAAAGCACATTGCTTAACCATGTTTTCCGTGCTGGAGATGGAATCACGATGTCTCCAAAAGCAAAGATCGGTTATTTTCAGCAAATGAGCTATCGTTTCACGATGAAAGATACTGTATTACAATTTCTGAAAAATCGTTCGGAATATGAGGAATCAGAGCTTAGAAGTGCGTTGCACGCGATGCAGTTTACAGGGAATGACTTGCTCAAGAATGTGGGAACATTAAGTGGAGGAGAAGCGATTCGTCTTCAATTATGTTATTTGTTTCTTGGGCAATATAACATTCTATTGTTGGATGAGCCGACGAATTTTCTTGATATGCATGCCTTGGAAGCGTTGGAGCGTTTTATCAAGGCGTATGAAGGAACGATTCTCTATGTATCTCATGACCAGAGGTTTGTTGAAAATACAGCGGATCAACAATTTCAGATTGCGGAGCGTCAATTAATTCGGGTGAATATATAAGTTGAACTAAAAAAATATTTACACTGGACACTTCCATGACAGAACAACCAACAAAAACAGCCAAAGAGATTTTGGCTGTTTTTGTTTTAGAATATGGATGCTCGTGATTCAATAGGATATGTAGATTCATTAAGAATCGATTTTTACAACCGTTGAATGCATGTTACCTGTAAGACGTTGAGGTGGAAATACCATGCGTACGGGTGCGATGATGATCGTGGCAAATACCGCTTTGATCAGATCACCAATAATGTAAGGATAGAATCCTTGAATCATGGCCTCGGGCAAGGACATTTTGTATGCATAAGCCAGCCAGGGAACGCCTGAGACATAATTTAATAGTGAACCAAATAATTCAATGATGATAAACGCAAAAATAAAACCTTTAAACCCTTGGATTCTCACTTTGGAGAGGAACAAACCGATCAGGAGTGCGGAAAAGGGCCAGATTACAACATATCCCCCGGTCGGACCTAAGAGAACAGCAAGACCACCAGTTCCATGTAGAAGTGGGAAGCCTAGTGCTGTCAGCACAACAACGAGAGCAATACTTAAGAACCCATACAACGGACCAAGTAACCCTCCGGCCAGCATAACAGCCAAGGTTTGTAATGTTATGGGTACTGGGGAAAAGCCAATAGGAATGCTTATGTAACCAAAAAGTACTAATATTGCGGCCATAAGGGCGCTGAATACAATGCCTCGCAAAGATAATTTCATGTTTGAACAATCCTCTCCATTTTGGTAATATGATTGTTAACCAATTATATAAATGTGGTTGACGATTAGGATCGTACCACATAAAAATAGAAAGGGAAAGGACTAATTTACGATGCAAGGCAACCTGCCCATAATTACATTAGAAGATATCCGAGTGCATTATGCTTCCGAGGATGGTCAAGTAAGGAAAGCGCTGGACGGTATCTCGCTTACGCTGCATCAAGGAGAATGGATTAGTATTGTAGGGGCGAATGGCAGTGGGAAAAGTACGCTCGCCGGGCTACTCATTGGATTCATTCCATTATCGGGAGGGGTACGGATTATCCCGGAGGCACTAACCGTCCGAGGTGTATTGCAGCAACCGGATACCCAGGTATTGGGGGACACGATTGAAGAGGAATTCCATTATGCATTGTCACCATTAATGATTACTGTAGAAGAACAATTGGAGCTCAGGCAGGACGTATTACATACCGTAGGACTTCAATATGCACCGGATATGGCCATCTCACAGTTATCGGGTGGACAGAAACAACTGCTCAACATTGCTGTAGCGCTCGTGTCCAGACCGGATGTATTGATTCTGGATGAACCAACAGCCATGCTTGATCCCGGAGCAAGAGACCGTATTGAGACCATAGCTCAGAAGATCACCCAGCGGGGGACAACGGTAATCTGGATTACGCATCATCTGGAAGAAGCGACCTTGTGTGATCGGATTATTGCTATGGACCGAGGGCGTTGTGTGTACGATGGAAAGCCCGAGTCCTTTTTCTATGAAAAAGAGATGACTGAGAAGGCTATTTTGAATAAAGAGCAGCTATCTCCCTGTGAAAGATTAGGGTTGGATCCTCCGTTCACTGTGAAGACTGCGTTATTGCTCAAGCACAAAAAAGGCATCAGGCCAGAAGCCATGCCACTGAGGCCTGAACAATTGGCTAAGGAGGTCGCACGTTGGAGATCGAATTAACCAATATACGTATAGAAGCATCGGAATCGAGCAAGCGTGCACTGCTTGAAGATATAAATATTCAGTTGAACAGTGGGGAAATCACGTTGCTGTTGGGCTGTACGGGTTCAGGAAAAACGACTTTACTACAGACGTTGGCTGGTCTGAGACCTCCCGATGCAGGCAGTATCACATTGGATGGTACACCTTTCTGGAAAGAAGGAAAAGTGCCGAAGTCCATTTTATTGCAAATGGGACTATTGTTTCAATTTCCGGAACAACAACTGTTTGCCAGAAGTATTCAGCGTGAATTCGCATATTCTCTGCGTTCCTATCGATATTCAGAGAAACAACAACAAGAGCAGATCACAAAAGCTCTGAATCAGTGGGATCCGCCGGTATCCCTGGAGTTGGAACGACGTTTTCATCTGGACAGGTCGCCATTTGCCCTAAGTGGGGGAGAGAAGCGCAGACTAGGTCTTGCTCTCGGAATGGTGACCAACCCACATTGGCTTCTGCTGGATGAGCCGAGCGCTGGTTTGGAAGCGCAAAGTGTCGTGCTTTTGCTGGATGCATTGGAGCAACATCGTCAGGCAGGTGGTGGGGGCGTGGTAGCAACACATGATTTGGATACATTCTTGCCTTGTGCGGATCGGGTATTGTTATTGCAGGAAGGTCGCCTAATCGCCGATCTTACGCCGCGAGAACTTCACGATAGGCCTGAATTGCTGGAGCAGACAGGGATCGGACTGCCACCTTCGATGCGACTAGCACAGCAGATGAGGGCTGCGGGTCTTGATCTACCTTCTATCGCGATGACACCAGAAGAGATGGCTGAAAGTATTATTCAGTCTACGTTCGTTGAGGTGGGCGTTCAGAACGAAGGGAAAGTGGCATCCGGACCAGCGACTAACCTGGCAGAGAGAGAGACAACGGAGAACATGAAAGTGCACGATCCGAAGCTTCTTCCGAACACATGGACTCCTTCAGGCGGATTATATGGTGTTATGGACCCGCGTTTGAAATGGATTTTATATATTTTGCTGGTCACCGCCGCGATGCTTCAACATCGATGGCTGGGATTGACATTAACACTGGTGCCGGTAGTGACAGCACTTGTCGGGCTCCCGCGTCAGACTTTGGCTGGATGTATGAAGTTAATGAAGCCATTGTTATTCTTTTTCATCATATCGACAGCGCTATCGGGGACAACCCTTTCAACAGAGGGAGGAGGTCTGCACTTTGGCTTTTCCCTGATGCAGGCAGAGGGCACTTTGCTGAATGTGTATCGTTTGTTTATTGTCACGTTGGCAAGTTTATGGTTTTCACTAACGACACCATATGGGCGAATGGTAGAAGGACTGAATTGGGTACTCGGTATCGGTAAAAAGATCAGACTGCCCGTAGCCTCGTTTGCTCTTGCTGTATCGTTAATCTTTCGATTTATCCCGATGATCTGGAGTGAATGGCAGCGATTCTCACTGATTGTACGGGCACGTGGAAAGGTCGCTTTAAGACCAAATACCGTACGGATTCGTGATTTGGGTCCGATGGTAATTCCCTTGTTAATGGCACTGTTCCAACGTGCAGAGGATATGACGATTGCGATGGAAATGCGTAAAGTTAGAGAGCACTCTATGCTTGGAACGCGCTCTTCGTTATTGGTGTGGTCCAAGCGTGATACCTGGATTAGCATGGCAGGCCTCATTGGTTTTGTACTATTAGTATGGATTGGCCAATTGTGATGAATTAGAATTATTAACGCAGTGTTTTCCATTGTTCATGCATAAGTACGGTCGACCTTGCTCACAATAAGTGTGCGTGAATCATCTGGAAGTGGATCAGGAGGGATAAACGATGAAAGATAAGTTTTTGCGTGAAGAACGACAAGAATATACCGATGTGTCTACGGTGGAGTCGCAGCGAAACGATATCACACTCGAAGAATTCCCGGAGGGTCCTTACGGTTCATCTCTGTTATCCGAGTCTCTTGGGAAAAGTTCTCCGTGGCGGGCGGATCAGAGGTCTGCACATCGTTTTGATTATGAGAATCATGAGCTTCACGAGGGAGAAGTACGGGATTATCCGGGTCAGGATGTTTTTGACGAAACGGTTCCGGATAATGTGTCCAAACCTCAATACACGGAAGAATCGTAATGTGATATGGATATAAAATAGAGCGCAGCCTCCGACAGGTTTTATCTTGTTCGGGGGCTATTTTCGTTTGTGCTCAATAAAAACAAATCTCCTCCAATTCCACATTATGGGTTATTATATTTGTAGCTCGGAGTAAAAATTTGGTTGAATAGGCGGAGGATTCGGAATGGGCGGTTATTGGAGTGTGCAGTAGAATTACCTCCAACTCATGGTGAGGCTAAGAATTTCACGGAAAACTTCTCTGATTTTTCTTTAACCAAAGGACGGATCATGTTTACCATTGTAAATATGGATGGTGAGAATGTCGGAGGTGTGAACCTGAACAGCATTGATGAGAGAAACGGTACCTTTAGCATTGGCATTCAAATTGACAGGGATCATCGAGGAAAAGGATACGGAACCAGAGCTGTTCGCATTTTGCTGAACTATGCCTTCTTCGAGCGCAGGCTCAACAAATTCAATGACTCTGTACTCGAAGGAAATGAACCTTCTGCAGCCATGATGAGAAAACTTGGATGTATTCAGGAAGGTGTGCGTCGCCAAGTGATCTATACGGATGGAAAATACCAGGATCTAATTCTCTTTGGATTAACCAAAGACGAGTTTGTGGAAAAAGAGGGGCTTGTTTGATTGTTTGATTCCAGCATATATAAGATCACTAGGTGCTTAAAGTCTGCCAATGATCATTGGATAAATGGTAATGTACATTAAGCTAAAGGTGAGAGTATATTCTAATGATATCAAAATCTGAGATGATCGTGTGGATAAAGCGATACCCGATCCGACATGGAAAAGGTTAGGTTTTGCTGAACAGCCTGATTTTCATACTTCTGGTCTGGGTGTGGGGATTGTAATTATCGATTCAATTAAACCGCATCATCTCGTACATCACTTAAATACACGAATTAAATGTGTTACCGTACATGAAAATATGACTGTCACTATGCGAGACATTTCATCTATGAACAGGGAGGAGGATAATCGGAAAGGCGAGCATGGCCTTATGAGTGTATTAGCTTTGGCTCATGAACCTATTCTATTAGAGGGACAGATTCATGTCGGGATTGCACCAGCAGCAACATTTATCGTTTTAGATCATGGGGCATTTACAACTGGAGAAGGAGAACGTCTGAAAAAAGGAATGGAATGGATTCTTGAACATGGGCTCGAATGGAATATAAAAATTATTTTAAGCACTGGTTGGCAGGCATTAGATAATGAAGTTTATCTTAAAAATACGAGTGAAAACTCAACGGTTAAAGCATTGGCGACAGCTGTGCAACAGGGCATTTTGGTTATTTGTTCGAATGGGAATACACGTTTAAATAACATCATGCCTCCAATACAGTATTTAGCAGTAGGGGGCTACGTGGATCGTGGAAAGGCTGATCGTTCATTACACGTTCCTTTCCCTGATGAACCTTATGGCAGAAATGGAGATGGTCATTTTAGACCAGATATATTAGCACCCAGACTAGACCTTACGATCCCCTTTTGTGAAATTGAAGAATCTACTCGGCGTGTATCTTTTTATGGGGGCACATCTGGAGCGGCTGCCCTTGTTGCTGGTGTTGCGGCTCATCTATTCTCCCGATTTCCGACTTTAAGTTCTGAGATGCTAAGACACTTATTAGTCGAGCATGGAGAACCACTGGAGGGTGATGATAACCTGGCTCCTCGAATTAACGTTGAGAATACAATTCGTTATATGGACAGGGCAGATAAGCCAAGCTACATAACAAAAACTTTACCCATGGTAAGTATAAAAAATCAAAATCCCTATAACACAATTCATTCAATGGATGATATCGAAAGAGCGCTCTCTTTAACAGTTTTAGTGGAGAGGGGAGGATTATCACGTGAAGAGTTGTGGAGCTTCACTAAGGATTCATCCGCTATTGTTCGTAAAATTGCAGTATCGACCCTCGGCCAACCGATGAACGAACGAGAGCGAAAGTTGTATTGGATGTATTTAATGAATGAAACAGAAGGGGGAGTGCGTGGATGGTATATGCATGGATTATTGCAAAATGCTCCAAAGGAGGAAATACATAAATGGATAAATTGGTCAACAGATATTAACTGGTCGGTTCGATGGTGTGTTAGCGAATATTTGGCTCAATATCCAGAGTGTTTTCCCCAACTGGAAAAAAACCAAGATCCTGACGCTATACATATCAAGGCATTGCCTTTAAGGCAATGGTTCACGACTCTATTTCTATAATGAAGTAACGTAAATCAGTATGTGGAGGGAACCTTATGAAACAAACCATTTCAAGTGATGAATTAATCATTGATTGCAAGGATATTTATTTGCGCGAGTATCGACTTGAGGACTTAGAGAAACTGCAAGAAATTACGTGGCAACCTGAGGTGTATGAAATGTTACCCGGATGGAACGCTACGATTGAAAACAGGACCCTGTGGCTCACCGAATATGAAATCCCTGAGAATCAGCGTTTTAAACAAGCAGCATTGGCGGGAGGGGATATTGGAGATTTATACTTACGTATGGCTATCGTACTGAAAGAG
This sequence comes from Paenibacillus sp. FSL R5-0517, assembly GCF_037974355.1. Lineage (NCBI taxonomy): Bacteria > Bacillati > Bacillota > Bacilli > Caryophanales > Paenibacillaceae > Paenibacillus > Paenibacillus sp. FSL R5-0517. The sequence goes on from NZ_CP150235.1 coordinate 3,003,098, forward strand.
AATGATGAGTTCATAGGATGGTGCTGCTCAGGGACCAAGGACGAACTGCCAGCACCCAATCGGGAGATTATGTACGGTATTTCGAAACACTTCAGGAATCGTGGCTATACAACGCAGGCAGTAAAAGGGATGACACAGTATTTGTTTGAACATACCAACGTTGAAATATTAAATGCCATCGCTTTGATTACCAATCAAGCATCCAATAAGGTGATACAGAAATGTAATTTTGAAAGGTTAAATTTGATCGAGATCGAGAATGAACCTTATCACCATTATCAACTGTGTAAGCATGAAGGTCATTTTTGATAGAACATAGTCCCATGTAGAATCGTTATAACATTAACATTTTGGATCAGGCTAGACAGTTATTGCTGGCTGCCTGATCTTTTTCTTTCATTTAATTTATAGGACAAGGCTTATTTTAAAAATTTTCTCCGCGATAATAGCGTTCCAGTTTGTGATCCAAATGAACAAGCTGCGCTTTTTTTTCCTCGATATCATTCAGCAACTTTTGCTTTTGATCCTCAATTAGCCTGGTTCTTTCTTTCAACGTGGAGGTTCCTTCATTGACCTGATCATAATACTTTTTGATGTCTTCCACACTCATCCCCGTTTCACGAAGGCATTTGATAAAAACCAGCCAGTTCAGATCATCCTCCAAATAAAGGCGGTTATTCTGCTCATTTCGTGCAGCGGGTTTCAGCAGTCCCTTTCTTTCATAAAAGCGGATCGCTCCAATCGAGATATCAACTTTTTTGGCTACTTCTCCAATCGTTAACATGTGAATCCACCTTTTTATAAAAAAAATTTGACCTGCACTAAGTGTAGCATAGTAACTTATACATTGTTAAATAAAAATCTAATGACGGAAAGAAGGATTCACATGAAAAAGACTGTTTTTGTAACCGGAGCAAATAAAGGAATTGGATATGAAATTGTAAAACAGTTGGGTGAAGCTGGTTGGAAAGTTATCCTTGGCGCAAGGAGTGTCGAACGGGGGGAAGCAGCTGTTTCGGAGTTAACTTCCAGGGGATTGGATGTAGAATTTGTGCAGATCGACATGATCGACATGAAGAGTATCGAACTGGCAGCTGATACGATCTATAAGAAGTATCCCTCAATAAACCTTCTGATCAATAATGCAGGTATGCCTGGTGCATTCTCTCATTCCTTCACGGATACGAAAGAGGAAGACCTGCGGAACGCCTTCGAAGTGAACTTTTTCGGCACGTTCCGTTTGAATCAGCGTTTGTTCCCGTTAATCAAAGATAATGAAGGCACAATCATTAATGTTTCGACCGACATGGCATCTCTGGACCATATGCAAAATGCGGAATTCACTTTAAATGCCTTCGACTATAACTCATCCAAAACGGCCAACAGTGCCATGACTCTTTCCATGGCCTATGAAGTCAAAAACAGCAAGGCTCAAGTCTTTGCAGTCACGCCCGGATTCACTTCAACAGATCTTAACGGCAATGCCGAAGGCGGTAAATCAAAAGAAGCCGGCGCTGCGATTATCGTGCGTTATGCGACAGATGGTAAACGCCATAATGGGGAGTTCCTTGATGAGGATGGCGTATACCCTTGGTAATCCATAAGATAATGGGTATGAGGGGCTAAAAAATTTTGAGTTCATTCTGACTGATTTTGTCTCTTGGATAGCAAGGAATATGAGAATATAACGTCGAATAAGAAAAATGTGTTTGTTAGTTCTAATTTATTAGTTGTATATGAAACAAACATAAACGTAGACGAACATCTTTCTTGTACCAGTTTAAGAGAGCATGTACTGAAAAATCATATTTCTAACAAGTGTATCAATCGGAGGTATATATTTAATGGGGGTTTCATTAGATAAAGCATGTTTAACAGATGCAGTGACTATTCATGAGATGAAAGTTAAATCATTTATGCCTTTGTTGGAAAAATATCAGGATTTTGAAACAAGCCCTGCTAATGAAACCGTAGAAAGAGTTATTACTCAAATCAATCAATCTTTTACAGATTATTTCATAATTCGTCATCTTGAAATTGCTGTTGGTGGAATAAGAGTCGTGAAAAAAGAAAATCAAGTCTACAGTGTTAGCCCAATTTTTATACTGCCAGAACATCAAGGAAAAGGAATTGCTCAAAAAGTCTTTACAATAGTTGAGCAGATATATGATGATGCAAAATCATGGAAACTAGGTACCATCTTGCAAGAGAAGGGAAACTGTTATTTGTATGAAAAGATAGGTTATAAAAAAACAGGTGCAACAAAAGCAATTAACGACAAAATGACAATGGTATTTTATGAGAAGCATTTATAGGCCGTAAATCCTTGAATAAGGGGCTTCAGATTCCTAAGCTTGTAAGCCCGGAAGCCTCAAACCAATTGGACTACTACTCTTCACTCTATCAAACAGATACAAAAAAGAATCCCCCATTCGTTTCTTAATTGAAATGATGGGGGATTCTTCATGGCAATGAAAAGCCGGAGTCTACCTCAATTCAGACATCAGTCTTATATAGCGGCATCAAAATCATAAATTCAGTTCCCACGCCTACCTGACTTCGTACTGTAATTTTCCCACCATACGACTCCACAATTGAGCGGGTAATGGCTAGACCGAGACCTGCACCACCTTGTTTGCGCGAACGAGAACTGCTTGTGCGGTAAAATCGCTCAAAGATATGGGGTAGATGTGCAGGTTCAATACCTGTACCGTTATCCTTTACTGACAATTCAGCCTTATGGTGCGTGGCATACAACGTAATGGAGATGGCTCCATGCTCTGGATCGGTGTGCTGCACCGCATTATGGAACAGATTCAGCACAACCTGCTTCAGCTTATAAGGGTCAGCCAGTATATGGACCGCAGCCGTCAAGTCCAGATGAATGGACCTCAGCTGAGCCATCATCGCAAGTTGGGGTTGCATTTCGAGCAACAGACTGTCCAACTGAATGACCTCACGCTCCTGCTTCGGAGCCTGGTCCAACTTGGTCAGGAGCAGTAAATCTTCAACGAGCTTGTTAATTCGTACCGATTCGCCGTGCATGCTGTCCAGTGCTTTATACAATTGATCCTGATTGGTCGCTGCTCCCCGCTGTAGAACTTCAATGAAGCCGTGAATGGAGGTAAGCGGGGTACGAAGCTCATGGGAAGCATCGGACAAGAAACGCTGCATCTGCTCTTTCGATTCCCGCTCCGCTTCAAACGAGTTCTCCAACCTTTCAAGCATCCCATTAAATGAAACGGCGAGCTGATCCACTTCCTCTTGTCCCTGAACGACGGGAAGGCGTTCTGCAAGGCTGCCTGCATCGATCTGCTGAACTTTATTAACCATGTTGGACAGGGGAATCAATGTCCGGCGTAATACCTTAGTGTATAGAATAAGACCGGCTACCATGGCCAACAGTGATAACATCAGAAAGATCAGAAGCTGTTTAATAATCAAGTCTTTCAGTGGCTTTGTAGCTGTGCCCATCTGGACCATGGGTAAGCCCCGATTGCGTGGACCTGGTGAGGCGAATACAATCAATTGCTCATTCCCTTGACTATCCGTTACGATCCGATAGGGAATATGTTTTTGTTCTTTCAAATCCACTGTAATGTCTTGATATTCAACGCTTGATAGATGAGGAGCTTTCAGACCGTCTTCCCCAAAAACATCCTCAAATGTACCTTGATTATCAAACAACGCCAGTGACCGGTCCGGAATAAATAGCACCCGATTGCCAGATCCGTTACCTGCCTGTCCTCCAAAAGGATTGTTGGAAGAGCCACTACGTGACTGGATTCCAAGCCAAACCGGGGGCATGGACATGAGCTGTTCTTGCATGGTTTTTGCCTGATTTCGATACAGAAAGCTTTCCATGATCCAGAATTGCAGGATACCGATTAACAATAGCAACCCAGCAAGCACGAACAGAGAACGTGAGAGCAATTGAGAACGCAGTGAACGGGGCCAGATCCATTGGTGAAGACGTCTTAAACGAAGTTTATTTTTCTTAGGCAGTGAGTTCATCAGAGGTCCACCCTGTACCCGACACCCCGAAGCGTGCGTATGAGTTTATGCTCTTTGTCCCCGAGTTTGTCACGCAAGGAGCGAACATATACCTCCACAATATTTTCTTCTCCGCCAAAATCATACCCCCATACCCGGCTCAAAATGGTTGCTTTGCTAAGTACGATCCCATGATTAAGCACAATAAATTTTAACAGTTCGTATTCGGTAGGAGATAGCTCCAGGACCTGATTCTGATAGGTGATTTCTTTGCGCTGATCATCAATTCGGAAGGGACCGTGGGTGACAGCTCCTATTAATAAAGGAAATTGATTGCGCAGTCTGGCCTGAATTCGAGCGAGCAGCTCGTCGAAGGCAAAGGGTTTGATCATATAATCATCAGCCCCCAGCCAAAGGCCCTTAACCCGATTCTCGACTTCGTCCTTCGCTGTCAGCATAATAACACCAACCTGAGCTCCGGTCTTACGAAGACGCTCGACCACTTCGAATCCATCCATCTCTGGCATCATGACATCCAGAATAGCCATATGTGGCCTGAATTCAAGTGCCAACTCAAGCGCAGTCGCTCCATCCGGTGCCGTACGCACATCGAAGCCTTCATTGCTTAATCCAAGCTCCAGAAATTGCAAAATATGTGGTTCATCATCAGCCAATAGTATTTTAATTCCGCTGCTAAGCTTCATAATGCGGGGTTCCTCCTTGCTTGCTTCCATCTTAATTCTCCCTCAAGTGATAGGGACTATATGTTGTATTATCGCTTGCCAAACTGAAATTTAGCTGAAAGGATTATGAATTATCCTCAGACAACATTCAGCGGACACTCATCCCAGTTTTATTTTGGCATGTCAGAATAGTAGACATGAAGAACTTTGAAGGAGTGATTAACATTGAATAACACCAAAAGAAGGATGGATTTTGTCCTTCTGCCAATTGTATTACTGGCGGCGTTTCTGAATGGATACGGTATCTGGAACGACCAATATGCCAATTCCTACTATACGACTGCCGTTGGTAGTATGCTCAGCAACTTCCACAACTTTTTCTATGCTTCACTAGACTCGGCAGGCTCCGTCACTGTAGATAAACCACCTGTGGTCTTCTGGATTCAGACAGCTTTTGCCTATGTCTTTGGATTGCACGGATGGAGTGTTATTTTGCCACAGGTATTAGCGGGAACCGGTTCGGTGCTCCTGATCTATTTCATGGTGAAACCTACATACGGTCTTGCAGCAGCACGGATCTCGGCGCTTGCAATGGCAACTGTGCCTGTCGTGGCGGCAGTCAGCCGGACCAACAATATTGACAGCATGCTGGTGTTTACACTACTGCTGGGTTCATGGTTTTTGTTCAAAGGCAGCAAACAAGGCAGTGCTTGGCGCATTCTCGTTGCCTTTGGGTTAATAGGCGTAGCCTTTAATATGAAAATGCTTCAAGCCTACATGATTCTGCCAGCTTTTTATTTGTTCTATTTGTTCGCATTTCAGGCGAAATGGAGAAGGAAGATCATTCTGATGATCGGCAGTACAGCGGTTCTGTCGGTCGTTTCCTTATCCTGGGCCGTCACTGTGGATTCCATACCCGAAGAAGAGCGTCCTTATATCGGCAGCAGTGAAACGAACTCGGTCATGGAACTGGCATTTGGATACAACGGCCTGGCTCGTCTAACGGGTCAGCAGAATACTTCAGGTAACGCTGGTATGCCAAATGGGATCGGACAGGGAAATAATCGTGGCAATCGAGGGGACATGTCTTCAGTTCCTAATCAGACGGATAGTGGTGTTCCTGGCGCTGGACGAGATGCCAATGCACCGGATACCGATAATTCAAATGCTTCAAACGGCAGGAACGCCATGGGCGGCATGAATGGGCTGAATGGCAATTTCCCGAACGGACAGATGCCAAATGATATGGAAATGCCAAACGGAAGAAATTCTGGCGGTAATGGTGGCGGAGGCATGGGAGGCATGTTTGGTACGGGGGAGAAAGGTCCTTTGCGTCTCTTCCAGACTGAACTGTCAGGTCAGGCAAGTTGGCTATTGCCAGTTGTGCTGCTTGGGTGCATTGCCATATTTGCAGGGTTAAGACGGAGAAATATAACCAATAAGCACAAGGAGGCCTTATTCTGGTTGGCCTGGCTGCTGCCGGTTGCTGCCTTTTTCAGTGTGGCAGGGTTCTTCCATCAATATTATCTGATTATGCTTGCACCTCCAATTGCAGCGCTGACTGGCGCAGGATTTGTAGCGATGTGGAAGTTATATCGTGATCGCACCGGATGGCAGGCGTGGTTGCTTCCGGTGTCCGTACTGCTTACGACGCTGTTCGGCTGGTATATCATGCAGGTGTATAACGATACGATTGGTGCAGGATGGTCGATTAGTGAATTAATCGCAGGCATTCTGGTTACGGTCATTCTGGTCGTTATGCTTCATCGCACACATCGATGGAAACAGGGCTTCATTATCGCGGGATTCATGGTGATGCTGATTGGTCCAATCTATTGGGCATTCACCCCAATTACTTATGGTGGTAACAGTATGATTCCGGCAGCAGGACCCACGGGTTCCAGTAGCATGTTTGGTGGAGCCGGAATGGGCATGCCGATGGGTAACGGTGCAGGAGATACAGAAATGCCTGCAACGGGTGGCCGAGGTGGAATGGGTAACCGTAACGAAGAAGTGGATACAGCCACATTGAATTATCTGAAAGAGCACAATACGGGCGAAACGTATCTCTTCGCCACTACGGACTATAATCAGGCAGCGCCTTATATCATCGATGAGAAGGCAGCAGTGATTACGCTTGGCGGTTTCTCCGGATCAGACCCGGTGTACACCACAGAGGAACTTGAGGAACTCGTCAAGAGCGGGCAAGTGAAATATTTCATGGTTGGTGGCATGGGTGGCCGTGGAGGAAACTCGGAAATTACCGATTGGATCAAAGAACATGGAACCGAGATTCCAACGTCAGAATGGAAGACAGGCACCGACAGCGGATCTATGGATAACGGAGACACCGGAAACAGAGCTGGCTTTGGATTCGGCGGACAGACGACCTTGTACGAAGTGAAATTATAAACTGTAATGAAAATCTCGAACGAAGTCCATTGGAAAAGGGAGGGGACGAACATGGCTCACGCGTACCGATACAGCATTATTATTCCCATGTATAACGAGGAAGCGGTGATCGAAGAGACTTATCGGCGTCTGAAGAAGGTCATGGGCAGCACAGGAGAGAGTTATGAACTGCTGTTTGTCAATGATGGCAGCGTGGATGGAAGTGCACAGATGATTCGTGATTACGCCCGTTGGGACGAGAGTGTGAAGCTGATTGATTTTGCTCGTAACTTCGGACATCAGATTGCGATAACAGCAGGTATGGATTATGCAGCGGGGGATGCCGTGGTTATTATTGATGCGGATCTGCAGGACCCTCCCGAACTGATACTGGATATGATCGCCAAATGGGAAGAGGGTTATGAAGTCGTATATGCCCGTCGCACCAGACGAAGCGGGGAAACTCGTTTCAAGAAATGGTCGGCAAGTCTATTCTATCGTCTACTTCGTGCCTCCACGGATACGGATATCCCGGTAGACACCGGAGACTTCCGCCTCATTGACCGCAAAGTATGTGATGAAATGAAACGTCTTCCGGAGAAAAACCGATTTGTGCGCGGGTTGGTCAGTTGGGTTGGATTTCGTCAGACGGCTATTGAATATGAACGGGATGAACGTCTGGCAGGTGAAACGAAATATCCGCTGAAACGCATGCTGAAGCTGAGCCTGGATGGCATTACGTCATTTTCGCATAAACCGCTCAAGCTGGCAGGATATGTAGGTGCGATCCTGTCGGTAGGTGGATTCATCTACATGTTAACGGTTATTGGTTCAGCCATCTTTACGGATTCTACGATTAAAGGGTGGCCATCTATTGTGAGTATCATGCTGATGTTTAACGGATTCATCCTGATTATGCTGGGCATTCTGGGCGAGTATGTTGGCCGAATCTATGATGAGACCAAGGCACGTCCACTATACATTGTAAGAGACGTGGTTCAGGCCGAGAGTCAGCAAGTGCAATCCCGATTGACAGCCCGAGTCGCTCATCATGACTAAGCGTCTGGTAACAATCTTCAAGTTTGGTATTGTGGGTGTTGCGAATACCGCAGTGGATGCGGCGGTGTTTGCTATACTCGCACTGGTCGGTATGCCGATTCTGATTGCTCAAGGAGTCTCGTACAGCTGCGGTGTTGCGAACAGCTATTGGCTGAACGGCAGGTGGACTTTTCGAGATGCGATGCGAGGGGGTAACGATAGAGCGAAACTTATTCGTTTTCTAATCACCAATCTCATCGTTCTTGCATTATCCGCCCTCATTCTGATGACATTGCACGATGTGTTGGGTTGGAGTCTCGTGATGAGCAAGATCCTGGCGACATTAATGGGAATGGTCCTGAACTATATGGCTAGTAGATATTGGGTGTTTCGTATAGCAGCTTAGCTGCGTGTAGTATGAAATATTAGTTATATGAAGCAAATGAAAGGAGTGTATGATGAAATGCGCATTAAAAAAGCCGTTATTCCGGCAGCGGGTCTCGGAACCCGTTTCCTGCCAGCAACGAAGGCACAGCCTAAAGAGATGTTACCCATCGTGGATAAACCGGCTATCCAATACATTGTTGAAGAAGCAGTGCAGTCAGGCATTGAGAATATCCTCATTGTGACTGGACGTAACAAAAAATCCATAGAAGACCATTTTGATAAATCGGTTGAACTTGAACATTCTTTATATGCCAAGGGCAAACAGTCTTTACTGGAAGAGGTGCAAGCGATCAGCGAGATGGCCAATATTCATTTTATTCGTCAAAAAGAACCGCTGGGTCTGGGGCATGCCATTGGATGTGCACGGCAGTTTGTAGGAGATGATGCCTTCGCAGTACTGCTCGGCGATGACATTATGGTGTCTGATCCGCCTGCACTTGCCCAGATGGTTCATCTCTATGAAAAGACAGGCAGCCAGATCATCGGTGTCCGTCAGGTAGACGCGGCAAATGTGAGCAAATATGGCATTATTGATTCGGCTGGTGCAGAGGACCGGGTTCACCGAGTCACCAATTTGGTCGAAAAACCTTCCCTTGCAGAAGCACCATCCCGAACAGCTGTAATGGGAAGATACATTCTGAAACCTTCCATCTTTCCCATCCTAGATCAGATCGAGAGAGGGGCTGGAGGGGAATATCAGTTAACGGATGCCTTGAAAGAAATAAGTCAGGTGGAGGAGTTGTTAGCTCTTGAACTGAAAGGACGTCGCTACGATATTGGCGATCAATTCGGATATATTCAGGCGATCTTGGAGATCGGATTGATGCGCAAGGAATTACAGCCCATGCTGACACCCTATCTTCAAAAGCTTGCAACCCAGTGGGTATAGGCATTGATATGAAGCAGAGGCCCACATCTGCTGCAACAAGATAGCCTTTCCTTCGTACATGGTTCTTTCATAGAATCCAGCATTGTACAATGTTTCCAGTAACGCTACAATGAGCAAGAAGTTCAAGTTGCTCTTGGAGGAGTGAGGAATCATGAATGAGACTATCATCAGGGACCTTATTAAGTATATGGACGTCGAGGACAACGCCGCCATTCAGTACATTCAGACCGAGCATCGGATGAAACTGGGACACTTTTGGGGAATACAGAAAGGTAACCGTGTACTGGAAATCGGGTGTGGTCAGGGAGATACAACAGCCGTGCTTGCACACCTGGTGGGGGAGCATGGGTACGTTCATGGTGTAGATATTGCACCAGAGGATTATGGTACACCGTTGACCGTAGGTGAAGCGGCAGCCAAGCTGCGGAGATCTCCGCTGGGTGACCGAATTCGAATGGATTATGAGTTCGACATTCTAAGTGATCAGGTTAAATTTGCCGAGAATGAGTTTGATGTGATTGTACTATCCCATTGTTCCTGGTACTTGAAATCGTTTGACGAACTCGCCCGGATTCTTAGCAAGGTTAGGACGTGGGGACATCAGTTATGTTTTGCCGAATGGGATGCACGAGTAACAGATGTGAGCCAGCTCTCGCATTGGTTATCCGTTCTCATTCAGTCCCAGGTTGAATGTTACAAGGAGAACAGCTTCTCCAATGTGCGTACGCTTTTTACACCGGAGGATATTCAGGAGCTTGTCACTGCGTCAGGCTGGATGATGAAGGAAGAGATTTCGATCCATTCTTCCGAACTGCAGGACGGTCGCTGGGAAACTGAAATGACACTGACAGAAGCGCCTGAGGAACTAAAACGGCTTCCGATCCCTGACAAAGTAAAAACACTTCTTCTTTCCGAACTGAAATTACTCAGAACACATCATGCGTTGGGCCCTGGGAGTCCACTGGGGACGTATGCCATTATTGCCAACAAACAGTAAGGAAATCACGAATAAATTTCATTAGCCAAAAAAATATGTTTACTTCATCACGGTAATTTTGATATTATAATCGCAATATCAAATGCGACGAAGAGACGAGTAGATAAAAACCATTCTTTCAAAGAGAGCTCCGGCAGCTGAAAAGGAGTAAAGAACTTTTTATTGAATAAAGACTCAGAGCAGCACATCGGAACTTAGCATTAAGGGATGGTGTGACAGGCGCTCCTGTTACAGAGCTAGAGTAGGAAGGTATACAACAGCAACATGGTTGTGTAACCTTTACTTGAAGAGGCGGATATGGTGACATATCAGCGAATCTGGGTGGTACCACGAGAGTTCAATCTCGTCCCTGAGACTATTGTCTTGGGGATGGGATTTTTTGGTTTTTTCGGGGCTGTGACTACACGCTTTGGAATTGCCTGAATAGTGTTTAATAAGAGGAAACTCACACCGAAAGGAAATGATGATTGAATGTCAGCAAAATTGAAAGTTGGTATCGTCGGTGGAACGGGAATGGTAGGTCAGCGTTTTGTAGACCTGCTCGATCAACATCCATGGTTTGAAGTAACAGCTATTTCTGCAAGCGCCAATTCGGCAGGTAAAACATATGAAGAATCCGTACAGGGCAGATGGAAACTCGCAGTTCCTATTCCGGAAGCGGTGAAGAAAATCGTGGTTCAAGATGCTTCGCAGGTCGAAGCTTTTGCGAGCCAGGTTGATTTTATTTTCTGCGCGGTTGATATGAAAAAGAATGAGATCCAAGCGCTCGAAGAGGCTTATGCCAAGACAGGAACACCTGTCGTGTCCAACAACTCGGCTCATCGCTGGACAGCAGATGTACCTATGGTAATTCCTGAGATTAACCCGGGACATCTGGACGTGATCGAAGCTCAACGCAAACGTCTGGGTACGAAAACCGGATTCATTGCCGTAAAACCAAACTGCTCCATTCAGAGTTATGTGCCAGCATTGCACGCTTTGCGTGAGTTCAATCCGACTCAGGTCGTTGCTTCCACGTATCAAGCCATCTCGGGAGCAGGTAAAAACTTTACGGACTGGCCGGATATGCTCGATAATGTCATTCCATACATCGGTGGCGAGGAAGAGAAGAGTGAACAGGAACCTCTCCGGATCTGGGGTAGCATCGAGAACAATCAGATCGTCAAAGCTTCTGCTCCATTGATTACCACACAATGTATTCGTGTACCGGTAACGGATGGGCATCTGGCTACCGTGTTTGTAAACTTCGAGAAAAAACCAAGCAAAGACGAAATTCTGGAGCGTTGGTTGCAGTTCAAAGGTCGTCCGCAGGAACTGGCTCTGCCAAGTGCACCAAAACAATTCATTACGTATTTTGAAGAAGAGAACAGACCACAGACAAAACTGGATCGTGACATCGAACGCGGAATGGGTGTATCGACAGGCCGACTGCGCGAAGATTCACTCTATGATTACAAATTCGTTGGATTGTCCCACAACACGCTCCGCGGAGCGGCAGGTGGTGCGGTTCTGATCGCTGAATTGCTCAAAGCCGAAGGATACATTCAACCGAAATAAGCATCAAAGAATCATGAACAGCAACAGATTTCTGCAAAGAATGATTAGATGAAAACCATCACTTGTTGATGGTTTTTTTTGTGGGCTATATCCGGAAAACGGAGTGGAGTCATGGAGTGGTATGAAATATGTAAAGTGAAAAACGCCGACAGGATTGTCAGCGTTATTTACTGCGCAGCTGCCGGGCACGGACTCGAAGCTTCGGATTCAGGAAGAATACGACTCTTTAGCCGAGAAGCCGGACAGCTGCCTTCTTCGTCGCGTTTGGTTTCCCAATGAATAGGATTGGTCATATCCGGGATGCGTTGCTCCAAAATGGCTTGATATTGACGTGCTTTCTCTTCCAAATGAGCAACCCGGCTCTTGGCTTCTTCAAGCTGAATCAGCGCTGCTTCCTTGTATTCCATCATAAGTGCGAATCGCTGTGCAACGGTTGAATCCCCTTCAAGACAGAGATCGACGTATGTTTTAATGTTCTCAATCGGTAAGCCAGTCTGTTTGAGGCATTTGACACCATGCAGCCAGTTGATGGATTCCTCATCAAACACCCGAATGTTATTTTTATTGCGTTGAATGCTTGGAACCAAACCTTTATCCGTGTAAAAGCGTACCGCGTGCTCTGTGAGTCCTGTAAGATGGGCAGCATCCTGAACCGTATACATATGTAATCCTCCTCGTAAAAAATATAATGGAGACCGCTTGACTTCGTGTAACACGAAGGAGCTAGGGTTATTGTAACGCAAGTCGGACGGAAGTGGAACAACTGCTTTTTTTGCTGAATTTCAGCAATACGTGAAGACTTGCGATTCACAATAGAAGCTTAGGAGGCGTTAATATGCAAACTGTAACTTTAAATAATGGAGTGAAAATGCCGATCATCGGCTTTGGTGTCTACCAGGTTCCTGATGCCGATGAATGCGAGAACACGGTATATGAAGCATTGAAGGCAGGTTACCGCTTAATTGATACGGCCGCCGGATACCTGAACGAAGAAGCAGTTGGACGCGCGATCAAGCGCAGTGGCATACCGCGGGAAGAACTGTTTATCACGACCAAGCTATGGATTCAGGATGCCGGATATGAAAGTACCAAGCTGGCGTTTGCCAAATCGCTCAGTAAGCTGCAGCTCGATTATCTGGATATGTACCTCATTCATATGCCTTTTGGTGACTACTACGGGTCTTGGCGTGCGATGGAAGAACTGTACCGCGAGGGCAAGATCAAGGCAATAGGCGTCAGTAACTTCCTGCCAGACCGTCTGATGGATCTTATTGTTCATAACGAAATTGTGCCTGCCATCAATCAGATCGAAACACATCCGTTTCAACAGCAGGTCGATAGTGCTGCTTTTATGAAAGAACAGGGCATACAACACCAGTCATGGTCACCGTTTGCGGAAGGTCGCAACAATTTATTTAGCAACGAAGTGCTGGCTTCGATTGCTGGGAGACATAACAAATCTATCGCCCAGGTTGTACTCCGCTGGCTTGTGCAACAAGACATCGTGATTATTCCAAAATCGGTACGCAAAGAGCGGCTTATCGAGAACTTTGATATTTTCAATTTTGTACTGAGTCCGGAAGAGATCGCAACCATTTCCACGCTGGATACCAAGGAAAGTCTATTCATGAAGATTGACGACCCTGAAGTTGCCCAGATGCTAGGTAAGATGAAAGTGGATTTGTAAAGACAGAAACGAATGACTAGATTTACGAAGCCGAGTAGTATCGTAGCGATATTAGTAATAAAAGCAATCCAATGTAAAACGCCGACGATCATGTCGGCGTTTTTTACATTCCAGTATGTTGTTAGGCGGCAGATGTCTTATCCGACTTATGCAGAAGCTGAGAGCGACGACCGAGCAGATAACCTGTCAGGGAAGCAAGCATCTGTTGGAATACCATGCCGAGCACGACCGGGACAGCAACAGGTGGCGGAAAATACGAAACAGCGAGTACTGCACCTGCGCTGATATTACGCATGCCTCCATTAAACACGAGAGCTACCTGGTCGGCCTCATTCCATCCCAACAATCGAGCAATAAAATAACTTAGTGCATACCCGAGAGATGCCAGGAAAATAATGATGACCGCAAGACCAGCCAATTTCCAGTTGAAATCGGCCAAGTAGGGGGCAACAACAGATCCATTTATTGCAACGACGGATGCCATAAACAATTTGGATAATGGATTCAATCTCGGTCCCCAGACCGGGACAATGGCGCCTTTGGTCCACTCATTCAAAAGCATACCGAGCAGGGATGGCACTACAATCATCCAGAACAGACTGCTCATCATGGCAGCTGTATCCAGGGTGACACTGGTGCCAATCAACAGAGATAATACGCCGGGAACGACGAAAGGAGCAAGCATCGTATCAATCAGGATGATGGAAAGCGTAAGTGCGATATTGCCCCGATAGATGCTGACCCAGATGAAGCTGCTTATTCCAGTTGGTATAACGGCTGCCAGAACCAGACCCGTTATGGTGTACGCATCTGTAGGGAACACCAGATGACCCATACCGAGAGCAATTAGAGGCATCGCCAAATGCAAAATAAACAGACATACAAACAAGGGGAATGGCTTCTTCAGTACATTGACAAAATCCCGTATCCCAAGACTGATACTTCCAGCGAACGTCATGAACGCAAAGAGCCAAGGAGATAAAAAGGTATAAGAAGAAAGGAAACTCCCGCATAACACGCCAATAATAATGCTGATTGGGGTAATCAGTGGCATGATGCGGTTCAAGCGTTGGTTCAAGGCTTGAAGCATTATCATGACATCCCTTTACCGTGTGATTTTACTATTATACATGTTAATAACGCTGGCTGCAGATCCATTTGCAATAAAACAGTCTAAACAGGTATCATGGACTTGGAACAAGGATTTAGAATAGGAGAAAGGGAGATGATCATGTTTAAAAGAAAACGAAGGCACACATTAATGATGACAGGCCTTATCGCATCAAGTATTCTTTTGATTTCGGCCTGTTCTGTCGTGGAGCAAGCCAATGAAAGTTTAAATTATGTTAGTGGGGCTACTGATTATATAGAACAGGTATCGAACGCCGGCGCAGATCTGCAAGAGCTCGCATCAGGTGCAGTGAACAATCCGGAGATAACCACTCAGATTCAGGAGAAAATCGACGTGATTCAAGCAGAAGCAAGCGAATTTTCTCAGCTGACTGCTCCTGCAATCGGTGAGAGCATTCATGAGAATCTGGTCAGCTACAATACGCAATTAACGGAAGTTGTGGACCATTTCGAGAATACGATTACAGAGCAAGGGTTTACGGTGGAAAATTGGGAGAAGACGGGCATTCCAGAACTCATCACCAACATTAATAACCTGAGAGATCCGCTGAGCGGACTTCAGGGGGAATAAGTTGAATTCATTTTCAATATGTAGAGACAACTAGTCTGAAATTTTCATATTTTATACGAGCGGGATATCGGAGGGATTGAATGACTGATATGTTCGCTTTTTTTATTTTCCGAAAACTCATGCATATTTAATGTCACAGGAGCTAGACTATAGCAAGTAATCACGAGATGAATATGAGCCAGGGTTTGATATATTTTGGCACAAAGGAGAACTGAGTCATGACCGAACACAATGGAAAAGTAATCATTATTACTGGTGGAGCTAGTGGTATTGGTAAAGAAACAGCCCTTCAACTTTCGGATCAAGGTGCGACTATTGTTATCGCTGACTATAATGAAGACGGAGCGAAGAAGCTTGCGGCAGAGATTGAAGCAGCAGGCGGAACAGCGGGCGCATATAAAGTGGATGTATCCAAAGGGGACGAGATTAAAGCCCTGATCGACTGGACAGTTGAGCAATACGGTACGTTAAGCGGTATTTTCAATAACGCAGGCATTGGACTTGTGAAGCCATTTCTGGAGATGGACCCGGAATCCTATCACAGAGTCATTGATGTAGATCAACACAGTGTATATTATGGGATGTATTATGGCGCGAAAAAAATGGTTGAATTAAATGTACAAGGTACCATTGTTAATACGGCTTCGATCTATGGAAGTGTTGCTGCAGTAGGCAGCTTCAACTACAATGCAGCCAAGGCGGCTGTTGTAATGATGTCCAAGTCTGGTGCATTGGAACTTGCGGAGCATGGAATTCGTGTCGTTGGTGTAGCGCCTGGTTTTATCGAAACACCGATTCTTGGCGATGACCAAGCCATGAAAGATGCACTTGCTACTCAACATATGCGTGGAGAACTTATTCAGCCAGAGAAAGTAGCCAGTGTGGTTACATTCCTCTTCAGTGATGCAGCAAGTGCAATGAATGGTACAACCGTAGCAGTAGATGATGGTTTCCTCAGCTTCAAAACCAAATAAGTAACCCTTCTAGAAGGAAGGGAAGTCTCCTCAAATAAACAGAAAAAACGGTGCAAAACGATTTATTCGTTTTGCACCGTTTTTGTATTTCATTATAAAGGAATCGTGGCATAGGAGGTGGAAATAAGTTTGTCGAATTTTCCCGAAAATTCAGAGATCATGATACAATTAACAAGGCTATAGCTTTTTATCATTTTGTGGTGTCATATACAATTCGAACTCCAAGAGAGCCATAGCTCTCTTCTTTGTAATGACATTGAGAACAGCTTTTGGTTGAACACAACGCATCATTATGAACTTGTAATTTTTCGTTGCACTGTGGACATTTATTTTCAAAAAGAGTCTTCAACACGTTAAACATGCTTAATCACTCATTTCGGATTAATTTACTTGGTTTTTATTATAACGGATAATATTCGCCTTGTATAGCACTTTAGATGGGGATCGAAATGAAATTTATATTGGCACGAAAGGAAGCGCATAACCGATGGATCTTCAGCTTTTTATCATCATGTTTATTCTCGGTCTGGTCGGTTCATTTTTCTCCGGTTTGTTGGGTATTGGTGGGGCCATTATCAATTATCCGCTACTGTTATATGTTCCATCCTGGATGGGACTGGAGCCATTCTCAACACATGAGGTATCGTCGATTAGTATGTTTCAAGTATTTTTCGCTTCACTGGCCGGTGTTGTTGCATTCCGGAGAAAAGTAAAAGCGGGGAGAAGTGGTGGGGCATTTGTTCACCGAGGATTGGTACTCTACATGGGCTCCAGCATTCTTGCTGGCAGTCTGATTGGCGGGTTCGTCTCAGGTCATTTGGATGGAAGAGTTATTAATGTGATCTATGGTATTTTGGCAATTCTGGCGATTGTGCTCATGCTGATTCCTGGAAAAGGAAAGCTTGATACCTCGGCTCCTTTGGTGTTCGACCGATGGATAGCAGCAGGCACTGCGTTTGCAGTAGGCATTGTATCAGGAATTGTGGGTGCGGGTGGTGCTTTTATCCTTATTCCCATCATGCTGACGATCCTTAACATCCCCGTGCGAACGACGATTGCATCTTCACTGGCAATTGTATTTATCTCGGCCATTGGTGGTGTGATAGGGAAATTGACGGGTGGAGACATTCCGCTGGAACCCATTATCTATACAGTGATTGGTAGCATGCTGGGGGCTTCCATTGGTTCTAAGGTTAGTTCGATGATCAATGTGAGGATACTTCGGTATGCATTAATTGTACTTATCGCCATTACAGCGGTCAAAGTCTGGTCTTCCATTCTGTAAAATCACGTACGTAGAATGAACAGTGACGATTTCGTAACCAAACGGTTGGATCACCGTATAAAGGTTATGAACATGAGCTGACACGTTGGATACACCATCAAATGAGTTCAGTTTTCGTCCATGGAGCACCTCATCTCCTTTCATGGATACATGTTTAACATTAATAGAAGTTGAGGTATCCACCCTATGAATAACGTACTTACAGAACAGGCTGATGCAGGATATCGGCTAGCTGAACAGAAAGCATCTCAGTATTTTACTGCTCTTAGGCAGCAACTTATGGATAATACGTATACAACTATACTTACCCAAGATATTCATGTGTGGCAAAAAAAACATATTCATCGTTTTGCCTGGCTTTCTCTTTTGTCACCAAGTAAACGAAAACCCGACCCCCGGGATGTGCATAGATATATCCATTGGCTGAATACGACTGGAAAGTTGGATGATTACCTGGATCGGAGTATTTCATATATCTATATGCGAGATCTGGGGCAAGCCCTTGATTCTCCAGATACTCAGGCCCGAATTCAGCACGTTGTCGAGAATACCAAAAAATATTTTATGGGCTCTGCCGCTGGGCGCAAAGGACAGCACGATTACATCAGTCTGGCTGCGCTGTACCGGTGGGGGCAGAAGGAGCACATTGAAACGGCTGTCATCTGGGTGATGAATAAATTAAAGAATGTAGCATCCAACATCCCGAAGGAGCTGGATGCAGAGCAGGCGCAGCGGAAGCTTATCAAAATTATTCTCGGCGTGGTTCTTCATGTGGACGATGAGATGAACGAGCAGACTCCACCTGAGGAACGGGCCCGAAGATTTGATGCGGCGATCAGACTCGGTTATTCCTACGGTTTGACGTATCCATTTGTGGATGACCTGCTGGATTCTCAAGCCTTGACTGCTCAGGAAAAGGAACAATATTCCCTGATGATACGCGATGCACTTCTTACCGGGGTTGTACCTGATCTGGGAGAATGGAAAGGTGCTAACCTTGAAGTGATTGAATATGTGCATTCCGAGCTTCGGGAAGCATTTGAGTACATCAAGAATTACCAGCATCCAGAGAAACAACGCACGTTCCTAGAGCAATCCTATGTTTTCTTTCAGTCTCAAGAGATGGATCGCAACAAGAAATTAGCCAATGCGAATTATACCAATGAAGAATTGTACATTCCAATTATTATTAAATCTTCGTCTTCCCGATTAATTGTCCGGTCTGTACTCAGTGCACCAGTGGATGAAGGATTTGATCTGCGGACGTTCTATTACGGGATATATAATCAGCTGGCAGATGATTTTGCCGATATGTTTGACGATATGGAAGAAGGGGCTGTAACTCCTTATACGTACTATTTGAAGTATCGTGATTTGCGCCCTGATCTGATTAATCCATATGAATTGTATTGGGCAGTCATCTCTCACCTGATCCACGATGTATACAACTCGGACGCCAAGACCCGGGAGGTCATCCTGGATCGGGCTATAAATGGTCTGAAGCGTTGTAAAGAACGGTTGGGGCAGCAGAAATATGATGAAGTAATGACGATCTTTGCCTCGGGGCAGCCTGAATTCAATCAACTGGTTCAACAGATGGTGAGAAAAGCAGATGACGTTGATTTTCTCGATAAATTGTTACGGGATCAGGTTGTGCTTCAGTTGAAACATGACAAGCAGGAGAAAGAGGAGTTCAAGCAGACCATTCGAACAGTTCGCGAACAGATTAATGTGGAGTTGCAGATTGCGAAGCCCGGTGGACTTCATGAGATGAAAGAAACGCTGATCGATGCAGCCAATTATAGCTTGCAGGGAGACGGAAAGAGGTTACGCCCCATATTAACTTGGGTTATGGGTGTGCGCGAGTATGGCCTACCCGAATCATCTATTGTTCCGCTGCTACGATCGCTGGAGTACATGCATACTGCTTCCCTGATCTTTGATGATCTGCCTACGCAGGATAATGCTTCGACGCGGCGTGGACGTTCCACTCTGCATCAGGTACACAATAGCGCCACAGCAGAGCTTACGGGTCTGTTTCTCATTCAGAAGGCGATAGGAGAACAATCCTCATTGAATCGCTTTGATGCAGCAACCGTACTCACTCTTATTCAATATTCGGCTGAAAAAGCTGAGGATATGTGTATGGGGCAAGCGATGGATCTGAACTCCAAAGGCAAAGTGTTAACGCTTGAGCAGTTGAATATGATCTGTTTTTACAAAACAGGCATTGCCTTCGAAGCTGCTCTGGTCATGCCAGCCATACTTGCTCAAGTGAAGGAACCGGAGATGGCAACGCTGAAAAAGTTCGCTTATCATGCGGGGATCGCCTTCCAAATCAAGGATGACTTGCTGGATTACGAGGGAAATCATCTCATTCTTGGGAAACCTGCAGGTCAGGATGAGCGGAACAACAATTCAACCTTTGTGTCCATCCTGGGTGATGAAGGCGCGAAGAAAGAGATGTGGGAACATTACTGTCTTGCTACAGATGCATTAAACGAGTTGCCGAAATCTATTCCATTTTTGAGACATCTTTTGGATTATCTTGTGGCTCGTGAGCGATAAACCATTTTTCTCGTGATGCCTTATTGCATATGACTTATAATGATAGATAACGACAAAGGTCGGGATTCCATAGGATGGATTCCGGGCCTTGTTTGCCTTCATAGACACAAATTTCTTGGAAAGTTTTGTTTCAAGGATTGAAATTCTGGGTATTAAGCAGGTACTGTTGTTTTAAAACCGACTAATTATTATAGAAGATCTTTTATCAGGAAAAATCTTAGATTTCGACAATCTTTAGATGGAGTTTATATGCCAAAAGGAGAGCTTACAATGCAGGTTCAAAAGGTCGATCATCATGAATTGTTCGAGCAGATTTACAACCAAGCGCCTATTGGGATTGCACTCGTTGCTCCGACGGGGCAATGGATGAAAGTGAACCCTGCTTTTTGCTGTATGCTAGGTTACACAAGTGATGAACTAATGAATCTTACGTATCAGGATATTACACATCCGGATGATTCACCACACGATATGATCTGTAGTTACGACCTATTTGAGGGTAAAATAAAAGAAAATCAATACGAAAAGCGTTACATCCATAAAAATGGTGACATCTTATGGACGTCATTGCATGTTACATTAGTTCGTAGAGAAATTACGGATGAACCGATTTACTTTATTTGCCATATTGTTGATATTACTGACCGCAAAATGTCTGAACAAAAGCTTCTGCATAGTGAAGAGATGTTCAAACTTATAACAGATCATGCTCAGGAGATCATCTATATTGCCGATCAGCAGGGTGTTTGTAGATTCTGCTCACCCTCCGTTCAAGGTTTACTGGGTTATTCGCCAGAACAAGTAATTGGTCAAAATAATGATGCATATTTTCACCCACAAGATCTGGAACGGATTTCACAGATGGACTTGACCAAGGGTAATCTGTTGAATACTAGGGTCCGTCATAAAGATGGGCATTATCTGTGGTTTGAAACCACATACAAGGTCTTTGGAGATGCTGAGCATGGAATGCAGATTTTTTCAATTGGACGAGATGTATCCGAACGGAAAAAACATAAAGACATCAGTGCAGAGGCTGAACGCATCGCCTTAATTGGCAGTTGGGAATGGGATATGGTCAATGACCAGATCGCTCTTTCAGATCAGATTTTTGAGATTCTTGAATTCGAACGTACACGAAAATCATATCGTGCAAGCGATATAGCTAATGTGATTAATCCTGCGGATAAAGCCTCCTTATACGAACAAATGGAATGGGTAAAACAAGGGAAAGCGCTAGATTTCGAGTACAAGCACATTAGTACGAATGGAAGTGAGAAGTATCTTCACTTGCGTGGATTGATTACGTTCGATGAGAATCATCAGCCAGTCCAGCTAAACGGGACACTACAGGATATAACTGAACGCAAACGTATCGAATTTAAATTACAGGAATCTGTGGAGCGCTACACTTCGCTTAAAAAATACAATCATGACGCCATTATCTCGTTTAACATGGATGGTAATATTATGAATGCCAATCCCGTAGCGGTGAACATGACGGGCTGTCCCGTGGCTGAGATGATCGGCACAAGCATAAGCAGATTTATCGGAGCCGACAATTTGGGTCTGATCTTGGGCAGTAATTATGAGATGGCTGAAAAGGAAATCAACGCTGTAAGGCACACCGATGGCTCTGAGACCGAAGTCTTGGCTACGCTTGCTCCAATCATTGTAAATAAATCCAATGTCGGGTTTTACCTGATTGCGAAGGATATCATGGAGCAGAAGAAACTGCTTGTTGCCAAAGAGACAGCGGAGAGAATGAATAAGGCCAAAAGTGAATTTTTGGCGATGATGAGCCACGAGATCCGCACACCTATGAACGGTGTAATTGGGATGACGGATTTGCTATTGGATACTCCTGGACTTAGCGCGGAACAAAAGGAATATATTGAAATCATTCAGAAGAGTGGAGATTCCTTGCTGGCAATCATTAATGATATTCTTGATTTTTCCAAAATCGAGTCAGGCAAAACCGATCTGGTAGAAGATCCTTTTGATCTCGTAGAAATCGTGACCGAGACGGTACAAATCGTAAAACCACTGGCTATTGAAAAAAAACTGGATGTTCGTATGTGCGTAGAAGATGTCATACCAACTCCGGTATATGGTGATGCGTATCGACTGAAACAGGTGCTTACCAATATCATTGGCAACGCGGTCAAATTCACTTCAGAAGGCGGCGTGGATATTAAAGTTGGGGTTAAGGAGCAGTCTAGCAATAGCGTGAAGCTTTATTTTCAGGTAAAGGATTCGGGCATTGGGATTCCGGCTGAGAGGAGACAACAATTATTTGAACCCTTCTACCAACTGGAGAATTTTATGACCCGCAAACCTCAAGGTACCGGTCTTGGCCTAGCCATTAGCAAGAAACTGGTGGAGCTTATGCAGGGCGAGATTTGGATTGAGGATTCGGATCAACCGGGTACAATATTTATATTTACTGCCCAATTCAAATTAAATAATGGTGAAGAAAGCAACAGCTTGGATCAACAGCAGAAGAAGAGCAGAACCTCAGCCTTGCGAATATTAGTCGCAGAAGACAATGAGGTGAATCAGCTTGTCCTTAGCAGAATTGTGGAGAAAAAAGGACATTTTGTGGATCGTGTGGCGGACGGTATTGAGGTAGTCGAAGCGGTAAAACACAATTCATATGATATTATCTTCATGGATGTGCATATGCCAAGGCTTAATGGATTCGAAGCGACAAAAGTGATTAAAAATTCTTTGCACTCCGAGAGTTGTCCGTATATTATTGCGGTAACTGCCAATGCGTTAAGAGGAGACAAGGATAAATGCTTGAAGGCAGGCATGGATGCGTACGTCAGCAAACCGATTAAAATCGAGTCCATCATGCAAGTCTTGGAAACCTATTACGTCAAACATAATCTTTGAAACTAATTTCTAATTGTACTAAAAAATAGATTGGCAATAGAGCCGTTAGCTTACCACAAATAAACTAGCGGCTTTTTTTGCTGTTCCATGATTTTGGTCCACCCCTGTATCCCACAGATGCAACTGCACACGAATATCCCTAAGGATTTTTGATCCACAATTTGGAGATGTCCATATATCCGAATTCTGCTATCTGCATGCCGAAGATGCTTTGATCCAGTTCAGCCTGCTTGTTCATGTGGCAACCATGCAAGATCCAGCATTGATCACGAAGCAATGCTTCAGCTTCATCCAGGAGCACTGTTCGGTCTTCCCGATGAAGCTTCGCGAAATGATCCAGTTTGTCATCCAGTTGAGACTGGAATGCAGGAGACATACACATATGAAAATGGTTGGACAGGTTTTTGAAAAAATGAATCATGCCGTACTGCCAATCTTCCTCCAGTATCTCTTCAGCCAAGATCAATTGTGCGTTCGTGGTTTCCTCTGAGTTGAAATAATCCACAACGGGCTGCATGCTGATGTTTATTCCGATGGACTGCGCACGACATTGGAACCACTCCGCAACATCTGCATCCTTATTTTGCTTATACGATAAAGTTATCGTCTCACCCTGGTATCCACAGCCATGCAGCAATTCACGAGCATGGTCAAGAGAAACCGCTGTCCAGTCTTGGGCTGCACTTCTCCAGGGAAGGAAACTGCTGGCTGGTGTGATCCGATTGCCACCGAGATCTCTGACAAGAGCGACCGAATCATAGACGATACGAAGCGCTTGTCGAAATAGAGGCTGATGATGGATGCCTTCCTTGTGAAAATTAAACAGCATATACTGACAACCCAGTGCCGGATAATTGATGCTGTTGGTCCGTTCAAAGCCTGTTGCGAGACTCAATCGATCTGTACCTGGTAGCTCATAATAACGATCATTCGGACTCAGGTCAGGTACGAACCAGAAATGGACTTGATCCAGATGTGGCCGAATGCCGTAGTAGGCATCAAATGCAGTAAGTTCCAATACATCTTCATTCAGCTCAGAGATCTGGAAAGGACCGGTACCAATTAAGGTATTGGCTACATTGTAATCGTAGGGCAGGATCGTCATTCGAATACAGCTGAACAGATGCAAAAAGAACCGATTAGGACGACGAAGAACAAACTTGATGCAGTAATCACCTGCTACTTCCGCGTGTTCGATATCCCGATATAACCAGATGGACGGACTATGCACGTCTTTTAATCGTTGCAACGTTGCTTGCACATCCCGGGAGGTCATGACACGACCGTTGTGAAAACGTACACCCTTCCTGAGATAGAAGGTCCATAATCGGTGGTCCTCGCTGCACTCCCACATATGAGCCAATGCTGGGCGGAATGATTCTTTTTTGGCATCATAAGTGATTAATGTATTACAGACCTGGCTCAACAGATAGGTTTCAAAAGCAGTATACACAAAGGCTGGATCCAAATCGCCTAACTGGCGAGACCTCATAATGCGCAGGATATCCTGACCTGAGGAAGTTTCGTCGTGGCTGTGAAATCCCATCTGTTGATGGAGGGAAAGCATGAGCTGTTCTCGCAATGAATCATGCATCTGAATGGTTCCGATGAGTTCAATGGCATCTTTCATTTTGTCTTTAGCGAGAAGTTGTGTAAAACTCGCTTCCAGCGCTTCATTCATGCTACGCAGCAACGTTAATTCCGAATGGTGCCCACGACCACGCCCGGGTTGCCAGTGGATGAAGCCTTGCTCCTCCAATTTTCTAATAATGAACTTCACATTACGAGGGGTGCAGCACAAGGCAGCGGACAGGCTATCAATGGTTACCGCTACAGGTTCATGGAGCTTGAATGAAAGTTGTTCGGAACCGGCGATCCTTAGAAAGTGTGTATGTAGAGTATCCATGTGCATAACTCCTCTATTAAAGGTGAAAAGTGTGATCAAATGTTTACACTTTTACTTCCCCCTTTTATCCTTACAATTATACATGAGTAGAGGTAGTTCAAAAAGTCCGCTTTTGATTACGAAAGATGCCTAAAGGCATCATCAGCATCGAATATGGAATACAGCCGAAATGTCCGTTGCTCACGTAGTTTTCCCTACGCTCAGCTACTCCATTTCTAGCTTTATCCCATCTTCTCGGTACTGAAAACCGAACTTTTTGAACACGAATTAGTAGAAGTTGTTCAAAAAGTCCGCTTTTGAAGCATCTAGAATGAATAGGAGAAGTTCGCATGAAGCAATATTTAAGGCAAATTCACCCCTTGGCATGGACCATCATTATCGGAACCATGTTTGGACGTCTTGTCACGTCAATGAGTATCCCGTTTCTATCCATTTATCTGACACGTGTACTAGAGGCTACACCGACCCAGACCGGTATTACTGTGGCCGTTAGCTCGCTGGCAGGTGTAATGGTCAGCTTTTATGGCGGTTATATTTCGGACCGGATTGGTCGCAAAATCGTGATGTTAATCTCGGTATTTAGCTGGGCAGGTGTGTTTTTCATTTTTTCAGCAGCAGAGCATCTATGGGTGTTCTTTGTTGCCAATACGTTAAACGGATTATGCCGTGCAGTATTCGAGCCTACCTCCAGAGCCCTGTTATCGGATATTACTTCTCCGCAGAACAAATTGCTGGTGTTCAACCTCAGATATGCTGCGATTAATCTCGGCGTGGTCTTTGGGCCAATTATCGGATTTCAACTGGGATCGTCTGAATCGACATTTCCATTTGTGATTTCCGGCTTGGTATACATAGCCTATGGACTTGTACTGTTTCTGCAATTCAAGCTACAGCATGCCAATTTGCCAGAGCGTCATCAGGCAACCGCACCACGTTTGCGTGAAGCACTCATGACCACTGGTCGCGACCGGGTGTTTCTGCCAGTATTGATCGGTACCACATTTTGTGTTCTGGGTTACGGACACTTCAGTTCTACATTGGCACAGTACTTGGCGAGGAGCCCGATCTTTGAAAATGGAAGCCAGATGTTCTCGTACATGCTTTCCCTGAATGCCGTGACGGTATTGATTATTCAGTATCCGCTTGTGCGAACATTCCGAAACTTTCCACCGCTTGTTCCTCTGATTGTGGGTAATCTGCTGGTTGCAACCAGTCTGATGATGGTTGGAATCGCTGAAGGTGTACTCATGATGATGATGAGTGTCATACTATTTACCATTGGGGAAGTATTATTGTTCACGATGATGGATATGCTCATCGACCGGATTGCGAAGCCGGAATGGAAGGGAACGTATTTCGGGACCATCGGCTTCAATAATATTGGTAGTGTCATTGCTCCTGTAATGGGAGGGGTGTTATTAAGTCAATTTGGAGCGGAGAATGGGCTGGCTGTCTTTGTACCAATTGCACTGACAACAGCACTGGGAGTGCCTTTTCTTCTGATCGCACATAGACGCCTTGTTGTTAGAGAGAAGCAAACGGAGTCCACATCATTGGGTATGTAGCAGGAATTGAAAGATTAATGACATGAATTAAATAACAATTCAGTTAAAATTATCTTGACGGATGTTAAACCAGCGAATACAATAAACAACAAATATGTGAAACGGGTGGGATGATGATTATGTTTATGCCTATACAGATTTCGAATCAATAATTGAATACGCATAAGCATAGTGACATTAATCCGATTTTTTTTGCAATGATCGCGTTGGGACAGTCATGTTTGTGCACCCCTGTCGTGGACGCTCATCATTATTGCGATGCAGAGGAGATTCGGGAAATGCTTGCATTTCATCCGGATTCCTTCGGTTATAAGCTGTAGATGAACTTTAGTTCATCTATGGCTTTTTTGCATGCATTCCACCAATCCGTTCACATGGAAAGGAGCATTTGTTTTTCTTTTTGGCAATGAACATACCCTTAAAGGAAGAAAGAGAGGTAACCCTATGAAGCAACCTGCGCAAAGTTATACCATTTGGTTCTCCCAACGCACGGGCAGTACTCTGTTGGGTGACGCTTTAAGTTCTACAGGTGTGGCCGGTTATCCGAACGAATGGCTGCATTATCAGTTTAAAAGTCCAGAAAATTTGAAGATTGAAGATCTGGAGCAGATTTGGAGCCAAGGGACAACGTCAAACGGCGTGTTTGGCATAAAGATTAATTTTGAACAACGATGGATTGATGCATTCCGTAGTCTCTATCATCTGCCACCAGTGTTATCACGAGCTGAGGTATGGAGTACGGGGTTTCCGAATTGTAACAAGCATATATACATGACACGTCGCAACAAAGTCAGATTGGCAGTGTCGTGGTGGAGAGCCATTGTTTCGGGGGAGTGGCATCGCAAGCATGGAGATCGCCCTCACATACAAGATATTGCAGATCAATACAACTTTGATGCGAT
Organism: Paenibacillus sp. FSL R5-0517; assembly: GCF_037974355.1. Classification (NCBI taxonomy): domain Bacteria; kingdom Bacillati; phylum Bacillota; class Bacilli; order Caryophanales; family Paenibacillaceae; genus Paenibacillus; species Paenibacillus sp. FSL R5-0517. Next base: position 3,030,580 of record NZ_CP150235.1, read on the forward strand.
TAAACATTTGCTTGTTGAGAGTAACATGTGCGAAGCTGCAATCGAAGATTTTCTGTCCGAATCAGGCATTGAACCGCTGACAATTGTATATGAGGATTTTATACAAGATTATGAGGGGACCGTCATGGATGTGTTAGCGTTTTTGGGTGTTCAAACGGACGGTATTACGGTATCAGCCCCCTCCTTTGACCCGATTGCAGATGAGATCTCTGAACAATGGGTCCAACGATTTCGGGAAGAGTGCCAGAGAGGATGGGAGAATGTAAGATGGTAAACACACATGGAAAAATACATCCACGGGTCGGAAATGTTGCATTTAGTGTCATTATGTATGATTCATCTTAGTGAGGAACAAAGATGGTTTGAATCATTAGAACGGAAAAGAATTGTTATTCGAAGGAGTGAGGGGTTATGCGCAAAACAGAGAAACGCTCCATGTCTTGGCTGCTGCGCTATTTAAAACCAGTCAAAGGACGGCTGGCCTTACTTTTAATCATGTTGCTGACATCAACGGGGCTTCAGCTATTGAATCCACAGATTATCAAACGATTTATCGATACAGCGGCAAATGGTGGAGTGCTCACCAATCTCATTCAGCTTGCAGGAATATTTCTGGTTGTGGCCGTGTTTAATCAACTCATCACGGTAGCGGTCAGTTATCTGGGAAATGATGTGGCCTGGCGGGCTACGAATCAACTTCGTGGAGATCTGCTGAAGCACTGTCTGCGTCTTGATATGCGTTTTCATAATGTGAAAACACCTGGTGAGATGATTGAACGTGTGGATGGTGACGTAACGAGTATCTCCAATTTTTTCGCAATGTTTATCGTGCAAGTGATCGGGAGTTTTGTACTGCTGGCCGGAATTCTCGGGTTCATGTTCAGCGTCAATGTGCCTATTGCTATGGTCATGACCGTGTTCACATTGTTATCGATCCTGTTCATGGTCTTCATCCGAAATCTGGGCGTGGACTCTTCCAAAAATGAACGGGCGGCAAGTGCCGCTCTGTTCGGATTAATTGAAGAACGTATTGCCGGGATTGAAGATGTGCAAGCGAATGGCCATGTGCCCTATGTGATGAACCGCTTTTACCGCACGATGCGCACAGTATTCCGTAAGGGGAGAAAAGCCTGGCTACTTCGGGTTATTCCATGGAATACCACAGTAGTTCTGTTCGCTCTGGCGGTCACTGCGGTGTTATTGTTGGGTGTGCATTACTATATGGAAGGTCTCATTAGTATCGGAACATTATTTCTGATCTACCAATATACGCAGATGCTGAATGATCCGATTGAGATGCTTGGAGATCAGGTGCAGGAGTTCCAAAAAGCAAAATCAGGTATGCTGCGCTCCAGAGAGCTACTATCCATGCAGAGTGTGATTGAAGAGGGGACAGAGGATCAATTGCCTGAAGGACCGCTTGGATTGGAATTCAATCAGGTACATTTCAGCTATAACCGGGATAAACCGGTATTGCAGGACATTAATTTTGCCATTAAACCTGGAGAACGTCTGGGAATCATCGGTCGCACAGGAAGCGGCAAATCGAGTCTTAGTCGTGTTCTTCTCCGATTGTACAATCTGGATCGGGGAACGATCCGTGTAGGTGGAACGGATATCACGAAGCTTTCATTACAAGCGCTCTATCGCCGGGTGGGTATGGTGACCCAGGATGTGCAGTTGTTTGATGGCACGCTGCGTGACAATCTGACCTTGTTCAATGGGGATGTATCGGATCATATGATCAGGGAAACGACGGATCGCCTTGGGCTTAGCCAATGGATTAATTCACAACCAGAAGGACTCGATACCTATCTGGCAGCAGGTGGAGCTTCGTTATCGGCAGGGGAAGCACAGTTATTTGCCCTGACCCGCGTATTCCTGACCGAACCAAGTCTGGTCATTCTGGATGAGCCTTCGTCACGTCTGGATGCTGCGACTGAAGGCATGCTGCAATCTGCAATTGACCAGTTAATGAAACAATCCACAGGAGTCATCATTGCTCACCGACTGGCTACACTGGAGAAAGTTGACCGGATTATGGTGCTGGGGGATGGCAAGGTACTGGAATTTGGAGCGAGAGAAGAACTTGCCAGTAACCCGGCATCTCATTATGCCAGACTGCTCATTACAGGCCGAGAGGAGGAATTGGCATGACTGTAGCAGGATTTATAGGCCGTTTGTTTCGATTCAGGCCATTGTTATTTGTAATCAACGGATTGTTATGGTGTATATTTCATTCCTTGCCGTTAGCCATTGGTATTGGGATGCAGTGGTTTTTTGATCGCACAACAGTGGGGTCAAATGACTATATGTGGCTTGCTGTGCCGCTTATCTTTATTGCTTTGGTCCGAATGGCTCGGGTGGGCACATTCTTTGTAGCCTTCTATGCATGGGTTACGTATCTGTATCATGTTCAGGCGATTTTGCGAACCAACATGCTCGCAGCGATCATGCGCTGGCCGGGCCGTAATCTTCCGGCTTCACCAGGGGAGGCGATGAGTCGCTTTCGGGATGATGTGGATGAAGTCGTCGAGTATGTAGAATCATGGGTGGACTTCTGGGGACGACTTGTATTTGCTGTTGTGTCCATCGTCATTATGGCGAACATTAATTGGCAGATCACATTGGTTGCCGTGCTGCCATTGGTGGTCGTGACCTTACTTAATAACCTGTCGGGGAATCGGGCCCGGAAATATGCACAGGTTAACCGCGAAGCGACTGGGCGAATTACCAGTTTTATTGCGGAAACGTTTGGAGCTGTGCAAGCCCTGAAACTGGGTCAGGCGGAAGAGAACGTCTCTTCACGTTTTGACCAGTTGAATGAGGATCGTCGTCAGGCTGCACTCCGGGACAATCTGTTCAAACAGTGGATGAGATCAATGAATCAGCATGTGCTCAGTATCTGCACCGGGCTGATTCTACTGATGTGTGCAGCTGAGATGAAAGCAGGGAACTTTACCGTAGGTGATTTTGCCTTATTCACCAGTTATCTGGCTAATATCGGATTTAGCATTTCACTGTTTGGTTATATGGTGTTTCAGCACAAAAGGCTTAAGGTATCCTATGATCGTATGCGCAAGCTATTTCGCCCAGGGGAAGAAGACCAGATCATGGATTCGAGAGAAATCTACCTGTATGAAGATCCGCCAGAGCTTGTAAGTGAACAGAGAGATCCCAAGGAGAAATTGCAATCGCTTGAGGTGAAGAATCTGACATATCAATACCCGAATTCTGCAAATGGCATAGAAGAGATCAGTTTCCGTCTGCAACGCGGACAATTTCTGGTCATTACGGGACGGATCGGGTCAGGTAAATCAACGCTCGTACGCACACTTCTTGGACTGTTACCCAAGCAAAAAGGGGACATTCACTGGAATGGAGCAGCTGTTGATCCAGCCACGTTCCTGATGCCGCCTAGAGCAGCGTATACCCCACAAGTGCCAAGACTGTTCAGTGATACGTTGAAAGAAAATATCGTCCAGGGTAAACAAGGTAACATGGAGCAAGCGCTGGAGAAAGCCATTCGTCTGGCTGTGATGGAGAAGGATATCAACCATCTGGATCAGGGGCTTGAGACCCCGGTTGGTCCAAGAGGGGTGATGCTGTCAGGCGGGCAGATTCAACGGGCGGCTACAGGGCGCATGTTAATGACGGAGGCGGATTTATTTATCTTTGACGATCTGTCCAGTGCACTGGATGTGGAGACCGAACAACAAGTATGGGAAGGGTTGTTCCAAGAGCCGGATGTCACCTGCATCGCGGTTTCTCACCGCAGGGCAGCGCTCTCCAAAGCAGATCATATTATCGTGATGAAAGATGGACGCATTGAAGCGGAGGGAAGCTTGGCTGAATTGCTTGCTACCAATGAAGAGATGCAACTGCTGTGGCAAGGCGAACAAACTCCCGCTAAAGTAGGATAGCTTTGAATAAATTAGAAAAGCCAATAAAAACCAAAAAAGCCTTACAGACGTTTACTCCTTGAAAGAGTATAGTCTGTAAGGCTTTTTCGTTATAACGAGTGTAACGGTTTTATCTCATCATTTGAGCAATCAAGGAATACGCAATGATGACCAGGAAGATAATAGTGATATGGTTAATGGAGAAGATAAACATCCGTTTGGACCATTTCTCCGTTTCTTTCCGATCAAAGGTAGCCACACTGAGAATGAGCCAGGCCAAGGTAACCAGAAATGCCACAATAGCGACAAAAGGACTCATCGGCCAGAATAAAAAGCTGGATATCAGCAAGAGTACCAGATATACATTCGTCTGAATGTATGTCCGTCTAATACCTTTAACGACAGGCAACATGGGAACACCAGCAGCTTTGTATTCGTCAAAACGACGAATTGCAATGCCATAGAAGTGAGGCATTTGCCATAGGAGCATCGTTACGACCAATGCCCAGATCTCAAAATGACCCAGTTCCGGTGAAATGGCTGCCCAACCGATAAGCGGAGGCACAGCCCCTGAAAGACTTCCCACTTCCGTGTTGTAGATCGTTGTACGTTTGGTCCACATCGTGTATGGGAACACGTAAAGCAACAGTCCCAAAATACCGAATACGGCAGCAGATGGGGAAGCGATGTACAACATGATGCCCCCGATGATGGTGATTGCAATACCGAGAATTAACCCCGACTTGGTATCTACGCGTCCCGTAACGGTAGGACGTGTCTTCGTGCGCTCCATAATCGCGTCAATATCGCGATCATACAAGTTGTTAAACACCCCTGCAGCCCCAATAATAAGGGAAGACCCGATAAAAGAAAGAATAATTGGTACAATATTAGCTAAGATTGAAGCATCAAATACATATAAAGCCAAACTTAAACCCGCAAACATGGCGATCAGGTTGGACTTGATGATTCCGATTTTGATCGTATCGAAGAATACTTTCGGAATCGAGCTATACTCCAGGCTGATATTGGTCTGTGAACCATTGTTCAATGTTTTCAAGAACTCACTTCCTATATCTATACTTATATATTATGTCGCTATTATACCATTCAATACACTATGTGATTTAATTAACGTTTTAGTATTTAAAATAATGTCATTTGATTGTGAACAATTTAAAAACAAGGTTTTTTTTAATTGTTAAATAATTATTTCTGTGTTACAGGAGAGAAGCAGAAAATCCGTGGATAACAGTGATGTGAAGTTTGTTCTATCATTAGTAGTGTAATTGTAAATGTTCTTTTGTTCAACTCACATAGGGTGGATTGAAGAATGTAAACCAAGATATAGGTTGCAAAATGTCTGAGATTTGTATATTGTAGATATAAGATATCTTTAATGGTTTTATTTTAAATGATTTTACGTAAATCTCCGAATGATTTTTCTTAAGAGAAAGCGGAGGTTATTTTTAGAAGTCAATTAGAGATATTAAATGTCTGGAAAGGGTGAATAATATGAGTAATACGAATCAACTCTTGGATGTACTTATTATTGGTGGAGGACCAGCGGGGCTTAATGCAGCCCTTGTACTCGGCAGAGCCCGCAAGAACGTCGTAGTCATCGACGATGAGACACCGCGAAACTGGGTTACAAAGGAGACGCATGGGTTTGTGACGAGAGATGGGGCCAGTCCTCGTGAATTTCGCAAAGCGGCAAAAGAGCAGATTGCAGCATACCCTTCAGTTCAATTTGCATCGGATACGGCAGTAGCAGTTACAGGTAGTGATGGTGATTTTGTAATCCAGACTACACAGGGGACAAGCTATCGCACGAAAAAGATTTTGTTTGCAGTAGGTAAGAAAGATCTGCCTCTGGATATTAACGGATTAACAGAGGTTTATGGCAAAAGTGCGTTTGTGTGTCCATATTGTGACGGATGGGAGCTAAGAGACCAGTCGTTGGTCATCATCGTTAGTGGAGATAAGGCATTACATATGGCAAAAGTCATATCCGGCTGGACAGATCGTTATACAATCTGTACGAATGGATCAGATTCCTTGACCGATGAGGAGCGTGAAGAGCTGAAACAGCATCATGTTACTGTATTCGATGCACCAGTTAAATCCATTGACTCTGAAAAAGGAATGGTAAAGCAAGTTGTACTGAATGACGGTACAGCGATTCCATGCACGGGAGTTTTCTTCCAACCCAAACTGTTCACCGGATCAGAACTGCCGAAGGCCATCGGTTGTGATATTTCAGAATCAGGAACAGTTATCGTTGATGCTTCGGGCAAAACATCCATAGCGGGTGTGTACAGTGCAGGTGATGCAGCCTCTGAGTTGTATCAGGCCATTACGGCTGCGTCCCTGGGAGCATTGTCTGCAGTAAGTATTAATACTGAATTGAATTTTGAGAAGTGGGATGAGCCAAGTCAGCATTAGATTATATGAATCAGTGTTATAGAACCAATAGAACCATAGCGATAGCGTCACAAGTTCACACAGTAGGGGATTGCATATGCAATCCTCTACTTGTTGTTTTCAGCCTTAACGTTGAACGATTCCAAAGAGAGGGAGCAACCGGAAGAAAATTTGATATCAAGTTTAAATTGATTTATCATATTATTAAATGATAGATATCACTATCAATTATAAGCAAAGGAGAGGTCATACATGAATGAAAACAGAGCAGCCATCCCTTGGTTAGCGAATACCTTGCTCCATGACGTACAGATAAGAGGTGATCATCATGAATAATACAACTCACATACCACAGCCTAAAATGTATGGACCGCTTGGAAATCTGCCTTTGATTGATAAAAATAAACCAACGTTGTCGCTAGGTGCACTGGCTGAACAGTATGGACCGATATATCGACTTACCGTGCCCGGTTATTCCGGTTTAATCGTATCTGGGCCAGATCTTGTTGCTGAGTTATGTGATGTGTCCCGTTTTGACAAGTTTGTATACAATGAACTCGAAAACGTCCGTGCTTTTGGAGGCGATGGTTTATTCACTAGTAGAACATCAGAGCCCAACTGGAAAAAGGCCCATAACATTCTGCTTCCGACTTTCAGCAAGCAGGCCATGAAAGGTTATCATCCCATGATGGTGGATATTGCCGAACAGTTAATCAACAAGTGGGCACGCCTCAATTCCAACGATACGATTGATGTTGCAGACGATATGACACGTCTTACGTTGGATACCATTGGACTATGTGGATTCAATTATCGGTTTAACAGCTTTTACAGACAGGATCACAGTCCTTTTATTGAGAGCATGGTCAGAGCGCTAAATGAAGCGATGCAGAAAAGCTCGCGTTTGAAAATTCAGAATCTGCTGATGGTCAAAACCAAACGACAGTTCCAGGACGATATTCAGACGATGTTCTCTCTGGTAGATCAAATTATAGAGGAACGTAAAGCGAGTTCAGCATCTGAAGAGGTTGACTTGCTCGCTCGTATGTTGAATGGCAAAGATCCAGGGACTGGAGAAATGCTGGATGATGAGAATATCCGTTATCAGATTATTACGTTTCTGATTGCCGGACATGAAACAACCAGTGGTTTGTTATCTTTTGCCCTGTATTTCTTATTGAACAATCCTGAATCCCTTCAAAAGGCGTACGACGAGGTAGATCAGATTTTGGTCAGTGACTCACCACAGTACGAGGAAATTCTTCAGCTTGCCTATATTCGCATGATTCTAAGTGAATCGCTACGTCTATGGCCAACAGCCCCGGGTTTTGATGTATATGCCAAAGAAGACACCGTCATAGGTGGCAAATATCCCTTGAAGAAAGGGGAGAGTTGTAGCATTCTTCTGCCCCAGCTTCACCGTGACAGAGAGGCTTGGGGAGAGGATGCGGAGCTGTTCCGTCCAGAGCGATTCGAAGATACGACGAAAGTGCCTCATCATGCGTATAAACCTTTTGGTAATGGGGAGAGAGCATGTATTGGCATGCAGTTTGCTTTATATGAAGCAGCTCTTGTGCTTGGCATGCTCCTCAAACATTTTGAGCTGATCGATTATAGCAATTATGAATTGGATGTTAAACAGACGCTGACGTTGAAGCCGGGAGACTTCCGAATCCAGGTGAAAGCGCGCGCGGCTACGCAGCCGATGAATAAGGCAACTGTATATGCAAAAGAGAAACCTGATGTTGTTCATAAAAATGTAGCAAGCAACCGTCAGATGGGAGAAAATGTGTTCGTTGAAGCAGATGGTGATCCATCACTCCTGGTGTTGTATGGTTCCAATCTGGGAACGGCAGAAGGCATTGCCAGGGAACTTGTGGAGAAAGGTCGTTCGTATGGCATCCCAAGTGAAGCTGCAACTCTGAATGAATGGATGGGCCGTTTACCCCGTCAGGGGGTGGTTCTCATCGTCACTGCTTCGTATAATGGTAAACCACCACAAAATGCTACAGCATTTGTAGACTGGTTGAAGGAAGCGGAGTCAGAGGATGCACGGGATGTGAACTATGCAATTTTGGGCTGTGGAGATCGAAGCTGGTCGGGAACATACCAGAGTATTCCGCGATTAATGGATGAGAAACTTGAAAATTTAGGTGGCAATCGATTGTTATCCCGCGGTGAAGCCGATGCCGGAGGTGATATCGAGAAACAAGTCGAGGCATGGCAGCATATGTTGTGGCCGCAGGTGTTGAACGCTCTGGGAATCAACGCGGAAGTAGTGAAGCCAACCCGGCCAAGCACAAGGGGAATTCAAATGGAGTTTGTCCATCAGGAAGCTGAGATGCCGCTTGCACAAACATATGATGCCAGCTATGCCACGGTATTAGTTAATAAAGAACTTCAGGAGATGGGAAGTGGGAGAAGCACACGTCACATTGAGGTGTTGCTTCCTAAAGGTATGACCTATAGAGAAGGCGATCATCTAGGCGTGTTGCCTAACAATCAGTCGCAGAATGTGGACCGGGTTCTGAGTCGGTTCGGGTTAAGTGGAGATGTCCATGTACAATTAACTTCGGACACGAAACACCTTACACATCTTCCCCTTAACCGTCCCGTCAAGGTACAAGAGTTGCTCACTCAATGTGTGGAACTGCAAACACCTGCTACCAGAACACAGTTGCAGGAGTTGGCTAATCATACGGTATGCCCCCCTCATAAGCGTGAACTGGAAGGCATGTTGGACGAGAACGGCTATAGGGATTATATTCTTGCCCATCGAATCACCATGTTGGACCTGTTAGAAAAATATGAGGCGTGTGAGTTGCCTTTTGAAAAGTGTATTGAACTATTACCGCCGCTTAAACCCAGATATTATTCAATATCCAGCTCACCACGACTGAATTCGGAGCAAGCAAGCATAACCGTATCGGTAGTAAGAGAGCCTGCGTGGAGTGGCAGGGGCGAATACCTTGGCGTTGCCTCATCATACCTCGCCAGTTGCCAATCCGGAGAACGTATACTGATGTTTGTACGGACGCCGGAATCCGAATTTGTTCTATCGGAAGAGGCCGATGTTCCCATGATCATGGTGGGACCGGGAACGGGGGTTGCACCGTTCAGAGGGTTCCTCCAGGCAAGAGCTGTCATGAAACAGAGAGGTTTGCCGCTGAGTGCGGCGCATTTGTTCTTTGGGTGCAGGGATGATTCAGATTTCATCTATCGTCAGGAGTTAGAACAATACGAACGAGAAGGCATTGTTAAGTTACACATTGCTTTTTCTCGTGCGGAAGGCAAGCCCAAAACGTATGTACAGGATCTGATGAAAGAGGATTTCGAGCAGTTGCTTCATATGCTCATGAACAATGGAAGAATCTACGTATGTGGAGATGGAAGCCAGATGGCTCCTGCGGTGAAAGAGGCTTTGCAGCAGGCGTATCAGGAGGTGCAGGGAGCAACGAGGCAGCAAGCGAAAGAATGGCTCATTCAGCTTCAGGCTGAAGGACGTTATTTGCAGGACGTGTGGGCAGGTAATATACGAACGGTTGAAACCTCTGAATGTATCTATTAAAACTTAAAAATGAAAGAGTAGTTCACACAAAATAAATCAAATATTTTCACTATATTACAAATATTACATTTTGATAGACTAATATCATATATGATGAAAATGTACTTAAATACGAAAGGAAGATGAAGATGAAAAAGAAACTTATGATTGGTCTATTAACCGTCGTTGCATGTTTCAGTCTTGGCTCCACATCTTTTGCAGCCAGTGTACCTTCAACTTCAATCATTTCCAACGCTTGGTGATATTCCAATGACAGCAAGTTATAATGTTGATCCATACTGGGGACAACTCACACTAAAATCAGTTGATGGTCAAACAGGTTACACATGGACCGTGACATACGCAGGTTATGTTAACTATTAAAGTAGTAATGGAACATTGCTGTTAATCCAAAAAACAGCCGTTCGATCTGGACTTTCACATCCAAATCGGCGGCTGTTTTTTAGATTAGGCACTTTGTAAGAGCGAGAAATGATTCTTATCTGGAATCCTGAATTGTTGCAGAGCTATTATTGGCACTCAGATCGGTAAGCGGATCGAAAGGAGGCCCTGTTATTGTACCTGCGAGCAGTGCTATATCCACCGCATTGACTGGACTGCCCCATGAATTTCCCGAGAAAACCATAACGGCCTGATCATTCACAAATCCTCTGGTATTATAAACTACATTACTGATGATTTCTCCAGTCGTGTTAGGGTTAAAGTATGCTGGTTGACGCAAGGAATAAAAAATATTATTGCGTACAATTAATCCGGTCATATTTCCAATCTGGGTGACGAGGCCCCGATTCACAACCCAACCTGAAGAGGGACCTGCTTGCGGAGGACCGAATATGGTATTGTTTTTTACGGTGTGGTTGGTTCCGCCTAATTGAATAAACTCAACAGCATAAGGATTGTCACTGGTGATCGTTAATCCGTCTACAGTTACTCCGCTTCCAATGATGGTGAAAGGGATAACAGCAGCTTGTAACAGGATAATTGTACTAGGATAGCCCATCAAAGTTACTCCTGCTTTATTAATAGTAATATTTGCAGTAATAGGGTATGTGCCACCAAGAATATGAACGGTTCCCGTTGGAGATACCGCGGTTACACCTTGTTGAATCGTTCCAAAGGGACTAGCTTGTGTTCCATTTCCACCCACCGCGCCTTGTAAAACATATACGTTAAAGGGATCGGGCAGTACAGTACCCGTAGCTCCCGTAGCTCCCGTAGCTCCAGTGGCACCAGTGGCACCAGTGGCACCAGTGGCTCCGGTGGCTCCAGTAGCTCCGGTGGCCCCGGTGGCTCCAGTGGCTCCAGTAGCTCCGGTGGCTCCAGTAGCTCCTGTAATCCCCGTAGAACCAGTAACTCCGATGGCACCTGTTGCACCTGTATTACCCGTTGCACCCGTAGGGCCTTCTGGACCGCCTGATGGACCAGTATCACCCGTTGCACCCGTGACGCCCGTCGGACCTGTATCCCCAGTAGCGCCTGTTGATCCTGTAACACCTGTCGGACCTGTATCCCCAGTGGCACCCGTCACCCCTGTAACACCTGTTGAACCGGAAATACCTGTAGCTCCCGTAGGACCTGATGCCCCAGTAATGCCGGTGGCCCCCGTAATACCGACCGCACCCGTGAGACCTGTCGCTCCTGTATCCCCAGTGGCGCCCGTCACCCCTGTAACACCTGTTGAACCAGAAATACCTGTAACTCCAGAAATACCAGTAGCGCCTGTGATGCCCGTTGCCCCAGTAGATCCTGTGGCTCCAGAGACACCAGTAGGTCCTGTAGATCCTGATGCACCCGTAGCTCCAGTCGTGCCGATGGCACCAGTGAGCCCCGTTGCGCCAGTAGCACCTGTATTTCCTGTAGGTCCAGTAGGTCCTGTAAGTCCCGTAGTTCCTGTAGCGCCTGTTGTACCGGTAGCCCCGGTAGCTCCATTAAAATTCTCACTGCCAAATAATTCGGAATAAACAAGTCGATGAGCAGCAACTAAAGAGCCGGCACTGTTTTTCCCCCAAACAGAAACTAAAATGTCCTCAGGGGTTGCGCCTGTATCTGTAATAACGAATTCAAAGCTGTTGATATCGGCAAAATAACTACGTGTAGCTACTGCGCCAGGTAAAATGGTGAATTGCTCACTCACATATAAAGCTCTGGTTGTAATTAATGAATATCCCTGTATGAGTATAGTCGCGGCGTTTACAGCACTCTGATTTTCAATTTTAATTGAAACCGTCTGGGTGGGTCGTACGCCATTTACTGGACTATTATCAATAGGGCCAGTTAGCAGGATTGCCAAGTTTCTCACTCCTTTTCTCAGAAATCGTGATTATGTGTAATTCACTCACACTGATGTATGTTTATTCTGGATTAGAGAAATGTGCCCTACTTTCTGAGAAACAAATGTAAGAAAGGTAACAATAAAAAAATAAAGATGGCGTGATGAATCCATATGAAAATGCTTACATCTAAAATTTGAAATAAAAAGGATTGACAGTGCCTATTTAAGCGGGTTTAATTATATAGACCGATTGTTATAATTATTTGAAGGAAGTGGCTTTCGTTGAGTGAAAAGTCTAATGCTAGGGAGTCCATTGTCAGCACAGCAGCGAGACTGTTTTTTTCACAAGGATATCATGCGACCGGTCTGAATCAGATCATCAAAGAGAGTAATACGCCAAAAGGGTCGTTGTATCATTATTTCCCTCATGGCAAGGAAGAGCTTGCGCACGAGTGTATTCAAAAAGCCAATGAACAGATCCTGCAGACATTTGAGAAAACATTTGCAGCCCATGATAATACAGGGGACGCCATTCAGAGATTTATTCATGATTTGGCTCATGAAACAGAAGCAGCCGGGTTTACCGGATTTCTGCCATTTAGCTTCTGGGCAGCTGTGGAGACATCGTGTATTAGTCAGCAGTTGCGTATTGCATGTCAGGGTGTATTTGCAGATTGGCAGGATATCATTAAGAAACATCTGATTCTGGATGGCGTTGGTGAAGAGAAGGCGCGGGAGACTGCACTTCTGATCATTTCTTTGATGGAGGGAGCACTGATTATCAGCCTGACCAATCAGGATAAACAGCCTCTGCTGACGGCTGCTGAGTATTTGTCGGTTGTGACGAAGAACGCCAAACAGGTTCAATGAGTTATAGCAAGAGCCAGAGAAAAAGAAAGTTCGATACGTTTGAGGAGGATGGGATCGTGGAGGTTTCCATGAAGGCTGATTCTGCACAGAATCAACAAGAAACGAAGCAATACAAGGTATTTCCGATTTTGTTCGCAATGCTGCTGAGCGGCTTTATTGGTCTGTTTGGGGAAACGGCATTAAACGTGGCTTTGACGCCACTTATGGGTCTGCTTGAAGTAGGACCTACAACGATTCAATGGTTAACCACAGGTTACTTGCTTGTGTTGGGAATCCTGGTGCCGGTATCCGGTATGCTGTTGCAATGGTTTACAACCAGACAGCTATTCACAACGTCCCTGATTTTCTCCATTGCAGGCACATTTGTTGCTGCGCTTGCACCTAGCTTCGAAATTTTGTTGGTGGCACGGGTACTACAGGCTGTAGGTACAGCACTGTTGCTGCCGCTGATGTTTAACACGATATTGGTTATTTTCCCGATTGAAAAACGTGGTGCTGCCATGGGATTAATCGGTTTGGTTATCATGTTTGCGCCAGCAAGCGGGCCAAGTATCTCCGGTCTGATCCTGGCTAATCTGAGCTGGCACTGGATCTTCTGGATTTCGCTGCCGTTCTTCATTATCTCACTGGTATGCGGCTTGCTGTTCTTGCCGAATATTTCGAAATTGACCAAGCCCAAAATCGATGTACTATCCATTATCCTTTCTACTCTAGGTTTTGGTGGTATCGTATACGGCTTCAGTAGCGCAGGTGGACATGGGGATACCGGTGGGGGCTGGACAAGTCCGATCGTTGTATCCACATTGGTTGTTGGTGTGCTGTCCTTGTTACTGTTCAGCATCCGTCAGTTGAGAATGAAACAGCCTATGATGGACTTGCGTGCCTTCAAGTACCCAATGTTTACGATTGGTTTGATTCTTGTCTTCATCTGTATGATGATGATTCTGTCTTCCATGTTAATCCTGCCTATGTATCTTCAGCAGGGAATGGCTGTGACAGCGTTGACTGCTGGATTGGTACTATTACCAGGCAGCTTGTTGAATGGATTTTTATCACCAGTCATGGGACGTTTGTTTGATAAGTTTGGACCGAAATGGCTTGTGATTATTGGAATGACTGTCGTGGCAATAGTTCTGTTCTTATACACAGGTATTGAAGCGACGACTTCCCTTGGTACGATTATTACGTTGCATGTGTTCATGATGGTCGGCATTTCGATGATTATGATGCCTGCACAGACCAATGGTTTGAACCAGTTGCCTCGTGAGTATTATCCACACGGTACTGCAATCATGAATACATTACAGCAGGTATCCGGAGCAATCGGTACTGCGGTGGCGGTAAGTATATTGAGTGCAGGGCAATCCAGCTTTCTAAGTAGTGTGGCGAATCCGGAAACCCCGGAGAATCAACTGGCAGGTTTCACATCAGGAGTACAAAACGCTTTCGTCTTTGCTTTGGTTCTGGCGATAATCGGTTTGATCACTTCACTCTTCGTGAAACGAGTCAAGGTTGGATCTACACCAGAGCAACAAGGTCCAATGCATTAATATTATACCTATGCAATATCAAGAGCGATGCGTTCCTTAACCATAAGGATGCATCGCTCTTTTATTAGGTGAAATTTATTAGTTCAATAATTTGTGTTGACGTGAAACGGGTTTCAGCCATTAGAGTAAGTGTATAGCCAGTCTTCGGCAGCACAAAACATTGAATTTCAGAGCAAATACTTCATGTTCCTGCAAGATTGTATATGTTCATACTAATATAACAGGGTAATATAGAATATATTCGTGCAATTTTAATTAATCGAAAACGATTTATATCTTTTATCTTTATGCAAGGAGACCTCATTATGATAATCATTCATCCCATCGATAACACGATCGAAAAGATGCTGTTACACTACGAAAAAAATGGCCATCTCACACTACAGGCTTCGCTTATTAGTAATAGCTCGGTTGTATATAGATTGCAAGACTATTGTCTCAAGGTATACGCTTCACGAGCAAGATTGGATGGGGAGATGGAAAGTGAAGCAATTAGGTCATTGCAAAATAACCCTTATGCACCTAAATTGTATGCGTATTCACCAGGGGAGTACATCCTGACAGAGTGGATTGACGCATGTAATCTGAAACAATACCGTGCGGCGTATGGACATATTCCTCCAAGCTTGATATATGATATGTTCTCGACAGAGCTTCAGCAGATTCAAGCGGGATATTGGGATTGGGATGTTATCCGATACGAAAATTTACTTTGGACGGAAATCGGAAATGTGAAAAGAACAGACTTTTGGTTGTGTGAGCCTGTAAGAGCCAGACGCGAGAGCCTGTATGAGCAGGTCATTCAAAAGATTGAACAGATCTACAATGGGGATCGAATCGAAATGGAGGCAATGGCGCAGTATTTCATTCGTCACCAGCTTACTTCTTCAGAGATCCAGCAAGCCTTCAACGATTTCCGGTCTCAACGGCCAAGACTGGCGATAGCACAATAAATCATACTTAAAACCCCAGAGATATGGATAATCTTTGGGGTTTCTTTTTTTTACTATAGCCTTGCATTACTTTGGCAGATTGTAAGTTACTTCTTCACCATAGCCAATATTTCATCGGCAACGAGGTCAGGATGATATTGATGGATGTAATGGTCGGTATCTTTAACGGTTACCTGTTTCGATTCATCTGACCAAGATTTGAATTCTGCTTGTGTTTTATCCCATTCGGGCTCACTTGCACCAAAGTAGTCAGCCGTCAGTATGGTGAGTGGAAACGGAAATGGTTGCTTGTGATCCACGACCACTTTTCCATTTTCAGCTATTTCACGCAATTCATCCAACGTGTTTTCATTACCATAGTTGTGTAGTAGGGCAGTTGTATCCAATTTTTTTAAATCTTCAGGTACAAGTTTCAGTTCATTACGGTTGGCATTGGATGTTTCGACAACCAAGTCAGATTGCATGGAGAGGCGGAATAGTCCGGTTTGGATACGTAATTTATTAGCAAAACCACCAATTGTGTCTGCCAAAGAGTCATCGTCCTTCGAATAATATTCAGGGCTTCCACCATCAATCATGACGATACCCTTAACGAGATCCGGGTATTTTTGTGCGAAGCGGATGGTCTCCAGCGAGCCGAGCGAATGTCCAACTAATACATAAGGTGGCTTCTGTCCAGATACCTGCAACAACTCGTGTAATTCTTCAGCTATGGTATCAACATCACGTTTCTTATCGGTCTGATCACTGTATCCATAGCCAAATCGATCATATACAGCGAATTTTGTGTTGGGAGCGAGCTTTTCATATAATGGATAATAATCTACATAGGGATTAGCGGTACCCCAGCCGGAGGCGAGCACTACGGTTACATCGCCTTTTCCACCCGTATATAGATGCATATTTTCACCATGTACTTTGTACAACTCTCCAGGGGGCACAAGTATTTTTGCATCTTGTCTTGCACCTATTTGTTGGTAGATTACCCCTGTACCGAGAAGCAACAGAAGCACCGCCAGGTCGAATATCAAAAACTTGACTAATCTTTTACGCCATTTCTTCATGGTTTCTCACACACTCTCTCGATGTATTTTCTCAATTATATATGCCCAATCTTATACGAGAGAAAACCGTGTCTTAATTCTATCTTAATTAACCGAAAATTGAATATCACCAGCCAATGAATTAATATATAGCTACGATATGAATATATGTTATCTAAATGTTTAATCATAGATTGATTATATAGAACAGAAGGTATGAACAATGACAAAATACGAAAATCAGCTTCCGACATCAGCTGGCATGAACTTCAAGTCCTTGGTCAGTATATTGAGAGATTCCATGCGTGGAGATGTTGAGCGGAGGCCATCAGGTACGATGCCGATAGTGATGTGTGAACCTGCAGAGTCATTCAGTGCATCCGATCATCCGCAGGTTACATGGTTTGGCCACTCGGCGTTTTTGCTTGAAATCGAGGGTCACAGGTTACTCTTTGATCCGATGCTGGGCAATCGTCCATCCCCCGTATCATGGGTGGGTACCAAACGTTACAGCACGAATCTACCGATTCAACCGGAGGATTTCCCGGCTCTGGATGCAATCATTATATCGCATGACCATTATGATCATCTGGACTATGATTCCATTCGCAGATTGAAGGATAAAACAAAACGATTTATCGTGCCGCTTGGCGTACGTCGTCGACTGATTCAACTGGGAGTGCCTTTGGAGCAGATTACCGAGCATAACTGGTGGGATGAGTTATCGTTCAAAGGTCTGACATTTGCTTGTACGCCAGCACGACATTTTTCAGGCAGAGGATTATTCGACCGCAATTCGACGTTATGGTGTTCGTGGGTCATCGCTGGACAACATACAAAAGTGTTCTTTAGTGGTGACAGCGGATACGGTCCTCACTTCAAGGAAATTGGCAGTAAATACGGTCCATTTGATCTGACTTTGATGGAATGCGGGCAATATGACGAACGGTGGTCCAACATTCACATGATGCCGGAAGAGACGGTGCAAGCGCATTTGGATGTAGGTGGCCAGTTGCTTATCCCGATTCATTGGGCCGCATTTACGCTAGCTTATCATGCCTGGAATGAACCGGTCGAACGGATCACCAAGGCAGCACATTCTATGAATGTTAAGATTGCAACACCTAAAATTGGCGAGAAGGTTGTACTTCATACGGATCACTACCCTACACATCCATGGTGGAGACCGGAACTCGGTTGAAATTAAAAGCGTTCAGCTCATTCAATGAGTGGACGCTTTTTCTGTTGCATTTTACATCAGGATCGATAGGGCACTGTAGATTAACATTATACCCATCACGATATTAACTGGACGTTCATATCGCAATAGAAAGCTCTGGAATAATAGTCCACCAAAAGCCCAGGTCATATTGGCGCTAATCCCGATGAAGGTGAGCAGCAAGGAAAATGCGATAAGTTGAACATGGGATTGCCCAAGAGGCAGAACAAAAACAGATATGGCCGTAAGTCCATACAGAATGACTTTGGGATTAATGAATTGCAGGGTGAACCCAAATAGAAATGAATAATGATTCACTGTGTTTTCTTCCGTATCTGCAGGTTTGCTTCGCATAATTTTGATTGCCAGGTAAAGCATGTACACACATCCCAACAGGTTCAAAACGGGTGTGATCTTGGGGATATATTGATGCAGAATAAGGTTGAAATAGCTGGACAAAAACATAATAAGCAAGCAACCGGCTGCAACTCCACTAATAAACGGTAGGGTCTTGCGGAAACCCTTATTTCTTGCATGCGTCATGGAAATGATATTGTTGGGGCCCGGTGTAAATGATGCGATGATTGCGTATGTCACCAAAGGTATGATGTTCATGTGTCCTCCATGTCTTCTCAAGTTGTGTGATATAATAAACTAAAACGTGCGCTATAACGTATGTTCTTTATCATTGTACAATACGTACGTTATAAAGCACAACTAGTTTATATATGAAGGAGGATGGATTTTGAAGAACATTAATAATATTCTTGCCCAAAACTTGAAACAGCTTAGGGAACAAAGAAAGCTTAGTCTGGACAAGGTTGCCGAAATGTCCGGTATCAGTAAGACCATGCTGGGTCAGATTGAACGTGGCGAATCCAATCCATCGATTGCAACCGTATGGAAGATTGCCAACGGCCTGAAAATTTCTTTTACTGCTTTGATCCACGAACCGAAGTCAGATACTACCGTTGTAACGGGCGATGATATTCAAGTATTGGTGGAGGATGAGGGAAGGGTACGAATATATCCGCATTTTCCTTTTGAAGAGGGGCGGCGTTTTGAAATATATATGATGGAGATGGACCCTCAGTCTGCGTTAAATGCAGAATCGCATATTGAAGGTACGGAAGAATTTATTACGGTCTTTGAAGGGCGAGTTACGATTCGAGTTGGGACGGAAGAATATACGGTGAACCAAGGGGAATCCATTCGTTTTGGAGCGGACAAGCCTCATGCCTATGTTAACGCTAGTGCTAAGACCAATAAAATAAACATGGTTATTCATTATTCGAAGTAAACGCCAAGAGCCAACTGTGAAGGTAACGAATGATGAACGAATGTATGCATACATGAATGAAATGACAATAAAGCAGCCTGGTCATTGAACTGCACCTCCTTCAGTCTGACAAATGACAAAGAGGATACCGTTCAAACCATTGGCTGCTTTATTGGTGTGTGTGTTCGTTATGCAGAACAGCGACTATGATATGGCTGGGTTAAGGCTTTTCTTTGGCCTGACGCTGAATTTCCTTGGCTGTTAATGCTTTATCGTACACTTTTACATGATCCAGACTACCTTTGTAGAACGGATCAGCCTCATAACGACTTTTGCCGAGATAAGCTTCTGTCACTTGCAGATCCTTCGGATTAAAGGAGATTTCAGAGCTGCTTGCAACAGATGTACCATTCACATATAGAGTAGCCACATCCCCTTGAAGAGTTACAGCCACATGAACCCACTCCTTGGAAGGCAAGGGATTAGCAGCAATCAGACTCTGATCCCGTCCCTCATTATGGATGGTGAATTGTAATGCTCCATTATGCTGGGATGGAGTAAGGAACATGTGTCTCGTCAAGCCATTTCCAAAGTCGAAAATACGCTGCCAGGACCCGCCACCATCCCAATTGACCCAAGCGCTAAACGTAAAATCCGTGGTATCAGTCAGCAGTCCAGGCAACTGGATGTAACTGTTGGTCCCGTTAAATGTGGCAGCCTGATTTTTGCCACCTGCAGCAGAACTCACCACATTATAGGCTTGTCCATGATATTTGTTCTTACTGTCATCCTGTGCGATTTTTGCAATTTTCTTGTGTTCAAACGTATACTCCCCGAGCAATGGACTTACCGCTTGCTGCGGAATAATCACGTTGAACGTTTTGGAGCTTACCGCAGTACCTTTACGAATAGTAGCAGTTAATTTCACTTTGGCATCCCCCTTGCCAGCGCGTGGTCGCTGCACTACACCAGTAGCTGATAGAGCCGAAGGGTTTGAGCTTTTCCACGTAATGTCTGCATCACTTGAGCCCTTTGAAGGCAGTGAGAGATTGAAGAACACATGATCCGTATTACCAATGCTCAGATCATTTTTTATTGCATCTACAATGTCCTGATCACTCCGTTCAACAACTTGACTTCCCCAGACGGCAATCCCGGAGGAGGAGAGGGCGCTAAAGGTCAGAACCGTACTCTGGGATTCCGAATTCCATTCATGTGTGAAAACGCCGTTATACACAACTTGATTCGATGTAATCTGAACTTTGTTGTCTGTGCCGAGACTCCATGTTCCTGTCACGGCACCATGAATCTTCCCATCTACTGTGAACTGAACGGCCTGCGATGGCTTGATGTCCGCCGTGATGTCCTTACCGTGATTCACCCACTGGTACTGACCGGAGATATCCTGAGCTGTCAATTGCGTTGTATCCTCTCCCAAGGCAGCATAGCGATACGGAGAAACGACAGGCCAACCGTCTGCATTCATATGCATCTCATGTACGCGGACTTCATGTTCTTCACCACGCCCTGGAAAACGGGAATGGAAGATCAGATATTGTTTGCCTGTCTCCGCATCAATATAAGCTGAGTTGTGTCCCGGTGATACATAACCGATTCCCAGGCCTGTGCCTGGATCGCCAATCTGTCTCTCGAACAGGAAGTTCCCCATTAATTTGACACCAAAAGGCTCAATGGAACGATCATCAAATAGCGGTTTATCCTTGTCCGCTTTAACGTTGATCATATCGTTTCCTTCGGCATCCAGGAAAGGACCATCCGGCGTTTGGGAACGAGCAACTCGAATGTTATATCCTCCGTCAGCACCCAGTCCGCCGTAAGACAGGTACAGATAATAATAATCGGTTTCGGGACTGTAGAGCATATAAGGGGCTTCAATACGACTATGGTTGCCTCCGGTCAGCTTTTTGCCATAACCTTGATTCGGCAGCGGTTTGCCTGTCGTCTCATCCATCTCCAGAATGAAAATTCCCCCGGAGTAGGAGCCATACACCATCCATAACTTGCCGTTTTTATCATAAAAGACATCAGGATCAACCACATTGGGATGAATCGTTGCATCGTAAATGGTACCATCCTCACTGATCTGATCCCACATGCCAGATTTCAACAGTATGCCTTGGTCCTTATAAGGTCCTTCAATGTTATCTGCGACAGCAATTCCTAGGGCTGAGCGTGGAGAGTCTCCTTTACAGGCATTGTAGTACATATAAAATTTACCGTCTGCGAGCTGAATCACATCTGCCGCCCATAACGTATCTGTCTGTGCCCATTCCAGCGCTTCAGCGAATTCCTTGGTTACATTGGGGACAACAGGATTGTTATCCGTAACGCCGGAGGCGACGAGGTCCCAGTTCAGAAAATCTTTGGACTTGGCTACTTGCAGGTGTGATCCAAAAATATAAAAGGTATCCTCCACCTTAATGACAGAAGGGTCATGAACAGAAACATTTTTGAATGATGGAGCTGGATTTACGATTGGTGTAATGGAAGTCTGTGCGTTACCCACAGTTGCCCCTGAACCATTGGCGAACACCGAGACCGGCGTCAAAGTTGTTGCTGTAAGTAATACGGTGCTTAGTACAGAAATGTTAAGTACATTTACCCAATAACGTTTCATATTTTTCCCCTTTCCTAATTCCCGGAATGAAAAATAACGCGATACTTGGCAACACACGATATAAGGTTCAGCAGACCTCCTTTGAGTATCCAATCATAATCAAGCGCTTTCATTTGATATATTATCAATTGGTTTATATGTTTGTAAACCATAAATATGATGGATTTATAGCAAAATGAATAAAAATAAGAGCAGAGAGATGGACCGACCAAGCTTCTTACATAGAAATAAACATAAATAAAACAGGAGTCATTTTTAAATTTAGGATTGAAATGGGGCTCTGTAATGCGATAGTATTACGTTTAGATTATGTATTTAAACATTTATCAATCATTTTATAATTATGCGAATCAAAAGAGGGGAAGACAATTCTACACTACATAGGAGGTTAGCACATGACTTCGTATCAAAACCAATTAATCGCACGGTACACATTCGAAGATGCTGTTCAGATCGGTAAAGACAACTCCGGGAACGGGCATGATAGTTTGGCAAAAGGCGAGATTCTGCCAGTGGGATCCAAAGTGAAAGGCAGATCGGCTGTAACTTTTAGCGGGGGAGTGAATGGAACTTCTTATCTGCAGTTACCTTCGGATCTACTTCGGAATGTAAGCGATAACACAGGAATTACAATTGCCACTTGGGTGTTCCTGGGCAAGGGGTCTAATGTGTGGGAACGCATTTTTGACTTTGGCAAAGGAGAGAAGGGACCGTATATGTTTCTGACGCGTCAGCTCCTGGGTACGTTATATGCCGGAGATAATCTGGTTGTTCACCCAAATGGGGGAGTTGTAAGCGGTGAATGGATGCATATTGCACTCTCCGTGGCAGGCAGCCAAGGAGGGACGCTCAGCAGTGCAGGTCCGATTGTGTATGTGAACGGGGAGAAAGCCGCAGACGGTTCGATCAGTCAGACATCCAGTGGCAATTATGCCAAACTGCGCAATTGGTTTGATACGTTCAAGGACCCTGAGAATTATAACCAGAACTATATTGGACGCTCCCAATACGCAGCTGATGTGGATTTTGCAGGTTCGTTGTCCGACTTTCGGATCTATGGGGCAGCGCTCACCATGGATCAGGTGATTGAAGTGATGTGTGAATCACTGACAGATGAAGCGATTGTGAAGCTAGCGGCAGACAAGTATTTGTCCTTCCCTAACCGAATTATCACCAAAGATGTGTCACTACCCACACATTTACTGGGTGATAAAGTGACGGTACAGTGGAGTTCCAGTAATCCGGAAGTCCTGTCTGAGAATGGAGAGGTTCAGGCAATTACATCCGCACAAGAGGTTACGCTCCGTGCGCTTCTGAACAAAGGTGATAGCAAGCTGAGCCAAAGCTTTGACGTGTCTGTTGTGCCGGCGCACGTCCCGCCGTATACGATCACCATCCATGGAGATCAGAAGGTGGCTGACATCAGTGAAGTGATGTATGGTTTGTTCTATGAGGATATTAATAACGCCGCTGATGGCGGGATCTATGCGGAGCTTGTTCAGAATCGATCATTTGAATCTTTTGCATTTGATACATATTCACATGATTCGGGGGAATGTGGTTGTTCGACAGGCCGAAATCGTGAACCTTTGTTTGCCTGGTCAGGGGATACCGAGAAGATGCTCGTGCAGCATACGGAGGGATTAAATACACATTTTAACGTGCAAGATCCCGAAGTAAATGCTTATTATGTCACCGTTCAGGATGGGGCAACGATTCGAAATCGTGGATTCTCAGACTCCAACCAGCATTGTGCCATGTCCATCAAGCAGGGTGAGGCGTATGATTTTACCGTATGGGCAAAAGCAGAATCGGCAGGAGCAATCACTGTTCAATTGCAGGATAGAGAAGACACTTCCATCAGTGATTCGGTAACGTTACATGTTGAAGGCGGGAACACATGGAAGAAATACGGCTTGTCACTTACCGGAAAACATACTGTACTTGGTCAACTGGCACTTACGTTTGCAGGTGACATATCTGTTGATATGGTGTCTTTAGTGCCTCAGAATGTATGGGGAGCTGATCCGACAGAAGAAGGAATATCCGCTACAGCACATGCCAACTACACAGGTAATCCGAACTATCGATTGAGAAAAGATCTAATTCAGGCACTCGCAGATCTGCATCCAAAGTTCCTGCGTTTTCCGGGAGGATGTATCTCGGAAGGGTCCTTCATATGGGACAACGTATACGATTGGAAGGATTCTGTAGGACCCGTTGAGCTGCGCAAAGAGAATTATAATGTCTGGGGTTACATGATGACGATGGGGCTTGGTTATATGGAGTACTTCCAGTTGGCGGAGGATCTGAATGCTGCTCCGGTTCCGGTGATGGCTTGCGGTGTGTTATGTCAGGCACGTTCGGATTATGCTCACCCTGCGGGTGGCGCATTAAGGGAATATTATATCCGCAACTTCACCGACCTGATCGACTTTGCACTCAGTACAGATGTTGAACACAACGAATGGGCGGCGGTACGAAGCCAGATGGGACATCCTGAACCGTTTGATCTTCGTTATCTGGGTGTAGGTAATGAGAACTGGGGCACTGAATTTTTTGCCAATTTCGAAGTGTTCAAAAGCTCGATAGATGAGTACATGAAACGGAACTATCCGGATCATGAGCTGAACATTATCTCGACGGTTGGTGCTCAGGCGGATGATGATGCGTATCAGGAAGGATGGAAGTTCCTCAGCGGAAATCTGACCGGATCAGCCCAAGTTGCTTTTGCAGATGGTACAGAGGTCATTGAGGAGACCGTAACCTGGTATGAGAATCAGGACAATTATATGGACACCATCGCAGATGAGCACTACTATCGATCCAATGAATATTTGCTGAATAACGTGGATCGTTACAACTACTATGACCGGGCCTATCATGAAGACGGAAGTGTCGACTGGAAAGAAACATCCAAAGTGTTTGTGGGAGAGTATGCTTCCACGGACAAAAATACACTGGCAGGTGCGGTTGCGGAAGCTGCGATCATGACCGGCTTTGAAAATAATGCGGACGTTGTTCGTCTGGCTGCCTATGCGCCATTGTTCAACAAAGTACTAACGGACGGGACCTACCGCTGGACGCCGGACTGCATTTGGTTTGATGATGAAACGGTGTGGTACACACCGAATTATTATGTGCAGCAGCTTTTTGCAAAATATATAGGGGATCAGGTCCTTGCGACTTCGTTCTCCACATATAGCAAAGGCAAACCGCTGAATCTCATTCCACGTGGCGGCATCGAGATTGCGACAGGGAATGCAGACATCGTGGTGAAACGAGTCACCGTCACGTCCAATGTGGATGGCAGCTTGATATTTGAAGAAGATTTCAGGGAAGGTACAGAGCTTAGTGAGGCATGGAGCCAGATTCCCGGATCGGAAGGATACATGTTAACCGCAGGAAAAGGGCTCATCTTGAGAGCACAAACTACTGGATTAAATGGACTGTACCTGCTGAATGGCGAATGGACCAACTACAAGGTGCACGTTGAGGCGGAGAGAATTTCGGGTGAGGATGGTTTTTACATCGGCGTGGGATTGACGGATATCTCACCTGAGAACAAGGATGTCATCGAGTACGCAATCAGTTACGACGGGAACGCAACAGGCGTGAAGGTGTACAAACAAGGGGTCGAGGGTTATACACTGGGAGATTACTCATCCAGTTCAGCAGCAGGTAATCTGAGAGCGGCCAATTATGAACCAATCGAGAATGGGACCGATTATAGGATTACGGTTAACTATGGTGGGGATACAGGAAAGAATCTGATCTGCTCATATACAGATGGTCTCCATCCCAGCAAAGTTCTAGATTACAAGCTGGAAGCCTACAACCGGGAAGTATTCCACTCCGTTACGAAGGACGCACGGCATGTGTATGTGAAGCTGGTGAATGCAGATGATGTGGATAAATCAACCCGGATTTGCCTTCAGGATCTGAATGTGGAAGCTTCAGCCAGACTGCTCACGCTTACCGGAGAAGATCATTTGGTGCATATTCCAAATGTGAATCAGAAGAATGATGAGAAAGTGGTTCCCCAAGAACAGCAGATAAAATTGAATGGTGAATCAGTGATTGTTGATTTGTCAGCTCATTCGGTAAATGTTCTTATTATGGATCTTCAGTAAGAAAATATATAAACAAAGGCCCCTTTATGTAGACATCAGTTGTCTCCGATAAGGGGGCCTTTTGCTATTGAACTTGTTTTGACATAAAAAGCAATTAACTTTCGCAATAGGATTAACATGTCGTAGTCCGGTATGTTAACCAATAAGGACATGGTCCTCTGCATAACCGATTTTGGATGTGCGTTTCTTCTGAGCCAGTGCAAAAGCCAGAGTTAATGGTCCCAATCGTCCTGCAAACATCGTAATAGAGACTATAATTTTACCGGCAACACTCAACTCACTTGTCAGACCCATCGAGAGTCCTGTGGTGCTAAATGCTGAAGTAGCTTCAAACAAAACATCCAGAAAATGATTTTCTAGAATGTCTTCGGATATGGATAGCAGAATGGAAATCCCAAGCACAAAGGCGAGAGAACTTAAGACAACAGCGAGTGCACGCATTACTGTTTCTTCTGCAATTTTACGCTCAAAAGCATGAATCTGTCCGCCGCCCCGAAATGTTTGTATGGTCGCAAGAATAAGGACCACAAAAGTATTGATTTTAATTCCTCCACCTGTTCCGCCGGAAGAAGCCCCAATGAACATTAGGATAATAATGAAAAATTGGGATGTGGCCAACATACTTCCAATGTCAATGGTATTGAATCCAGAGCTTCGAGGAGCAGTACCCTGAAACAGAGAAGCCCATATACGTTCACTGTAAGATAAATCAGCAAACGTAGAAGGGTTCCAACTCTCGAGTAAAAAAATAGTGAGAAATCCAAACAAGTACAGAGAAAAACTACCGATTAACACAATTTTTGAATGAAGGGAGAGCTTTCTCCATGAACGTTTGCGGAATACATCCACAACCACAATGTAACCCAAGCCGCCAATGATAAAGAGCGTAATGACTGTGAGATTAACAATCGGGTCACCAACAAATGGGGTAAGGCTATCACTCCAAAGAGAGAAACCCGCATTATTGAAGGCAGAGATGGAATGGAATATGGCGTAATAGAAAGCTTGTCCCCATCCCAAATCACTCTGCCAGCGCAATGTAAGAACCACCGTAGCCAGAGCTTCAAAAGCAAAGGCTATAAGTACAATATACATGGATAACTTAACCAGACCTTGAGCAGAGGAGGTGTTGGTGGCTTGTTGAATAAGAAGCCTCTGTTTCAAACCAATCCGTTTCCCCAGAATAATGGCAACCATTACACCTAGTGTCATAAACCCCAGTCCACCAACCTGAATCAAAATCATGATGATGACCTGTCCGAATGTTGAAAAGACACTCCCTGTATCCAGTACGATAAGCCCGTTTACACAAATTGCAGAAGTAGCTGTAAACAGAGCATCAATTAACCCGATTGATTTTCCGTTACTGGAAGATACCGGTAGTGCTAACAATATGGCTCCGATCCAGATAAGGGTGAAGAAGATGATCATGATCAGTTGAGGAGGGCTCATATTATTTTTTAGCTTGTTCACAATGGATTCAATCTTATCTAGCGGCGAATTTCCATGTGTGCTTTTATTTCTTTGGTTCATAGTCACTCTCCAGATTCCGAATGTCATCGTTACTGCCTATTAACAGGAGCATATCTCCCGCACGGACTATGTCTTCTGCCATGGGTGAGATATTCAGGTTATTCCCCGTTTTGATGGCGATAACGGTACATCCATATTCTGCCCGAATGTTGAGTTCCAGAAGTGTCTTCTGATTCATACTTAAGGGTGCTTTGATTTCAACCAGATTATAATCTGAAGACAATTCAATGGAATCAATAATGTTGTCTGAGCTAAGCTGATTCCCCAGCCTTGTGGCCATGTCACGTTCAGGATAGACGATCTGATCCGCACCAATCTTGCTAAGCACACTGCCATGGTTATCATTTTTTGCTTTGGCTGTTACTTTGGGTACATTAAGTTCTTTCAATAACAGAGTGGTCAGTATGCTTGCTTGCAGATCTTCGCCAATCGCGACAATGGCGTGTGAAAAATTGCTTGCTCCAAGCTCCATAAGGACTGATTTGTCAGTGCAATCTGCTTGTACCGCATGGGTTGCCACCGTTGAAATCTCCTGAACAAGAGTTTCGCTTTTGTCTACAGCGAGCACTTCATGCCCATTTTTAATGAGTGTGTGTGTCAAGCTTGAACCGAATCGTCCAAGACCAAGTACCATAAATTGTTTTTTCATAATATCCCTCATTGTAATCAAAATAAATAACAGTTTACTCTACACCCTAATGGTAAATATTACATTACGTACACTGGAATGTAAGGTTTCATATCGTAGTTGCAAATTCCTTCCACCATGTCTATGTATAAGCATATCTCAAAAGAGTTCATTCTAATGGCTTAACAATAGAATTGCAACTGATTCGTTTCTTTTTTGGTATGCTTTTGAACTGTGGAAAGCAGTCAACAAAAGATACCTAAAGTAAATAGCCCACACTGTTGCGGTGAAAGGGCTGCTCCTATAATAAACGTTGAAGGAGGAGTCAGCTATGCGTTCCAACTACAAACAATTCATCCGAAACGTTCCGCTTCATCTTATGATTCTACCCGGACTGCTGATTATTATTGTATTCGGTTACATTCCGATGGCGGGGCTCTCTATTGCCTTTCAGGATTTCTCTCCCATTGCCGGATTCAAAAACATGAACTGGGTGGGGTGGGATAATTTCAGGTATCTGTTCGATCTGCCCGGTTTCTCGCAAGTTGTATGGAATACGGTGTTTATATCAACGATGAAAATTGTGTCCGGCTTGGTTATTCCGGTACTTGTAGCCTTATTACTCAACGAGGTTCGCAAGACAGGTTTCAAAAGAACGATTCAGACTGTAATTTATATGCCTCACTTTTTCTCTTGGGTTATTCTGGCGGGAATCATCGTGGATGTGTTATCTCCCAGCACAGGGATCGTTAATATGTTGCTAAAAGCCCTCGGAATTGACCCAATTCAATTCCTGGCCAGTAACGAGTGGTTTCCATACATACTTGTCATCACAGACCAATGGAAAGAATTCGGATTTGGTACGATTATCTATCTTGCTGCCCTCACGAATATTGATAAGTCACTCTACGAGGCCTCTGTTATGGATGGAGCGGGAAGATGGAAACAGACATGGCATATCACACTGCCCGGCATTCGCCCGATCGTCATTTTGATGGTAACGCTTAGTCTGGGGAATGTACTCAACGGCGGTTTTGACCAAGTGTTCAACCTCTATAATCCATTGGTATACGAATCAGGAGATATTCTCGATACGATGATCTATCGGATCGGATTGCAGGATGCACAGTATTCTGTATCCACAGCGTTGGGGCTGATCAAATCTGTCGTTTCGTTCATTTTTATCGGACTTGGTTATTTCTTGGCCTATCGGTTCGCGAATTATCGGATATTCTAGAAAGGAGGCAGAGTCATGCACCACGCTTCAAGAGCCTATCGGTGGTTCCTAGGGTTTAACTACGTCATCCTGACGATTCTTGCCTTGTTATGCCTGTTCCCGATTGTGAATATATTAGCGATTTCATTTAGTTCAAGTGATGCGGTCAAAGCGGGGAGCGTCACATTCTGGCCTGTGGATTTTACATTGTCCTCCTATCAATACATTCTGGAAAATCAGCAATTCCTGAACTCATTCGGCACGAGCCTGCTACGTGTCATTCTGGGGGTTACGACCAATCTGATCTTCACAATTCTGGTAGCTTATCCGCTCTCCAAAGAGGCTGCCAAATTCCGTTCAAGAACAGTCTATGCCTGGATATTCGTATTCACCATGTTATTCAGTGGAGGATTGATCCCGGGTTACCTGGTGGTTAAGGAAGCGGGCTTGTTGGATTCCATCTGGGCTCTAATTTTGCCGGGTGCTGTTCCGATCTTTAATGTACTTCTAATGCTTAATTTCTTCCGGGGATTGCCGAAGGAACTTGAAGAGGCCTCCTGGATGGATGGGGCAGGACATTTCCGCACGCTATGCAGCATCTATCTTCCTATTTCACTTCCCAGTATTGCGACCATCACGCTGTTCGCCATGGTGGGACACTGGAACGCCTGGTTCGATGGCATGATCTACATGAAAAGTCCGGAAGGTTATCCGCTTGCTACATATCTTCAGTCCATGTTACAGCAGGTGACGATGATTCAGAGCGAGATGATGACGCTGGAGGATGCGACACTCTTAAGTCAGGTATCGGATAGAACTACCCAAGCTTCCCAGATCTTTTTGTCCGTTATTCCGATTCTACTTGTGTATCCGTTCCTGCAGCGATATTTCGTTCATGGGCTTGTAGTCGGAAGTGTAAAGGGATAAGATCGGTAGGAGGAAAACCAATCGATTGAGGAGCCGATTTCTGGCTCCTTTTTTGCTATTGAGGTGAGAAGAAAGAGGAGAGGAGAGATGGAACATTGAGATTCATTTGGGGGAGATGGAGAGAGTCATCCATTGTCGTCAAACTGATGATTGCTTTTATACTGGTCATTCTGCCCCTGTACGGGATAAGCATTATGATTACGCAACTCAGCTCCAAACAAATGCAGACGGAGGTGGAGAAGGCCCATGAGTCCAAATTGTACTTCTACCATAATCATCTGCAATTCGAATTGGAGCGGATGAGTGCGCTGGTTACCGAATTTTCATTTGATGAACCCATGTCCACGCTAAGTACAAGAGCTGCGATTATGAGTAGCTATGAAATCACGTCCAGCCTGAACAACATTCACAATAAGTTGGGTCAGATCATGGTGACGAGTCCTTATATTAGTGATGTTGTGTATTACGTTCCCGCTCTGCATAAACGAGTCAGTGCGGCGGACGGGATTCGGGATGTAGAGGATACCGAGTGGAAGAATCTGCTCGCGACAATGGGGAATCTGAATGGCGAATTATCGCATTCCAATAACGTTCTCTATTTCCTGAAAAGTAATCCGTATAACATGAACCATGAGGAGCCACCCAATTTCATATTAGGAATACGCTTGTCTGCTGAAGAACTGAAACATCGTTTGCAGCAACTGTCGGAAACGGGTGAAAGTGAGATTACACTGAGTTTTGGTGAACACCATAATGTAGTCATCTCTTCTTCAGAGCAGGCAGCACCTGTAAAACCGATTCGAACAGTTCCGCCTGAACCGTCTCAGTCCATGCAAGTTACAAAGTTCCAATCTGATTCATATCTCTATTATTCTTTACACGATAAAGATCATTCGTTCACGCTGACGGCCACTATTCCGCAGGATGTGCTGAGCGCACCACTGGAACAATACAACGTATGGTTATGGATGGTGACCTTCATGTCGGTTGTAATTATTATTGTCTTCTCTTTTTCGATCTATAGATCGATTCACCAACCTTTATCGTTGCTCATCCGAGGATTTAGAATGGCTGAACAGGGCCAGACAAGTGTATATATTCCTTCATCCAGAAGGGATGAATTCGGCTATTTGTACTCCCGATTCAACCATATGATAGAACGCTTACATATTTTGATCGATGAGAATTATGTTGCGCGCATTCGAACAAGTGAGGCGGAACTCAAACATCTGCAATCCCAGATTCAACCTCACTTTCTATACAACAGTCTGTTCAGCATCAAGCAAATGGCTGAGGTGGAGAATGTGGAGCTCATTCAGGAATTCACCGACTACCTGGGTCAATATTTCAGGTATGTCTCGGGATTCTCATACGGAGGTATCGTTGAGGGCTGAGATTGACCATGCGCTGGTCTATGCATCCATTCAAAAAATCCGGTTTGGTTCGAGGATTCAATTGGAATTAGAGGATCTGGACGCAAGATACAGAGTCATTTCCGTTCCCAGAGTCATGATTCAGCCGATCGTAGAGAATGTGTTTGAGCATGCACTAGCCAAACGCAGCGAAGGAGGTATCCTACAGATCTCGTACCAAAAGGGCCTGGACAATCTGTCCATTCGCATTGAGGATGATGGGGATCAGTTAAGTCATGAAACATTGAATTATCTGCAATCTGCATTTGAGGAAACAGAGCGGAAACATGGAAACGAAGAGATAACCGGGCTCATCAATGTGAATCAGCGATTAAGAATCAAATTCGGGGCTGGTTATGGTCTTACAGCGCAGCGAAGTGAGCTCGGTGGGTTGTGCATTATAGTGAAGATTCCATGGGAGGGGGAGTAACGTCATGCAGAGAATGCTCATAGTAGATGATGAACCCGTTATTCTGGACGGACTGTATGCGTTTTTTCAAAAAGCAAATCTTCAGGACATGGAGATAATCAAGGCATACTCGGCCTATGAAGCTATCGATTGGCTGAACTTGGTAAAGGTTGATATTGTACTCAGTGATATCTGTATGCCTGGCATGGACGGCATGGAATTAATTGAACAGATTATGGATCGGTGGCCACGATGCAAAGTCCTCTTGCTGACAGGTCATAACGAATTTGATTATGCACACCAAGCTATTCGGAATCCTTGCGTTGTTGATTACCTGTTAAAGACAGAGGGCATGAATCACATTCGGGATGCGGTAGAACGGGCATTAACACAAATCTCCGAAGAGAATGATTTTCGCTACCAAGCTGCATGGTTTCGGAGTAAATTGCCACGAGCGCTGCCCCAGTTACAGCGTCAATTGCTGCTAGATGTGCTTAAGCGAACGGAAAGCCATGATATCATTTCACTTCAGGAAGAACTTGATGCTGTACAGCTACCTTTCGAATCCGATCAACTCGTTATTCCAGTAATCATCCGGGTAGAAGAATGGAACAACTATCAGTCCCAGGCCGATCGCAGCTTAATCCGCTATGCCGTTGCCAATGTTGCAGAGGAACTGCTGCAGGACAAGGCCAAGGTGAAGGCAATTGATCTGGACACTCAGGTCATCGCTTGCTTTATTCAATCGCAGGGGGGGCATCCGCCCCACGTATCTAATACTGAAGGGGAGCGGGGAAGTCAGCTGGATAACTGGCAACAAACTCTTCGTTTTGTCTATGGCACACTGGAGTCTGTGCAGCAATCCTGTGCGGACTGTTTGAACCTGTCCGTATCCATCATGGTTAGTGAGCAGGCGGTAGAATGGAACAGGGTTAATCAGGCTATTGCGCAGTTGCGTCTATCGATTCATGAGAGTCCGGGGCTGGGGATGGAGAAGCTGTTGCGTGTCAAAATCCAGGATAAATTGCCTTACACTCCTAGCATGATGAATCAACAGGGTGTCGTAGTTCTGCATCTGGAGCACATCAAACAGCGAATAACAGCAGGTGACCGGGAGTGGATGGAGTCCTTCCATAAATGGACCGAGGCTGCGAAGAAAGGACTTCAAGATCCGTTCTTTCGAATGAAAACCTATACTGGCGCAGCCAATGTGTTCATTGAAGTCCTACACGAATTAGGACTGTATGAATCGGCAATGGAAGAGATAGCGCTGTCCCGAATGCTGCATTTTGACATCCATACCGCATGGTCCGAACTGGTTATCTTTTATCAATCTGCATACGAATGGATGATCTCCAAACGAAGCAATGCTCGTCTGAATGACCAATCACAGATTCTGATCACGATCCATCATTATATCAAGCACCATCTGGAGGACGACCTCTCACTCACACGGATCGCACAGGAAGTCTCTCTTAACCCTTCTTATCTGTCACGCTGGTACAAACGGATTACAGGCAAAGGCATATCCGACTACATCCATGACCTTAGAGTGGAGCGAAGCAAAGAGTTGCTTCTGGGTTCGACCTGTAAGATGCATGAAATATCTGCGAGGGTTGGGTTTAGCGATCAGCATTATTTTTATCGTTTCTTCAAAAAAGCGACAGGCTGCACCCCTCAAGAGTATCGGGATCAGAAAAGTTAGAGGATTTCTCAAAGGGTAAATCAAAGATACTAGATGTAAACGGGGTACACTCGAAGTGATAGCGCTTCCTTTGTAATATAAAATTATACCTCACGGGAGGAGAAAAAAGGGGGATTCGCATGAATATATCATTCAAGAAGTTTTCATTATTAACATTAACCATGGTACTAGCCACCACACTTGCAGCCTGTTCGTCCGGTGCGGGAAGTGCCGAGAATGAAGCTGAGCCAAACACACAGCAGGATGCGGGAGGACCACTTACGAAATACGACCCACCCATTAAATTAACTTCTACCATGAATGAAACGGGGAAAGAATCGCTAGCCGAAGGAGATACACACGCCAATAACATCTGGACCAGAGGGTATAAGGATGAACTCGGTATTGATGTATCGTACGAATGGATTGTTCCGGATGCCAATTATAACGATAAGATGAATGTTACGCTCGCGAGTGGTGATCTGCCGGATGTACTGAAAGTGAGCGCTGTGCAATTCGAACAACTGCATGAAGCGGGAATGCTGGAGGATCTGACCGAAGTATATGACAAGTATGCATCTGAACTGGTGAAGGAGTTCATGTCTGCTGAAGATGGAGCAGGTTTGAAGCCGGTAACCAAGGATGGAAAAATATACGCCATGGTTAGCTTCCCAGGTTCGTTGGATTCCTCGGATATGATCTGGATTCGTCAGGATTGGCTGAAAAAGGTTGGGCTTGAGGCACCTAAAACCATGCAGGATGTCATCCAAATTGCGGAAGCCTTTACCTTCGAAGATCCAGACGGAAATGGCAAAGATGATACGTACGGCATTGCCTTAAACAAGGATTTACCTATCAACGCGTTCTTGCTCGGCTATCATGGTTATCTCGAAACCTGGATTAAGGATGCTTCAGGTCAAGTCGTGAATGGAACGATCCAACCGGAAGTGAAAGAAGGATTGCGTGAGCTCCAGACTCTGTATCAGAAGGGCGTTCTTGATCCCGAATTTGGCGTTAAAGATTTTGCTAAAATGATGGAGGATGTGAATGCTGGCAAGTCAGGCATGTTCTTCCTGCCACAATGGGCACCTTTCCAGGTTAGCAGTATGATTAAGAAAGACAAGAACATCGACTGGATGCCTTACCCGGTTCAATCGATTGATGATCAGCCAGCAAAAACACAGAACCATCTTAGTCTGGGCGGCATATTTGCTGTTCGCAAAGGTTACGAGCATCCCGAAGCGTTAATTAAATTGCTCAATTTCCAGGCTGAAAAAATGTTTGGTGAGTCTGCGCAGGAAGAACGGGCTGCTTACTTAAATGGACTGACAGGTCTTGGTTTTCATAATGCGACGGTTTCTAACCTGCCAGCCAACAAAAATGTGAAGGCGCAGGACGAAGTGGAGCAGGCGCTTCAAACAGGAGATACGTCCGGATTGGAACTCGAAGCGAAGCTGTTCTATGATGATATTATGGATTATCGGAATGGTAATCTCGACAAGTGGCATATGGAGCGGATATTTGGCCCAGAGAGTTCGCAAGGTGTGATTAAATATTATCGGGATAATGACCTGATTGTCATGAATGAATTCATCTATGCACCAACGAGAACAATGAATACCAAGCAAGCTACGCTGGATAAATTGAGAGCCGAGACGTTCCTGAAAATCATCTATGGTAACCTGTCGATTGACGAGTTCGATAACTTTGTTGCCAATTGGAAGAAACTCGGCGGTGATGAGATTACACAGGAAGTGAATGAAACAATCGCTGCTAATCAATAAAGGATTAATTGTTATAATCCAAGAATGAAAAATGAGAAAATGGTGCTCTCCTAAAGGGAGCACCATTTTTTTCGGGTCTGATTATCTGCGTTTCAATAACAGAACTCCACTGATGGCTGATGTTTTCTGGCGGTATACCACTTTGAATCCAATATCGTTGTCCAACAAACAGTTTAATGCATTGATCAATAATGCCCCGGGAACTAATGTAAATGTACACGGAGCGGTGTTTCCAATCACACGTACGCTTTGAATTCTGCGCGCAGAACCAGGCACGAGCGGATTTCTGGACCAATAGATTAACACCAGATCTGGTTGTCGAACAGCATTGACACGAGCCATACTAATCATCTCTTTTCTATTAAAGGTTCTTAATAGTAGATGAAAAGTAGAGGAAAAGGTGCTAGACAGAAGTCATGCTGTTCAATAAATAGACTCTACTTATTCGTAGAATGCTGTTTCGATGGTAACTTGTCTCCAGGTGTTCCCTTGCCATTGTTTTTATTGTGACGCGCTTTTTCGGCATTTTCATTAACTTTCTTCACAAAATCTTGCGTGCTTTCCATTAAAAATTACAGCTCCTTCCACAAGCAAAATGGGTATCCGATTCTTAATATAACCACTGGAAAGTGATTTTATTTTGGGGACAACGCTTAATTTAATTTTGATTCAAACAATCCCACGTTAGGTGGGACATACTGGACATGGGAAGTATAGCCGTCTAAACTAGATAGACCAGACATAATAAGAAGGGATGCGCCGATCCAAATATGTTGCAGAAATTCGGTTTTACACAATATGAGAGCCAGGTATACGAGGCTATATTTGCACAAGATGAACCGCTTGATGCCACATCCATTGTTAATTACTCGAACGTTCCCAAAGCCAAAATATATGAAGTGCTTAATCGACTGATCGACAAGGGAACGGTGCTGACCACGATGGATGGAAAGAAAAAATTATATATGGCCGTAGATATTCAGTCCGTTATTCATAAGATCAAGGCAGATTTTGATAAAGATATCGAGGAACTGAAGAGTTACAAAATCAAACGTACATTCACGGATGAACATATCTGGACGTTAAAAGATGAATCATCCATTGGATCAAACATTGAACAACTTATCGAGGAAGCGGAATCATCAATTCTTTTCCTGGCATGGAATGAGCGAATGGAGAAATATCGTGAACTGCTGGAGCAGAAGGAAAGGCAGGGAGTGTACGTTGAAGTGTTAGCCGTAGGGGGAATGGAGACCTCCTTAACGCGTAAATACTCGTTGATTCCATTACTTGACGCGCCGGAGCCATCACAACTGCTCATTGTGGATCATGCTTATCTGTTGTTTGCCGGTGTGGAACACGATTCATGGCGAGCCATCAAGACGATGTCCAAACCGATTGTTAAAGCCATGACTGATTATTTCTACCATGATGTTGCCCTTACTCAAATTACAAAAAAATATGGTGACCAACTGTTGCAGGATGCTGAAATCGAGCGATTGCTCACCAGGTTGATCTATTAAACTATTCTCCAAGAGAATAGTTTTTTTGTTATAACTTTATTTGAAAAAACAATGAAAATAACTATTGAAACTTTCATTCCTATGAGTTACTATCGTAGTTGTAACTTTTGAGGAGGATTCAACATGAATAAGAAAGTATATGTGCTTGCTATCGCAGCATTTGTGGTCGGAACCGTTGAACTGATCTTGGGCGGCATTCTGGACCTGATTGCTACGGATCTTCATCTATCCCTGGCTAAGGCCGGATATTTAATTTCTAGTTTCTCACTTGTCTATGCGTTATCTGCGCCGATTTTATTAAATATGACGGCTAGATTCGAGCGTAAAAAGGTATATATGTGTACGCTATTTGTATTTCTGATCAGTAATCTCATCTCTGCGTTCAGCACCAGCTTCTACATGCTGATGGCGGGTAGAGCTCTCGGAGCCGCGACGGGTTCACTTATTTTTGTGCTCTCCCTGACGCTTGCAGCGCGCATTGTGGAACCACAGTATAAAGGACGCGCGGTGGGGACCATTACCATGGGAGGCAGTGCCTCACTTATCCTTGGTGTACCACTCGGTATTTTTGTAGGAAACTTGGCTGGCTGGCGTGAAGTGTTTATGTTGATTGCCATACTGACCGCAGTGGTTATGGTAGCTATCTGGATTGCGATGGATCGAGTGCAGCCGATTCCTGCTGTATCCCTGAAGAAACAGCTTACAGCGCTGTGGAATCCGAAAATGTTGGCAATCCATGCGACGACTTTGCTTGTACTTGCGGGTCATTTGACTTTATATGCGTATTTTACACCATTTCTGCAAGAAACCCTGGGTGCCAGCGCAACGATGGTTACCTTTATCTATATGATGTTTGGGATCGCTGCTGTTGCAGGTGGAGGCATTGGGGGCATGTTATCGGATCGTCTGCATCCTGCTAAAGCGATCGTCATTGTTCTGATTCCCTTTATCGTGAGTATGGCTATCATCCCGTTTAGTGTTCAATTGCCTTTGATTGCCTTCTTGATATTGTTAAGCATCTGGAGTGCACTGAGCTGGACGGTTACACCTGTACAGAATAGTCTGATTATCAAAACGTCACCGGAAACAGCTGAAACACTAATCAGCACCAATTCCGGTATAGCACATGCAGGTATTGCACTCGGTACCTATATCGGTGGCATGGTGATCGATCATTCATCGATTCTGCACACCGGATGGGTCGGCTCTGTACTCATTTTGCTTGGTTTGGTGTCTGCCATCTACGCCATTAGCGTGAAGGAAAAAACCATTCAGGCGGTTGCTTAGAATAAAGAACTTAGACAAAAAATTTGAACCTCTGCAATCCCCTAGTCAATGGGGTGTAGAGGTTTTTGGCTACTTTACGAGATTGTGCGTGAGTAGAATATACTGTTTTCATATAGAGCAAGACTTGTTTTATTCATCGTAATCTATATAATTAAAATAGTTTTAAAAAGTATTATCTAATGTTAAATTATATGATGTGTACCAAGGGAGCAGTGATCATGACTACAAAGACGGAAAAACAAAAAATGCTGGATGGCGAGCTGTACATGGCTTCTGATCTCGAATTGTCTAAGGATCGAGAATATGCACGCAGAATGACGCGCACATTCAATCAAACGACAGAAACGGACGGAGAGCTTAGAACCAAGTTACTGAAGGAACTGTTTGGATCTACAGGTGAACATCTGGGTATGGAACCTAATATTCATGTGGATTATGGATATAACATTCATGTGGGCAATCATTTTTATGCCAACTTTAATTGTACGATATTAGATGTGTGTGAAGTTCGTATTGGAGACTATTGTTTAATGGGGCCAGATGTACATATCTATACAGCTACTCATCCACTCCATCCGCATGAACGCAATACGGGGGCAGAGTATGGCAAGCCAGTCACGATAGGGAATAATGTCTGGATAGGGGGAAGAGCCGTCATAAATCCGGGTGTTAGCATAGGGGATAACATATGATCGTGGGCGGCAATCCAGCCAGAATCATTAGAGAGATAGAGCTTTAACAAATGTATAGATAGAAGGTGGGAAGTGCCAGGATATGATGACTGAAAAAGAAAAATCTCAATTAGGGCTCTTATATAATGCCAATTATGATAAAGAGTTGATTGAAGAGCGTTTGTATGCCAAAGGACTTTGTTACGATTATAACCAGCTCCATCCAGGCAAGATCCATGAACGAGAAGCGTTAATTAAGAAACTGCTCGGGAAAACGACTGATCGTTTCCTGATTGAACAGCCCTTTGTATGTGATTATGGTTATAATATTGAAATTGGTGAGAACTTCTATAGCAATCATAATATTGTCATGTTGGATGGAGGCAAAATCAGTTTTGGAGATAACGTTTTTATTGCTCCAAATTGTGGTTTTTATACTGCTGGCCACCCTTTTGATGTAGAGCAGCGCAATGAAGGTCTGGAGATTGTTGGACCCATCACGGTAGGGAATAATGTGTGGATCGGTGGCGGTGTGACCGTTCTTGCCGGAGTTACCATCGGAGACAATACGATCATTGGAGCAGGGAGCGTAGTGACCAAGAGTATACCGTCTGGGGTGATTGCAGCGGGCAACCCTTGCAGGGTCATTCGCGAGATAACCGAAGAAGACAAAACAAAGTACAGCAGGATGTAGTGAAGAACATATATAGTAAAGAATAGGATAACAGCTAATGAGAATGCCCGATGTTTATCGTTTAACATCGGGCATTTATAATAGCACCCCCCAGACAGTAAACATGCCAAGGTATCGTATAACCGACACTTTTTCACGTAATTTGTTGGGGGATAGACGGATATATCTGTTACATTTGCTAAAACATTTGCTTGAGAAACTTTATCGCTGCAAACTTTTCCCGTTACTGCTGATTACTTCTTTGTACCAATGGAAGGATTTTTTACGGTAACGTTCGAGTGTTCCTGAACCATCGTCATGACGATCAACGTAGATGTAGCCATAACGTTTTTTCAACTGAGCAGAAGACGCACTGACCACATCAATGCAACCCCATGATGTATAACCCATAATTTCAACGCCATCTTCAATGGCTTCGCCAACCTGAACCAGATGATCATTCAGATACTGGATTCGGTAATCATCTTCGACTGTTTTCTCACCGTCAGCACCCGTGATTAACTCATCGACAGCGCCAAGACCATTCTCTACAATAAACAGTGGTTTCTGATAACGGTCATAGAACATGTTAAGCACATAACGTAAACCTTGCGGGTCAATCTGCCATCCCCATTCACTTGCTGGTAGATAAGGGTTAGGTACGCCGCCAAGCAGGTTACCTTCACCTGCGATTTGTTTCTCCGGGTCTGCCGTCTGACAGATACTCATGTAATAACTGAAAGAGATAAAGTCTACCGTATGAAGCAACATTTCCTCGTCGCCAGGTTCCATATGAATCTCGATTCCATTCTCCCGGAAGTAACGTTTCATATAACCAGGGTAGCGGCCTCTTACATGCACATCACCGAAGAAATAGTTGCTGTGTTCGAATTCCATGACTTTAATCATATCGTCTGGGTTCGGTGTCAGCGGGTAGGTAGGCATACTGAGCATCATACAACCAATCTGTGCCGTAGGAATAATCTCATGACAGAGTTTCACAGCAGAAGCACTCGCTACAAATTCATGATGGATTGCCTGATACAGATCTTGCTTGCTGAGCTTCTCCTTTGGCGTGTAGATGCCTCCACTCATGAAGGGAGCTTCCAGAATCGAATTGATTTCGTTAAAGGTAAGCCAGTATTTTACTTTGTTTTTGTAACGGTTGAAGACAGTGGTTGCATAACGCTCGTAGAATCCAACCATTTTCCGGTTAACCCAGCCGTCGTATTCTTTAGACAAGTGAAGAGGTGTCTCATAGTGGGATAACGTTACGAGTGGTTCGATCCCGTATTTGTGACACTCGTCAAATAGATCGTCGTAGAACTGCAGACCTTCTTCATTCGGTTCCAGCTCGTCCCCTTTTGGGAAAATCCGGGACCAGGCGATGGAAGTACGGAATACTTTGAAGCCCATCTCTGCAAACAGTTTTACATCTTCCTTGTAACGATGATACAGATCGATACCGATCAGTTTCATGTTATCTTCGGTTGGTTCTTCCGTGATCGGGCCCATGATGCCTTTGGGAGCTACATCCTGAGTAGATAATCCTTTGCCACCTTGATTGTATGCACCTTCAGCCTGATTGGCTGCAATTGCGCCACCCCACAGGAAATTTTCCGGGAATTGATAAGTTTGATTTTGAGAGTTGCTCATCTGTATCGCTCCATTCATCAAATTTTATTTAAGAGGTTGTTCAAAAAGCCCGCTTTTGATTACAAAAGATGCCTAACGGCATCATCAGCATCGAATATGGAATTCAGCCGAAATGTCCGTTGCTCACGTAGTTTTCCCTACGCTCTGCTACTCCATTTCTATCTTCATCCCATCTTCTCGGTACTGAAAACTGATCTTTTTCAACACGCACTTTAAGGTGATCCATGTATGACATAAAAAAGCTTAAACGTTGTAACGGGTTACACGTCAAGTTTTACTTTTGATCCTAATCTGAGGCATACTATTATTCGAAGTAAGTTCAACTAAAATTTACACGAAAACGGAGAGGACAGAAATAACCAGAAGAAGCGAAGCGGTCGCCTTTATCCCCGGATTTTCCCGTTTAGATAAGGGGAATTAAAAAATCTGGGGATAACAGCGATCGGAAGGTTGTTCTGTCATCGAAGTTCCAGTGTAAATAATCTTGGTTGAACTAATATCGTTCGTTAGCAAGAAAGGAGTCTCCGATGTCCAAGTTTGATGAAATTATGAAGCGGTCCGGTTACTCAAAAGCGACAGTGTCACGCGTGATTAATCATTCTCCGCATGTTAGTGATGAAGCAAGGCAGATCATCACGGATATTATGAAACAGTTGAATTATATTCCCAACCGAAATGCGATATCGTTATCAACAGGGCAAACGAAGCAGATTGGAATTGTGACCTCTACCACAGGAGAAATCATTCTTACATTCATGAATCAATTCATTGATACAGCTATGGATTTTGGATTTCAGACGATTATCTATACATCCCGTGGAGATCCGGAGATTGAATTGCAAGCGTTCGAAGATCTGCGCAGTAAACGAGTCGATGGGCTGGTGATTATCGCTTGTGTCAATGACCCTCGCAAGTTGAAAGCATATTGTGAGTATGGTCCCATTGTCTCCTGGCAGCGAATGGGGAATGACGAGATTCCTTCTGTGGCGATGGATCAGGCAGAAGGGTATACGTTAGCTCTGGAGCATCTGGTTTCGAGAGGATATACTCGAATTGCAAATGCATTTGGCAGGGCTGAAAGTTTGAATACCCAGAGTCGCCGTGAAGCTTATGAATCTTATATGAAGAGCAAAGGGTTACCTGTGTGGTCTGAAGCGTATCAATATTCTGTATTCAGCTCCACAGATGGCGAAGAAGCGATGTGCAGAATGGCAGAGGGGCCAGAACTTCCACAAGCTGTATTATGTTCGAATGATTATGCAGCCATCGGCATTCTGAGTGAAGCACGCAGACGAAATATCCAGGTACCGGAACAACTCGCCATTGTGGGGTTTGATGATATTGAGCTTTCCCGTGTTCTCGGAATCACGACCATACACAATCCGATCGCAGAGCAAGCCACCCAAGCATTTCATCAATTATGGGCTGTATTGGGTAAAACAGAGCTGAAAACCGAGAAGCTGACATACCAGCTGATTGAGCGTGAGACAACTTGAATCCGTAAGACCTGAACCTGATGGGGGAATCGGGTTTTGTGGATTCAATAATTATTCAAATTTGAAGCATTTTCGAATTAACCTCATACGTTATACTGAGGATAAGCTTCAGAACAACATATCTGTACGGAGATGTGGCGTGAAGTTTTCGTATCATGTTACAAGTTACATATTTCACAAACGATTAGCGGGAAAGGTGAGAATGGACCTTATGAAAACAGTGACAGGCCGATTCAGAATTGCGGGCATATGGGAGGGTGTATCATTACTGCTATTAATTTTTATTGCTATGCCTCTGAAATATTTTGCAGATATCTCTTCCGCTGTAGCCGTAATGGGCATGATTCATGGTATTTTGTTTCCTTTGTACCTTATTGCGCTAGTGCATCTGGCTGTGGTCAAAAAGTGGAAGATTACGCGCTGGCTGATGGGTGGAGTGGCCGGTCTTCTGCCATTTGGAACTTTTGTATTTGAATCTTATCTTCGAAAGAGAGATTGGAATTAATATGTAATAAAAGAGGCAAAATCAATAAAATACAAATCAAAGCAGGCGACCCAGTACGGATGTTATCCGAAGAGGTCGCCTGCTGAGTTCTATCGAGTTTTATTTCACTACACCTGTTTGACGATCGGACAACAGGCTTACTCCAACATCGCCAGAGGCATTGGACACAGGTGCATAGGCCGAGAAGGAAGTAACAACAACTAGGGCAGTGAACAGAAATAAGAATGATTTTTTCATACCATAACCTCTTTCTTATGGGGATATATTCCATTTAATTGTAACGCACATAGGCTATACTTGAAAAGAAAAAATTTTAACTAAGAAAGCCATTGAATGATGGAAAGGGTTGAGTTTCTGTGAAAGATATTCATGAATTAACATCCATAGAAATGGTTGAAGAGGCTATTCAGCAAAATGAATTCGTTTTTTTGTATGTATCTCGTCTGGAGTGCAATGTATGTCACGCTTTACTTCCGAAGATCAGGGCGTTGCTTGAACCTTATCCATCCATATATTTGGGGCACATTGATGCTAACGTAGTGGAAGAAGTCGCTTCCAGGTTTCTTATTTTTACCGTTCCAACAATGATCATGATTGTGGAGCAGAAGGAATATATTCGAGCGGATCGTTTTGTGCGCTTGGAACGTCTGGAAGAGCAGCTGCAACAGATTTACTCCATGTATAACCAGGATGGGGAATAGAAAGCGAAAGCTTCAGGAACGGCGGCTCATACGTGAGCCGTTTTTTGTGCTCGAAAATTAAAGTGTTGCCATGAAAACGGTTTTATGATAATTTAAACATTATAAAAACGTTTTTATAGCAAAGGAACAAAAATTATGGCAAAAATAACGATTAAAGATGTAGCAAGGGAAGCTGGCGTATCCATATCTACCGTCTCCAACGCTTTAAATGGTGTAGATGTCTTAAACCCGGAGACGAAATCACATGTCCTCAAAGTGGCAGAGCGATTGAATTATGTGCCCAACCTGAATGGCAAGCTTTTGAAGTCCGGCCAAACCAAAATGCTCGGTTTTTTCACTACAAGTGTATCGGGCCCGTATTTCTATAAGCTGGTTGAATCGATGTCTCGCGAATGTGATCGTCTTGGGTATGGTTTGAATGTATTTGTGACCAAGGAT
Source organism: Paenibacillus sp. FSL R5-0517 (assembly GCF_037974355.1). Taxonomy (NCBI): domain Bacteria; kingdom Bacillati; phylum Bacillota; class Bacilli; order Caryophanales; family Paenibacillaceae; genus Paenibacillus; species Paenibacillus sp. FSL R5-0517. Next base: position 3,074,974 of record NZ_CP150235.1, read on the forward strand.
AAACACGTTATTATGAGTAATATTCTGGGTCGGCGGGTGGATGGTGTCATTATATACGAAGAGCTTCGGATCGATGAGCAAGATATTATCGCCATGGAGAAAGACAAGATCAAGGCTGTTTTTCTGGATCGGGTCTATCAGAGCGATACGATGGGAAGTGTCATTTTTGACTCGTATGTGGCTGCTTACGAAGCAACCAAGTATTTGATTGGGCTGGGGCACAAGAAAATTGCTTATATTTCCGGTGTGGACACGATGTTCGATAGTGTGCAACGTAGAGATGGCTATCTGGCTGCTCTGCATGAATACCAGCTTCCAATCGATGAAGATTACATTATACAGGGGTATTTTGAAGAGGATAGCACATATAGTGCTATAAAATCTTTTCTTCATTTGCATCCCGGCAAGCGGCCGGATGCATTTCTTGCAGGGAATGACTTGAGTGCAATTGGCTGTATGCATGCGTTGAAGTCAGAGGGCTTTGAAGTGCCTCAAGATGTTAGTGTCGTAGGTTTCGATGATATTGATATCGCACAGTATTTTTCTCCACCGCTCACAACGGTAAGAAATCAGATTGCAAGACAGGGTATCCTGGCCATCAATCAACTGGTAGGCATGATCAAGGAGAAAGAACAAGGGGCAGCGCAAAAATTGGCGGGTGAACTGGTGGTTAGAGGTTCAAGTCATGTGAAGATCGACCGGAAAGACTATCGTACATAAGTTGACTCAGCTGCTTCTCCGGTCTTTTTTTACATAAATACAAACAAAGGGGGTTTTTATGGCGAAAAATAAAAACGTTTTTATAATAAACGTAAGGCGGAGGGGAGTACAAAAACGTGGATAAATTAGCCGTAGAAACTTCAACCGGTAAACATACGATCGGTCCTAACGGAAAGAAGCCCATCGGGCAACGGATCAAAGAATTCATAGTGGATTATCGAAGACAATGGGAGATTCAATCCATGATTATCCCTGGCATTATATTTATGATTATTTTCTGTTATATCCCGATCTACGGATTGACGATTGCCTTCAAAAATTACACGGTCATTGATACGCTTGCTACGGCTCCATGGGTAGGACTGGATAACTTCAGAATCATTTTGTCTGACAAATACTTCTGGGATGCAGTTGTGAACACACTGGGGATCAGCTTTTTGAAACTGGGGATCGGCTTTGTCATTCCGATTATTCTTGCGATCATGATCTATGAGTTAAACAGCGGACGCTTCAAAAAGTTTGTGCAAACGGTTTCATATTTACCCCACTTTTTGTCCTGGATCGTACTCGGGGGAATGCTGATCACCTGGTTTTCAACAACGGGCTTATTTAACCAGTTGTTGCTTAGTCTTGGAGTGATATCGCAACCGCAGAACATTTTGCTGGATGCAGGCAAGTATTGGTGGATTGCTACCTTATCCGATATTTGGAAAGAGGCAGGCTGGGGAACGATTCTGTATCTGGCGATTATGGCGAAGATTGATCCTACGTATTATGAAGCTGCCAAAATCGATGGTGCAAGCCGTCTCAGACAGATATGGAATATCACTTTACCTAATATGCGCTCCATTATCAGCCTCAATCTGATTCTAACTGTAAGCGGTTTATTGGGGTCGAATCTGGATCAGACTCTGGTTCTCATGAACTCCCAAAACCGCGATAAAGCGGAAGTCATCAATTCATACGTGTATCGTATGGGGATGTCTCAGGGTGACTTTTCATATGCCACGGCCGTTGGATTGGGTGTCTCAATCATATCTGTCATTCTGCTCGTCACGGCGAACAAAATTACCAGCAAATTAAATGATAATCAATCTGTGTTGTAGAAGGAGGCATCCCGCGTGAATGGAAAGGTGGCAAAAGAAGATCTCGATAGTCGGATCTTTGATACTTTAAATATGATTTTGTTAATCATCTGTACGATCGTTATTCTGGTTCCGCTCTGGAATGTCATTATCTCTTCCTTTAGCTCAGGCAAAGCGTTGGCGGAAGGTGGATTCATCTTCTGGTCACCGGAATTCTCGCTGGAGAATTACAGAGCAGTATTCAACGATCAAGGCATATGGCAGGCTTTCTTCATATCGGTGTCCAAAACAACGATTGGTGTTGTTACACATGTGTTCTTCTGTGCCATGGTTGGTTACGGTCTGAGCAAAAAGTACATAAGAGGCCGTAAATTATATGTTGCCATGGGTGTCATCACAATGTTCTTCTCCGGTGGCATGATCCCAACATATCTGTTAATCAAATCCCTTGGATTGTTAAACAGCTTCTGGGTGTACATTATTCCGGCGTTATTCAGTTTCTATGATGTCGTGATTCTGATGAATTTCTTCCGAAATGTCCCGGATTCTCTGGAGGAGTCGGCTAAGATTGACGGCGCAGGGGATTGGCATATTTTCCTGAAAATATTCATTCCACTCTCCATGCCTGCCATGGCTACAATTGCGCTATTTAATGGGGTGGGGCAATGGAACGACTTCATGACAACCAAGTTATACATTACCGATCAGTCACTGTATCCACTTCAGATGATGCTGTATGAGATTATCGTTCAGTCCCAGACCCAATCCATGCAAAATGTTGGGGGTTCGGCTGTGATCGAAACAACGACCAAAGGCGTGCAGTTGGCCACAATTGTCATTACAACACTCCCGATCGTGCTGATCTATCCCATTGTTCAGAGATACTTTATCTCGGGAATGATGCTGGGTGCGGTCAAGGAATAGAAGAAACAAATACCCCAATATGAGGAGGAACAAAAACATGTTGAAGTTGAACAAGGCATCAGGAAAAAAAGGGATTACATTGTTCGCGACATTACTTGCAGCAGTGATTATGATAACAGGTTGCAGCGGTGGATCTGGGGGCTCCAGTGAAGGGAATTGGGTATCCATTGAAGATCGGTATACGGTAGACCCGGAAAAGCCGGCTTGGCAGTTGGATAAAAAGGAAGAAGCTACAGACCTGACGTGGTACGTCAATGCGGACTGGTGGAACACCGATTTTGGCAAGGACATTGTCACGAAGAAAATTAAAGAGGATCTGAACATCAATATTAAATTCATCACGGGTGATGATACCAAGTTAAATACCTTTTTCGCCGGCGGAGATATGCCTGACCTGCTAACGGTATTTGACTCCAATTCTCCAGTGGTACAAAAAGCCGCTACCTGGGCTATGCCGCTGAACGATCTGGCGGAGAAATATGATCCTTATTTTAATAAAGTTGCGGCTGCCGATACATTGAACTGGTTCCAATTGGCGGATGGCAAAACCTATGGTTATCCGAACTATTCCAATACACAGGAGGATTATGATAGCGGTAACATTCCTGCCAAAACGGCATTTATCATTCGTAAGGATGTGTACGAAGCTTTGGGTAGTCCGGTCATTGGAACGCCAGAGGAATTCCAGAGTGTGATGAAACGAATTAAGCAGGAGTTTCCTGCGCTGATTCCGTTTGGATTCAACTCCATTGGTGAAGGAACAGGTTCACTCGGGGATACATTGCAAGATTTCATCGGCGTCCCGCTGGAGACCGAATCGGGAGAATTCTACGATCGCAATCTGGATGAAGATTACCTCACGTGGTTGAAGACATTGAACACCGTGTACAGAGATGGCAATATCAGTGATGACAGTTTTGCTGATGATGGAACGGCTTTTGAGGAAAAAGTAAAGTCTGGTAAATACGCGACCATGCTGCTTGACGGTACACCTCAACAAGGAGGAAACCTGCAAATATACATGAGTGCCAACCCGGGCAAAGAATATATTGCAATTGATGGTCCGCAGAGCACCAAAGGCAATGCCCCGACATTGAATCAATCCGGGATAACCGGGTGGATGATCAATTACATCTCCAAGGATTGTAAAGATCCGGCCAAGGCGATTCAAATTTTCACATATTTGCTGAGTGAAGAAGGACAGACACTTATGAATTACGGGATCGAAGGGGAGACCTTCCAAACCAAAGCCGACGGTAGTGTCGAATTACTGCCAGCAGTGAAAGACATGCAACTGAATAACGCAGATCAATTCAAAAAGGATTATCGGATGGGTGAGTTTATGTTCTTCGGCCATGATCGTCACAAAGCACTCAGTGCAGATGCTTTTCCGGAAGCGATTAAACAGATGCAGGAGTGGGGCAAAGGCAAGCTGAAACCACACTTCATTCTGGAAAACATTAGTCCGGACCAAGGTACTCCTGAAGCTCGTGCGTTGTCAGCAATCAATACGAAATGGAATACGACACTGGTCAGCATGGTGCGGTCCAAGGATGATGCGTCGTATGACAATGCATTGGCTGCTTACAAGTCATTTTTGGGTGAAAACCGCTGGGAAGAGATTGTGAAGGTACGAAGTGAAAAGATGAAATTGAACAAAGAGAAACTAGGTATTCAATAATAGAAAAATGAAATATGAAATATGAAGGAGAATCTTATGACTACATTCAAAATGTACAAATCCACAGGAGAAGATGAATGTTTTGTATCCGTGTCCTCGGATCAATGGCAACCTCTTGCCCCTGAACTGGAGACAACCACCATCCATCTGAATGATCAGCTAACGTATCAGGAGATGGACGGATTTGGTGCTTCTTTTACCGATTCATCTGCCTATTTGATCAACCAGATCTTGAGTGAGGAGCAGCGGGAAGAGGTTATGACCCGGCTGTTCCATCCTGAGAAAGGTATTGGGCTCTCGGTCATACGTAATCCGATGGGCGCTTCGGACTATGCGAGAACGGTATACAGTTATAACGATATGCCAGAACAGCAGACAGATCCAGAATTAACCCGGTTCAGTATTATGCATGATGAAGAGGACGTTATTCCGTTAACGCAAAAGGCGTTGGCATTGAATCCTGAACTGAAACTGTTTGCTTCACCATGGAGTGCTCCCGGCTGGATGAAAACAAGCGGATCGATGATTACCGGACAATTGAAAACGGAATGGTATCCTGTTTATGCCGAATATTTCGTGAAATACATTCAAGGGTATAGAGAGCATGGATTACCGATCCATGCCATCACGCCACAGAATGAGGCGCTTTATGAACCAGGGCATTATCCCGGTATGTTGATGCCAGCCGAAGCGCAAGCGGATTTTATCAAAAACCATCTCAAACCAGCCTTTGTTCGTAACGATATTCAAACCAAAATTCTCTGTTACGATCACAACTGGGATCAACCGGACTATCCACTTACTGTGCTGGAACAAGTGGGAGAGGCAGTGGACGGCGTAGCCTGGCACTGGTATGGGGGTGATGCATCTGCTCAAACAAAGGTATACGAAGCCTTTGCAGGGAAAGAAGTACATTTCACCGAAGGCTCAGGAGGGGAGTGGATCCCGCCATTTGAACAAGCCTTCTCGAATGTGATGAGAACGGGGATTCAGATTCTGCGCAATTACAGCAAGTCGTTGGTACTTTGGAATATGGCACTGGACGAGAACAATGGGCCTACGGTTCCTGGTTTTGGCCGCAGTACGTGCCGTGGTATCGTGCAAGTGAATCAGCAGACGAAGGAGCTTACGTATACACTCGATTATTATGCCTTGGCACACTTTAGTGCCTTGATTCGTCCAAAGGCTGTTCGCATTGAATCAACGTCCAGTGATCATGCGATCTGTTCCGTGGCTTTCAAAAATGTAGACGGTTCCGTCGCACTAGTCCTCTTCAATGATGGAGATGGGACGGGTAACGTACAAGTTAAGCTGCGCGACGATACATTGATGAAGTTTCAGCTGGAAAGCAAGAGTGCCTTGTCTGTATTAATCAAAGGTTGATCAATGGATGAAGTTATAAATAGGTTTCATCAGAAACGAAAGCAAAAGAAGCGACGTCCAGAGAATACATGGACATCGCTTCTTTTGCTGACATTACCTGTGGATGGATCACCTTATAAAGGTTGAATGGCAAGATTGGGCGTTCCACTACTCTCATCAACGAACAGAATATATTGATTGCCAGCGGTCCCCGTTAAGACTAGACCGGGTTGACCTGCAACACCAGGATTGTAATACCTGAGCTGCTGTACAATCGGCAGAGCTACTGGAAGCACTGGTTGATTAAGTGCCATTAATTGTGTAGTAGCCTTGACGCTGTCTCCAGCTTCAATAACACCGCCTACACCCAGATTATTAACGATAGAGGAGCTGGCATTAATTTGGAGGCTGCCTGCTACGGTCTGGCTACCATTGACCTGTAGATCAACGCCAATGGTTTCATTACCATTGACTTGCAGATCCTGATTAATGGTCTGATTACCGGTGACAAGGATACTATCAAATGTTGGCAATGAGATCATCTCCTATATAGTATTCTTATATTCTATGAGGACAAGATTTGAACCGACCCGGGTGACTACACATTATATGTACGAGATAAAGCCCGTTTTACATGATGAGCCAGTGAAGCCATTAATAGAAGAAACCATGCCACTATTTCGTGCATATTGTAGCCAGAGAATGTTTTCGTACGGAACGGGAGGGTTTGCTATCCGAAAGAAGTCCAAAATGCAGGTTAAGTCTATAAAAAAGAATCGTTCAGTTCACGATGCAAACCAGTTATTTCTGAGACAGATGCATGCAGTACTGAACAGAAAACTCAAATCCATGCGCAAACATATGGCAGTACAGCAGTTGGATCTCAAGCAACAATGGTTGAAAATGATGCAGGAGGAACATGCAACTAATCGAGTAAAGTCCAAAGTGATCTATAAGGAGTTAAATGTGCTTCTGATTACACCGTGTAATGACCGGGAAATGTCATCACATTGTGTACTGATTGAACATAGCCTTAAACATCTCGTGAGGCATGTAAATGAGATTAAATATATAGAATCCGTTTCAGCCAGTCTGTCTGCTATGGAGGTTGACCTGATTCTGATTGTTGGAAGTGATGAACAATTGCCGAATGAGAATATCACAGCTCTAAAAGAATCCACCGTCAAAAAAGCAATTTGGTTGTCTCCGAATCAAAATGGAAGTCAGAGCGAAGCCATATTGCCATGGTTTGATCACGTGTTTGTGCAGCATTCATGGTCAATAAGCGACCAGTTGCATCTGGCAGGCTCTGCTCTTAATGAACTATTAATGCCCCCTGATCCCCATATTTTCTGTCCGCAAGCTGTTCCCCCGGAGTATGAATCGGATGTTTATATCATCGGGGATGCAGAACCGGGTGGCATCATCACAACTTTTGCCAAATCGGGTCTTCTGGATAACAAAAACGTTCGGGTGGACGGGAAGGGGTGGACTCCGCTTGGGGATTTCTATCCCGTTCAAAGACATGAAGCTCGTCAGATGTTGTATAACGGAAGCAAACTGGTCATTCATAGTGGAGAATCAATCAAACATTTGATGGAAATTGCCACATGCGGGACGTTTCAGCTCATAGGGCCATCGCTGAATCAGAGTAACATGGTAGACCTTGGTATCTTTCAGCAATACACTTCCGGTGAAGAACTCATTCAGAAGTTTGAATATTACTGGCAGAATATTGATGCAAGAAGACTGGCCGCTAGCCATGCTCTGGCATACATGAAATACAATCAATCCCATCTGCAAAAAACACTGCGACTGTTGGATATCATTTTTATATAACCATCAAGAATCTCAGGGTGTATGCTGTATCATGTTGCTCCATTGGAGGCGTTCTGATTGAAGGTAATTGCTCTGCATCTACCCCAGTTTCACCAGATTGAGGAGAATGACCGTTGGTGGGGGGAAGGTTTTACTGAATGGACCAATGTAAAAAAAGCCACTCCCCTATATTCGGGTCATCATCAGCCGAACCAGCCATTTCAGGGGAAATATTATGATCTTTCCGATCCGGATGTGCGAAAGTGGCAAGCAGAAACAGCTAACCAGCATGGCATTTATGGATTTTGTTATTATCATTACTGGTTCAAAGGCAAACGATTGCTGGAAAAACCGGTGAATGAAATACTGAGCAGTGGAGAGCCTGATTTTCCATTTTGTTTGTCTTGGGCCAATGAAACATGGACAAGAAAATGGGATGGCCAGGAATCGGACATTCTCATGGCCCAGAACTATGGGGATCAAGATGATTGGGAAGAGCATTTTAAATATCTGGTAAACGTATTTAAGGATAAACGATATATTCGAGTCGAAGATAAACCGCTATTTCTGATCTATCGGCCAGCAAGCATTCCTCGATGTGAGGAAATGATACAGTTTTGGCGTGAATTGGCTCTGGAGCATGGCCTGAAAGGGATCCATTTTGTGCAGACCATTGGCGGGTTCCCTACATTTAATCATCAGATCTTTGATGCAAGTATGGAATTTGAACCACATTACACGTTTGCACATGGACATATGAATGGAATCTGGATCGAAATGAACATTGAGGGTCGGCAGCATATTGCTGTGAATTACGACAAAGTATGGTCCTCCATTCTGGAACGAACACCTCATCGTAACGGAGAAATGATCTATCCAGGTGCTTTTGTCAATTGGGATAATACACCGCGAAGAGGCGTTGACGGCCAGAGTACGCTAGGGTCAACCCCAGAGAAGTTTGGGATATATCTGGCGAGGCAGATGGAGAGAGCGAGGACAGTGTACAATAGTGAATATCTCTTTGTTAACGCCTGGAATGAATGGGCGGAAGGGGCATATCTTGAGCCGGATCAAAAATATGGTTACGCTTATTTGAGAGAACTCAAAAAAGTAATCCAGCAAGAGTTGTTGAACAGAAACAAGTCTGTGGGAGGGAGTTCCGAATGAGGGAACTCTCTCTTAATTGCGCTTGTTCATAAACCCTGTTTCGTAGTCAGTACTGTTGTTTGTCTACGGTACTCCGTAGGTGTGAGCCCTGTATGCTTTTTGAATTGTCTGGAGAAATAGTACAAATCACTGAAACCGAGATGCTCTGCGATGGCGGTGATTGTGTTCGGGGTGCAGGTCAGTAATTCCTTGGCTTTATCAATTTTTTTGCCAGTAATGTAGAGGATCGGAGGAAGGCCAATCTGCTGCTTGAAGAATCGAATGAGATAATTCGGATGCATGTAGGCAATCTGGGCCAGATCCTGAACTGAAATATTCTCTTCAATGTTGGAATCAATGTAAGCCAGAATGGTGGATAGCTTCTCCATAACCGGTACGTTAATAAAAGAGATCTGATCCAGATCGAGATTCATTATATAGTGGGACAGTAACTCGGTCAGTTTGCTCTTGGCCATCATATGGGCATAGACTGAGTCGGATTTTGCATATGCAAGGATACTGCTGAAAATCCCCTGAATCAACTCAGGTTGATCCAACGTGCAGCTATTCGGAAATTTCAGAATTTGGAACAAATTGATTCCTCCAACCTTTGCACTAAAGTGACACCAATACTTGAGAAAAGGACGGTCATTAATGGCAGAATAGGATTGTTTGATTCCTTCCGGCATTAAAATAAGCTGATTAGGCGTAGGGTAAAACTCTTCGTTCCCAATCTTGAGCCAGCCTTCACCTTCACATATGAAATAAAACTTGCTGTAATCGGGTGTATAATCCAGATCTCTCCAATCGATGTCGCAACGATTATAGTTGACCATGAATAATTCAACTTGCAGATTGGACAGATAGTTTGTAAGCAACGTTTGGTGGTTCATGTTATTCATCTCCATACAAGGTTAGTATTGTCCATCTAAAAGTTAGTGTTCTGCATGTTTAACCTGTGGCCTTAACACTACAATACAAGTGCAGACGATAACGGAAGGAATGAGAACAGTTCATGGACAAAAAGGAATATTTGCAACAGATCGAAGCAACAATTGAGAACGGTAAATTTAAGGACAACTGGAGTTCGCTCAGCGCTTTCCAAGTTCCAGAATGGTACCCAAAAGCGAAATTCGGTATATTCATCCACTGGGGGCTGTATTCCGTCCCGGCTTATGATAGCGAATGGTATTCGCGAAATATGTATATTCAAGGCTCCAAGGCTTATGAACATCACCTTGCGGTGTATGGACCTCATAAGGACTTTGGCTATAAAGACTTCATCCCGATGTTTCGTGCAGAGAAGTTTGATGCCGATGAATGGGCAACTTTATTCAAACAGGCCGGAGCCAAATATGTTATGCCTGTAGCTGAGCACCATGATGGTTTTCAGATGTACAAGAGCTCTATCTCTCACTATAACACATATGAAATGGGCCCCAAACGAGATATTCTGGGCGAGATGAAGGTTGCATATGAGAAGCAGGGATTAACCTTATGTGTATCGTCCCACCGTGCGGAGCATTGGTTCTTCATGTCTCACGGGAAGGAATTCGAGTCAGATATTCAAGAGCCCCTGAAACGTGGTGATTTCTATTGGCCTGCCATGCCAGAACCGGATCATCATGATCTGTATGGTTCGCCTCCGACCGAGGAGTATCTGGAAGACTGGTTGATTCGTTGCTGTGAACTGGTAGATCAATATCAGCCAAAGGTATTCTATTTCGATTGGTGGATTCAAACGGTTGCATTCAAACCCTATTTGAAGAAATTTGCGGCCTATTATTATAACAAAGGCGAAGAATGGGGCGAGCCTGTTGCGATCAATTATAAACATGAGGCCTATATGTTTGGCAGTGCCGTTCCGGATGTGGAGCGCGGACAGTTCGCTGATCTAAAGCCTTATTTCTGGCAAACGGATACGGCTGTCGCTAAAAACTCATGGTGTTATACGGAAAATAATAACTATAAAACGGCCGAGGAGATCATTCGGGATCTCGTCGATATTGTAAGCAAGAACGGAAATCTTCTGCTGAACATTGGCCCCAAAGCAGACGGCAGTATACCCGATGAAGATCACGACATTTTGCTGAGCATCGGCAAGTGGCTTGAAGTGAATGGAGAAGCGATCTATGACACGACATTCTGGCGTACGTTTGGCGAGGGTCCAACCGAGGTGAAGGAAGGGCAATTTACGGATGGGGATACCAAGGCGTTTACGAGTGAAGATATACGGTTTACGATAAAAGAAAGCAGTCTGTATGCCACGGTTCTTGCCTACCCGGATAACGGAGTGATTCACATTAAATCGCTGAAGGAAGGTTCTCATCATTTCCAAGGCGTTATTCAAGACATTCAAGTACTTGGACACGAAGAAAAACCGCAATGGGAGAGAACTACGGACGCACTGACAATCACAACGACAACTGTGAAGAGTAATGCACCGATTGTTTTCAAAATTGAATTGGATTAATCTCAAAGATCATTCTCAATACGGTTATTATAAAAAGGGCGCATCCAGGAGTATTGTTCTCATTGGATAGCGCTCTTTGGGTTGTTTAACTTTTGCAGTAATAATCAATATTCTGCAATGACTTACACTCTTTTCCGGGTTCGAGCGGTAGACAGGCGAGACTTGATACCTCGTTTTTTGAATAATCGAGGTGTCTTTCGTTTGCGTTTAACTGCACGATTCGGGTTGTGACGGGAAGTTTTCTTATTTATGGGTTGTGGTGTTGATGGACGTATGGGGAGTTCACATGGTTCCTCCGGTGATTTTTTCAACGCTGTGTAGTTAACAGGCAAGATATTCAATGCCCGCATCGTACGGGGAATTACCTCGTTCATGAACACGGCAAGTTCCCGCTCACGAATGTCCGTCCATTCCGAAATCCCAAGCAGAATATCATCCACATAGCCGGGGTGACATACAATCTCAGTGGTTCCTTCTTGCAGCGTAAACAAATGATGAAGCAGTCGCTGCAAACCTTCATTGTCTCCATAAGTATCCAACAATATCATCTCGGTCATTCGGGGAACAGGCGCTTGGGGAATGGAATGAACGATCTGAGATTTGCGGAGTGGTACATTTTCCCGAATGGCTTTTTCCGCCATAATTTGATATATCATGGGATCGTTCTGATGCAGCAAATGATGGGCATCCAAATGTGTAGGGTAACGAAAGGCTTCTATAAACCGATTCCATTGTGCATCAAGTTCTTTAATGATATCAGCGGGATCTCGTACATATACACTATTTCCGTTATGAAAATAACCATCTTTTTTCACTAAAGAAGATACGCTTCCCGGATCGCAAACAGGGCATCCGTAGGTGAGGTTGAAATGCAAACCGATCCCGAAATCAGGTAGCGACTGTGCAGCATGCACTGCATGATCAAAGCCCGGCATATTGACCATCATCGAAGTACTCGTAATTCCTCCTGATTGATAAGCTTTAATAATGCCATCGTTAATGGCAGGTGACAATCCAAAGTCGTCTGCATTAATAATTACTTGCCTGCTCATGTCCAGTGATCCCCCTCCCTCGGATTGAAAAAATCGAATAGTATCTAGCTAATATATTAAAGGAACAAACAAGGGGATCGTACATTCGCACAGGTTTGCTAAAAATCTTGCTCGTATCAAATCAATACATGACCGTTTCGTCGAATGTGTCAAATTCAGTCTAAACACTGCAAAGTAAGGATGTATGTCCATCCCTGGGGAGAGATATTCAGTTCATATTGCGAATATAATTCACGTAAGTGCTGTCAGTATGGCTCAAACAGACTTGGTATGAAGTAATCTCAGCTGCACAATATCGCGGAAGCACAATGGCGTTATGGGTGTGTTTACTCGGACTCACTAAGGAGGCGATTCCGTCAGATGAAGCCAAAAAAACGTATAAAATTTGGTGGAAACATATTTAAGAAAAATAGAGGAGGAGAGGAACATCACAAGTGCTTTGAAATCGAAGCGGAATTGCTTTTCAAGCTGATTGGCGAGTTGAAAGGAGCCATTGTACAGGTTTTTGCCAATCCGACTTCACACAATGTTTCGCTTCTGATCGAGGTGTTGCGTAAATTACTGGCCCTGATTCATCACTCGGATTTGAAAAAGGGAACCCGCGCAGACCTCGAAGCAGTCTTGGAGCTCACAATTGTATCTGCAGAGGGTGTTCCATTCTCTCCAATTAGTGTGGCGACCAATTTGCAACAATTGCTGGATGTGCTGCTCTCTGTTATTTTACAGGGAAATATCGATTCGGCTGAAAAAGATCAACTTGTCATTTTGATTCGGGCAACTGAATTGGCTATTACTACAGGGCTAAGAAACATTGGGAATCAAGGTCCGGCTGGACCTGCAGGGCCTGCGGGTCCTCAGGGCGTACCTGGACCACAAGGCCCGGCAGGCGTTGCCGGACCTCAAGGTAGTGCAGGACCTGCGGGTACACCGGGAACAGCAGGTGTCACGGGAGCTACCGGCGCAACGGGTGCGGCAGGCCCTGCGGGTGGTGCAACAGGAGCGACAGGTGCAACGGGGAGTACTGGAGCTGTTGGTGCAGCAGGTGTTACAGGAGCAACAGGTGATCCTGGTGTAGCGGGTGCCACGGGAGTCACAGGTGATACGGGTGCAGCCGGAATTGCGGGAGTAACCGGGGCTACAGGTGCCACAGGTGATACGGGACTGACCGGCGCAACCGGGATTATGGGAGTAACTGGCAGCACTGGCGTAACAGGCGCTACGGGTTCGGGAGCTATTATACCGTTTGCTTCTGGCGGACCTGCCATATTGACAACCATTGCTGGTGGACTGGTAGGAACGACAAGTCTCATCGGTTTCGGAAGCTCGGCAACCGGAGTCAGCATTCTGGGTGGCACGATTGATTTGACGGGGACGGTTGTCGGCCCACTCATTAACTTTGCATTCTCTGTCCCACGTGATGGCGTGATCACTTCCATCGCGGCCTATTTTAGTACCACAGCAGCCTTGGCCTTGGTCGGTTCAACGGTGACCATCACCGCGCAATTATTCAGTTCACCTACTCCGGATAATGCATTCACTGCGGTACCAGGGGCCATCGTTACACTGGCGCCGCCACTCACAGGTATTATTGCTTTGGGAAGCATCTCCAATGGCATAACAACCGGATTAGCGATACCGGTGACAGCAGAGACACGTCTTCTGCTCGTATTCTCCGCGACGGCAACTGGACTCAGTCTTGTGAATACCGTTGTTGGCTATGCAAGTGGTGGCGTAAACATTACATGATGCGATATACATTTTGATCTGGGGCCGATTCAATCGTTTCTTTCAAAATCATAAAGTAACCCCATGACTCATGAGAGCCATGGGGTTTGAACTTTTTATACATAGCTGTGATATCTATTACTACCAAGCATTAATAGTAAATGTCATAGCTTCCACCATAACCATTGGGTGAGTAAGCCACAATTTTATGATACCCTTTCAAGTTCTCAAGAGTGATGCTTTTCGTTCCATAATCAGACACGATTACTCTTCCATCTCCCTTCAGGTTTCCACTCATATCTTCAACTTTAAATACATATTCCCCTGTTGTAAGAGGATTAAATCTAAAGGTGACACTTCCACTCAAGTAAATATCGGTACTATATCCTCCATTGAAATATTCTCTTATGGGATTTTGAGCAAAAATATTAATATCTTGTGCTTGGGACTGTTGTTGTGTCTGAACTTCCTGGGAGGAAGGGGGAGTTACCGTATGAGCTTCATCAGCGAATACCGCTGGAACAGATGCTAAAAGCACCGCCATGGAAGAAAGAGCTGCAATTGCTGTTTTTTGATATTTTTTCACAATCAAACATCTCCTTATGGTATATAAAATTTAAAATAGAGTAGAGTTCGTACTTGTCACAAAGACAAAAGATCAATAGAGCAGTAGCTTTCCTCACAGTCATTTCCTAGGATGAGAGTAAGGTTGATCTGGCGCCAAATGTATGTTACAAGATAATCGTACATTTTATTCCAAATATATACAATAAAGTTTGCAGGATTTTCCATGCTGTTTTTGTTAAATATATACTTTATTCATATATAGTTCACAAATTAACATTTATTAGATTGAATGATTACGGAGAAGAGCCCCGCGATTCAAACGCACGATGAACGAAAAAGGTAACAGCAGGATAGATGTCTACTTGACCCCTGGGTTTGAATAGTAACCTTGACCATCAAAACATAGTTTCATAGAACTACTAAATTTGATCATTTAGCAAAATGGAATGCATAATTGCGAAAAAAGAGTATGAACGCGTAAGCGACATGAGACACATAAAAGCATTTAATAGGCTTATTTTCTATATTTTTCAATAAAAGCGCTTGTATATATCGAATAATGATTCTATACTATACCAATAAAATCCAATTAAATTCCTAATTGACTATTATATGTAATTTAAATATTTGCACACTCACTCGAATCACGATCGAAAGTCATATTCACCACTCCTTAGAAAGCGTTCTGCTAACGCTCCTGATTACCCTTCCATATGAATGCTTATAGACATTCACTCTCGTCGCATAACTCAAACATCCAACCTATTACACTCGCGTCTTAACCCTTGAGGTATCAAATCTCCTAAACTACCAAGTGAAAAAACATAGATGAATCGGTGTGTCTCTTCTGACTCATATTGTCCCTAATTCCCTAACCAAACCTGTAAAGGAGGTGAGGCTTTATGTGAAATCCAGGGCGTTTATTCCGTCCGTAATCAAGGTTAGTCTACCGTTTTATTCTGCAGAGAAGGGCATATGTACCAGACTAAATTACAAAACCGGGTAAAGGGAGTGGAAAAGTTTGATAAAGATTAATCGGTTACGCAAGCCCATCTCTATAGTGCTCTCGCTTCTCCTTGCATTTTCGATCATTCATCCGGTTTCAGCTGAAAACTCCACATCATCCAAATTGGATATGAAATCTGGACTTGCCAAAGTTTCGGAGGCCAAAGTAAACGCCAAGTTGACCAAAGAATTTGAAGGTAGTGAATATGTTACCTATCTGGTGAAAATGAAGGAACAGGTGGATACAGCAGCAGTCTCCAAGCAGGCCCTCGAAAAGGCGACTATCGCCAAACAAACGCCTTCAGCCACAAAGCTGTCCGTTCGGAATTCAGTCGTCAGTTCTCTGCGAGAAACGGCCTCACGTTCACAATATCCATTGGAAACTTATCTGGAAAAGGAAGTTGACCTGGGCAAGGTCAAAGAATATAAAAGCTATTTTATTGTCAATTCACTGGCAGTGACGAGTACCAAAGAAGTCATGGAACAGATTGCGCTGCTGCCTGAGGTAGAGAAGATTCTACCGAATGAGACACGATACTTACAGAAAGCCGAAGTGAGTAAAGAACCGGCGAGTGCGGCACCAGCCAAAGATGCTGTGCAAACGCCAGCAGCTAAAGACGCTTCAGTCGGAGTCAAAGATAAAGAGCCTGCTGCAAAGGACAAGCTTGCAACAGAGAACGTGGAATGGAACCTGGATTACATCAATGCGCCAGCCGTATGGGATCGGGGCATCGATGGAACGGGGATTGTCGTTGCCAATCTCGACAGCGGTGTGGACTATACCCACCCTGCGCTTCGCAGCAAATGGCGGGGACTGGATGCTTCGGGCAATATTGTTGATCCCGAACTGAGCTGGTATGATCCGCACAGCAATGCTTCGCTTCCTGCGGACGGAGACGGACATGGTACTCATACAATGGGGACGATGGTTGGCTCGGAACCAGATGGTACCAATCAGATCGGGGTTGCTCCCGGTGCGAAGTGGATAGGTGTACGGATATTTAATCCGGAAACAACAGATGCCATTATTCTGGATGGCGGACAATGGTTGATCGCACCGGTGGATGCGGAAGGTAATCTGCACCCTGAACTTGCACCGGATGTCGTCAACAACTCATGGGGCGGAGGCGCAGGACTGGATGAATGGTTCCGGCCGATGGTGCAAGCCTGGCGTGATGCTCAGATTTTCCCGGAATTCTCTGCAGGAAATGTGAGACTGGGTAACCCGGGCGGACCTGGTTCTGTTGCTAACCCGGCCAACTATCCTGAAAGTTTTGCTACAGGAGCAACGGATATCAACGGAAATCTGGCTTCGTTCTCCCTGCTGGGTCCATCTCCGTATGGCGAGATCAAACCGGAAGTATCTGCCCCTGGTGTCAATATCCGTTCAGCAGTTCCGGGTGGTGTCTATGAGGGAGGCTGGAACGGAACGTCAATGGCAGGCCCGCATACCACTGCACTTGCTGCACTCCTGCTTCAGGCCAACCATTCCCTTACGGTGGATCAGCTGGAGCAGATCATTACAGATACAGCCACACCGAGAACAGATAGTCAGTATCCGACATCTCCTAATAACGGCTACGGTCACGGCATTATTAATGCGCTTGATGCGGTGGGTTCTGTACTCGAAGGAATCGGCACAGTATCCGGCAGAGTGGTTACAGCCGGAGATGATCTGGAAGAGCCGGTACTGGAACACACACCTGTCAATTCAGCCTTTACAGGCATTGATATTCCATTAACGGCGCATGTGACAGATAACGTCGCGGTAGTCTCCGTCGAGGCTTTTGCCAAAACGACAGGTACCAACCAGTACGTCTATCTGCCGATGAATCGAATTGCCGGAGATAGCAAAGATGGAACTTACACAGCAACCATTCCTGCCTTTCTCATTGAGCCACAAGGTGTGGAGTATTATATCCGCGTGAATGACTATGGCAATAACGGATTCGATAGT
Source organism: Paenibacillus sp. FSL R5-0517 (assembly GCF_037974355.1). NCBI lineage: Bacteria > Bacillati > Bacillota > Bacilli > Caryophanales > Paenibacillaceae > Paenibacillus > Paenibacillus sp. FSL R5-0517. The sequence continues at coordinate 3,092,489 of NZ_CP150235.1, forward strand.
CAGGTATACAAGGTGGCTGTCTCCAATGGTGTTCAACCCGGATATCTTCAGGATTTTGAAGAAGATCAGCTGGGCTTCACCACTGGCGGTACGGGAAGTACATGGGTATGGGGAGCACCAAGCAGTGGTCCTGGTAGTGCATACTCCGGTGAAAAGGTGATTGCAACCAACCTGCAAGGTACTTATCTGGCGAATAGCAATGCATATCTGCTTGCGCCGCCAATTGATCTTACTGAGAGCCCGGAAGGCGCGTTATTGTCTTTCAAACACTGGTATGATCTGGAGAATAACATCGACTTTGGCAAGGTATATATCGCTTCCGAGGATAGCGATTATGTGTTCGAAGAGTTGTTAAGCTTCACGGGTACGGGTGGTAACTGGAAAAAACAATATGTGGACCTTCGCGCATACGCGGGTCAGCAGGTATTTATCAAATTCAATCTGACCAGTGATAACTCGGTGCAGAAGGCTGGTTGGTATATTGATGATTTCGCAGTTGAAGAATTGGATGAGCTTGCACCGGAAGCTCCTGCGGGATTGACTGCAACTGCCGATATTCTGGGCAACGTAGCCTTGAGCTGGACTGGAGCGAGCGATGAGGATCTCGAATCCTATGTCGTATATCGTTCCACAACCGCAGGTACAGGTTATGAAGGTATTGGAAGCACGACAGGAACAACGTTTACGGATACAACTACAGTTACTGATTCGACCTATTACTATGCCGTTGCTGCACTGGATTATAGTGGAAATGAAAGTGACAAGTCTAATGAGGTCTCCATTACAGTGGAGGTGCCTGAGGATATCTACATCGATCACTTCGACGGCAGTGATGATAATGGCTGGACTCATTCGGGAACCAAAGATGAGTGGGAACGCGGCATTCCGGTAACGGGACCTGCCAGCGCCGTTTCTCCGCCGAATGTGTGGGCGACTGATCTCGACAATACGTACGAGAATGGATCCAACTATTCGCTCGTATCTCCGGTCATCGATTTGACGGATGTATCCGAAGGAACACTCACGTTTAATCATTGGTACGAGATTGAGAGTGGATACGATTATGGATATGTGGAAGTCACCAAAGATGGTGGGACAACATGGTCAGAACTGGGCAAATTCTCACATAGTACAAACGGTAAACAATGGACACCGGTATTTTATGATCTGGATACACTTACAGGCAATGAAGTACAATTCCGGTTCCGTCTGACTTCAGACAACAGTGTTGTGAAAACAGGTTGGTTCATTGATGATTTCCGTGTACTGGGTGTTGCGGTGGAGACGGTTACAGAGGACAATGCCATCGTGCTTAACAGTGACAAACCAAAACCGTCCTATGATAACCCATGGTACAAAATTACGCGGACAGACAAAGCGGAATTCAACAAAACGAAACAGCAACAACCGGAAGTCGAAAAACCAGGCGCAGGTTCGGTTAATCCACAAAGCCTGCCTGCAAGTGCAACGGTTACCGTACTGGAAACCGGACGTTCGGTGAAAACGGATTCGGCTACAGGCAAGTACAGCTTCACACACGTAGCAGGTGATTACACATTAAAAGCTGAGGCGTATGGATATTATCCTCGTACCCAGCAGGTGACAATCACCGATGGCAGTGGAGCCAAAGCCAACTTTAATCTGGAGGCAATCCCGCATGGACAGATTGAAGGTGTAGTAACGGATGAGCGGACAGGACAACCACTGGCTGATGCTTCCGTTCTCGTGGTGGAAGATGCGAATGTAGGTGAAGTTCACACAGGTTCAGATGGCAGCTTCGTTATTCAGGTATTGGAAGGAAGCTACACTCTATCCATCCGGGCTGCGGATTATTACAGTAAGACGGTTACTGTGACTGTACCTGGTAATGGTACGGCAGAGGCGAATGTTGCCTTGAAGCCGTTCATCGGTTTTCCAGGGGAAATTGCTTATGATGATGGAACAGCAGAGAACGCACGAGCTTTTAACGCTGCGGATAACGCTTGGGCAGTTCGAATGACACCAGAGCTGGAGACCGCACAACTGACGGGTGCATCGTTCCGCTTCTGGAACACCGAATGGCCTGTACCTGGAGGTACAGCGTTCCAATATGCCGTCTATGATGCATCGGGTGCTGGCGGAGCTCCGGGACGACAACTAGCTGGACCATTTGACGGTACTGCACTTCGTAACGATCAATGGACAACCGTTGAATTCCCGGAACCGGTCATTGTAACGGGTGATTTCTATATCGTGTATGTACAGAGCTTAGCTGGAACTAGCGCTCCGGGACTCGCTACCGATGAGGATGGTCCAAATGCAGGTCGAAGCTGGCAGCGAGTAGGTGGGGCGTGGAGCACTTCACCTGCAGAAGAAGGTAACTACATGATTCGTGCAGTTGTGAGATATCCGGTAAATGCACCTGTGCTCACAGCACCTGCGAACACATATACGAATCAATCAACTTTCACCGTGTCGGGAACCTCTCCGGCATCCGGCGCTCAGATTAAGATCTACAACGGCAAAGATCTGGCTGGTACAACAACTGTCGCAAATGGGAAGTTCTCATACGGTGTGAAACTCCGTTCTGGGATTAATGCGATTACGGCCGAGGCTGTGGTGGACGGAAAAACAACCGACCGTTCACTGCCCGTTGTCATCATTTTGGATCAAACCAAACCACAGTTGACCATCACGAGCCCGACGGAAGGAAGCCGGATCAACACGGAAGTTGTTCATGTAACAGGTAATGTCGTGGAACAATTCCTCGATAAGTTGACTGTTAACGGACAAACCGTACAAGTGGGCAAAGACAGAAGCTTCAGTCATCGCGTATTGGTTAACGAAGGCGAGAACACGATAACCATTACAGCAACCGATCTTGCTGGCAACAAAACAACGGTAACCCGCACCGTATACGTGGAAACGGCGTTGCCAGAACTTACGAATATTACGCCAGCTGAAGATGTTCGAATCACATCAGGGGAGAGTGTCACCGTATCGTTTGACAGTAAACCTGGACTGCAAGCATCTTTCAGGATTCAGTTACCGCTGAATCTAAATGCCCCAGGGGCAGGAGAGATTCCATTGGTGGAGACTGAGCCAGGTCGTTACACGGGTACGTACACAACACCTTCATCCCTTACTCTTGAGGGTGGAGTCATTGTAATTCGTGCTCAGGATGCAGCTGGCAACAAAGTAGAAGCCGAAGCAGCTGGACGATTGTTCGTCAGCGCAGCACAGGAACAATCCAATCCAGAACCAGATTCGAGTCCTGAAGTGGACGAATCCAATGAACCTGCTCCATCGTCTGCTGAGGGTCTTCAACCTTAATTATTTCAAAGTATGTCATGGAAGATAACTGTATTTAGCACATTGAAGCAAGAAGCCGATAAGCCGAGGTATCCTGGCTTGTCGGCTTTTTGTTATACCCTCTTTTCATAGCTGACGCCTAAGATTAGTTCGAGCAAAATGCATATACTGCATGGTTTGCAGCATTAGGATTAACAAATACGATGACAGGAGGAGTGAACTGTGGGAGTTGATGCAGTACAACGATCCCAACCGTTACGAAGTAAATGGCTCAAAACCAAAATGTTGCTGAATAACTCGGCGATCAAACCATTTATCCCTGATACACAACGATATAGCCAATCCAACTTGAAGACCATGCTGGAGAAATATAGGATGGTATATGTCAAACCCGAGATAGGCACCTTTGGAATGGGAGTCATTAAAGCTGAAATGCACAATCAGCACTACTTCGCCTACCAGATTGGTCAAAAGCGTCTGACGTTCAACAGCTTTGAGTCATTCTATCGAAGCCTGACCCATCGAATTAAGCAAAAAAGCTATCTCATTCAACGAGGTATCCATCTGCTGCAACATAATAACAGGCGCTTTGACATTCGGGTAATGGTTCAATTAAATCCCGGGCAGGCGTGGGAAGCGACAGGGGTCATAGGCCGACTGGGTCATCCAAAGAAAATTGTGACCAACTACCATAGCGGTGCGAAGCCAATGAGCATTCACACGTTGTTGAGATCCCATGCCTCTGACAAGCGGATTAACGAATTGATCCAGGAGATGAATCACCTGGGCATCCATATCGCTCGGCACATGCGGAAGAAATACACGCGTTTGAGAAGCATTGGGGTGGATATCGGGCTTGATCGAAGTCTGACTCCATGGATTATTGAGGTAAACGCGAAGCCAGATCCCTATATATTCAATCAGTTAAAGGACAAGACAATGTATCGCAAGGTGATTCGATATTATCGTCAGAACGCACTATAATGAATGACGATGTCAAAGCGAATCCAGAAAATCATGTGAAAATAAATATGAAAATGAAGCATCCATCGGGATGCTTTTTCTTTTGCTTGCATATGACAGCAGGGAAGTATTCTCCTTTCTTCACATTAATGATATAACATGATATATTAGGATGTAGAACATGAGAAGTATGGGTATTTATGGAGGTGCTTGTATTGGGGAAAGACTCGGCATCCAAGCCGATGTATGAACAGATCTTTGAATCCTTGCGCGAACGGATACAGCTTCATCAATATCAAGTGGGTGAGCGTGTTCCTTCGGAGAAGGAATTATGTGATGAATTTGGAGTTAGCCGGATTACGACGAAAAAAGCGCTTGAGATGTTGGCGAGTGAACAATTGATTGTACGTCAGCCGGGACGGGGTTCTTTTGTAGCCGATACGGCAGAGGGTATGCAGGAAAGACCTAACAGACCTGCTCCGCATGGTGCGGTTAAAGATCCAGAGAAGAAGCTGCTCATTGGTCTGGTCATTACCAACTTCAGTGATATGTATGGTACAGAACTGTTATATGGCATGGAAGAAGCTTCACGAGAGCATGATTGTTTTCTCGTACTTAGACGATCCTTCGGGATTCCCGAGCAGGAGGAACGCAGCATTCAGGAACTGCTGGAACTGGGTGTGGACGGATTGATCATTTTCCCTGCACAGGGTGAATATTTCAGCGATGAGATTCTTAAACTGGTCGTGAACAAATTCCCGTTTGTTCTGATTGACCGGTATCTGAAAGGCATTCCAGCTTCTTCGGTCAGTACGGATAACGTAGGGGCGGCGAGAGAAGGGATGAATTATCTGTTCAACCTGGGTCATCGACACATTGCTTTTCTTACACAGCCTCCGGCCAACACCACACCGATTGAAGAACGAATTGAAGGGATTATTGAGGCACATCATGATCAAGGTGTGCTGGTGAACAGAGAATTGTGGTTGGAATCTTTTCTTTCGACATTGCCTAGTGTGTTCGATCCTCAGGTCGAGGTCCGCGATGTGGAGACACTGGTAGAACATTTGCAGAAATATCCGGAGATTACTGCACTCTTTGCTGCGGAATACCATATTGCTTTGCTAGCGGAACAGGCAGCCGATCGACTTGGTCTGAAGATTCCGGAGGATTTGTCCATCATTTGTTTTGACAGTCCAAACGCTGCCGAAGGAAGCCGGGTAACACATATGCGACAGAGTCAGTTTGATATGGGGAAACAAGCATTCGAGATGGTGCTCCAAAATATGCAGAACAACGAAATGGCAGTGAACAGGGTTGTTTTGCCTGCCCGATTGGTGAAGGGGAAATCAACGAGTATAGTGAAACAAAAGGGTTAATTTTAGCGGCCTATATTCATTGAGTGTAATCAGAGACTTCGTGAAAACGAGGTCTCTTTTTGGTATGGATAAAAAGGGAAACATCACCTTGATTGGTATATTATTTAGATTAAAAAATGATAATAACATGCTAATATACAAATAAATATATTGACATAACATTATATTCGTTTTAGGATGATGAAAGCGGTTAATAAACTGGATTACATAAGGAGGACAACATGCTGACACCCAGAGAAGATCAAGACATTTCCCCCTCGATATACGACATGATTGATCGAGTTAACAAACGTATGCCGGATTATCCGGAACTTAACCAAATGTTTAAAAACTGTTTTACCAATACGATGGCGACTACCATTCAGCGCAAAGAAGATGGAACAACTTTTGTGATTACGGGAGATATCCCTGCCATGTGGTTACGTGATTCTGCTGCACAGGTCAGACCATATCTGGTTCTCGCTTCAGAGGATGAAGATATCGCCGACATGATCGCTGGACTGGTTGAACGGCAACTGAATTATATTCTTCTAGACCCTTATGCAAACGCTTTTAATGAGACAGAGAGTGGGAAAGGACATCAGGAAGATCTAACGCAGATGAATGATTGGATCTGGGAACGGAAGTATGAGATTGACTCTCTGGCTTATCCAATTCAGCTCAGTTATCTCCTGTGGAAGAACACGGGAAGAACAACTCAATTCAATGATACGTTCCGCAAAGCAACCCAGATTATCATGCAGTTATGGCAAGTGGAGCAGCATCATGAGACGAAATCACCCTACACGTTCCGACGTCTGGATGCGCCCGAAACCGATACGCTCAGCCGAGATGGACGAGGTACTGAAACAGCCTATACAGGCATGACATGGTCGGGATTCCGTCCCAGCGATGATCGCTGTGAATATGGTTATCTTATACCATCCAATATGTTCGCCGTTGTGGCGCTGAGATATCTACAGGAAATTGCCGAAGTCGTGTTCGAGGATAAAGGGCTGTCAGCAACTGCTCAGCAGTTGGAGGAACAGATCAACAAAGGTATTCAGGATTATGGTACTGTCGAACATCCGGAATATGGCACCATATATGCGTACGAAACCGACGGGAAAGGCAATCACAATCTGATGGATGATGCCAATGTACCAAGCCTGCTGTCTTTACCTTATCTCGGATATGTTGATGAGAACGACGAGGTGTATCAGAATACACGCCGATTCATTCTATCCTCACACAACCCTTATTTCTATGAGGGAACAGCAGCAGCTGGAATCGGTAGTCCACATACACCGGATGGGTACATCTGGCATATCGCTTTATCGATGCAGGGGCTGACTACAACGGATCGCAACGAAAAACTGCGATTGCTCCAGCTTATCCAACAGACGGATGCGGGCACCGGACTTACCCATGAAGGCTTTTCGGCTAACGATCCACATGAGTATACCCGCCCATGGTTTTCATGGTCCAACATGCTCTTTAGTGAACTGATGATGGATTATTGCGGATTCCGCGTAGAGAAATAGGATTACGCACAGAAATAGATAGGAAAGCAAGAGAGAACCTGCGAGTACATCATAACGTTCGGAGTTCGTTGAATTCCGACAAGAGGAGAGCGAACCATGAGAAAAATATCTTTGAAAATGCCGGTAGCAGCAGTTATGACATCCTTGCTCATTCTAACGACAGCTTGTTCAGGCGGAAGTTCAAGTACAGGCACAACCAGTGATGGCAAGAAGGAAGTAACCGTATCGTTCCGTTCTTCAGGATCTGAAGATACACTTACGAAGTTTTTCCAATCCGGATTGGTGGATCAATTCGAGAAAGAAAATCCGGATATCAAAATCAACATTGCTCCTGTATTGGCAAGTGAAGGTGATTATACGTCCAAAATGGTTTTGCAGATGAAATCGCCTGACACGGCGCCTGATGTTATTGCCGAAGATACATCTATTATCAAATCCGATGCTGCTGCGGGATATCTGGAGCCGCTGGATACACAGGTTCAGGGCTGGTCCGATTGGGAAGAACACATCATCGACAACCTGAAGGCAGGGGTTACGGGTGAAGATGGCAAGGTATACGGTGTTCCGGCTACCTCGGATACACGCGGGATCTGGTACAACAAGGAATTGTTTCAACAGGCAGGTCTGGAAGTTCCATTCAAACCTGCAAGCTGGGCAGAAGTACTCGAAGCAGCACGTACCATCAAGCAAAAACTGCCAGGTGTGACACCGCTTAATATGATCGTGGGCAAAGCAAACGGTGAAGGGGTTACCATGCAGACGCTGGAAATGCTGCTCTATGGTACGGCAGACACATTGTATGACGATACCAGCAAGAAATGGGTCGTGAACAGCCCGGGCCTTCTGGATTCATTCAAATTCATAGATCAAGTGTTCAACACGGATAAAACAGGTCCGACTATGCAGGTCGCCTTGAATGGACAAGCTGGCAGTATTGCATTCCAGCAACAGTTCCCGCAAGACAAACTGGCGATGGCTGTAGATGGTAGCTGGGCAGGTTCGACATGGGCCGAGAACGGTGCTGCTCCAATTGCCAACGTCGAAGAGAAAATAGGTTTTGCGCCATTCCCGACACAAAATGGGGAAGCACCTGGAGCAACGACGATGTCTGGAGGATGGGCTTGGTCCGTTCCTGCACAAGCGAAGAACAAGGAAGAAGCTTGGAAATTTATCGAGTTTCTGATGAATAAGGAAAATGCGACTGCACGCGTAATAGCGGAAGGCAGCCTCAGTCCACGTAATGATTCCACAGAAGTTGAAGGGTATACGGATCGTCCATATACCAAAGAAGCACAGGAACTCTTGAATGTGGCTCACTTCCGTCCGGCGAACGATCAGTATGCAACGGTATCCGCACAATTGCAAAGTATCGTAGAGAGTATTGCCTCTGGCAAGCTGACGCCGGAAGACGGAATTACGCAATTGAAGGACAACGTATCCCGCTCCCTTGGCGCGGACAGCATCGAAGAGAAATAAGGATATCGATATATTCGGAGGGGGAGGAACAATCTCCCCTTTTTCCGGTTCGAATGGAGAGTGACTTATGAAAAGGAAAGCACCAGGCTCATTTCTGTTTCTCATGCCTTCCGTACTGTTATTACTCGTGTTTTTCATTGTTCCCATCATTCTGACGATCTGCTTTGCCTTTACGAATATGGCTCTGACCGGGGCGGCAGCCAAGAGTCTGGAGTTCGTCGGATTTCAGAATTTCATTAATATGTTCCATGATCCGGACTTCCGCATTAGTGTCTGGCGTACGCTGGTCTTTCTCATCTTCTCCGCAGTGATTGGTCAGGTATTGCTTGGGTTCATTCTGGCTCTTCTAATGAAGGAAAAAAATGTGACGTTCCGCCGGGTCATTGGCATCATCGTCATTGCTGGCTGGGTGACACCCGAGATTGTGGTGGCATTCTGTATGGTTGCCTTTTTCAGTGACAATGGTTCATTGAATCAGATTCTTGGCTGGTTTGGGGCGAATCCGATCTCCTGGTTGTTCAGTTTCCCAATGGTGAGTGTCATTATCGCAAATATTTGGCACGGCACAGCCTTTTCGATGATGGTCTACCAATCGGCTCTGGATGATATTCCGAAGGAAGTCGAAGAAGCTGCCATTATTGACAGTGCTACAGGGTTCCAGATCGTCAGACACATTACAATTCCAATGGTAAAAGGGTCGATCGTGACCAACATGATGTTGGTTACCCTACAGACACTGGGTGTGTTCACGCTGATCTATACGATGACCGGTGGTGGCCCGGGTACTTCGACACAAACCTTGCCAATCTTCATGTACAACCAGGCCTTTGTGAATTATCAGTTTGGATATGGTACAGCCATTTCGCTGGTTCTGCTGTTCATCGGTATCATCGCCAGCCTGTTCTACATGCGATCCATGAAAGTGAAAGTGTAACCATGAAGGAGGTTCGATCCCTATGGTCAAACATGGGCTTCAACGTAAAATCCAGTACGGGATTCTAGTCTTTCTAGGGCTCTGTTTTTTATTGCCGCTGCTCTGGATCATTTTGGCTTCATTTGATCCGAACGCACAGCAGGGCATCAAAATGCCCAGTACCTGGACCATTCAAAATTTCAAGGATGTACTCGGGGATGCGAGCAATCTTCGTTCATTCGGTGTCGGCCTGATTCTGTCGGGAGGGCAAGCGGTATTGGTTGTTTTGGTATCAGTACTTGCTGCGTATCCTCTGTCCCGTTATGAAATGAGATTTAAAAAGAGCTTCCTGTTATCCATTCTGTTCATGACAGCTCTTCCGATTACGGCCGTGATGGTTCCGGTATTTCAAATGTTTCTGTTCTTCAAAATGCAAAATAGCATCATTGCCACCATGCTGTTCCTGACCGCATCTTCACTTCCTTACGGTATCTGGATGATGAAAAACTTCATGGATTCGGTGCCCATTGATCTGGAAGAATCGGCATGGATTGATGGCGCGTCCGTCTGGAATGGCTTGAGACGAATCGTAGCACCATTGATGTTGCCAGGTATTGCAACGATAGCGATATTTACCTTTTCGGGAAGTTGGGGCAACTTCTTCGTGCCATATATCCTGCTCCAGACACCGGAGAAACTTCCGGCATCGGTCACGATCTATCAATTCTTCGGCAGCCACGGCATGGTTGAATACGGCAGATTGGCTGCATTTTCACTACTTTATACGATGCCTTCGGTTGTGCTATATATCTTCTCCCAGCGTTACATGTCCAAAGGCTTCAGCATGGGCGGGGCAACCAAAGGTTAATGACAGGAGGTACGCAACATGACAACCAAAAAGACGGCACATCTCATCTCGCATACCCATTGGGACCGGGAATGGTATATGCCTTATGAACATCATCATGTTCTTCTCATTGAGCTGATGGATAAACTGCTGGACACGCTCGATCAGGACCCGGAATATCGTTATTTCCATCTGGACGGGCAGACGATTATTCGTGAGGATTATTTGCAGGTTCGGCCTGAACAACAGGAGAGACTTGACCGCTATATTCGTGAAGGACGGATTCATTTTGGCCCATGGTATGTGTTACAGGATGAGTTTCTGACCAGCAGCGAGGCCAACTTGCGAAATCTGCTCATCGGTCATCGTGATGCTCGTCCATTCGGTGTGATATCCAAGACGGGGTACTTCCCTGACTCATTCGGAAATATGGGACAGGCACCGCAGATTCTGCAACAGGCGGACATTCATAACGCGATCTTCGGGCGCGGGGTAAAGCCTACCGGATTCAATAATGCCGTGGTTGATGCGGATAGTTACGAATCTCCCTATTCCGAGATGATCTGGCGTTCGCCGGATGGCTCGGAAGTGCTCGGTATTTTGTTCGCGAATTGGTACTGCAATGGGATGGAAGTTCCGGTTGAACCAGAGAAAGCTCAAGTATACTGGGATAAAAATCTGGAGGATGCCGAGAAATTCGCCTCGACTCCACATCTGTTGTTCATGAATGGTTGTGATCATCAGCCGATCCAGACGGATCTGCCTGAGGCTTTACGCACGGCGGCTGCGTTGTATCCGGATGTGGAATTTATTCACTCCAATTTTGACGATTACATTGAGGCGGTTACGAAAGATGTCCCTGAAAATCTGGCGACCATTGAAGGTGAACTTCGCAGTCAGCATACGGATGGTTGGGGAACACTGGTGAACACGGCATCCGCACGGGTTTATCTGAAACAGTTGAATCAGCAGGGGCAGACGTTGCTCGAAAAAGTAGCTGAACCACTGGCCGCCATGGCCCATGTAGCCGGGGTTAAAGATTATCCGCATCATCTGTTAACACATGCTTGGAAGATGCTGATGCAGAACCACCCGCATGATAGCATCTGCGGATGCAGTGTGGATGAGGTTCACCGTGAGATGGTGACCCGCTTCGCCAAGAGCAGACAGCTTGCAGAGAAATTGGTTTCCCAGAGCGCGCAAGCGATTGCTGAATCCATTCGTGCGCAACCTGCTGAGGCTTGGGGAGAGGAAGCCGTGCCGTTCACTGTATTCAACACGAGTGGGTGGAATCGAAATGGCATCATGGAGATGGATCTTATTGTGGACAAAGCCTTTTTCCCGGAAGGGCCTAATCCTCAGGCACTTGCACAGAAGGTGGAAAAAGATGCACTGCCAGCATATCAACTGGTCGATTCGGATGGACACACGTACTCGGCTGAAATCAAGGATCTGGGTGCACATTTCGGTTATGAACTTCCGAAGGATCGCTTCCGACAGCCTTATATGGCTCGTAAAGTTAGAGTGACTTTCCAGGCGGTGGATGTACCTTCGCTGGGTTATAAGACGTATGCTCTTATTCCAGTTCAGAAGCAAACAGAGATTGCTGAAGTGCCCGCTACGAGCGAACTCGTTCAGGTTCAGGGAATGATGATGGAAAACGGTCATTTGCGGGTGACGATTGAAGAGAATGGTACGGCAACGATTGAAGATAAGGTCTCCGGTGCTGTATACAGGGGCTTGAATTCATATGAAAATACCGGTGATATCGGCAATGAATACGTCTATCGTCAGCCTGACGGAGAGATGACGCTGACCACGAAGCATCTGAAGGCAGACCTGCGGATCGTGGAGCAATCTCCGTATCGTGCAGTCATGGAGAGTGTATTACACTGGGACATTCCTGCTGGAGCAGATGAACTGTTCGAGCTGGAGAAGCGCCAAATGGTTCCTTTTACAGAACGGAAGGCACAGCGGGTGAAGAACACGGTTCCGCTGGTAATTACGACAACGTATACGCTGGAAGCAGGCAGTAATATGGTCAAAGTAAAATCTGAATTTAACAATCAGGCCAAGGATCATCGGCTGCGTGCACTCTTTCCATCCGGACTGGTGACAGAGGAACATTATGCAGATTCCATCTTTGAGGTTGCCAAACGTTCGAACACACCAGCCAAGGAATGGGTGAATCCGAGTAATGCGCAGCATCAGCAAACCTTTGTACATGTGACGGATGGTGACCGTGGCTTGATGATTGCAAACAAAGGGCTGAATGAATACGAGATTTTACAGCATGAAGAGGGCAGTACGATTGCGGTAACGCTGCTGCGTGCTTCCTCGGAACTGGGAGATTGGGGTGTGTTTGAAACACCAGAAGCCCAATGTCTGGGACATCAGAGTGTGGAATATGCGATTATTCCATTTGCAGGTGATGCTGCACAGTCGGGAGCATGTGCTTCCGCATATGTGTATCCAATTCCGTGGACGACTGTGCAGCTAGGATCATTAGCACGCACTTTTGAGTGGGAAGTTCATGCCGGAGCTGATGGGCAGAAGGTGGAGTTGCCTCTGTCGAAGCAATGGTTAGCGTGGAATACACAAAGTTCGTCACTAGCCTTCTCCACATTGAAGATCGCGGAGGAAACGGGAGACGTGATCGCTCGCTGGTATAATCTGAATACCGAAGCCGCAGAGTTGAACGTTCAGCCTGGATTCGAATGCGCCTATGTCTATGAGAGCGATGTGCTGGAACGGGTCAAGGACACGTTGGAAGAGGACAGCCAGACGATATCCGGGTTCAAGATTGTTACACAAGGGTATGCGTTACGTTGAGTTGATGTTTGAACATTATTATCTTAGGAACCTCCTGTTCGCGGTAGCGTGGACAGGAGGTTTTGTCATGTGTCCCGTTAAATGCACCCACACCCAAAGTAATATGGGAAAACCGCATACATACCTAATGATATACGTGTCGTGATTTTATACATTTATTGTCGTGAGTTTCTATTAAAAATACATTAACTCTGTGATAACTTATAGATAAATGTCAGAATATTATATAAGATGAATGTAACATTTACATGTAAACGAAGAGTGCAGAACCAATCTGTAGAAGCGGAGCGTTCACCTAAAAGCTTTCTGAAAGAAAGCTCCACCGGAAGCATACGCTATCCCCGGATTTTCTCCATTAGGAAAAGATTCAAAAAATACGGGGATAACAGTGATCTGAAGATGGTACTGCAATCGGAGTGGCTCAGTGTAAATTTTACAGGTTCAGCTTATATCCTTTGGAGGTAAAACAACAGTGACCATTCGAATTGGGAAAATTAGCTTGTGGCATGTTCACGCATGGGATTACATCAAGCAGGCACAGGAACATGAGGATACAGTCATCGCAGCGGTGTGGGATGAAGATGCCAAGCGGGGACAGGAAGCGGCTGAACGTTTAAACGTACCATTCTATGCTTCACTCGAAGATATGCTGGCTAAGGATGACATCGATGCCGTTATTGTAGATGCGCCAACCCGCATTCATGAAGAGGTGATCACCGCTGCTGCAAAAGCAGGGAAACACATCTTCACGGAGAAAGTTATTGCAGCGACACAAGCGGAATCCAACAGAATCCTTGATGAGGTAAAGGCAAACAAAGTCAAGATGACAGTCTCCTTACCACGTCTGAATGCAGGGTATACGCTCACGATTCAAGATGTACTTAACCAGGGATTGCTTGGCAAAGTGACTTATGTTAGAGCACGTTTATCGCATGGTGGAGCGATTTCGAACTGGTTACCTGAACACTTCTATGATCTGAAGGATTGTCAGGGCGGTGCACTGATTGATCTGGGCTGCCATCCTATGTATCTGGCCAAATTGTTTCTGGGTCAGGAAGTAACAGCGGTTAATGCGAACTTCGGATACATTACAGGCAAAGAAGTGGAAGATAATGCAGTTGCAACCTTGTTTACGGATTCCGGAGCAGTTGGTGTTGTTGAAGCTGGTTTTGTGAATAGCCATTCTCCGTTTACGATTGAGGTTCATGGTACGGAAGGCACCCTTCTCTACGGGACACCTGATGATAAGCTGTTGATTCGTACAAAAGCAGCACAAGGACAGTATGAAGAATGGACTGAACTTCCTTTGGCAGACAAAAGGGAAAGCGCATTCAATCAATGGGTCACACATATACAACATGATACGGATGCAACGGAAAACGTGCAGATCGCTATGGAGCTGACCCGGTTAATGGAAGCCGCGAATCTCTCTAACAAGGAAGGACGCAGAATCACTCTGAGTGAGTTGAAGGGTTAGGTTTTATAAAGGAGGTATGCAAACTTGAGCCTGTATCCTTATGAGAAAATGCTTGAACGGCAGGATCTCCTAGAGAGACTGGATATTGCAATGGTGTGGGGACATTATGAGATTCGCGTAATGCGATTTCATCTGACTTCTTTTCCAGCGGGCCGAGTTGTGGATTTCCATAATCATGCGGAGTTTGAATTTCATTTTATCCCGAGAGGTAAAGGTAAGGTTATTCTCGATGACCAGACACATGCACTCTCGGAAGGTATGCTGTATTTGACCGGTCCGGGTGTCGTTCATTATCAGGAGGCGGATGCCAAAGAGGATATGGATGAACTCTGTCTTCATGTGGATATCGTTCACAAGCCAAGAGAGCATGTCGATCCTTGGGAAGCCGCTGAATCTGAGGAGACGATTGAAAAGCTGAGAACGCTTCCGCATACCCCGGTGAATGATTATCATCGGGCGATGCAGTGTTTTTTGGAAGCCTATGAGGCATGTGATCAGAAATTATTAGGTTATTATACATCGATCAAGCAACTGGTCATTAGCATATTACTCAAAACCGTGCGCGCATACGACACCGGTGGGAATCGACCGGAAGCCCCTGTTCGGGACATGTCGGCGTATCGTTATGAGTATGCAGTGCAGTATATGGAGGCGAATCATCCTACAGCAGTCACGCTGGAGCATGTAGCTGAGAAACTTCATATCAGCAGCAGACAATTGCAGAGAATCTTCTATCAAGTACAGCCTGAGATGCCGTTCAGCCGCGTACTGGAGGATATTCGTCTGCGCGCCGTGTGCCGTAATCTGGAGGAAAGTAATATATCCATCGAACAGATCGCTCTCGCTTCAGGCTTCAATAATGCCAACTATTTGCATGCTGTATTTCGTAAACGTCTGGGGATGACCCCGTCGGCTTTTCGTAAAATGAAACAACCAATACTTAAGTGAGGGTGAATATATATGAGTAAAGTATATCGTATCGGAATTATTGGCTGTGGTGGAATCGCGAATGGTAAACATCTGCCAAGTCTGAGTAAACTGGATAATGTTGAACTGGTGGCTTTCTGCGATATTGTTCAGGAACGTGCAGATGAAGCCAAGCAAAAATATGGCTCTACAGATGCTGAGGTCTACACAGATTATCAGGAACTGCTCAAGGATGAGTCTCTGGATATTGTGCATGTGCTTACCCCGAATATTTCCCATGCCGAGATTTCCATTGCTGCCCTGGAAGCGGGCAAACATGTCATGTGTGAGAAACCAATGGCGAAGACGTCTGCTGAAGCACAACTCATGTTGGAAGCGGCAGAACGTACCGGTAAGAAACTGACGATTGGATACAACAACCGTTTCAGAGAAGACAGTCAATATTTGAAGAAGGTGTGCGAAGCGGGTGATCTGGGGAATATCTATTTTGCCAAAGCACATGCCATTAGACGGAGAGCAGTACCAACCTGGGGTGTTTTCCTGGATGAGGAGAAACAAGGTGGCGGTCCGCTGATTGATATTGGTACGCACGCACTTGATCTGACGCTCTGGATGATGGATAACTATCAACCAAAGGTTGTACTCGGCACGACCTACCATGAACTCTCGCAACGTGAAAATGCGGCCAACGCCTGGGGCCCATGGGACCCGAAACAATTCTCCGTAGAAGACTCGGCCTTTGGCATGATTGTGATGGAGAATGGTGCAACGATCATGCTGGAATCCAGCTGGGCGCTTAACTCACTGGACGTGGATGAAGCCAAATGCAGCTTGAGCGGAAGCGAAGCGGGTGCGGATATGAAGAACGGACTGCGCATCAATGGCGAGAAATTCAGCCGTCTATACACCAACGAGATTGAACTGAGTGCAGGCGGGGTAGCATTCTATGATGGCAAGAGTGAGAGCGCACCGGATGTGGAGATGAGAAAGTGGATCGAAGCGATTGAGAACGATCAGGAGCCAGTCGTTACACCAAAACAAGCGCTCGTTGTATCTCAGATCCTGGAAGCACTCTATGAATCTGCTCGTACAGGCAAGGCTGTATACTTGAATAACGCTAACGAAGCATAGAACAGAACGAAATACAGAAAGAACAGATTACAGAACCCTTTGTCCCGTTATTGTGGACAGAGGGTTTTTGGGTGTTGTGGTTACTAGCTATTGGTCCATACCAGACACTATTTCGGCACATATGCTGAGAGAAAACGGAGTTGAAAAGAGGGTATGTCTTGACTAAACATAAAACGAGTCATGGTGTTTCCATTGTTGTATGTACCAATCGGCCGCAATTTTTTGAGAACATCCTACAGAATTACAGTCGGCAGCATTATCAAAGCAAAGAGCTGATCATTGTTCTGAACCATGACCATATGAATCTGTCATTATATCAGAAACGCGTTCGAAATCTTGCCAATGTTCATGTATACCAAGTTCCGGAGAGCATATCGCTAGGACAATGCTTAAACGCCGGAATAACAAGGACTCGCTTTTCGTTGATCGCCAAATTTGATGATGATGACTACTATTCACCGCATTATTTGGCGGAACAGGTGAGAGAACTCAGACGGACCCAAAGTGATATTGTGGGCAAACATTCCTGTCTGGTCTACCTGGGTGCTTCTAAGACACTATTGGTCAGATCACCTACTGAGAAAAATAAACCGGTTGAATTTGTACAGGGCGGCACGATTTTATTCAAAAGGGAGGTCTTGAAAAAAGTCCGCTTCACGGACCGTTCAATAGGGGAAGATGTAACCTTCCTGAGACAATGCAGAAAAAGAGGATTCAAAGCGTACGCGACCTCACCATTCAATTATGTCTATCACCGTAGACAGAACAAAAAAAGCCATACGTGGAGAGCGGATGATAACTTCTACCTGGAGGGAAGCACCAAACTTGCGGTTACGGACGATTTCAGACCCTTTGCTTGCAAGAAACTATAGAGGAGAAAGAGATGCTTCTGCCCATTGCAGATGCGTCTTTTTTGTGCCCAAAATGGTTCAATTGGGAGGTGGTGAGAAAAAAATATGAATTAACTTGAAAAAAAGTATTGCATATAAGTTTAGTCGGAATTATATTAATGGTATAAGGTCTAGACCATATACAGATCGGAGTGTTTAGATGTCCAGTACGTTTTCATTTCGTTTTGAGAAAGTATCTACCAAAAAGGTTAGTGAGTTCATTAGAGAACAACTGGAAGAAGCCATTATTCTGAAGGAATTAATGAGTGAAGAACAGCTTCCAGCCGAGCGAGATCTGGCAGAGATTTTTAATGTAAGTCGCATTACCGTTCGTGAGGCACTCTCTTCACTGGAAGAGAAAGGTTTGATTGAGAAAAGGGTGGGTGCCAAAGGTGGAACATTTGTATTGCCTCTGACAGCCAATTCGCATAAACGGACCAGAGAAGAGATTAAACGGGATTGGGCACAGATGCTCAAGGTGTTTGAATATCGAACCATCATCGAGCCGGAGGGAGCTTTTCTCGCTGCTGAGCGGATCACCGCAGGCGAACTGGAGCTTCTGGAGAGCTATATGGAGCAAAGTATAGAGCCAGACTGTACAAGGGAATGGTTCAGAGCGCTGGATGTGAAATTTCATCTGACCATCGCCAAAGCTTCCGGGAATCCCTATTGCGAGAAGGCTGTCAGACAGATTCGGACCAAAATTAATCCGGCGCTCGACTTGATGCCTTATGATGACCGGATACGTACGGTCAACCATGGTGTACATATGGAGATTCTTGAAGCACTGAAGGCACATGACCAATTCAAGTCCCGAGAGATGATGAAAAAACATATCGAATTCTCGGCGGATGCAATCTATGCCCGTTTGGTTTCTGAATCGGATGAAAATGAAGGGAATGACAGCGAATGAATCGTTCAGAACTAATACAGCTGGCTCAGCCACTACAAGCCCAGTTAACTGCTTGGCGCAGAGATTTACATCGCCATCCGGAAATCGGTTACGAGGAGCATCGTACTTCCGCTATCGTAGCTGAACATCTGGAGAGCCTGGGTCTGGAAGTTACACGTAATGTGGGACAGACCGGGGTTACAGGCCTGCTTCGCGGAGAGACCGACGGACCAACCTTTGCCTTGCGAGCAGACATGGATGCTCTGCCAATCCAAGATCAGAAAGCAGTGGAGTACCGCTCGCAAGTGGAAGGCAAAGCGCATCTGTGTGGACATGACGCTCACACCTCCATCCTGATGGGAGCAGCTCAACTACTTACTGGACTTGGGAGACCGAAATCAGGCAACATCAAATTCATTTTCCAGCCAGCGGAAGAAGGACTTGCAGGAGCAAGAGCCATGATCCAGGACGGTGTTCTGGAGAACCCGAAGGTTGATGCCATTGCAGGGTTACACATGACCCCTGGACAGGACACGGGAACCTTGGGCGTAAGTCAGGGCGTTGCATTTGCATCAGCTGATCCATTGGTCATCAAGGTGTTTGGCAAGGGTGGACATGCAGCTCGTCCGCATGAGGGCATTGACGCGATTGCGGTATCAGCACAGGTTATCACCGCCTTGCAAAATATCGTCAGTCGGATGGTAGATCCGCTTGAACCCGCTGTAATCACCATTGGCAAAATCACCGGAGGTTATATGGGAACAGCCATCGCCCCGGAAGTGGAGATGATTGGTACGGTTCGTACACTCTCACCTGCCATTCGTGAACAGATGCCAGCTTTGATCGAGCAGGTTGTTAAAGGGGTCTGTGATTCTTTCGGAGCAGGATGCGAAGTTGTCTATGGAGATGGATACCCTGTTGTTGTGAATGATCTTGGCATGGTTGATCTGCTGACAAAGACCTGTGATCAGGTTAATGCGCAGAAGGGATGGAACTATATCAAACCCTCTACAGGGGGCGAGGATTTCGCTTTTTATTGTGAGCAGATTCCGGGTGTGTTTTTCAGACTAGGATCTGGTAATGATGAGGAACGTACTCGTTATCCACTCCACCATCCCATGTTTGATCTCGATGAGACAGCGATGCCATATGGTGTGGGCATGTTGTCAGCAGTAGCTCTTGAATTTTTGGCAAGGAATACAACTTCTGAGGGGGAGCAATGACAATGAAAAAAAGACAATGGACAGGCTTGTGGATCACCTTACTGGCAATCGTAATGGTACTCAGCGCTTGCGGAGGTAAAACGACAAGCACGAATGATAATACCGCAACAGGAGGAACGGACAGTGGAAGTCCAAGTACAACACTGACCATTGCTGCGGCAACAGATATTGAGAGTTTCGATCCGCACAACAACAACAACACTTCTAGTGAAGCGGTTCTGGTGAACGTTTTTGATTATCTGATCAAAAATGACAGTGAACAGAAAAAAGTGGCGGGACTCGCGACATCATGGGATCAGGTTGATGATACAACATGGAGATTCAAGCTGCGTGAAGGCGTAACCTTCCACAATGGCGATCCTTTCACTTCAGCAGATGTAAAATACACGCTGGAGCGCGTAGCCAAGGATGAGACATTGAAACAAAACAGTTATTTCAAAAATATCGTAGAAGTTAAAGCGGTGGATGACTATACCGTAGACATCATCACGGATGGTCCAGATCCGCTCTTGCTGAATCGTTTGTCCAAAATGGGAGCTGGTATTCTGCCGGCAAAATATATTGCGGATAAAGGATTTGATACTTTCCTGAAACAGCCGGTAGGCACAGGTCCTTACAAGTTCAGTAAATGGACCAAAGACGATCGTGTCGAATTGGTGAAAAACGAGAACTACTTCGACGGTGAACCCAAATGGAATGAAGTGGTATTCCGCGTTATTCCTGAAGCCTCCACACGTGTATCCGAATTGCTCGCTGGTGGTGTAGATGTCGCGTCTTCCATTCCGTCCACTGACATTGCCCGGATCGAAGGTGAAGAAGACAAGAAGATTGTCAAAGCACCAATCCAGCGTGTGCTTCAGTTGATCTTCCGTCAGACGGAAGGCAGCATCACGGCTGATCCAAAAGTGCGTGAAGCGATTGACCTGGCGATTGACAAACAAGGAATCGTGGACAGCATTGCCGGCGGGGCAGGTATTGTAACCCGCACATCCGTAACGCCAGGCAACTTTGGTGCTGATCCTTCATTGTACAAAACGTCACTTTATGACCTGGAAAAAGCAAAACAATTGCTGCAAGAAGCTGGCTATGCAGAAGGTGAAGCTGAGATGACCATCTCCGTTTCTGCACAATACAAAGAACAAGCTGAAGTTGTTGCAGCGATGCTGGAACAAGCCGGATTCAAAATCAATCTGGATGTCCTGGAAGCAAGTGCATTCAGTGAACGTTACAGCTCCAAATCATTCAAAGAAATCTTCATGATCGGTATTGGTAACTCCTTGTTCGATGCTTCGAATAACTACAATCGTTATATGTTGGAAGAAGCCAAAGGCGAGTCGGATTACAACAATCCTGAAGTAGAAAAACTGCTTCAATCTGCATTGGTGAATATGGACCCAGCGGCTCGTGAGAAAGAGTATCAGCAAGTACAGCAGATCTTCTCTGAAGAACGCCCAGCCGTATATCTGTACCAAATGGAAGGTGTGTACGGAACAAACGCCAAAGTGAACTTCGCGCCGCGCAGTGACGAGATGTTCTATGCTGACGAGATTACACCTGTTACACAGTAACATCGAGCATTATAACCGGTCATTGAAAAGATAAGGCCGTGAACGGCAGGGACTGGATAACCATGTTCCTGCCGTTCTTTTTCTTAACAAGGGAGGTGAACAAGGAATGGGCAAATACGTACTTAAGTCATTACTGCAGATCATTCCGGTGCTGTTCATTGTTTCATTAATTGTGTTCATTTTGGTTCGAGTCACCGGTGATCCGGTTGCGCTAATGTTGCCTGAAACGGCTACCGCTGAAGATCGTGCTGTCTTGACGCAGGCACTTGGTTTGGACCAGCCTTTATATACGCAGTACGTGAAGTTTCTGGGAAGTGCGATCCAGGGAGACTTTGGTCAGTCTTTTCGCTACAATCAGCCTGCATTAGAACTAGTGCTGGAGAGATTGCCTGCCAGCTTTGAACTGGCAGTAGCCGCCATGTTTTTTGCTGTACTTATGGCTGTGCCACTTGGTGTCATTTCAGCTGTCAAACGCAATACGTTTACGGATCTCATCATTTCCGGAATATCCGTCATTGGTAAGGCCATGCCAAACTTCTGGATGGGGATCATGCTCATCCTCTTGT
Source organism: Paenibacillus sp. FSL R5-0517 (assembly GCF_037974355.1). Taxonomy (NCBI): domain Bacteria; kingdom Bacillati; phylum Bacillota; class Bacilli; order Caryophanales; family Paenibacillaceae; genus Paenibacillus; species Paenibacillus sp. FSL R5-0517. The sequence goes on from NZ_CP150235.1 coordinate 3,114,387, forward strand.
TCTCCGTCATGTTGGGTGTATTGCCGGTATCCGGTCGCGGAGGATTGTCACATCTGATCTTGCCGGCATTCACGCTTGGCGTTGGACTGGCTGCGCAGATGACCCGGCTGATTCGCTCAAGTATGTTAGAGATTCTGAATCAGGACTATATTCGAACAGCCCGGAGCAAAGGACTGGGTCGGATGGTCGTTATTGTGAAACATGCGTTTCGGAATGGATTGATTCCTGTGGTGACGATCATGAGTTTGCAGTTTACAAGTCTGATCGGGGGAACCTTGATTACGGAAACGGTATTCTCCTGGCCTGGACTGGGTCAATTGCTGGTCGTTGCAGTCAACACACATGATATGGCGATTGTACAGGCCGCGGTGTTTGTCATTGCTTTTATCGTTGTGGTAATCAACATCTTGACGGATGTGGCCTACAGGCTGCTTGATCCGCGCATCAAATACGACTAGAAGGAGGTGCAATCATATGACAGGCAGCAATGAAATGCCAATTCCGGGTACAGAACAGGGACAGGACAATGGGCGTGCACCAACGGGATTTCGTTATATCTGGCAACAACTGATCATCAGCAAGACCGGAATGTTTGGTGCTGTGCTTGTATTGTTGGTGGTGTTAATCGCCATAGGTGCACCTCTATTGACGAGTCATGATCCAGCGGCAGTGAATCCGCTCAATCGCCTTAAACCGCCTGCATGGCTTGAGGGTGGAACGGCCGAATACTGGCTGGGGACCGACAATCTGGGCAGAGACATGTGGAGCCGAATTGTATATGGTGCCCGGGTTTCCTTAATCGTGGGGATGGGTGCCGTGATTGTATCAGGCATCATTGGCGCCATTTTGGGGTTGGTATCCGGATTCTACGGGAAATGGCTGGATGCCATCATCATGCGTGTAGGTGATGCCTTTATGGCGATCCCAACCATTCTATTTATGCTCGTTGTGATGGCGATTGTTGGTCCGGGTATTACAACGCTAATCTTTGTCATCGGGGTGACAAATTGGGTTCCATTCACCCGTGTGGTCAGAAGTGAGGTCCTTAGTATCAAGGAGCGGGATTTTGTTCATGCGGCCAGATCGATCGGTGCGAAGAACGGAAGACTGATTGTGAAACATATTCTGCCGAATATCCTCTCGTCCTTTATCGTGATCTGTGGGATGAATGTGGGCACGACGATTATTATGGAAGCTTCACTCAGTTTCCTGGGTCTGGGCATCAAACCACCTGATGTATCCTGGGGAGGCATGCTCAGTGATGGCAGACAATATGTTGCAACAAGCTGGTGGGTCGCTACATTCCCGGGACTAGCCATTACTTTTACCGTACTCGGTGTTATTTTCCTTGGAGATTGGCTGCGTGATGTGCTTGATCCACGTACGGAGACAACCCAAAAATAAACGGAGAAGGGAGCCATCATTATGAATCAAAGACCAATTATGCCGGAGGATCTGCTTCACTATCGTTGGATAAGTCAGCCTGTTGTCAGCCCGAACGGACAAGTGGCTTATGTGGAACAAACCATTGATCAGGATAAAAACGAATATAACACGCAAATAAGAGGGATTTCGCTCGATGGTGATGAAGATATTGCACTTTCAGATGGTACGAAGGATTCTTCGCCTGCATGGTCGCCGGATGGCACACAACTCACATTCATTCGCTCTGTGGATGGAGGTAAAGGACTATGGGTGCTCGATTCGGATAAAAAAGAGTCTGTCATGCTGATCTCTCCCGCACGTAAGATATTGAATTATATCTGGTCGCCGAACGGGCATTACATTGCGTTTACCAGCAAAGTGCAACCGGAGGATCAACAGAAGACAGCTGATCCCCAACAGCAGTCCGCACCTGCGCTACGAGGTAAGGTTTTTGAGCGTACAACGCCGAAGGCAGAAGGGGCTGGATGGTGGGATGGTCAATACAGCCATTTGTTTGTATATGAGATCGCCAGCGGGGAGATCACGCAGGTAACTTCCGGGCTGTGGAATATCAGTGCTCCGGCATGGTCGCCAGATAGCCAGTATCTTTCCTTCATATCCAAGCAAGTGGAGGATGAGGAACTTGATGCGGATCTGTTGTACTTTACAGATGTATACAGCATTCAATTGGGAGAGAATACGTTCTTCAAAGTGACGGATTCCAGTCTGGCAATTAGCCAGTTTTCCTATTCACCGGACGGGCAGCAGCTGATCTTGATCGCCAGTGATCGTGAGTATGGTAGCGGGAGCCACAACAACTTATACGCTGTCCCTGTTCAACGGGGGGAACCCAGGATAATTGCACCACAGTTAGATATGCAGATTGGTAACGCAGCACTGGGAGATATGAAGTCAGCAGGTGCATCACCTTCTCCTGTCTCGGATATCCATCATCCGGAACGTGGTGTGTATGTACTCGGAACGCATAACGGGAATGTGGACGTGTATCGCATTCAAGAAGATGGAGCTTGTCAATCGGTGACGGACACTCGTGAAAAGGATGTGTATCAGTATACCTTAACGCCAGATGGTACTTCGCTCGTTATCGCTGCGTTGACTGATGAACATCCTGGAGAGTTATATCGCGTGAATATGGATAGTGGTGAGATGTTCAGGCTCACCCGGCGAAATGATGAATTCATGGCGGGTTTAGTTGTAAATGCGCCTGTACGTGTAGAGTTTAAGTCTTCCGATGGATGGCCGATTCAAGGTTGGTTAGCTACTCCGGCAATACGTGGCAACCATGGGAAGCTACCACTCATACTTCAAATACATGGTGGACCTCATGCGATGTATACGGGAACATACAGTCATGAGATGCAGACACTTCTTGCGCAAGGTTACGCTGTGCTGTGGATCAATCCTCGCGGAAGTATGGGATACGGTCAGGAGTTTGCCAGAGCTTGCCGTGGTGACTTCGCCGGAGGCGATTACCGGGATCTGATGGAAGCTGTTGATTATGCATTGGCTACGTATGATTTCCTTGATGCATCACGTCTGGGTGTCGCAGGTGGCAGTTATGGCGGTGTAATGACGAACTGGATCGTAGCACATACGGACCGTTTCAAGGCTGCTGTAACCCAGCGATGTATCTCTAACTGGTTATCCATGTACGGAACGAGCGATATTGGAATTTCCTATGTGGAGGGAGTCATTGGAGGTAATCCGGCGGAAAACGCTGAATTCCTATGGTCTCGCTCACCTCTTGCCCATGCACACCATATTGAGACGCCGCTTCTGATCATGCACGGGGAACAGGACTATCGGACACCGATTGCGCAAGCGGAAGAATTATATACAACGTTAAAACGATATGGCAAAAAGACCAAGCTGATCCGTTATCCGGGCTCCAATCACAGTTTGCTCAAAAGCGGTAAACCATCGCTGCGGATCGATAGCTTCGAACAGGTGAATGCCTGGTTCAATCAGTATCTCGGGAATGAGGAGGGCGAGCAATGAGCCGAACTCAGTTGTCCATTCCTGTAGGGCTTCTTGTAGAGAATGCACTGACAAGTGGTGCAACCAAGGAGAACATGATTGAATGGTTGCAACGTCGTGACTTTTCCCAGTTGCTGCCTCTGGTTAAAGAACCCGCGATGGATTTTGATGAAAGACTACAGACAGCAGCTGATATCGGAGACGACTGGGAGATGGCGATACGTCAAGGTTATGAGTTCAAGTTTTTGCATATTAACGCATTGAAGAGATTGCTCGATTTCCGGTTTGACCGTAAGGTGGATCGGGATTATGTTCAAGACGATCTGTCATTGAAGCATGTTCATCTGACTGAACATGAGATTGAATTGCTGCAATCGTTAATTGGCAGGCAATGGATCGTACACGTAGAAGAAACCGAGGCAGCAGAGGAAGGGAGAACAGACACCGGGTCATCCTCCCGCATTCCTGTCCTTATTCAATTGAAATTCCCATAGTATGACCAACAGAAGCCGCCGTGATCGCGGCTTTTTTGGTATGTACAGTTAGAAATGTGGACGACTGAATTCAAAAAGTTGAAATCGAACTCTGTATGATTTATATTTATATTAAATGATATTATTATCTATCAAAAATGATGGATGTGAAAAGGAGGACATGGGATGTCCATTCAAAATGTTCTGGGGAAAATTCAAATATCGGATGATGTGATCTCCAAAATTGTCGGCAAGATTGCAAATACGACCAGTGAGATTTCCTCCATGTCGACAGGATTTGTAGAAGGGATCACCAAAAAGTGGAGTGGGAAAAGTCTGCAAAATGGCATAGCAATCCGCAATATAGAATCCAGACTGGAGATTAACTTAAAGGTTGTAGTTCGTTATGGAACAAAAGTACATGAAGTCTGCAGGGAATTGCAAAACAATGTGAGAGTGCATGTAGAACAACTGACTGGTCTAACCATTGAAACCGTGAACGTCATCGTTGAGGGCATATCCTTCAATCAACCTGATGTGAGGATGTAGTCCAATTTCAACTACCTGGAGGAGTGACAGCGATGAATAAGATTTCCATAATAAAAGCCAGTCCACAGTCCTTGGTCGGCGGGCAACTGAATCAGATGGCACTTGAATATATGGCCTATTCGCTTGCGGGTACCAAGGATACAAGCATTATAGAAAAAACCTTCAACAAGTTATGGCGTTCGAAACGAAACCGATTCAGTCACGAATACGCTTATGAAGCCAAAATGCAGAACAAAACGCTGGGCATGATCATGTGTTATCCGACCACTCTAATGAACAAGCTCGCTTTGCCAACGTTCACCAAATTGTTTGAACTTCGGAACTGGAGCCTGATTAAGTATAATCTTCAACATTGGAAAGAGTTCTATTCCATGGTGACATTAAAAGAAGCGAAGAACGACGAATACCACATCGGGACATTGGCTACCTTGCCTGAGAGCAGAGGACTTGGTGTAGGGACACAGCTCATTCAATTTGCAGAGGAGCAAGCTGTAATACAAGGTTTCTCCAAGTCTTCACTTACAGTTAAAAGAGAAAATCTACTAGCTATTAAACTGTATGAACGTCTGGGATACCAGAGAGTGGGGGAAATCAACAAACCTTCGCTTTCCCTGTACCGAATGTCCAAAATACTGGTATAGTGTTTCTCTAATACGAATAGATAAAGAAATGGCAGATTCATATACTTAAGCACACATTGGAATATTCGATGGTGTGGGATGCAGGGACGCTTATTGCGTTCCTTTTGTAGTTTTAAGATCATTTTACAAAAAAAGATACTTGACTTTCAGTGGTGTTTAAGCAGGTACTTGACAGGGGTGTGGTATAGTATAAAAAGTTCTTTTAATGAAGAAAGACGGAGAAATATATAATGCGGGGTGTAACCAGTGTATCAATATAAGGACCAGGAATATGAGGCAGTACATTTTGAGGGGCGTGATCTGCGCTATGGAGAACTTATAAGTTGTGTTTTTAAACAATGTACATTTATGAACGCTTCTATGGAAGAAATCGAAACAAGTAATTGCCGTTTCATTGAGTGTGACTTCAAAGGGGCTTCCATGAATGGATCAATTCATACAGAATCGGCTTTTGAAAATTGCTTATTTGGTGGTGCGAATCTATTTGCTTCCAAATTCAGTTCTTGCAAGATGACCGGATCGGACTTTTCGGGTGCGCAAATGGATGGCATTACACTAAGTCACGGCGATTGGTCTTATACGAATCTGAGACATACCCGATTAGGCAAACAGGACTTGCGAGGAATTCGTTTCTTTGAAGCTGACTTTACGGACACGGATTTCACCAAAGCGGATTTGAGAGACTGTGATCTTACCAGAGCCGTATTAAGCAGAGCCAAGCTGCAAGGGGCCGATCTAAGAGGGGCTAATCTGGAAGGTATCGATCTGAAATCACTGGATATCAAAGGGGTACGATTGGATCGTGAACAAGCCGTTCTGTTTGTGCGCTCGTATGGTGCGAAAGTAGATTGAGTTGAACATATGCAGCATGAAGCCGCCGTTAAGGCGGCTTTTTGACTATAAAGCTTTCACATTTAAGAAAATAGGAGGGAATAATAGATATAAACAAGAAGTAGTTAACATAAGTTTCAACTAAATGAAGTTTATCATGACCGTCACATTAATTATTATTGTTGCTGTTATTGTCTTTGGGCTTATAACGAAAGTAAAAGACAGAATCACTTGGTTTGGAGGATATTTTTTTGAAATTAATTAAAACATATGATGTGGAACTAAGTGAAGAATGGTCAACTCTTCTTCAGGAATTACTTGTTGCAAGCTTTCCAGAGGTTTATCCGAAAGACAGATTGTTCTTTAAGCAGATACCACAGAGTAGGGTATTGGCATTTACCCCAGATAACCAACTCGTTGGGCAAGTGGGACTGGATTACAGGATGATGAATTTAAATGGAACACCGATCAGAGTGATGGGGATCATCGATTTGTGTGTTTCTCCAGCTGCTCGCGCTCAAGGAATCGCTTCATTGTTAATTTCCGAAGTGGAGAGGATGGCTAAAGAGCGTGTTGATTTTGTCCTTTTATTTGCGGATCATGAGGAATTGTATCGCAAAAATGGATTCAAAACGGTAAGCAACACATGTACGTGGTTGAAAATTAATCATGAAACCTTAACCACAGTTGGAGTAGGGACTCAAAAGGTGGAGGGGTTAATGATTAAAGAGGTTGGAAGCCGGCTATGGGAAGAAGGAGAACTAGATTTCTTAGGATACTTATATTAATCAAGTTGGTTGTGCGATGAGGCTCTATCTGCTTTCTCGCCTTGACCCGTGTTGTTGTTCCATGTTAAGTTTTCTGTATTAAATTTTAAGCTTCGAAAGGGTGATAAAGGGATGACAGAATTAGAGGTTGTAGATGTTTATGTGGACCTGTCAACGAACTTGAACAATGGCATGGTTCACAATATAGCTAATCAGAATCCGACACTTTATCCTCCTATGCATAGATCTACTTGGCGCTGAAGGTTATATCGCCAGGTTTCTTTATCGTATAAGCGAATCTAAATTCTGATTATGTTCAAATATTAAAGTGAGGGAATCCATGCCAGGTTCAATGGTGAAATCCCGTCAGTTTACTTTTATATTTCACATAAAAAGGATGATCAGCATGTCTTTAATTAACGTTACCAACCTGACCTTTGCCTATGATGGCAGTTACGATAATATATTTGAAAATGTTAGTTTTCAGTTAGACTCCGATTGGAAATTGGGTTTTACCGGCAGGAACGGCAGAGGCAAAACGACATTCCTCAATCTGTTGCTCGGTAAATATGAATACAGCGGACATATCTCTGCGAATGTTAGCTTTGAATACTTTCCTTTCCAGGTAGAGAATAAGGAAGCCATGACAATCGATGTCATCGGCGAGATTCATCCTGAATATCTGCACTGGCAAGTTGTGCGCGAGTTTAACCTGTTGAAGGTGTCGGAAGATGTATTGTATCGGCCTTTCGACACGTTATCCAATGGAGAACAAACAAAGGTGATGCTGGCTGCCTTGTTTCTGAAGGACAATCGGTTTCTGCTTATTGATGAACCAACCAATCATCTTGATCTTCATGCGAGACAAATCGTAGGTGATTATCTCCGCAGCAAGAGTGGATTTATTTTGGTGTCTCATGATCGATCCTTCCTGGATCAAAGTGTAGACCACATCCTTTCCATCAATAAGAGTAACATCGAGATTCAGAAAGGCAATTTCTCCGCCTGGTGGGAAAATAAACGAAGACAGGATCAGTTTGAACTTGCGAGTAATGAGAAATTAAAGAAGGACATCAAACGTTTATCCGATTCAGCCAAACGGACCGGTGGATGGTCGCATGAAGTCGAAAAGACCAAAAATGGTACGAGAAATTCCGGTTCCAAGGTGGATAAAGGATATATTGGGCACAAGGCTGCCAAGATGATGAAACGTTCCAAAAATATTGAACAAAGGCAGCAATCTGCTATTCAAGAGAAATCCAAACTTCTCAAAAATATTGAGAGTGCAGAATCTCTGCAGATCCATCAGCTGGATTTTCACAAGAATGAACTTGTAGAATTGGAACATGTGTCGATATCGTACGGGGCCAATACGGTGTGCAAGGATGTCAGTATGACGGTTGAAAAAGGAGATCGTATTGCCCTTTACGGTAAAAATGGATCTGGCAAATCCAGCATTCTTAAACTGATCTGTGGTGAAGATATTGCTTACACAGGTCTTTTGCGTAAGGATCATCAGCTTAAAATCTCGTATGTGTCGCAGGACACGTCCGATCTCGAAGGCCAATTAGCTGAGTACGCGGCGATACAGGGGATAGATGAGAGCTTGTTTAAATCGATACTTCGAAAGTTGGATTTTTCCAGACTGCAATTGGACAAAGATATCTCAACGTTTAGTGCAGGTCAAAAAAAGAAAGTGCTCATTGCCAAAAGTCTGAGTGAGAGGGCTCATCTGCACATTTGGGATGAACCACTGAACTTTGTAGATGTCATCTCACGTATGCAGATCGAAGACCTGTTGCTGGAATATACACCGACCTTGCTTTTTGTGGAGCATGATCGTGAATTTTGTACCAATATTGCAACAAAAATTATTGAACTATAAGCAACAGCAACAGACTGCGTTAAAAGGTTACGATGCTAAGAGCCGCCGAATGGCGGCTTTTAAGCTTTATATGTACAGCAAGAGTATAGCAGATAGCGTGTAACGTTCAGACTTCGATATGGTGAGAATGTATGCTATAATTTTATAGTCTAATCCAATCATATGATGGATGAACAGATCAATTATTGAACTATACTCGCTAAGAGGTGTAATACCAATGAAAAAGGAAATGACCACAATCAAACAAACCAGGCTCAATTCCATTTTGGACGAGGCCACCAAATTATTGATTGAAAAACCGAATGCATCCATGAATGAAATTGCCGAATCTGCAAAAATCGGGATCGCTACCTTACATCGATATGTGGAAAGCCGCGAACAGCTCATGGTTCATCTGGGGTTACGGGCAATCGAGGTGGTCAGTGAGACCATGCAACAAATTCAACTGGATGAAGAGCACTGTGAAAAGTACATACCTGAGCTGATCGAGGCGCTGATTCCATTAGGCGACAAAATATATTTCCTGGCTCATGACACCACCATTAACTATAATCCAGAGATTGAGGGAGCAGATCTGAAGCTGAGAGAACCGGTACTGCATGCGGTCGGTCTGTTACAGCAGAAAGGTTATTTCCGCTCCGATCTTGATAAAACCTGGATTGTCGATGTGCTGTATTCCATCATGTTCCTGACGTGGCAGCAGGTTGTAAGTGGTCATATCGCGAGAAAAGCAGCTCCAGCGCTTGTAGTAGACACGTTTTATCATGGTTTTAAGCAGCACTAGGTCAGCGCCAATAGAAGGAAAAACATTAGATTTTAATAGTGAAAACACGCTCAAAACAGTCAATCGTATCGTTAGATATGCAGACTCCTTTGAGGGTGTTTTTTTGCGTTTGCAACAGCTTTTCCCAGTGTACAGACATCATGGACTTGATTTTTACTAATATTCAAATATTAACAGGGTTCAGAATTTAAGATTTCAAGTTTACAAAAAATGATATAAATTTCTAGTAGATTCAAATCATTACCAAATAAAGACAAAATATTCAGACGAGGGGGACAGACAGAACGACCTGCAATTATCCAGTTCAGAATCAGCTCAAGTACTCATTCCATCAACCCAAATCAGGAGGGATTCCATGCTTTACACCATTATTGTGCCAGTCAACCAGGACTATAACATTTTGAACCTGTTCACAGATTCGTTGCTTCGGACGGTAAGCCCATCCACTCAGATTATTTTTATCAACGACGGTTCCGGCTCAGCAGTCTTTCAACATCTGGATAAACTGAAGCAAGAAGTAAAAGAAGGTGTGACCATCGAGATTCTTCAGCATGATTTTCCACTCGGTTGCGCCGTGTCGATTAATAGCGCACTGAGCCTTGCCAAGGGAGAGTACATTTTCTTCCTGGATTCTGACACGATTCTAGAGCCGAACTGGCAACCGATGATGAAAGAGACACTGGACAGCGATATTACAATCGGCATGATTGGAGGCGTTCTGCTGTATCCGCAAACCGGAGGTGTACAGCACTGCGGCATTGCTTTTGCAGACACCATCGGTCGACACCTGTTCCTGAACGCATCCCCTGATGATATCCCAAAAGAAACCTTCTCTGTTCAACTAGTGGTGTTTGCCATGTTCGGCATGAAGCGGGAGGTCTACGAGACCATCGGCAACCTCGATGAGAAATTCTTTAACGGGTACGAGGACTTTGATTATCAGATGCGGGCACGAGCTGCCGGATACGATACAGTCATTAATCCGAATATTCAAGCCTATCACTGGGAACGCAGCAGCGGCATTCACCGGAACTTCAACCGCAAGAACAATCTGGCACGCTTCTGGAAAAAGTGGGGCGGTCAAATCGAGGCTGATGTGTGGCCTTTCGTTTTCAGTCATCTGAAAGCGCAGCTAGAGAGTCAAGCTGAATACCAGCATCTGCCGATTGTAGGCATTGACCTTGCCGAGGTTCGCAGTGATGCGGATACATTCTGGACCAAGTTGGAGGAAGCTGACTTTGCCAATGTAACCGAGGTGCGTGACTATTCCAATCGCTTCAATTCCAACGGGGCCATCTGGCTGCCACAGGTACTGGGTAAGGAACTGATTCATAGTGAGAATCGGTTACTGTTCTTGGTGGACAATTTCGCCCGTTTATTAGAGAACCGCTACTGGATAGAGATGAGACATGCTCATCGAGCCAAGGATCTGATCATTGATCTGTATGGCAATGTAATTACGATGGATCGCATCTACGATGGATGCTGGCCTGGAACCAAAGTACGGTAATCTACGCACAACGAAAATAAACAGGGAGGTACTTAAGGTGAAAGAAAAAGAGAGCACGCTCGATCGTGCCGTAAGATTTACCCGTAATCTGGAGTGGTTGGAGCAAGTCGAAAAGGTAATTCCGAGCGGATGCAGCACTTTAGCCAAAGCACCTGAACGTTTATTTCCGGGGCATACACCCGTATGCTGTGCAGAGGCCTACAAATCCCGATTTACAGATATCGACGGTAATGAATGGCTGGATTGCGAAATGGCCATGGGTACGGCGTCTTGGGGCCATGCGAGGCATGAAGTCCAACTAACCGTCATTCACCAGCTGAAAAAAGGGACAAGCTTTTCGGTACCGGCCGACATCGAGCTTGAATGCGCCGAGTTAATTTTGGAGCGGTTCGAGGGTCGTTATCCGTCGCTGCGCTTCACCAAGAGTGGTGCGGATGCAGTGAGTGGGGCCGTACGACTTGCTCGTGCCGCAAGTGGCAAGAGCAAGGTTATTGCGACGGCTTATCATGGGTGGCATGATTGGTCCGCATACGGTTATTATGGTGGCCAGACGAAAGAACGGGGCATTCCAGTAGATATCGAGCGTTCGACAATCTGGGTCAACAAACCTACTGCAGAACGAATTGAGGCCCAGATTACCTCATCTCCCGAGGATATCGCATGTATTGTTTTATGTCCCAACGAGTGGAAAAGGGACGCACTGGAAGAAGTCGTGAACCTATGCCGGTCTCTGGACATCATTATCATATTCGATGAGGTTACTTCCGGTATTCGAATGGGCAAACAGGCTACAGCAGGAGAATATGACATCTGGCCTGATCTGCTCTGTATCTCCAAAGGTATGGCAAACGGTTTACCGCTCGCAGCGGTTTTGGGGCCTGAGCACTTGATGTCTCTGTCGGGACAAGTCCGATTCAGCAATGCCCATTCCAGCGAAACAACAGCGCTCGCGGCAGCCATTGCCTGTGAACGATTAATGAAAAATGCGAAAGTATGGCCGACCTGGCGTGATCCGGCAACCCGGATTATGGATCGTCTGGCATCTGAACTTGTGTTACTTGGATTAACGGATCAATTGGAAGTGAAGGGGACGTATGCGAGCTTCTGCATTCAATCCTTGGCCGAGAATAACTTTCAAACGGACCCTTTCCGCGAGTTCATGGTGAAGAGAATGGCTCACTTCGGCATTTTCACCAAAGGTTACTTTATTTTCTCGGATGCCCATACACGGGAAGAATTGCTGTGGGTTGAGGAAGCACTGTTACAGACCCTGTCAGACTGGAAAGAGATTCAGAAGCAGGAACATCTCCATTCGATGCAATTATCGAAAACGTTTGAAGTCTAATCCATAAATTAGAAATCACAATCAACTAGGAGGAATATTCAATGAAAGCACTCGTATATCAGGATCTCAAACAGGTGACTTATCAGGAGATTGAGGAGCCAACCATTCAAAAGCCAAACCAGGTGAAAATCAAAATCTATGGTTCAGGTATCTGTGGTACAGATCTGAACATTGTCAAAGGCAAAGTACCTGCCAATAAAGGCACGATTATCGGTCATGAGGGTGTGGGCACCGTTGTTGAGGTGGGTGAAGAAGTTCGCGGTTTCAAGATTGGCGATCGGGTATTGGTTGATCCCACGCAATCTTGCGGAACCTGCTCCTATTGCCGTGAAGGTCTGTTCATCTACTGCGAGAATTTTGATGACTATCAAGTAGGGATGACGACACATGGAACCTTTGCTGAATATTTTGTTGGGGACGAAAAGTATATCTATGCCATCCCGGATTCCATGAGCTGGGAAACGGCCATGATGATCGAACCACTGGGATGTGTGCTTCAGACGTTCATGAAAGCAGGGACTAAGCCAAGCGACGCTGTGCTGGTCCTCGGTTCAGGTGCAATCGGTTCCCTGTGTCAGCTTGTGAGTAAACGATTGGCAAGGCTTACTGTAGGCACGGAAGTTGATCCATATCGCAAAGAGTTCGCTTCAGGGATCGCAGATCATGTGTTCTATCCTCAGGATCTGACACTGGATCAAGTATACGAGATCAATAATAACAAGAAGTTTGATATTGTGGTGGACGCGGTTGGTAACCAGCTTCATGTGGGATTTGAGATGATTGCCAAAGGTGGAAAGATTATTCCGATGGGATATGACGACAGCTATGAGGTGACTTTCAAATCAACAGCCGTGATTAATGATGGCATCAGTATCATTGGTGCAGTTGCTAACCACTCGATGATCAGCACGGCACTGAAATTTGCCCAAAGCATCCCGGAGCTGGAACAAATGGTGACAGCCAAAGAACTGCTGAGTGATTATGAACGGGCCTTTAATGGAACGATTGGTTATGACATGCATACTGGAGAGAAATTGCCGATGAACTCGGTCAAAACAGCTCTTATCCTATAAGAGGTACTATAGGCATGTAGACATTAGCGGGTTTGCCGCTGCGAGAAGTTGTAATTCGCAGCGGTGAAAACCGCAGAAGGAAGGGATATCGATTGAAATTGCTTCAAGATTTGCCGAAGAATCCACGCTACTCCATTTTACTCGAACCGGTATGGGCCATTCCGGGCACGATCGTTCTCTTCTACGCTCCTTTATATATGAAGGAAGCCGGACTTTCGGATATCGAAATCGGTTTAATCAATTCGGTGAATCTTTATTTTGCTTTTATCTTTCAATTGTTTGCGGGTTCCATTACCAATAAGCTGGGGCGTAAACGAACAACGCTGATCTTCGACCTGCTTGCCTGGAGTGTTCCTATGTTCATCTGGGCTTTCTCCCAGAACTTCTGGCTGTTTCTGATCGCCTACTTGCTTAACGCAACATCGAAGTTTGTAACGGTTGCCTTTAACTGTCTGATCATAGAGGATGTTGAGGAACACAAACGATCCAAGGTATTTGCTATTCTCAACATGATTATTACAGGAGCCGGGGTACTTACGCCAATTGCAGGAGTTGTTATAGCTGATTTTGGAATTGTACCTACACTGGCCAGCATTTACTTTGTCGGGGGCATCCTCATGACGGCCATGTTTTTCATTCGTAATCGATACACGGATGAGACCGAGGTTGGTAAGGAGCTTATGGGATTGCATAGTAAAACTCGCGTGCTTCAGAGCTTGGGAGCCAGTCTGCGCCTGTTCGGCAAATCGTTCTATAAACGAAGACTGTTCCCGATCATTCTGATTACGGTGTTGTCGAATCTGATTTTGCAGCTGAATTTCTTTCAGGTCATTTTCTTCAAGGAACAGTTGAAATTCGATGACCGTGTCATTTCGTTTATCCCAGTGGTGACTGCGGTAACCGTCATGCTGCTCTATCTGGTCATTATTCCGCGACTGAAACGGCGTTCGGAAGAGAAGTATGTTGGTTTTTCCATTGTGCTTAGTACGGCGGGGGCCATTCTCTTTCTGTTGATTCCGGTGGGGAATATAGGCATGTTGTTTCTCACGCTAATCGTGCTCGCTGCGGGTAACTTCATTTTGCAGACGTATCGAGATTCCCTGCTGATGAACCGATTGGGGACGCATGAAAAAGCCGACATGTTCTCGGCTGTGCAGACGGTTATGACGTTAACAGCTATTCCATCGGGTTACCTGACGGGCTTGCTCTACCATCACAATCCAACGCTGTTGTTCAGTGTCATTCTTGGTCTATACATCGTACTCATGATCATCATGTTCTTCCTGCCTGATCCACAAAAGCACTCCCAAGTGCTGAAACCTTACAAAAATATGTAGAAGAAGGGGTTTTCTGTATATGAATCGAATATGTAGTACAGAAAAAACTAAAAATTAACTTCACTTGGGAGGATACGGAATGACGAACATAATGACAACAGAAGCGCGGAATCAGTGGAGCTGGATGAACGAGCCCGAGAGCTGGTCCTACACGGATCAGGGAGGTGTGGTGGTGGAAGCGAAAGCGGATACTGACTTTTTCCAGGACCCTGCGGGCAAGCATATTCGTGCAACTGCACCCTTCCTGTCCATGCCTGTACCTAGTGACTTCGAAATCACAACCCAGTTAACCGTAGATATGAAAAATCAATATGATTCCGGATGCCTGATGGTCATGGCGGATGATCTCAATTGGTGCAAAATTTGTTTTGAGTATGATGGAAAAGCACCTACCATCGTGTCGGTGGTCACACGTGATGGTTCATCCGATGATTGTAATTCGGTTGAAGTCTCTGTATCTAATCCCTATCTGCGTATACGCAAAGTAGAGGACTGCATATCATTCTTTTATTCTCCTGATGGGGAAGAGTGGAAACTTATTCGATATTTCGGCATGCCGACACAAGGGGAACTTCGAGCTGGATTAGTTGCACAATCGCCGACTGGAACGGGCTGTACATGTCACTTTTTGTCTGTCAATGTTACTCGTCCGGACTTGACTGCACGCTTCTAATCCGCTCCCCCGGCCGATCATTGGAGGGAGAACAGGTTCATGGTAAAAGCTTTCATATTTGATTTTGATGGACTCATTGTGGATACAGAGACGCCGTGGTATTATGCGTTTCGCGATATCTATGAAGAGCACGGTGTTGAACTTGGTCTGGACCTATGGTCGAAAAATGTGGGAACGTCCTTTGAGGAATTTCATCCTTTTTTGTATCTGGAGCAGGCGCTTCAAAGAAAAATTGATCATGAGCATATCAAACTGCTCTCAGAACAGAAATACGAAGCTTATTTGGGACAGGCGGCTATTCTTCCAGGGGTGAATGAATTGCTTCAGTCTGCGAGGGAAAAGGGGATTCAGCTTGCCGTTGCTTCCAGCTCCACACGGGACTGGGTTCATGGTTACTTGAAGAAATTAGGCATTTTTGATTATTTCAAAGTCGTTCATACATCTGAAGATGTGAAGCGAGTGAAACCTGATCCTGAACTGTACCTTCTTGCTCTCCAGAGTCTGGGAATCGAGGCTTCGGAAGCGATTGTGTTCGAAGACTCTCCTAACGGACTGAAGGCAGCCAACGCCGCAGGTATTCGTTGCATCATCGTGCCTAACGAGGTAACGCGTAGTCTGGAATTCGCCATGCATGAACTGCGGTTATCCTCGCTGGCCGAGATTGATATGGAGATTCTCTAATCCAGATATTGCTTGCGTAGCTCGATCGGGGAGATCCCTTCGTATTTTTTGAACACCGATCCAAAGTAACTGGCACTGTTAAATCCAACGGCATGCGCTATTTCATGAGCCGTAGTTGCATCATTTTCAATAAGCATTTCCTTGGCTTTCAACAACCGATATCGCATCAAATACTCCAATGGAGTCATTTGGAATTCTTTTTTAAATATCCGATTCAGGTGTTGTTCGGTCACGTCCATCTGCTCAGCCAACATAGGGAGAGAGAGATCCTGATGATAATTTTGTTTGATAAAAGTAATGAGTTCATCCAACCGTAATCGGGCATTGGAACGTTCGTAAGCACTATAGCGTTCACCTTCAATGGTTAATCTGACCAAAAGCATGTACAGTAATGCGGATACGTGCCAGATCTGATCCTTGTGCCGGGACTGCAGCGCCAACGTAATTTCATGCAACAGGATATGAAGCATTCCATCCGGCTTGAAGGCGCGCAGCTCCCCGATCTGCAAGGTATGCAAGAATCGTGGTAATAAATAGCCATTGAAAGACAGACAATCAAATCGTAATGAATCACTCAGATTGTGGTAACGGTATGTTACCTCCGGAAACAAAATGAGAGCTGTCCCTTTTTTGATCGAAAATTCATGATTCTTAGCTGCGATTCGCCCTGTTCCTCCGATGCACTGTACAATGCTGTAATCCCGTGAATGGTCGCTCCAATTCATCAATTCATCAACGGTCAACTGGTTTTGCCCTGTAATCATGAGCGGCATATCGGTATCCAGTGGATTCCCCATGCTAGGTTTCGGCATCGTCGTGTTATTCCTCTTTTCGTTAAAGGATCATGTGCGTAAGTGGCGTGGTTACAGCGTTAAAAGAAACCTAGAATGAATTATATTACATAAATGGAATAATTTTAATTGAATGGCAAGTGATAATAAAACGTTTTCAAAAAAACGATGCAACTGTTTTATCTGGATGGACTAGCATGAACCGCAGTCAGATCAGTCTCCATTTATGGACCTGAAAGTACGCTTGCCTTGCCAACAGAATGCGAAACAGTATACGCTATAACGGATGAGTGATTAAGGAAAGGGATGCAAACATGAAGAAAGTCATCGTAGTTGGATCGGGTATTCTGGGGGCATCAACAGCCTATCAATTAGCCAAACGGGGCGCAGAAGTAATCATCATAGATCGAAAAGATATAGGACAGGCAACCGATGCAGCAGCCGGTATCATCTGTCCATGGTTGTCACAGCGACGCAACCAGGACTGGTATCAGCTCGCCAAGGCTGGTGCGCGATTCTATCCTGGTATCATAGCGGAGCTTGAGGAAGAAGGAGAAACGGAAACCGGATATGCTCAAGTGGGCGCGCTCAGCATTCATACGGATGAGGATAAAATCAACAAAATGGAAGAACGGGCACAGCTTCGAAAAGCAGATGCACCGGAGATTGGTGAGATTACACCTCTTGATGCCAAAGGAACCCGTGATCGTTTTCCATTGCTAGATGAACGTTATCAATCGGTACATATTAGCGGTGCTGCACGTATAGATGGACGGGCGCTGCGGGATGCCTTAATCCGGTCTGCACAGCGTAATGGAGCGAAAGTGGTCCATGGAGACGCCACGCTTCAATTCGAAGCAGATCGGGTCATTGGTGTGAGTGTTAATGATCAGCATTTGCTGGCAGATGAAGTCGTTGTATGTGCAGGTGCGTGGGCCAATACACTCCTGAAGCCTCTCGGAATACACTTTAAAGTGCACTATCAAAAGGCACAGATTATGCATTTGCATGTCACGGAGGAGGCGGATACAGGCCGCTGGCCTGTGATTATGCCCCCGTCAGATCAATATCTGTTGGCCTTTGATCAACAGAAGATTGTGATTGGGGCCACTCATGAAAATGATGTTGAAGGTTATGATACAAGAGTAACTGCAGGAGGTATGCAGGAGGTTTTGAATAAAGGCCTGGAACTGGCACCGGGTCTCACAAACAGCACATTCCAGGAAGTGCGAGTTGGATTCCGTCCGTTCACACCTGGATTTCTGCCCGTAATGGGAGCTGTGCCGGGGTGGCTGGGGCTGATTACGGCGAATGGCCTGGGTGCCTCTGGCTTGACCATGGGGCCATTTATCGGGAGTCAATTGGCCAAATTGGCTCTTGGCATGGAACTGGATATCGATATTGAGCCGTACAATGTTGGCAAAGCAATGGATGAGATGGAAAGAGGTGAGTCATGACCTATTCACAACGTTTATCCGATGGAGCGAACTCGTCCGACATTATATATCTGGAGCATCAGATTGGTACGACAAAAGAAGAACTGCGAATCGCTATGGAGAAACAAGAAACATACGAGCGGGAAATGTCGGAATTGAAGTCATCACCAATCGGTAATGCATCGAAAGTCGGTTCGGACGAGCAATTCTTAAAGGAGAAGGCTAGTCAGACGCAGAACTTGATTGAAATCCTGTCTGCACAGCTGAATCAGCTAGAGGAAGCATTGGTGAAACTGGGCGATTAATCGGCTCATATCTCGTGTTTTCTGAAACTCTGACAATAAAATATACGATATGTATACAACAAAACCCCTTATTCAAGGGGTTTTGTTGATTTAGTTCAAATTATTTATACCAATAAATGAACGGGTGGTATAAAATAGAAGTGGGTGCAGAACTGTCAATTCAGGTACCCATGTAACCAATCATGAAACTATTCTGAGAGGTGGCTTTCGAATGTATAAAGAAGTGATACGTGTTGAGGACATCACAGGGTTCCAGACCAGATCTGAAGAGTTTTTTCCACTTCACTGGTTTCAACAAATGTTGTCCGATCATCCTGTGTACTATCACGAAGATACAGATACCTGGAATGTGTTCAGATACGATGATGTGAAGCAGGTCCTAAGCAATCATGAGTATTTCTCAGCTGAAGGAACTCGAACGACCATTGCGGTCGGAGCGAAGAACAACGAAGGCACACCTCCGGACAAATTAAACATTTCAAGTATCGATCCGCCCCGTCATCAAAAAAGTCGTTCGTTGTTATCCGCTGCTTTTACACCGCGTAGTCTGAAAAACTGGGAGCCACGAATTCGCAACATTGCACAGCAGCTCGTAGCTGATATTAAACCGAATACGACCATTGATATGGTTCAGGCGCTGGCCGCTCCCCTGCCTTCGATGGTTATGGCCGATCTACTTGGTATCCCTCTTACAGACAGTCATCGCTTTAAGAACTGGGTAGATATTCTGTTTCAACCCACCAATCCGAAGACTGCTGAGGAGAGTGAACAGAAAAAACAGACGGCAGCTCAAGAGTATTATCAATTTCTCTATCCTATAGTGGTTCATAAACGGACCCATCCTGGTGAGGATATCATTACGGATCTGTTGAGTGTTGAAGTTGAAGGGGAGAAGTTCACGGAAGATGAGGTTGTTCGCACGACCATGCTTTTACTTGGAGCTGGTATTGAGACAACGAGCCATATGGTTTCCAATACGTTCTATTCCTTCCTGTACGATGATCCGAGTCTGTATGAACAGCTTAGACAGAATCCTGAATTGGTGCCGCTAGCAGTGGAAGAAATGCTTCGTTATCGGTTTCATAATGCCAAGCGGCATCGAACAGTGAAGCAGGATAACCAACTGCTTGGAGTGGACTTGAAAAAAGGGGATGTTGTCATTTCCTGGATGAGTGCAGCCAATATGGATGAGCAGATGTTTGAAAACCCGTTTGAGTTAAACATTCATCGTCATAATAATAAAAGACATCTTACCTTTGGTAATGGTCCACACTTTTGTCTGGGTGCTCCGCTGGCGCGAATGGAATTAAGTATTGCCTTGACTGCATTTGTAGAGAAGATTGCTCGGATTGAACCCGTGGAGTCTTTTGATCTGGAGGATAATCTGGCTGCTTCAGCTCCGGGACAGTCACTGACCCATCTGCCAGTGAAGATTGTCGGCTAAGGGAATGAGTTTCATCATTGGACAACCTAAAAAGCGGCAGATCAGACGTGAACGTCTTGGTCTGCCGCTTTGTTATGCAAGTATGAGGCTGGATAACTTAATTTGAATTCATCGAAACCTTTTGTCTGATAACCTGTTTGACTTCTTCCTCTTTGGCTTGTTTGGTGCGTTTAATAAAGAAGGAAAGAATCAATCCCACGACAGCGATACCGATGATAACAACATACGCATCATTGATACCTTGAATCATGGACTCGGTAGCCAACTGTTGTTGACTGAGGCCATTGGCTGCACCAGTTGCCATCATATCCTCTATATGTGCTGTTGTACGTGAGGTCATGACACTCACGAGCAATGAAGTACCTACAGCGCCAGCAACTTGTCTGACGGTGTTGGAGATGGCTGTACCGTGTGCACCCAGTCTTGGTGGCAGTTGGTTAAGCCCCGCAGTTTGAATCGGCATCATGAGCAAAGCCATACCAATTCGGCGGCCGGTCGACATTAACACCAGGTAACCATAACTGGTTGAATCCGATAAATCGATGAAACCAATGGTGGTCACAATGGTGATAACCATCCCGATAACAGCGAGCCATTTTGCTCCAAATCGATCAAACAATTTTCCGGCTACAGGCATCAGGAAGCCCATAAAAAGGGCACCCGGAAGGAGTAATAATCCGGACTCCAGTGCAGTGTAACCACGTGCATTCTGGAGGTACAAGGGAAGCAACATCATGTCAGCATACATGATCATGGTAATTGCGATACTTATGACCGTGGTCAGGGAGAACATGTTGTACTTGAAAGCCCGCAGATCAAGCAATGGGTCTTCCGAAACGAGCTGACGCCAAGTGAAAAGCGCAAGTGCAACAAGACCAGCAGCAATACAGATAAGTACTTCTGCACTTGACCATCCCAGACTTCCTGCTCTGCTGAATCCATACAGCAATGCGCCGAATCCGATGGTGGACAACACCACGCTGATCGTATCGAACTTGGTGTTGACCCGTTCGGATACATTCTTCAGGTATACAAAGGCAAAGGCAATGACAATAAGTGTTAATGGAATCATGCCATAAAACATCGTTTGCCAAGAGTAGTTCTCCAGAATATAACCGGCAAGGGTAGGTCCGATGGCAGGAGCGAAAATGATCGCAAAACCAACCATACCCATAGCTGAACCTCGTTTCTCAGGGGCAAACAAGGTCAAAATAACGTGCATCAAGAGTGGCATGATAATCCCAGCACCTGCTGCCTGAATCATGCGACCTGTCAGCAATGTGCCGAAGTTGGTTGCAAGAGCGGATACGATGGTACCGATTAGGAAAATAAACATCGAAGCTTGGAATAATTGCTTGGTTGAAAAGCGTTGCATGAAGTAGGCTGTAATGGGGATCAGCACCCCGTTTACCAGCATGTAACCTGTCGTTAACCATTGTGCTGTTGCGGCGGAGATGTTAAAATCACCCATCAGTTCCGGTGTAGCGACACTCATGATCGTTTGATTCAACGTTGCAAGGAAGGCTCCCAGAATCATGATAAACAGAATAGGGCCTTTCTTTACGGAAGATTCATCTTGTAACTTAACCTGACTCAATCCTTTTCATCCTTTCAATCCAAACGTGACTAAATTTACAACGTGTTGTATAGTTTACATTGTATTTATTGAATTATATACATATTCGGACAGATTACAATTTACGTTATGAGGTGTTTTCGTCGTTTATTTTACAAATGTTATGATATTGTTGTGTAAATCGAATATAAACGACTGATTGTTTAAAATTGTAATGTTCCAAATTTGAAGGAGGGATACACGTGAAAGATGAGAAGAAATCGCCTGTGGACCCAAGAATATTGCGAACACGTCAGTTAATTCGAGGTGCGTTTGTGGAGTTGCTGCAGGAAATGGATATTGAGAAATTGTCAGTGAACAAAATTGCCGAACGAGCGACGATCAATCGGGTAACCTTCTATCTGCACTATCGGGATATTACGGATATGATGGAGAAGATGGCTGATGAGATGATTGAGCATATTGAACGGATCGTGGAAGAATATGCCCCTCATTTTGAGAAGCAAAGAACAGAAGAGGCATGGCCAGTTCTGGTCAAGTTACTGGAGCATTTTGCAGAGAACGCTTCATTCTATCAGGTGGTACTTGCCACGAAGCGCACGCCCATTTTCACAGAACGACTCCTGAAGCTGTTAAGTACCTTGGTCAAAGCTAAGATAGATCGAGCCGAAATGGAAGATGTGCTGGAGGATTCCGGCATTCACAAGGAAATCGCCATCTGGTATGGTTCGTCTGCTTTAATTGGTACCATTGTTGCCTGGCTGCGTAACGACATGCCTTATTCTCCGCATTTTCTGGCGAAACAATTCTCATTGATCCGTTCATACTCTTATAATGACCTGATATAATCAAACTACAATCCACTGAACAATGACAGCAAACGGGGGGATATGACAGGGAAAATGCAGGCCATCGACTCATACATAACAGAGGAGGACTAATGTAATGAAATATAGTGCAGAACGTATATATGTGAGATTTTGGAAGGTAGAGGATACCTCATTGCTTCTGGATCTTCAGGTTCGAAATCGTGAGGCAATTGAGAGAACCTCTGCAAGTCATCGGGATGACTCTTACTACAGCATGGAAAAGCAAAGGGAACTCATTGAGAGCTGGGACAAGAAAAGAGAAGAAGGAATTCGCTATTCCTTCGGTATTTTTCTACATACAACGGATGAACTTGTGGGTGAAATTTCATTGTTCAAGATCATAATGGATTCAACCCCCAAATGGATCGTAGGTTATGTGACGGATGTGCTGCATCAAGGAAAAGGGTATATGAGCGAAGCCCTGCAATGTGTGCTGGAATTTGCCAAACATGAAACTGAAATTACACGCATCGAGGCTGGCGCGGTACCTGATAATACAGGTTCCATCCGTGTACTTCAAAAGGCAGGATTCACAGCGTGCGGGTCACAGTCTGTCCCGATCCAGGGAACGTTAAAGGAGCATACGATGTTTGCTGTGGATATACAATGAGCAGGATGTATCAGAATTAACTATAATTTGAACCATATATTCAAACGTATCGGAGAGGACAGAAAAATCTATGGCTACTATACTCGTTGCGGACGACGATCCGAACATTCGCGAACTCGTCTGTCTCTTTCTCAAAAACGATGGATTCACGACGGTGGAAGCTGCGGACGGTAAGGAAGCTCTCACCGTGTACGGCGAGACGCCAGTGGATCTGGTCGTGCTTGATATTATGATGCCTGTTATGGACGGCTGGGCATTATGCAAGGAACTCCGCAGAGCCAATCCGGATCTCCCGTTACTCATGCTGACGGCGAGAGGAGAGACTTGGGAGAAGGTAAAAGGATTCGAATTGGGTACGGATGATTATTTGACGAAACCGTTTGATCCATTGGAGCTTACCGCACGTGTCCGAGCATTACTGAAAAGATATAAAATTGGCTCCACACACACAATCCAGTTTGGCAATGTCATTCTGGATCGTCAGACGTATAAGGTGACGAGAGGTACAGAATCGCTTACTTTACCACTGAAGGAATTCGAATTGCTATATAAGCTTGCTGGAACACCAGGCCAGGTCTATACACGTGAGCAGTTGATCGATCAGATATGGGGTATTGATTACGCCGGAGATGATCGAACGATAGACGTACATATTAAGCGCCTGCGTGAACGATTCGCGACGACACCTGATTTTCGGATTGAAACGGTGCGTGGGCTAGGATACAGACTTGAGGTCCATGAATGATCAGATCATTATACATTCGTGTGGTGCTCACCTTTCTGATCTCTGTCATCGCTGGTACAGTTATTTCTTTTTTTATGTCAACCTGGATATTCGAAGATAAATTGAACGAAAATGCCCGAATTAACATACGCAACTTTGGCCAAGACGTAGTGCAGATATATAAGACGATGCCTTTGGATGAAGCAGAATTATTCGTTAGCACTATGAAACAGCTTGATTCATATCATATTCGAATTTATGATGCAACGGGCAAGCTCCAGACTTATGGGAAGCTTAATGGACATAAATCAGCTGCTGTATCGAAAGAGCAACTTAAAAAAGTGTTAGATGGAGGGGTTGTTCAAGACACACCAAAGGGGATCGCTACTGTTCTTTTGGGGTTACCGATCAAGACGGAAATGGGCACAAAAGCGATGTTTTTGGAAACACTCGCACCGCCCTCCGCCTCTTTTGTAGTGCAGTTTGGCTTAATCTTTGCAAGCTGTTCGTTGATTGCAGGAAGTCTGCTGATTCTGATTGCTTCTGTATACCTGGTTAGACCAATCAAAAAATTGACCAAAGCGACCAAACGGATTGCAGCTGGAGATTTCAATGTCAAGCTGAACATCACGCAAAAGACTGAGATAGGTACGTTGGCTCGCAGTTTTGAAGAGATGATGCACGATCTGCAGCAGTTGGAGCAGATGCGCAGGGAATTCGTTACGAATGTTTCGCACGAGGTTCAGTCTCCACTCACCTCGATATCCGGTTACGCTTCGGCACTGAAGCAGGTAAACCTCTCAGAACAAGAGCGGAACCGTTATCTGGATATTATTATTGCTGAAGCCAAGCGAATGTCCAAAATGAGCGACAGCCTGCTCAAGCTGAGTTTGCTTGAATCGCAGTCACAGCAACTTCGGCTCAATACCTTAAGTCTGGATGAACAGATCCGAAGGGTTATCGTGGCACTCCAGCCGCAATGGTCTGCGCGCAATATTCATTTCGAGCTTGATTTGGAGAATGTAAAGGTGACGGCTGATCACGATCAGTTAAATCAGGTATGGACGAATATTCTGGGAAACAGCATCAAGTTCTCCAATGATGGCGGTATGATTAAAGTCAGTATCGAAGAGGATATCAAAAATGTGACTATCCGAATGTCCGACACGGGCATCGGTATTCCCCTTGAAGACCAGAAGCGTATATTCGAGCGCTTTTTCAAGGCGGATCGTTCCCACAGTCGTAAATATGACGGCAGTGGTATGGGACTTGCTATCGTTAAACAGATCGTATCGCTTCATCAGGGTGACATTCGAGTGGAAAGTGAACCTGGTCAAGGGACGTCCTTTGTCATCACGTTGCCCATCCATCCACCAACGGATAGTTAGGCTCGCAGGATAGGCCAAAGAATTAAAATCGGATGATTGAATACCGGATTTTCATACCATGTGTAACATGCAAGTTTTCTTGCATGTTACACATGGTTTTTTTGCTTGTTCATATTCCGTTCATATTCCGGTCACGGAGAGTACATCTTTGTTGGTTAGGCTTGCATTAACGGCCTCTTAGGCCAATACACAGATGAGGACAGGAGCAGATGAATGTGAATCAACAAGCAGACAAAAGCGTGCGGAGTAAGAGCAAAACAAAAAAAGTGTTAAGCATTTTGTTAAAAGTGCTTGCCGCAATCATTTTAGTAATTTTACTTTTTGTAGCTACCGTATATACGGTTAACAAAATCAGTAGTTATTCAGAGCAAAAAAGAATGGAGCCATATGGTCAACATGTTTCCGTGGATGGGAAAAATATGAATGTGTTCATTCAAGGTGAAGGCGAGGAAACGATTGTGCTTTTGCCGGGTTTTGGAACAGCGTCACCTGCACTAGATTTTAAGCCACTTATCTCGGAGTTAACCCCATATTATAGAGTCGTCGTGGTGGAACCTTTTGGTTATGGATTAAGTGATCAGACCGAAAGGGAACGCAGTACAGCAAATATTGTAAGCGAAATACATGAAGCGCTGCAAAATCTTCGTATTGATCGGTATATTCTCATGGGTCATTCCATATCGGGGATCTATAGTCTGGATTATGTGAACAAATATGCTGATGAAGTAAGTGCATACGTTGGGCTGGACACCAGTGTTCCAGCGATTAGTGAACAGAAGGTTGAAGCATCAGAAATCGTACCGATTAAATGGTACCGTAACTTGGGTTTCCCACGTTTGCAATTGAAAATGAGTGATGATCCATATGCTGGGCTTCCGTATGATGAACAAACCAAAGAACAATTGAACATTTTGATACAAAAGAACATGTTTAATTCAACTCAGTTAAACGAAATTGTAAGCATGTATTCCAATTTTAAAGCAGCTGAACAGTTAACGTTCCCAGTTGATCTCCCGGTTCTTTTCTTTGTTCAAAAGAATCATCCTGCAGTGGACAATTGGGTTCCCGAACACGAGAAGTTAATAGAGAACTCTGCGCGTGGTGAAATGGTGCTGCTGGAAGCAAATCATTATCTATACCGTTCCCATGCCAAAGAAATCGCTGCACAGTTCAGGGAGTTTATGGGAGGATCTCAATAACCCCATTATTCATTAGTATAAGCGCCTGCTCCGTCACGTCATAACATTTCTTTACTTGTTCATATTCAGTTCATATTGTCGTCACGGAGAGTACATGTGCATTAGATAAAGTTTCATTAGCGGCAAAGAAGAATACCAACTACCAGTTCAGGACAGGAGAAGATCAGCGTGACACAACCAGAAGGCAAGAAAGCCAAGAATAGAACCAGCGTCAAGAAGGTACGAAATATTATACTTAAAATACTAGGAGCAATCTTAATTGCTATTGTTCTGTTTCTAGGTATTGTTTATATCACAAATGTAATTAGCAGTAATTCTGAGGCGAAAAAGATTGAGTCTTACGGTCAGCATGTATCTGTAGACGGAAAAAATATGAATGTGCTCATTCAAGGTGAAGGCAAGGAAACGATTGTGCTTCTGCCCGGTTATGGAACAGCAACACCAGTGCTTGATTTCAAGTTGCTTATTGATCAATTATCACCATATTACAAAGTGGTTGCTGTTGAGCCATTCGGTTATGGATTAAGTGATGAAACTGAAAAAGAAAGAACGACAGAGAATATCGTAAGTGAAATTCATGAAGCTCTGCAGCAACTTGATATTCAGCAGTACATGCTCATGGGTCACTCTATAGCGGGCATTTACGGTATTGATTATGTGAACAAATATACGGATGAGGTTACTGCCTTTGTCGGTATTGATAGCAGTGTATCCACCCAACCAAGTATTACAGATGCGAAGTTCCCCTTAAAAACGTTTGCTCTTCTTAGAAATACAGGTCTCTTGAGATTAATGATGAAAGTGGGTGCAGATCCCTATGAGGGACTGGCATTCGATGAACAAACGGTTGAGCAGATGAGAATGATTTCGAATAAAAACATGTACAATCCCACCTCATTAAACGAGATGGACCATATTTATACCAATTTTAAAGGTGCTCAAGGTTTAAGCTTCCCTAAAAATCTTCCACTTCTTCTCTTTGTACAAGCGAATAATGAAGGGGTAGAAGGATGGATCCCCTTGCATGAAGGACAGATCAAAGACTCGGTTCATGGGAAAGTAATTCCAATGGATGGTTCCCATTATTTACATCATACGCAATTCAAAAAAATTGCTGAAGATGTTAGAGCCTTTATGGCTGAATCGAAATAAATAGGGGTAAACGTACAACCTTTGAATTAACAGATCTGTATGAACGAATCTATATGAACGAATCTATATGAACGAATATGAAAAACCGCCCTGTGTGGCGGTTTCTACAACATGGTCAATAACATGGTCAATCCGGACGTTGCTGTAATGAGAGAGAGGAAATATAAATGAGATTATTTGAGATACTTTTAGTTCTATCCTGCTTCGCTTTACTCGCAGACTTACTATTTATTAAAAGAAGTGCAAAGAAAACAGGCCTAGGTATAGGTATAGGTATAGGTATAGGAAGCAGTGTCATACTCGTAGCTCATTTATTGGTTGAGGGATACAGATGGCAGTTGCTTTTGGTATATATCATGACGGCACTATTCATGTTTATTGTTCTACTCCGGCATTCCGACAAGATGATCCATCTAAAAATAGGAAAGGTATTGAAGTATAGTTTATCTTCCCTAATCGTCATTCTACTTGTTGCTTCTACACTCTTGTCGGTATACTTACCTGTCTTTGATTTGCCGAAGCCCGAGGGTCCAGAGAAAGTAGGTACTCAAACCTTCCATTTTACAGATCAGAACAGAGATGAAATCTTGACTGAAGATCAAACCGATAAGAGGGAGTTAATGGTTCAAGTCTGGTACCCTACTGAAAACATTAGTAACAAGAAACGTGACACGCTGTTTCCAAATAATAAAGAAATGTTCAAAACGTATATTCAGAGCTTCTCTGCTTCTTTGAAACTGCCTGAATTTGTGCTCGACTACTGGAAATATAGTCATAGCAACTCTTATGAAAATGTAGAAATATTACCTTCGGCAAGTCCTTATCCTGTGGTGCTGCTATCTCATGGTATGGGAACCAGTAGAGTTCTACAGGCATCACAGGCGGAGAATCTGGCCAGTCATGGGTTTATCGTAGTGACAATCGATCATACGTACAGCACGTTTGCTACCCTCTTTCCTGATGGTCGTGTAACGGGGTATACAACAAAGATGACAACCATAGATGACCGCAGAGAAGTTGGCGATATATGGACAAAAGACGTGGAGTTTGTAATTGATCAAATTGAAAAGCTGAATTCAGGTGCAATTGAAAGTCAGTTTAAAGGAAAAATCGATGTAGATAACATCGGTGCGATGGGGCATTCTTTTGGGGGTGCAACGGCGTTTAATGCCACGTATTTGGATCATCGAATCAAGGCCGGGGTTAATATGGATGGGTCACTGAATGAAGTAGAAGATAGAGATGATATAAACAAGCCGTTTATGTTTGTCAGATCGGGAAATTTTGAAGACTGGTTAGCCAATTTTGAAAAGGATAGAAATTCGGATGACGAAGTAACTAAGTTTCTTTCAGATGAGCTGCACATTATGAAAAATGTTATTGAACATGGGGGAAATGTAATTTATATAGAAGGAACCCAGCACTTCAATTTCACGGATCTTCAATTTTATTCAGAACTGATTAAACTGTCCGGGATCACAGGAGAGATCAATGGTAAAAGAGGTTCAAATATCGTAAATCAATATGTACTCGATTTCTTTAACAAACAATTGAAAGGAACGGGTGGAAACCTGATTCAGGGGCCGAGCGACATCTACCCAGAGGTGAAATTTGTAGATCCGAAAGAACTCTAATTTGAACTCAGGAGATGATGTGAATGGGACGACAAACGGGAAAACGAATTTCAATCACCGCCTTAACTCTGGTGTTAATGATGTTAGCTCCAATGTCAGTCATGGCCGCACCAGCTACGAGTAACAACAGCGATTTAACGTATGAACCAACCAAGAAAATAGTAGCGGAGAAAGCGAAGATCCTAACTGAGACGTACGGTACGACCAGTGTACAATATGCATTAATCGATGCTGGAGAGATTGTGGTGTCCGGTCAAACGGGCAAGAACGATATAGAGGATAAAGTACCGCTTACTTCAGATACAATCTACGGCATCGGCTCAACAAGTAAAATGTTTCTTACAGCTTCTGTTATGAAGCTTGTTGATGATAGCAAGATCGATTTGGATGTGCCAATTGTGAACTATTTACCTGATTTTAAGATGAAAGATAACCGGTACAAATTAATCACACCACGTATGTTGTTGAATCATTCCGCTGGTCTGCTGGGCAGCTCCGGTAGCAATGCCACATTATACGGGGATAATGACACGTATTCACATGACACGTTTCTGGAGCAATTGGCGAACCAACACCTGAAGGCTGATCCTGGCGCGTACTCGGTGTATAGTAACGACAGTTTTACGTTAGCCGAGATTCTAGTTGAAAGAGTGAGCGGCATGGGCTTTACTGCATTTATACACAAATATATTACAGAGCCCCTGGACATGAAACATACCAAAACACCGCAGGATGTCGTTAATCCGGCAGCAATGGCGGGAATCTATTCTCCTTTGGTTGAAGGCCAGCTTCCTCAAGAGAATTATAATATCATTGCTACTGGAGGCATCTATTCCACTGCTGAGGATCTGGTGAAATTTTCACAAATCTTCACGGGAGAAGTCGATGGCATTCTTTCCAATAAGTCGGTAGGAGCCATGGCGCAGGAAGAATACAAAAGAGGTATGTGGCCGGAGGATAGCGACACGTCTATATCTTACGGGTTAGGGTGGGATAGTGTACATTTGTACCCATTCAGTGAATATGGCATCAAAGCTATTACCAAAGGTGGGGATACCATATCGTATCACTCCT
This sequence comes from Paenibacillus sp. FSL R5-0517, assembly GCF_037974355.1. Lineage (NCBI taxonomy): Bacteria > Bacillati > Bacillota > Bacilli > Caryophanales > Paenibacillaceae > Paenibacillus > Paenibacillus sp. FSL R5-0517. Next base: position 3,144,561 of record NZ_CP150235.1, read on the forward strand.
CATTAATTGTACTGCCAGAATACAATCTGGCTGCAGCCGTTACCTCATCAGGGGGAACGAGTGCCAGAGATCAGTTTATTGCAAGTGAATTATTACTCAGTGCACTTGAGGAAAAGGGCATTATTACAGAACGAAAGCCGGAAAAATCGTTTGGCGTACCAGTGAAGGCAGATATGCCTAAAGAAATATCCACGTATGCGGGTATATACGGTTCTAATAATTCGGTGAAGAAGATCGAAATGAATCATGCTGGAAAAATGACTGTATCCGCGCTAACAGCTCCAAATAATTCGGCTCAAGAATACACATATACAGCGGATGGTACGTTTGTTAACGATAAAGGCACAGAAAAGCTGAAATTCGTTACAGAGCAGAATGGAAGGACATATCTGTGGTCTCGATCTTATATATCCATGCCGGGACTGGGACAGTTGGCGTTCTCCGAATATACGGCGGAGAAGCTGGAAGCCAATGAATTATCCCAAGATATTACTGCCTCATGGGAGCAGCGTGAAGGTAAGAGATACTACGTGGTGAATCAGAAGTATACATCAACTGTCTATCTCCATTCATCACCAATCCTTTCTTTCCATATGAATGAAGAGACCCCAGGGTATATGACCAATAGTAAGATTATTGGAGCCAACAAAGCAGTCACGGATCTTCAAATCCCTGGTATGGCAGGACGGGATTCAAAGGAAATTTATTTCGCTGAAAAGAATGGAGTAGAGTACATTACAGCTGTAGGTAGCATATACGCGAGTGAGGAAATCGTACAATCACTCTATTCGGGCAAACAATCTGTAACAACGATTCAAGCAGACGGTTACGCCAAATGGTTTTCTATACCATCAACGGTGAATGGAAAAGTCATGACCGTTAAACTGCCTTCAAATGGTGCCTTTGCCGTATATGATCAAAAGGGTATTTGTATTAATCACACCGTGGTCAGCGGTAAGAATGAGGTTGTTTTACCGGAAAACGGTCGCATTGTATTTGCAGGTGACGTTGGTTCCACATTTGAAATTTCATTGAAATAGATGAATTCTAGTAAGGTAGCATGTTTAACGAAACTAAGAAGGCAGCCGATCAAAGTAATCGGCTGCTTTTGTTCAATTGAAGAAGATATATTTATATTCTTTTTTCGGGGAGTGGAAACGATGCCTACGATATTAGTTGCTGACGACGATGCGAACATTCGCAAACTCGTCTGTTTATTTTTGCGCAACGACGGATTTACTACCATCAACGCCGTAGACGGAAAGGAAGCCCTGGCTATCTTTACCTCCACGCCAGTCGATTTGGTTATTCTTGATATTATGATGCCAGTCATGGACGGTTGGGCATTATGCGAGGAACTTCGAAGAGCCAATCCGGATCTTCCGTTACTCATGTTGACGGCAAGAAACGAGACCTGGGAGAAAGTACAAGCATTTCAGCTCGGGACAGATGATTATATGATGAAGCCATTCGATCCGCTTGAGTTGATGGCTCGCGTCAAGGCACTGTTGAAACGATACCGTATAGGTTTAACGCAGACCATCCAATTAGGAAACGTTATTCTGAACCGGCAGACTTATAAGGTCCTGAGGGGTACAGAGTCGTTCACCTTGCCGCTTAAAGAGTTCGAATTATTGTATAAACTTGCTGGATTACCGGGACAAGTCTATACGCGGGAGCAACTAATCGATCAAGTTTGGGGAATTAATTATACTGGCGATGATCGAACGATAGACGTGCATATTAAACGTCTACGCGAACGTTTTACCGATATCTCCGATTTTCGTATCGAAACGGTGCGGGGACTTGGCTACCGGCTAGAGGTGCAGGAGTGACCGGCTCCCTCTATACACGTGTAGTCCTGACCTTTTTGGTCTCCGTGACCGGGGGCACCATCCTTTCTTTTCTTGCTACAACCTGGATATTTCAAGATAAATTAAACGAAAACATACAAGCTTCCTTGCTTGACTTTGGACAGGATATCGTCCGCATCTACGAGACATTGCCTCTACGCGAAGCAGAAATGTTTATAAGTGAAATGAAACAACTCAACTCTTACCACATCCGAATCTATAAAGCAACGGGTCAGTTTCAATCCTATGGAGAACTTAAAGGACAACATCCTTTCCTAGTGACTACAGAACAATTGAAGAAAGTGCTGGATGGAGGAAGAGTCCAAGTTAATGGAATCGATACGATCTTCTTGGGATTGCCGATAAAAACTGAAATGGGAAGCATAGCAATGTTTGTAGAGCCCCTCACTTCCTCTTCCACCTCATTTCTTATCAAATTTGTTGTAACCTTTTTGATTTGTTCGTTGTTAGCAGGAAGCCTATTGATACTAATTGCGGCTATTTTTCTGGTAAGACCGATCAAAAAATTGACAAAAGCGACCCGGCTTATAGCTGCTGGAGATTTCAACGTCAAGCTTAATATTAAACAAAAGGGTGAGATAGGTACTTTGGCTCGCAGCTTTGAAGAAATGATGCACGATCTAAAGCAGCTTGAGCAGATGCGCAGGGAATTTGTAGCAAACGTGTCCCATGAAGTTCAGTCTCCGCTCACTTCCATTTCCGGTTTTGCTATAGCGCTCAAGCAGGTAGACCTCCCGGATGACGAAAAAAGCGATTATCTCGACATTATCATCACTGAAACTGCACGAATGTCCAAAATAAGTGATAGTCTGCTAAAGCTGAGTTTGCTTGAATCTCAATCATTGCAAATGCGGCTGGCCACGCTCAGTCTGGATGAACAGATCAGACGAGTAATTGTCGCTATTCAACCCCAATGGTCGGCCCGTAACATTCAGATCGATCTTGATTTGCAGCCCACCCAAATCACGGCCGATTATGATCAGTTAAATCAGGTGTGGATCAATATCTTCGGCAATGCCATCAAATTTTCCGAAGATGGTGCCCGAATTAACGTCACGATCAAACAGAATATCAAGAACGTGGATATCCGCATATCGGATTCGGGTATTGGTATTCTCCCGGAAGACCAAAAGCGTATATTTGACCGCTTCTTTAAAGCAGATCGTTCCCACAGTCAGAAATATGAAGGAAGCGGTATGGGACTAGCTATTGTAAAGCAGATCATCTCGCTTCATCAAGGGGACATCCGGGTGGAGAGCGAATATGGACGAGGAACGACCTTCATCGTCATCTTGCCAATTACAACACCCACAGAGTGATTGAATTTTATGCCTTCACTAGGCTATGACACCCTGTAAAAACCTCCTTGCGTATAATGATGCAAACTTTTTTTGCCTGTTCATCCTCCGTTCATGTTGTAGTCATTAGGGGGACATCTTGGTTTGTTATATTGTGTTTAGCGCCCACGTTATGGTGGCTTAACACAATGATGAAGACAGGAGTAGATGCAAGAATGAAACCAAGAGAGGTAACAAAACTGGAGATGAGTGTGAGGAGAGCAAGAAAGAGAAATACTATAGCTGCTGTGACTCTCATGCTGACGATACTTGCCCCGCTATCTGCAATGGCCGCACCGGCTGTCATGAATAACAGCATTAACCTTACGTACGAGACAACAAAGAAAACCGTAATCGAAAAAGCTAAACTGCTGACGGAGACGTACGGTACGACGAGTCTGCAATATGCGCTCATTGATGGTGGAGAGATTACGGTGTCCGGTCAAACGGGGAAGAACGATCTAAACGACAAGGTACCTCTTACTACGAACACGATCTATGGCATAGGGTCAACCAGTAAAATGTTTCTTACAGCTTCAGTGATGAAGCTGGTGGATGAAGGCAAGATCGATCTGGATGTGCCTGTTGTGAACTATATGCCTGATTTTACAATGAAAGATAATCGACACAAACAGATTACACCCCGTATGTTGCTGAATCATTCGGCCGGGCTTCCCGGAGCTTCTAACGGTAGTGCTATACTGTATGGGGACAATGATACCATTGCACATGATACCTTTTTGGATCAATTGGCGACCCAGAATCTGATGGCAGAGCCAGGTGCGTATTCGGTGTACTCTAACGATGGATTTACATTAGCTGAAATTCTGGTTGAGAGAGTCACTGGTATGAGCTTTACGGCATTTATACACAAATATATTACAGAGCCTCTGAAAATGAATCATACCAAAACACCACAGGATATAGTTAATCCGGAAGAAATGGCGGGAATCTATTCCCCTTTTTATGAGGCACAACTTCCAAAAGAGAATTATAATATCATTGCTTCAGGAGGCATATATTCCACCGCTAAGGATCTGGTGAAATTTTCGCAAATCTTCACAGGAGAGGTCAAAGGGATTCTTTCCAACAAGTCGGTAGAAGCCATGGAGCAAAAAGAATACAGAAGAGGCATGTGGCCAAAGGATAGTGATTCTTCTATGTCGTACGGATTAGGGTGGGATAGTGTGGACTTGTTCCCATTCAGTGAGTACGGCATCAAGGCTGTTACGAAAGGTGGAGATACGTTATCTTATCATTCTTCACTCGTCGTACTTCCGGAATACAACATGGCTGCAGCCGTGATCTCTTCAGACGGGTCAAGCGTAACCGATCAATTCATTGCGAGTGAGTTATTACTTAGCGCACTTGAAGAAAAGGGCATGATTAAAGAACGGAAACCGGAAAAATCATTTGGTGTACCTGTGAAGGCTGATATGCCTAAAGAAATCTCCAAGTTTGCAGGGAATTATGGTGGCAATAATTCAGTGACGAAGATCAAAATAAATACGGCTGGACAAATGACGGTCTCCTCTCTCACGTCTCCAAGTCATCCGGTTCAAGAATACACCTATACATCAGATGGTACTTTTGTGAGTGATGATGGTACAGAAAAGTTGAAATTCGTTGTGGAGAAAAATGGGAATACCTACCTGTGGTCTCGATCTTATATCTCCGTTCCAGGACTCGGACAGGTGGCTCTCTCAGAATATAATGCGGAGAAGCTGGAAGCCAATACATTACCCAAGGAGATTAACGATGCATGGGCAAAGCGTGATGGTAAAAAATATTATCTGGTGAATGCGAAATACACATCCATGTTTTATCTTAATGCTACATCGATCGTGCCTATTTATATGAATAAAGAGAATCCAGGGTATATGTCCAATAATAAGATTATTGGAGCAGACGAAGCAGCCAATCAATTGCAGATTCCGGGTAGTGCCGGACGAGAACCAATGGACATTCATTTCTTCAAAAAGAACGATGGAGAGTATCTTACATTTTCAGGTTATGTATTCGTCAGTGAGGAATTGGTAAAACCAATCTATTCCGGTAAACAATCCGCAACAACGATTCAAGCAGATGGATATGCCAAATGGTTTTCGGTACCCGCTACTGCGAAAGGAAAAGTCATGACAGTGAAGTTACCTGCAAATGGAGCCTTCGCTATCTATGATCAGAACGGAGTTTGTATTAATCACAGCGTAGTCAGCGGTAATAATGTTGTTGTTTTACCCGAAAACGGCCGTATTGTATTTGCAGGTGAGGCTGGCGCCAAATTTGAAATTTCACTAAAAAAGTAAATGAACTCAACAGGAGAGAACCATCATGATGAAAAAAATATTAATCATTTTGCTCAAAATATTCGGAGCGATCGTTATCGCTTTTGCATTATTTATTGCGACTGTCTTTATTGTTAATGTATTTAGCAACAAATCGGAGGAAGGGAAAATAAAATCATACGGCCAGTTTGTAGCGGTTGACGGGAAAAACATGAATGTGTTGATTCAAGGAAAAGGCAAAGAAACGGTGGTATTGCTTCCTGGGTATGGAACACCCGCCCCAGCCCTTGATTTCAAACCGCTCATCGATCAGCTATCTCCATTTTACAAAGTCGTTGTCATTGAACCTTTCGGTTATGGATTAAGTGACATTACTGAAAAAGAGCGTACTACGGAAAATATGGTTAGTGAAATTCATGAAGCGTTACAGCAACTTGGTATTCATCGTTATACGCTCATGGCTCACTCCATTTCAGGAATATACGGACTGGATTATGTGAACAAATATGCAAACGAAGTAACTTCCTTTGTCGGCATCGAGAGCAGTGTCCCAACGCAGGGAGGTAACGATGATCCATTCCCAACTGAAACGTACAAACTGCTTAAAAAATCAGGATTCTACCGATTGTTAATGAAACTGGCCCCTGATCAACTGATTGCACCCGATGTTGATGATGAAACCAGAGAACAAATTCGAATCCTTTCACTCAAAAATACGTTTAATCCGAACAATCTGAATGAAGGCGAAAACTTTGGTCCTAACTTCAAAGCAGCGGAGAACCTGACCTTCCCCAAAGATCTTCCGTTGATTTTCTTCTTACAAGCGAATGATACTGAAACGGAAGGATGGATACCCTTGCATGAAGAGCAAGTCAAAGATTCAGTGCATGGAAAAGTGATGACTTTCGAGGGAGATCATTATTTGCATCACACCCGCTCCAAAGAAATGGTTCAAGAATATAGGAAGTTTATGAGTGAAATAGAGTAGAGTGTGTCAACAAAAGAAGCCGCGAAATCGCGGCTTTTTTCTATTGAAAGAGGTGATGAACATACATACGTAGTTACTTTATTGGAAAATTAAGGTTGACACTCCTTGTCGCCGCGTATACAATCGTATACATGAATGCGTTGTATACATATGTATACACGTCATGGAGGTGGCAGGATGAGAGATCGACAGATCGAAGAATCGGATGGAAGTGTACGTCAAGGTGAACGTCCGAGACGTGATGTGGGTGACAGCGAGCAACGTGGAGAGCATTCCAGACGTGGCAGAGGACATGGTGAACATCAGGGGAAACGGGGCCATGGTGCGCAAACCTTCCGTCGCGGCCGGATTCTTGTATTTCTGGAACAGATGCAGAATCGAAGAACAACGCTCGCCAGACAACTTGGTCAGGAGGAGTATGAACATATTCGCCCAATAATCAGTGGGGAGTTGAAAGCCATTGATCAGGTCATCGACGAGTATGTCCATCTTTTCGAACTGCAAAATGAAGATGTAGGTCCCAATAAGAATCTGGAGAGTGAGAGTGAATAAGTATGATTCGTCGTTTTTTTTCGTATTATCGTCCTTATAAAAAACTGTTTTTGATTGATTTTGGATGTGCTGTACTCGCAGGTCTTCTGGAGTTGGCTTTCCCGCTTGCCGTCAGCAAATTCATTAATGAGTTGTTGCCGGGTCAGGATTGGCCTCTTATTTTGCTTGCCTGTATTGTGCTGTTATCCATCTATGCACTTAATACGGTATTGAACTATGTCGTTACATACTGGGGACATATGCTGGGCATTAACATTGAGACCAACATGCGTGAGAAGATGTTCGCTCACTTGCAGAAGCTGTCTTTCCGGTTCTTCGATAATCGCAAAACAGGTCATTTGATTGGTCATCTTACGAATGATCTGAACGATATCGGCGAGGTTGCTCACCATGGACCCGAAGATGTGTTCATTGCAGTGATGACATTAATCGGATCATTCTGGCTGATGGCTAACATTAATCTTGAGCTTGCGCTCCTAACCTTTATCATTATCCCAATTATGGCTTGGGTCATTATCGTATTCGGTGGCCGTATGACGAAGACGTATCGAAGACTCTTCGGAGACGTCGGCAATTTCAATGCGCGCATTGAGGACAATGTCGGAGGCATGCGAGTTGTGCAATCGTTTGCCAACGAAGAACACGAAAAAGAGCTTTTTGCTGTAGACAATCAGAATTTCCGTAAAACCAAGCTGCTTGCCTACAAAACGATGGCAAAAAGTATCTCAGTCAGTTATATGATGATGCGACTGGTTACGGTATTTGTCATGATCAGCGGGGCTTGGTTTTATATTGATGGCAGAATTAATATGGGTGATTTTATGGCCTTCCTGCTGCTATCGAATATCTTCTTCCGTCCTATCGAGAAGATTAACGCAGTCATCGAAAGTTATCCAAAGGGCATCGCTGGTTTCAAGCGTTATCTGGAGATCATTGATACAGAACCTGAAATTGCGGATAACAAAAACGCCGTGGAATTCGAAAGTGTGAAGGGTGATATTCGTTTTGAGAACGTCTCGTTTGGATATGAATCCAGTCGCCGTATTTTAAATGATATCAGTCTGACTGTTCGACCAGGGGAAACCGTTGCTTTTGTTGGCCCGTCAGGCGCAGGTAAGACAACCATCTGCAGCCTGCTTCCTCGATTCTATGAGGTAGAAGAGGGACGAATCACTGTAGATGGAGTGGACATTCGGGATGTTAAGCTTCAATCGTTGCGTAAGCATATCGGGATCGTTCAACAGGATGTATTTTTGTTCTCGGGTACCATTAAGGAGAATATTGCTTATGGTGACCTGAGTGCAACGGACGAACAGATCTGGGATGCCGCTCGCCGTGCCTCATTGGAGGAATTGATTCTTACGTTGCCGGACGGTATGGATACGGTCATTGGCGAGCGTGGAGTCAAGCTATCCGGAGGACAGAAGCAACGGTTATCCATTGCTCGTATGTTCTTGAAAAATCCACCCATTCTTATTCTGGATGAGGCAACGTCTGCACTGGATACGGAAACGGAAGCACTTATTCAGCAATCACTCGCTGAATTGTCGGTGGGTAGAACGACACTTGTGATCGCACACCGATTGACAACGATCAAGAACGCGGATCGAATCATTGTAGTGAACACAGATGGTATCGCTGAACAGGGTAACCATGAGGAATTGGTCGCCGCTGGAGGCATATACAGCCGTCTTCATCAGGTGCAATATAGTCACTCTTAATCCATATAAAATGAAAAAAAATATTTACACTGGGTACTCCGATGACAGAATAACCTTCCGATCGCTGTTATCCCCAGATTTTTTTATTCCTTCTTTAAAGGGGAAATCCGGGGATAAAGGCGAACGCTCCGCTTCTTCAGGTTCTTTCTGTCCTCTTCGTTTTGTGTAAATGTTCAGTTCAATTTATATAGAAACTTAAGTAGGTGACTAAGTATTTGTATAAAGTATCTAAATCAATTAAACCTTGCCGCGCATATGTGCGGCTTTTTGGTTTGGCTTAAAAATGTGGTAATCAAATATCAAGGGAAAATATAATGTTGACAACGTCCACTAACCTGATTATTATAATGTTGACAAAGTCCACTAAAAAGGAGGGTTTGACATCGACTCTCAGTACATAAATCCAGATATTCTGGCTGACATGCGACGTTTTAACCGTTTTTATACCAACATACTTGGTGTACTCGACAAGCATATTCTCGGAACAGGGTATTCCTTTGCTGAAGTACGGGTCATTATCGAGATTGGAATTCGGGGAGAGAGCATTGCGAACAATCTGGTGGATACACTGACCATTGATCGCAGTTATATGAGCCGCATTGTGAACAAGCTGACCAAGGAAGGTCTGCTGGTGAAAGTGAATTCTGAAGCCGATAGCCGGGTCAGTCTGATTCGTCTGACAGCCAAGGGTGAGGAACTGTATGCCCAATTGAATGATCGATCCGATCAACAGATTCTGAAATTAATGCAAGAACTCAATGAAGAAGAGATTCAAGAGGTATACACCTCCATGATGAACATACAAGAGAAGTTGAACAAGAAGGCAGGAGAGACAACACGATGATACGATTTGAATGTGATTATAACGAAGGTGCGCATGAACGCATTTTACAAAAACTGATGGAAACCAATATGGAACAGACAAGCGGGTATGGCACGGATGAGCATTGCGAACGCGCGAGAATGCTTATTCGTCAGGCTTGTGACAACGAGCAGGCTGATGTTCATTTTTTGGTTGGCGGTACACAGACGAATACAACGGTGATTGCCTCTATTTTGCGTCCATATCAAGGTGTGATTGCAGCGACCTCGGGACACATTGCGGTTCATGAGACTGGGGCTATCGAAGCAACGGGCCATAAGGTACTCACGGTTCCAAGTGAGGATGGAAAGATCACGCCTGAACAGGTTAGAGCAGTCTATGATGCGCACATGAACGAGTCTTCACCGGAACATTGTGTACAGCCAGGTATGGTCTATATATCTCAGCCAACGGAGAACGGAACGATGTACAGCAAAGCAGAATTGCAAGCATTGCACGCAGTCAGCAGAGCATGTGGTCTGCCATTTTTCGTGGATGGAGCACGCCTTGGATATGCACTTGCCTCCCGTAATTGCGATATGACACTTGCTGATCTTGCGCGCTTGTGCGATGTATTTTACATCGGCGGAACCAAGATTGGGGCGTTGATGGGAGAAGCGGTCGTGATCCTGAATGATGCGCTCAAACCAGATTTTCGTTATATGATCAAACAAAAAGGTGGCCTGCTTGCCAAAGGCAGATTGTTGGGGATTCAATTCGAAACTTTGTTCGAAGACGGCTTGTATCTTGAGATTTCCCATCATGCCGTGGATATGGCGTTGAGAATTCATGATTCACTCGAACAGCAGGGAGTACGCTTCCTGTATGACTCACCAACCAACCAGCAGTTTCCGATTCTGCCCAATCTTTTGCTTGAGAAATTACGGAATGATTATACTTTCTCCTTCTGGGAAAAGGTTGACGATACACACAGTGCGGTGCGCTTTTGTACCAGTTGGGCAACCCGGCAGGAGAATGTGGATGCACTGACTCGTGATATTGCTCAATTATTGCATGAAGAGACTCGGATTGAACAACGACTCGAAGTATTGGTATAACTTTGCTAATATTAATGTTACTTAAGGACAACCGCGACAGGTTGTCCTTTTTCGTATGTTTTTCGTGAATTGACAGTTCTCTTATATTAAAGCTATTATAGATATAATATATCCTTAATTGAGGAGGAGATTGTATTCTATGAATAACGGACATTTATCCGGACAAACGAACGAATCGTGGAGTGGTCATTCTGCTCCTTTTACAGCGTTACAGGAAACACCGATCTTAACCTTGCTCCAGCCGTCCCATGGAGAACGAATCCTTGATGTGGGTTGCGGGAATGGGGATCTGACAGCCAAAATTGCAGCCGCAGGAGCGCTGACAACAGGCATTGATTTTTCGAAGGAGACAATTAGGCAAGCTAAACAGAAATATCCTGATATGAATATTCAAGTCGCTAATGCCTGTCATTATCGGTCTGAAGAGCCGTTTGATGCGGTCTTCTCTCATGCCGTTCTGCATTGGATAAAGGATGCCCCAGCTGTAGTGCAATCCATATACTTAGCGCTTAAGACGGGCGGACGATTCGTGGCAGAGTTTGCCGGAAGTGGCAATACGGCTATTTTAATAGCAGCGGTACGGGAAGAACTGCATGCCCGTGGATACAAATGGGAAGGCCGGAATCCATGGTATCACCCTACCATTGGCGAATATACTAATCTTCTGGAGCAAAACGGATTTCGAGTTAGTCTGGCCCAGCATGTTGACCAATTTACTCCGTTCAAGCCAGGTGCCAGAAAGTGGTTGGACAGCTTCGCAGAGTATTTATTCAGTGGTATCGCACCTGCGGAACAGGATGTTATTATGGAAGCTGTAGAGAAAAAAGTACAGCCACAACTGATGCGGGATGGACAATGGTATTTGGACAGAAGCCGACTGCGAGTGGTAGCCATGAAGGAATCGGGGAATGCGGTATGAAAGTGGACAAACCCAAGCTTCAGGAGCAGTTGCTTGAACCGGAAACGATAGGTTTTCTCGAATCCAAAATGGAGTATAAACACAAACTGATTGAGAACATGACTTTGGATCAACAGGAAGCGAGTAAGGTTTCCTTTGAAAATGTTGTATTTAGACATGTGACGATCTCGGAGTCTGCCTTGGAACAATTCGAATTCACGGATGTCCGGTTCGAACACTGCGACTTCTCCAATGTCAATCTCTCTGGTGCCTTCATGCACCGAATCGAATGGCATAACTGCAAGTTTGTTGGAACGGATTTTTCCAATAGTCGCTTGCAAAATGTCAGTTTTTTTCATGGTCTAGGGGATTACAGCAATTTCCGTTTTGCCCATCTGAAACAGGTCTCCTTCTCGGAATGTACCTTGATTGGTGCGGACTTTGCCTATCTGGCTCTTCAGAAGATGGAGTTCACTCAATGTAATATCGACCAAGCTTCCTTAACGGGGACCAAAATGAAAGATTTGGATCTTCGCGATTGCCAATTTGACTCCTTGGTGTTAACCATGGAAGACCTCAACGGTTGTGTGATTTCACCACATCAAGCCGCCACATTTGTAGGATTAATGGGTTTGATTATCAAATAAATGGCATGATCACATTAACGGGGTTGCCAAGATAGTGGAAGTGTGTATAATTGGAGACACATTAGAATACAAACAGGTTTTCTAGGGTTCCGCGACGTATGTGTCGGTCTGGTCCGAGAGAAAACCCGCAACCTGTTGGTTGTGCCACGGAGGGATAAAAGCCTGGGAGATGAACTGCGATATGCAGTTTGTTTCCCGGGCTTTTTTTGTTTTTCGCTAATGAACCCTTACAGGTTGTACAAAAAATGTAGTAGAGAAGGAGTGTTTCAGGTATGAATAAAAATTGGATGTCGGTTGTGATTGCTGCGTTGTTCGAAGTGGGTTGGGTCATTGGATTAAAACATGCCAGCGGGTTGCTGGAATGGAGTCTTACACTGGTTGCGATTATGATCAGCTTCAGCTTAATGATTGCAGCTTCGCGTACCTTGCCCGTGGGAACCGTATACGCAGTATTCGTTGGCCTAGGTACCGCTGGAACGGTGCTTGCAGAGATTCTTTTGTTTAATGCAAATGTGCAAACCGGAAAAATGATACTCATTGGTACACTTTTACTCGGCGTAATTGGTCTTAAAATGCTGAGTAAAGAGAAGAACAAGGAGGTGCAGCTATAATGAACTGGGTGTTTCTTATCTTGGCAGGGGTATTTGAGATGATCGGCGTGCTAATGATAAACAAGTTGCACAAAGACCGTAATTTAATTTCACTCGTTCTATTGGTAGCCGGGTTTGGTTTAAGTTTTATGTTCCTGTCCCTTGCAATGGAAACTCTTCCGATGGGGACAGCATATGCGGTATGGACGGGAATCGGAGCCTCCGGCGGTGCCATTCTGGGCATGGTGTTTTACGGAGAACCCCGAAATGCCCTAAGAATTCTGTTTATCGCTATGGTGCTCGGATCGGCAGTCGGTCTTAAATTGGTTAGTTAAATAAGTAGAATTAAAAAGATAATGTACAGATTGCGTTTTTAATGTTATCCTTATACGTTACGTGTGAAATAAAAGATGCGTCTTATTGATAGATGTGCGTAAATGAAGGAGATAACATGACATTTAAGGACCTAAATATTATTCCCTCTATTATGGAAGGGTTAAGCAAAGCAAACTATACTAATCCTACGCCTATCCAGGAACAGGCCATTCCAGCTGTATTGGCTGGCAGAGACTTGCTGGGATGTGCACAGACCGGAACAGGCAAGACGGCAGCATTTTCGGTGCCGATCATTCAATTATTAAGCGAAAGATCCAAAGGACAAGGATCAAAGTCCGCTCGACATATTCGTTCATTGATTTTGACACCAACAAGAGAGCTGGCAATTCAGATCGCCGATAATATCAAAGTATATAGTCGGTATACGGACATCCGTTGTACGGCTATCGTTGGTGGTGTTTCGCAAAAAGTGCAAGAGCGGGCGCTGAATCAAGGTGCAGATATTATTATCGCAACACCTGGCAGATTGAACGATCTGATTAACCAGAAACGTATTGATCTGAAGATGGTTGAGATTCTCGTTCTGGATGAAGCAGACCGGATGTTGGACATGGGCTTTATTCATGATGTAAAAAGAATTATCGCCAAGATGCCGAACAAGAAGCAAACGCTGTTCTTCTCAGCGACCATGCCTCCTGAAATCACCAAGATGGTTAAAACGTTACTGGTTGATCCAGTCAAAGTCGAAATCACACCCGTATCTTCAACAGTAGACCGCATTGAGCAGTCTATATATTTGCTGGAAAATGGCAAAAAGCAGCAGATGTTGAATCAGATCCTGGAGGATAAATCCATCGTCACGGCATTGGTGTTCACACGCACGAAGCGCGGCGCTGACCGGGTTACACGTGATTTAGCCAAAGTGAATGTTACAGCACAAGCCATTCATGGCAACAAGTCTCAGAACGAGCGCCAGCGGGCACTGAACAATTTCAAGAGTGGGGCTACGCGAGTACTGGTGGCGACGGATATCGCAGCAAGAGGAATTGATGTGGAAGAACTGTCACATGTCATTAACTTTAACCTGCCTAACATTCCGGAAACGTATGTTCACCGTATTGGACGTACAGGTCGAGCAGGGAAAAGCGGGATGGCCATCTCATTCTGTGAGAAGGATGAACTTCCATTCCTGAAGGATATCGAGAAAGTAATCAAGAAGACGATTCCTGAAGTTAAAGGTCATCCGTATCCGATGACAGGTGTACCTGTGTTTGAGAAAACCAGCAAAGCATCGGGCAGTAAACCTGCGTTCAACAAATCGGCAGCGGGCAAACCAGCCAAATCCAAGGCGAACCCGGCACGCAAGCCCAAATCCGAGTGGTTTGCCAAGAGTGGCAAAACGACCAGTAGTCGTTCTAACGACGGTAGATCCAATAGCAATCGATCTAACAGCAGTAGCAGTCGATCGAACAGTAGTAGCAGTAAATCAAATAATGGTTCATTCAGCCGCAGCAGCAAAACAAGGAATGATAGAGCCAATTAAGACCTAAATAAACGCAGATAAAACCTTCTTCATTCATATGGAGGAGGTTTTATTATGTATGTACAGAGAGCTTATTTACATACGAACTTACATTCGATATCATTATATCGTTCACGGGTAAAAGGGAGGTACTGACTTGAAGGATACGATAATTAAGTACTGTTTGAACAAGAAAGGCGCGATCAAGGATTATCCATTTGGCCCTGATCCAGTCGCGATCAAGGTTGCGGGTAAGATGTTCGCGCTTATTTTTGAAAATAAAGAAAAGAACTGTCGCTTGAACTTAAAATGTGACCCGATTATTGCAGAGAATCTGAGAGAGCAGCATGAAGCTGTTCAACCAGGATATCATATGAACAAAAAACACTGGAATACCATTACGTTGGATGGCTCCTTGTCAGATGAGGATGTCTACGTCATGATCGATCACTCGTATGAAATGGTTATCCAATCCCTTCCGAAAAGGGTTCGGGAATCTCTGGCCGAATCGTGAGGCATTTCGCTCATATCAATGCCGATGGTCTGCTCGCCAAGTAGAATGAATATCTTATGAAAATGAAGACATACTTGAAGCCCATATGGGACCGTTATCTTGGAAATAAGCAAGATCGAACGGCCTTGTTCAACGTTGCATCCCTTGTTATCAATGCCTGGATTGGGATAGGCAAGCTAGTCTTGGGGATATATCTCCTTTCCGGATGGTTCATCACAAATGCAGTGTATTATTTGATTCTGTGTATAGTCAAAGGCCAGGTGCTTCATCAATATAAAGTTGCCAAAGGTATGGTGTCTCCCCAAGAAAGATATTCTTTGGAGCTTGCGGTGTATAAACGCGGAGGTCTTTTTCTATGTTTTCTGGGCGTATCCTATTCGATCGTCTGTCTGCGAATGTATCTGATCGGTGATGCCTTCATATATAGCGGACTTATTGTATATATCGTAGCTATAGTCGCTTTTACCAAACTTGCTTTTGCCGTGTATGGTACTTGGGCTAATCGTCATCTACATAACCCAATTATATCTACATTGAAAATGATTAACTTCACCGATGCCATGGTATCCATCGTCGTGACACAAGCGACACTACTTACCATGCAAGCCTCACCTCTCGCTTTAAAAACCAGCAGCGTGTTTGGCATGGGGTGCAGCGTTTTATTTTGTCTGATGGGGGTCTGGATGATGTTCCACAAGACAAAACAGTCAAGTATGGAGCAGGAGAGCGCATCCAACGAACAGTGAGAAACTGGGGGAGCTTGATATCTCGCATGAATATGCTGTCACAACGGAAGGTGGACTGGCAACGACAGTGGGGGAGGAAAATTACATCACTGTCTTGAATTCATTGGAGAATGAATGATTCAAATTTCCGATTGTCGGATTCATTCTTAATGCAAATAAGGAGTGATATCTATGGATCAACAGCAACAACTGGCCATGGTACAACAAATGCGTCAAAATGTCGTCGGTACAGATGCAGCTCTTCAACCCAGCTCCACGTATGCCGTCACCGTAGAAGAAGTTATGATTCCTACGACGAAAGGTGATGCGCGTGTACTTGTGTATACACCGAATCGGGATCATTCCGCACCTCTGCCGGTTTTCTTCAATATGCATGGGGGTGGTTTCATCCTCGGACAAGCAGAGATGGATGATCCATGGTGTCGTCTGATCGCTGATCGTGCTGATTGTGTGGTCGTGAATATCGATTACCGTCTTGCACCAGAGCACAAATTTCCAACCGCAGTCCATGAATGTTATGACGTTGTAAAGTGGGTCCACGACAATCCGGAATCCTTCTCGGTGAACCCATCTCTATTCGCCATTGGTGGGCATAGTGCTGGGGGGAATCTTGCAGCAGCAGTGTGTTTGCTGAATCAGCAACGTGGTAGCGAGCTGCCGATTGTACTTCAGGTTATCGATTATGCCGTGTTGGATATAGCTACAGATCCGGCCGAGAAACCGAGTTATGAAGTAGCCATTCCTGCTGATATCGCCAGAACGTTCAACGCGATGTACCTTGAAACGCCACAAGATGCGCATGATCCGTTAGCGTCGCCTGTGCTTGCGACATCATTGCAGGGTCTCCCGGAAGTGTTGATCATTACGGCGGAGAAAGATTCACTGGCACAAGAAGCAAGAACATACGCAGCAAGGCTGGAAGAAAGCGGTGTGAAGGTGACCCATAAGGAGTATAAGGGAGCTGCTCATGGATTTACACATTTTGGCGATCTTCAGATAGCTGAGGATGCTTGGTATCGGATGAGTGACAAGATCAGAGAAGCATTTTCCAAATAAAGTACATTAGAGCGACGTGTAGAAAGAACTGGTAAGTGGTTAGATATCATTTGAGCAAGTTGTATAAAAGTTACCTTAAAGTCGCCTAATGGCGGCTTTTTTTGAGTTCATTGGCGTGATTGCTCAATTGCTTGGTGAAACCAAGCTTCTGATCTTGCAGATGTGTTAATAAACTGGATTAGGAGCCGTCTTGAGATTATAACGATATCGTTAAGGGTAAGAGTGTTAATTAGAGGAAATAATAACCAATACCAGGAGGTTTATTATGAACCAATACAACAGTCCATCCGATATCGCCATTCTTGGCATGGGAACGGCTCTCCCTGCTCACCCCGTAGCGCAGTCTGATATTGCGGAACTAATTGCTTCTTCTCTTCAGGATCGGCCGGATTTGGCCCGGTTTGCCAGGCGAATATTCAAGTCCTGTGGTGTTGAAACTCGATATACCGTAGAACCGAGTTATCTGGGCTCACTGGAAGAATGCCGTTATCTGCCCTCTGGTGAGAGATCTGACATCCCGACAACTGAAGAAAGAATGAATACTTACAAGCGAGAGGCGCTTCCGCTCGGAATCGAGGCGGCAGAGAAAGCCCTCTCGGATTCAGGTGTATCTCCCAAGAGCATCACGCATATCATCACCGTCAGTTGCACCGGTCAATATCTGCCAGGTCTTGATGTTATGCTCATCCGTCACTTGGGACTGTCTGACCGTGTTAACCGACTGCCGTTGATCTTTCAGGGCTGTGCCGCAGGGTTGAAAGCCATTCAGATGGCACGAGATGTCGTGCAGGGTGCTCCGGGATCACAGGTACTTATTGTCTGTGTAGAGTTGTGCACAATACATTTTCAGCCGGTGCAAGATCGAGAAGCACTATTTGCGGCTTCATTCTTCGGAGATGCAGCTTCTTCTTGCATAGTGGGCACACCAGAACCTCAGCACAAAAATGTTCTGTGCTTGGGTACGGGGTATTCTGTGCTTCTTCCGGATTCAACTGAGGATATGACCTGGGAGGTTGGGAATCTGGGGTATGACCTTTATCTATCACCTCGTATTCCGAAGCTGCTTGGTGTTCATCTGGAAGAGGAACTTCGTCTCTTATTGCAAAGTGAGGAGCTTCCTGAACTGTGGGCCATTCATCCGGGAGGACGCGGGATTGTGGACACTGTGCAGAATGTAATGAAGCTGAGAGATGAACAAACAAAGTACAGCAGGGAGATCCTTAGAACGTATGGTAACCTGTCTTCCAACACGATTCTGTTTGTACTGAATGCGATGCGTGAGGACATGAAGGTGCAGGTTCAATCCTCGACAGATGGGGTAGCCATGGCATTTGGACCGGGACTCACCGCGGAGTTGATGAAATTCACTTATGTACCCTCATTATCTTCAGTGATGGAGGACCACGAACATGTCCTTCTTTAGAACATTATCCATTCGGGCCAAGGAAGAGGAACTGATGGATGACTTCTCTATGGGAGGGGAGGAGCTGCGTGAAGCACTCAGACATCTGAGACGTCTTAACAAAATATTCGCGGCACCCGGCCCAACGCTTGCTGGTGTAGAGAAGTTATGGAACTCTGTCGGCAGGCCAGATAAACTGTCTCTTCTGGATGTGGGGGCAGGTTCAGGGGATGTGAACCAGAAACTGCTGCAATGGGCGGACCGTCAGGGCATTCAGTTGGAAATTACATTGGTTGATTTGACGGAAGAGGCGTGTGAGGAAGCAAGACAACTATTCCGTGACGAACCCCGAGTCAGGGTACAACGTGCCGATCTTACGCAACTGCCCGATGCTTCAGCAGATATTGTGACAGGTTCCCAGTTTGTGCATCATTTTGACGGAGATCAGTTGGTTGATATGGTTTCTCATATGCTGCGAGCATCGAGATATGGTGTCGTCATTAACGATATTCACCGCCATTCCGTGTCCTATAAAGCCGTCTGGATTACAACACGAATGATCTCGCGCAATCGGTACATTCGTCATGATGGCCCTCTGTCCGTAGCCAAAGGCTTTACAGGCAGGGATTGGAAGGAACTTAAACAACGGCTAAATCATGATACGATGACTTATGAATGGAAGCCTTTGTTCCGTTACTCTGTTGTTATTCCCACAAAGGGCAGGTGATCTGACGTGACGAATTCGATAGATGTGATTGTCATCGGAGCCGGGATTGCCGGTAGTACGTGTGCAATGCAACTGGCAGGAAAAGGTCATCGAACCCTTTTGCTGGATCGCCAAGAGTTCCCTCGACACAAAACCTGTGGTGAGTTCATGTCACCCGAAACCAAGGAAATGCTGGAGGTTCTGGACATTCACCTTCTGGACCAGACGAAGAAACCCAGTACCATGGATCATGCCAAAATCGTTATGCCACAAGGTGGAGTGATCGAAGCACCACTGCCGGGATTTGCATATGGCATAAGTCGATATGAGCTGGACCAGATTTTGCATCAGAAGGCTCTGGCGGCCGGAGCCCAGATTGTTACCAAAGCGACCGTAACGAGTATTGAGCAGCTTGAGGATGCCAGTTATGAGGTTCAAGTGAAACAGGGAGATGAGCGGATGAGCTACAGAGCCAAAGCCGTCATCGGAGCACATGGTACCAAGAAGCCGCGTGGGATGGCTTCCGCACCTGAACTGCGAGACCAAACCGTATATGTTGGGGTTAAATCCCACTTCAGCGGAATTGAGATTCCTGCACGGGTCGAGTTATATTTTTGTGAGGGTGGTTATGTGGGGATTTCCCCCATTGAAAATGGCAATGTGAATGTCGCCGCATTGTTGACACTGGATACCGTACAGGGAAGTGGCAAGTCTGTAAACGATATTTTACAGGCGGCTTCCCTGAAGAACGTGAGTTTGGCAGCCCGTTTAGCCGAAGGAAAACCTGTAGACGGAACGCAAGTGTCAATTGCACCGCTGCATCTGTCCAATGTTCCTGAACCTTGGTCTCAATATCCGCATATTGGAGATGCCATGCTGATGATCCCGCCTTTATGTGGAGACGGGATGTCCATTGCCCTTCGCTCCTCACTCCTGTGTGCAAGGTGGACCGACAAGTACCTCCAAGGCGACATTGAACATGCCGATTGGCAGAGTAATTACACGCTGGAAGCAAGCCGTGAATTCACCCAATTGCTCAGACGCGCAAGAAGAATTCAAAAGCTGGCTTTTGCGAAAACCAATAAATTCTATCCTGGTCTGGCTCGGATGATCCCCGGTTTAGCTGCTTATGTCGTGAAGGCCACACGGTTATCCGAGATGAACGCAGCGCGCTAATTCATTGAAACTTTGCTCGCGAAAGAGGTTGCTGACGGCGGCCTCTTTTTTGGTGTATACATATAATTTTGTGGAGACAGTTTGGAAATTCGGCAAATGCTCGTATAATAGAATCTAATGTAACGATAGAGAACTAAGTCAGATGAAATGTCGGGAGGCACTATTTAAGATGAACTATTCATTTTCCAATCGTATCGCAGCACTGCAACCATCCATTATTCGCGAGATTCTGAAAGCTTCCTCGGGGCAAAATGTGATTCCATTCTCTGCGGGAAACCCCGCACCGGAAACCTTTCCTATTGAGGCGATTCGCACGTTCACCCAAACCATTCTGGAGCAAGACCCGGTCACGGCTCTGCAATATGGAATTACAGAAGGATATGTTCCCCTCAGGGAAGCATTAACGCAACATTTGAAGACAGGTTTTGATACGGGTAAGCCATCCGATCAATTGTTCATTGTATCTGGAGCGCAGCAGGGGATTGAGCTTGCCTGTAAAGTGTTCTGTAATGAAGGGGACACGATTATCTGTGAGAGTCCGAGCTTTATTGGTTCACTCAACTCCTTCCGGGCATCCGGTGCGAAGCTTGCGGGTGTTCCGATGGAGATGGACGGTATGGATATCGAGAAGCTGGAACAGGCGCTGCAAACGGAGCCCAATGTGAAAATGATCTATGTGATCCCAAGTTTTCAGAATCCTACTGGTGTAACGACAAGTCTAGCTAAACGTAAGGCTATATACGAGCTGGCTAAGAAGTATGGCGTTATGATTTTGGAAGATAATCCGTACGGAGAACTTCGATTCAACGGAGACGATGTGCCAACCATCAAGTCTATGGATGATGAGGGTCTGGTCATCTATGTTGGATCATTCTCCAAAATTTTGTCGGCGGGACTACGTGTCGGTTTTGTACAAGCGCCACATGAAGTGGTGGAGAAGATGGTTGTTGCCAAACAGGGAGAAGACGTACATACCGCCATGCTTCCACAGATTCTGGCATACAAGTTCATGACAGAATATGATTACGCGGGGCACATTAACAGCATTCGTGAGGTATATCGGAGAAAAGCTACATTGATGATGGACAAGCTGCAAGAGCATATGGGTGAGTCCGTTAACTACACTCAACCGGATGGTGGACTGTTCCTCTGGTGTGACCTGCCAGCACATGTGCCGATGCTTGATTATGCCAAGACAGCGGCAGCTCAAGGGGTTGCGGTTGTACCGGGAAATGCATTTCTGGTGAACGAGCAAGACCCTTGTAATGCCATCAGACTTAATTTCTCAACCCCGTCAGACGAACAGATTATCAAGGGTGTAGATATTTTGGGTCAGGTATTGAAGGGCTACAACGCTTAATATTGCATAAAAAGTAAAATACAATAATCCATGAGAAGTCGCCAATGGGCGGCTTCTTTTTGGCCTTTCACAGCCCTTAATTATCAATTAATGCACTTAATTCTGCCTGAAAAACCTTTTGATTCTTCTGATTAAAAGTACTCAGCAGCACGGTAACAATCCCATTACCTTTTCGTCGGGGCGTTAGTCCAATAACTTCTGCAATGACATGAAGTTCATCATCCGGAAAGACCGGCTTCAGAAATTGAATGTTATTCATTCCGGTTCCCGCCACGACATGTTCTCCATAGACCCCGACCTCAATCCATAATTTAAAGGAGATATTCATCGTTTGCATGCCAGAAGCAATGATACTGCCAAAGCGGCCTTGCTTGGCTTTCTCCTCATCCAAATGCATGTACTGTGGATCATAGATCGTGGCAAACTCCATAATATCGTTCTTGGACAATGCCAAGGATGTGGTTTCGTAGCGCTGACCTATTACATATTCACTGAATCTCATGAAGGCACCTCGGTTTCTTTAATATGTTTTTCGTAGTCGATGTCTTGGAAAGAGACATGACTGGACTGACGTGTTAAAATGCTAGTGAACACGCCGGTGTTATGCTGTGTTACCGACATAATGAAATAAACAGATGAAACTGTCTTTGAGGAGTATATATGATGATAACGATTAAAGATGTAGCCAAGATGGCGGGAGTAGCCAGTTCAACCGTATCTTGTGTACTCAACGATAAAGGCAATGTAAGTGAGCCAACAAGACTCCGAGTACTTGAGGCAGCGAGCCAACTTAATTACGTTAGGCATGGTCCTGCATCTGAATTAAAACGAAATAGTACACAAACCATTGGTATTATTGTCCATGACATGTCCAGTCCGTATTTCTCGGATTTGGTGAACGGAATAGAAACTGTCGTCATGAGTCATGGATACGATATGATCGTATGTAGTTCGTTGGGTGGAGAGAAATCAACAGCCCATCGTTACATCCGAGAAAGAAGAATTGATGGAGCTATTGTTATCGCTCAGAATATTCAAGATCAATTGCTGATTGAAGCATCTGAAGCCGGATTTCCAATTGTTGTCATGGATCGGGATCTGGATGCTCAACATATTGTAAAGGTTTTGATGAGTGATACGCAAGGCGGATACCTGGCAACCCGTTATCTGATCGATAAAGGCCACCGGACAATAGCTTATATCAGTGGTCCGTCACAATCGGAATGTAATCTCCATCGTTATCAGGGTTATTTGAAAGCCTTGAAGGAGGCAGGCATTGAAGAGAATCCCGAGTGGAAAATTGGCGGACAATACATGAAGCAAGATGGCTACGTTGCAGCCAAGAAACTGCTTGAAGGAGAGTTGCCCTCCGCGGTTTTCTTTGCAAATGATGAAATGGCGATCGGCGGCATGGAAGCCTTCAGAGAGCATGATATTTCAATTCCCGAGCAGTTATCCGTGATCGGCTTTGACAATATACCTGCATCACAGTACATGAATCCACCACTAACCACCTTTCGTCAGCCAAAGAGGGATGCAGGTCAGCTTGCAGGTCATGTTCTCTTTCAATTGCTGAATGGAGAGGTAGTTGAGACGTTGTATACACTGGACATCCAATGCGTGGAACGCGATTCTGTTCGGCTCCTCAACCTGAGTTGAGGAGTTTTTTTCATTCTATAGAATTTTAAATACTTAAAAAGAAAGGAGAGTAGCCATGAATGCATAATATAAAGACGAGGAGTTTTTTTGCTTTGGAAATAAATGGAGGGTGATACGATGGGCGTACCTACGTTTCTGGAGACAGGTCATATGCAGGAAGGTTTTCCCATTCGGGTAATTCACACAGGAAATCAATTCAATTATGCCGCACACTGGCATGATGAGGTTGAACTGATTCTTGTCAATGGTAAGAGCGCCAGAATTGGCGTGAACGACCACGTTTGTGAGTTGGAAAAAGGGGATGTGCTGCTGATCAAACCAGGGGATGTGCACTGTTTTTTTCCAGGGACTGAACAGCTAACCATTATTTTGTTCCGACTCGAATTGTTAACGGGAAGTTTCACGACCGAAGCTGAAATTCAGGATCTCGGACAACTTTTTAACAAAACAACAGTTATTCCCTCGAACACGGGAAGTCAGAGCAAACTGGCTCATTATATAGATGTCATCATTACCGAGAAGAAAAACCAGAAGCCGGGATATCGATGGTTAATGGTATCCAGATTATATGATCTCATCATACTTTTACTACGTACAATTGTACCGGTTACCACCGATGAATCAACATCTTCAGGATGGCCCTGTACTTCCTCCAAAAAATTTGAATTCCTTGAATCAGTTTGTGAATATCTGGAGGAGCACTATGCTGAACCAATCAAGCTGGAACAGGTGGCGGAACATATTAAGTTCAGCAAGTTCCATGTCTGCAAGCTGTTCAAAGAGATCAAGGGCGTAACACTGATGGAATACTTGAATCATTTTCGAATTATCAAATCAGAGTGGGCCTTATTGTTCCGTCAGGATACCATTCTGGAGATTGCGATCGGGCATGGGTTCAACAATGTAAACTCCTATAACCGTCTTTTTAAAAAATATAATGACTGCACACCCTCCGAATTTCGTAAAAAACATCGTACGAATATCACAAAATATGGAGGGTAATGCACAATATTTGTGGAGAAAGCCCTCTCCAAAATCAATATACTCTAATAAATTGTAAGCGTTTCCTTTTTGAAGGAGGGGGCCTATGAAGAAGTGGTTTAAGCCAACAATTGTATTTGTATGTGCAGCACTGTTGTTAGCTGGTTGTCAGTTCAGTCCATCCAATCAAAGCAAGCAACAGGAGATTACCGTGTGGAGTTTTACGGATGAAGCAGGATATGCCATCGAGAAATTCGAACAGCAATATCCTGACATCAAAGTGAACTTTGTCAACATCCCCGGTAATTTCTATATCACCAAGCTGAAATCTGCGCTACAGACGACCTCGAAGGCTCCGGATGTATTTATGATTGAAAATGCGAATATTCGAGAACTGATTGACGTTCCATATCTGGAGAATCTATCAGCTTCGCCGTATAACGCCAATGAACTTATTCAGGAACAATATGCTTTTGTGCAGGCCAATGAAAAGGACAGTGAAGGAAATGTCAGAGCGATAGGTTACCAGGGAACACCAGGGGGCATCTATTACCGTCGGGATTTGGCAAAGGAATACTTGGGTACCGATGACCCTGAGAAGGTGGGTTCACAGATCGATACATGGGAGAAGATTTTCGAGATTGGAGAGAAGGTGCAGCAACTTAGCGGGAATAAAGTACATGCATTGGCGAATTGGAATGCGATATCGAATTCATATGATGGTATACCTTGGGTGAAGGAAGGCAAACTTGTCATCGACCCAACCTACTTGAAAGTACTCGATCTTGTACGTGAAGCACGTGAGCGGAAAGTACTTGCCGAGTATGATGATGGAAGTGCCGGTTACGCTGCATCCATGCAAAAAGGAGAGGTCATGTTCTATCCCGGGGCAACCTGGGCCCTGCAATTTACGTTCAAGGCAAATGCCCCGGATACCGAAGGCTTGTGGGGATTGGCGCAGGGACCGTCAGCGTTTAGTGCAGGCGGAACTTATATAGGGATGTATAGTAAAAGTGACAAAAAAGATCTCGCCTGGAAGTTTATCGAGTTCTATAACTTTAACCATGATTTTCTGTCGGAGCTCGCGAAAGAGCAGGATTATTTCACGAGCAACATGGTTGTGAATGATGAACTTGCTCCGTCTCTCTCATCGTCCTATTTGGGAGGACAGAAGCATTTCGAATTTTTCTCAGAGGCTGCGAAACGGGTTCCTGTATACGAACGCACCAAATATGATGCGATTATTAACAACGATATCTACAAGAATGTACTCCAGTTGTATCTCAATAAGGACATTCAGACCAAGGAAGAAGTCGTAAAGCGAATCAAACGTGATGTCACCTTGAGATTTCCGGAGCTGGAAGTGGAATAGCTTAGGACGGTCTGATAACCTTCTTCGGAGTTTTCAGACACGCCCTCGAAGTAAGCGATGGTTATACACATCACACATCCGATGATAACTGGGGGGATAGAACATGTTTGCCAAAACGATTCGCAAGGACCATTACGGCTACTATTTCATTGCTCCGTTCTTTATTATTTTCACCATTTTTGGGCTTTATCCCATTTTATATTCGCTCTATATCAGTTTCACCAACTTTGATGGCATCACGACGCCTGACTTTGTAGGAATCGGTAACTACGTGGCTGTACTACAAGATCCGTTGTTCTACAAAACCTTGTTTAATACATTATTCATCTGGGGCGTATCTGTCGTTCCGCAGCTGACGATTTCCCTGGTGTTGGCCTTTATCCTGAATGATAAGCTGCTCAGAGGACGGGATTTTTTCAGAGCCGTATACTTTTTCCCGAATATTGTAACGGCTGCATCACTCGGGTTACTTGTCAGCCTGATCTTTGACTGGCAATCCGGAGGACTTAATCATTTTTTGGTGCAAACTGGCATCATACAAGATCCAATTAACTGGAAAAATGATCCCTGGTTTATGCGTCTGATTGTGTCCTCGATTCTCTTTTTCCAATACTTTGGCTATTCCATGGTCATCTACCTCGCAGGTCTCCAGGGGATAGACCCGTCGTTATTGGAGGCTGCGCAGATGGATGGAGCGAAAAAGAAACATATTTTCATTCATATTATCGTGCCAATGCTCCGTCCAATTATTCTGTTTCAGATGATTACCTCCATTATTGGTGGCATTCAGATTTTTGATCAACCATTTACATTAACCAATGGCAATGGTGGTCCTGACCGGGCAGCCATGACAAGCATTATGTATCTCTATAATGTCGCATTTCAGAGCACTCGTTTTGGGTACGGCGCTGCAATCGCATTTTGTCTGTTTATTATCATCATACTGTTGTCCGTTGCATCCTTCATCATGACCAAGCGGAAGAGCCGTTCATAGGGAGGGGAGTTCTCATGCAAACTGCAAAATCAGTTGAACAACCAAATGCAGCGATTCAGCAATATGCCACCACAAGGCGACTGACGGCAGGCAAGATCATCATCTATCTGTTATTGATTGGTCTTGCCGTGCTGTGCATTATTCCATTTTATCTGATGCTCATCTATTCAACACATAACAATGCAACGATTGCTTCAACATTCACCTTTCTTCCCGGATCGTTTTTGGTGGATAATTATATGAACATGGTATCCAAAATTAACATTTGGCGTGGGTTTGCCAACAGTATTTTCATTGCAGGATCATCAACTGTATTATCTCTGTATATTGGTGCTTTGACCGCATACGGTTTTGCCAAATTCAAATTCAAAGGGCGCAACTGGTTGTTCCTGTTTCTGTTAGCAACCATGATGGTGCCGGGTCAGTTGGCCCTGATTGGGGTATATCGCCTATTCAGTATGTTGGGGCTTCTGGACAGCTATGCCGCGATTATTTTGCCGGCTGCGGCTAACGCGTTTAATGTATTCTTTATCAAACAGTTCATGGAGAGCAGTATCCCGGATGAGATTATTGAATCTGCACGTGTGGACAGTGCCGGTGAGTTCCGGACGTTCAATCAGATTGTATTGCCTATTCTGGGGCCGGCCATCTCCGCCCTTGGCATCTTCACGTTTATTGGGTCGTGGAATAATTTTCTAACACCGCTTGTACTGTTTTTCTCCCTGGATAAATACCCCCTTCCAGTACTAGTTGCGTTAGTTCAGGGTTACTATGGGATGGATTATGGGCTCTTATACTTGGGTGTAGCAATCTCAATCCTGCCTATTATTGTTGTATTCTCTGTGTTTTCCAAACAGATTATCGGAAGTGTTGCTTTGGGTGCTGTAAAAGGATAGTGACGAATTGTATAACGGAATATCAGGGATGCAAAGGGTCCTTTATTCTGATTATATTCTCAGGGTCGCTCAAGAGGGCGGCTCTTTTGCTATTCAATATTTTGCGTATATATACCAACGTATAAGTAAAGGATACCTTTAACTGAGAATATCTGGACGAGCATGCGCAGAAAGGGGAGGGCGGTATGGACACATCACAGATAACACAACAGAACCTGCCGTTAACCGGACATCTTGCTATTGATCAGGAAATGTTAAGCTCCGTTTTTGCAGGTTGCTCGGATGTTATGTTTCATACATTCCAAACCGCATGCCATACTTCAGCACTATGTGTATATTGTGTGGGTTTATGCGATACAGAGCGGCTGGAGAGACAAGTTCTAACCCCCCTTCAGGAAATGGGGATTGAAGCTGCGCAGGTTCCCCTGGCTTCAGTTAAAAGTGTTGAAACAACTACTCAGGCGGTGCAGGCGATATTAGAGGGGGAAGCTTTGTTACTACTGGAAGGTTCAATGATTGGAACTACATACCCTCTATACAAAGCTGAAAATCGTTCAACCGAGGAACCTTTAGCTGAATCGACCGTGCGCGGTGCACGGGATGGATTCACAGAATCGTTAACGATGAATGTATCTCTTCTTCGCAAACGTCTTAAGACACCTGCATTGAAGCTTCATACACGTAATATGGGAGATCGAACCAACACCAGTATTTCACTTGTATACATGGAGGGAATTATCGACCCCAAGCTGGTAAAGGAAGTGAAGACACGACTTTCGGATTTAAAACTTCGTGACGTACTGGAGAGTCAGTACATTGAAGAAGGCATTGTTGATCAGCGGTACTCCCCATTTCCACAGATGATTGCGACGGAGCGTCCGGATGTTGTCGCTTCCAACTTGCTGGAAGGTCGCTTTGCTATTTTTGTGGACGGAACGCCTTTCACTCTTATTGCGCCAGTGACCATCTTTTCCATGTTACAATCCCCCGAAGATTATTATCAAAATGTGTTTATGAGTGTTTTTGTACGCTGGCTGCGATACATTTTTTTTGTGTTATCCATGCTGCTCCCATCCGCTTATGTAGCAATTACGACGTTTCATCAGGAGATGATTCCGACCGTATTGCTTCTCAGTATTGCGCGGGCGAGAGAAGAGATCCCTTTTCCTGCACTGGTGGAAGCGCTCATTATGGAAATCGCCTTTGAAGCACTGCGGGAGGCGGGCGTCCGATTGCCGAAGCAGGTCGGATCTGCAGTCAGTATCGTGGGAGCTTTAATTATTGGTCAAGCGGCGACGAGTGCCGGAATTGTGTCAGCCCCCATGATTATCATTGTTGCGATAACCGGTATCGCTTCTTTCATGATCCCTCGTTACGCTGCCAGCATTGCGACCCGATTACTGCGTTTTCCTATGATGTTTCTGGCGGGAACGCTGGGACTCACAGGTGTCATGTTGGGAGTTATCCTGGTTGTCATTCATCTGAGCAGTCTTCGTTCATTCGGAACACCTTATCTGTCACCAGTAGCCCCTACGATGAGCAAGGAACTCAAGGATGTATGGTGGCGTCCAGCACCAAGGAACAAACCGGATTAGAACAATTCATACTCAAGCAATCAAGGGAGAGGGATTACACATGTTAACTGACAAAGGAAAAATATCAGAGACTCAATTGGCATTCATGATCTTTCCTGCCATTCTCGCAACAGCCATCTTGTCTGTTCCTGGAATTACAATGCATTATGCAGGTCATGACATGTGGCTCTCTCCAATTATAGGCTCCCTTATTGGTTTTGCAGCGGTAGCGATCTCTATCGGACTGGATCGCCTGTACCCCGGAAAAACGCTCATTCAATCGAGTGTATCGATTGCGGGACGTATCTTTGGAAAATTAATAGGATTGGTGTATATCATTTTTTTGCCCCATTTGACGGGCTTGATTATACGGACGTACGGTGAATTCATCGTTAACAATGCACTTCCGCGGACTCCGCTATTCGTTGTAATGGGGACGATGGTTGCGGTGTGTGCGCTGAATGTCAGACTAGGAATCGAAGTAGTTGGACGCACGTCTCAAATCTTTGTGACCCTGCTTATCGTGTTGCTTAGTCTAATCTTCATTCTATTGATCGGGGAACTGACTCCAGCGGAATTATTCCCTTTCATGGAGAACGGACCGCTACCTAGCATTAAAGGAGCCCTTGCTCCTGCTGCATGGTTTAGTGAATACATCGTAATTGCCTTCTTGCTTCCTTATGTCAATCGTAGAAAACGCACAACACGAGTTATGTTGGGTTCCCTTATACTAACGACAACCGCAATGACGGTAATCAATCTGTTTTGCCTTTTTTTAATTGGAGATCTGACGGATAGCTTTGTATATCCGGTTATGATTGCCGCAAGATACATAACCATTGCAGACTTTCTGCAACATATTGAATCCCTGATTATTGCGGTTTGGATTTTTGGAATCTTCGTCAAGATTTCTGTTTTTCTTTATATTTTTGCGACATCCACAGCAGAATGGTTCGGTTTGAAGGATTACAAACCCGTCGTTGTGCCGCTTTCGTTTCTATGCATGGTTTATGCCTACTGGGTTGTGTCCGGCGGATCAGGTACATCCAGTCTGATTGGCCCTTCAGCTAATTTGTATACGATCAGCATTTTATTAATCCTTCCGGCTATGATCTACGGTGTCGCATGGCTGAAGAAAGGGTGGGCACATTTTCGAAAGAATCAAGCGAACACCTGATTGATGGGGGAGGAGCACTTGCGAATATATAGAGTACTACTAATGCCAATATTGTGTTGTGTACTTTTAAGTGGATGCTGGGATCGCATTGAGATTAACGATTTGGCTATCGTGCTGGCTACGGGTATAGATTACGAAGATGGCAAAGTGCAACTGACTTCACAGATTTTCATTCCGCGAAAGGCCAGTGCAGGAGATAGCAGTGGGAGCGGAGGCAGTCCAAGCGGGGTTACGATGATTCGAACAGCGGAAGGACTTACAATTGCTGAGGCATTGAATCGGTTACAACGTAAGGTTCCCCGGAATATGTTCTGGGGCCACTGCGAAGTCATCATCATTAGTGAGCAAGCCGGTAAACGCGGTATCCGCGAGTACATCGATTTCTTCCTGCGTTATCCCCAGTTTAGGGAGCATGCATATGTCTTTTCCAGCGAAAGGGCGGCAAAAGATATCCTTGCCTTGCTTGATCCTCTGGAGCGGAGTTCTGCTGAATCGCTGCGTGAGATGGCCAATCTGAAGCTGGGTACACGGATTACCGCTCTTGAACTAGGTAAATCGATCGAAGGTCCAGGCAGCTCGGTCATCTTGTCTCGCATGTTAATCTTACCCCCGGAGCCCGATCAGGATAAACTGACAACCACCCCATATGTAAAAGGTTTGAGCTTGTATAAGGAGGATCGCTACGTCAAGACGGTCAAAGAACCACTAAGCGTAGGTGTACTATTACTTGCAAAAGAACTGAACAACATTATCATGCCTGTTGAATTTAAGCCGTTAAAAGGTTCTTTTTCGATCCAACCCATTGAAATCCAAACGGTCTTGAAACCTCGGATTGTAAATCAACAGTGGAGTATGAAGGTCGACATCCAAACCCGGGGAGAAGTGGTGTTAAATACAACGGAGGCCGATCTGACTGATCCCGCTGTTTTATCTAAACTGGAACAGGAATGGTCAGCTAAGCTTACAACACTGGCTCATGATGCTTTAGAGATGGCCCAGAAGGAGTTGCGCACCGATTTCTTCAAATTTGCTGTTGAATTCCGCAGATATTATCCGAACCAATGGAAGAAGCAGGAGAAGAACTGGGAAACCATCTATCCTGAATTGGACGTGGAAGTCAAAGTGGATGCACATGTAGTACGTACCGGGAAATCTACAGGCCCGCAGGGGATACCTGATGAGGACGAAAATTGAACAGAGATCGCTCCTGTTATAGAGAATGAGGTGATTGTATGAAAATAGGCTCAATCCTTGGAATTTTGATGCTGGCGGCTGCGATAATGTATGGAGAGTGGAAGAGTAGCAAAGAGAAGCGAGGCAGAATAGTGAGTGCGGGGATTACTGCAGTGGCGACAGTTATTGGGATCATCCTTCTCTTTCAGCCCCGTTTTCCTGGTCCTACTCAGGTTATGAAGCTTGTATTTGGAAGCGTGGATAAATTAATGAAGTGAAAATATGGAAACAGAAGGACCACGTCTTTACGTACCATAGATGAGGTCCTTCTGTTGTTTGAAGTGAGCTGCATCAGCTCAAAGATGTCTATTCTTTGATTACTGAAGCGTTCACGGCATCTTCCATTTTTGTATTGTAGGAACGGAACAGACCCAGACGCCAGAACGCGGCTCCTTTGAGGTCATAACGTTTGGCAAGACCGAGCTTGTCATCTACCGAGGAGGGCGTTTCACTGCTTAAACTGATCCCGAGCAGAAGTTTACTCTTCGGAACACCGGCCTCTATAGCTAATTGAATCGCCTGATTTACAAGACTATTTGGCTCAGGTACCTGAGATTTGGTGCCAACCGGATTATACTGATAGGCCATAATAATAAGATCATCCGCAATAGAGGCAAGTGTCTTGTAATCATAACCCTTATAAGCACTATTTAGAGGCGGGACCGCTAGTGATAAGGATGTATCCTGGGACAAGGAACTCTTTAATTGCTTCACGTAAGCATTGAGCAGCTTCTGTTGTTCTACTGCATCCAGTTTAAAGCCCAGTCCTTCAAAATCCAGAACAACTCCACCAAAACCATGCTCTGTGACAGCAGCACTTATGCCTTCAATTGATTTTTGCCGCAACTCAGCGTTACTCAATACTTTGGTCAGTTCGCCGTTTCCATCCAAGGCATATACCATAAGCTGCGGTTGGATCTGCTGATCTGCCGCGTCAGCAACGATGGACTGCGGCGTAATATCACCCGAAGCAGCAGGAAGACGGTACTCATCCCCCTGAAGTGTAAACTGACCTTCGCGATCAATGCGGCTCCAACCAAATGCTACAGAATTCATGGAAGGAATAAGATCCTTTTCTTGAAAGGATTGCAATGCATAGAAGGCCCTCAGGTGCATCTCGCGTTGTGGAGATACGAGGGAGACCGTCTTGGTTGCCTGATTCCAGCTTACTTGTACACCGAATTGGTTACTGAATGAACTTAGTGGAATGAGCACGCGTCCCTCCCACTGAACGGGTGCTGCTGGGAGAGTAACTTTCTTCCCGTTTACGGTCGCTGTAGTACTACCCACTTGAAGCAGTACTTCTGTTGCTTGTCCTTTCACAATTTGCGTCGCTTTTACAGTTTGTGATTTGCTATTCCAGGTAATATCGATACCAAGGGCTTCTCCAACCGTTCTAAACGGAACGTACGTGACACCTTTCTCAATACGAGGAGCTGCATCAAATTTCAGGGGGACATCATCCAATTGAACCGAGATGGCTGGGGCAGCATAGGCTCCACCGATATTTGGGGTACTCCCGATGATAGAGAGAGCAATCACCGTAACCGCAGCAATTTTTCCTGCACGTTTAATAAGCATCGTTTGTTTCCTCCTACTTCTTACATAATAATAGAATCATATTTGATAACAAAATCTAGTAATCTAGCATATGTAGCATAACAAAATTTTCATATCGTTCCAATATAAGAGTCCGAAAACTGCAGAAGAAAGAACAAAAAACCAGTTTTCAATTGAAAGAGAGGGGCCTAAATAACCCCATACCTCTAATGGGAAAAAGCTTAGAGGCATGGGGTTATACGTGTTTTTAATCTGAAACAACAAATCCTTCGAAATTCTCAGGTCCGACCCGTGTTGTACCGAGCAGGTTTGTACTGATAAACGCGGTGTAGGTTAATTGGGGCATGAGCGGGGGGTTATAGTCAGTGGTAGCGAAGACAATCACCTCTGGGTTAAGCAGACCATCTAGACCATAGGTGTGGTTTCCCGAGTACACGATTGGATCGGTTGCGATTGTACCTCGTACAACAGTAATCCTCACTACAAAAAGTGCACGCGGCAATTGCACCGTGATGGTTCCTTTTAATGAAACTCTTAGATTGGTTCCGGCTCCAGCAGTTATGAGACCAATCTGGCCAAATAATTCTGGTGTAAGGATCACTGGAATCGGTATGGAAATGGAATTAAACAAGGCGGCATTCTGTGATGTCCGTGCATCTAGAAATTGCGTCAATGAATATACCTCCTATCTGTTCCAGATAGAATAATATATTCCTCATCGGGATATTCGCATGGACGGTGGGGCAATGCTGGAAATATTAAAGACAAACTGACTGCCCAAATCACTGGAATCTTTAAGCCATACCACGCCACCCATAAATTCAGCAAGCTGTTTACAGATGGACAGGCCCAATCCCGTTCCGCCATACTTCCCTGAATTACCATGAATCTGAGAGTAGGATTTGAACAACAGATCCTGACAATCCTGTGGGATGCCGATGCCCGTATCCTGTATTTCGTAGGTTGCATGCAGAAGCCCTTTTTTATCAGCAGATACTTGAGCAGAGATACATACTTCACCTTTCTCCGTGAATTTAAGCGCATTCCCAACGAGATTAATTAGAATCTGACGAACTTTGTGCTGATCACCCATTAGCATCACATGATCATTGATGTTGTATTCTGCGTACAAACGAATTCCTTTTTTCTGTGCTTCAGAAGAGAATAATTGTAATACATGATCTACTGTTTCAGTGACACTATAGGGATTGATCTCCAAAGAGATCGCACCAGCCTCAGCTTTCGAATAATCGAGAATCTGATCCATCATCGATAGAAGACTTGTGCCACTAGACTCAATGACATTAACATATAACGACTGGTCGTCATTTAGCCGGGTAGATTGTAACAGATTGGCCATCGCAAGAACACCATTCATTGGTGTACGGATTTCGTGGCTGAGCACTGCCAACAAATTGTTCTTTTCTTCAAGTACTTTTGCAGCGGTTTCTTCCGCTTGTTTTAACTGCTGTAGCGTCGTTTCCATCTCAAGAAGACTTGTGAAGAATGAAGACAAGGAGAGAAGCAGATCCACGTCTCTTTGCTGATAGGAATAGAAATCCTGATCAAATGAGCAGAGGGAGCCGTAAATCTCTCCGTTCTCATTATGTATAGGTACCCCTACAAATGAACAACCGCCTACGAATTCTGTAGCATCCATATGTTTGGTTAAAGGATGAGTAAGATTATTATTTATCACCAACGGGCCTTGGATATGTTCTGTCACAAGCGCACAGTATGACTCGGCGTTTTCAACGACTAGTCCCTCACCCAGAATTAGTTTGTCACGATTATATACGTTCAGAACTTTGGTGGACAGGTGATCCAACTGGGCAATACAAAACGTATTTGCTGGAATTAACCTGCTTGCCGTGTCCATAACATTAGCAGCCGAATCATATAATTTATGTGAGACTATAGATAGTACATCAATGAATTCTGTTTTTAACATATTGATATGACTCCTCCTGATTGTAGAAATTCGTTGTGCACTGTATTCAGTATATATGAATTCGAAGAATTGAGCATGTATGGTTTTGACAGTGGAAGATGGAAATGAGAAAATATAGTGCTGTAGAACATGAAAAATATATAAATTGGTGGAGGCATCTCAATGAATCAGCGTTTTCGAATTACCCGGTCCATACAAGATAACAATGCGGAACAATCCATCTCCCTGGAAGAGTGCAAACTTTACTTTGAATCGAAGCCCGAATTTACCTATTCACCGGTTCTTCATATTGTCGGAGCAGAGAGCACCATGTCCATCGATGGGGATTTTTTTATGTGGGATCTTGAGGGAACACAGATTGCTTTTCGTTTGTACATGGGCGATATCTATGTGGCTATTTCTAACGAGGCAATTGTCCCCAAAATGATGGAGATTGCAACGGATCTGCGTGCAGATATTGTTGAAGGATAAATAAAAGGCTGAGAATTAGATCTGGATAAAATGGAATCAAATCGTTGTAGTGCGTTTGGATAATCCTGTAAAAATGAGACTAAAGGTTCATTTATATTCCATATGTTAGCTTGTAATATATGGAATATAAATCATTTTACAGGAGAGTGAATGAAGTGAAAAAGACTAAATTAATACTTGTTGTATTCATGAGCATGATTCTCGCCATATCGGTACCTGGGATGGGCTCAAGTTCAAAGGCTTCTGCAGCTACTGCACGTACACCCATTGTATTGGTACACGGACTGACCGGTTCAGATAGCAATTTTACAGCGATTGAGAGTTATTTGCGTAGCCAAGGGTGGACGAGAGATGAACTATTCGCGATTGACCTCCCTAGCAAACAAGGAAACCAATTATTGAACTCCGCAGCCATCAGTCGTTTTGTAGATGATGTACTGCAACAAACAGGTCACACAAAAGTTAACATTGTAGCGCATAGCATGGGCGGAGCAAATAGTCTGTATTACATAATTAATCGTGACGGCGCTTCCAAAGTGGACAAATTAATTACCCTGGGAGGGGCTAATCGATTGACCACTACTACAGCTCCGAGTGGAATAAAGGTGACTTCGATCTATTCCACCAGTGATACGATCGTGTCCCCGGCACTGTCCCGGTTGAACGGGGCGAACAACATTTCTGTTTCCCTTGTATCCCATATCGGTCTGTTGTTCAATTCACGGGTAAACGCCCTGATCAAAACCGCGTTGAACGAGTAGCTAAATTGGTAATAGTGGCATGCTTTCATAATATACTGAATGATTGATTTGAACACGACTGACCATTCATGGTTAGTCGTGTTTTTCGTATTATCCGAAATAGCTCGCTGAGGTAAGATTCAAAAATAGCTACATCCGTTCTATAATTAGAAATCAGAATGAAAAATGGAACAAGCTAAAGGAGTCTGGATTCATGCAATCTCAACCGAATGATCGAATTAAAGTTCACCCAGGCTTTTGGGCCGGATTATATCAATTGGGAATTGGTGCAGAAGACATCGCTCGGACAGCACAACTATCTCTCGAAACAATAAATAAACCTGTAGTGACCCAATCTCAGTACTTTGCAATCTGGCAGGCTTACTCTGATCTCATAGGGGACACCGCCGAGGGCATCATCAAACTTGCAACCGGATATGAGATATCCAAGTATCCTCCGCCTGTGCTGGCGATGTACCATGCTCGTGATTATCGTGATGCGTTGAATCGAATGGTCCGTTACAAGCAAATGTGTCCTCCCGAGAGTTTGCAGATTACCGAAGCAGGGGAGGAATGTATCATTGAACTCGAATGGTTACATAAGGAGCTAACAGGTCCGCCATTATTGGTCGGTATTACGCTGGCATTTCTGCTTGAACTTGGACGTAGGGGTACAGGCCAGCCTTTGATGGCCAAAAGGGTCGAGTTCTCCCAACCGATGGGCAACGTATATACGCTTGAAGCTTACTTTGGCTGCCGAGTTGAGACGAACTCCAACTATAATCGGCTGACGCTGGAGCGAAGAGATCTGAGTCTTGCATTTCTCTCGTATAACGAGGAGTTACTGGAGATTCTGACCCCGGCTCTGGATCGGTCGCTGAACGAACAGAAGAACAGTCATTCCATTACTGAAGTGGTCAAATGGATCTTGCAACGCAACCTCACAGGAAAGCGCCCTGACATCCAGGCGGTCGCCAAAGAACTTCGTATGAGTGATCGTACCTTGCAACGGCGACTGACGGAAGAAAATACAAACTTCAAGCAATTATTAACCGAAGCCAGACGTGAGCAGGCCAGGGAGTACCTGGCAGATCCTTCGCTCGATATCAAAGAGGTCGCATTCCTGGTTGGATATGAAGACCAGAATTCGTTCTATCGTGCGTTTCGGAGCTGGGAAGGAGATACGCCATCGAATTGGCGTGTCAGGCATTAACTCTGGCGCAAGATGCTAGTTACTGAGCCCTTCAGACTGCGTAATATTATAACTATCCAGTGCATGAAGCTGTTGATAATGTTCAAAAATAGCTGCCGGATAGTTGTAATCATGAAGGAGAAATGCAGGATGGATATGGGACTAAAAGAGAAAACAGCCTTAGTTACAGGATCAACAAAAGGAATTGGTAAGGCGATTGCCATGGAACTTGCCCAAGAAGGTGTTCATGTGCTGATTAATGGACGCAATGATGAAGAGGTGGAACATACCGTTCGTGAAATCAAGACCACTTTTCCAGACACCTCTCCGCAGAAGGCCACGGCTGATCTTGTAGATCAAGCGCAACGCCAATTTTTATTTGAGAAATTTCCCGAAGTTGATATATTAATCAATAGCATGGGCATATATGAGATCATGAAATATGAAGAATTGAATGATGAAGTGTGGGAGAGATATTTCCGTATTAATGTGTTGGCTGCCAATGGCTTGTCTCAATTTTATTTACCTAAAATGATGAAGAACAATGACGGGCGCATTATTTTCATCGCAAGTGAAGAAGCCCTAATGCCCTCAGGCCAGATGCCCCAGTATTGCATGACCAAGTCAATGCTACTGTCATTATCCAAAAGTTTGTCCAAACTGACAGCAGGCACCGACGTTACGATTAATACGATCCTGCCAGGCCCAACACTGTCCGAAAACGTACGGGAAATCATTGAGGGCATATACCCAGATGAGACGTTGACTTTCGAGGAAAAAGAGAAAGACTTTATGATAAAAAATCTGCCTCAGTCTGAATTACAGCGCTTCATCAAACCAAGTGAAATAGGCAGACTCGCCGCTTTTGTATGCAGCCCGTATGCATCAGCTTTTCGAGGCTCTCCCATCCGTATGGACGGGGGCATGGTACCCACCATATTCTAAAATTGTTCAGGATACAGCATAAGTAACGATAAGAAGTCGCCAGTATTGGCGACTTTTTTAATGCCCATGTTAAAGATCGTTGTTGATATTTGCTTACACAAATGTTCTATAATGGAGTCATCAATCTACGAGGAAAGGTTGGAGCGTAAATGATTATAAGAAAAGCAATATTAATGGAATAGTGTTGACGATGTTCTAGGAAATTTATAACCACACGTCAATATGATAAAAGATACTATTTAGCTTTGAAGACGTTTGTTTTGAAAAGAGGTACGGTATTTTATACATAAGACCTATGCGAGGAGGGGTATCAAGTTTATAATACAGGTATGATTTACCGAAAACGGTTTCTATGATTTGGAAACGATTACTTCTATTATACAGATGAATTCAGAGGAGACAAAATTATGATAGCTGCATTAAATCTGGAAGGTGTCTGGAAACTTCAACTCGATGAACATAAAGTGGAGAATGGTCTGAATTTCTCAGACGTTATTACTTTACCTAATACAACTTCTCATGCGGGCAAAGGCAAGAAAAATGAACAGGTGTTAATCGGTGCGCTGACGGATGAGTATTTGTTTGAAGGATATGCCTGGTTTTCACGTGAGATTGATATTCCCGAACATTTGGCGAATAAACGTTGCTTCTTGCACCTGGAACGAACACGAGTAACCACAGTTTGGATTGATGGGGTGGAATGGGGCACGCAAAACAGTCTAAATACACCTCATCGTTACGAGTTGGAGGCAGGGTTAACGGCTGGGATACATACGATCACGATTCGAGTGGACAATACCAATTATCCAACCAAAGGCGGGCATCTTACATCTGAAGATACGCAGACCAATTGGAACGGGATTACCGGGAAGATGGAACTTCAATTTTTTGAGCGTGTATTTCTGGATAATGTGCAGGTCTACCCTGATCTTGCGAATCGGTCTTTTGAGATTAAAGGAGCACTTGTCGGTGAGCTGAGAGGAGTACATATCGTCATATCCGCTGTTGCTGTCAGTGCAGATCCGGTTCATACGACGAAGGAACAGAGTTTCATTCCGGATTCGCAGGAGATTGGGCTGACATATAAGATTGGCGAAGATGTCATGTTATGGAGTGATGATGAGCCTAATCTGTATCAACTTCACATTCAACTGCAAGACGAGAACGGGGAAATACTGGACTCCACCGAAGTATGGACAGGTTTACGGGAATTCCGGGCAGCTGGGGACAAATTCACGATTAATGGTCGCAAAACGTTTCTTCGTGGCAAACATGACGGGCTGATCTTTCCGCTCACGGGATATGCGCCAACCGATGTGGATGAATGGGTTCGCATTCTCGAGATCTCCAAGTCTTACGGCATTAATCACTACCGTTTCCATACCTGTTGTCCTCCAGAGGCTGCTTTCATTGCGGCTGATCTGCTCGGCATCTATATGGAACCTGAGCTTCCGTTCTGGGGAACCATTACGGACGAATCCTCGGATGCACACAATCAAGTAGAGCAGGATTACTTGATCAGCGAGGGGTTTGCGATGCTGCAAGCTTTTGGTAATCATCCTTCGTTTGTCATGATGTCCTTGGGAAATGAACTTTGGGGCAGCAAGGACAGATTGAATTCAATTCTGAAAGCATACAAAGCATATGATCATCGTCACCTATATACCGAAGGCTCCAACAACTTTCAGTTTGTACCGGACATTCTGGAAGAAAGTGAATTCTTTTGTGGGGTTCGATTCTCGAAAGAGCGTCTGTTCAGAGGTTCGTATGCCATGTGTGATGCGCCGCTAGGACATGTACAGACCGACTTGCCCAACACATTGAAGGATTATGATTCGAACATTGTACCTGAGCAAGGTAGTGATGCTGGCCCAGCTGCTCAAACGGGGGACAAAGAGATTCAGATTCAATATGGCACAGGTTCCAAAACGGTGCAGGCTGAAGCCGGAAGTGATCAACTCGTCTCACATGTACCGATCATCTCGCATGAAATTGGACAGTATGCCACATTTCCGAATTTTGAGGAGATCAGCAAGTATACAGGCTCTCTTAAAGCCAAAAACTTCGAAGTGTTCAGAGAGCGTCTGGAAGCCAAAGGATTGGGACATCTGGCAGAAGCCTACTTCAGGGCCTCTGGCAAGCTTGCAGTCGCCT
Organism: Paenibacillus sp. FSL R5-0517; assembly: GCF_037974355.1. Taxonomy (NCBI): domain Bacteria; kingdom Bacillati; phylum Bacillota; class Bacilli; order Caryophanales; family Paenibacillaceae; genus Paenibacillus; species Paenibacillus sp. FSL R5-0517. Next base: position 3,185,090 of record NZ_CP150235.1, read on the forward strand.
GTTACAAAGAAGAATTGGAAGCGGCTTTTCGTTCGCAGCAACTAGCAGGTTTCCAACTGCTGGATCTCCAGGATTTCAGTGGTCAGGGAACAGCGCTGGTAGGTGTACTGGACGCATTCATGGATTCCAAAGGCATGATTACACCTGAAGAGTGGAGAACGTTCTGTTCCGATGCGGTGTTGCTCGCGAGATTTCCTAAATATAATTATCGAGCTGGTGAATTATTCGAAGCGCGTATTGAACTAAGTTACTTCCGGAGACAAGTGTTGGATGGACTTCAACTGAAGTGGGAGCTACTAAGCGAGCAGCAACAAGACGGCATCCTTCTAGAAGGGAGAGCTGACCTACCAGCGTTGAATGGAGAACATTATGTGAGTATCACGGATCTTAGCATTCGTATTCCTGAAGTCTCCAATATGACCAAAGTGGAGCTTAGAATGTCCATTCCGGGCACGGATATCCGTAAGTCTTATGACTTGTGGATCTACCCCGGGCAAGTCGAAGTGGATCTGAGCGGTCTTAACCTCTTTACCGAACTTTCGGAACAAGCGCTGGGTCTGCTTGAAAACGGGGAGGATATTCTACTATTCCCGAATCCTGATCAGATTCAACACGCGATCCAAGGTTTCTACAGCACCGACTTTTGGTCTTACCCTATGTTCCGATCAATATCGGAGAATATGAAAAGAGAAGTTCCTGTGGGCACAATGGGCTTGTTAATTCAACAGGATCATCCGGTCTTCGAACATTTTGTCACAGAGGAGCACTCAACCTATCCGTGGTGGAGCATCGTTTCTGAATCGTCATCCATCATTCTGGATGAGCTGAATAAGGAGCTGCGGCCAATCGTGCAGACCATCGATAATTTTGAACGAAACCACAAGCTCGGCCTGTTGATGGAGTGTTGGGTCGGGAAGGGTAGAGTGCTGATGGGAGCGCTGAATCTGGAGCGTCTGATGACTACATTGGAGGGCAGACAGTTGTTATACAGCTTCCAGCGCTATGTACTAAGTCCGGCCTACCAGCCAGCTGCCCGCCTGGAAGTCGAGGAACTTCGCAAGTTGTTTAACTAAGATATAGGGAGAAGAAGTGTCAGGTTTCCCTTAATTATGCCAATGAGCCCCTTCCGCGAATGGAAGGGGCTATAAGACACGCAGATTGAATCGGTTCATTCTCCCATTAAACGTTAGATGAACCTGCACTTTTTAGGATTACATTCCAATCTTCTTCTTCAAAAAGTATGTTGTCTTTCTCCTCTGTTACTCCGATCCGGACCTCAAGGATCACCATCCTGGTTTCAGCCAGAATAGAAAAGAGACTCTCCTTGGTAATCGCGAACTGATTGCCCATGCTCACTTGCATGACCTTTCTGTTGACAAGCACTTGCCCACTGCCTGCAAGCACGGTCCATGCTCTACACCCAGTTCTATGCCAGTTCAACCCGATATGTTTGCCCGGTAGAACCGTTATGTTTAATGTGGTTACTGTTGCACTCTCATCTTCTAACGAACTTTCAATGACACGATAACTGCCCCAGGTTGCTTCGCCATACATCGGTTTTAGTGGCAAGCTACCCAATTGCGCTTTAATTTCATTTGAATTATTTTTGTTGGCAATGAGAATGCCATCCGGACTTGCGGCAGCGATAATACCTGGCACACCCATGACTTGGATGGGGTAGGGAAGCTCGTTAATAATATAGGAATCGGAGGAAGAACCCGAGATTCCACCGTGTCCGATTACATGGGTATCTAACTGGGAGCACAGCGTATCCCAGCTTCCGATATCCTGCCACACTCCCTTATAAGGCAGGACTACGGCCCGCTGTGCCTTTTCTGCAACATGCTTGTCAAAACTGCGTTCAGGCAACGCTTCATACAGGGACGACAATTGATCATAATGAACCGGAAGCCCCATTTTTTTAATATGGGATATCATAAACGTGACGGTGAATGCGTACACACCGCAGTTCCATAGTGCCCCACGTTGTAGCAGAGTTTCAGCAATGGTGGTTTCGGGTTTTTCTATAAATTGTGTTATGGGCGCATAAGCATTACGTTCTTCCCCACCCGGCAGGATGTATCCATACTGTTCTGAAGCATGTGTAGGCCTTGTCCCAATTAAAGCGATATCGGCTTGAGAATGTTTCAATATATCCGGCAGTAATTGGAAGTTGCTGAAAAAATCTTCACCTGCGAACACATCAGCTGGAGCGATACAGATTACATCGTCATCTTTGGCCATTCGGAAGGATTGCAGATATAACGTCGCTAAGGCAGCCGCAGTAAAAGTGCCTCTTTTATAAGGTTCCCCAATGACTGGTATTTTGCCTTGAGTATGTCGTGCCGTAATATTAGCCTGATCCTGATGTGAAATAATGAGTGTTGAATCTGTTAGGGATGAACTGCCAAGCTGACGGCATACTCTGCTGATCATGGATTCCCTACCTCCAGCGGGTGATGGAAGTATATCTATGAACAGCTTGGAGCGAAGCTCATTGGATAAAGGCCAGAGCCTTTTGCCAGAGCCGCCGCACAGCAATACGATATGCATGGGCTTCCTCCTTACGCTCAGGGAGCTTTACTATAGATTTTCCGTTTATGAAAGGAAAGAGAACGGTATTTAAGAGCCAGATTACGGATTTGTTGCTCTTTTAACGAAGAAGCGTTCACATTCAGACTTTTATTCATGGAACTTCTAAGGGCCATGCTGCCAGGGTTTTTCGTATACATAAAATTGGCATACGTTTCATACTCGGAGAAACCAAACTGCTTTTTCTTATTGATATTGGAGATGATCGCTTTGTACCATGGCAGCTTATGAACATCTTCAATTTTCTGTTTTAAGGCAGCGAGTTTCGATTTGTCGAACAGCATATAATGGGTGACAAAAGAGCGGGGACGTGGAGCTTTCATGCCTAACAACTTGCGGTAGGTATTGAAATATTCCGGCTGGCTCCAGTCACGGCAGTAAAAGACGGTTTTGCCTTCTACAAGAAATGTATGAGGCTTAATCATTACGGTATCCGCATCCATGACTAAAAAGTGCTTTGCCTTCACAATGGAATCTCCGTTCATTTTGAGCAGCTGCTGATATAACCAGCCTGACCGATTCCATCGGGAGGACTGGTAGTGTATCTCGTCTTTGGTTAGAGGCAGGACGGATCGCTCATTAACAAAAATGCAGTTTTTAAGGGAACAAAGTTTTCTGATTTTGGAGCTGACCGGAGAAACAATATATATGCTTCCGATGGGATGCTTCACGTAACGGCGAATGTTATCAATGACGTGGGGAAGAGTAGCCAGATCTTTCTCGATCGCTGGTATAAGAACATCAATCTTGGGCGCAGCATTTAACTGCATTCCACGCTGAACGGACATCTTCTCAACTCCTTGCACATATCGTTATGACTTCTTCCATGGTATGTGTGCAAAAGTGGTTTGGTCAGGGCATGTGCTAATATACATTTTTTACGAATAGGGGCTCTTGTAGAGGGTTCCTATATCGGTATGACATATAATGCATGCAGGATCTTGATCAAACAGCAGGCTTTGATGCGGCTGCTGAAGGAAGAATGTACGACATGGGAGTTGATAAATTGCAGCCATTAAGAAGCAAGTGGTTAAAAACAAAATTGATTATTAATAATGAATCTATTAAACCGTTTATCCCAGACACACAGAAATATAACAAAACGAATCTGAAATTTATGATCAGCAAGTATGGAATGGTCTATATTAAACCTGAGAGAGGTACTTTCGGGATGGGTGTCATTAAGGCTGAAATGGAAGATCATCAACATTTTGTCTATCAGCATGATCAAAAACGTCTGACTTTTAACAGCTTTGAATCGTTCTATACCAGTCTGACACGTTTGGTGAATAAAAGAAGCTATCTGATTCAGAGAGGAATCCATCTTCTTAAGCACAATAACAGACGTTTTGACATCCGAGTCATGATACAGCTAAGCCCGACCAAGCAATGGGAAGCTACCGGAATCATCGGCCGACTGGGTCATCCAAAGAAAATCGTAACCAATTATCATAGTGGTGGTACACCGATGGATATTCACAAGCTGCTACAATCACATGCATCCACTAAACGTAGGAATGAACTGGTTAAGGAGATGAATGAGCTTAGCCTGCGCATAGCTCGTCATATGAAAAAAAAGTACTCGTATCTAATGCAAATTGGTGTAGATATCGGCCTTGATCATAGTCTGAAACCCTGGATTATTGAGGTAAATGTCAAACCCGACCCATATATATTCAATCAATTAAAAGACAAGACAATGTATCGCAAGGTAATACGATTTTACCGCCATGCTGTGCCCAAAAAAACAGAATAACCGACCGGACTTTTCATAGAAATGGCTGGAGAAGGTTTCAAGTTCAAGAGTCGCCAATGTGGCGACTTTTTTTGTTGATCTGCGTTTTAGGGTCGGAATAATGCATCTCATCCTAATTCGACACTGAAACCTATGCTAAAATAGTATATTCGAGAGTGAAATTCAGAGTCGATGTTGATGAAAGGCGGATGTCCCTCCATGTTTAATATTGCAATCTGTGATGACGAGCAGCAGCAGCGAGATCGTGTGAAATCAATGCTGGTCTCCTTATCTCTAAAAACCAATTTTGATTTTCAAATTAGCCTATTCACATCTGGAGAACAACTGCTCTCACACTACAGAGAGGTTGGGGATACATTTCATATTCTCATCTTGGATGTGGAGATGGGTGGAATGAACGGAATCCAGACCGCTAAAGAGATCAGGAATATGAAGTTTCTGGATGTACAGATTATGTTCTTGACCAGTTACCCGGAATACATGGTGGAGAGCTTCGATGTCATCACTTTTCAATATCTGATCAAGCCAATACAGCCGCAAGTTTTCGAGGAGAAGATGATTAAGCTGTGTCAATATTTTCAGGCATTGGAGAAAAAGTATGTGCTGATCAAGTCAGACTATGATGAATTGCTGCTGAAATATGATGACATCCTCTGGATGGAGGTCGTCAAAAGCTTAACGATCAAGAACAAGTTGAATGTGGTGACACGAGAAAATGTGCATGAGACCAAAGGTGTTTTATCCAGCTATGCTTCCGGTTTGAAAGACCATGGTTTTTTACAGATTCATCGCTCGATTATCATTAATTTGATGCACGTGCAGAAGTTTTCCGGTACTCAAGTCGTTATGTTAAATGGGACGGAGCTGCCCATAGGCAGATCCAAGATTAAGGAAGTCAAGGATGCCTATACCAAATACATGATTATGAGGGTTCAGTAAATGGACATGTATATGATGTTTTCTATCATCTTCGTGACCTTACTTATGGCTTTCCAGGCAAATTTTTATTTTGACTCTGTGTTGGGGAAGTCCAAGCGGAAGCCGCGTAGAGCAGTCTATTTCTTGGTATTTGTGCTGTTGGATTACTTTTATTTGGCAACTTCCTTCTCCGACCTCGTTTCGACAGCGATTGCCCTAGTATTAATCTTCAGTCTGGCACTATCCTATGATGTGGAGCTTAAAATCAAGCTTGTGTTTACCATCCTGTATGGGGTTCTGATTACAATGGCGAATACGATAGCTGTATATATTCTAGGCGTTTTGGAATCCACAGGAGACTTCATCTCATGGGAACAGTTCAATGGTGAAAATCACTGGATTCTCTCCAAGGTGATGCTGCTTGGTTGCAGTATCATGTTCATTGTTATTCAAATTGTACGTCTAGTCGCGAAACGCAGAGGTTTTGCTGTGCATTATCGTTATTATTTGTTGTTTCTCATTGTGCCGATAATTACGATCTATCAGATCAATGTGGCCTCCATCTATAGTGAAAAAAACATTTTCTACGTCTTTTCTGTACTAGGCTCTCTATTTCTCAATGTATTCATTGTTTATGTATTTGATAATATGGTGGAAAAAGCACAGCTCACGCATGAAAATACCCAGTTACAGCGTCAGATGGATTACCAGGATGCCAATTATGAGAAGACCGTTCATAGTTTTAAAAATATTAAAAGCATCATCCATGATATCAATCAGCAATTTTTGTATATAGATGAATGCATCAAACGTAACGAACTGGTGGCTGCTGGTGACCATATCCAGTCTACATTGAATACCATTGAAGGTGCGTATCAGCGGGTGAATTCCGGCAATCTGGTCATTGATGCTCTTGTTACAAATACCCTGGCTATGGGGCAGGCAAACGGAATCAAAATCGACACCAAAATCCAACTCCACTCGCAACATATCCAAATCGATCGTTATGATCTGTGCGTGGTGCTTGGTAACATGCTCGATAACGCAATTGAAGCCTCCAAGAAGGTTAGACAGGCGGAGGATCGATATGTCCTTATTGCACTTCACTCCACATCATCTGCACTTGTCATTCAGATTATGAATCATGTAGAGAAACCGATCGTTGAGTTGAAAAGTGAAAAGCCAAATCCCGAGTACCATGGCATCGGTCTAACCAATATCTCGAGAATATGCGAGAAATATGGCGGACATATGAGTATTGAACATCCGTCTCGGAAGTTTAACAACATGGTCGTGCTTCCGTTTCACACCGACAATCCCTGAACATACCGTTCGGGGATTGTTTTTTTCCATTCAGGGTCCAATTGCGTTCGATCTGTCATTTACCGGATATGATGAATTCATTCATAAGAACATTTGAGGGAGGACATTGGGATGAAAAAATTAATTAGTCTTTTATGTACAGCCGTGATTGTAATTACGCCGATGACAGATGTCAGCGCAAAGGAGAATACCAGTACAACGATTGAGACACGGGCGGAGCAGATCGCCACGGAGATGGTGCAAAACTATGGTGTCACCAGTGTACAATATGCGATCAGGGACGAAGGGAAACTCATTTTATCAGATAGTGTTGGATTGCACGACAAGGCATCACAAAAACCAATAGACAAGGAAAGCATGTATGGCATAGGTTCGGTTAGCAAAATGGTTGTTACGGCAGCCGCCATGAAGCTGGTTGATTCCGGCAAAATAGATCTGGATGAGCCGCTTACTTCGTATATCAAAGACTTTAAGATGGCAGATCCGCGATATACTCAAATCACACCGCGCATGTTGATGAATCATTCATCCGGTCTTTACGGTACACATTATGGAAACAGTATGTTGTTTGACGATAATGACACCCGCAATCATGACGAGCTATTACTCAAACTCCAGTCCGAAAAACTGAAATCCAAGCCGGGAGCCTATTCTGTCTACTGCAATGATGGCTTCCAGTTGCTGGAGCTTATGGTGGAACGGGTGAGTGGGTTATCCTACAGCGAATATATCGACCAGTACATCAGCGAGCCACTGAAGTTGGAATCAACGAAGACGCCAATGGATGACTTTGATAGAAAAAAGTTATCTGAGACCTATTGGCCAACACTTGCAATGAAGATGCCAACCGAAAATGCAAACATTATCGGTACAGGCGGAGTGTACTCCACCGCAGAGGAGTTGAGTCAATTCGGAGAGGTTTTGATGGGGAATAGACCGGATATTCTGTCCGAATCTGCTGTGAAGGCCATGCAAGCTCATGAATATCGTAAGGGCATCTGGGTATCAGATGAGCAAAATACGATCAATTATGGCTTGGGGTGGGATGCGGTGGATCTTGCACCGTTCAGCGATTATGGGGTTACCGCACTTGCCAAAGGCGGAGATACCATGATGTATCATGCCGTGTTAATCACGATACCTGAACATGATATTTCAATGGCGGTCTTATCTTCCGGTGGATCTTCCGTTTACAATCAGATGTTTGCCAGCAAAGTGCTACTGGAAGTTCTGGCGGATCAAGGTATTATTGACAAGGTGAAGCCCGATCAGACCTTCTCGTCACCCGATAAAGTGAAGATGCCCACAGAATTAAGCACGTACTCCGGTCTCTACGGTACGGTAGGAGAGACGTTGGATATAAAGATCGAGGATGACGAGTTCAAATTGCCTGCATTGCTGGGTGGAATTATTCCAGAGCAGAACTATGTGTACACAGGTGATGAACATTTTACAAGTACAGATGGCAGCGTGAAAGCCAGTTTTGTGAAGGAACGTAATGACAAGGTGTATGTTAAAGTTCAGGCCGTGATAACGTTACCTGGGATAGGCCAAACCGTAATGAACACGTATGATTATCAAAAACTGGATCAACATGCGCTGGACGCAACAACAAAAGAGAAATGGACAGCTCGTGACGGCTCGAAATATTACGCACTGGATGAAAAAATAACATCGATCTTTTATCTGCTTCCATCGATGCTGATCAAAAATCTGTCTGTTGATGCCCAAAATGGTTACGCCAATGGCACGGAAATCTTGGATGCGAATAATGCGAAGAACATCGCCCAGATTCCTGTGATGAACGGAAGAGATGCTTTCGATCTACAATTTTACACGAAAAATGGTGCCGAGATTTTGATCCAGGATGGGCAGGAATACATTGCAGAGGATGCAATTACGCCAATCTTTGGTGGAAAAAAAGGAATTACGACTATCCCGGCTAATGGTCAAGCAAGGTGGTATGCCATCGATTCCCGATCGGCGAACAAATCCATCACGGTGAATTCTCCGAACAGCGGAGGTTACGCAGTGTATGATGATCAAGGAGTAGTGGTTGATTTCTCTGTAGCAACCAATCAGGAATCAACGAAGCTCCCGAAAAGTGGTTTTATCGTTTTTGGTGGCAACGCCGGTGATGTATTCCAGATTGAATTAAAGTAAAGCAGGGACCTCATTACAAAATCACGTTCCCAACGTTGTCACATAACTAATGTCGTATTCAGGAAGTCGCCAACTGGCGGCTTTTTGATTTTTAGAATAATTTAACAATCGAGTAACTTTTCGGCCTCAATGCTCGTTATATTTTATGTAGTTATATATTAGGCTCATTTATCACAGGAGGAATCACTTTCTATGATCAATCGACATAAACGTCACACAATGAAGCATTATAAAAGAAGTGCAGGCAGACCCATCATTGCTGGTCTTACTGCCGGAATGCTGATGGTTCATGGAGTCAACGGCGTACTGCCATCTCAGGCACATGCTGAAGCATCGGATGTATCCATTCGTAACTGGTATTCGTATCAGCGAATCACTGTACCTGAACTGAAACCTACTTGGACAGCAAATGTAGATAACTATTTGAATATGAATGAGACGTACATCGGAGCAAGTGCCATTGCAGAAGAGGGCAAAGTATTCACGTTTGCTGGATCGAAGTTGGTGGCACTTGATGCGACAACAGGTAAAAGGCTCTGGACTTACGGCAAAGATCTGACACCTTATATCACCTATCAAAGCGGCGTCCTTTACGGACTGACCAGTGATCATAAGCCTTATGCCTTGAATGCAAAAACAGGCAAAGCAAAATGGCAATCTGTCACATCCACCTGGATTGATACGGTTCAACGTACAGAAGTGTTGGTGCCAACAATGGATACGCTCTACGTGATTAAAGGAAGTACAACGTTTGCACTGGATATCAAGTCAGGCAAATTGCGTTGGTCGGCAGATGAACCATTAGGGGAAGGTCATGGTACTGAGTATCTGGAAGAAGCTAATGGTGTGGTGCTGAGAACTTTTTTTGTTCAAGGAGCACTTACGTCCACTCAGCTTAATGCATACGACAAGAAAACAGGCAAGAAGCTATGGGGTCATTTTGGTCAGGGGGAGGCTCTTCAGATCAAAGACGGTCTTGTATATTCAGCGGATTACTATTCTCCAATGTTGGGAGATGATGACGAATCTTCGCCTGAACGCAAATGGAAAGTTAATGCGTACAACCTGAAGACGGGTGTGTTAAAAGGAAGTCAGGAATACACCTGGAAAATCCCTGGTGATCCACCGTATGAAAATGGGTATGGCGGAATTTTTACGAGTAAAGATAAACTATACATTTTGCAAGGGGATAAAATAGCCGAGTATTCATTGACTTCAACCAAGTCTGAACCCACGCCACTTCGAACTTTTCGTAGCCCTTATGGAGAAAATATGGTGTGGGTTGGCATTACACAGGAACGGTTGATCTTCAGAAACGCCAACACGGGAGAACTCACAGGCATTAAGCTGGCTAATGGTCAGGAGGTACAGTGGCATGGTGATGCCCCCGTTGCTCAGATCGATGTTTACGGTAAAGGAATGTATCGAGCGCAACGTAACGGCACCTTACTTGCACTCAACACGATGACGGGGCAGCCTGCTTTTCGAGTCTCCACCGGTGGTGACCTGCACAACACGACGTTGAAGACAAACGGAATGATTATTATCCAGGCTGAAGGCAAACTTCTTGGCGTTAAGCTTCCAGCATCGCTGAAATAATTGTTTCAGAATGAAAATTATAGGGAGAAGACCGGATCATGGCATAGCTTGCGCCTCTAATCCGGTCTTTTTTATTTTTGCGCGTAAAATACTGCAAAGTCCAAGGATTTGTACATGCAATCAACCACAGGAAACCCCGCTTCTTCCAACCACATAAACTGATCCTCCAGCGTGGCATTGATATCCACCTTGCGTCTTTCGATCGAAGCCGAGATAGCTTCCTCAGACAAACCACTTTGTTGAATCGCTTCTAACCAGCGCTGGCGGTAATAAGTGTCCGTATCTGGAGTTCTTCCTTGAACCTGATCTGCGTTGATGAAACGACCACCTGGTTCTAACAGCTTATGTACAGTTTTAAACACCTTTTTCTTGTCAGCGTGGGTCAGATGGTGAATAGATAGGGAGGAAATAATCATATCGTAGGAACTGGTGAAGTCGTACTTAGAGTAATCCCCAACCAAGTACTCTACTTGTGTAGCATCAGCAAACCTTCGACGTGCCCCTTCGAGCATCTGATCACTGATGTCGATCAGGGTTAATCGTGCGTTGGGGTACTTTTGCAGGACCAATCCGGAGAGAAGGCCCGTTCCTGCACCCAGATCAAGAATACGTGGCGAATTAAGCGAACACTCCATTAGATTCAGAGCCATTCCATAAAAATCATCAAAACAAGGGATAAGCTGTTTTCGCTGCACATCATAATCTTGGGCTACCTTATCGAACAGCTGCTTTACTGAGAGTTCCATATGCTCATCACTCCTTGAGGTTTTCTCCATAGTTTACAAACTGGAAGGAAACAAGGGAAATACCAATTATGGATAAGTTCATAGGCTGGAACTATGGGTTCCGAGTCAAAAGGTCGCCAACCGGCGGCTTTTTTCAGATTGAACGGAGATGTTAAGACGAATGATTCGCTGTATTTGACCTAGAGTGTACTCTAAGGTGTAGACTTGCATTAGATAGAAACTATTTCAAAGGAGACGGATGAGATGACACAAGAAGATACCTTTAAAACCTTACAACATAAAATTGGCTCAGGATTCGATCATCGGAGTACAACAGAGGACGTATTAAGTAATATTGATCTGACAGGACAACTTGCTATTGTAACAGGGGGTTATTCCGGCCTGGGGTTGGAGACGACACGCGCACTCGTCCAAGCAGGGGCTCACGTCGTTGTGACGGCACGCCGGCCAGCTGTTGCCCAAGAAGCTCTATCCGGACTGTCCGGTGTGGAAATTGACGAACTGGATCTCGCGGATCTCTCAAGTGTTCGTGCCTTTGCCGAGCGGTTTGTGGCGAGTGATCGCAACATCGACATGTTAATTCTCAATGCGGGCATCATGGCTTGTCCGGAGACGCGTGTTGGTCCTGGATGGGAAGCTCAATTTGCAACCAATCACCTAGGCCACTTTGCATTGACTAATCTGTTATGGCCAGCACTTGCAAATCAGGGTGGCGCACGTGTTGTTTCCTTGGCATCAGCGGGACATCATTTCTCACCGATTCGTTGGGATGACATCCAGTTTGAGCATGATTATGAGAAATTCCCTGCCTATGGACAGTCCAAAACAGCAACCATTTTATTCAGCGTTGAGCTGGACAGACGTGGTGCTGAACAGGGAGTGCGTGCGTTCTCGGTTCATCCAGGTGGAATTATGACGCCGTTGCAGCGTCATATGCCTAAAGATGAGATGATCGCATTGGGCTGGATTGATGAATCTGGACAAGTGGCCAATCCTGCATTCAAAACACTTGAACAGGGGGCGGCAACGCAAGTCTGGGCAGCAACTTCTCCTCAGCTTGAGGGCAAAGGCGGTGTCTACTGCGAGGATTGTGACATCAGTGAAATGGCTCCTGAAGATGGAGGTTTCTATGGGGTGAAAGAATATGCGATAGATCCTGAGCAAGCTCTTCGTCTATGGAATCTGTCCGTAGAGCTGACGGATACGGATATCCCAACCACGTAAAACCTTGATTTACACAATAATTAAATTGAATTCACACTAAACGCTACTGAAGTTGTCAGTAGCGTTTTTTTATTTTGCTCATACTATTTGAGAAAGTAACATCCCTCATGGTTAGGTGAATATCATATATCAGAACAGAGGGAAGAAAGGATACATTATACGGCTCAGTGAAGTGAAATAAATGTGATGGATTGTAATGTGAGTGCTTTTCCATTTAAAATAGAGGAATCATGTTCTTTTTGAGAACGCAGGGAGAGAAAATCATGAATATTTTTGAGCAACACATACCTTTAGAAAAAGTAAAATTCAATGAACCGCTAAAAAATCACACGTTTATTAAAATTGGTGGTAAAGCAGATATCCTCATCCATCCAACAACGATAGACGAAATCACTAAAATCGTAGAGATTGCCAACATACATCAATTGCCGCTGACGGTTATTGGCAAAGGCTCCAACGTCATCATCAAAGATGGAGGTATCCGAGGTGTAACTATTTCCCTTAGTCATTTCGATCAAATTAAAGTGAGTGGAGACAGTATGATTGCGCAAAGTGGCGTTGATATCATTGATGTATCCAGGCTTGCTTTGGAGCATAGCTTAACCGGTTTGGAATTTGCTTGCGGTATTCCCGGAAGCACGGGGGGCGCACTCTACATGAATGCGGGTGCCTATGGGGGTCAGATCGAAGATGTTGTTGAACGAGCGACTGTGATCACCAAAGACGGTACAGTATTGGAGATTCCTCGAGAAGAGATGAAGTTTGGTTATCGAAATAGTCTCTTCAAGATGGATCACTATATCATACTGGAGGCCGAATTCGGGCTCAAAAAAGGAAACAAGGAAGATATTGCAAGCAAAATGAAGGAATTAACGTTCCTGAGAGAATCCAAGCAGCCGCTTGAGTTCCCCTCTTGTGGAAGTGTATTTAAACGACCCGAAGGACATTTTGCCGGTAAACTGATTCAGGATTGTAACTTGCAAGGCACTCGTATCGGAGGTGCAGAGATCTCCATGAAACATGCGGGTTTTATCGTAAATGTGGATCACGCTACTGCCCAGGATTACATGGATCTGATTCAATTTATTCAGAAGAAAGTATATGATACGTTCCAGGTTGAATTGGAAACCGAAGTGATCTTCCTGGGAGAATAGCTTCGATGAATACTTGAAAGGTCGCCGTTGGCGACCTTTTTTGATTGGACACATTGGATTCGTACAAGAATCCATATACTAATTATGGTAATATTAGAGTGATTGTTTTTAATATTTCATCGTGTTTATAAGGAGTGCACTCGGAGATGTCCAAACGTAACAGGAGAATCCTGCTAATCATCACAATGGTAATTGTACTCTCGCCCGTGTCAGTCCTGACATATATGTATATGAATGAACGTGCAGGGGGGTTAGCCGATCAACGCATATCTAAAGTTTGGGGATTAAGTGAAACTATACATATTCCTATAGCGAAAAGTCCTGAGGGAGCAGTTCAGGAATTTAGAGGTGAGTTTTATACCTCCCAATTTATTCATCAGGAGGCTGTAGACGGAGGCATGATTTTGTTCACACAAAAAAAGGGTCGGGAAAACAACAGTAATCTTCAGATGGAGTATACCCGCAAGAACATGTTCGGATGGAAATGGGTATGGGGTGGAGGTTATTCCATAAGTGAGGGTCTACAAACCAAGTTTGCTTTGAATTATATGAATATACCGAAGTTGGATAAAGTCTCGGCCCCGTTTCCCATGTTGTTTGGTGACATCGTAGACCCAACCATCAGACGTGTAACTGTTGAAATCAAGCAAAATGGAAAACCAGTAGAGATAGAAAGCAAATTGGTTGAAGTGAGTCGGGACCAGCTGATCTGGTACGCCTTCCTGCCACCCGCAGCAGATATCCCATATACAATTCAAGCTTATAATGTTGAGGGCGAACTTATAGCAAGCAAGCGAATTGAAGATGCGAATGACAGTGGCTCATTGAATGTTGAACGATGATGCATATGGGTGTGATGATGGATATTACGCAGGATCATCTGTTGTTCGATTGGCTTTCACATATTTGAGCTGCGCAACGATGATGACGCTAATGATCACCAGCAGGAACCACGAACTGATCTTGCTAAAGCTAACCAGTTGCCAAGCATCATGTTGATCAGGATATTTCCAGCCATTGAAGAATGTAGCGATATTCTCAGCAGCCCAGATGAAGAAACCAACAATGACAAAAGCAATGGATAACGGCATTCGATAGGTCGTTGCCCGTACCCGGTAGATAATCCACGTTTTCCAGAAGACAATAAATACAAGCACCGTTAGCCACCAACGAAAATCGGGAATAAAATGATGGGTGAAAAAGTTGATATATATGGCTGCACCGAGCAGACCGGAAGGTAATATACCAGGCCATCCAGTCATGTCCATTCGCAGTCTTCGCCACACCTGACACATAAAGCTGGCTACACTTGCATACATGAATCCACTATATAGAGGGACACCAAGGATTTTGGTGTACGCCGGCTCAGGGTATGACCATGAGCCCATCCATACTTTATAGATCTCCAACGCCAGGCCAATCATGTGAAATACACAGATGACCTTGATTTCATCCCGGGTTTCCAAGCCGCTTCGATACATCAGGTACTGCACAACAAGCAATACCAGCAGGATCGCATCATATCGATAAAGAAAAGGAACTGGGATGACGCTGGATAGGGCCAATGTGCCAAAGATCGCTACAGGAAATATGCAGCTCATCGCCTGATGATAGCCGAAATGCAGTAGCTGTACTATAGGTTTCATTTCAAATTCAACTCCTTTCCAAACACGTTGGAGCCAGATTTATTTAAGATTTAGGGTGTTTATCATAGGCGTTTTTTTGCCTACACTTCATCATATAGATATTTCTGTGAATAAAAAGAGAAAAAAACGCACAAATCTGTTCTTGTTTTTCAGGATTGTATCCCTCAACCGTGATGACTCGGTCCTTCCATGTATATTCTCTCGTGGTTATGTTAAAATGGAATTCGAACAATTAACAATAGACAAGGAGGCCGCCATGCAACCGATCAAACCTCAAGATATTCAGCTCCGACTCAGTGAACTTGCTGATCAGGACTTATACGTACATCTGGAACTCACGTCAGGTGCATATGCACATCATTATGATAGTTCGAAGCATCCGGCATCGGCATTCATTACCAATGCGGCCATACGATATACGCAGGGCTCTATTTCGGGTACGGGTCCATACCGGGTAGGTCTAAAAACCACTCAGGGATGGATATATGCCGAGGGTCTTACACATATTGACGAACAGGAAAACGAAAGACTTATTCTGGCTGGTCACGACACTCAAGGCAAGCTGGTTGTCGCGTTACAACTGAGTCGGGAGATGTTCTGATGAAAGTGGAGGATGGAAAAACCATGAATACGACACACAATGAGCATGAGCGAATCTTGGTGGTGTATCCACATCCGGATGATGAAGCTTTCTCTGTATCGGGAACATTAGCCAAATACATAGATGGCGGTGCCCATGTAACCTACGCTTGTCTGACACTTGGCGAGATGGGGCGCAACATGGGTATTCCTCCCTTTGCCAACAGAGTCACATTGCCTGCGATTCGCAAGCAAGAACTGATTGAAGCTTCCGCAGCGATCGGAATCCAGGACTTAAGAATGCTCGGTTTTCACGATAAAATGATTGAGTTTGAAGATCCGCAGCTGCTCGACGATTGTATTATGGCACTGCTTGAAGAACTGAAACCGTCGCTCGTCATCACCTTCTATCCGGGCTTCAGTGTTCACCCCGATCATGATGCTACGGGAGAAGCCGTCATTCGCACGATTACTCGTCTTCCTGTAGCTGAGCGGCCAGTGGTTCACTGTGTTGCGTTTTCGAATAATCATGAACAGTTCATTGGCACAGCAGATGTATTCGTTGATGTGACTGGATTTTTAAGTCAAAAAATGGCATCAATTCGTGCCCATCGTTCACAATTCCAGGCAGCAGAGCTTGTCGGAAATCGTGAGCTCGATGATGAAGAAATCAAGAAACGCTTTGGTAGAGAAAAATTTTGGACCTATCCATTTGAATAATCGAATCACTTAGAAGTCGCCATTATGGCGGCTTTTTTTGTTAGATCACAATATCGACACAAAAATGTGCTGTCTATAGCCTAATTGAGCTATATGGAAAAAAATCCGTTTTAAGTACACTGTGATCAGGATTGTGATAACGCTTCATTATTGGGTTGCTTCAATGGATGAGGAATAAGGATGAATGATTCTGAGTGAAATGGAGGGATGGTGTGTACAGCCAAAGTATGCTTGAGATTGACGTAAGATCTGTTAAACA
This sequence comes from Paenibacillus sp. FSL R5-0517, assembly GCF_037974355.1. Lineage (NCBI taxonomy): Bacteria > Bacillati > Bacillota > Bacilli > Caryophanales > Paenibacillaceae > Paenibacillus > Paenibacillus sp. FSL R5-0517. The sequence goes on from NZ_CP150235.1 coordinate 3,201,769, forward strand.
CAAAGCCGCAGTATTACACCTCAGCAACAAGGAGTCAGATTTGCGCGGGATGAATCATGAATAATTTCGGGGAAAGGTTGCGTGTGTTTGGCTGTTGCAAGAAAAGCAGGGGCCTGGTCCTGCCTTTTCTAATTAGCATGTTGATTGCCCTATTGTATTTCCCGCAGGGAAAGGTCATGGCCGCCTCTGTAGAACGTGATCTCATTCCCCTTCAGCCAATGATTGACCGTTCTGCATCCGGAGATGTCATTGTACTTGAGTCAGGCCGATATGTAGGCCCCATAACGATTGATAAGAACATCACCATTCAGGGCGATCCTACGGTCATTGTTGTTAACGCGGAAGCCACATCTACAATAATGATTCGTTCGGATGGGGTGAAGTTGAGAGGTTTTACCATTGAACATGATGCGAATGCACAGACTGCAGCCATTCAGGTTGAAGGGAACAACAGTGAGATCACGGATCTGCATATTCAGACCCAGGGTTTTGGGATAATCATCCGGAATTCAAGTCAGGCGGCGATTCAGCGGAACAAGATCACTTGGGTGGGGTCTGGTTCTGCAACCAGTAGCCAGAAGGGCAATGGCATTGATCTGTACAACGCCCATGACAGCTACATTGAAGGCAATGAGATCATAGGCATGCGGGATGGCATCTATCTGGAGAACAGTCGCATATCTACCGTTCGAAATAACAGGCTGTTACATACAAGGTATGGCATCCACTGTATGTACATTGACGGCTCTTCTGTCATGGACAATACCGGAGAAGAGAACATGACAGGTGCCATGATCATGGGCGTCAAGAATACGGTTATATCGGGCAATTCTTTTCGCAAACAAAGTACCCATGTTCATTCCCAAGGCATTCTGTTGTATGACGTACATCAATCCTCTGTACTCAACAATGTGGTGGAGGGCAACCGTGTCGGTATGAATATAGCAGAATCCTCGGGCAATGAGATCCGTGGCAATGCGGTACTTCGGAATTTTGTGGGCATTCAGCTGGTTCTGGCAGAAGATAACGAATTTACACATAACCAATGGGTCTCCAATGTTATTGAGGCTTCGGCTTTGGATAGCTCGAACAATGTCATGATGGAGAATTACTGGGACTCCTTTCAGGGGCTCGATCTAAATCAGGACGGAATCAGTGAGATTTCCTATGCCATTAATCCTTTTTATGAGCAACTGGTCAGTCGAAATTCTGCGTATCAGCTCTTTTTTCAATCACCGGGCATGGTCTTTCTGAGTGACTTGTTTACAGAAGGCAGAGAACAATGGACTACTGACAAGTCGCCACGAATGAGCATGGATAAGGGATCTGATCCGCACATAACAGTGGAAACAGCTACAGGTACCCATATGGTTTGGATCATTGGGCTAGCTTTGCTGGGTATAGCGACTTTTATCATTATCTATATGGGGGTATCACGAAAATGAACAAAAGCTTGAACGGAAGATGGTCAATGCTTATGGTACTTATGTTTGGCATCGTATTATTAACAGCTTGCGGAACAAAATACGCGGCATTGCCGATCAATGAAGAGGTCGATATCTGCGCGATATGTAAAATGCAGGTGAAGGACGATGCATATGCAACACAGCTCACTACGAAAGACGGCCAGAATTACAAGTTTGATGATATCGGTTGCATGAACCAGTGGAAAACAGAGAATGGCACAGATAACATCGGCATGGACTATGTGCGTGACTATAATGACAAGGAATGGATTGAATACAGCAAAGCCACGTATGTATATGATGCTTCATTGCGCACGCCTATGGCCTATGGAATTCTAACTTTCAAGGACAAGCCATCGGCTGAAGCGTTCGTTGCAGAGCAAGGTGTGGGGACCATTATGACTGCTGAGGATCTTGCATCGCATGACTGGAAACAAAATACAGAGAATATGGACATGATGGGTGAACATGGGCACGGAGAAGAGGGTATGAGTGACGAAGGAATGAGTGATGAGACACACCAGGAAGATGAGACGAAAGAAGAGTCAGGTCACTAGGTATGACCATAGAAAATGGTGATCAATGATGGCAGATATGATACAGATTGCAAGACGGGAAGTGAAGATGGGATTTCGCAATCCCTGGGCGTATTCGTTTCTGATTCTTTTTTGCACATTTAGCTTAAGCTTGTTACTCCTGAATTCGCAGAATCTGGTTCAAGGATATTCGGGCACAACAGGTTCGATGCTGAATCTAATTCTATACCTTTTGCCATTAATGACGCTGTTCCTCGGTTCCTTCTCATTAACATCCGAAAAGGAAGATGGCAGTTGGCAACTGCTGGCGACATATCCTATTGGTACGATGTCCTTTATTGTGGGCAAGTATGTTGGGTTGTCAATTGTATTGATTACCATTGTTGCGTTTGGATACGGCCTGATGGGAGTGATTAGCGGAGTAGTCGGGAATCCACTGGATGTCATGACATATCTTCTCTTTCTGGCATTCTCGTGTGGACTGGTGTTGTTATTTCTGACACTGGCTCTATTCATCGGTTCGTTGTCACGCAATCGGTGGCAGGCATTAACCATCTCGGTGACCGTATGGTTTTTCACAGTCATTGGATGGCCAATGTTACTGCTCTCAGTATTGGGATTGATGCCTTATCTGTGGGTCAAACCGATGCTGGTTATGCTAACGTTCATTAATCCGGCTGAGCTGGTGCGATTGTTCGTAGTCATCAAACTGGGAGGCGGATCCATTCTAGGGCCTGAATATTATCAATGGGTGGAGTGGGTGCAACAACCCAGTGGCAGTTGGATTTTCATCGGGATATGTCTGTTCTGGATCACCTGCTCTGTCCTGACCATATACGGAATCTGGGAGAGGGGGCGTTCTCATGGATAAGGTGGGACTCGAAGTGATGGGATTGGGAAAATCCATTAAAAAGAAACGTATTGTTGAGGATATCTCCTTTCGCATGAGTTCCGGTCAAGTGCTTGCCCTCTGTGGAGGCAATGGCGCAGGAAAGAGCACGGTGCTGCGTATGATCGCTGGAATTCTTCGGCCTACCACGGGTGACGTTGTAGTCAACAATATTCGTTGGTTGAAGGAGCGCAAACATTATTCACAGCAGATTGGATATATGCCGGATGATTATCAATTTAATCAGGGATTAAGTGCGGAGGAAATGCTTCTGTTCTGGGCTTCTCTGCGGAAAGTTCCCAAGGGGAGAGTAAAGGAAGTACTGACTATGGTAGGTTTGGAGAATCAAAAGAAAAACCGGGTTACGACTTTCTCCAAAGGTATGCGCCAACGTGTGTTATTTGCTCAAGCTGTACTGTCCAAACCTCCATTGCTCATCATGGATGAGCCAACAAATGGATTGGACCCGTTCTGGATGCAGGAATTAGCTCAGCTCCTCAAGGGTATCAAGCAGGATGGCCACATGGTCGTGTTCTCAACCCATCAGCTGGAGATTGCAGATGATATTGCGGATCAGGTGATATTCATGAACCAGGGACGTAGTGTGGGAGAGGGCTCCACCCGTGACTTTCGTGATCAATTCGGTTCGCTCCATGCAGCATTTCATCAAAGTCTTGGTTTAAAGTGAAGGTGAGTTCAGTGCAGAAGAAAAATCTTAAGAGCAGACGTACTCTTACAATTTTGATTGGATTGATCGCTTTGTTAGCAGGTGCATGGGCTATTTTTGAAAATGTATCGACACCTGAGTCAGGGCGAGCCAACATGATTCAAGTAGGTGCAATGGCCCCTGAGTTCACAGCGGTTAATTCAGCAGGCGAGCAAGTGAAGCTGTCGGATTATCGGGGCAAAGCCGTCATGATTAACTTTTGGGCTTCATGGTGCACGCCCTGTGTAAGGGAGATGCCGCTCGTACATCAGATTGCCCAGGACTATCAGAATGATGTGGCAACCCTGTTTGTTAACGTGGGGGAATCAAAGGGTACGATTCGTGAGTTTATGGATAAGCAAGCGTTTGATTTTCCGGTCATCATTGATGTGACGGGTAACATATCAGGGATGTATCGTATTACGGGTTTGCCCGCTACGATGGTTATTGATAAGGAAGGGAAGTTCCGTCACATATTGCTGGGCGAACTTACTGAAGACATCCCTTTACAGCAATGGCTGGAAGAGAGTATTTAGTCGTAAGAGTTGGATGGTGAGAAAAGCGGCAGGAACCCCCAAGATCGCCCAAGATCCCTCATAATACAAGTGAAATGAAGGTGCGTTAAAAGTAACTACAAAAATTTAAGCACATAAAAAGCCGGACACCCCTTTAACGAAGGGGTGTCCGGCTTTACTTTTTTAAATATGCTGCTTCGCAGCAGAGATTACAATACAGCAGCGGAAGCGTAATTGGTACGGGCGATTCTGGTTGCATCCACCATGTTACGGAGGGAGGCCACCGTTTCTTCCTGTCCACGGGTTTTTAATCCGCAGTCCGGGTTGATCCAGAACAGCTTCGGATCAAGAACACGCAGGGCGCGTTCAATCATGCTGCTCATTTCATCCACACTTGGAACCCGTGGACTATGGATATCATATACGCCAAGACCAATACCCAGCTCATACGTATTTTCTTCAAAACTATGAATCAGTTCGCCGTGACTACGGGATGTCTCAATAGAAATGACATCTGCATCCATGGCTTCGATGGAATCAATCATGTCATGGAATTCGCAATAGCACATATGCGTATGAATTTGGGTCGTTTCGTGCACCGTGCACGTGGAAATGCGGAACGCTTTGACCGCCCAGGCCAGGTAATCGGCTTGTTCATTTTCCTTCAGCGGAAGCCCTTCACGAACAGCCGGCTCGTCAACCTGAATCATGCCAATGCCTGCCTGTTCAAGTGCTTCAACTTCCTGTCTTAGCGCATACGCCAATTGATAGGCAATCTGCTCCCGAGCAATGTCTTCCCGTACGAACGACCAGTTCATGATGGTAATTGGGCCAGTCAGCATGCCTTTAACAGGGCGATCGGTCTGCGATTGAGCATATTTCGTTTCTTCTACCGTCATTTCACCCGTGAACGCAACATCCCCGAAGATAATAGGCGGCTTCACGCAACGTGAACCATACGACTGTACCCAGCCGAACTGTGTAAAGGCAAAACCGGCAAGTTTCTCGCCAAAGAACTCAACCATATCGGTACGCTCAAACTCACCATGTACCAATACGTCAATTCCGATCTCTTCCTGAAGCTTAATCCAGATATCAATCTGCTCCCGGATGAAGGCAGCATATTGCTCGTTGTTCAACTCGCCTTTGCGCCACAACTGACGTGCTTTTCTGACTTCAGCAGATTGCGGGAAACTGCCAATCGTTGTCGTCGGGAAGAGTGGCAATTGCCATTTGACCTGTTGGGCTTCATGACGCTCGGCAAAAGGACGAGAGCGCTCTGGCTGTTGAACACTTATGGAAGCAACGGCTTTCTGTACAGCTGTGCGGTTCCGATCTTCGGATTGCTGAAGTGCCTGAAGGGGAAGCTCTGCTTCGTCTATTTTGGCTGTAATCTCTGCACTTGGTGAAGATAGGGCTGTAGTCAAAAGAACAATCTCATCCAGCTTTTCATCTGCAAACGCAAGAGCATTTTTCAAATCAGATGTAAGTTTGGCCTCACGTGCAGTGGTGACGGGCACATGCAGCAGGCTGCAGGATGATTGCACGATGATACGTTCAGACGTTACGACTTCAGCCAGTTCATTCAGCAACTTCAGTTTTCCTTGAAGGGAAGCTTTCCAGATCCCACGTCCATCAATAATACCTGCTCCGAGCACTTTGTCAGCCGGGAAACCGGATGTGCGAATGGATTGTATGTTACCAGAGAGTCCGTGTACAAAATCTAGTCCTACCCCTTGCACTGGCAATGACACAATGTCACTGTAGTTTTCGACAGATTCAAAGTACGTTTGCAGCATGATATTCAGGCCCGGCACGGCTGCCGCAAATGTCTCATATATTTTATTCAGACGCTGTACGTCTTCATCATCTAATTTGGTGACCAGAATAGGTTCGTCGATCTGCACCCACTGAACACCTTCACTCGCAAGTTCCTGGAGTAATTGAGTGTAAAGTGGAAGCAAGCGATCCAGCCATGCGTCAGTCTCGGATTTATCATAGCCTTTCGAGAGCTTCAGGAAGGTTAATGGTCCAACGATGACCGGTTTTCCTTCAATGCCTAGTTTTTCTTTTGCTTCACGATAAGCGAGAAGGGGTTTGTTCTCCGTCAGAGTTGGGGAAGCCCCCTCCAGTTCAGGTACGATGTAGTGATAGTTGGTGTTAAACCATTTTGTCATTTCACTTGCTGCGGCATCTTTCGTACCCCGGGCAATGCCATAATATACGGACAACGGAACCGAGCCACCATCATAAGCAAAACGTTTAGGAATAATGCCGAACATCACGGCCGTATCCAGGATATGATCGTAATAACTGAAATCATTCACCGGAATGAGGTCGATTCCTTTTGCTTGTTGTTTACACAAATGATCGATACGGATCTCCTGCAGACGTGCGTGAAATTCTGTTTCCTCCAATTTGCCTGCCCAGAACGCTTCCAACGCTTTCTTCCATTCCCGATCAGCACCAATACGCGGATATCCCAATACACTACTTTTCGTCATCGTTTAAAACCCCTCTGCTTTTATGTTACACAAAATTTATCACAGATCCGGAGTTATAACGTAATTCCATTAAATTATACCTAGTTATAGCCTGTGGCTATATCAAAAGTGATCATTACGTTTGAAAAAGACACCAGTAATGTTACAATGGATAACTATGTTCATACGAATGATTGAAGGGAGGGCGATAAGCATGAATCTGTATCACATCCAGTCTACCGTGCACGGAATCAACAGAGTAGCATCGTTTTTGGAAGAAAATTATATTGGTATCGCTTGGTCCGGTACAGGAGATCTGGAGCAAACGCCCCCGGAGCTATGGAAGGAACAGTTGGTTCAACACGCTAGCTTGGATGAAGCAGAATTGGCGAGAGCACTCGCGACATTACATATGTTTGCCAACCTCATGCAGGATGGGGATTATGTATTAATTAGCGATGATGAATGGACGTATGTGGGGGATATCGGGGATTATTATTACGACGATTCCGCTGGCACGGAAGAGGACTTGATCTGTCACCGCCGCGGGGTTACATGGTTGGGTCGTATTCCTCTCGCTGAGCTAAATGACAAAGTTCAGTCGCTGCTAAAAGATTCATCCACACTTGCAAAGTTTGAGCATCCCGTTTCACAAGCACAGCTGGATCGCGGACTTGCAATCGGCATAGCAGCTGAAGCAACACACACTCTCTCAACAGGAATAGATGAAGCTACAATTCAAGCAGCTATTCATGTGCTGAAGGAAGCGTTGCACAGTGAAGAAGAAGAGCTGCGAATTCGCGCGGCTACAGCCATTTTGCAGTATGCCAAACCATAGTAACATGCAAAATGTTAGAGAATAGTCGTGATTTTATATAGAAATCATTCATATCAAAACAATTTGAAATCTTCCAATTCTGGAGTGAGTTGAGGCGTACTTATAGAAATATTCAATGGATGGGGGAATTGACGCTTGCTGTTGGGAATGATAATTTAGACATATCATTAAAACCAATAAGTCCAATGAGATAAAGGGGGTATGTAGGGTGACACACATCGTGCATGCAGCAGCTGAAGATATTCGCAGCGAGGATTCGTTGCAATTGATCAAGGAACTGAGTGAAGAACTCGGTTTGTTATATGGCGGTGATGGAACGGCGGGATTTCAACTGTCCGACGTTGAAGTGCCACGGGCGGCTTTTATCGTTGCGAGGATCGACGGGTACCCGGTTGGTTGCGGAGCACTTAGACCCCTTGATGAAACATCTGTAGAAGTTAAACGCATGTATACACGCAGTGGCTACCGCCGTAAGGGGATAGCCCAGGCTATTTTGGCTGAGGCGGAGCGTCTTGCAAGTGAACTTGGTTATACCAACCTGAAACTGCAAACCGGTCCATTACAGCCGGAAGCTGCAGCACTATATGAGCGTGTAGGGTATTATCGAATCCCTGTATTCAGTGGCAATTGGGATAAAGTATTGGCCTATCAGAAAGATCTGGTACACGAAAAGGTAAATGTTACGCACGAATTATAACTTCCGTTATTGAACGGATAGAGGAGCATAATATACAAGAAAAAGTCGCCTATGGGCGACTTTTTTTAGCTTTAATATATGCAATGATCTCCAATGATCTCATCTGAACATATAGACAAAGTCGTTTAATCCGTTACGCTATTATTAAATCGATGTGTCTTGATATTGAGCGCCCCATTCGCACAGTCCTTCCAAAACGGGCAGTAACCTCTCAGCTTTCGCTGTCAGTCGGTACTCGACTTTAGGAGGGACTTGAGGGTACTCTTTGCGCTCTACCATGCCATCCGCTTCCAGTTCTTTGAGCTGTGAACTCAATGTTTTATATGTGATGGCTCCGATCTGTCTTTTCAGCTCATTGAAGCGGACGGGCGGGTTTTCTGCCAAAAGGTACATAATCACCATTTTCCATTTGCCACCAATAACGGACAACGTATATCCAAAAGGGGTATCTTGAATGTTTTTAACTTTACCGTGGTAGTCAGCCATACTCATTATTAACACTATCCTTCCGGGTAGTACCTATTATAAAAGACCGTACTATTTATTTTGGATCAGTTTAAACTAATCTCACCTGAAAGTAAAGTAGAACTACGATGACTCAAAAAACAATACGCCGCCTCAGCTGAAGATTTAACTGATGGTTCTGCTAGATACAACAAAGGAACAACCATCGCTGGTTGTTCCTTTTGGTGTGATTAGTTTGTTTTTATAAGAAGATCAGCAACAATGTTCCTGCGGCAAAACAGTAATACGAAAAGTATTTCAGGTTGCCTTTTGCCATAATGCCCATAAACCATCTCATGGAGAAATAGGTAACGAAGAGTGTTGTGATAAATGCAATCAGATAGGGGATCGCCAGCTGTGATCGATTTGGATCATTGGCGATGTCGGATACACCCATGATGAGTCCACCAATGCTTATTGGAATGTACAGCATGAAGGAGAACTTCAGTGCCGTTTCCTGTTTCATGCCCACAGCGATGGATGCAATTACAGTCGCCCCAGAACGGCTAATTCCGGGAATAAGAGCTACTGCCTGAGCGAGACCGACCAACAATGCATCTTTTGTAGACAGATCACCGTCTTGTTTACGACCACGAAGATTACGAATCAGCCATAAGGCGACCCCGGTGATCAATAGCGCGATGGAAACAGTGTAGACGGACGAGAAAATTTCTTCAATCCGATCCTTGAACAGGACCGCAACGACAGCAGCAGGAACCGTACCAATAATTATGTATAAGCAAAACATGAAGTCTGCTCTATATTCCTCTTTACGAGTACGAAGGTAACCTAATGCACCAATAATCAACGTTTTGATATCTTCCCGGAAAATAAAAATAATAGCGATAAGCGATGCCGTGTTGGTTAAAATCTCAAATGACAATCCATTCTGCTTCATGCCCATCAGTCTCTGGGCGATGATCAAGTGACCGCTGGAGGAGACAGGAATCGGCTCCGTTGCGCCTTGAACAATACCTAAAAATAAATACTTTAACCATAACATAATTTCTTCCATGTTGTCCTCCTTGAATACATGTCATTGGCTTTCCAATGATCTCTCTTTTTAATAAAAGTGACTTGTCTACTCTATTGATGATAGCCGCTTAAGTTAGTGACTTGCAAGTTAGAGTTCATAGAGGGAGGAAAATAAACATAGCTTGTCAAATACTTCAGAGCATGATATCGTTGATAACGATTATCAATATCAACGAAAAGGTGGGTTTATTTTGCGTAAACAGAGAAAATCAGTATGGATCATAATGGCACTCATCTTGCTGCTTGTACTTAGTGCTTGTGGTCAATCTACCGCGAGCAATAGTACAACCGGGGACAGTACGAATGAAACTGCGGGAACAGAAACCAAGACGAACTCGGATTCAGCTTCTTCAGCTGGTACAGAAGCAACTGCCGAAGAGGAACTCGTTACATACCAATCGGATGCAGGTGAAGTACAGGTACCCAAAAATCCTAAGCGCATTATTGATTTGACGTCATTTTCGACGGGGTACTTTGTTGCCCTCGATGCACCGGTAGTCGGCGCTTTATCAGGAGCGATGAACAACAAGTATATCAAGGATCAACTTGCAGAAGCTGGCACCAGTGATCTGGGTGAAAAGCCTACACCAGAGAGTCTAATCAGCTTAAAACCCGACCTCTTTATTGTGTACACAGGCACAGAGGGCATCGACAAGCTGGAGCAGATTGCGCCAGTCGTACAGATTGATTATGGTAAGCGCAATTTCAAGGATCTGATGCTTGAGATGGGTAAGCTTACCAATAGAGAAGACGCAGCTAAAGCATGGAATGCTAAATGGGAAGCAAAGATTAACGAAATGAAGCCTAAGGTTCAGGAAGCTGTGGGTGATCGCACGGTATCCATTCTGAATCCGTATGCCAAAGGATTATTTGTATTTGGGCACAACTACGGCCGAGGCGGTGAAATTATTTATGGAGAGTTTGGTCTCAAGGCACCTGCCAAGGCTCAAGCTGAAGCAATTGACAGCGGTACTGGTTGGGCTTCGATATCCATGGAACTATTACCGGAGTATGCGGGGGATATCATCTTCACCAGCCCATGGTCGGGAGACAAAACTGATCCCAAGATCGTATATGATAATCCATTGTGGAAAAATTTGCCTGCGGTGAAGGCCAATCATGTGTTCCAGCTTGACCCGACTTCAGACTCGTACAACGATCCGTTAACGTTGGAAGGTCAGCTGCAGTTTATTTCGGATAGCTTGCTTTCGAAAAAGTAAAATTGGACTGAAAAATATAATAGAGTAACATAGGAGCATTTCCAAACGTCATTAAAAGACGGGGAGATGCTCTTTTTTAGTGATACGGAACAGTATTAGCTAGTACCATGACAGATGAGGGCAGTTGTTTTATTGATCCATACCTCTCAGGCGTTTAATATCTTCTCTGGGCGGTAAACCGAACATGCGAGAATATTCACGCTAGGTATGGCTGCCGCAATGGACTTTATAGAGAATTTCCTGTGTTTGGCTAATTCGTCTTGATGTTCGTGAAGTCGATCGAAAACGGATAGGAATAGGCAAACATTTGATGTGAATGGATAAGACATGCTGATTGCTGGTTACATAATCACAAGTGCACAATCATGATATACAACAAGTACAGAAGATGTATACGTCTTTTATTTACTGATCGTTCCCGATGTGTTAGATTGACTTTAGGAGGGAAGTCGAATGGCTAGAAGTAAAGAGTTTGAAGTGAACGAAGTGTTGGATAAAGCAATGAAGATCTTCTGGGAACAAGGTTATGAGAAGACATCGATGAGTGACCTTGTGGAGCATATGGGAATACATCGCCGAAGTATATACGATACATTTGATGATAAACATACATTGTTCTTGCAGGCTATGGATCGTTATAAAGGCAAGATCAGTGCTACATTACTTGCAGAAATTAAAGCGTCCAAGACGGCAGTGGAAGCACTGCATAACATTTATGGATTGATGATCAGTGAAGCAGAGGATACACCATCGGGTTGTCTGATCGTTAATTCGGCAGTAGAGCTGGGCACACGTGATTCGGATGTAGATACACGGTCCCTTGAATCATTTAACGATACAGAGCGGATGTTTGAGCAGATCATCGAATGGGGACAACGCGATGGAGAATTTTCCTCAGACCATGATGCGAAGGAAATGGCAGAGTACTTGCACAATATTTCTGTCGGCATTAGAGCCATGGCTAGAACCTCGACGGATAAAGTTAAATTAAATCGAATAATCAATGTATCCATAAAACTGTTGGAAAAATGATACGGCTGGCTCTACGCGCATATAGAGGCATATCCGAAATGTCATTCCATACGATGTGCCTAAACATATCCCAAATAGCAGCTTGTAATCCGTTATAGGAGTACAAGCTGCTATTTTTGTACCTATTTACGTCATGAGAAAGATGGACCATCAATTGGTGACGGCATCGGCTGTTGTTTTTACTCTTCTGTGAATCTCTTCGGTTCCAGCTTCCAAAGCAGTTTCGTAGTATGAGCGTTTATGGTCAATAACTTCCATGGTCCTTCTTAGTTGCTCCATTTGTGCTTCAACAATGGCTTTTCGTTCCGTGAACATATCATATCTTTGCTTCAGGGTGGAATCCCCTTCAGAACACCATTCAATAAAATCCTTGATGTCTTTGATAGGCATTCCGGTCAACTTCAGGCATTGAATGATCTTTAGAAAGTCGATGTCTGAATCTTTGAACAAGCGCGTTCCGCTCGTGGTACGTTCTACAAAAGGCATAAGTCCTTCCTTATCATAGTACCGCAATGTATATACTGTAAGGTCTAATTTTTTGGCAACTTCACCGATTGAATAGGTCATTTAGAATGAATTCCTTTCTACGAGGGGTAGACTTCGAGTTAACTCTAGGATTGATCCGAGTGAATTCTATCATGTTGGATTACTGGATGTCAAAGTACGTTGGAGATAAAAAATAAGATAAACATTTGACCTAGAGTTAACTAGAGGGCTTAAGATTATTTATGTACTTACAATTACGAGGAGGTTATTTCATTGATTATAGCTAAAGCCAGAGCCGTTGACGGACCAGATCAACAATTCAGAAGTGCTGAAATTAAACGACGTGATCTGGATACCAATGATGTATTAATCGAGATTAAATATGCCGGTATCTGCCATTCTGACATCCATACTGCCCACGGTGAATGGGGTCCAGTAAATTATCCACTCGTTCCTGGCCACGAAATTGCCGGGATTGTAACCGATGTAGGAAGCGGAGTCTCCAAATATAAGGTTGGTGACCGAGTAGGGGTCGGATGTATGGTCGACTCTTGTGGTGAATGTGTTAACTGCCGCAAAGGTGAAGAGCAATACTGTCTTAAAGGAAATATTCAAACTTACGCTGGAGTAGACAAATACGGTGAACCTACGCAAGGTGGATATTCAACACATATTGTTGTCGTAGAGGATTTTGTCGTTCGCATCCCTGATAACATTGCACTTGATGCAGCTGCACCTTTGTTGTGTGCCGGTATAACGACGTATTCACCTCTTCATCACTGGGGAGCTGGCCCAGGCAAGAAGGTTGCCGTTGTAGGTATGGGTGGTCTAGGTCATATGGCTGTCAAAATCGCACATGCGATGGGTGCGGAAGTAACGGTCCTTTCCCAATCCTTGAGCAAAAAAGAAGATGGACTGCAATTTGGTGCAGATCATTACTTTGCCACAAGCGAACCCGAGACCTTCGAAAAACTTGCAGGAACCTTTGATCTGATGATTAACACGGTGAGTGCCAATATTGACATTAACGCGTATTTCTCACTGCTCACGCTGGATGGTACACTCGTGAACGTGGGAGCTCCTCCAGAACCATTAGCCGTAAACGTATTTTCTCTGATCGGTCATCGCCGTTCATTCGCAGGTTCCATGATTGGTGGCATTCGTGAGACGCAAGAGATGCTTGATTTCTGTGCAGAACATGATATTGCGCCTAACATTGAGGTTATCTCGGCTGATCAGATTGACGAAGCTTACAAGCGTGTACTGGCTTCTGACGTGAAATATCGCTTTGTTATTGATATCAACACCATGTAAGTGTGGAGTGTGATTATTGATAGGGATATTTAAAGATAGAATAAAGCAGCTGCCTATAAGGTCAGCTGCTTTTTATCTTGTTCATTGTAGGATCCTTTTTAGCTCACCTTCCTGGTGAAAATTCATATTTAATCTTTCAGCATGATATGGTTAAGTAAAAAGAGCCGCAACAGCGGCTCAAATAAATTAAAAGTTAAGATGCAGCAATGGCTTAATATGCTTAGCAGCGACACTGAACTGATCAGAAAATTCTTCTGAATCGTGGTATTCTCTAGGCAAGTCATTCAGGAATAATTTGATCTGTTTGGCTACTTTTATACGTACTTCAGAATCTGTACGGTTTCCTTTTAATTGATCCTTTACAAGATAACCATATTCATTTCTAAATATTAAAAAGTCATTGATAAGAACATTTATATAATCAGAGAAATTTTCAGTATGTTCTTTGATGAGCGTTAATCGGTCATTTATTAAAATGATGGAAGTATAAACATCAAACATTTGCTCGATTTCTCCAGTAGAATGTACCTCACTGGTTTGAGAAAGTGTATCATTCAGATTCTGTACTCTCGAAACAAAACTAGTATAATAATCCGAATTGACCGCAATTTCTTTCTTGCGAGTTGAGTTTTCAATTAAAATAAAAATTGCTACAGACATAGGTGTGAAGCTAGCTAAATCTAATAATGACTTGAAGAAACTTGAAAGGAGTGGAAGCAGAAAGATGACAGCATTATTTTCACATCAGCCCGAAGGGTATGAATGTCCATTTTGTGGTATTTGGGGTATCGAGCGACCTGATCAGGGAACCAAACAAAGAGATATTATCTATCAGAATGAAAAGGTAACGGCATTTATAGCAGGCAAGTGGTGGCCAAACAATAAAGGACATGTGCTTATTGTTCCAAATCAACATTTCGAGAACATCTTTGAACTTCCTGCGGACTACGCTGCTGAGATTCATTACGCGGCTCAACTTACAGCATGGGCAATGAAAAGTACATATGGATGTGAAGGAATCTCTACACGACAGCATAATGAACCTGCAGGTAATCAAGATGTATGGCATTATCATCTGCATGTTTATCCCAGATACGTGAATGATCAACTTTATCTGACAAAGGGTTCTCAATCCGATCCAGATGAACGCGCATTCTGTGCTTATCAGTTGCGTTCTTGGATTAAGGGAAAATTTAAAGTCTAGCAGGGTGCTCATTTTTTTATTGAGTGATCGGGCAGATAAGGGGTTTTGAATGAGATGTTCATGATAGAATGAGTTTGGACAGGGCAATTTAATAGTATATTTCATGATATAGGGGGAAACCAATGGAGACCTTTGCAGAATTTATAGCACGCATCGATAACCCGGAACACCAGGCACGAACGGAAGAAGTTTTGAACTGGATCACTGAAAGATTCCCGAATTTAAAACAAAAAATTGCATGGAACCAACCGATGTTTACCGACCATGATACCTTCATTATTGGTTTTAGTGTATCCAAGCAACATTTGGCTGTTGCTCCCGAGAAGGCAGGAATTAATCGTTTTTCGGAAGAGATCACTAAAGCCGGTTATGATCATACCAAAGAGTTGGTGCGAATGAAGTGGAAACAGGAGATTGATTATTCGTTACTTGAGAGAATGATTGAGTTTAATATCGCGGATAAGGCAGAATGTTCAACATTTTGGCGAAAATAAATTGCACACATAAAAGCCCCCCGACTTCCGGATGAGGAAATAGGGGGGTTCTCTCCATTTTTTTAGAAAAATTTACTATTGAGCACCTACTACAGGATGAGGTACATAAGGTTCTTCAAGGAATGTGACATCTTCTGAGGTCAACTTAACGGAAAGAGCACCTACAGCATCTTCCAGATGTGATAGTTTGGTGGCACCGATAATTGGAGCCGCTACAGTGTCTTTTTGCAGCAACCACGCAAGTGCGATGTGTGTACGAGGGACTCCGTATTTTTCTGCAATGAATGCAACCCGTTCAACCACAAGTCGATCTGCATCACTGGTCGCATTGTACTTGGATTTCTGAATTTCGTCTGTCTCGGATCGAAGGGTCGATACGGACCAGTCACGGGTTAACCTGCCTGAAGCAAGAGGACTGTAAGGAGTCACACCAATCTTTTCTTCCTTGCATAACGGTAACATTTCACGTTCTTCTTCGCGGTAGATGAGGTTCAAGTGGTTCTGCATGGAGACAAACTTGGTCCAACCATGTTTCTCTGCTACATGTAATGCCTTTTGGAACTGCCAAGCGAACATGGCTGAAGCCCCAATATATCTTACTTTCCCGGACTTCACCACATCATGTAAGGCTTCCATGGTTTCTTCAATAGGCGTATTGTAGTCCCAACGATGAATGATATACAGATCTACATAATCCGTTTCCAATCGTCTCAGGCTTTTATCAATCTCACTCAGGATGGCTTTTCTGGAAAGGCCAGAACCGTTGGGTCCTTTATGCATCTGTCCATGTACTTTGGTTGCAATAACGACCTCATCCCGATTAGCGAAATCCTTTAACGCCCGACCAAGGTACTCCTCGCTCGTACCCAGAGAATATACATTCGCTGTATCAAAGAAATTGATGCCCAGATCGAGCGCTTTTTTGATCACGGGGCGAGAGTCCTCTTCATTCAGTACCCACTGATGAACCCATTTACTGGCGTCTCCAAACCCCATACATCCTAGGCAAAATCGAGATACGTCCAAGCCAGTGTTACCCAGTTTCGTATATTCCATGTCATGTTCATATCCTTTCTAATGTTTATTATTGCCACCGGTCTGGTGATCTATTTACACCATTAGTATGTCATAACAAATGAACGAGCGGGTACCACATTTCTATCAAACTATTGCCTAATCTTCTCACAATCCCAGAATTCGTTAGATCGAGGACATAAAAAAAGATGCTCCTTGTAACTCAAGGAACATCTTATGCATTATCAATTATGAATGAACTCCAACTCAGACAGTGAATAAAAAGATTGAACTAGAAAAAACGCCATGATATAATCTATAGCGCAATTGACATTTTTATTAGGAACAAAGGGTGAATCATTATTTCTCCTAATTTAATTTTACATCCGACATTCCGATTTGTCAATGCTCTTTTTTGGGGTCCTAATAAATGGAAAAGGGAGTGGGTTCATTTATGGATAAAACCGTTGAATGGAAGTTGGAAGAGGAAAGATTAGTGCAGGTAAGGAGCAAGCTTCAGGCAAGACTCGACGACTTAGAACCAAAGGTTGAAGGACTGCATGAACAGGCAGCCGAAATTCGTAAACGGTTTTGGGAAGAAGTGACGATTAACACGGGTTCGTACACCGATTTTGAAGATGCCTTCTATACCATTAATCAGCAATCGAGAGTGTTGGCCGAGAGGGAACGTGGGCACAAGCTGTTAACGCAACAATGGAAAAATACAAAGAGATTACTTCCGACACCGTATTTTGGTCGCTTCGATTATAAGGAAAAAGGCATGACATATACTGAACAGATCTACATCGGCGTATCTTCCTTCATGGATGAAGATGGATTGAGCTTTCTCATCTATGATTGGCGTACGCCAATTGCGAGCCTGTACTATGATCACTCTCCGGGGCCAGCAAGTTATGACACACCTTCAGGACAAATCGAGGGTACGATGGAGCTCAAGCGTCAATTTCAGATCCAACACGGGCAGCTTCTTAGCATGTTTGACTCAAATGAGACGATCGGTGACGAATTGTTACAGCAAGTACTCGCCAAAGGTGCAGACTCACAAATGAAAAGCATTGTAGCAACCATCCAAAAGGAACAAAATGCTATTATCCGTGATGACCGAAGCCGTATGCTCATTGTTCAGGGAGCAGCTGGCAGTGGCAAGACGTCCGCTGCGTTACAGCGAGTGGCCTACTTGTTATACAAACACCGGCAGACCGTTAAGGCAGATCAGATTGTACTTTTTTCTCCGAATCCGATGTTTACCAGTTATACCTCCACCGTACTCCCGGAACTTGGCGAAGAGAACATGCAGCAGACCACTTTTCAGGAATATCTGAATTATTGGCTGGATTCCTCCTTACGACCAGAGGATGCCTTTGATCAGATTGAATATGTGCTGACAGCCCAGGGAGATCCAGGATATGAAGCTCGTATGGAGGCGATCAAGTATAAAGCTTCGGAGACATTCCTTCAAGTGCTCCAAAACTACGGGAAGTGGTTGGGAGGAGAGGGGATGCTGTTCAATGGGATTCGATTTCGGGAACGTGAGTTCATCACTGCGGACCGAATTAAGAACCAATTTTACAGTTTGGATCAAAATCTGACACTGTCCAACCGAATTCTTCTTGTGCAGGAATGGCTGCTGAGAGAACTCGTTATGCTGGAACGTCTGGAACGTGAAGCCGACTGGGTTCTGGAGGAGTTGAATTATCTGGATTCCGATGAGTATGTGGAAGCTTACGGTATGCTTCACAAAGAAAAGCCTGTGTTCGATGTCGCGGAAAAGTATGCAGCACGAGATAACGGTAATAACAGCGCAGAGCAAGATGAGGGTGCTTTTGATTTTGCAGAGCGCGAAGAGGAATTGCTTCGTCAGAAACTGGTGAAAAACATGTTTAAACCTTTAAGGAAGAGTGTGAGGAAATTCCAGTTCGTGGATGTGAAAGGGATATATGAACAACTATTTGCAGATGAAGCCGCTTATCGGAAACGAACGAATGGGGCAATCCCCCCGCAGCATTGGGCTGAGATATGCAAACAAACCAGGGAGATGATCCTCCAGAACAAGCTTTTCCATGAGGATGCTACTCCTTATTTATATGTAAAAGAACTGATCGAGGGCGTTCGGACGAATAGAGAGATTCGTTATGTCTTCGTGGATGAAGGTCAGGATTATTCAGCGTTTCAATACGAATATCTCAAGAAACTGTTCCCTCGTGCTCGCATGACCGTACTTGGAGATTTCGGGCAAGCCATCTTTATGCAGGCTACGGATTTAGCAGCGTCCAACTCTCCATTGATCCGCCTTTATGGAGAAGCTGAAACCACGTTGATCCGCCTGGTACGCAGTTATCGTTCAACCCAAGAGATTGTTGAATTCACGAGACACATGTTACCCGGGGGAGAAGAGATTAGACCCTTTGAAAGGAGAGATCGGAAGCCTCTTTTAACAAGATTTAAGGACGAGAAGCAGCGTGGTACGCGTATTCTGGCAGACATTACTGCGCTTAAGGCAGAGGGGTTCGATTCCATCGCTGTAATAACGAAGACCGCAGCTGAAAGCCGGGAAGCCTATGAAAGGTTACAGAGTCAAGGAGGCGAAGGGTTACAACTTATAACGAAGGATACACAGATTTTTGAAAAAGGAATCATGGTTATTCCTGTGTATCTTGCGAAAGGCGTCGAGTTCGATGCGGTCCTGGTCTATGATGCTTCACCAGAAGCTTACAGCCAGGAATATGATCGCAAGCTTCTATATACGGCTTGCACTCGAGCCATGCACCGACTTCAACTCTACACAACGAACGAGTGGTCACCGTTTGTGCAGGCGTTACCGGCGAATCTGTATGATACTTATCCCAAATAATAATCGTGAAGATATTACTGTTATTGTAAAACTTTATTACAGAACATTACTTCAAAAACAAACAAAGAAAGACCCGCCAATTAAGGTGGGTCTTTATGTTTATCTTTAAGCCTTTATAGATTGCTACATGAATTCCCTCGAATTCCTAACGTATTAGAGTTTTGCGAGAATATAGGGCTTACCCTTTAACTGCACCGGCAGTAAGGCCGCTGACGATATATTTTTGTCCAAATAGATACAGAATGAACACAGGCAACGAAGTAAGCACGAGATTGGCGAAGATCAGGTTCCAGTCCCGACTATATTTGCCGTAGAAATTGTAGATCGATAGTGGCATCGTCCAAGTGGAGCTGTCTGTCAGGAAGTATACCGGAATGGTGATATCATTCCAGACGGACATGAACACCATGATCGCTACCGTTGCGTTAACGGGCAGGATGAGTGGTGTGACAATGCGGAAGAACACACCGAACACACTTGCTCCTTCCAGAAAAGCCACTTCGTCCAGTGCTCGTGGAATGGTTTTAATGAATCCACTGTACAAGAACACGCTGAAGGCTGTATTTAACGCGGCATAGATCAGGATAACGCTAGTGATGCTGCCGTAGAACCCCAGTCCCTGTACAACCCGTATGGTCGTGATAATGGACATTGGCGCAATTAGTCCCATAAAGAAATACATGTAGAGGGTGCCGGATAGTTTGGTTTCCCGACGTGCCAGAATGAATGCCGCTGCAGAAGAAGCAACGATATTAATGATGGAAGATACGCCAGTAATCAAAATACTGTTGAAGAATGCTCGCGACAGACCGCCTTCCTGGAAGACACGAACATAGTTCGAGAACTGCCATGTTTCCGGGAAACTCAGGGAGAAGCTGAGCACTTCGGCGCTGGTTTTGAATGAGCCAAAGATCAGAATGACAAGCGGCAACAGAACGATAAGAGAGGCCAGAATCAGGAAGCCTTCCACGATATAGTTACGGATGGCGAGTTTGCGTGTATAGCCCATGTTATTCGGTAACCTCCTTACGCCGCATGAAGATCAATAGCGGTATAGCGATAATGGTAACGACCACGAACAGAAGGGTGTTGACCGCTGTTCCAAGTCCCCAGTTGCCTTCGCCGAAAGACCGCAGAATGATCGTACCTACGACCTGGGAAGCGTTACCCGGGCCACCACCGGTCATGACATATACTTCGGAGAATACTTTGAGTCCACCGATCAACGTCAGCATCAGGTTAATGTTAATGGCGGGCAGCAAGAGTGGCAGTGTGATTTTGAAAAAACTTCTCCACGAACTTGCGCCATCAATCTTGGCGGCTTCGTAATACTCCTGGGAAATGGACTGCAGGCCTGCCAGATAGATGGCCATCTGGAACCCGGCACTCTGCCAGATGGAGACAATGGCAATCGTCCAGATTACAATCGATGGGTTGGTCAGCCAAGCTTGGCTTAACGAATGTAATCCTACAGATTCCAACAAATTGTTGATGGTACCTTCGGTACGCAACATGGGAGTGAACAGAATGCTGATCACGAGTATGCTGAGAATGGAAGGGGAGTAGAATATCGCACGCAGCAGGTTCTTCGTTCTTAATCGCATGTTAAGTCCTACGGCCAGCAATAGGCCGATGACATTCTTGCCGACAACGGTGACAATTGCAAATATCGCTGTGTTTTTCAACGCCAGAATCAGCGTTTTGTCTGAGAAAATTTTCTCGAAATTATCCCACCCGATGAACTTCAACTCCAGCCGGTCTAACCGCCAATCCGTGAATGAGTAATAAAAAGCGGCGAGAGCAGGCACAACGAAAAAGATGGAGTAGATCAATAGTGCGGGAAATATCATGTAATACGAGTATAGATTTTTAGTCCTTTTCATGTCTCACACTCCGTTATAGCTAGGCAGCATAACAATTGATCATGTTATGCTGCCTTATATTTCACTCTTTAGAAACCTTCTACGCCTTTATCCTGCATCAGCTGACTAAACTTCTCATCCCAGGATTTGAGCACTTCGTCTGGTGACAATCCACCAGCGAATTGATCCTGCAACAATCGGTACAATTCACTGCGATCCACCAGCATGTATGCATCCGTTGTTAGCACGGTTTTCTTCGGCGTAATGTAATTGTCTACAATATCCTGTTTGTATGCCGGCAGTTCCGGAGTAGTAACGTCACTGAAATTGGATACGTATCCTTTGGAATCCACGATCTGTTGTGCGACATCTTTGGAAGCGATATAGTCGAGGAACTGTTTGGCTTCATCCAAATGTTTGGATTTCTTCGGAATGAACAGTTGTCCGCCGAGCGGACTTGCACCCAGACTGGCATTATCCGACGACGGAATCGGGAATACACCCAGTTCCATATTTGGATCTTGCTCGGCCACGCCTTCAATTAACCAATCACCCATAAACATCATGGCAACTTCCTTGTTCAGGAATTTACCTACTGCCATGTCATAGCTGTCGCTAAGTACATCGGTGTTGGTGTACCCTTTGGTGTACACTTCATACTGTTGTTCCAGGAATGTTTTGAATTCGGGAATATCGGACCATTTTTTCTTGTTACTGTTCAACTCATCAAAAAACGTCGGATCATTTTTGGCTACAAAATCGGCAAAAGCTGCAGCGGGCCAGATGTTGGCAGCCCAGGCATCTTTGTATGGCATGAATACAGGTGTAATGCCACTTGCTTTGATTTTTTCACAGATCGCCAGGAATTCTTCGTAGTTCGTTGGAATCGACAACCCGAGTTCTTCAAAGATTTGTTTGTTGTAAACTACCCCTTGCATCCCCGTATCCTGACTGACATGGAAGCTGTAGAGATGGCCGCCGGAAGAGAGGACGTCCTTGTTCACAATTCTGCTTGCCCAAGGTTCGTTGTCTAGAATCTCGAAGTTCCGTTCAAGGTTCAGGTCCGTGACAGCACTCGCCAGATTGTACTGAATGATATCAGGCGTTTCATCTACTGCCAGTTTGGTTTGCAATACTGTCGTCGTTTGTTCCGCAGGAATCAGCTGCAAGTTGACGCGAATGTTCGTTTGTTTTTCAAATGCATCGAGAATGTCCTGCTGAATGAAGGCAGAGTCCTGAGAACTTTTGGAGATTGCCAGCTCCAATGTGACCTTGCCACTCTTGCTGTCCCCGCCAGCAGCTGTACCTGAATCCGTATCTCCTGAACCACAAGCGGTTAATGAGATGGATAATAAACTGGCCAGAATAATGGAAATCGCCTTTTTTCTTTTTATTGTTTTCAATGCAAATCCCCCTCTAAAACGTGTAGTGAATCCGTTTACAAGTCCGATTATAGATTTTTTTCTCTCCTCGGTACATGTCTGTGCTTGAACGTTGATGTGTAAAATCCTGAACTTGAAATCGCTATCATTTCATGGAGTACCGTGATAGAGTAGACATCAATGTAAGGGATTTCACATCATGTCAGAACAGGAGGGTATCTCTAATAATGGCGAAGTTCATACATAAAACAACTCAATTCAGTTTGCAGACGAAGGTGTTTTTGACGTTTCTGGCTCTGCTTTTGTTTGTGCTGGGCTGTTTTATCGTTTATGTGAATGTGATCGTTGTCCGTCCGCTCAAATTGAAAACGGAGCAGGATACGCTCGTGACCGCTACGAAGGTAAGAGAACAAGTTGATCTCTATGTGGAGCAGCAGAACCAGATGTCACAGCGAATATTATCCAGCAAAAATATTTTTGCAGCCATGGACAAGAGCTCCTCAGCGCATAGTAATTATGAAAGACTGAAACAGATTCGGATCATTAAAGACATCATGTTCCAGGCCATCGGTCCGAGCATGAATATCAAGGACATGTCCATCTATGACAATCACGGCATTCTCCTGACGTCATATCTGGGTTCGGGTAATCCACCCGCCATCCTGAACACCCTGATGGAGAGTAGTCAGATCGGACGAGAGTGGACGGAAAGTGGTTTTGTTCTGCTGCGCCAAGTCGATACCATTTCCTTTGTTCGTACGATCAATGATCAGAATGGCAAGGTGTACGGTTATCTTAGCATTCAGATGGAACAAGCTTATATACAGAACCTTACGGAAGGCATTACAGCAGGGGAAGTCTATATTCTGAATGAACAAGGAGAGCAGATGACAGGTACGGAAGCTAGTGAGACATTTGCCAATTGGACAAAGCCTTCATCAGACGAGGGGTTAGATGTCGACAAAGACGACAATTACGTCACACATTCTATTTCACCGAGTACAGGTTGGATTACATACATCATAACGCCCAAAAAATCTGTCCTAGGCTCGATCCATTCTGTTCAGACGATGTCCATCCTGCTGATTACAGCACTGATGCTGGTGTCGTTCGTGTATATCTTCCTGTCGACGCGTAACCTGCTGCTGCCTATCCGCAAGCTACGTAGCCAGATCTGGCGAATGAACTACAGCAATATGAATCTGAAAGTGGATGAAACGCCGAAGAATAACGATCTATTGTTGCTGAATGAAGCCTTTCGGGATCTGATGGAGAGGCTTCAACAATCCATTGACCGGGAAAAATCGGCGCTTCATGAAGAAGTAAAGGCGCGTAATTCTGCGCTGCAAGCCCAGATCGCACCTCATTTTATTCATAATGTTCTATATCTGATCAGTATTGCCGCCCAAGAGGGGAAGACCAAAGTTGTATCCGATATGTGTAAACATCTCTCGGACAGTCTGCGTTATATTGTCTCTTCACCATACGCGCATGTGACTTTGGCTGAGGAGCTTCAACATACGAGACATTACCTGTCCCTTGTACAGCAAAAGTACGAGGAGGATCTGGAATGGGACATCTGTGCTGACGAACTGGCGAACGAAATCCGTTTGCCACGGTTGGTCATTCAGCCGTTTGTGGAAAACTGCATTGAACATGCCTTTGCCAACACTGCGCCGCCTTGGCATATCCGGATTACCGTGAAGCAATATAACGGATTATGGGCTTTGGAGATCAAGGATAACGGAGAGGGGTTTCCACCGGATAAGATCCAGGAGATTGTAGCCAATATTCAGGCATCGGGCTCCGGAATGAACCAGACGGCCGATCGTGCTACAGCCCTTGGTAATATGGGGATTATCAACAGTGTCAATCGACTCAAACTAATGTATAACAACCGACTCTTTATTAATATATTTAACAATCATTCGGAAGAGCAACATGGAGCAACGATTCAGATCATCGGCTCACTGACGAAAGATTTTTACTAGCGAGGAGGCATAGGCGATGTATAATGCGATGATTGTAGAGGATAGCAAGCCGATATTACGTAATATAAAAATGCTCTTGGAAACGCTGAGCTTTCCCATTCGTGTAGCGGCTACGGCAACGAATGGAGAGGAGGCTCTGGCAGCGATAAAGCAGTCATCGATTGATCTGTTGTTGACGGATATTCGAATGCCAAAAATGGATGGCCTGTCCCTGATTGAGCAAGCCAAGCTTGCCAACCCGGATCTGAAGGTCATTCTAATTAGCGGATACAGCGATTTTGAATACACAAGAAAAGCATTGAACCTGCAAGTGTTTGACTATTTGCTAAAACCTGTCGAACGAGAGGCGCTTGAAGAAGTCATGGGTCGGGTAATTGACCAACTTGATCAACAGATGTCCAAGGAACTGCTGGATCTGCAAGAAATCATTCATCCCCAATGTGAGACTACGCTCAAAAAGGGGGAGGATTTTCCGCCCTTATTCAGCCAGATGATGATGATTATGAGCAAACAACCCTTCACCGCAGGGAATGAACGATGGGTGCAGCTGGAGCTTGAGGCGATGGTGAAGGATTTTTTCCCATTCTATTCTTGTCGTGTGTACACCAGCCAAACACCATATCAATTTATTGCTTTTGTTAACAAGAGTGCACTTGAGGTGTATTCTTCCGTACACGAATGTCTTGAATCCTTGAGACGGCATTTGGTTGCGCATGACATCAATGCGATTATTGGAGGACAACTTCTATTGGCTGAGTCTGGTAATCTGCCTGAGCTCTATCACCGCATGTCGTCCATTATGTCTGAGCAGCAACGGTTGAAACAAGGAATAGTGTTGGATACCGGGAATCCGGTATCAATGGCTAGATCCGAGACAGGCTGTCTGGATTCGGTACTGGAATCTGTTTTTGTACAGATGATACAGGCCCGGCAGAAAGAACGGTTTGCTCTTAAGTTATCTGAATTGTTGAATCAATGGGCAGAGGAAAATGTACATATGACTGAGGTGGAACGGTTTATTGGATTGATCGTAGACACGTTTGCTCATCTGTACGAGGAACAGGGCTCGGGCATGAGATTGGGGTTGGAGCTTCGGGCAAAACAATTCGTCCAGGCACAGTCCTATGCTGATTTTTGCCGGGAACTGACGGAATGGACGGGACAGTGTTTCGATATGCTGCAATCCCACGTCCGCAAAAGCAAGGCGATCCTGTTCGAACAGATTGACGATTACGTAAAACTAAATAAATACTCTCCATTGTCGATCAACGACATTGCCATGAAGTTTCACGTCAGCCCGTCCTATGTCAGCAGAGTGATCAAAAATGAAACACAAATTACGTTTGTTCAGTATTACACCCAGCTTCGCATTCAGGAAGCCTGCAGACTGATGGAAAGCCAGCCGGACATGAAGTTTAAGGAATTATCCGATTTGCTGTCGTTTAGCGATCAGCACTATTTCTCCAAGGTGTTCAAAGAGTATACGGGGCTAAGTCCTACCGAATATAAACAACAGATGCTTGGTATAAAGAACCAATCATAGCTAACAAACCCTTTTTATTTATGCTATAATACGAAACAAATACGGCTTGTTACTGAATTCATTCAGGCAATACCTATGTATATACATGCTCAACGTTTCTTTGGGTGTGTACATATATGGGTTTTTTTGCGTTTACTTGCCGGTTGATTCTACTAAAAATGGATACAGAGAGGAAGATTCACTTTGGAAAAAGAAAAGAAAAAAAGGTCATTTTATAAGAAAGGAGGAGCCAGTTTACGATTAATGAGTACTAGGCTGATTGCAGCTTTCCTTGCGGTGCTTATTATCCCAACTACACTTATCGGTTATTTCTCGTATCATAGTGCCAAAGATCAGGTGCAACAAAAAATGACAGAACCCATCAACACAATATTAACGATGACAGGACAGCATATTAACAATCTGGTAGGGGAAAAAGCAGAATTATTGAGTTATATAGACCGTATCTATAGATCCTCGCCCGGTCAGGCGAACATCGAAGCGGTACAAGTAGAAATCGAGCAATTAGCTGATACATATCCTGATATTCTTGCTATAACTGTGGGTAACGAGCAAGGTGATTTCATATCATCTCCAGCAGTAGAGGATGCAACATATGATCCACGCAGCACAGAGTGGTATACCAATGGTGAAAGTAAGAATGGATCACTCTATTTTTCGAGCATTATGAAAGATCCGGTATCCGGGAAGATTTATGTAGAAATTTCAAAGGCTCTTTCAAATCAACATGGTGTAGCAAGTATTAAACTTGATCTGGAGCAATTAGCCAAAGAAATATCTGAAGTGGATGTAGGAGGTAATGGGAGCCTGATTGTGGTTGACGCCAATCGAACCATCGCGGCTTGGTCCGGTGCCATTGTAAAAG
The DNA here is from genome assembly GCF_037974355.1 of Paenibacillus sp. FSL R5-0517. Lineage (NCBI taxonomy): Bacteria > Bacillati > Bacillota > Bacilli > Caryophanales > Paenibacillaceae > Paenibacillus > Paenibacillus sp. FSL R5-0517. The sequence continues at coordinate 3,228,717 of NZ_CP150235.1, forward strand.
GTGGGGGAGGAGAACTTGGCGGAGCGCTGATCGAAGGAATTCCAGTTCATCCGAATACGGCTTCAAGTTCCGAAGAACCGATGGCATTCTCCCAATTTGTTAGAACGGATCTGGCGTATGATTTGGAGGTGTATAACGGTGTTAATGCTTTGACGGGATGGAATGTCATTGCTTTGATGGGCCATGAGGATTTTATCGCCGCAGCGAAACCCATCATGGTATCGAGTCTAATCGTCATTGCTGTATCTGTAATGATTGCCGGAGTTATTATTTTCTTCATTCTGAGATCTTTTATTGTACCCATGCAAAAACTGCGAAAGGCCACTCGCAGCGTAAGAGAAGGGAATCTGTCCGAACGGGTTAATCTTAAAACTGAAAATGAATTTGGTATATTAGCCAATGATTTTGACCAGATGACCATTTCCCTTCAATCGGTGGTTGCCGAACTTCATCAGACGTCATCGTTGTTAAGTCACTCTTCCCAAATGATTCAGGAAAGCACAGAACAAACCACCCAATCGGTTCAACATGTGGCGGAAACCATGCACCAGACTGCGGAATCAGCTATGGTTGGGGCGGAAAATGCGGAACAAACCGCGAATGCCGTAGAAGAGATGGCGAGAGGCATCAGTACAATTGCAGAATCTGCGAGTGCCATCGTTGATTCCGCTGAAGAGACGGAGCGCGCTGTTGCTAATGGCGGGAAAACCATCAACCAGGTCGGAGAACAAATGGAACATATTCTCGGAGCTGTTGAAGAAACCTCGGCATTGATTAATGAGCTGTCCAGTCTGTCCGCCGAAGCCAATCGAATGAATGAAGCGATTGCGGATATCTCTCGGCAAACTAACCTTCTGTCACTGAATGCCTCTATTGAAGCATCAAGAGCAGGAGAACACGGTAAAGGTTTTGCTGTCGTTGCTGGTGAGGTGCGTACGTTATCCATGCAATCCAAACAAAGTGCGGACGACATTGGCGCTACCATTGGCAAAATGCTTGATCTGATTGCAAAATCCACCTCCCTTATGAATGATAAAGTTCGCAATCAAGTTGGTGAGGGAATGCGGATCAGCCAAGAAGCTTCTGCAACCATATCCAACATTGAACAATATACAACTCATATCGTGGATCAAATTCAGGATATATCTGCTGTCTCAGAACAGTTGTCAGCCAGTACGGAGGAAGTCTCGGCTACCGTTGCCGCGATGAGTCACATCTCTAAAGTGTCGGCTGATAGCGCTCAGACAACTTCAGCAGCAGCCCAAGAGCAAATGGCGGCAATGGAGGAGATATCCGCATCTTCTGCACAGCTATCCAAAACAGCAGAGAATATGCAAGAACTGGTTCGCCGGTTTAAGCTCTAGATTAGAAGTAAGTAAGTTTGAAACGAAACGTGTTAAGCAAAAGGCGTTCCCCAAAAGGAGCGTCTTTTGTGCGCTTAGCTGAGAGAGAGGAGTAGGAATGTGATCACTCATCCTCAACATATCCTTTCCAGCATTCCGGATGAAACGAGTTCGCAGACAATAGAGGTAGGATAATGCAATAATTCAGTGAATTTATATATGAAGAGATCTGATAAAATGAATGAAAAGCTGGGAGGTAAAGCCATGAAAAAGCCCATGATCGGTGTACTGCCTTTATATGATACTGACAAAAAAAGTTACTGGATGCTTCCGGATTATATGAACGCAATAGAGGGAGCAGGTGGGATTCCGATTATGCTGCCTTTGACAACGGATACCGATATTATAGGAACATTGGTTAATGAATTCGATGGCTTCCTGTTCACCGGGGGACATGATCTCAATCCGGAGCTGTATCATGAGCATGCAGAGGTCGCCTGTGGAGAGTTATGTATTGAACGCGATATGATGGAGTCGGTATTATTACAAAAGGTAATTGAGCTTGATAAGCCAGCCTTTGGCATATGCCGTGGACTACAATTATTTAACGTTGTTTTGGGTGGTACGTTGTATCAAGACATTCCGACTAGCCTTCAACTTCATGTGAACAAGATCGTTAATCATAAGCAAAGTCCGCCGTATACGAATCTTGTACATGATGTACATATTGAGAAAAATAATATCCTATACGATATTTTGCAAACAGATAAGATAAAAGTAAACAGCTATCACCATCAGGGGATCAAGATGTTAACGGATAAATTAACGGCCGTGGCAGTCGCTGAAGACGGACTCGTCGAATCCGTGGTCATGCCGAACCGTTCATTTGTTTTAGCTGTGCAGTGGCATCCAGAGTACAGCTACAACGTAGATGACTGTAGTCAAAAGTTATTTACGGCGTTTGTTAATGCTTCTCAATCCCCGCGCTATAATGTCCATATTGAAGATATCACTGCATAATCTGGAGCAGAGAAAAGACCTCCTGTTTATAAAACATAGGAGGTCTTTGTAATGGTGAATCTAGTCGTGATGATGAGTAATCCTGGTATTACCATTGAAGTAGACTGATTATTTTAATCCAGACTTGGTGTTGGCTTGTTCTTCAGCATGAAGGGAAGCAATCAGCTTCTCGCCTTCAACATCCAGGTTTGGCAGAATGCGATCCAGCCATTTCGGAAGAGCCCAAGCTTTGTCTCCGAAAATAGCCATGATGGCTGGAACCAATCCCATACGGATGATGAAAGCATCGATCAGAATGCCTACGGCCAAGGTGAAACCAATCTGCTTGATCATGACATCATCGGTGAAGATAAATCCTGCAAATACAGAGACCATGATCACTGCTGCGGCAACAACCACGCGACTGACCTGATTGTACCCATGAACGACGGATTCGGTTCCGCGATGACCGTGGACATATGATTCACGCATCGAGCTAACAAGGAAGACTTGATAGTCCATTGCGAGGCCATACAAAATACCTGTCACGATGATCGGCATAAAGCTCAGCAACGGTCCGCCGGTATCAAAACCAAAGAGCGAATGCAGCCAGCCCCATTGGAATACAGCAGTCGTAATCCCGAATGTAGCCAGGATACTAAGCAGGAAGCCAATTGTTGCTTTGATAGGAACGATGATCGAACGGAATACGAGTAACAGGATGATCAGCGATAGCAGGATGATAATACCTACATAAATAGGGAATACCTGCGCGAGTTTAGCAGACATATCAATGTTAACAGCCGTAAGACCCGTAACTCCAAGCTTCACATCATAGGTCTGTGCGATACTCGAATCAGTCGATCGCAGATCAGTGACCATTGTTTTAGTGAGCGTATCGTTAGGACCCGTTTTTGGAATGAGACTAAAGATAGCCAAATCTTCTGTCATTCCAAGCGGTGTAACCTGTGCTACGTTGTTTTGACCTTGCAGCTCCATCATCAGACCACCCAAGAGTTCCGGCGTGACTTTGGCAGAAGATTGATTAGGCTCTGCGACCAGAATAAGTGGTCCGTTGAATCCTTCTCCGAAGCCTTCCGAGATAGCATCATAGCTCTGTCTTGCATCCGTATCCAGATTCGCTGAGGAAGCGCCAGGGATACCCATTTCCATTTTCGAGATAGGTATCGCGGCAAAACCAAGAATGATGATAATCGCGATAATGGTAGCCCAACGATTCTTGATAATGAATTTCACCCATCTATCCGCAACTCCGTGACTAGCGGCTTTAGGATGTTTCGTGCTTTTCTCACGAGCTTTGGCTGAACAGATGCGTTCTCCTACCAATCCCAGCAAAGCCGGCAACAGGGTTAAAGCAACAAATACGTTGATGAGTACAGTGGCTGCTGCAACCAAAGCCATCGTAGACAAGAATGTGAGACCAATGACGAGCATACCACATAGTGCAATAATGACGGTTAACCCCGCAAAAAATACTGCGCTGCCCGATGTACCAATGGCTCTGGCTGTTGCTTCTTTGGCGCTCAAGCCTTGATCAATGATCATTCGACGTTGGCGATTAACAATGAAGAGAGCGTAATCGATTCCAACAGCCAATCCAACCATGAGAGCCAGAACGGAAGTGACACTTGGCATTTCAATGAATTTGGAGATTGAGAATGCTCCACCTACTCCGATCGCAACACCCAGTAGTGCAGTAATCAGAGGCAGACCTGCTGCAACAACGGAGCCGAGTGTGATCAGCAATACGATTACAGCAATGACCAGTCCAACAATCTCTGCGGAGCCGACCCCAATCGATACCGCTTTGAGCGTTTCGCCTGGCAAGACCGTAATATTGGTTCCTTTTTCTACTGTCATAACGGATTGAATAACAGAGTCAAATACATCCTGCGTTATGGCAGACTGCTCGATTGTAAATTGGAACTGGAACAGTGCAATACTGCCGTCTGAAGAGATCAGCATACCAGGTACAGGAACACCATCCACCATCAAAGGTCCGTAGGGAAGAGGCGTGGTTGTTGCGGATTGAGCCGCACCCGCAGACTGAGCATTCTGAGCCATCTCAGCAGAAGCCCCTGAATTACTCGCTTCAGCTGCATAATCGGCAGGGTTAAGGACTTTGTCTAATGCGTAAACTTCATTAACACCTTTCATCATGGCAGCCAAACGTTCAGGTGTATCCAAACGCTCGTTGTCCGGTGCTTTGAACACAACACTTCCTTGACCGCCGGAGGCGGCTGGCAATTCTTTTGCTAATTGATCCAGAACCTTCTGCGACTCTGTGCCTTCAATCTTCATTTCAGAACTGATGTGAATACCATTGATACCAATCATGGAGATGACAATTCCCAGAATTAATACCCAGCCAATGATAAAGTAGGCAGGTTTGCTAAAAGCGGTTTTCCCCACTCTGTATAGTAATGTAGACATATCTCTATTTTACACTCCCTCTATGATGAATGTGGATGGTTGGCATGTTCGAATCCTGCCCGCAAATGACTAAACGTCGTTTCCAAAAATTGATCGAAGGTGATAGCACCGGGCTTGGTATCTTCAGTAAAGACTTGTCCGGGCAGCAGCACATTGAGTCTTCCATCAATTAATGGCAGTATCGTTCCATATAGTGCGTTAATTAGAAGATAAGTATAGATCTCGTCATACTTCCCGTTGGATAAGTCTAATAAGGTATCTTGTGCCTGCGTCTGCATCCGGTGCATAGCTCCGAGGTAATGAGGTTCAAGCACGGGATAGGTATGGGATAGCGAGAGTAGCTGATGAAGCCTTCCAATTAGTTCTGTTGTAAGTTGCATCTTGATCAGGTCATACAGCAAGTCTAACAAGGAGGCGTGTTCAGGCATTTCGGTAAGTAACTCTTCGAGTTCCGTTGTATTCTGAACGGATATTGCGCCTCTTGCTACGGCTTCTTCTTTACATGTGAAGTAGTTAGCAAATGTTCTACGTGAACAACCCACTTGATGCACGATATCTTCGACCGTAAAGCCATCAAGCCCGTGTTCAAGGGTAAGTTCAAACGCTGTAACAGCAAGCGCTTTTTCAGTTGCTTCTTTCTTCAAATGTCGCAAGTTTCGTTTAATCATTGTTCTCCGCTTATGCGTTCACCTCCCACACCATGACTATGGTTTAATTCTTTTTAACAAGAGCACACTTACTGAATATGCACTTTGTGAGGTTTATCATAACAACAAGTTGCTCATTGTGCAAATTTACTCATTGTGCAATTATTTTACATGACCTTTATACTGCGAATCAATGCTTCAACTCCTGAGGAATTGAATGGTATAATCAATAGAAAAACTTGGGGCGATAACGAGATATGAGTAGTCGTAGACAAAGTTTATTGGAAACAGCACTTGCACTATTTTTAGAGCATAGCTATGCAAATACAACAATCCAGATGATCTTGGATCAATCGGGTGTATCCAAAGGCACATTCTACAAATTCTTCAATTCTAAAGAAGATTGTTTATATTCAATTATTGATCAGCGCATGCAAGAGGATGTGTTCATTCGCAAAGAACTTGAACAAAATCACTATACATCGGATTACGACTTGCTCGTAGATCAGATTGCGATTCCTATGTCTGTACCTAATAAAGAGCGAGTATGGGAATTATATTGGACGGGGTTTTATTCCGGAGAGATTAATTCAGCCAAACTGGCTACAGTTCACCTCAAATGGCTGTCTACACGCTTGATTCAGGTGTACGGGAATGACATTAGCTTATATGCCCACGAAGGGGCAATATTGTGCTACGGCATATTACATCAGATTGCCAACACCTCAAGAAGTCTAAATACGCAAAAACCAGTATGGAGCGAAGTTGTTCCAAAAGTGTTAACCTACATTGAAGTGATCCTAAGAACGATGCACCAGAGAAATGAACATATTTTCGATTTTCAGTCACTCTATTTCCTGAATGCCGATGAGCGCAACCATGATATGGGTCTGGACATCGATGATATATTAAAAGATTTTGATGAGTTCAACAAACACGTTCAAAAATCCAAGGAATCGGAATCCTTGAAGCAACTTTCGAAGGGACTTTTAGGGCTTTTACAAGATAAAGAGGATATAAATATTCCTGTGATCGAAGTGGTGCTTCAAGCGTTTCACAAAGAGTATAAATCCAGTGCATTTCAATCCGAAGCCAATAGAGTGACCGAAGCCTGTTGGTGGTATTTGGAACTGGTGAAACAACGTTATTAATATGGGGGTTGGCTAATGGCCGACCTCTTTTTTTATGCTTTTTCCGCTTGAATGAGGATGAATTAATATCCATGATCACATTATTAATATTTGCTGGACATGAGACAACTTCCAATCTGATTACAACCGGCTCTTATCTTCTCCTGACACATTCCGAACAACTGGAACAACTTAAACAAGATCTGAATCAATGAGAAATGATTATAAGCAATGATATATTTGAGAACATCATTTATATATTGGAGGTAAACAATATGAATAAAGATGAACTTTTTATGCATAAAGCCATTGGGATTGCTCTGCACACTTTTTGTGACCCTACGCATCATGCAGAAATTGGTCTTATCCGAAAATATTGTTCCGAACATCATGTATTTGACCTCAGCGAGTACACTCTGTATACAAGTTGTGAACCGTGTGTAATGTGTTCCGGTGCGATGGTTTGGTCGAATCTGAGGAGGCCGGACAAAAAAAAATTTGATAATTGCTTGATTTTTTTTTCAACGTCTGATAGTGTAAGACCTGTGATTTTGGGAAGTTGATTTATCAATATGAATTAGAGCTTTCCAGCAGATAATTTTTGACCACTTCACCAAGAAGTTAAGGCCATACGGACAGCCGGGTCAAACGCCGATTGGCAACTTACGTTGCTTTATTGATTGAGTTCAAAGCTCAAATTTTATAAGTTGGTTACTTTACAACCAGTGCAATTGCACATCAACTTGTGAAACGGTCAATAAGAGTGGTAAAGGCGAATTATTTGCTATATAGACTCTGATCCAATATTGATATACATGAAGGAGCTTTCCGCCAAAGGAGTTCTTGTGAACTTTTTTGGTCATGGAGACTTCACGTCTTTTTTATGATGTATATCGATAAGCAAGTGTGATGATGCGCGATTGCGGGCATTTTTCACCTTGCTTTTTTTGTTGTCTTGTTGTTGTCATCGTATCAAACCAAATTAAACCAATTAAAAAAAATACATATTGGGATAGGAGAATGTAAAATGGGAAAAGCACTAATCATCGGCGCCGGCGGCGTTGCTTCCGTGGCAGTACACAAATGCGTTCAAAACAGCGAAGTTTTTGAGGAAATCTGCATCGCGAGTCGTACAAAATCCAAATGTGATGAACTCAAAGCCAAGCTGGACGGCGGAAAAACTAAAATTACGACAGCACAAGTAGATGCTGATAATGTTGACGAACTGATCGCTCTGATCAATGAAGTTAAACCGGATATCGTTATGAACCTGGCTTTGCCGTATCAAGATCTGACCATCATGGATGCTTGCCTTGCAACGAAAACAAATTACATGGACACAGCAAATTATGAGCCACATGATACAGCGAAGTTCGAATACAGTTGGCAATGGGATTACAAAGAGCGTTTTGAACAAGCAGGAATCACTGCTTTGCTCGGTAGTGGATTTGACCCAGGCGTGACAGGCGTATTCTCCGCTTATGCCCTGAAGCACTACTTTGACGAGATTGAGTACATCGACATCTTGGACTGCAATGGTGGCGATCACGGTTATCCGTTCGCAACCAACTTCAACCCTGAGATTAACATTCGTGAAGTTTCTGCGAACGGAAGATACTGGGAAAATGGTGAATGGATCGAAACGAAACCGATGGAAATCAAACGTGTCTACGACTTCAAAGAAGTTGGCGAGAAAGACATGTACCTGTTGTACCATGAGGAACTGGAATCTTTGGCGAAAAACATGCCAGGTCTGAAACGCATTCGTTTCTTCATGACATTTGGTCAAAGTTACCTGACTCACTTGAAAGCACTTGAAAATGTGGGCATGACTTCAATCGAGCCTATTGAATATGAAGGCAAACAAATTATTCCACTGCAATTCCTGAAAGCAGTACTGCCTGATCCAGCATCCCTTGGACCACGCACTGTAGGTAAAACAAACATCGGTTGTATTTTCAAAGGTAAAAAAGATGGTCAAGACAAAACATACTATGTTTACAATATCTGTGATCACCAAGAGTGCTACAAAGAAGTGGGTTCCCAAGCAATCTCTTACACAACAGGCGTTCCAGCTATGATTGGTGCGGCCATGGTCATGACAGGCAAATGGAACAAACCAGGCGTATACAATGTAGAAGAATTCAACCCGGATCCATTCATGGAAGAGTTGAACAAATGGGGTCTCCCATGGGTAGAAGACTTCAACCCGGTACTCGTTGATGAGCTGCCAGAAGAAGTTAAAGAATCGGAGCTTGTTCGTTAAAATGCGGTTCGAGCAATTACCGACACCATGTTTTGTTGTTGACGAGGCGCTTATCGAGAGAAACCTGAAAATCCTGAACGGTGTTATGCAGCGTACAGGTGCCAAAATCGTGCTCGCTCAAAAAGCATTCTCCATGACTGCGATGTATCCGCTGATTGGAGAATACCTGAGCGGTGCTACGGCGAGCGGTCTGTATGAAGCACGTCTGGGTCACGAGGAAATGGGCAAAGAGAATCATGTCTTTGCTCCGGCATACCGCGCAGAAGAGATCGACGAGATTATCTCCATCTGCGACCACATTATTTTCAACTCATTTTCACAGCTTGCAAAATTCAAGGATAAGGCGCTTCAGGCTGGCCGTAAGGTCGGCTTGCGCGTCAATCCTGAATGCTCTACCCAAGAAGGGCACGAGATCTATGATCCGTGTTCTCCGGGTTCACGTTTTGGCGCGAAACAAGAGGATTTCCAAGCAGATCTGTTGGAAGGTGTCTCCGGACTGCACTTCCACACACTGTGTCAGCAAAATTCTGACGATCTGGAGACTACGTTGAACGCGGTTGTCGAGAAGTTCGGACAATGGTTGCCGCAAATGGAATGGATCAACTTCGGTGGTGGACACCATATCACGCGTGAAGATTATGATATTCCAAGGTTGGAAGCTTGCATCAAGCGTATGCAGAATGATTATGGCCTGGAAGTATATCTGGAGCCGGGAGAAGCTGTTGCGCTGAACGCGGGTTATCTGGTGACTTCAGTGCTGGACTTCCATAAAAATGGCATGGACATCGCCATTCTGGATACTTCAGCTACATGCCATATGCCGGATGTGCTGGAAATGCCATATCGCCCGCCGCTGATCGGTTCGGGAGAAGTGGGCGAGAAAGCTCATCTGTATCGCCTAGGTGGACAAACCTGTCTGTCTGGGGACGTGATTGGGGATTATTCATTCGATCAGCCTTTACAAGAAGGTGACCGTCTGGTATTCGAGGACATGGCGATTTACTCTATGGTGAAAACCAACACGTTCAACGGCATGCCGCTTCCAGCGATTGCAGTCAAAAGAAAAGACGGCGATTGCGAAGTTGTTCGCGAATTCGGATATCAGGATTTCAAAATAAGGCTGGCATAAACGTTCATTATATAGAAGGTATTAATACAGAATTGTTTATAAAAAAGAAGGGAGCCTGGAGACAGGTTCCCTTTTTAACGTCCAATGATGTTTTAATGACTAGATGCAATGATGTTTATCATCGATGTCTATCAGTAAGGTTAGGTGATGTCTAAATGGAATCAGGCGACTCGGTTTAAACATCAGCTTCGGGTTAATTTTGTGGTTTTGAGGCTGCTCTTGCGGCGTAAGGAAAGATCGGTTCTCTTAGCTCAAAGTCATAGGTCATGCCATCCACAATGCCGACTACACTCTCACTGTCATACAGCTCCAATAGAAAACCAGCCATTTGTTCCGCCGTATGGAATTTAGGAACTCTGCCCTCATATTCAAACTCGTCTACATTAAAGGAATGTTTCGCAAATTCCGTCTCGGTTGCAGCCGGAGCGAGCACTTTGGCTTGCATTGCTGCATTCTTGCCTTTCAACTCCTGCGCAAGCCCTTCTGTAAAGGCACTTACATAGAACTTGGTTGCACAGTAAGTTACTGCATCGGCTACAATGGTATATCCTCCACCAGAGGAAATATTAATGATCTGTGTGCCATCGACATCTGCATAATCACGTACATACAGGGAAGAAAGAATCGTAAGAGCTTCTATATTTAGATGAAGCATCTGCTCAATTTTGGGCAGGTGTTGTTCGCCAACAGAAGCAAAATTCCCGAATCCGGCGTTGTTGATCCACGTCTCAATGGAATAAGCCTGAAGACTTTCATAGAATTCATGTACATTAGCGGCAATGGACAGATCAACTGTACGAATGACAACATCCAGATCAGGATTGATTTCAGCCACTTTTCCTTTTAACTTGTCCAATTCATCGGTTCTGCGTGCTGCCAGGATCATATTTTTGCCACGAGCTGCAAAAGCTAAAGCCGCTTCATATCCAATACCTGAACTGGCACCGGTAATCACTGTGTATTTCATGGGAATTCCTCCTGGATCTGATTTCATTTTTTATTGTGATGTGAGCACGAGTTGATTATACTGATTAGAGCTTACTCTAAGTCAAGCTCGAATATAGAGGGGAGGTTAACCATGCATACCATTGGTGAAGTGGCCGAGTTACTCCATATCAGTGCACATACGTTGCGTTATTATGAGAAAGAACAGATTGTAACACCTCTCCGAGATGCGAGTGGAGACAGGCGATACAACGAGTCCCACCTGAAATGGCTTCAATTTGTGATCAAATTAAAAGAGACTCAGATGCCTATTGCTACCATTAAGAAGTATGCATCCTTATTCCAGGAAGGGGAGCATACAGCGGGAGATCGGCTAAAGTTGCTGGAGGATCATAAAGAGTCGATTCAAAAACAGATGCATATCCTTAACACAGCCGATGAGATGCTTGAGCATAAAATCTCGTCGTACCGCACGTTCATCGGGCAATGATGTAACACACACAATGCCGATCTATTTGCCAAAACAGTGATTTTTATTATAGACTGTTTTTTATCGGTTGTTCATCAAGGAGGAAATGGAATGCATCAAAACAGAAAACAAAAGTCAAACAAGTTAAAGATCCTCTCCAAAGTATTATTGATTATCATTGGGGGATTTATAACGGCTTATGGCCTGGAAGCCATATTGATCCCGAATAATGTCTCAGATGGTGGTGTCACAGGTCTGAGTATCGTAGGATCACAGCTGTTTGGATTACCGCTGGGGATGCTCATCGGGATTATTAATATTCCGTTTGTATGGCTCGGGTACAAGCAGATTGGTAAAAGCTTCGCGTTATATTCAATCATCGGTATTGCTTCACTGGCGATCAGCACCAGTCTGATGCACCATGTACCAACGATCATCGAAGGGGATACCTTGCTCGTTACGGTGGTCGGCGGGATTATCATCGGTTTCGGTATGGGTCTTGCATTACGTAATGGCGGGGCATTGGATGGCATAGATATGCTGGCTGTACTTCTTTCGCGTAAAGTCCCTTTTGGAACCAGTGATCTCATTCTGTTTCTCAACATGTTTGTCTTTATTGTCGTTTCTACCGTGTTCGGTCTGCAAGGAGCGATTTTGTCAGGACTTGCGTATTTTATTGCTTCCAAAGTAATACATATTGTTGAAGAGGGATTAAGCGGCTCCAAAACGTTTAAAATTATTACCACTCAACCTGAGATCATGGTTGAAACCATCCGTGACCGTCTAGGTCGTGGTGCAACGTACACCGAGGCGTATGGTGGATACTCCAATGAACAATTCAAGGAAATTACTTGTGTCATTAACCGGATGGAAGAGAGCAAAATTAAAGATATCATTCATGAAATTGACCCATCTGCTTTTGTAGTTGTATACGATGTAGCTGAAGTAAGAGGTGGCAATTTCAAAAAGAAAGATATTCACTAACAACGTAATCACTATAAAAAAACGCGCCAGAGATGATCTCTTGGCGCGTTTTTTTGGTATACACTACATATTGTTTATGAATACTTCGGGCTGCTCCAGCTAACATTTTTCAGTGAAAATGGTACTGAAACTGCTGTCAACCCCTTCAACAAACAAAGGCACAGCATAAACAACACCGATATCTGATAAATCCTGGTTTAAATTCATATCTTCAATGACTAGAATGAATTTGCCATCCACACGATCTTTTCCCAGGATCTTCTGATGAAAAGCGATAGCTTCATCCTCATGAAGTGAAGATCCCGCAGAGATCATATCCATGCCGATTGCTCGTAGTGAATCAAACACCATGAGGTAACTGGCAGCTGATGCGGCAAACCCAGGGTTATGATCACTATAACGAACAGGGTCTGAGGAACGAAGCTTCCCAAAACCTGTACGTATGAGCAGCAAATCAGAGCCTGCAATCAGGTGCTCATAGGGCTCCAGGTCGGCTTTGGTAATCAATTCGTCATCACTTTTGGGAATGTCGAGGATCGTAGGATGAGAGAAAATAAAATCGTCTAATGGAAGCTCACTCAGTTTTTTGCCTTTGGGATTAAAGTGCCAAGGCCCATCAATATGAGTGCCGCTATGGTTGAGGGATGTGATGATAAATTGGTTATACGGGTCCCCTTGAGCTATGCTTGATTGCTGCTGGATCTCAACTGGGGGATTATCTTTATATACGGGAGTATTTACGCTAAGCGGATAGGATAAGAGCAGACGTTTCATTAGTTGTTCTCTCCTCTGTAATCGATGTGCACAGTTCTGAACAAGCACCCTCTCCATAGTGAAACGGCTAAACATGCTCTTTCACTTATTGATTGCTAATGGAAGCTTGAGCTCATTTTATGTAAGGATTCTGAACCTCATGCATAACTACAGTTCACTTATGGAAAACTTCTGTAGTGCGAACAAATAATATGGTTTCATTAATGGGAGGTTAGTATAATGACAAATCAGGACCCGCAAGAGCTTCTGAAGCAAAAACACGAGCTGGATGAGCAAAAAAAGCAATTCACTCATTTTTCCCGAAATATCTCAGGTCATGGTGAGGTTGAAGCTGGCCAAGAGTTCAGTGTTGACCGTGTACCAGATGATCAAAACCGTATGAAATCGGTTGAAAACAGACGCGGCGAGGTCTAAAAGTTCAAAATTAAGCTGATCCTTTAGGGGATCGGCTTATTCATGCGAAGCTTTGTAACACAGAGGACTGTGTATGGTAGTTGCACAAAAGAGAGGATATAGAAGGTGGTCAATCGTTGTAAAAGGTCGTATATTATTACTATGTGGATTGTGGAGTGAACATGGACCACATCGCAAAATGATAAACGATTTTACATAGAAGGATGGGAAAAAATGGACTTTAAACCACTTGCTACATTTATTGACCGCATGACATCCTGGCGTATACCGTGGGCAGAGGTATTGGTGATGCATCGAAATGATACTGTTTTCCATTATCGTAATGGTTACGCCAATCTGGAGGACAAAACGCCTATTAGCGATGGAGCAATCTTCAATCTATACTCCATGACCAAAATCATGACCTGTGTGGCAGGACTGCAACTAGTGGAGAAAGGTGAAATACTGCTAAGTGATCCACTTTCCGATTATTTGCCCGAATATGCCGATATGACGGTGAAGAAAACGATGGTAAACGGAGAGGTTCGACTGGAAAAGGCGACAAGAGCCATTACCGTACGCGATTTGTTCACCATGACCGCCGGATTCTCCTATGACGTAGGTAGTCCAAGTATTCAGGAAGCCGTAAAAAACACCCACGGAACATTGCCAACACGTGAATTCGCGAAAGCGCTAGCGAAGGAACCGCTTTTGTTTGAGCCAGGAACACATTGGAATTACAGCATGTGCCATGATGTGCTCGGAGCCTTGGTGGAAGTCGTCAGTGGTAAAAGCTTTGGTGCGTATCTCCGGGACGAAATCACCGGACCACTTGGTATGAACGACACAACGTTCAATCTGAACGATGAGCAGCAGAAACGCCTTATTCCGCAATATGCATACAATGACGAACTTGAAAAGGCTGTACGTATGGATGGGAATGGATTCCGTGTAGGTACCGAGCTGGAGAGCGGTGGCGCTGGGTTGTTATCAACCGTCAGCGATTATGCACGGTTTCTGAACGCGCTTACTGGACGTGGTACGAGTCCTGAAGGTGTGCGCATTTTGTCACAAGCTTCAGTGGAACTGATGCGAACGGATCATCTGAACGAGATGACTCGCGGTGATTATTCGTGGGATCATATGTATGGATACGGCTATGGACTAGGTGTCCGTACACATATCTCGAAAGCACGCAGTGGTTCGCTGAGCCCGCTTGGTGAATTTGGATGGAGTGGTGCTGCTGGTTGTATGGCTATTATTGATCCGGATTCAGAGCTTACGGTCATGTATGCCCAGCATTTGCTGAACAGTCAGGAAGGATATGTTCAACGACGCTTACGTAATGTGATATACTCCTGTCTATAAATTATATCGTTTTCGAATATGGAAGAAGAGCCGCTAATCAGCGGCTTTTTTATGTTATATGGATTAATAACGAAAAAATAGATTGATATATATTTCTTTATTAGAAAGGGTATGTTATCATTCTTAGGAAAATAGTACTAGTAGGAGGATATGCTTATTGAACATAAACCTATATTAATTACATAGTTTGATCAAAAGTACACTCTAGCAAGACTTATTAAAATGTTGAGATTATGCACGATTAAAAATTAGAAATGAGATTTTAGATGTTTATTTTACTCAGAGGAGAGTCATCAATGATACACCCTAAATACAAAGCAAAATGGGCTTCACTTGCCTTACTTACCTTAATCAGCTATGTTCTGAGCGCATTGCTCCTGCTGCCGCCCAATGCCGATGCCAAAGGAGAGCAAATCTCAGCCAAACAGCTGGAAAGTATGAGCCGGCTTTCATTTACGCTTCGTGATGCCAAGCAAACGGCATACACGGTTTATATTTTTGCTTATGATGAACAGAAGAGCACGCTGACCGAGGAAAATGGTTGGACGAAAAATAAAAAAGGAGATAAAAGTTACACTGGAACCTATCGGGCGGCCTTAATGAAAAAAGGTGCAGCATACGGAACAGTGCAAGCAGCAAAACTGGATCTGAATACGATTATTTTGCCTCAAACCTGGAACTTCGTTGTGAAAGGCAAAGAGGCGAGTACACCAGATATGCTGATGATCACGGACTGGGGAACTTCTAATTTCAATGAAGTGAAAACGTATATCGTTCGTTCCGGGGAATTGCGCCGTGTCACATATGTCGATAATAAGGGGAAAAAAATTGACGATGCATACTCCGCGATCAGAGATGGTGGAATTCGTACTCTTACAGGTGCCCGAGTGCAGTTCAAAAATTACAACAACCTTCAATTCGTCTATGGGGTTAATACGTTTAAGCTGAATGTGAACAAATTGGAAATGCGGTTGGAAGATACGCGCAACCTTCGTACAAGAGATTGGCCGAACTCGGGTGTTGGCGATCGTGCTTACCTGAAAAGCCTGAAGGACGCTGCATTAAAGGGTGCATTGCCTGGGCGAACGGACATCAAGATTGGCATGACGCTTCAAAATGCACAAAAAAAGCTGGGGAAACCCAATTCTCGTTCTAACGAAGAATGGGGAGCGTTCTATTATTACTCTAAATTCGGCGTTGGATTCGATTCATATATGCACGAGCTTACCAATAAATCACGTATTGCCGTTTTTGACCTGTACAATGAGAAGCAAAATCTTTCGCCATGGAATGTGAGAAAATGGATGGGTAAACCGTCCTCAGAATATTACAATGAAGTCGTAGGTGGTTATGAGATGGTATATCATTTGGGTAATCACGCCATTGTATTTAACTATGAGGAAGAAGAGGACTTGATTGACTTTACGAGTATATATTAAGTGGTATAATCCAGAGAATTGAATATTCATGGGACTGTATAAACAAACAAAAGCCGCTAATTAGCGGCTTTTTTAATGTGCATAAGATACACTATTAGTTATTTTATTGGCGTGTTATCGGCGCTATGTACAGAACGTACACGATTAACCAAGTAGATGCCAACGGATACGAACAACAATGCGGCCAGATTCTTCAATTCCAAGATCGTTTCACCGAGGAATAACGCTGATAACAATGCACCAAACACAGGGATAAGAAAGTTGTATACAGATACTCTTCCGACCTTATTGTACTTAAGAAGCATATTCCATAGACAAAATGCAACGGATGACAGCAAGGCCAAATAGATCAAATTACTGGTGGATTCCAGGGTGAAATGAGTGACTCGTCCGCCGAGTAATAGACCTAACAGCGTAAGCACCAGTCCACCAATGAACAGGCTAACCCCTGTAATGATTAGAACATCGATGGTCGCGGTGAGACGTTTTGCGTAAAGGGCTGTAACGGAAAACACAAGGGCTGCTAAAATAATGAAACCTTCGCCTGTAAATGAAAAGGAAAAAGTAAGCAGATCGGTATGGAAGTTTACGATAATGACGCCAACAAATCCGAGCAAGCAGCCAACGATTTTATTTCTGCTTAATTTGTCGTTCTTATAGATGAAATGGGCAAGAACAACACTGAAGAAGGTCGTCGTTGCGTTCATAATGGAACCTTTGACACCTGTCGTATTAGCTACGCCAACGTAGAAAAACATATACTGCAAACCGGTTTGCAATATACCTAACATGATAAGGCTTGTCCACTGAGTCCTGGATAATTGAAGCTTCTCTTTTCGAACGATACGAGACAAGAGTAATAGCAGCAATCCCGCCAGTGTGAATCGATATCCGGCAAAGACGTATTTGGAAGCAATGTCTTCCGGCAGAATGTTAAATGCGATATATCCAAGTTTGATGGACGGGTACGCACTACCCCATAACAAGCAACAAAGGCTCGCTATAAGCATGACGAAAATGGGATCACTAAATTTACTCGGTTTGTAGTTTTCAAGGGTATTTCTGTCTGTCACTTTCAATCTTCTCCTCACATTTTATGCACATATGTATGTATCTAATATCCTCACTGACCATACCACATATCGCTAATATTTGTAATGATAATTAACTCCTTAATATAGCTGAGAAGAGTAAATAAGACGGGAAGAAGCCAAGTCACTGATGAATTTTCAATGTACTTTCATGTTTACTTGGAGAAATTTCCAGAATGAAAGCGCTTGTCAAATCGAAAGTAATATGATAATTTAATATCTGTAACCGGTTACACATAGAGGAGAGCAACTTATGACAACAATTAAAGACGTAGCTCAACTGGCGGGCGTATCTGTTGCCACTGTATCCAGAGTCATCAATGATAGAGGTTATGTTCACGCGGATACACGCAAGAAAGTGGAAGATGCTGTGAAGGCACTTAACTTTTCGCCAAATGAAGTGGCCCGCTCATTATATAAGCGCAAGTCCAAACTGATTGGCCTGTTGTTGCCGGACATTGCCAACCCCTACTTTCCGCAGTTGGCTCGCGGTGTAGAGGATGGGATGCAGGAGCAGGATTATAGACTGATATTCGGAAACAGTGATGAGGAGGAACGGAAGGAGCAGGATTACATCCAGACGTTTATCCAGAACAATGTGGTCGGTGTAATCTCTTCAACGAACTACCCTCATTCTTCAATATATAAAAACCTGAAGATTCCCGTCGTGTTTTTGGATAGAACATCACTGGATCGTCCATCCGTGTATGCGGATGGCAGGGAAGGTGGAAGACTAGCGGCAAGGGAGATTATCCAACGCGGCAGTCGCCGAATCACAGTTATGCAAGGACCGTCACAGATCAGACCAGCTCAGGATCGCTTTGAAGGGGCGATAGAAATTATCCGTGATGCTGGGTTAGATTACCGGGTAATCCAGACGACCTCATTTTCAATTAACGAGGCAGGTATATGGGCTGAAGAATTATTCAGGAAGTATGCGGACACAGATGGGGTGATTGCCAGTAATGATATCGCAGCCATGGCAGTACTGCATGAGGCCTCACGAATTGGAAGGAAGATTCCTGATGATGTCCAAGTGATTGGTTTCGATGATATACCGATGAGCAGCCTGTTATCGCCGGCATTGTCCACCATCCATCAGCCAGCATACGAGATGGGAAGAGAAGCGGCGGGATTACTTATCAAGCTTGTGGAACAAGCTGCAATAGAGAACAAAAACATACAGTTGCCCGTAAGCTTCATCGAACGAGGCACTACGAGAAAGGTGAGATCAGATGGCTAAAATATGTGTAATTGGAAGCAGTTCAATGGATCTGGTTGTTACTTCGTCAAGACGGCCGGGGGCGGGTGAAACCGTTCTCGGAGACAGCTTCAAAACGGTCCCTGGCGGTAAGGGAGCCAATCAGGCTGTCGCTGCTGCACGACTGGGGGCTGAGGTTGCGATGATCGGCCGGGTAGGCGACGATGCTTTCGGCAAAGATATTTTAGAGAACTTCAGAACAAATGCTGTAAATACGCAAAATGTGAAACCGGTTACACATTTAGAAAGTGGAACGGCTCATATCATTCTGGCGGAAGGTGATAATAGTATCGTAGTGGTTGAAGCGGCGAATCGCGAAGTCACTCCTGCATATGTCGATGAAGCAGCGGAAGTGATCCGCAATGCAGATATCGTACTGATTCAGCAGGAAATCCCGGAGGAAACTGTTGTTCATGTCAGCGCAATGTGTGCGGAGTTCGGAACACCATTATTGCTTAATCCAGCTCCGGCGAGAAAATTGCCGCAAGAAGTTATTGATAATGCTGCATATATCACACCAAATGAGCATGAGGCCGAGATTTTGTTTCACGGTATGAGTCCGGCACAGGCATTGCGCCAATATGCGAACAAACTGTTCATCACGGAAGGCAGTAAAGGGGTTCGTTATTTTGATGGCACAGAGGAAATTCTAGTCCCAACTTATAAGGTGCAGGCAGTCGATACGACTGGTGCAGGGGATACGTTCAACGCCGCATTCGCAGTTGCTTTGGCTGAAGGTCAACCGTTGCAAGAGAGTATACGCTTCGCTAATCGGGCTGCATCGTTGTCAGTCACCAAGTTCGGAGCGCAGGGCGGCATGCCAACGCGTGATGAAGTAGAGGAGAGCTTGTAATGAAAAGATACGGCATGTTGAATAGTCACATCTCCAAAATTCTGTCTGATCTGGGTCATACGGACATGATTGCGATTGCGGATGCAGGTCTACCCGTACCGGACGGAGTTGTTAAAATCGATCTGGCCCTCAAACTGGGAACACCCAGTTTTCAGGAAGTCGTGGAGCTTATCGCAGAAGATATGGTCATTGAGAAAATTATTGTGGCAGAAGAAATTCACGAAGGCAATCCTGCAGCTATGCAATTCATCACGGAGAAGTTCAGTGAGGAAGCCATCGATGCTTCCGTCAGTCACGAACAATTCAAAGTATTAACTCGACAGGTGAAAGCGGTCATCCGCACAGGCGAAGCGACACCGTATGCCAATTGCATTTTACAATCGGGAGTCCATTTCGGTTAAAAGGAGGTTGCGTAATGCATATTCAGATGCAAAACATTCATAAAGCGTTTGGCACCAATCAGGTGCTGAGCGGAGTGGATTTTGAACTAAAAGACGGTGAGGTTCATGCCTTAATGGGGGAGAATGGAGCCGGCAAATCCACACTGATGAACATTCTGATTGGTCTCCATGAGCGAGATCAGGGAACCATCAGAATAGACGGAGAAGAAAACTATTTTGCAAGTCCGAAGGAAGCAGAGAAGTTAGGGATCACCTTTATACATCAGGAGCTAAACGTGTGGCCTGAAATGACAGTGCTGGATAATCTCTTTATTGGTAAGGAAATGACATCATCCTTGGGGCTGCTTAATACGAGACAGATGAAAGCGCTTGCCAAAGAGCAGTTTGAAAAGTTGTCCGTTGACATCCCATTGGAACGTCCTGCGGGAGAATGCTCTGTCGGGCAGCAGCAGATGATAGAAATCGCCAAAGCACTTATGACAGATGCCAAGGTTATCATTATGGACGAGCCAACAGCCGCCCTCACGGAGCGCGAGATACAGAAACTGTTTGGTGTAATCAGCTCACTGAAGAAGGACGGAGTATCCATCGTGTACATTTCTCACCGCATGGAGGAGATATTCACGATCTGTGACCGGATTACCATTATGCGTGACGGCAGAACGGTGGACACTCAGCCCATTCCACAGACAAGCTTTGATGAAGTGGTACGGAAAATGGTAGGTCGTGAACTTACCGAGCGTTATCCTGTCCGAAATCCTTCTTATGGTGAAGTTGTTCTGGAAGTAAGGAATGCCAGCAGCAAAGGGTTGTTCGAGAATATTAACTTCACGGTGAGAGCGGGAGAAATCCTCGGTTTCTCAGGACTTATGGGTTCTGGGCGAACCGAGATTATGAGAACAATCTTTGGTTTGGATACGTTGGATAGCGGTGAAATCTTCATCCGCGGCAAAAAAGCGAACATTCGTAAACCGGCAGATGCAGTGAAACATGGAATTGGATTTATTACCGAAGACCGGAAGGATGAGGGGCTGGTATTAGACTTCTCCATTCGCGAGAATATGGCGTTGACGAATCTGTTCAGTTTCTCGAGCAAAGGTTTCATCTCCGCTTCGAAAGAACAAGATTTCGTGGATACATTGATCAAACGTCTTCAGATCAAAACACAATCCTCCGAGACGGCGGCAAGGAATCTATCCGGGGGTAACCAGCAGAAGGTGGTTATCGCGAAATGGGTTGGTATTGGTCCAAGCGTACTTATTCTGGATGAACCCACACGCGGAGTGGATGTCGGAGCGAAGCGCGAAATCTATGAATTGATGAATGAACTTACAGACCGTGGGGTTGCAATCATCATGGTTTCGTCGGAGCTACCTGAAGTGCTTGGCATGAGCGACCGGATCGCAGTTGTGCATGAAGGACACATCAGTGGCGAGGTTGCAAGGGAAGTAGCAACACAAGAACACATTATGACATTGGCCACAGGGGGACAGTGATATGACAACAATGCAGGAAAACAAAACGGCTAAAAGCGGGTTCCGTTTCTCAAGCGTGATACAAAAATTGGGACCGCTGCTCGGCTTAATCATTCTTATTCTTATCGTATCGGTGTTGAATCCAAGTTTCTTGGAACCGCTTAATATCTTGAATTTATTGCGTCAAGTCTCGATTAATGCACTGATTGCCTTCGGTATGACGTTTGTTATCCTGACGGGTGGAATTGATCTGTCAGTTGGATCGATCTTGGCTTTATCCAGTGCTTTTGTAGCAAACATGATGTTGTCCGGTCTGGATCCAATCTTGTCCATCATTATCGGGGTAGCACTCGGTGGTGTCATGGGTATGGTGAATGGACTGATGATTACCAAAGGAAGAATGGCTCCGTTTATCGCTACATTGGCAACCATGACGATATTTAGAGGATTAACGTTGGTGTACACAAATGGTAATCCAATTACAGGACTAGGGGATAACCTGTTGTTCCAACTGTTCGGCCGTGGATACCTGCTGGGCATTCCGGTACCTGCAATCACGATGCTGATTACCTTTATGATTCTATGGATTATTTTGCATAAAACGGCTTTTGGCCGCAAAACGTACGCCATCGGCGGTAATGAGAAAGCTTCTATTATCTCGGGTATCAAAGTTAATCGCGTGAAAATTATGATCTACTCCTTGACAGGCATGCTCGCTGCTCTGGCAGGTGCAATCTTGACATCTCGGTTGAATTCAGCACAACCAACGGCCGGTACATCCTATGAGCTGGATGCAATCGCAGCGGTTGTATTGGGTGGTACAAGTCTTGCCGGAGGACGTGGACGAATCGTCGGTACCCTGATCGGTGTTCTGATTATCGGCGTACTGAATAATGGATTGAATTTGCTCGAAGTAAACTCATTTTACCAAATGGTTGTGAAAGGTATTGTCATTGCCATTGCCGTCCTGCTGGACCGCAAGAAAACAGCATAAGGAGAGAAGCGAATATGAAAAAGTGGACAATAACACTTGTAAGTGTGATGATGATTATCGTTCTGGCCGGATGCTCTTTGGAACCACCGGAATGGGCCAAACCTGACCCTTCCAAAAGTAACGGACAGAAAAAAATAGGTTTGTCGATCTCTACACTAAACAATCCATTCTTTGTATCACTAAAGGACGGGGTCATGGCTGAAGCCAAAAAACAGGGAGTACAGGTCATCGTGGTGGATGCACAGAACGATTCGGCCAAACAAACCAACGATGTGGATGATCTCATTCAGCAAGGAGTCAGTGCACTTCTGATTAACCCTGCTGACTCTGCAGCGATCTCCACAGCGGTTCAATCGGCCAATAGTGTGGGCATTCCCGTGATCACGCTGGATCGCTCCGCAGACAAAGGCGAAGTGGCAGCATTAGTAGCCTCGGATAACGTTAAGGGTGGACGCATGGCAGCGGAATACTTCGTGGAACAACTCGGTGAAGGAGCCAAAGTTATTGAACTTGAGGGTGTGCCTGGCGCTTCTGCAACAAGAGAACGGGGTAAAGGCTTCCATGAAGTGGCTGACAAGCAACTCGATGTGGTTTCCAAACAATCTGCGGATTTTGATCGGTCCAAAGGATTAAATGTCATGGAGAACTTGCTGCAAGGTAATCCGGACGTGCAAGCGGTATTTGCCCATAATGATGAGATGGCACTTGGTGCGATTGAAGCGATTCAAAGCTCGGGTAAAGACATTCCGGTCATCGGATTCGACGGCAATGATGATGCAATCAAATCCATTAAAGATGGAAAATTGACGGCAACCGTCGCTCAGCAGCCTGTACTAATTGGTCAACTGGCGCTGCAAGCTGCTCTGGATGTGCTCAGTGGCAAGCAGGTGGAGCCATCGATCCCGGCTGAATTAAAGCTGGTAACGAAGGAAAACGTGAACGAATAAATCATGACATGCAATGTTTCTCGTCTTGTGGAGAAGAGCATAGGGATATAACCAAGCCGCTAATTTAGCGGCTTTTTTTCATTTTATAAGTGTGGACATCACATCAAATGGACCTATTGGCGTTTAAAAGCCTACAAAAGGTGCCCCAATTGAATGGTAGTTTTTATTGTTTTGGATTGCTCCAAAAGAATGTTTTTGGATATGTATAACCAATCCATTGATTGATATACTAGCATGACGTTCTACACAATCTTCACAATACATAAGGAGGAAGCTTATCTTAATGATTCATTCCTGTGCGGAATAGAAAGAAGGCGAATGACATGAAACATCTAGTTGAAGAAAATCTCCAATCGGTAAGACGGCAAATCGCATTGGCCTGTCAGGCCTCAGGGCGTGACATATCGGACATTACCTTGTTGCTCGCCACCAAAACGGTACCGCTAGAGAAATTACAAATGGCTATTCAAGCAGGTGAGGTCCTTTTCGGAGAAAACAAAGCTCAAGAACTTCGGGACAAATTTCCACTTATGGAACAAAACAAACAGGTAGAATGGCATTTTATCGGACATCTGCAAACAAACAAAGTAAAGGACGTTGTTAAATATGTTACGCTCATTCATTCCGTAGATCGTCTGAAGCTGGGTCAGGCGTTACATAACCAGCTTCTCAAAGAGAATAAGACTCTAGACATTCTAGTTCAAATTAACACCTCCTACGAAGAAAGTAAATTTGGGGCCTCTCCAGAAACAGCCATTGAGCTTGTAGAACAATTAACTCAATTCGAAACGTTGAACGTGAAGGGCTTAATGACCATTGGAAAACTGAATGCAACGAATGAAGAAACACGGCATTGCTTTCGTTTGTTAAACCGTATTCGCAATCAAATTAAAGAGAAAAATATTCCGCGTGTAGAAATGGATATTTTATCGATGGGCATGTCCGGTGACTTCCAGGTCGCCATTGAAGAAGGAGCTACAATGATTCGTGTAGGAACAAGTGTATTTGGGCCACGGTATTTACCAGACGAATATTACTGGAATGAAAACACACGCATCGATGATTAAGTGAGAGGTCGTGTTAAATATGAAGACAGCATCTGCTTCATTACGTGGTCGCGATCTGATCTCACCGATGATCGCCGCCTTAATATCTGTGATTGTTAATTACGGGGGTACATTTATTCTTGTGTTTCAAGCTGCAAAAGTGGCTGGTTTAAGCCCGGAAATGACGGCTTCCTGGATTTGGTCCATCTCGATTGGGGTTGGAGTAACGGGGATCTGGCTCAGTTATCGATACAAGGAACCGATTATTACAGCCTGGTCTACACCGGGTGTGGCGTTTCTCGTTTCAGCATTAGCGGTGACCCCTTATCCAGAAGCTATCGGCGCTTACATGATTTCAGCAGTCGGATTTATTATTTTGGGTATGTCAGGCATGTTTGAACGTTTTGTTCGACTTATTCCCCCAGGCATCGCTTCCGGATTGTTAGCAGGTATTTTGCTACAGTTTGGAATATCGGCCTTTGGAGGGGCTAAGCTTGATCCTTTGCTTGTTACTGTGCTGTTTGCCGCCTACATCGTGCTAAGAAGGTTTACTTCCCGTTACGCCATAGTTGGCATATTGGCAGTTGGTTTGATTTATTTAATATGCATGGGAAAAACGGACTTCAGTACGATCCAATTGGCGGTCGCTTCGCCTGTATTTGTTTTCCCCGCGTTTTCGTTAAATGCTTTACTTGGCGTTGCTCTACCACTGTTCATTATTACCCTGACAGGGCAGTATATGCCCGGAATGCTAGTTTTGCGTAATGATGGATTCAAGACAAGTGCCAATCCCATTCTGGCGGTAACAGGTTTGGGATCACTGCTTGCAGCCCCATTCGGATCACATGCTTTTAACGTGGCGGCTATTACCGCAGCGATATGTACAGGAAAATATGCACATGAGGATGCAACAAAACGGTACATAGCGGGGATTGCTTGTGGAATCTTTTATATTTTTGTTGGTATTTTTGGCGTAACCTTAGCTGCACTGTTTTTGATTCTTCCTGCTACCTTTATTGCAACATTAGCCGGACTGGCGTTACTAGGAACAATTGGTGGCAGTCTCGCGAATGCATTAACGGACCCTAAAGGACGCGAAACCGCATTGATTACCTTTCTGGCGACCGCAGCCAATGTGACCTTACTTGGTGTTGGTGGTGCATTTTGGGGACTATTTGCAGGAATGATGGCGCATCTACTAATGAATAGTAGAATTCCCAAAAAACGATTTGGATCGAATAGATAAGTTCATTATTGAGAGGAAGATGTTCATGAAACATTTGGAGAAGCAAGATCAAGTCATAGGAAATGCTGTCCAGCAAGAGCTTGCACGGCAGCGGAATACGATTGAACTGATTGCATCAGAGAATTTTGTGAGTCAAGCTGTGATGGAAGCAACGGGTTCCGTATTGACCAATAAATATGCGGAGGGGTATCCGGGCAGAAGATATTATGGCGGATGTGAGCATGTCGATACCGTCGAAGAGATAGCGAATCACCGCCTTAAAACGCTTTTTGGAGCTGAACATGCGAATGTGCAGCCTCACTCCGGTGCTCAGGCAAACATGGCTGTTTATTTTGCCTCAGTGGAGATCGGTGACACAATCCTTGGTATGAATTTATCCCATGGTGGTCATTTAACACACGGAAGTCCTGTTAATTTTTCAGGGAGATTGTACAATTTTGTTCCATACGGTGTCGATGCACAAACGGGCCGTATTGACTTTGACGAAGTACGTAAACTTGCTCATAAGTATCGTCCACGCATGATCGTTGCAGGTGGAAGTGCATACCCGCGGACCATTGAGTTTGAATTATTTGCCCAGATTGCCACCGAAGTGGGAGCACTTTTCTTTGTAGATATGGCGCATATAGCCGGAATTGTTGCCGCAGGTTTGCATCCTAACCCGGTACCACATGCACATTTTGTTTCAACTACCACACATAAGACCTTACGAGGACCACGAGGGGGAGCCATCTTGTGCGGGGAGCCGTGGGCACAGTCGATCGACAAAGCTGTATTCCCGGCAATTCAGGGTGGTCCATTCATGCACGTCATAGCGGGGAAAGCGGTGGCATTCGGTGAGGCATTACAACCTGATTTCACAACATACATGGAGAGTGTTCTGGATAACGCCAAAGTATTGGCTGAAACATTAATTAATGAAGGACTCACCCTTGTATCAGGAGGAACAGACAATCATATGGTGTTGGTTGACTTACGATCTATTGATCTTACAGGCAAAGTAGCCGAGGCATTACTTGATGAAGTAGGGATTACGGCAAATAAAAATGCAATCCCTCACGATACGGCAAGTCCTTTGGTTACGAGTGGTATCCGCTTTGGAACACCGGCTATGACTTCAAGAGGGCTTGGAGGCAGGGAAATGAAAGAAATCGGTCAGCTTATAGCGCTTGCCTTCAAGAATCCAACGAACTCGGATGTCAAAAAACAGATATTAGGTAGTGTCCGCGAAATCACTTCGCAATTCCCTTTATATGAAGGGCTTGAATAGTTTAAGAGCAGAAACATATGTAGCCTGCAATTGATCCTGATGGATTACAATTGCAGGCTTTTAATGTTGCTTGCTTAAATTGAGAACTTATTGTTTTGAACAGAAGAGATACACCATAAGTGAAGTTTAAGACATACCCTAGTAGGCTATTCCTACACGAGACTGTACATACTCATCAGATATTAATTGCTGATAAGCAAACTCTGCCGTATCGATTACAGATATTGAAGTTCCACCGTCTGGCAAGTAGTTGCGCTCAACTCGATACTTACCGGGCGAGTCTCCATCATATAAATAGGTGGGGCACACAATCGTCCATTCCAACTCTGAGGCCTTGAGAATGTTGTACATCTCCAGATGCTCTTCAGCTGCGCGCGTTGACTTACGTTTGGATTCGGAGGATTGAAAACGAAACAAGCCAGGATCCGTTCGACTTTCCAATATTCCTGCTGTACCAATGGTAATGATTCTTCTGATATGCTCCTGAGCCATAGCCTCAACAATTAATTTCGTGGATTGTGATAATGTAGTCGTTCCATCTGTACCTAAGGCACTAACAACGAGATCAGCACCCTGAATGGCGTGATGAATATCCTCTTTGGCTAGAGCGTTTCCTTGAAGCAGGACGAAATGGTCATCGCTGATATGTACCTTTTCCGGGCTTCTTACCAGTGCAGTTACATGATGATTGGAACGTAGGGCACTAGCGACAAAATGACTTCCAACCCGTCCGGTAGCTCCTAACACTAAAATTTTCATCGCAAAAACATCCTTTCAAATCCAATTGGAGAGCATGTTCTCCATCATAATACAATCTTCGCAAGTCGATGTATGCCTTCCTCAATCTGATCCTCATCCACTTTCGCAAAACCTAATATCCATCCTTTTCGATGACTCTCCAGGCAATATCTACTAAGCGGATACACGCGCACACCTTGATCAAGAGCAGCATTCGTCAGCGCTTCTTCATCAAATGACATTTCTGATTCTAGAAGCATATGTAATCCCGTTTCCACACCACTTAATGTAAATCGTGAGCCTAACCCAGAAGCAACAATGGCTTTAGTCATGACTTCGTGTCTGCGTCGGTATATGTTCCGAACTCTTCTCATATGGCGCATAAAATGACCACGCTCAATAAAATGAGTTAGCGTTAACTGTTCCATAATCGGAAGATGACGATAAGTCAATTCTTGAACTTGGGTAAGACGATCGATGGCTATTCTGGGCCCGATGATAGCGGATAGCCGAATGCCAGGTGCAACCATTTTGGAAAAACTCATCATATAAAGCGTATTCTGAGGTTGCTGACTGAATATAGTCGGAAGTGGATCTCCACGGTACCTAAATTCGCTATCGTAGTCATCCTCAACAATCCAATATCGATGATGAGCAGCCATGTGCATTAATTGTTGCCTGCGAGGTTCTGACATAATAACACCTGCTGCGCATTGATGAGAAGGTGTGACATATACGAGTTTTGTCTCTGGGTGAATACGATCTACACATAATCCATACTCATCGACTGGAACCGAATCGACTTGCATCCGCCGGTGTTTCATCGCCATCCAAGCAGCAGGGAAGCCGGGATCTTCTACGGAAACTCTGTCTCCCTCACTTAAGAGGGCCTGAGCGATTAAATCAATGCTATGTTGTGCACCGGACGTTAACAAGATTTGATCCACTTCGATATGAATGCCTCGTTCAAGTGACAAATAACGCTGAATCTGCTCTCTTAACGCCAGTAAACCTCTGGCATCGCCGTAAGCCCAAAGATCCAGATTGGGTTCAGTGGAAGCTTGTAAAAAAGATTGCCTCCAGGCTTTTGTGAAACTTTCATCCAGATAAGGCTCGTGGGGATTAAAATCTATCTCGATCTTACGGCGGTCTCTATTGCCGAACCAACGATGCAGATGACCAATAGATTCGGTTAGTGCAGGCAGTTCGGGAGGAAGCGGCCCTTGGATCGTGGTTTCTTCTGATGAACGCGGTGCGTATGCCCAATCACTAACCCTTGTCCCTGCCCGACGGGAAGTTACCGTATACCCTCGGCTGAATAATTCCTCGTACACAATCTGTATGGTTGACCGTGAAACACCAATCAATTGGGCGAGTTCGCGGGATGGGAGCAATAATTCACCTGGTCTCCATTTTCCAGTTGTAATATGTTGAATCGCTTGATCCAAAAGTTGCTGCCAGATCGGGCGAGGGTCATCTCGATTCACTTTTAGCATAAATTCAACTCCAATATGGGGCGTTATGGATTGCTTTTAATTATGTATTTACGGTCGTTATTGGCACTCCATTGATTGATATATTATCATGGAAAAAGTTTGATTTGTAAACAAAACAGAGTTGTACTAAAGGGTTCTTTATCATGTGTTCAATTTATTTTGGTCGTTCCTGGCTGGTTCATACTCGATTCATATTCAAGCCATAGACAGTTCATTATGTTCGGTTACACTACTGGAGTACTACC
Organism: Paenibacillus sp. FSL R5-0517; assembly: GCF_037974355.1. Lineage (NCBI taxonomy): Bacteria > Bacillati > Bacillota > Bacilli > Caryophanales > Paenibacillaceae > Paenibacillus > Paenibacillus sp. FSL R5-0517. Next base: position 3,258,120 of record NZ_CP150235.1, read on the forward strand.
ACAGAGATTCCTAATCCATAGACTAGACAGGAGAAGATGAGATTGACACGAAAGAAACGAAGTTCTATCGCAGCCATAACCTTGGTGCTTGCGATGATGTCCCCAATGTCGGCCATGGCCACACCCGCTACCAGTGATGGTGGTAGACCTACGTATGATGTAACTAAAAAGGCAGCAAGTGAGAAGGCGAAGATACTTACCGAATCATACGCTACGACAAGTGTACAGTACGCACTGATGGATGGGGGCGAGATTGTAATTTCCGGTCAGGCCAGCAAAGATGGCTTAAAAAACAACATTCCGCTTTCGTCTGATACCATGTATGGCATTGGTTCAACCAGTAAAATGGTACTTGCTACCGCTGTAATGAAGCTGGTGGAACAAGGTGAAATCGATCTTGATGAGCCTGTCGTGAAGTATATCCCAGACTTTAAAATGAAAGACAATCGTTATGATAAGATTACACCACGTATGCTCCTGAATCATTCATCCGGACTTCTCGGAACGTCAAGTAACAGTGCAATTCTGTTTGGAGATCATGATACCTATGCACATGATACGTTACTGGAACAATTGGCGACGCAACATCTGAAGGCCGATCCTGGTGCATACTCGGTGTATAGTAACGATGGTTTTACATTAGCTGAAATTCTGGTTGAACGGGTCAGCGGCATGAGTTTCACCACGTTCATGCACCGTTACATAACAGAACCACTTGGGATGGATCATACTAAAACACCGCAGGATATTGTGGACCTTAGCCAAATGGCAGCAACATATTCCTCGTCGCAAGAGGAGAAACTTCCATTAGAGACTACCAATATGATTGGGTCGGGAGGTATCTATTCCACCGCAGAAGACCTAGTCCAATTCTCGAAAATCTTTACAGGTGAGGTTGAAACGGTTCTTTCACAGCAATCTGTAGAGGCCATGCAGCAAGAAGAATACAAAAGAGGCATGTGGCCGGAAGAAGGCGATTCGTCCATTGGCTATGGCCTGGGATGGGACAGCGTGAACCTGTTTCCTTTTAATGATTACGGCATTCAGGCAGTAAGCAAAGGTGGCAATACGATAACCTATCATTCCTCATTGATTGTGTTACCGGAATATAACATGGCTGCTGCCGTAACCTCTTCGGGTGGTCACAGCTCAACCGATCAATTGCTGGCAACCGAACTGTTGCTTGGTGCGCTTGAGGAAAAAAATATTATTTCAGAGCGTAAACCGGAGAAGTCACATGGTGTACCGGTAAAAGCAGCCATGCCGAAGGAACTTACAAAGCATACGGGTACGTATGGCGGTGGTGCAAACATGTTATTGAACTTGGCCGTGAAGGATGGTGGACAATTAACGCTATCTAACTTGTCCTCTCCTAACAGCCAAGATCAGACATATACTTACAGCGCTGATGGCTCATTCATTAATGATGAGGGTACGGAAAAGCTCAAATTCGTTCAGGAAGTCAACGGAAACACATACTTGTGGTCTCGCTCGTATCAGTCTGTTCCCGGACTTGGACAAGTTGCTTCTTCTGAATATAAAGCAGAAAAGCTTGAAACTAATGAACTGTCTGCAGAAGTAAAGGCAGCATGGCAGAAACGGCAAGGCAAAGCATACGTGTTGGTCAATGAAAAATACACATCCACATTGTACAATGCAGCTATGCCGATCATTCCCATTCATACTTTTAATGAGCTGCCTGGTTATATCTACACCAATAAAATTATGGGAGCTAACCAAGCCGTAAACCAATTGCAAATTCCTGGATTAGCAGGACGTGACACAATGGAGTTCAATTTCTATGAGGAAAATGGTGTGGAATACGTTACAGCCGGAGGCAATGTCTATGCCGCTCAAGATATCATAAAACCGATCTATGCGGGAAGATATTCGAAGACTACAATTCAAGCGAATGGTCATGCTACATGGTACTCAATTCCGGCATCGGCCGCAGGTAAAGAAATGACGGTCAAGATGTCTTCAAACAGCGCATTTGCTGTATATGACCAAGCAGGTGTAGGTATTAATCATACAGTGGTCAGTGGAAAAAATGAAATTGTATTGCCTGAGAACGGAACCATTGTGTTCGCGGGTGAAGCCGGTTCGAGTTTCGGGATTGTATTGACAACCAGAGAAAATTAATAGATGATAAAAAAACTGTACAACAAGAAGTCGCGGAAATCGCGGCTTTTTTGAGTTTTAAATTTTAAATAATACGTTTTAAAGTAAATGTACCTTTTTCAGATTTGCGATGTAATATTGGGTTTCGTAAAGCTTACCTAAAGGGTAAGTATAAAGAGGGCTTTTACTGGTTGGAAAAAAATGATGGAGGAAAATGTTGCAAGTGGAAAGGCAGGGCATTGATTGTTAATATACAGTAAATAATAACAATCAAATGGGCAGAAGATCGACAAGAAGCATAACAGTAATACCGATTCCAAAGAAAATAATAATGATTATTCGGACAACCGAGACGGGGAGGACACATGAAAACAACGAAGATCTCATTTTTTATACTTTCACTGATGCTGCTCCTGGTGAGCGGTCTATCAGGGTGGGTTGGGAACGCTGCTGCAGCATCCGATTCAGGTAAAACTTATATTATCGGAACCGATATCACATTTGCTCCATTCGAATATCAAGACGAGAATGGTGATTATGTAGGTATTGATATGGATTTGCTGGATGCCATCGCCAAAGACCAAAATTTCAAGTACCAAATCAAAGCTCTCGGATTTAACGCAGCTGTACAGGCACTTGAGGCCAATCAGGTTGATGGTGTCATTGCAGGCATGAGTATTACGGATGAAAGAAAAGCAAAATTTGATTTCTCAGAGCCTTATTATGATTCAGGCGTAGTCATGGGTATTAGCGCGAATAATGATACCATAAAGAGCTACGAGGATCTTCGTGGTAAAAAGGTCGCCGTGAAAACGGGTACAGAGGGGTACAGCTTTGCTGAGTCAATCGCCTCGAAATATGGATTTACCATTGTTCCATTCGACGATTCTTCCCAAATGTATGATGATGTTAAGACCGGTAATTCCGCCGCCTGTTTTGAAGATGAGCCTGTACTAAGATTCGGGGTAAAACAGAATAATGGTCTGAAGGTGGTTACTGACAAAGAAGACGGGGCTTCCTACGGATTTGCAGTAAGTAAGGATAAAAATCAGGAGCTTCTGGAGATGTTCAATGCTGGTCTCGTGAATATCAAAGCTAACGGTGAGTATGAGCGCATTATTGCGGAATATGTTGGAGAGAATGCCCAAGTCGCCAATCAAGGTCGCTGGGAGCTCATTCAGAAATCTCTTCCTGCCTTGTTTAAAGGTCTGGGGAACACACTTATATATACGATTGTGTCACTGTTCTTCGCGTTTATCATTGGTTTGATATTCGGATTCATGAAGGTGGGACAGAACAAATTCCTACGTGGTGTTGCCACTGTATTTGTAGATATCTTCCGCGGTATTCCGCTGATTGTCCTGGCATTCTTTATCTATTTCGGGATTCCACAGGCGATGGGCTTCACGATGCCATTGTTCTTGGCGGCTATTCTGACACTTAGTTTGAACGCAGGAGCATATGTGACTGAGATTATCCGAGGCGGGATTCAATCGATTGATCGTGGTCAGATGGAAGCTGCCCGTTCATTGGGACTTCCTTATCGCAAAGCAATGATTAAGATTGTCATTCCGCAGGCAGTGCGGGTTATGATTCCGTCCTTTATTAACCAGATGGTTATCACGCTGAAGGATACGTCCATCTTATCCGTTATTGGTCTCGTAGAGTTGACACAATCAGGTAAAATTGTCATCGCAAGAACGTTCTCCTCTTTTGACATTTGGTTAACGGTTGCGGTTATGTATCTGATTGTTATCATCACATTGACCAAAGTTGCTGATTATCTGGAGGTGAAGGTTCGTCGTGGCTAAAATAAAAGTTGAAGGTTTGAAGAAAAGTTTCGGCTCGAATCAGGTTCTTAAGGGAATTGATGTAGCGGTCAACGAAGGAGAAGTCGTCTGTGTCATCGGACCTTCCGGCTCAGGAAAAAGTACCTTCTTGCGCTGCATCAACCAATTGGAGGATATCACAGCAGGTCGAGTTATCGTGGATGATCAGGACCTCAATGATCCTAAAACCAACATTAACAAAGCGCGTGAAAATATCGGCATGGTATTTCAACATTTTAACTTATTCCCTCATTTTAACGTCTTGAAAAATATAATGTTTGCGCCAAGAGAATTAGGGGTTTTAAACGCAGAAGAGGCTCGAAAAACGGGCCTTAGCTTACTCGATCGTGTCGGGTTGTCTGATAAAGCGGATAGTTTCCCCAGTCAACTCTCGGGTGGGCAAAAACAACGGGTTGCTATCGCTCGTGCGCTTGCCATGAACCCGGATGTGATGTTATTTGATGAACCGACTTCGGCGCTTGATCCAGAGATGGTAGGCGAAGTTCTAGGGGTTATGAAAGATCTAGCGAGTGAGGGCATGACGATGATCATTGTTACACACGAGATGGGTTTTGCACGTGAAGTAGCTGACCGCGTCATCTTCATGGACGGTGGTTATATTGTCGAGCAGGGTACCCCTGAACAAATATTTGGAAATCCGAAGAATGAACGGACGATCAGCTTTTTGGAAAAGGTACTCTAGAACTGATCAAGACTATACAGTTATCACATTGAAAGTCGCTAGTTTTAGCGGCTTTTTTTGTTATATTTATGAGGTGATTTAATTTAATATATTTGAATACCAAATCAAGCAAGAAAGCGAGGTCTGTACTCCATGGAAAATGTGTCACAGGAAGACAAACTGGAATCCATCAAAGCCTTTCAATCAACCATCCGCAAATCGGAAAATGCCTTAGTGAATATGACTCAGAATTGTAATAACACAACATTGCTACAGAAACGTCTCCAAGCTTTTTACATTGGTCTAGCTTTGTTGGATAAACAGTGGAATCAAAAAGCTCATTCATACACGAAGGAAGATATAACAGAAGCCCGTCTTGTCTTGATTGGATTGTTTCCATCCCTTGAGAGCATGTATGCCAAGGCCAAAGAAGGTAGCCCTCAAAAGACTCTTCTGGAAAGAAGAATGAAAGCATTTCATCTTGCCGTTCATGCCATGGATGATCTCGCATTTTAAGTATTCCAACATTACAAATCTTCTACAAGTGAAACCGCTGAATATATATCAACGTATCCGTTGTTTGACAGGAAGATTGGGTATGCGTAATGGACCATGGATACAACTATGTCTATCGAATGGAGACTGATCATGGGCGGAAAAACGTATCATGCTGGATTACCCCAAAAATCGGGAAATAACTTCATGAATGCATTGGTATATGATACCTATGGAACACCAGAAGTCCTGCGATTGGAAAAAGTATCTGTCCCTATGCCCAAGGATCATGAAGTGTTAATTGAGGTCCATGCGACTTCGGTAAATTCATGGGATTGGGATCTCCTTCGTGGAAAGCCATTCGTTAACCGCATCGGCGCGGCAAGGCAGCCGCGTTATCGAATTCTTGGCGTAGACGTCGCAGGGCGCGTAATCGCCGTTGGAGCATCTGCTACACGGTTCAAACCAGGAGACGAGGTGTTCGGAGATCTTTCCGGTTGCGGGTGGGGGGGATTCGCGGAATATGTATGTGCGGCTGAGGAGGCCTTGACACTCAAGCCAACCGGTATCGACTATGTGCAGGCAGCTGCTATTCCTCAAGCAGCCGTTCTGGCTTTGCAAGGTCTACGTGATCGGGGAAAGCTGCAAAAGGGGCAGCGTGTTCTGATTAATGGCGCCGGTGGCGGAGTCGGAACATATGCCATCCAATATGCCAAATTGCTTGGGGCTGAGGTGACTGGCGTTGACAGTGCTGAAAAGCTCGACATGATACTTGCTGTGGGAGCTGACTATGTGTTGGATTACAGGAAAGCGAATTTCACTGCTGTAGGTGTACAATACGACCTGATTCTGGATGTCATCGGAAAGCACTCGGTTTTTGCTTTGAAACGTGCACTAGGTAGTGGAGGCAGGTACGTAATGATCGGAGGCCCAATGCCCCGTATTCTTCTCAATCTGATATGTGCACCGTTCATTGCCAGACTTGAACATAAGAAAATAATGCTTCTTATCCATAAACCGAATCATGAGGATCAAGAGGTGTGGAGAGAACTTGTTGAATCAGGAGAAGTCGTGCCGATTGTTTATCGGGAGTATGCGTTAAGCGAAGCGGCTCAAGCCTTTCGGGATATTGGAGAAGGCCGTGTGAAAGGAAAAGCCGTCGTCTCCATCAAGAAAATGGATTTATGAATATGAAGGGCATTATGAAGGTTGTTTGTCGATTCGTAATCAAAATTATAAGATCATAGTTCCGTCCAGGTCGCTAAATTAGCGGCTTTTTTTGTGCTTTCAAGTGCTATTGGAAATACACCTTGACAATAAAAAGTTCTTTAGTTAACATTGCATCAATGACAGTGAATACTGACATACAGGAAGGAGGGATATAAACATGTCCATCAGCAGTAATCTTAGCAGTAAAGAAAAATTAATGTTGACGGCCATCGATTTAATTTCAAAAAAAGGCTATAAAAGTGTGACGACACAGGAAATAGCCACAACAGCCGGACTAAGTGAGAAAACCTTGTTTCGTCTCTTTAAAACTAAACAAAACTTGTTAGAGACTGCCTTTGACCAATATCATTATGCAGAAGAGATGACAAGGATCTTCAATGAAAAACTGGTATGGGATCTGTATACAGATTTGTTGCTAATCAGCAAGACATATCATAATATCATGAACCGTAATCGAAAATTGTTTATGATTAGCCTCAAGGAAGTAGAGAATTTACCCGGTTATAGAGAGAGAACGGTGAAGCATCCTAAACAACTTTTGGATATTCTAACCAATTACTTTAATATCATGTATGATAAAGGAAAGTTGGCTAAAATCAATCCTGAACTGCAAGCTTTTTCATTCATGTCATTGAATTATGGTGTATTCATAAATAATCTCGAAGAAGAAGTACTTTTTCCAGGGCTCTCATTGGAAGGCATCATTACAGAGAGTGTATGGACGTTTACTAGGGCATTAACTCCCTAGTTTTTTTAAGCTTTTTAATGACAGTAAGTACTGACAGACTAAATATATTCAAAAGAATTGAGGAGAGTATGATGAACACCAATAAAGAAGCGTTATTACTCCGTGTTCTTGTTTTTACACTGATTATATCAGTCATGAATGGAATGATGTTTAATGTTGTATTACCTGTGATTGGCGAAGAGTTCCAACTTACTGCTTCTCAATCGAGCTGGATCGTTACAGGTTATTTAGTTGTATATGCGATTGGTACAGTGACTTACGGGAAACTTACCGATAAATACAGCATGAAGGTTCTAATTTCGTTTGGTCTTTGGATATTGGCAGCAGGCTCTCTTCTGGGGATGGTGGCAACAGAGTATTGGATGGTTATTATCGCACGGATCGTGCAGGCTGCTGGTGCAGCGGTCATACCTGCATTGGCCATGATTATTCCCGTTCGATACTTCGCACCGGAGCAACGCGGGCAAGCCTTGGGTACCTCTGCCATTGGTATAGCTATTGGAAATGCCCTTGCTCCAATCGTGGCCGGATTTGTATCGAGCGCTTTGAGTTGGGAATTTCTTTTTGTGATCCCATTACTTTCTCTTGCTACGCTTCCTTTTTATCGAAAATACCTGGATGATGAAAAAGGCGGCAGTGAAAAAATGGATTATTTGGGTGGAGCGTTATTAGCAGGAACAGTTGCTACACTTTTGCTTTCATTAACCCAATCTAATGCATGGTTCCTACTAACCGGGATTATCTTATTGCTACTGTTCATCGTGCGTATTCGTTATGCGGAAGTGCCGTTTGTAAAACCAGCCTTATTTCAAAACAAAGCCTATTCAGCTGGAATGGGAATTGCATTCCTTCTGGTCGCTATCAGTCCTGCGATTCCATTTACTACGCCACAATTGCTCTCGGAAGTACATGGTCTATCCCCAGCATGGACAGGTGTCATTATGCTACCTTCTGCGCTCGTAGCTGCACTTCTCGGACGCAGAGGTGGAAGGCTCGCGGATGAAAAAGGGAATCCTTTTTTACTGTATACGGCATCTTCACTACTTGTTGTTGGTTTTATAAGCTTATCGTTAGTTGTAGGTGCTACACCGGTCTTGATTTCCTTTTTTCTTGTTTTTGGTGTTCTGGGTCAGTCTTATATGCAAATTGCGGTCTCAAATACCATTGCTCAGACGCTTCCCAGAGAGCAAATTGGAATAGGGATGGGGCTACTATCCATGTTTAACTTCATTGCAGTGTCTGTGTCTACTGCTGCCTTAGGAAAGGTTCTTGACGGGGGAACAGCAACGCTTCAACTTAACCCTCTGCTTCAAAATAAGACAGCTTTTGTGTACAGTAATATATTTATTGTGCTCGCCTTGTTTGTTATTGCGATGACTATGCTATATATGCTTCAATTTGGACGTATGTCCAAAACTGTTCATCAGTCGAGTTCATCTTAAGGATGAACATAAAATGAGAGAGGTCTGCCTAATGAATGACAGACCTCTCTTTTTCTTATTGAAGCTTAAGAAAACCGATAGAGACGCACACCGTGTGTTGGCACAGTCGAAGTTAAGGAATTCTCTGTACATTCAGCAGCTTCCCCGCTCCACAATTCAGTACCTTCGGTAATACCGGACAGTCCGATCTTATCAAAAGACAGATCCACGGGAAGGGGGTTCTCTCCTGTGTTAAACACAGCGACATAAGCGGAACCATCCGCATGTTGGGCAGTCCATACAATAAGATCTTCTTGGCGTAAGGCTTCTCTGGCTCCGTAACTCTCGCGATGCATTCGCAGAACCTCACGATTGGTTAACAGGGACAGCGTCCATTCGTCGTTATCTCGCAGTTCACCACCAAAAATGAGCGGGGAACGGAAGATACTCCACAGTGACATCATCGTTAATTGCTCGTCAGGTGTGAACCGAGTCCAGCGATCCGCTCCACCACCGTCTACAGAACGGATACCGATATGACCCAATGGCAACATATCACAGTCTGGCCAGCAGCCAGCTTGGGGAACCCCTTGCCACGTCCGGCAGCGATCAAACATATCCAATAACAGCGGCCAAAGATCCCAGAAATCATCCGTAACACGCCACATGTTTGCATGTGCGGCTAAGAATTCCGAGTATTCCACCGGAGCAGGCCCAGGAGAGAGACTCAGTACCATGGGGCGCCCGGAGCGCTCAATCGCTTTGGATATCATCTCAATCTCGGGCTGATGAGTATCATAGAGCCTGGAAGCAGCGATATCGTCTACCTTCACCAAGTCAACGCCCCATTGGGCATATAATTCAAAGAGCGAATCGTAATAGGCCTGTGCGCCTTCTTTTGAGCTATCGACACCATACATATCCGTATTCCACGGACAGATGGAGTTCGGATGAGCAATATCGCGCGCAGTGGCGGTTGTGCCCAGGATCGAAGTCCCTGCATGTGCAGCTTGACGTGGAATACCCCGCATGATGTGAATGCCAAATTGCAACCCCAGACTATGAACGTAGTCGGCTAATGGCTTAAATCCCTGTCCACCGGCAGCAGAGGGAAACCGATTCTCAGCAGGCATAAGCCGTGAATATTCATCCATGATTAGTGGAACGAATGGACGATATTGCGAAGAATTGGCCAAAGGCTCGTACCATTGAATGTCGACCGTAATATAGCTCCAGCCGAAGTCTTTAAGATGTTCTGCCATGTACTCCGCGTTGCCACGAATTTCGTCTTCCGTAACAGCCGCACCGTAACAATCCCAACTGTTCCAGCCAAGCGGTGGAGTTGATGCTGCAAGCGTATGATTCATGGGAATACTCCTCTACTGATTAATTATTGCTCTCGCTAAATTCATCATAATAAAGGATTTTATTAATATCTACAGTAATGTTGAGTGTGTAATAGCAAAATATTGCGGTTAGTCGAAAAATAATTTACGGTACACAAGGCTTTCACCACCGCTTCGAAATTCGCCTGGCGTAACCCCGGTTATACTGCGAAAAGCTTTGATAAAATAACTTCCACTGGAATAACCAACTTGTTCGGCGATGACTTCAATGCTAAGAGTAGTTCCGCGCAGCAGTTCGAAAGCTTTCTCGGTACGTACACGGGTGAGATAAGCACCTGGAGTCAAGCCTGTACTGGAGGAAAAGCGACGTATAAAGTGATATTTGGAAAGGGAAACATACTCGGCAAGGTGATCAATACTGATCATCTTGGAGTAATTGTTCTCTATGTATTCAACGGCTATTTGAATGTTTTCAGACCAATTCTTCCTGTTGCGTAATGTTGTTCTCTGTAAGCGGGTCAATTCTGTCATGAACTGATATACGCTGGATGATGCAATCAGAGGATCAGTGATTCTGCCTGCCGCCGCATCAGTCACGATCATACGCAACAATCGGATGGGTGTACAATCAACGGGGAGATAGGGAACTTCTCCCGCTTCCCGAAGGAATTTTCGCCAATGGGACAGAATAAGAGTGGGTCTGAACAACAGGAACAGAAACTCCCAAGGTTCTTTTGACGCTGAATCATAGTAATAGCGATGTGCTCCTGGAATTTCTGCCAAAAAAGCTTGTCCTGCGGAAACATGATGTATGCAATTGTTTGACTCAAATACACCTTCACCCGAAGTTGTATATTGGAATAATAGAAGAGGCCCGTCCGAACGTTCAAGTCCATCCCAATGATAAGAAGGTTCAGTTATTGAATCACTTCCGGCTGCATAGAGTACACACAGTTGGAGCTCTTTGTCTTCGGCGAATCGAAACCCATAAGTTCCTCTGGGGATATTCATATCAGCTCTCCTTGTTGCCCCAAATTTTCATTGCGCTCCGCGAATGAAAATATCCACTAGTCTCTGGCCTAATGATAAATTGGAACCATATTTATTCAGGTTATCTTCCCGATTACCCATTAGCATCATGGTCGAGAAGGTCTCTGCCAGAAAAAACGGATCGTCCATCCGTAGTCTGTTTTCATCCATTGCCCGTTGAAAATGAATGGCTAACACTTCGTGAATATGATGCTCTGCATCCCGTATGTCCTGAATCTGGACCTGGTCAAGAAAAGGTTCAGCTTCTCGGAGCATCGTTACAATCTCTGCATGTGGATTGGCCAGTCTGGCCTCTGCCAAACGCACAAGCCCCGCCTCCAGACTCTCGGCTTGATCGAGCATATGCGAGGTTAATCGGCTCACATTCTGAAGCATCGTTGTGAAGGCAACTTTAAACAGCTCTGGCTTGCTGGTGAAATGATAATAAATGGTTGGTTTTGACACGTTACATGCTTTGCCAATTTGCTGAAGTGTAACCGCTTCGTAGCCATACTCCATGAACAGCTTTGAAGCTGTTTGTATGATGGTTTGCTGAATGGAGATATCGTCATCGCCATGTTTGGGTCTTCCAGGCAAACGTTTGTGTGATTTTTCTGTCATTGGACTTCCCTCCATGAATATTTTATGACAAATAACGATGGTTAGCAAAATCATCTTGTAATTATACTTACCGGTAAGTATAATTTGTGAAGAGTTAAAATAAGAACATATTATCCTCATGACAAGGTGGTTTTAGGGTTGAAAACAGCACAACGTACAAACAAATGGAAGAAGATAATCATATGGACGATCTTGTCCATCGTTATCATCGTAGCCGGAGCTTTCGTATATCTTAATTCGGTAACGTATAGTCCTTCTGAACGAGCTGAAGCGGCAATGATAAGTGATGCACAGGTTAATGTCACCAAGATTAAGGACGGTTACCGGTTTGAACCGGTGGGTACAGAGGTAACTGAACCGAATATTATTTTTTATCCGGGCGGTCTGGTCGAACCTGAAAGTTATTCTCCGTTTACCAGAGCAATGGCAGAAGAGGGACACCGCGTATACATCGCGAATATGCCAATAAACTTGGCCATTTTCGGTCAGAACAAGGCTGATTCCTTTGTAGAGGAACACCCCGATGAAGCATTTGTTATTGGCGGCCATTCATTGGGAGGCTCATTCGCATCACGGTATGCTGCCGAGCATACGGAGAAGTTGAAAGGCGCCTTTTTCTTGGCTTCTTATGCAGATGAAGGAGGTAGCTTGAAGAATACGGATTTGTCTATCTTACAGATTACAGGTTCCGATGACGGAGTGCTTAACCGGGAAGACTGGGAGAGCGCCAAAGCAAATCTTCCAGAAGACACAACATACGTCACTATTGAGGGTGGGAATCACGGTCAATTCGGCTCATACGGTATGCAAAAAGGAGACAATCAGCCTGCTATTACGAAAGAAGAACAGTTGGAAGAGGTTGTCGTAGCATTGCGGAACTGGATGGATAAATTAAAATAATATAATACATGTGTCGAATGATCATGATTCGTGATACGATTAAAGTCGCTATTTTAGCGACTTTTTTTAGTTGAAGAATAACTCTGTGCACTATGGAGCAGGACTAACTGCTTTTATTGATTGAATTTCATTTCAATGATAGGCTTATAAACGGTAGACAGCATAGCAAGAACACCTAAAGGAGAAAAGATTATGTTTTTCAGAAAATTCGCTTACACATTAGTAATCATCCTCGCCGCATTATTGTTCTCCGGTTGTACATCAGAGTCTTTACTGGACGTCGGATCACCTCAAGTTTCGGAGGATATGGGATTCGATGAGATTGCCAATTATATCTCGGAGCATAAAGAGCTCCCACCCAACTATATCACCAAGAAAGAGGCCAGGGATCTGGGATGGGAAGCCAGTGAAGGAAATTTACATGAAGTGGCTCCAGGTAAAAGCATCGGCGGTGACGTGTTCGGGAACCGGGAAGGACTACTCCCAAACAAAAAAGGCCGGATATGGTATGAAGCCGATATCAATTACACAGGAGGACGGCGCGGAAGCGACCGAATTCTATACTCGAATGACGGTTTAATCTATAAGACGACAGATCATTACAAGTCATTTGAACAGTTAAAATAAACGGAGGTCATGATATGAGCAATATTCAGATTGACGGATACCACATTCACAGCAAGGAAGAATTGCATCAAGTACTTCGGAATCAGCTTGAGTTAGACGAGAACTACGGAGGCAATCTGGACGCGCTGTGGGATGTCTTAACCGGGGCTGTAAGCATGCCGCTTACCGTTCAATGGCTTGGCTTCGAGAAGAGCAAAGAAATTCTTGGAGATTACGCAGATCAAGTCATCGAATTGTTGCGGGAAGTTGAAGCGGAGATCCAAGGATTTACGTTGGAATTATATTATTGAAAATATGTTTGGTGTGATGAGGCGATGGGCAACCATCGCTTTTTTGGTCTTCAGATTCTCATCAGATTCTACTCAGACACATGTCTAGATCATGCTATTTTCATGGCTTAATAATCAAGGTTGGGGTTATTAGACTTCCTTATACTTTAAGCATGGAATAGGTTAGGCGGGAGTGTAATTGTACACTAGCGGTTGAATATGTAAGCGTATACCACTCCATAGCGAACCATCTTAATGTCTGGATTGATTATTACAACTAACACCATTTAGGGGGCAGAAAAATAATGAGAGCCGTTTCAAAAATGCTAGGAGCATGTCTCGTAACGAGTGTCGTGCTGGTTTCCGCAGGTTGCGGAAACGCTGCAGAGAATTCCGAATCGAATACCAGTGACCCCAACAGTCCGATTACGTTTACCTTCTTTGGCGCAGATGCAAGTCCTAACTGGAACAATATGCAGGATGCTGTAGGGAAGAAAATTACGGAAGAAACGGGTGTAACCCTTAATGCAGAATTCGATATCTCAAGCGGAGGAGGAAACGACCGGATATCCCTTATGGCCGCCAGCGGTGATTACCCGGATTTAATATTCCCTAAAGGTAACCTGAGTAGACTCGTTGATGCTGGTGCAATGATTGATCTGACGGATCTGATTGAAGAGCATGCACCCAATTTGAAAAAAATCTATGGTGAGCAGTTTAATCGCTTGAAATATAGCAATGAAGACCCATCCATATATTGGATTCCTACGAATGGTGCAATTGATCAAGAAAGCTTCGATGCCACGAATGGTGCTGCTATTCAGCACCGAGTAGTCAAAGAGCTTGGATACCCCGAGATCAAAACCTTGGAGGATTATGAAAATGTCCTGCGTGAGTATTATAAAAATAATCCAACTACCGATGATGGCCAACCGACAATCCCGCTGACACTCAGTGCAGATGGATGGCGGCGAATGATCACCGTTACCGATCCGGCTGTGATGGCAACTGGAGGACCTGGGGATGGTGAATATTTCATTAACCCAGACACATATGAAGCTGTTCTTCATTATAAGCGTCCTGAGGAGAAGGAATATTTCCGTTGGTTGAACAAAATGTATAATGAAGGTCTAGTGGATAAAGACAGTTTTGTACAAAAGGATGATCAGTATAAGTCCAAAATCGCCAGTGGACGTGTTCTATCGGTGCTTGATCCGCTTTGGGGATTCAGCGATGCGGAAAATGCCCTTAAAAGTGCTGGCAAGGACGACATGACTTACGGATTCTATCCGGTAACGCTGAATGACAGCTTTCAACGCAAAGATTTTCAGAATATGGGCTTTGATGGATATGGTATCGGCATAACCGTTAATGCTGAAGACCCTGTCCGGGCCATCAAATTCCTGGATTGGCTTTCTTCTGAGGAAGGTCAAGTGTTGAGGAACTGGGGGATTGAAGGTGAACATTACGTTGTGGAAGACGGAGTTCGCAAAATACCGGCAGATATTCAGGAGCGTAAAAACAAGGACAATAGCACATTCAGCAAAGAAACCGGTATAAACTTATACACTATTTTTGGTGCTCATTATGGAGACGGTGTCAAAGATTCAACGGACAACTATTATACAACCAACTATCCTGAGCAGATCCAGGAAGGTTACTCTGATATTGAAAAAGAAACGCTGAAAGGTTACGGCATTACAACTTGGAAGGAGCTCTTTCCTAACGGAGATGAGTTCCCGGTGAGAGAATGGGGCGCTGCTTATAATATGCCGATTCCTACGGATAGCGGAGATTATAACGTGGTGTATCAGAAGACACAAGATATTATCCAGAAACGGATTGCGGAAGCAATTACATCCTCTCCGAGTGCCTTTGAAGGCATATATGACAATATGATTTCAGAACTTGATAAAGCAGGTGCAGTTGGGATGGAACAGCAGTACTCAGAGTGGATTAAAGATCGTGTTAGATTGTGGACGGGAAAAGAGGTCAATTAACTATCGGATATGATCACAATAATGGTTGGTTTACAGATCCGAAGATAAATACGTCAAGAACTAGAAAACATCGAGCCGTTCTGCATGGCTCGATGTTTTCAGTTTACATTGAATGAACTTGTCATTATTTTAGTAAGACTTCCGTTGCTTCACGTCTTTGTTTGATATATTTACCGGGGGAGATGCCGACCATTTTGGAAAAACTGCGAATGAAATTGGCATAGTCACTAAAGCCTGATTGAAAGCATGCATCCGTAATACTCATTCCATCAGATAGATGAAATTTGGCCCGTTCTATACGACGACCCAAAATATAGGAGCGGATTGTTAGTCCGGTATGCTTTTTGAATTGTCTGCTGATGTATGTGCTGTTCATATAGAATGCATCGGCAAGTTTGCGAAGTGTAATATCTTGATTTAGATGAATTTCAATGTAATCCATCGTTTCACGAATCAGCTCGGGCATGATGTCATTGGGAACAAATGAGTTGTTGTGAAACCAGACGTTAACCAAAACCAACAATTGGGCTACCGCTGCATTAATCTTGATGTCCGTGCCATAAGCATCCGAAGCAAGCAGTTCCTCCAGTTCGTTTGTCCATTGCATCATCATTTTCAAGCTTTGATCGTCCAAATGTACGATATTGCCCTTTCCTTTGGGGCGATGATCAAAACATGACAACAGATTAGTTGATGGTGTAGACAGCTGATAAAGGTATGTTTTTTTGAGATTGATTGTAATGCGCTCATACTCGGATTCATCTAGAATAAAGGCTCGGTGCATCTCCTCGGGTGACATCACAAGCAAATCCCCCGGTTGCACATGATAGCATCGATTTTCTACATAAAAGTGGACATTGCCACGTAGGAACAGGTAAATCTCATATGCATTATGGCGATGATAGATCGTTTCCAGCTTATACGTTGTTACGCGGTGCAGATATAAGAGTTCAGGCTGGATGGGATCGTAAAAACACTCAGAGGATCCACTCATGAAGTACCTCCCGTCATTTCACGCAATAAATAGAGCGGTTAACGCAATGAAATTGTACTCAGCTTACCTTAAAATGTAATCATCCTATCATGATACCTTTTGTATTGCAAACGCTTTCTTATAAAAGACGTAACGAATAACGATTATTAGGGGGATTATTTCGATGAATCAACATACTACACCACATTCAGGTGAGCAAAAGCAAGACCAGGCAGCCAATCTAGGGGAGATTGGAAAGCTTCGTCCAAACGGGAACCCTTTGGTGGCCCACAAATTCGGAGCCGATCCCTATGCTCTGGTATTTAACAATAGAGTCTACTTATATATGACAAGTGATAAGCTTGAATATGATAAGGATGGTCTTCCTCAGAAAAACAGCTATAGTTCAATCAACCGGATTACGGTCATTTCCTCAGATGACTTAATCAACTGGACTGATCATGGGGAGATCAGAGTTGCCGGACCTCAAGGTGCAGCAACATGGGCTTCGCAATCATGGGCCCCGGCAGCTGCTCATCAAATCTTGGATGGCGAGGATTGCTTCTTTCTATATTTCGCTAACAACGCCAGTGGAATCGGGGTATTGTCTGCACCAACACCTGTAGGTCCATGGGTAGACCCCATCGGAAAAGCACTTGTTACAAGAGAGACTCCGGGAGTGGAAGACGTAACTTGGCTGTTCGATCCAGCTGTAATTGTAGATGATGATCATCAGGCTTACCTTTACTTTGGTGGTGGTATTCCGGAAGGGAAAGCAGGAAGACCTGATACGGCAAGAGTTATGCGGTTGGGAGACGATATGATCAGTGTCGTTGGTACAGCTAAGGTTATTCAGGCGCCTTATATGTTTGAAAGCTCAGGGATACATAAATATAATAATAATTACTACTATACGTATTGTTCCAATTTTGACAAGGAAGATCGGCCAGAGGGCAGCCCGCCACCTGGTGAGATTGCATATATGACCAGCGTTCAACCAATGGGTCCATGGACATATCAGGGCACGCTGCTTCAGAATCCCGGACACTTCTTTGATATTGGCGGCAACAACCACCAGGCTATATTTCAACTGGCAGATCAGTGGTACATTGCCTATCATGCCCAGACATTATGCCAAGCCATGAATATCCCCGAAGGTTACCGTTCAACACATCTGAATCGAGTCGAGCATGATGCGGCTACGGGGAAGATTAAGAAAGTACATGCAGATTATCAGGGCGTGGATCAAATCAAGTACTTCAATCCCTATGCGCGGGTAACGGGTTCCACGATTGGATGGAGCAGCAGAGTATCCACTGAGCAATATCCGGACTCGGGTGAGATGTCTCTGTCAGATTCGAATATCATTGCCGCCAAGCTGCAAAATGAAAGCTGGATAGCTATATCCAAGGCTGATTTTGAAAGTGGAGGACCTTCTACCTTCTCAGCCATGATTTCGAATCAAGGAACCGAAGGTATGTTGGAGCTCCGTATGGATCGCACGGACGGACCTTTAATTGGAGAACTGATTGTTCAGCCCGCCACCGAATCGCTTCAATGGATGGAAGTAACAACCAAAGTTACGGGTGCGCAAGGTGTGCAAGACTTGTACATTATCTTTAGAAGTACAACAGACAGCTCAACTATCCTTTTGAGAGAATGGCAGTTTAATAGAAAAAATGAGGTGTAATTAAAGCATGTATCCAAATCCGATTATTTGGGCCGATTACCCAGATCCTGACGTGATTCGTGTAGAGGACACATATTACATGGTTAGTACAACCATGCATATGATGCCGGGATGTGTCATTCTGCGTTCATATGATCTGATCCATTGGGAAGTAGCTACCTATGTGTACGACACACTGGACGATACACCCGCGCAACGGCTGGAAAATGGTCAGCAAATATATAGTAAAGGCATGTGGGCCGCATCCCTTCGTTATCATAAAGGCATGTTCTATGTCATTTTTGTCGCAAATGATACCCGTAAAACGTACTTGTACACGTCGACCTCCATCGCAGGTGAGTGGAAGAAGCAAGTAGTGGAGGGATTTTACCATGATTGCTCTTTATTTTTCGATGATGATGAACGAGTGTATCTTGTGTACGGGAATACCGAGATCTATCTGACTGAATTAAGCTCTGATCTGACCGGTCCCAAACCGGGTGGAGTGCATCGCTTGATTGTAAAAGAAGAGCAGCCTTATCACCTTGGTTATGAAGGAGCACATTTCTACAAGATCAATGGCAAATATATTGTGTTCCTAATTCATATTACGAAAGCTTCCGGCCGGAGAACACAGGCTTGTTACGTGGCTGAATCTCTGGAAGATGTCTTCACTGGTGGAGAAGTATTTAATGACGATATGGATTATTTTAATTCTGGTGTTGCTCAGGGTGGCATCGTGGATACGCCGAATGGGGACTGGTACGCAATGCTGTTTCAGGATCATGGGGCTGTAGGGCGAATTCCTGTTTTGGTTCCACTCCATTTCGATCAAGGTATTCCGATATTTGCGAGCAAAGCTCCAAAGCAGATTGATATTCCGAGCACCAGACCAAAGTACCGTTATAATCCGTTAATAGGTAGCGACAATTTCAATTATGAAGCCGAAGAAGATGGAAGAATACGCCTCCATGACTTTTGGCAATGGAATCATACCCCTAATCAAGAATTCTGGTCTGTCACAGAGAAACCCGGGGTTTATCGTGTTCGGACGGGACAGATCAGCCCGAATCTGACATTCGCCGTCAACACACTAACCCAGCGTTCAATGGGGCCCGCTTGCGAAGCAATCGTTACGCTTGATGGCAGCCGTCTGAATAATGGCGACTATGCCGGGCTGTGCTTTCTGATTGGTTCATACGGAATGATCGCTCTTACGAAGCAGGATAACCAGTTTTACTTGGTCATGCATGCTAGAGATGGTGAGGACTCGACCATATTTGGTAATCTGATTGACCAGGAGCCAGCTACGGAGC
Source organism: Paenibacillus sp. FSL R5-0517 (assembly GCF_037974355.1). Lineage (NCBI taxonomy): Bacteria > Bacillati > Bacillota > Bacilli > Caryophanales > Paenibacillaceae > Paenibacillus > Paenibacillus sp. FSL R5-0517. Next base: position 3,277,396 of record NZ_CP150235.1, read on the forward strand.
ATGAACGTATCCCTGTGTCAGGTCCAGTAGTTAAACTAAAAGCATTCGGAAATTTTGAGAACAATCTGGATGAGTGCTCTTTTGCCTACTTCGATGGGATGGAATGGAGAGATATCGGGATTGTCCATAAGATGATATATAAACTGGATCATTTTATGGGTTGCCGAACGGGGTTGTTTGTATATTCAACCCAAATGGTTGGAGGAACAGCTGACTTTTCGAATTTCGAATATTGTGTGATTAATCCGGAAGAGAAACAATGAACATATGTAAAAGCCGCCCAACGGCGGCTTTTCGTATTCAATAATTACAAGTTGTTGTACAATGATATGGATTCAAAGTTGACAGAGAGAAAAGAGTTGTTCAAACCGAACTGGGGGCATGTCGTCATGTATAAGAGATGTCTGGACATAACAAAATGGACCTTTATTCTGTTCCTTGCTGTGTCGATACCAGCAGGTCATACCGATGGAAATTCCAAACAACATCATTCGCAGCCAGATGGGCAGCAGATCCAACTTCCCGCGTTGTATGAGAAATATTCTCCTCCCATAGTAGTCTCTTTTGTCAGGGAAACCGGAGATGACCTTGAGCGTATGATTAGCCAGTTGCCTGGGGAGACGATGCTGGATAATCGCTGGACTCGTTTGTATGAGAAGGAGCTAGGAATTCAGATTCACTACGACTGGATTGCTAATGGAGATGTGTACAATCAGAAACTGGGTGTATCCCTTGCTGCAGGGCGTTTCCCTGATGTGGTCAAAGTAAATCCATATCAACTTAGACAACTGAGCAACGCTGGATTGATTGAAGATCTAACCCGTGTGTACCAAGAGCATGCTTCACCACTTACGAAGAGTATATTAGAGGCAGAGGGAACAGGAGCATTTGATGCGGCAACCATTGACGGCAAATTGATGGCTATTCCCGAATCTTCTTCCTCCATTGAGACTGCACAATATCTGTGGATTAGAACCGATTGGTTGGAGAATCTGGGGCTGCGGCCACCTGAAACGATGGAAGACCTTCTTCAGATTTCGAAAGCGTTTACAGAAGGAGATCCAGACGGAAACGGAGAGCAGGATACGTACGGACTTGCGCTAACGAACCATCTATGGGATCCAGTTATGGGAGCTGCAGGACTGATGTCAGGCTACGGTGCCTATCCTACGATATGGGTTAAAGATGCGGAAGGAAAACTCACTTATGGAGGTATCCAGCCTGAAGTCCGAGAGGCTCTGAAAGCATTGCAAACGATGTATCGTGAAGGCCAGCTTGATCCGGATTTTGGCTATAAGAGTGGAAGCAAGGCGTCTAGAATGGTTCAGGATGGAAAGATAGGGATGCTCTACGGGGAACAGTGGACATCCTTTATGCTTCAGACCACCCGTGATACGGATAACGATGTAGAATGGCAGGCATATCCCATTGTTGCAAAGTCTGACCAGAGTCTGTTTGTTCCGCTACGTTCCAACACTGGTCAATACTTTGCTGTAAAAAAAGGCTTCTCTAATCCAGAGGTCGTGGTTAAGCTCATGAATCTGCATCTGGACATCAACTGGGGGGATCAGGCACAGTATGAAACATACTACAATGATGACTCCAAAGCTGTGTGGATGCTTTCACCGGTGACTCCTTTTCCCGGTAATAAAAATATAGATGCTTACAAACAAATTCGGGATGCCAGAATTACAGGGGACTACTCTGCTCTGCAGAATGAAGCTCTCGCCATTCACAAACGAATTGTAGCCTATGATGTGAACCATGTAGAGAGCGGCTGGGGCTGGAAACAAACCTATGGGCCTTCGGGTGCTTTTAGCATTGCAGATTCTTATGAACAAAACGGTCAACTTCTCTATGACCAGTTCACTGGCGGCATTACGGATACCATGGTTGATCGACAAATCATTCTTCGAGATCTTCAGCTTGAAGCCTATATGAACATTATTCTAGGCAGGTCGATCGATGAGTTTGATCAATTCGTAGAGAACTGGCGCAAGCTGGGGGGAGATCAGATCACATCGGAAGTTAACGCGTGGTTTCGCACCAGCAAGCCAAAGGAATACTAATGTTCACTTTATTCATACAAGGAACCAACTCAGCCTTTGGCATTGGAGGTGAACGTATTGATCAAGATCCCTGCTAGATCATGGCTTAATAGTATATTTGCGCGATTAATAATTACCTATCTGGTATTCGTGCTTCCACTTATTCTTCTTGGAGTGTATCTGTATCATTGGAGTTATGACAATGCAAGCCAGGAAATATCGTTGTCAACGGAGAGACGGTTGAACCAATATGTCGTGGAATTGAACAGAGAGATGGAATGGATGGAATTACAGCAGTTTGATATCGTTGAGGATCGAAAATTGAATCGTCTGGCGATTCTCTGGGATATGATGGATCAGGTTGAGCGGCGTGATACATTAAATTACCTGACCGAACGACTCGCTTCATTTAAGAACAGCACTGCTTATATCAAAAACGTTCATGTACATATCCCTTCTGTCGGCAAAAGTATATCCGCGATCCAAGGCATCGACGATTTCAATAAAAGTTCTTACCTATACTTCGGTTCAAGCATGCAAGGAAAAGGTACACGTTTCACGGTGAAGGAGGACACCCTGAACCTCAGTGCCGTCAGGCTGACCGGCACGAGGGGAGAGCCTCCGCTTTTTGTCATTCAAGTGGAGCTGGACACAAATCATTTTCAAAATGAACTCACACGACTTAATCTGTACCCGGAGAGTTCGACTTTCCTGATTGAGGACAAAACGGGGCATGCCATCACAGATAACCATCAAGCTAGTGTTATTCTCGCGAATTACCGTGAGCACAGTATAAAAGGTACACTGGATGGCTTTCGGATGAAGGTGGGGGACACCATGTATCACGTTAGTCAGTTGCATATGGACTCCCTTGGCTTATCCGTAGCTACATATCTACCCGAGGCCATTGTCACCAAACCGCTTAGCAAGTTCTATCATTGGGCTTGGCTGTTTGCAATTACATCATTTGTTGCCATCACGGCGTATCTGTATTCTAGCTACAAGTTGATTCATATTCCGTTACTGTTGTTGGTGAAAAGATTCAAAAAAATGGAGGGAGGCATGCTTGATGTTCCCATCGCGCATAATCGAAAGGACGAATTCGGCTTCCTCTACACCCGTTTCAACCTCATGATTGAAAATCTTCAATCCCTGATCGACCGGGATTTCAAGAAAACACTGATGATGCAGCGGGCCGAGTTGAAACAGCTCCAATCCCAGATTAATCCTCATTTTCTGTACAATAGCTTCTTTATTCTGAATTCACTGGCAAGAACAGGGGAAACAGAGCGTATTGAGCAGTTTACTAATATGCTTGGCGAATATTTCAGGTTCATCACCCGGAATGAAACCGATCATGTGAAGTTGAAAGTGGAAGTGGAGCATTCACGAATCTATACAGAGATTCAACAATTACGGTTCTCCAGACGAATCAAAGTTGATTTTGGGTCACTCCCTGCTGAGATGGAACATATTCACGTTCCCAGACTCATTATTCAACCGATTATTGAGAATGCATATGAACACAGCCTTGAAAAGAATACGGCCTCCGGTCTTCTAATTATCGGGTTTACTATGGAAGGTTCATATGCCGAGATTACCGTAGAAGATAATGGAAGCGAGTTGGATGAGCAACATATTGAAGCTCTTCAGCAACGCTTGCATAAGGACGGAGGTACGGATGAAATGACCGCGTTAATAAATATCCATCGACGTCTGGTCCTGACGTATGGAGAAGGAAGTGGCCTTTTCCTATCCAGAAGTAAATTGCAAGGATTAAAAGTCACAATTCGAATCCAGTGGAAAGAAGGAGAGAACGAATGTATCGACTTTTGATTGTAGATGACGAGGAGATTATTACGGATAGTCTCTATGAAACTTTCGCCAGACATATACCCGACCAGCTTGATGTATGTAAGGCATACTCTGCTACAGAAGCATTGTCCTGGATGCAGCGTTCTAGAATTGATATTGTTCTAACAGACATTCGCATGCCGGGCATGAGTGGCTTGGAACTGACAGAGCGAATTCAAGCCAGTTGGCCGAATTGTCGCGTCATTTTTCTGACAGGACATAGCGATTTTGATTATGCCTATCAAGCTTTTCAGATGGCCAATGTACGTTACTTGCTCAAAACGGAAGGTTATGACAAGGTGATGTCTGTTGTCGAAGATGTGATGGAAGAGATCCGGCAAAGTCACAGCATGCTTGAATTGTTGGAACATTCTCATCAAGTCAACTCTCAGCTTGCACGGATTCAACAAAAAGAGTACTTGCGGAAGCTGCTTCAAGATTGTACAGCAGTTATGGCTTCTACTAATGATATGCAGGACGAATTATTCAAAAGAGATATCAGATTACAGATAAACTCGCCAATTTATCTCATACTGGGTCGGTTCAATAATCCGCCAGAAAAAGGTTCGGACCTCACAGAAGTCCAAGAATCTGTTCGCATTATCGGTTCTTCTCTAATGCATGATCGAACAGCGTACGTCAGCGTAACGGACCATTATGGAGATACAATCTGGTTGATTCAGCCCAAGCAGGAAGAAGAGATGTCCAATGATAAACTTGTACGGTTTCTAGAAGGCACACTGGAACTGGTACAGGAAGCTTGCATGGTATCTCTTGGCGTATCCATTGCATTCTCATTAAGCAGTCAAAGCTGCGAATGGTCCGAGTTAACCAAACAATATGAACGTCTGAGATTACTCCAGTGGATGAAAATAGGGGATGGCGTATCCATGGTGCTCACGGATCATCGCAATGACCTCTCATCTGACGTACCCAAAGAATCCATGCGTATCTCAAACCGGATTGAGATTATGTCAGGATATTTGGAAACGGGGCGAATTCAGCCTTTTTACGATATATTTGAGGAACTTGCAGGCGAATTGTTGCAGCAGGAGATTACGATGGAACGTGCAATGGAAACCTACTATAATCTGGCTTTATTATTACATTCGACAATCAATCGGTGGGGTCTTCAACAGAAGATTCCTGATCAACGAAGTTTGCTGCATTTAGGGGAGTATACATGCATGAAGGATGCAGTTCAATTTTTGTATCGTGCTGCCGATGAATTAGTCCGGTACAAGAGGTCCAATGAACAGGAACGCGCTAACGTTGTCATTCATTCTTTATGCAGTTACATCAAGGATAACCTTGAGAAAGATCTTTCTTTAGTAAGATTGGCTGAACTTCATCATTTCAATCCATCCTATCTATCCCGATTCTTTAAGCAGGAAATGGGAATTAACCTGTCCGAGTTCATTGACGACTGCCGAATAAGAAGAGCCAAAGAATTGCTTCAGAACCCGAATTTTATGGTACGTGAGGTCGCACTCCAAGTGGGATACGAGGCTGCACATTCGTTTACCCGACTTTTTAAGAAAATAACAGGAATGACCCCCCAAGAATACCGGGAATCCCTTTTGGTACGTTAATTGTGAATTCTCAGGAATTGGCTAGCTCAAATAACCACAAAAAACGCAGGGAGAACATCTCCTGCGTTTTTCTGTAGTTATTTAACAAACATAGCACATCGGCAATCCACCCTAGGCCGTGTGGATTTTTTGTCGTCTATAAGCATTAGGACTCGATCCGGCGTACGCTTTGAATTTTTTATAGAACCAATCAATATCCTTATAACCTACCTCAATCGCTATCTCATATATTCGCAGATTCGTGGAAGACAGCAGTTGCTGTGCCTTTTCCATACGTTGCTGGAGCATATAATCATTGAAAGACATCTTCTCTTCCAGTTTGAACTTCTGCCCAAGGTAGGCACAGTTAAAATGAAGCATATCAGAGATCTTCTTCAGCGTGATTTCATCACTCAGATGATCCCGTACATAGGCTTTGACGATACGAATCACATGACTGGAGTGCATGGGTTTACCATTCATTTGAACAGGCGTTTTGAAGAACGACGACGTTTTGTGTGCCGGATCGGTTTCAAGGTGGGATCGAAGTCCGTGCAGACTGTTAAGTAAAGAAGAGGGACTAACAGGATACGGTAGATAATCATTCACCTGATACGTAAGGGCTTTGCGTACGAACCTGAAGTGATCTCTTCCACCCATCAGGAGGATGGGGATCTGACTTTTCTTTCGAATCTCGTTGCATAACCAGAGCCCCGCGGTATCGAACCTCTCTGTATGTACCATAACAAGGGAAAAGTCTCGTTCTGACAATGCGGTCAAAGCTTCGGACGATGAGAACACACAATTAGCGATAGTATATTGAGCTTTGCTCCGTAGCAACATCTGTTGCAACTCTCCGCACAAACGACGGCTGAAATCCACAAGTAAAATATCATACATGAAGCAATACCTCACCTTCTGCTGAATTGTAATCCGCCAGATTAAACTCAATGATGACGTAATTTCATTATGGTAATAAAAGAAAGCGCATACAATGTGCATATTTTTGTAGAGAGTGCATTTCTTTACCAATTGGAACCCAGAATGCAATTTGTACGCACAAAATCATGGAAATCTATATTCAGCCGGGGTAAACACCTGTATTTTGGCAGGTTGTTTGCGCTTTCATTTGGGCGATACACTGTGAGAGCAAAAGACAATCAGGGGGGAAGACGATGAGAAAAAACAAGTTCATGCTACTGAGCCTGGTATTCGCGGTTTTGTTGGTGATTGCTGCATGCAGTTCTGCACCTACCGCTCAACCCGAGCCGGAAAAGACAACACCACAGGAGGAACAAACACCCGTAGAAACCGAGCCAAAGAATGAAAACTCTACGCCAGAAATGGACTTTGACATGGGCGGCAGAACGATCAAAGTTGTTGCTTGGTGGGACATGGAAATACAGGGGAACAACCCGGACAACATTCAACGCCTTGAGAATCTCGAAGCGCTGAAGAAAAAACACAACTTTAATATTGAATACGTTTCCATTGATTTCGGCGAATATCAGGAGAAGGTAGTTGCTTCGCTGATGGCAGGGGAACCACTTGGTGATTTGGTGAGATTGGGCAAAAACTATGCCATTCCCGCATTGACCAAACAGGATCTCTTGTGGCCAGTGGATGATTATATTAAAAACGACAAAGTATTCAATCAGAAAACAACAAAGGAATATATGCAATATGAAGGCAAAGGTTACGGCTTTACCGAGGACCAGTCTTCTTTTATCAACGGAATTTTCTATAATCGTACCCTCATGCAGGAGCTGGGCTTGAAGCCATTACAGGAATATGTGGATGCTGATGAATGGAACTGGGATACATTCCTCAGCGTTGCCAAACAAGCGAACAAGGATCGCAACAACGATGGCAAGCTGGACACTTGGGGACTAGCTCAGACGGGATTGCTTGAACCGATTCTGTATTCGAATGAAGCTTCCCTGACCCTAGAGGATAAGCAGAACCTGGAAGATCCCAAAACGAAGGAAGCGCTGAATTTCCTGTCCAAACTGGCTACGGAAAAGGTCGGCAGAGCTTCTGAAGGCGGCGATTGGACTGAGCCGTCCACGTTCTTCCGTCAAGGCAATACGTTGATGTATTCAGGTGCCATGTACGAGGTTGAAGGCATTATGACAGACATGAAGGATTACGATATCGGTTTTGTACCATTCCCTAAAGGTCCAAGTGCATCAGCGTATCACTCTGGAGAGTCCCGTTACCAGGCTATAACGATTCCTAAAGCAGTAGAGAATCCGGAACAACTGATGTACATCTGGGAGAAAATTAACGAGATTGATTCGATCTATGAGTATCCGGGCCAATCCACACTGGAGACACATCTGACCGATGAAGCAGATATCAACAACGCCAGAGAGGTTGCAGAAGGCATGCTGGTTCTCGACCATAACACATTCCCGTCCTTGCCTTTCTGGGACTTTGATGGAGAGCTCAAAGAAGGAGTATCTGTATCTACGCTGATTGAGAAATACAAGGCACCTTTCCAGGCTGCGATTGATGAGGTATACAAATAAGCATCATGACACACGGGCAGAACGCACCAGTGATGGTGCGGTCTGTCCGGGTTAGTCAATCGTCCAGTTCTCGCAACGCTTAGAGGAAAGGGGATACATTCGAACATGCGGTCACGTAAGAAAAAGGGACTAATCTTGGTGCTTGTCCTGGCCCTGGTACTCTCCATATGGACGCTATATCCATCGCGGGATCGTTATCCGGGGACGGTACATGCGCTTGAGGACTTTGACGCAGTATCGGCAACCGAGGATTCATTCAGTTATGACCATTATCTGACTACTCATGCCAATGCGGCTAAACCCGAGAAAACAATACGCATTGAAGGCGAATCTTATGTTCAGGCAACTGACGGGGAATTCGAGGTCGTGCAAGGTTATGCCGGACTGGATGGGAGCGCTGTAATTACGCCGGAAACTGGAACCATTCGTTGGGATGTTCCCGTTCAAATGAGCGGTTTGTACAATATTCGCATTCACTATTACCCTGTAGAGGGTAAAAGCTCGGGTATTGAACGCAGACTCGAGGTGAATGGGGAGGTTCCTTTTAGAGGGGCCGATGTTCTCTTGTTTGACAGGGTGTGGGGGAATCGCGAGGATAACGTTCGTCGTGACGATCGGGATAACGATCTCAGGCCAAGACAAGTGGAACAGCCCGAGTGGCAGTTGACTTCCTTCAAGGATAGCGGAGGCTATTTCGAGGAGCCCTTTCAGTTTTATTTTGAAAAAGGTAACCCGCAGTTATCGCTCACTTCATTAAGAGAAAGTATGGCGATTGATTATATTGAGCTGTATCAGGAAGGGGAGATCCCGACCTATGCAGAGCTTGAGGCAACTTATGCCTCACAGGGGCTGAAACCAGCGGCTCCAGTCATGCTGAAAGTACAAGGGGAACAAGCAGTCAGCAAGTCTTCACCTACACTGGCACCCATCTCGGATCGTTCGAGCCCATCGCTAGAACCTTATGATGTGTCCAAAATTCGCATGAATGCGATCGGGGGCATCAACTGGAAGCTGCCGGGTGAATGGATCGAATGGGAAATCGACGTGCCTGAAGACGGATTGTATCAAATCGCGTTAAAGGTAAAACAGGATCAATTGCGCGGTATTTACGCAACCCGCAGTCTGACGATCAACGGCGAAGTTCCGTTTAAAGAAATGAAACGCATTCGTTTCAACTACAGCCCATCCTGGCAAACTCAGGTGCTGGGGGCGGCAGAAAATCAGCCTTACCAGTTTCATCTGGATAAAGGGAAACACCGGATTCGAATGACGGTAACGCTAGGCGACATCGCTCCTCTGCTTCGTACCGTGGAATCCAGCGTGCTGGAATTGAATGAGATGTATCGCAAAATCCTGATGATCACCTCCAACAGCCCCGATCCGCTTCGGGATTATCAGTTGGAACAACGCATCCCGGAGATGACGGAAGTCTTTGAACGACAGGCAGACACGCTCCGTTCTGTAGCGGATTATCTGGAAAAGGCAACGGGTGAGCAAAGTGATAAAGTTGCCGTGCTTCACGCCATGGTCATGCAGCTTGAAGATATGGCGGCCAAGCCGGAGACCGTTCCTAAACGACTGGATACGTTCAAAATTAACGTAGGTGGCCTGGGTACCTGGATATTGTCAGTACGTGAACAGCCGATCACTCTGGATTACCTCGTCGTGTCTCCGCCGGGTGAAGCCTTGCCAGATGCGGAAGCGACGGCCATTCAGCAGGTGAAACATGAGCTGGGTGCATACGTGGCTTCGTATACCGAAGATTACGACAGCATCGGTAACGTGGAACAAAAAAAGGATTCCATTACTGTATGGATCACGACTGGACGGGATCAGGCTCAGGTATTGAAAGGCATGATCGATGATTCGTTTACTCCGGATACGGATGTATCCGTGCAGCTACGTCTTGTGCCGCCCAACATATTGCTTCCCGCAACCCTTGCAGGTGAAGGACCCGACATTGCCATGCAAATGGGTGAGGACATCCCTGTAAACTATGCGATGAGAAGTGCGGCAGCGGATTTGAGCAAATTCCCCGACTTCGAGGAAATTGCGGGTCGGTTCCGTGAAAGCGGGTTGACACCATACCGGTATAACGACGGTGTGTATGCCCTCCCGGAACAGCAACATTTTCCGATGCTCTTTTACCGCAAAGATATCCTGAACGAATTGGGACTGGAACCGCCGAAAACGTGGCAGGACGTGTATAACGCCATTGCTGTGCTGCAAAAGCATAATATGGAGTTTTATCTGCCCATCGAGGATACACTGAACAACGCAAACCTTGTGCCGAACTCGACTTTTGCGATGCTGCTGTACCAGAATGATGGCACCTTCTATACGGAAGATCAGAAGAAGAGTGCCCTTGATTCGGAAATTTCGATGGATGCGTTTAAACGCTGGACACAATTCTATACCAATTATAAATTCCCGCTTAAAGCGGACTTTCCAAACCGCTTCCGTACCGGTGAGATGCCGATTGGAATTGCGGACTATACAACCTATAACATGTTGACAGTTTTGGCTCCGGAAATTCGCAATCTCTGGGACTTTACCATTGTTCCTGGTACGCAGCTTCCGGACGGTTCCATAAGGCATGAGGTAGCCAGCGCAACAAGCGCCGTAATGATGCTTGAGAACGCCAGCAACAAGGAAGCTTCATGGAAGTTCATGAAATGGTGGACTGACGAGCAGACCCAGATTGAATACGGACGAGAAATGGAAGGTCTGATGGGGGCGGCAGCCCGTTACCCAACAGCCAACATTGAAGCTTTGAAACAGCTTCCTTGGCCCGTCAAGGATTATGAAAATCTGGAGAAGCAATGGAAATGGGTACAGGGGATCCCGCAGCTTCCTGGAGGTTATTTCACGGGACGGCATCTGGATAACGCTTTCCGTAAGGTGGTCAATGCGAATGAAAATCCGCGTGAAGCCTTATCGGACTATGTTCTGTACATTGATGATGAAATTGAGTTGAAGCGTAAGGAATTTAATCTGAAATAGAGGAAAGGGAGGGTAACGGTTGCAAGCTAAAACAACCAAGACAGCCGCCGCTCCTGCCGTCCATACCCGCCAGGTCGGCTGGTGGTCCCTTTTGAGAAGGGATCTGTATCTCAGCAGGCATTATTATGTGTTGATGGCACCGTTTATGCTGATTTTTTTCATGTTTACTGTCATCCCGGTCGGCATTTCACTGGGGCTCAGCTTTTTTCACTTCAACATGCTGGAGCTGCCGCGATTTGTCGGGTGGCAAAATTATTCCCGGCTTTTCCTGAATGACGACGTATTCCTGATCGCGCTCAAAAACACACTGCTTTTTGCCGTAATCACGGGTCCGCTCAGTTATATCGCCTGCTTTTTGTTTGCATGGATCATCAACGAGTTATCTCCCAAAATTCGAGCGGTCATGACGCTGGTGTTCTATGCGCCCTCCATATCGGGAAATGTCTTCTTCATCTGGCTGATCATCTTCTCTGGTGACAGTTACGGGTATATGAACGGCTTCCTGATGCGCCTTGGCGTCACACTAGAGCCGATCCAATGGCTTGCAGATGAGAAGTACGTGCTCGCGATTGTCATTATTGTACAGTTGTGGCTCAGCCTTGGAACCAGCTTCCTGGCCTTTATTGCAGGACTTCAGACCATTGATCGTTCTCTGGTTGAAGCAGGCACCGTGGACGGGATCAAGAATCGCTGGCAGGAACTCTGGTACATCACCCTGCCTTCGATGAGACCGCAACTGATGTTTGGTGCGGTGATGCAGATTACGGCTTCATTCGCAGTGGCCGAGATATCGATTGCATTGGCCGGTTTCCCAAGTGTCAACTATGCAGCTCACACCGTCGTCACACATCTGATGGACTTCGGTACAATCCGTTTTGAGATGGGATACGCTTCTGCCATTGCAACCGTGCTGTTTGCGTTGATGCTTGGTACGAACGTTTTGACGCAAAAAATGCTTAGAAAGATAGGTGAATGACAATGACCAGCAAAGTACGTGCCGTGTTTGGCATGCCAAAAAGGCTGAATCGGTCATTTACCGTCAGCCTGATGTTATTCGCACTGCTGGCCGTGTTTGGATCATTTATGGTGCTTCCGCTGATCTATGCTGTCAACAATGCATTCAAACCGCTGGATGAGCTGTTTATTTTTCCGCCGCGATTCTGGGTGAATAACCCGACAACAGAGAATTTTGCCGATCTGATCAACCTTATGGGCAATTCATGGGTGCCGTTATCCCGTTATATTGCTAATACCCTGCTCATTACAATCCTGGGGACGGCAGGGCACATTCTTCTTGCATCCGCCGCGGCTTATCCGCTGGCGAAATATCGTTTTCCAGGTTCGAAAGTGTTGTTCACGATTGTCATTCTGTCTCTGATGTTCTCACCGCATGTCACGGCGATTCCAAACTACATGGTCATGTCTTGGCTAGGATGGATTAACACACACGCTTCCATTATCGTGCCATCGCTTGCTTTCTCCCTGGGACTGTTCCTGATGAAACAGTTCATGGAGCAGATTCCCGATGCGCTGCTGGAAGCAGCCAAAATCGACGGAGCCAATGAATATCGCATTTTTTGGAGCATTGTGATGCCGAATGTAAAGCCGGCATGGCTCACGCTCATGATCCTGCAGTTCCCTGCGTTATGGGGGACGGACGGCGGGAGCTTCATCTACAGTGAAAATCTGAAAACGCTGCATTATGCGCTCAGTCAGATTGTACAGGGAGGGATTGCTCGTGCAGGTGTTGGTGCGGCTGTGGCCTTGCTGCTGATGATTGTACCAATCACGCTGTTTATCATCTCCCAGAGCAGTGTCATGCAAACGATGGCCACTTCAGGCATGAAAGAGTAGAAAGGAGGCAGCGAGGTGCGGAGAAGCACATGGAAAAAACGCAAATCGATCATCATGGGCATGATCTGCCTCCTGTTGTTCGTTCAAGAGGCATCATATGTGAGTGCAGACGGTAAAACGGATGCGTATCATTACTCCTTCTGGGGTGACGCAGTTCCGGCACCAGCGGCATATGAGGCAACAACCATTATCACCGGTAAGAAGCTGAACACGATTCCTATGAAAGAGCCGAGCGACATGCATGTTACCGCCAATCAGCACGTCTTTGTGCTTGATTCGGGCAATGGCCGCATTATAGAGATGGATCGCAACCTCAAGCTGGTACGGACGATTGATTCATTTAAGCAGGAAGGCAAGGAAGATCATTTTAAAAATCCGCAGGGGTTGTACGTTAGCGATCAAGGCCATCTGCTGGTCGCCGATTCGGATAATCATCGAGTCGTACATTTGGATGAAAAAGGCACGCTGGTCAAGATTGTCGCAGAGCCCAAATCGGACCTGTTAAAAGCGGATTTTCAATTCAAACCTATGCGTGTTGTTGTGGACAAGGGGGAACGTATCTACGTCATGGCCGAAGGCGTATTTGATGGATTCATGGAGTTCAGCGCCGACGGTACGTTCTCATCGTTTATTGGAGCAAACAGAGTTCAGGTAGACCCGGTGGAGTATCTATGGAAACGCTTCGCCACACGTGAGCAGCGCAGTCAGATGGTTATGTTCACTCCGACGGAATTTACCAATCTGGATATGGATGAAGAAGGCTTCATCTACGCGACTAGCGGGGATCGGGGCAAAGATCCGGTCAAGAAGCTGAATGCACAGGGCACAGACATTTTGCGCAGAGAAGGCTATCAGACCCCGCAAGGTGATATGGTGTATACCCAGGAAGCCGGGCCATCCCGTCTGATTGATGTGGACGTGGGGGACAGTGACATGTATTCCGTACTGGATTCCAGCAAGGGCCGAATCTTCACCTACAATGGAGACGGGTATCTGCTCCATATTTTTGGCGGCATCGGAAACCGCCTTGGCCAGTTTAATACACCTGTTGCGCTGGAACGTGCGGGAGACCGGATGTTGGTTCTGGATAAAGCGCTTGGCGAAATCACCGTCTTTCAGACAACTGAATATGGACGCACGCTCCATGAAGCAGTTCGCAGTTATTATAACGGTGACGAGGAGCAGTCCAGTGTACTGTTTGCTAAAGTTGCCGAGATGAACGCCAATCTGGAATATGCTTATGCGGGAATCGGCAAAGCGCTGCTTCGTCAGAAGGAATACGGCGAATCTGCGAAATACTTTAAGCGCAGTATGGAACCTAAAGGTTATTCCAAAGCTTTTCTTTTGTATCGCAAAGAGCTGATGCGTGAGCATTTTTCATGGATGATGTCCGGTTTATTCTTGGCTGTCGCTGCGTTTGTTACCGTCATCATCGTTCGCAGGCAGAAAAGGAGGACAACGAATGCAGGCATCAAGTAAACAGTTATATCAGTACCCGCTGCATCTGATCTTCCATCCGTTTGATGGATACTGGGAATTAAAATATGAGCGCAACCAGAGGAACTCACTGTTGATTGCTTTCATGATTCTGGTACTGCTGGTCATCACCAAAATTTTACATGCCCAATACAGCGGTTTTCTGATTAATCTCAGTAATCCCAAATACCTGAACAGTCTGCTCGAAATGGTATATGTGATCGTGCCGGTCCTCTTCTGGTGTGTGGCTAACTGGTCGTTAACCACCTTGATGGACGGGGAAGGCAAGTTTTCTGAAATTTTTATGTCAACCTGTTTTGCACTGGTGCCTCTTTTCCTAATCCATTTTCCTTGGATCTGGCTGAGTCTTGTGATCTCTGCACAAGAAACTGCCTTTTATTATTTCTCCAATGCACTCGCCGTCGCCTGGACGGTGTACCTGTTATTTGTGGGAAATATGACGGTTCATCAGTACACATCAGCCAAAACGATACTCACGATGCTATTGACACTTGTAGCTATGGCCTTTATGGCATTTCTGTGCCTCTTGTTCTTTAGCCTTGTACAGCAGATTGTATCGTTTGTCGTAACCATCTATCAGGAATTAGTGCTTCGGGGCTAAGGGAGGAGGAGAATGTGATGAAATATGCCGTAGCCAAAAAAATAACAGGGATGCTGCTCGCGGGCAGTCTACTGCTCAGCGGATGTCAGTTCTCGTCAGCACCACTGACCAACCAGGCGGTATCTGCCGCAGATCAAACGGACGTTCCCTCCCTGCCTCCCGGAGAAAAACTGAAATCATCTTTCAGTAATACCCGCCTTCCAGGCATGATTGGCATTGCACAGAATGATCAGCTTCAGCTGTTCATTCACGAAGAGACTGCCGAGATTGCAGTGATTCACATGCAGAGCGGGCAGATCTGGCGCAGCAATCCTGCAGATCGTGAACAGGATGGAATTGCCGCAGGGATAAACAAAGACCTGTTGTCTTCACAAACCAAGCTCAGTTTCTTCAATAGTCTGGGTCAGAGCAGCACGGTGAATTCTTTCACGGACAGTGCCGCACACAAGCAGATCAGCTTCGAGTCACTGCCAAACGGCGTACGGGTGAATTACCAGTTTGGCAGCACCGAGCGATCCATTGAAGATTTGCCGATGAAGATCAGCAAAGAGCGTTTTGAGCAAAAGCTGCTTGCACAGTTGGATAAGACCGGGCAGCGGGCCTTGAAGGTCGGATATGCAGAGGACAAAGAAGAAGGTACTTACGTCCGGATTGATAAGGCGATGCAGGGACTTCAGTTGTCCCGAGCGTTGAAAGCTTTTGACACAGCTGGTTACACACCAGAGGACCTGGCTCATGATCATGCCGAGTTCGGCATTGAACAGGAACGTAGCGGACCGCGGTTGTTCATGATCACGATGGAATATGAGCTGGATGGAGAGGATCTGTTAGTTCGTGTTCCTTCATCAGGCATTCATTTACCGGAGGAATATCCGATCAATAACATATCCATACTGGAGTATTTTGGTGCCGGAGGATTGAATGAAGAAGGCTCCATGCTGGTGCCGGACGGATCGGGGGCTCTTATCCATTTTAATAATGGGAAGTTGCAGTATCCTGCCTATCAACAAGATATTTACGGACCGGATATGACGATGAAACTGCGGGAAGCAAGTTCGAATGAAGCCAAAGCCCGATTGCCGGTGTTTGGACTTATTCGGAAAGAGGGGGCGTTCCTGGGTATTGTTGAGGAAGGGGATGCCGTTGCCGTTGTGAATGCCGATATCAGCGGCAAGCTAAACAGTTATAACAACGTATATCCAAGCTTCTATGTTGTGAACAAGAGCGATGTGACACTTCAGGCAAGCGATATGGTTCGTACACTTCCGAAATTTCAGAAGAATCCGACCGTGTCCGACTTCGCCGTTCGATACGCTTTTGTAGGGGCGGATAAGGCCTCGTACTCCGGGCTTGCCTCTCTTTATCGGGATTATCTGATGCAAAATGGCGGACTTCCCGAGCTGAGCGCCAGTAAGGATCAGAATGATGTTCCGTTTTATCTGCAACTGTTCGGTGCCATGACAACAAGCCAGCATATGTTGGGCATACCGTACGATTCAACGGAGGCTCTGACGACGTTTGATGAAGCCAAAAACATTCTCACCACCTTGAAGGAGAAGAAGGTATCCAATATACAGGTTCGCTATGCCGGGTGGTTTAACGGAGGGCTTTATCATAGGATGCCCGATTCCATTCACGTGGACGGTGCCGTGGGTGGCAAAAAGGGATTGCGGGAATTCAGTGCATTCACCAAAGAAGCAGGCATCGGCTTTTATCCGGATATTGCTCTGATAAATGTGTTATCCAAAAAAGGATTTAAACCGTCTAAAGAAGCTTCCCGAACCTTAACCCAGGAACCGGCGGTTATGTATCCGATGAACCAGGCCATACAGCGTCGTGACAGGGATCGTTCACCTTCCTATGTGCTGTCGCCCAACTTGCTGGAGAACGTGACGGCAGTGATGCTGGATGAACTCAAGTCTCTTCAAAAAGATGAACTTTCGTTGAGTCTGAATGACCTGGCCGCTCAGCTGAACAGCGACATGAATCCGAAAAAGTTGGTGGATCGAACGGAAGCACTGGGCTCTGTCAAGAAAGCACTTGAACAGATCAAACAGCAGGTAGGCCCTGTCGTTGCGGAAGGCGGAAACGCTTACGCACTGCCATATGTAACCGGGTTGACAGATGCTCCAATGAATAGCAGCCGTTTCAAGCTGGAGGATGAAGAGATTCCATTCTATCAGCTCGTTGTACACGGCAGCATTAGTTATACAGGTATGCCATACAATCTTTCTACTTATACGGACGCAAGACAGTATGTATTGAAGTTGATTGAATATGGAGCGAGCCCTTACTTTGCCTGGTTCAATGCACCAAACCATGTTGTGAAAGAAACAGATTATGATCAACTCTATGCGGCGAATTACGAACAATGGATGGATCTGGCTACTGACATCTACAATGAGGTCAACGACGTAAACCAGTCATTTACGGGACGTTCCATGATGTCTCATGAATCCATTGAAGAAGGCGTGTTCCGGACCATGTATGAAGGCGGCGGATTCGTAATCGTCAATTATAACGACTTCCCTGTAGATGTTGACAACGTTACAGTGGAAGCCCAAAGCTATGTGACTGGTGGTGAGCAGCTCTGAAGACGCTCCTGAAATGGAAATGGGGAAGTCGTACGTATGCTCAGCAGAAAGCCATGTGGGGCGTAATTTACGTGCTCCCCTGGCTCATAGGTTTTGTGTTATTTTTCTTCATTCCGCTGTTAGCCTCTCTGCGATACAGCATGAGTACAATTCAGGCCAACGCGGAAGGCATAGCGATTCAGTTCACCGGTGTCGCTAATTACATTCAGGCGCTAACCGTCAATACGAGCTTCAACCGTGCGTTAATCGAGGCAATCACAGACGTACTCATCAACGTACCTTTAATCGTTATATTCAGTCTGTTCCTCGCTGTCATCCTGAATCAGAAGTTCAGGGGCCGGGCTGTTGCCCGGTCGATCTTCTTCCTGCCCGTTATTCTGGCATCGGGAGTAATTATGACGCTGGAGAGCACCAGTCTGATTGAAGCGGTGAACCAGAGCAGTACAGGCGGCAGTTCACTCGGGACATTTGAACTCGAAAATCTGATGGTTAATGCCGGAGTAAGCGACTGGATCGTTACGTACCTGAGCAGCGCCGTAGATCGGATCTATCAGATCGTCAGTCAATCCGGTGTACAGATTTTGATCTTTTTGGCAGGCATCCAGACAATCTCCCCTCAGCTGTATGAGGCTTCGAAGATGGAAGGAGCTACGGGTTATGAAGCATTCTGGAAAATTACATTTCCGATGGTCAGCCCGCTGATTTTTGTCAATGCGATCTATACAATAATCGATTCGTTTGCCAATAACGCCATGACAGAACTGATCCGGGATACCGGCTTCGTCAAGTTCGACTTTGGTTTAAGCTCCGCCATGGCATGGGTCTACTTCCTGGCCATTGCCATCATTCTCGTTATCGTATCCATCATCTTCTCGAAGCGTGTCTTCTATCAAGATTAGAAAGGGGGGTGCTCTACGTGACAACTTCACGATTATTATCGCTGGAGCATTGGAAAGGCTGGCTGTGGGCCATGATCCGGTTTGTCCTGATTACCGGGCTGTCCTTCGTTATCCTGTTTCCCATATTCCAGAAGGTGTCAACGTCCATCAAGGATAAAGGCGATCTGTATTCCGCAGTGGTAGTGTGGATCCCGCAGAACTTCTCCATCGACAATTTCAAGCAGGCTATCCGCGTCATGGATTACTGGGCAACGCTGTTTAATACATTTGCATTATCTGCAACAACCACACTGCTGACCACTGCATCCTGTGCGCTTGCAGGGTACGGATTCGCCAGACTGAAGTTCAAGGGAAGCAACTGGCTGTTTGCCGGGGTAATCCTGACCATTCTTGTTCCACCGACGACCATTCTGATTCCGGTATACCTGAATCTGAAGAGCTTTGATCTGATGGGACTTATGACGCTTATCACAGGCAAACCGGTTAATCTGCTGAACACCTATTGGCCGTTTATTCTGACCGCGATTACAGCCAATTCACTCAAGGCTGGTTTATACATCTTCATTTTCCGGCAATTCTTCAGAGGTATTCCGAAGGAAGTGGAGGAGGCGGCCTATGTGGACGGTGCGGGCATCGGCCGAACATTCTCAACCATTATGTTACCCAATGCGATTCCGTCCATGGTTACGGTCATGTTGTTTTCGTTCGTATGGCAGTGGAATGACAGCTTCTATACGACAACTTATCTGACTTCGAGTAAAGTCATGTCGACCCAGTTGTCATCTCTTCCTTATAATCTGGCTCAGCAGGTTACTGACGGTGCAGCCTCCCAAGCTGATCCGTTCTATCTGAGCATGATTCAGGATACAGGAATTCTTCTTGCGATTCTGCCTTTGATCGTCATCTATCTGTTTGTACAACGATATTTCGTAGAGAGTGTTGAGCGTACAGGAATCGTCGGTTAAGTTCAATTCACCTGTACCTTTGGCGCGGCGATCAGCGTGGATAAGGAAGGAGGGATTCCATGGAACATTCCACTTGTAAAAAGGGGGCTTGCTGCGATCTTTTGCAAAACTGTTCACTTCAGAACCGCAACCCTTCGCTCCGCAGAATTCCCTTGCTGGTATGGAATGGGTTGCGGGAGCGGGCTCCGACCTGAGCGATATGCTGGTTTAGGAATGCGATGACAGCGTTACTTCGCAGTATAGCAAGGCATTACATCAGAAGAGGAGGAATTATAGTGAAGAAGATTTTGACATATTTCAAACTTTTAATCATTCTTGCTTTATTGATCACCATTGTTCCATGGGGAGGTAACCGAGCCGAGGCATGGGTGGGCATGCCGATGGGTAAGCTTCACGTTAACGGCAAAAACCTGGTGAACAGCAACAATCAGCCTGTGCTTCTGAATGGTTGGCATCAACCTTCAGGTGCTTACTGGACATATCAGGATAGCAATTATTACCTCAATCTACACGGTAATAACCGTCATGCAGCTACTCTGGCTTATCTGAAGGACATTACCGATACATTTGCGGATACCAGCCCGAAATACGGAAGCAATCATGGCTGGAATATGAATCAGGTACGTCTGTTTATCGACCGTCAGGATATGGGAGATGTGGCTGCTGGTACATATAACTTTGCCGGTGTGCAGACCGTTACGCAAAATGTCATTATTCCGTATATCCAATATGCCAAGAGCAAAGGCGTATATGTGGTCCTGGGACTCGACTTCACATTGAAGGATGATCAGGCAACAACACCTGCCAACCTGCAAAAATTCAATGAAATCTGGGGTTATCTCGCTTCACGCCCGGAGATCAAAAGTGCAGACAACGTTCACTTCGAACTGATCAACGAACCTGTGAAATCCTATGCCAATGGACATTGGGGTGGATACAACGGGGAAAATGACTTTGTGGATCACTGGAATGACCTGCGTAATTTCCAAAATTCCATGATTTCAACAATTCGCAGCAAAGGTGCGGACAATGTCATCTGGGCGGCAGGTCTGGGATACAACCAATTTTACAGCTTAACGGCAAGTCATCCATTGACTGACCCGCTCAACAACTATGGATATGCGGTTCACTGGTACCCTGGTTATGGCGCATATGACAATTTCTCAATCCTGCAAGACCAGTGGAATACCAACGTGAAGGCAGCCGCTGATAAATATCCAATTAACATTACCGAGGTGACCTGGTTCAAAAACAAACCTGGCGATTCGGCCTATTGGAACCTGTTTAATGGCAGCAATGAAGGTTTCGGTACCAATACCAAAACGATTTTCAATGCAGCAGGCAATGTCAGTATTGCAGCCCATATGAACGGTTTTATTCTAAGTGAAGGACCACGAAGCTCCTTTGCCGATCCAACGGCAGGCCTGAAATGGGACGGGGATGCTTCACGGAGCGCGATGGGACGTTTCCTGTTTAACTGGTATTATGAACGTGCTCAGACTTACCCGGGCGGTGGACAAGGTGGACCGACAACAGGTCTTGTATCTGGTGCGACCTACAAAATTGTAGCTCGGCATTCCAACAAGGTCATTGATGTACCCGGTGGTCTAAACGAGAACAATCTTCAACTCCAGCAGTGGAGCGATCTGGGCGGCAACCCTCAGAAGTGGGTTCTGACTTCGATCGGCAGCGGTAACTACACACTGACAAGTGTGAACTCACCAGACAAAGTCATCGACATTCGCAACGGTACTCTCACCAATGGGGAAGCGGTCCAACTCATGAGCAATCTGAACACAACCGCTCAGCATTTCAAAGTGAACGACCTCGGCAACGGATACTGGAGTATCATCAACGTGAACAGCAACAAAGCGATTGAAGTCGCAAACGCTTCCACGTCGGATGGTGCCAAGTTGCAGCAGAATACCTACACGGGTGCAACAAACCAACAATGGAAATTTGTTGCCGTCAGCAATTAAAAAACAAACCTTTAAAAAAACCTTCCCAAGCCATTCCTGGTCTTGGGGAGGTTTTTTTGCGTTTATTTTTTAATCCTTTGGCATGCAGGCCGTGCGAAGGTAAGTTGCAACTATAGTTGTGCACCAAATAGCAGAGAGACATTTATTTTCATGCAAGCATTGTACGCTGTAGTACGAAAATGTACCATAAGAAAGAAGTTGTACCTTCACTAAGAAGAAATGCCCGGTGTATCATGGAACAGCTACCTAATCAAAGAGAAATGTAAGCGCTTGATAAAAAAAGGGGGGTACATATGCAGCTCCTATGGTCCAAATTTTCACCCGTGTTCCGCCGTTTCCTCATTTCCTATCTTGTCATTCTGATGATTCCTCAAATTGCGGGATATGCCTCTTATCGCGCCTCCATTGAAGCGGCCCGCTCCAGCTCTATTGAGAACAGCTACAAGTCGCTGAGTCTCGGCAAAGAGATTATTGAGCGAAATCTTCTTCAAGTCGAAGCCTTTACCAGACAGCTTGCAGTCAATCCGGATTTGCAAAATTTAATTGCTGGTCCGAAGCCGCATGATCTCTACAATGTATATGGTATGAACCGCATGCAGCGCAGCCTCTCCATGTACAGCAGCACCAATGAATACTTGTCCCATTTCTTCATCCACATTCCAAACTACAATGCCATTATCACACCAAGAACCGTATATTATCGTCCAGAACATTATTATGCTGCCAATCAGCTGGACGGTATGTCGTTTGAACAGTGGTATGACCAAATTTTGAAACAGCCGCACTTTAACGAGATCATACCGCTTCGAAACTATAAACGTGAAATTGTCGGTACCGTGCTTGCAGATGTTCCGGCCATCACATTTCTGCAATCTCTTCCTCTGAACAGCTTTAACAAACCGCAAGCGACGATTGGTGTCATGATTGATCAGGATAAGATGGCGAGCCTGACTCAAAATATTGTGGATCAATATGGCGGCTGGACTCTCGTCACCGATGCAGAAGGACAGATCATTTTCTCGCTAGGCATTGGCCAGGCCGAGGCTGAGCAAGTGGCACAAAGTCAGCGGATCGAAGGTAAAGCTGCCGAAACGGAGCAGAATGCGAAGAATGTACAGAATGTGCAGAGCGTTCAGCCTGGAAGTGATGATCGACTGTTGATATCGATTCAATCCAGTCAAAATGGATGGAATTACATGGCAGGCATTCCCGAGAAAGCACTCATGACCAAAGCGGACCAGATTAAACAAGTCACACTGGCCTTTACTTTGGCAACGATTGCCCTGGGATTGCTGTTCGGGTTGGTTCTGGCTTATCGGAATAGTGCCCCCGTGTACAAACTGTTGGCCACTTTCCGGGAACACATCACCGATTCTCCCGGCAGACGGGGGAATGAATATGATTTCTTGGCAAGCCATATTAACAATCTGATTGCAAATAATGACTCGCTTACAAATGCCATGAATGAGCAGATTCCATTATTGAGAGACGGTTTTATCAAACGGTTGTTAACCGGGGAATTCTATACCTCCACGGAGCTTGAAGTCATCTCATCACAGGCACACATTTCACTTCATAGCAGCAAGGGCTTAGCAGGTTTGGTGAGAGTAAACGGCTATGCTAATCCGGACAGTGAAGAGACGATTCATGAACTGGGCGTCGCGAGGCTTCTCGTCAAGCAGGTACTTGTAGAGTGGAATGCCCAGGTACTGATTACGGATTGGGGAACGGACCAGATTGCTTTTGCTTGCCCATTGGATGCAAATCCACTGAATGAAGCGATGCGAAGATGTGAACAAGAGCTGAATACTTTAATGAAAGTGATCTACAGGGAACATCGGATATCTACAACAATTGGTACAGGTGCAGCGTATGAGGTCTGGAATGATGCAGGTCGCTCATTTGACGAAGCCAAACAAGCCCTGGATTATGGCATTCATATGGGAACAGATCATTTGGTGAGATTTGAAGATACGATGAAGGAAAATGAAATGTTCTATTATCCGATTGAGTCCGAACAGCGCCTGCTGAACACAATCAAAGCCGGGGAGCCAGAAGAGGCGATACGTATTCTGGAGCAATTATTTCTTCGCAATCTGGAGGAGCGGGAACTGTCCTACGAGATGACGCAGCAGTTCATCATGGAGTTGAAAGGGACCTTCCTGAAGCTGGACGAGCCAAAATTCAAGCTGGATGCCTCCCTGCTGGAGGAATATAAAAATCGGGTGACCTCTATTCAGATGACCGAAACGATCGCTGTGCTGCGCGGAAAGTTTAAGCAGCTGACAGAAGACATTTGCGGTGACTTCCAGACTAGAAGAGCAGGGGCACATGCGGATACGGTGATCGAAATGATTGAATTTATTCAACAAAGTTATGCGGATGCAAACTTGACGATCTATCGAATTGCCGAGTACATGAGCAAGTCGGAGAAGTATATATCCCAACTGTTCAAAGAACATACGGGAGAAAATCTATCTGATTACGTAGAACATGTGCGCATTGAAGCGGCTTCCAACCTGTTGCAGTCCACTGGTCGCACCATTGACGAGATAGCCGAGGCTACCGGGTATAACAGTGCGCATTCATTCCGACGAGCGTTCAAGCGGGTACGCGGCATTTCGCCAAGCGTGTTTCGGAAAATGGATGGTCATAGCAGTTAATGTAGGCTGTTTACAGATATATATATTCGTATTATGTACGTTTTCAGTGTAACTGTACCTTTACGCCTCCCCAGAGAAAATCTTATGATTACCCCGAAAGTAAGCGCTACCAATTGTGGTGAAGCTCATTATGAATGGGAGCCTTGAATGGGGGGATGATTCTGAGAACAACAATGACAAGTGAATCGAAGTCCGTAGAAAAGACAAGTAAGTCGTCTGCCTTGCAGCGAGCATTATCCAGAAGCTGGAGGCGACATTGGCAGCTGTATCTGTTAATCCTGCCACCAATTGCTTACTTTATTATTTTCAAGTATGTACCGATGGTGAATGCGGTGCTGGCGTTTAAAGATTACAACGTCATCAAGGGAATCTGGGGCAGTCCGTGGGCCGGAACCAAGTATTTTGAATTGCTTTTTCAAAATCCGGCATTCATCACACTCATCAAGAACACGCTTTACATTTCGTTTTACAGCCTGATTGTCGGTTTCCCGATTCCTATATTACTGGCACTCGCGCTGAATGAAATCAAAAACATACGATTCAAAAAAATCGTGCAAATGGTGACGTATGCTCCATATTTCATCTCTACCGTTGTAATGGTCTCCATCATTATGCTCTTTCTGTCTCCTCGGTTGGGTATTGTCAATACAATCGCAGGTGCACTTGGTTTTGAAGCGGTGAATTTTCTCGGAGAGCCTGGACTGTTTCGTTCCATCTACGTATTCTCCGATGTGTGGCAGGGAATGGGATACTCCGCTGTCATATATCTGGCCGCTCTCGCGGGTGTTGACCCATCCCTGTACGAAGCTGCCAAAGTGGACGGAGCCAACCGAATGCAGAAAATCATTAATGTTGATCTGCCTGGATTGCTTCCAGCAGCCGTCATCATTCTGATTCTGAGTGTAGGCAACATCATGGCTGTCGGATTCGAGAAAATATATTTGCTGCAAAATCCGCTCAACCTGTCTGCCTCGGAAATCATCTCCACGTATGTCTATAAAATAGGATTGCTGAATGCCAATTACAGCTTCGCTACTGCGGTTGGCTTGTTCAACTCGGTAATTAACCTGGTTTTGCTATTAATCGTAAACGCGGTCGCCAAGCGACTGTCCAACACAAGCTTATGGTAACGGGAGCGAAAGGAGGAGCACTAATTCATGTCTAACACACAAACAGATACCGGTCGTTCCCGAATCAGGAGCAGCAGTACAATCCGCGAATCTTGGGGAGATCGCGTATTTATAACGGTTGTTTATTTCATGCTAACGGTGGTGCTGATCGCCGTGTTGTATCCCTTGATATACATTGTGAGTTCTTCGCTTAGCAGCCCTGCTGCCGTCTCCTCAGGAAAAGTCTGGTTGTGGCCCATTGACCTGACATTCGATGGTTACAAGTCTGTATTACGCAATGATCAAGTCCTTACGGGGTATGCCAATTCCCTTTTCTACACAGCCTGCGGTACGTTGATAAGCGTGGCTCTGACCATCATGATTGCGTATCCGTTATCCAAAAAGACATTTGTTGGTCGCAGCTCACTAATGATGTTTATCACCTTCACCATGCTGTTTTCGGGCGGCTTGATTCCTACCTACCTGGTGGTCAAAACGATGGGGCTGATTGATACCCGCTGGGCGCTGCTGATTCCCAATGCTATCTGGGTCTGGCAAGTCATCATTGCACGTACATTTTTCCAGAATTCAATACCGGAAGAGCTGTCCGAAGCAGCAGACATCGATGGGTGCAGTGACATCCGTTTTATCTTCAGTGTCATCCTGCCGCTCGCCAAACCAATCATTGCCGTGTTGTCGCTTATGTACGCAGTTGGTCAATGGAATGCATACTTTGACGCTCTCATTTATTTGAAATCACAATCGCTCTACCCGCTACAGCTGATATTGCGCAGCATTCTTATTCTGAACAGCAGTACGGGAAATATGGACGCTTCAGAAATGATCAAACAGCAACAGATGGCTGAACTCATGAAATACTCATTAATTGTCATGGCCAGCCTGCCGGTTCTGATTATCTATCCTTTTGTACAACGATATTTCGTGCAAGGCATGTTGATTGGTTCTGTCAAAGGATAGGTTCATTTTTCTATTATTCATAAGGGAGAGGATTGTATTGAAAAAAGCGGGTTTCATCATTCTTGCCTGTATGCTATTTACCTCGTTGGTTCTTGCCGGATGTTCCAGTTCTGAAAAGGGGAACGGAGAAGGCGGCGATTCGTCAGGCAAGACAGCCATTAATGTGTTTGCACACCAAGGCTCGGACACCAATCTGTCCACCAATAAATTCACGAAGAAAATGGAAGAGAAATTTGATATCCAATTCAACTGGACTACGGTTCCATTCGATGGTGCAGCCGAGAAAAGACAGATTTCACTGGCTTCCGGCGATTATCCGGACTTGTATCTGTTAATCCCGTGGGTAGATCGGTTCTCCCAGACAGACTTGTTGAAGTTTGGCCAACAGGGGGTAATATTACCGCTGAATGATCTGATTGAGAAACATGCCCCGAATATTAAAAAAGTGCTTGAAAGCAATGACTATTATCGGGCCATGAATACCGCTCCAGATGGAAATATCTATGGTCTGACGGGTTTGAATGAATGTTTTCACTGTTCATACCCGAACAAGATGTGGGTCAACACCAAATGGATGGAACAATTAGGTTTGACCGAGCCTGCAACGACAGAAGAGTTTAAGGAAATGCTTCGGGCATTTAAAACCAAAGATCCAAACGGTAATGGTAAGGCAGATGAAGTGCCCCTAAGTGGTTCTACCGAGAATTTTGGGGTGCACATTATCCCTTATTTAATGAACGGTTTTATCTATGACGATGATCGGAATTATCTCATCGTTAACCAAGGGAAAGTGGAGACCGTTGCGAATAAGCCGGAGTGGAAAGAAGGACTTGCGTATATCAAATCGCTGTATGATGAAGGGCTGATCGATCCGGGGGCCTTTACGCAGAACGTGGGTGCTTTCAAAAAGATCGGTGATAATGCTGATGCACAGCTTCTCGGTGCAGGAGCAGCGATGCATCCATCGTTATTTGTAACCACTGCCGAAGGTTCACCTTACGGAAATGATTACAATCCCATCCCTCCACTGAAGGGACCGAATGCAACCTATGCTACGTATAACTATCCAATCGATCCCGGAGCGTCTTTTGTACTGACGAACAAGGCCAGCGAGGAAACACAGATTGCAGCCATTAAGCTACTGGATTATTTCTACACCCAAGAAGGGACCATGGCATCTTATCTGGGAGAAGAGGGCACAAGCTGGCGTAAACCACAGGAAGGCGAAGTGGCGCTCAATGATCAGATAGAGCCGCTCTACAAAGCCATTCCGCTTCCTTCCGGAGAAGAACCTCGTAATGACAGTTGGGCAGCATTGAGTCAGTACAATCATCACCGTGCCTATCGTGACGCCGAAGTACAGGTCAAGGACATCTACGCCAATGACGGTTATGAACGGCGACTGTATGAGGCTACATTATTGATGGAAGGAAAAGAGCCAACGGACGTTTTCCCTCACTGGGCACTCTGGGTTGACCCGTCTCTGGCGGATGAAACAAGCATGATGCAGACTAATCTTAAAGACTATATCGATCAAAATGCGCTGCAATTCATTACGGGAGCGAAAAGTCTCGATAAGGATTGGGAAGATTATGTGAAAGGACTGGAGGGACTGAACATCAATCGTTATCTGGAAATCATGCAGTCTTCCTATGATGCTTCTTCTATTTCCAAATAGTTGAGGTGTCCCATTGCATGCATCAGGTGGAACAAATCAGATATACATTGAAACGAGGTGTCCCTTTGTTCACCAACTTTGGCCTGAATGAAGTCAGGTTGACAAAAGGAGATTTTGCACATCGGCAGCAGCTTGTGCAAACCTATTTGATGTCATTTCGTATCGAACGACTTATGCACACGTTCAGAATCAATGCAGGAAAACCATCGTGTGCAGAGCCTCTGAGTGGATGGGAAGCCGAAGATTGCGGCCTAAGAGGACATTTTACAGGACATTATCTCTCGGCATGTGCCAAATTGGCTTTTGCCAATCAGCATCGGGAACTGACATCGAAGGCCAACGAGATAGTTGATATCCTGGAATCCTGTGCACGTCCGAACGGATACTTAAGCGCCTTCGAGGAGGATCAGCTTGACCAGTTGGAAAGCGAGCATAGTCCAAAGGTCTGGGCACCGTACTATACCCTTCACAAAATAATGCAAGGACTTATCGACTGTCATATATATCTGGGGAATATGAAGGCTTTGCAGCTTGGAGTGAATATGGCCCATTATATATCCGGACGGTTTGCACAGCTCTCTTTTTGGCAAATTGATGGCATTCTCCGCTGCACAAGGCTGAATCCGGCGAATGAGTTCGGAGGAATGGGAGATGCCCTTTACTCACTCCATGAACTTACCGGAGATGTGAAAATACTGGAGCTTGCACATCTGTTCGACAGAGACTATTTTATAGATCCGCTTGTTAATGGTCAGGATATGCTTGCAGATTTGCACGCCAACACCCATCTTCCCATGATCATAGCAGCAATGCACCGTCATGAGATCACTGGCGAGAGCCAATACAGAGAGGCAGCAATACATTTCTACAAATTTTTGAAAGGAAGAACATTTGCCAATGGCAATAACAGTTCAAAGGCTTTCGCTCCTGTCCAAGGCGGAGTTTCCGAGAAATCGGAACATTGGGGCCATTTCGGAAGATTGGAAGATGCACTGACAGGTGGAGAGAGTGAGAGCTGTTGTGCACACAACACCGAACGCATACTGGAGCGATTGCATTCATGGTCCGATGGAGTTGAATATCTGGAACATATGGAATTACTTAAATATAATGCCATATTGAATAGTGCCAGCAGTCAGACAGGGCTGTCTCAATACCACCAGCCAATGGGAAGCGGTGTAACCAAAAATTTCAGCAGTGCCTATGATTCCTTCTGGTGCTGTACGGGTTCCGGTATCGAGGCGATGAGCGAGCTGCAGAAAAACATCTGGTTCAGAAGCGGAAACAGATTGCTGTTAAATGCATTCATCTCGTCAACCGTAGAGTGGAGCGAGCACACCCGCATTGAGCAGTGCAGCAAATATCCCGATACGCTTGTGTCTACCCTGGTGATCAAGACGGTAAGACCCGTGATATTGGCATTGTACCTGAAAGAGAAGTCTGTCGCAGCGGTGAAAATCAACGCCAGTGCCCCAGATGTGCAACATAAGAATGGTTACATCGTCATTGAGCGAGAATTTCATGATCGGGATATCATCGAGATTGAGATTGATGCCAAGCTGCATCTGGTTCCACTGCAAGGTTCGGATAGCAAAGCCGCGATGATGTATGGTAACATTTTGCTGGCACAGCTGGGGGACTACAGAAGAGTGAAGGGAATGACGGCAGGCAATCTGCATGAGAAGATCGTCAGACTTCCCGGGGAGGAACTGGCATTCGTTGCAGAAAGTGAGCAAGGAGAACTCCTGAACTTCATTCCACTGTTTCGGGTGGAAGAAACAAGGTACAGCGTTTACCTGGATCTGGGGAATGACGCTTCTCCTGCTCGACCATTCTCTGTGGCCGAGACGGGGAGCGCAGCTTATGAGTACGAGACAACCAGCAACCATGAAGACGCATTTAATTCCTAAAGAGGCATGTCGTACAGAGAGAAAAATGATGATTTTGTTGCCTATATTGGCACAAAAAAACGTTCCCAATTCGCAGTTAGCAGATGCGAGCCGGGAACGTTTTTTTGTGTGATAAGTCTCATGAGAGGATCTACATATCATTGCATCAGCTTGGGACGATGCAAATGCTCAGATTTATCTTAGAATTCTTTGCAGCGCCAGAAGATCCGCTTTCCGAGGGCGATGGTCGCTGAATTTAGCCTGGCCTCAACCATTGTTCAACGTCCGCAGGACAGGTGCAATGGCACGGACACATCCGCTTAGTACATGCGATATCTTCCGCTTAGAGCCAGCATGCTGAAAAAATACAGGCAATTGTCGTAATAACGCCGTTCTCCCTGACGCAGAGGCGTGTTCCAAAATTTGCGAACAAATGAGGCAGCATGCGGACCATCTGCAGCCAGTGAAGCCATGGCATTGGTAGCCAGCAAACCAACAGGATGCAGTGAAGGTTCGTCAAAAGGCTCACCCTCAATGGTATAACGACGATAATCAGACATTTCAATATCACTAAAGAAGGACTGAATCCGATTGGATTGTTCGATCTGCCATGGATCCTTGCGGAACCATTCCCAGTCCAGCGCAATATTGGCAGCAGTACGATAGGCATCACTGTAAAAATGCCTGAAATCCCCATGTGGCTGTATTGGGGCAGGAGAGCCGTCAAAGTTCGCATATTCTGGTGAAAGTCCGGTGACGGGATGGCAGGCTGTATGCAGGTAAGACCGACTAGAGGTCGCCGCTTCTTTCCAAAAAGCCTGATCTTCTTCATCCGCATATTTCGCGAATAGTTCATAAAAATGAGGCAGATGGTAGGACGGATCGCTAAACGGTGTTTCCGGAATGAATTTGATCAGTTTTGTTTCCGGGTCCCACATGGGGTCACCTTCGCCGTTTTCACCTTGATGTATACAGGCACGAAGGATCTTGCGGGCTTGTGCCTTGTAATCATAAGGTTCAGTACCATCCCCCCAGCGGTTGGAGGCGAAAAACAGCGCCATGGCAAAAAACTCCTCGCCATCAGGAGCAGGCCCTTGCGAGAGTCGGGTACCGTCAGGCTTGCAATGCCAAGCGAAGTAATCTTTGTATCGACCCTCGGTATGCTGCATGAACGTGTGGGAGAAATTCCAGAGTCGATCAAATTCGTCCTTCTTGTCCATCTGAACAGCCATCATCATGCCATAGGACATGCCCTCAGATCGAACATCGAGATTACCGGTATCTAGCAAATATCCCTTGTCCTCACCCATGGGGTAATATATTCGAGTATTTTCATCGCCATAAAACAGCGCGTTCCATGTTTCATCCAATCTGGTCGTAATCTCATTCTGATCGTAGCCTAACTTCGAAAACAGATTCGTATACGTACCCGTATCCAACGCGCCTTGACCTGTGATATTCATGCGTTTCCTCCTTCATCAATGCGGTTTTTCAAAATTATAACATGGAAGTAGTATACAAATTAAAGCGTTTACATGAAAAATTATAGGTGTTCTGATCCGCATGTTATTGTACTTAACTTAAAATGATATAGTGGTTGAAATCCTATACTTTGTCAGGTTGTTGTAAAATTATGTAAGCGATACACTTTGGGAGAAGGATCACACCTGATCTAATCATAATACAAGCTGTGGTCCTTTAAATTTGGTTTGAGGGATGATCAGAATCTAGCCGAAAGGATGTGATGGTGATTTATGCTCCGGGATTCAGAAGATGCAGGTGAAAACACGGAATTCACTGCACCGCGTGATCCAGTGGGAGTGACAGCTTCGTCAGTCAAGCCCGCAATTGACTTTGAATCACAAGGATATCGTGACATGATTGGCCGGTCTCTTCTGAACAAAGGGATTAATGTCAGATTAAAACGAGCCATTGAGAAGGCAAAAAACGGCGAACCTGTTGTTATTGCTTATATTGGAGGCTCCATTACTCAAGGTGCTGGTGCAATACCTATTCATCTTCAAAGTTACGCTTATCGGTCGTATGAATCGTTCAAGTTTATGTTTGCGCTTTCAAAAGATAGTCCGATTCATCTAATTAAAGCAGGCGTAGGTGGAACTCCTTCGGAATTGGGGATTGTACGTTATGATCGTGATGTGTTACGTGGAGGTACGGTTCAGCCGGATATTGTCATAATCGAATTCGCAGTGAATGACGCAGATGATGAAACTCAAGGGAATTGTTACGAGAGTCTGGTGCTCAAAGTACTTGCTGCCGATAACAAGCCAGCAGTCATCTTGTTATTCAGTGTATTTGAAAATGACTGGAATCTGCAGGATCGTCTCGCCCCGGTTGGCTGGCATTATGATCTGCCAATGGTAAGTGTGAAAGATGCTGTCGTAGATCAGTTCAACATGACAATAGATGAGGGCAACATTATTTCCAAAAAGCAATTTTTCCATGATATATATCATCCGACTAATACAGGGCATCGGATTATGGCCGATTGTTTGGAACATTTGTTCGATGTGACGAATCATTCTGAATGGGATGAGCAAGATCATGATAATAAAAAAGCTCCGCTAATTGGAGATGATTTTGTTCATGTGAAGCTGTTGGATCGGAAAAACGGCAATAACATTGCCCTTATCGATGAAGGTTCTTTTTGCAAAACGGACACGGATCTGCAGATGGCTGAGGTGGATGCTCATGACTATGGTACACCCCAGTTCCCCAACAACTGGATGCGTCCGGGAGAGGGAAGAGGGTCTCAGAGCAGCTTCAACATAAGTTTGCAGTGCAAACGTCTCATTCTGATCTTTAAGGATTCGGGTAGCGACGAATTCGGAACTGCAGATATCAGGGTAGATGGGGTATTGGTCCGAAAAGTCGATCCTCGTAAGATCAACTGGACCCATTGCCATGCATTACTTCTGCTTGACGAAGAACAAGTTAGGGAGCACTCCATCGAGATCGACATGGCAGAAGGTCATGAACATAAATGCTTCACCATTCTGGGTTTTGGCTATGTGGATTAATTAAGACGGATAGTCATTCATATGTTCGGAGGATAAGAGAATGAAATTGATCTCATCAGCAGTAACGGGATATGACCAATATCGGGAGAATATACCACGTGGAGTCATGGAGACGATAGAGTACCCTTCCAGGGCGGTTGGCAATGCCCGTAAAGCGATGGTGTATACCCCACCAGAGTTTTCTTCGACAAGAATGTATCCTGTACTTTTTCTTTTGCATGGGATTGGTGGAGACGAAACCGAATGGCATACTCATGGTTCTCCCCAAATTATTCTTGATAATCTGTACAACGATAACTTGCTTGAGCCGATGGTTATTGTTTTCCCCAATGGTCGCGCGATGTCGAACGACCGGGCCGAAGGAGACTTGTTTGAACCTAAAAAAATCAAGGCATTTGAACGATTTGAATCCGATCTGCTTCACGATTTGATCCCTTACATGGAGTCCAACTATCCTGTGCATACAAGCCGGGATAAAAGGGCAATCGCTGGTTTATCCATGGGTGGAGGTCAAGCCTTAAATATCGGATTAAGCAATCTGGACCATTTTGCATGGATCGGTGCTTTCTCTGCAGCCCCAAACACCAGAAGTCCGGAGCTGCTTGTTCCCGATCTTTCGAAAGCGCCTTCATTAATCTCGCTGTTGTGGATCTCTTGTGGTGAGCAGGACAATCTTATAGAGATTAGTCTTGGAGTTCACCGATATCTGGCACAACACGGAGTACCTCACATTTGGCATGAGGAAAGTGGAGGACATGATTGGCCCGTATGGAAGAACGATCTGTATCTGTTTTCGCAACGACTTTTCAAGTGAAATCTGCTGAAGATCATTCATATCGGATTGTAGTGTCAACCAAATCTATTAAAATATCAGGAGGTATCATTTTATGTTCAAATTCGGTAAAAAATTAATGACTGTTGTTCTTGCAGCTTCCATGAGTTTTGGTGTATTCGCAGCAACATCCAGTGCTGCAACAGATTATTGGCAAAATTGGACAGATGGTGGAGGAACGGTCAACGCCGTGAATGGATCTGGCGGGAATTACAGCGTGAATTGGCAAAATACCGGGAACTTTGTTGTCGGGAAAGGGTGGACATATGGCACACCTAATCGGGTAGTCAATTACAATGCCGGTGTGTTCGCTCCTTCAGGTAATGGCTATCTCACCTTCTATGGATGGACTAGAAACGCTTTAATTGAATATTACGTAGTGGATAGCTGGGGAACGTATCGTCCGACCGGAACGTATAAGGGCACGGTGAACAGTGATGGTGGCACATATGACATCTATACAACGATGAGATACAATGCACCTTCCATTGATGGTACGCAGACTTTCCCTCAGTATTGGAGTGTTAGACAGTCCAAGAGACCGACTGGTGTCAATTCTACCATTACGTTCAGCAATCATGTGAATGCGTGGGCGAGCAAAGGGATGTACCTTGGAAATAGTTGGTCCTATCAGGTAATGGCTACAGAGGGTTATCAAAGCAGCGGAAGTGCAAACGTAACGGTTTGGTAAAAATGATGTAATGTAATTCAACGTCTGCACTTGCATTTGATTTCAATTTTCCGGAAGCGTTGAGGAACCGTTATTCAGCAGATTAACGGACCTCGACGTTGCCGGATTCAAGCTTAGCAAAGGAGAATAATTGAATGAGGAAGCTAGTATGGTTAACCTTAATTGCCATGGTTGTTAGTCTGAGTGCTTGTTCAGCCGGTAATTCTCAATTAAACGATGACATGGTTTTCGTCGAAGGAGGGGCTTTCAAGAGCAGTAAGTCGAGTTTTACTAATAAAAATGAAACGCTGGACTCCTTTTATATTGGCAAATATGAAGTGACTCAAAAAGAATGGATGGAAATTATGGGGGAAAACCCGTCTGGCTTTAAGGGAGATGATCTGCCCGTTGAAATGGTCAGCTGGTATGACGCAGTCGAATACTGTAATCAAAAAAGTATAAAAGAAAACCTGAAACCTTATTACAATATAGACAAGGACAATCTGGATACGAATAATCACAATGAAAACGACAATATCAAATGGAATGTAACGATCAACGAAGGTGCCAACGGTTACCGTTTACCTACAGAAGCAGAATGGGAGTACGCTGCAAGCGGAGGCCAAAAGAGCTTAGATTACACATACAGCGGAAGTAATAATCCGGATGAAGTTGCTTGGTACTGGATAAATGCCGGCGAAAATATTCTGACAGGTGATTGGAGCTGGCCCGCTATTGAGAGTAATCGTAACCAAACCAAAAAAGTCGGAACTCAGAAGGCGAATGAGTTAGGAATCTATGATATGTCTGGGAATGTGAGAGAATGGTGCTGGGAGTGGTACAGCGATCCGGAGGGACCCAAGCAAACTTGGCGAGTTGTGAAAGGCGGAGGCTGGATGGGCGGTGTCAATAACAATGAAATAGCATTCCGAGGCAAATTTGATGCAAATGGTTTTGGGCCTGATCAAGGATTCCGTATTGTGCGCGGAGAATAAATTCTCTTGCCTGTTAGTGGACTACTTCTGAGCTCGACCTATAATTTATCGGGTGAAAACCTATAGTTTATCAGGTTGTTGCACAAAAATGTAAGCGTTACACTTGTATTGTCATTCCCGGCGCTTCGTTATAATCGGAGCGTTCTTATAATACGACTGATAGATACAATTCTAAGTTATCGATTAATGATGATTAGACTGGTAAAATATTGTTTCTTATACAATTGCATACATCTTCAGATCCTGAAATTCTCCAAGTTGTGCGAGCAGACAACAATCCTGCTGTTGTTCTGCTGTTTAGCGTTTTCGGAACAAATTGAATCTACCCATAGATATAGATAAAATACATGCAGCTGATCATGGACAAAAGAGAGGTGAGCTAATGTACAAGGTCATTGTCGCGGATGATGAGCCGTTTATGCTAGAAGGATGGAGAACGATGATCGACTGGCGAGCTTGTGGATATGAACTCTGTGGGACGGCAACCGATGGGGAGGAAGCACTTGCTTTGTTCAACTCGGTTGAACCGGATCTTGTCGTTACTGATATTCAAATGCCTGTTATGGATGGTCTCGGTCTGATTCACACCTTGCGAGAAGATCTCGCTTATACCTCCAAAATCGTTATCGTTACAGGATACTCCGATTTTAATTATGCCAAGCAAGCCATACGGTATCAGGTCGATCAGTATGTGCTTAAACCTCTTGTTCCCGAGGAAATTCATCAAATCCTTATGGAAATGATAGAACCTCTGGACAAACGTAGAAATGAACGACAACAGCAGAATGGAATTATGGTTACAGATGAAGCCTATGAAAATCATCTTCATGAATATCAAATAAGCGAAGAATATAATTTAGAGCAAATGATGAACATCTCCAAAGAGATCTTGGCGTTGATTGAAGCAGGAAACACGTATTCCATCGATGATGCAGTGAGGGCATTGCTAAAGAAAAGTGAGAAAGCAGAAGTTTCATTGGAGTGGATACATCATGTCATCCGATATATCCATGGGGAGTTGCTACGGAAATATGGAAAGAGAGAGGTTTGCAGAGAAATCCTATGTGAAAAAGAATGGCACGAGGCTGCGAGTTGGACTTCTGGCACATTGCAAGACCTGTGTGTTCGACTGTCCGCGCAACTTTCCCAGTCTGAATCGAAGCAAAAATCGGGTACAGGAGGGCTTGTTGCAGAAGCGCTGAATGAATTGAAACAACACTATCGAAGTAAAATTAAATTACAAGATGTAGCTAATCGTATTCACGTGAATTCTGCCTATCTGGGTCAACAGTTCAAGCGGGAGATGGGAGTCAGTTTCAGTGACTATGTGCACCAGCTTCGTGTTGAGGAGGCCCGTAAACTCCTGCGACGTACCAATATGAAGATTACTGACATTGCATTCAGTCTGGGATATCATGATGCTGAATATTTCACCCAAAAATTCAGAGCACATACAGGGGAGCTTCCATCCGTCTACAAAAACAAAAATCAAGGGTGATCATATGCGTCATAAATTCTGGATGTTCCGTAAGGTTAATGATATTCCCCTCCGATCAAAATTTCTGCTTATTTATGTACTAAGCATTCTCCTTCCTGTAATAACGATTAATATCTTCTTCTATCAACGAACCTCTGCGGATATCAAAATTAGAGAACAGGAAAATCTGCGCAAATCCATCGACAGGGCTGCGGGGGAACTGCTTGGCATGATTGATGAGAGCGTTGCTCTTAGCCGAATTATTGCAGCAGACGATTCGCTCTACGAGGCATTGGATCGGACCTATTCTTCCCCCGTCGATTATTACAATGTGTATCATGCATTTCTGCGAGATAAATTAACACGGTATATGTCAGCGAATATTCTGGAGGTACGTATCTATACGGATAACCATACCATTCAGACGGGCAGTCATTATATTGTGATGAAAGACAAGAATGTACTTCCTGGATTGAAACAGCTGAAATCCACCAGTGGGGGCATTCTTGTTGTTGATTATGTTGAGCCGTCCGGATTTAACGCGGGAAGAAGGATCAGTGTGATTGGCAAAATGGATACCTACACTTCCTATGCCAATTACAACAAGTATTCCAAGATCGATCTGGAACTTAACCGGGTGTATAGCATTTTGAATCGTGAATCAGACAGTCTTCAGCTGCGTCTGGTCGATAGCAACAACCGTACTGTCGTTTCAAGCGGAGAATTCAGCGAAACCGCCATATCCAACCCGGATAACGAATCAATATCCAAGGACGCTGGCGATTCTGGTTATACACTCGAAAAGTCATTGGGCAATTTAGCGTACCTTAAGGGTTGGAAATTGATTGGCGTTGCCGATACGCGTCACCTTGACCACCTGTTGCAAGAAGCCTTCAAATCCATTCTGGGATTACTGGCAATAAGTATTGTAGTCCCCTCTGTGTTGATTTACATTATTTTGCGTTCCTATCACTATCGGATTCGCAAGTTATCCAGACATATGGAGAAGGTTCGCAATGAACGATTCGATCTGATTGAAATTCAGGAAGGGCGCGACGAGATTGGCGGGCTGATTCGTACATTTAACATCATGATTGGTAAAATTCATACGTTGATTAATGACGTATATAAACTGGAAATCCGTCAAAAAGATCTGGAGTTGGATCAAGTAAGGACCGAATTGTCCATGCTCCAGAGTCAGATGAATCCCCATTTTTTATTTAACACTTTGAATGCCTTGCTGGTCGTTAGTACGAAAAATGGATATACAGAAGTCATTGAGATTATTAAAAGTCTGTCCATGCTGATGAGACAGTTGCTCAGTCATTCTGACAATCTGATTCCTTTGCAAGAAGAGCTACAATTTACGAATCTGTATCTCCAGATTGAGAAGTTTCGCTTTGGAGAGCTGTTTGATTACACTTTCGAGGTTGACCCTGATGCAGCTTCGTTGCTAATTCCCCGAATGAGTATTCAACCGCTCGTTGAAAATGCCTGCAAACACGGCTTGCAGGCGCGAAAAAATGGCAGACAGATCAAGATAATGGCGAGACGAAATGCTTCTGAATTGCTAATTCAGGTGATCGATAATGGAATCGGCATGGATGCAGGGAGACTAACCGAGCTTCTGAGAGATATTCGTTCTGAAAGACCCAGAAACGGTGAACATGTAGGACTGCGCAATGTCTACCGCAGGTTGGAACTCTTTTATGAAGGAAATGCGATATTC
Organism: Paenibacillus sp. FSL R5-0517; assembly: GCF_037974355.1. Classification (NCBI taxonomy): domain Bacteria; kingdom Bacillati; phylum Bacillota; class Bacilli; order Caryophanales; family Paenibacillaceae; genus Paenibacillus; species Paenibacillus sp. FSL R5-0517. The sequence goes on from NZ_CP150235.1 coordinate 3,315,850, forward strand.
GATCTAAGCAGTGTACCGGGAGAGCAAACCATTGCAGGATACCGTATACCAATCTCCAGGTTGGAACAGAGGAAATAGGAGGTAAACTCTCATGTATAAAGTATTGCTAGTGGATGATGAACCGTATGCCATTGAAGGATTACAACTTCTGATCAATTGGGAAAAGCATGGATTTGAAATCAGAGGTGTGTGCGCCAATGGTGCGGAAGCCATTCGTATGATACAAGAAGATCAACCTGATCTCGTGGTGACAGACATTCGTATGCCTGTCATGAATGGGCTTGAGCTTGTAGAAGAAGCACGACGATTGGAACATGAGTCTGTGCTGTTTGTCATCACGAGTGGATACAGTGACTTTAATTATGCCAGACAAGCCATTCGATTAGGTGTCTCCAACTATTTAACCAAACCCGTTGACAGTATAGAAGCAGAGGATATGCTGGTTCGTCTCCGTATGCAATTGCAGGAACGTGAAAATCAGGAGCGTATTCGGGAACATGCCAACGAGCAAAGGATCAAAGTGTTTTTGTCCGCAATGATTAAGGATAAGCAGACTATATCGGAGCAGGAGATGTCAGAGACCCTTCCTCGTTTGAACAAGTCCCATTGGGCATACCTGCGGATAGCTCTTCAAGGAGATATTCAGGAAGCCTGTTTAGTAGCTGAACAAATGGCTGACGCAACAACTAGTTGTTATGTGTTAGACAGAACAAGAGACTCATTGGGACTGGTATGGGGTGAAGAAGTGAATGATAGCGGGGGGACTTCTGAAGCAGTTAAAGCTTTTGCCCAGCGTTTGATGAGCAACATGCAAAATAACGGCTGCGAAGATATTCATATCGCGGTTGGTTCAACGGTGAACAAACTGGAGCTTTTATCTGAATCCTTCTGCTCCGCTCAGGAAGTTGGGCGTTATTTGTTTTTTAATCAAAAGCGCCTGTTGTTTGCCGAAGAAATTCAGCTGGAGAATTGGCAGTTTGATCCGGAAACACTGTCAGAGGTGGACCATATTAGCGAGTTGCTTGAGAACGGTTCTGTAGAGGAACTCTCAAGCAGCATTCGTAGTGCCTTTGAACTGTTTATAGAGATGAAGGCTGCGCCAGAGATTGTACATATTTTCTCTACCCATATTATATTCCGCGGACTGTCCTTGTGTAGAGAATTAGGAGGAGAATCTAATGCTCTAATGAATGAATTGGCAAGCGGAATCCTGGAGAAGGGCCAACGAAATATCGAAAAGGTTGCTAGCAATCTGGAACATTTCTGTTTGCAATGCAAGTCAGAACTGGCTATTTTCCGGGAAAGGCAGCTTGGTGGCATTCAGGCAACGGTTGCTGAATATGTGCAGATGCATTACAGAGAGACGTTTACCATCCAGGAACTCGCAGAACGATTCTACGTGAACCCAGTCCATTTAGGGCAGTCTTTTTTGCGAAAGTACGGCAAAGGTGTAATCGAGGTAGTACATGATCTGCGAATGGAAGAAGCGAAACGTCTCCTCCAGCATACGAATCAGACATCAAGTGCGATCGCAGAGCAGGTAGGGTACCGCAGTTACCAGCATTTTCTAAGACACTTCGAAAAACGTACAGCTATGAAACCTTTAGAATACAGACAAAAGTATGTGAATTGAGACTTGAAAAAGAAGAACCTCTCCCGAATAAGACCTGCAATTACAGGGGGGTGGACCTTAAATATATATATTTTGAAACCGCATACATTTCTTCATACTAAAAACAGTAAGACATACCACTTCCAAGGAGGGCAAGTACATGGGGGGACTTAAGAAAAAGAAGCTTTGGGGTTCCGTATCACTCGTTCTGGCTTTAAGTTTGGCACTTGCAGGATGCAGCGGTGACAATGAGAAAGCGACTACACCGGATGGGAAAGAGGTACTGAACATTACGGCCTTTATCGGAACGCCAAATCAGGCGCCAGCTAAAGACAACCGAATCTACAAGAAGATCCAGGATGAGCTCGGAGTCAATCTTGAGATGGAGTTTCTTGTGGGTGATCTTCAACAGAAGCTCGGCGTTATGATTGCCGGTGGCGATTTCCCTGACTTGATCACAGCAGATACCAAATTGGTATCAGCCGGTGCGGTTATTCCGCTCGAGGATCTCATTGAAGAGCATGCACCTAATCTGAAGAAGCATTTCGGTAAAGACTGGAACCGGATGAAAGATTCCAGTGACGGACACATTTACTGGTTGCCTAACTATGGAGTCTATACAGGGGAGTTCATTAGTAACTATTATTCTGGGCCAGCATTCTGGATTCAAAAGTCCATCCTGAAGGATGCCGGGTATCCGACTCCTAAAACGTTGGATGATTTCACAAAGTTGGTTCGTGATTATGCAGCCAAGAATCCGACGATTGATGGACAACCGACGATTGGCTTTACTACACTGGCATCTGACTGGCGGACGTTCCCTTTGCTTAATCCACCAGAACATCTTACGGGTCACCCTAATGATGGGGGAGTAGTCGTGGATGAGAATGGAGTGGCGAGTGTTTTTGCCGACAAGGATATCTCCAAACGTTATTATAAGGAACTAAACAATCTGTACAATGAAGGATTGCTGGATAAAGAAGCCTTCGTTCAGAACTATGATCAATATCTGGCCAAAATTTCTTCGGGACGTGTACTTAGTATGTTCGACCAGCACTGGAATTTCCAAGCCGGCGAAGACCCACTCGTAGCACAGGGGAAAATCGGCCAGACATACGTAGGTTTCCCGCTAGTCTATGATACAAGTATCACAGATCATTATCTGGATCGTCCGGTCATTAACTTGAACAATGGTTTTGGTATCAGTAAAGATGCCGAAGACCCTGTCGCACTCATTAAATTCCTCGATAAGCTTATGGATGAGAAGTACCAGAAACTCTTGTCATGGGGTGAAGAGGGTGTAGACTATCAGGTGAATGAAGAGGGAAGATTCTATCGTACACCAGAGCAACGTAAAGAGCAGGATGATCCGGCATGGAGATTGGTTAACAAAGCGGAAGGTTTCTATGCTGCGGCACCAAAGCTCGAAGGAACATTTGAAGATGGCAATGCCATTGGAGCGATCAACCAACCTGAGGAATTCTATGACAACCTCAAACCGGAAGATAAAGAGCTTCTGGATGCATATGGCTTCAAAACATGGAGTGACTTCTTCTCTCCTGCACCAGAAAATCCAGTGTACTATCCAGCATGGCAGGTCGATCTGAAAGAAGGCTCTGATGCTGCGGTAGCGAACAAACAAATGACAGACACTTCATTGAAATTCTTGCCTAAAGCGATCATGTCAAAACCGAATGAATTCGATAACATTTGGACTGAATATGTAGACGCTTACAAGAAAATCGATATTAAAGCTTATGAAGACCGAATTAATGAACAACTGAAATGGAGAATCGAGAACTGGTCTGTTAAATAAAAAAATGCGGCAATGATTCACTCGGAAGGTATTAACCAAAGGAATTACTCAGGCGAGTACCTTCCGGGTATCATGCATAAAGTCGCTGTAAGCCAATAGGAGGAGTGAAAGATGGCGAACACGCCTGGAGCCATACCAGAGCAAACCACCCGTACAGTCGTTGCCAAAACACCAATGTTAAAACGGTTGCGCGGACAAAGACAACTAATGTTCATGTCATTGCCCATCGTTGCGTACATTCTCGTATTCTCGTATTATCCCATTTGGGGCTGGGTTATGGCCTTTCAGAATTACAGTCCTGCCAAGAATTTCTCCCAGCAGGAATGGGTCGGGCTCAAACATTTCAAGTTTTTGCTAACTGATGATGCTTTTCTTAACGTGCTTCGTAATACCATTGCGATGAGTGTAATCAATATGGTACTCGGATTTGCGACAGCCATTATATTTGCCATTTTACTTAATGAGATCAAGCATAAGTTCTATAAACGAACGATTCAAACGATATCGTATTTGCCTCACTTTCTCTCATGGATTATCGTGACAGGCATCGTGGCAAGTTCACTGTCTGTAGACGGCGGGATTGTCAATGTGGTGCTCATGAAGTTAAACATCATTCAAGAACCTATCATGTGGCTCAGCGTTCCGGAATATTTCTGGGGCATTGTAGGCGCATCTCATGTGTGGAAAGAAGTAGGCTGGAATGCCATTATTTATTTGGCGGCCATTACGTCGATCGATCCCTCGCTCTATGAAGCAGCAGAGATCGATGGTGCGAACCGATATAAGAAAATGCTGTATGTGACCTTACCCGGAATCAAATCCATTGTTATCATTTTGCTGATCATGAATATGGGCTGGATTCTGGAAGCTGGATTCGAAGTTCAGTATCTGTTAGGTAATGGTGTGGTTGTCGACTGGTCACAGACGATAGATATATTTGTCCTGAAATACGGACTACAGATCGGAAATTACTCTTTGGCTACCGCAGCAGGCATATTCAAGACAGTAGTTAGTATCACGCTAATCTTTGCAGCGAATTCTATTTCCAAACGGCTCGGGGAAGACCGATTAATATAAGGGGGACTAGAGATGGGAATCAATAAATCTCGGCTTGAACCGATTGTCTTCCATACGTTAAATGGTATACTGATGATAGCAATCGCGATTGTTACCCTGTATCCGTTTGTGAATACACTCGCCGTATCGTTCAATGCCGGTAATGACACCATCCGGGGTGGGATTTATCTGTGGCCTCGGGTATGGACAGATCAAAACTACAGAGCAGTATTTGCAGGAGGAACCATTTTCAGCGCCTTTGGTATATCTGTGGCGAGAACGGTTTTGGGGACAGTATTAAGTCTATTCTTAACCTCCATGCTGGCTTACACATTAAGCCGAAAAGACTATATATTACGAAAGCCCATTACCATTATTGTTGTTCTTACGATGTACTTTAGTGCAGGTCTTATTCCAACGTACTTCCTAATGAAAGATTTGCATTTGTTAAACAACTTTCTGGTGTACATTATCCCTGGGTTGATCAGTGCTTTTAATATGATCGTTATTCGAACCTATATCCAGACACTACCTGAGGGACTGATCGAATCTGCCAAAATTGATGGTGCTGGAGATTTCAGAACGTTCATGTCCATTATTCTACCGCTGTGCCAACCAGTGTTGGCTACGGTTGCACTGTTCATTGCAGTCGGCCAGTGGAACTCTTGGTTCGATACGTTCCTCTATGCTTCTTCCAAACAAAACCTGAGTACGCTGCAATATGAGTTGATGAAACTATTATCTTCTTCCATGAATTCCAACAGCAGTGCAGCCGTTGCCAATGGGGCAGATCTTGGCGCTGCGCGCAACATGGTCACTCCAGTATCTATTCGGGCAGCCATTACAATTGTTGCCGCATTGCCGATCTTGGTTGTATATCCATTTTTGCAGAAGTATTTCGTTCATGGCTTGCAGCTTGGCGGGGTAAAAGAGTAAACTTGATTGGTAAACAGATTCAGTTAAAGATTAATAATCCAGAACGGCCACATGCGTGGCCGTTTTTGACTTGTTTAGAGCCTTTTATCCACAAAGGGGAGTTACACCAGAAGAACGAAAAAGTTTTGTTCAACAATATTGTTGACAATCTATTTGACACTACTGTATTATAAATTGTTTTACTTCTATAAATTTCAGGAGTGCCAATAGCGCAAGTGCTCCTTATTAAAGAACTGTCTACAACACCTGAATTTCCCAAGCTTTAACATTGTTGACGAGGAGACTAAAGAAAATGAAAGTACTAATTGTGGAAGACTCCATCTTTGTACAGAAATTGGTCCGGAAGCTAATTATGGATCATACTACGGATTGCGAGATTCAGATTGCAAGCAATGGAGAGCAAGGATATAACTTATATCAGACATTCAAGCCTGATCTTATCATAACGGATCTGCTAATGCCTGGTTTGAATGGACAAGAAATGCTTCGTATGATTCGGGAAATCGATCGGGATGTACATATTATTATTTTATCCGCGGATATTCAGAAGGCGACACGTGAAGAAGTAGAGAGTCTGGGAATCTCAGGCTTTTTAAATAAGCCCTTAACTGTTGATAAAGCAAATACGTTGGTTGAATTAATTCGGGTGACCAATCATGCTGAATGAATTGCAGAAGGATTTGCTTACTGAACTTGTGAACGTATACGTGGGACAAGCTGCCAATATGTTATCAGAGATTGTTGACAGGCATATTGTATTGAACATTCCTGATGTAGAACTGATTTCTTTCTCCGATGTTGATCGGAAAGATCGGAGATATAACATTTTTTTCAATGAAGGGCATCTATTCAGGTCTTCTCTTCAATTTGGCTATGAGTTTCAAGGAAAAGCTTTTTTGATGTTTCCCGCTGAGCAGGCTAAAATCCTGGCAAATATGTGTCTTGGGGAGCTCACTGAGACCATACCTGAAAACTTCCGCTTGATGGATACCGATCTGGATGTGTTGAAAGAAGTCAGCAATGTCCTTCTCAATGCCATCATTGGAGAATTTGGCAATTTCCTTGAGTTAAAACTCGAATATGTACTGCCGGATATTGAATTAATTCATGGCACTCACTCTGATCCGGAAATACTGCTTCAAAACGAAGTATATGTACTTGTTCTCCATACATCGTTTTTGCTCGCCGAAACGGACGTGAAAGGAATAATTATTATTGCGTTAAGTATGAGCTCCATCTCCATTTTGCTAGACAAAATTGATGCATTGCTAGGAGCTGGCCATGAATAATCTTCTATCACAAGCACTGAAAAAAGCCAATATAGGCATGCTCATTGTCGATAGACAATTGAAAGTTGTTCTTTGGAATGGCTGGTTGGAACGCTTTACTGGCAAAAATGCGGAAGAGGTTATAGGACTGAATCTGCTTGAAGTCTGCCCACGGTTTAAGTCGAGTATGTATCAGAATATTTTGCAAAATGCGCTGTATCACGGTCAGAGCAGATTTTGCTCAAGCGCTTTACATAAGGCATTCATTCTCCCGAGGGAAGGCGAGGATGAATATATATTCAGACAAAATATGCACGTGGAGCCACTCTATCTGGAAGATCACAGTTATGCCCTTATTCAGATTACTGACATGACGAATACAAATACCCGTGTGTATAAACTTAAAAATCTGATTAAAGAACTTGAGACGGAATATACCACAATTAAAAAGTCCGCGAGAATGAGCAAACATCTGTCTTTGCATGATGTGCTTACTGGTCTGCCTAATCGTCTTGCTTATAATGACCGTCTTGCCTGGTCAATTAGCAATGCGCAAAGACACGATAGCAAACTTGCTGTCATGTTTGTGGATGCCGATGGATTCAAGCAAGTGAATGATACATATGGACACGATGTTGGGGATCAAGTGTTGATGGAGATGGCAAAACGTTTCAGAGAAACGATCCCGAGCACAGACATGGTGGCCCGGCTCGGCGGGGATGAATTCACTATCTTAAGCCATCTACAGAATGATCAAGAGGCTATAACAATTGCCAAAAAGTTGGATGCTGCATTCAGTACGCATTTTAAAATTGCTGGAAACCATATTAATCTATCCATAAGTATAGGCATTAGCCTGTTTCCAACCCATGGACAAGAGCCTTCTGAACTTCTAAGATATGCCGATCAAGCCATGTACACGATTAAAAAGAATGGCAAAAATGGTTACGGAATCTATGAACCTGAACATGTTGAAGAATTCTAAAGATGCCTTTTAATAAAGTTGCTATAATAGCAACTTTATTTGTCTATACGATTAACATAAGAAAAAATACGTTTCTGGTGGTGCGTAGATTGAACGAAATGGTTGGTGCGATAGTCGCACTTTTGCTGTTCACTTCGGAATTTACGATTAAACACTTTTCGCTACGATAAAATTGTGATAATTCAAGTTAGTTTTGTTCATTTAAATGCTCTTGAGATTACAGTACACTTAAAATAACATACGAACGGAACATACTAAACATGAGAAGAAATGTGAGGAATTATACTTCGTTGGAGGGTTAAAAGTGAAGACTAAAAATATCTGGTTTAATCAACCTGCTAGAACATGGGAAGAGGCATTGCCTATCGGAAATGGAACTCTTGGAGGCATGATTTTTGGAAAAACACAGATCGAGAGAATTCAGCTTAATGAGGATAGCCTGTGGTATGGTGGCCCGATGCAGCGGAATAATCCTCAAGCCCTTGAATCTTTATCTCAGATCAGAAACCTGATTTTTGATGGCAAGATTAGTGAAGCAGAAGAACTCGCAGCAGATACTCTGGTAGGTGTTCCTGACGGGCAAAGACATTACGAGCCATTAGGCGACTTTTACATCGCTATGGATCACAGTGGACAAGAACCGAATGATTATCAAAGACATCTCGATCTGGAACATGGTAAGGTAAACGTGCATTATACCGTAGATCAATCCATATACAGCCGTGATTATTTTGCTAGCTACCCGGATCAAGTGCTCGTTGTTCATCTCAAATCCAGCGTACCTGGAAAGTTATCTTTCTCCACTATTTTTGGCAGGGGAAATGTTCTGGAATCATCATCATGGTCCAATATTCTCAAACATCCTGTTGGTTTCCAATCCTATCTGGATCGGATCGAGAAGCGTGGAACGAATAACTTGATTATCCGAGGAAGAAGTGGGGGAGAAGAAGGAATTCGATTTTGTTGCGGGATTCGCCTTATATCTGAAGGGGGGCAGGTTCATTATTCAAGCGGCCAGCTTTCTCTTAAGGATGGTAACTCAGCGACTATTCTAATCTCGGCCTGCACGGATTTCCGAATACCCAAGGAACAACTCGAAGCAGAGTGCCTCCGAAGAATTGAATCCGCTTCCACAAAGTCATATAACGAACTGCTCGCCGATCATGTCTCGGATTATCAATCCTTATTCGAAAAGATGGATATACATCTTGAAGATGATCATACAGATGTTATCTGTTCCGAACTTCCAATCGATCAGCGCCTTGAACGGCTTAGAACTGGTAAACATGATCCGGAACTGATAAGTCTATACTTTCAATTTGGTCGTTATCTGCTTATCTCAAGCAGCCGTCCAGGTTCTTTACCGGCAAATCTCCAAGGGATATGGAACAAAGACATGCTTCCTGTATGGGATAGCAAATATACGATTAATATTAATGCACAGATGAACTACTGGCTCGCAGAGAGCTGTAATCTTTCTGAATGTCACGTTCCTTTGTTTGATTTTATAGAGCGACTGCATGTTCGAGGAAAGGAAACAGCTAGAATCATGTACGGATGCAGGGGGTTCGTCGCCCACCACAATTCGGATATCTGGGCTGACGCTGCTCCGCAGGATGTATGCATGACATCGACGTTTTGGACCATGGGAGGAGCGTGGCTTTCATTACATCTGTGGGACCATTATGAATACAATCAGGATGTTCAGTTTCTACAAAAAGTTTACGCCACGATGAAAGATGCGGCTATGTTTATTCTGGATTATCTGATAGAAGATCCTTCCGGCAATTGGGTGATATGTCCTTCCTCCTCCCCGGAGAATCGCTATATATTAGATAATGGAGAATCGGGGGCTTTATGCTTTGGTGCTTCGATGGACAATCAGATTATTAGAGAGCTCTTCACGCGCTGCATTGAGAGTACACGGATCTTGCAAGAAGATCAGGAATTCGGAGAACAGCTCCGTAATGCTTTAACCAAAATACCGGAGACCTCCATTGGAAAACATGGCCAAATCCAAGAGTGGAGTAACGATTATGATGAATTGGAACCTGGCCACAGACATATTTCCCATTTATTCGCTTTGCATCCGGGAACGCAAATTACGGCGCAAGCCACGCCTGATCTGGCTACGGCAGCTCGCGTAACACTCGACAGAAGATTGGAACACGGTGGTGGACACACCGGATGGAGCAGGGCGTGGATTCTCAACATGTGGGCACGATTAGAGGAGTCGGAACTTGCACACGATAACATCGTGGAACTTCTACGTTCCTCCACGTTACCCAATCTGTTTTGTGATCATCCTCCATTCCAAATTGATGGGAACTTTGGAGGTACTGCAGGTATAGCAGAGATGCTTCTCCAGAGCCATGACGGAGTACTCCGATTGTTACCTGCTTTGCCCGCAGCCTGGCCAACAGGATATATTCATGGTATTCGGGCTCGAGGCGGATTTGAATTAGATCTGGAATGGGAGGCGGGTCGTCTGTTGAATACCAGAATTCGCTCTATTGCAGAAACTTCTGTAACCGTATCCTATCAGGACCAAAAGATAGAATTAACCTTTCCAGGCCCGAATTCCATGATTGAATTGAAAGGAAACACCTGGATTTAATAGAATGATCAATAATAAGTTACCGATTTACATGAGCGAATATCGCCCGATAGAATTGTCGGGTGAATTCGCTCTTTTTCTTTTCTGAGCTAAGATAAAGCCATTGATTCAAGCCGAATCAACGGCTTTTTGGTGTGAAATCACTGTTTTTAATAGTCCTTTCGCGCAATAAATATAACGATCTATGCAATGAAATTACAGATTGCAACCTATAAAATGTAAGCATATTACATATTTGAGTATAATTAATGAAACCGCTTCCAGATGGGAGGAGAGTAGTTTCTGGCGGGGGTATTTTCGTTGGAAGAAAGGGGACAAAAGGATGTTATCAGTACTACTGGTAGATGACGAGATGTATGTACGAAAAGGGCTGTATGAACTCATAAGCTGGATTGAGCTTGATATGGAGATTATCGGAGAGGCAGAGAACGGTCTAGAGGCACTGGATCTGATTGAACGCCTGCAACCAGACGTGATTATAACCGATATTCGTATGCCGATCCTGGATGGACTGGAACTTATTCGTGCCGTAGAGAAAATGTCTCATCTGGAACCTGTGTTCATTATCATCAGTGGTTATCATGACTTCAAATATGCACAGCAGGCAATCCGGTACGGTGTTCATGACTATATTCTGAAGCCTATTGATGATGAAGAACTGACGGCGACGTTGCAGAAGTCGGCTAATCTCATTTGCAACAAAAGAAAACATATACTCATGGCCGAGGGGCAGGCCAGTAACATCATGTTGGAGGATCTGATCAAAGGTCATGTACAGAAGCAGGATGAACCTCGATATGCCGAGATGCTCGGAATCAATCATAATTCCAATCTCCTCATGACTTTGATTGAACTTCAGACCGGATTAGATGAAATTAAAATTACCATTGAACAGGTACGTGAAGCAGTACAATCTCTCGAGAGTAACTTATGCCAAATGTTCATCAGTGAGCAACAGCACGGCATGTTTGCATTATTAATGTTGTGGTCTAAACCTGATCAAGGTGGCATGGCGTTACAGGATAAGCTGCATTCTATTCATATAACACTGAGCAAAAAGCTTAATCTGGACATCGGTCTTTACGCAGGAACACTCGTCAAAGAGATTGGAGATATCCCACAATCCCTTATGGCGGCTAAAGAAGCAGCCAAGCATAAATATGCAGAGACTGGTGGTGTCGTGCGCTATACGGAGATCAAAGACAAACCACTGTTTGTTTTTAATGTATACCAGGAGGAGGTAGATCAATTAATCTTGAGCCTGGAAGAGGGGGATAGGGCAGCTTACCACAACATTGTAGAAGAGAAATTCAAATTGTTTCATATGAATCGATTTTCTCCTCAGGCTGTAGCTGGTTCTCTGTTGCATTATATAACGGGTATTCTCGCTGTAGTCCACGAAATGGATGGTACTGATGAAGGGCTGCAGCAGCTAAAGGAGCTGGCACAGCAAAGTCATGAAGGGTGGAATTTAAGACTACTGAAGAATGCTTTTCTCATGGCGCTGGAGGAAGCCGAGCATTATGTGTCTCATTTGCGAATGGAGCGATCCAAAGGGGATATCAGCAGGATCAAACGATATATTGATGCTAATTATACCGAGAACATCAATCTCAAAAGCATTGCTGCGCTCTTCTACATGAATCCCGTTTATCTTGGGCGGTTATTCCGCAAAAGCTACAATCAGTACTTCAATGACTATCTGCTGAACCTGCGGATTCATGAGGCGAAGAAGTTACTGCGGCAGACGGATCTGAGAATGTACGAGGTCGCTGCACGCGTGGGATTTCAGAATGCAGATTATTTTGTAACCCAGTTTGAGAAGCTCGTTAAGTTATCGCCTACAGAGTATCGCAATCTCCTTATGGGAAATGAACAGCGAGGTGCACAATGCCAAGATGGAACCTGAATTACATGAAGCTTCGAGATAAGCTACTTCTGATGTATGTCCTGTCCGTGTTTATTCCCATTGTTGTTACCAATGTGGTGTTCTACAATGTTACATCCGCCAATATTCGTAGTCAGAAAACTCGTGATGCCGGCATGGCCTTGAACAATCTGAAGAACGACCTGCGTGTAACCATTGATCAGGGCGTCGGTCTCTCTTATTCGTTATATACGGATCCTGTGTTCAATGACACGATCTCGCGTTCGTTTCGAAGTCATTTTGAGTACATTGACGCTTATAATTCGTACCTGAAAGGGCAATTCTCCGGTCAATTGAATCAGGGGATTCGCTGGTATCAAGTGTATACCGATAATCCTACCATTCTATCTTCCGGTTATATTGATCGTTTAACTGATGTGGTCCGAAGCTCAGACTGGTACGTTCAATTTCAGACATACTCCGCTCCTTATCCGGCTCTGATCTCATCTGATCAAATGTTAAGTCTGGTACAAAGGCTCGACAATCTGGACACTGGGGGGAGAGAGCAGTTACTTAAAATTGACCTCAACATGGAGACGATCAAGCAGTATTTTCACAACAGCGGATTCGACGGAAAAGTGTATTTAGTTGATCCAGGAGGACACATCCAATTTTCAAATGATTATACAGCAGAAGCATCTCTGATAGGGAAACGTTACAGTGAGATCCAGTTTCCGAACAAAATGATTCCCTTTGAACTTACGTATACAGGCATTAACTATCTGGAAGGGTGGTCCCTGCATGGCGTTATGGATGAAGAAATTGTGCTGAAGGAGGTACGGAAGTCCCGTTCCTTCGTGGTTTGGCTTGCTTGCATTAATTTTGTCTTGCCTTCCATCATCATCGCGGCCATGTCCAGATCCATCCATGTCAGACTGGTGCGGATTCTAAAACATATGAAAAAAGTGAAAACACAGAATTTTCAGACGATTCCTCCTGAAGATGCAAGAGATGAGATCGGTCAACTTACGATGGAATTCAATCGAATGACCGAGACGATCCATAACTTGATTCATGAGGTATATCTAGCTGACATTCAGAAGAAAGACCTAGAGTTAAAACAGCAGCAAGCTCAGCTTCATGCACTCCATAGCCAGATCAACCCTCATTTTTTGTTTAATACCCTGGAGTCGGTACGGATGCGGAGCCTCATCAAGGGCGAGAAAGAGACCGCCAAAATTGTGCATAACATGGCCAAGATGTTTCGCAAGTCGATCAGTTGGAATCAGAATGATGTGACAGTGAAGGAAGAACTCGAACTCATCGAGAGTTTTTTGCAAATTCAGAAATATCGCTTTGGCGACAAACTCCAATACAGCATTGAAGCTGATCCTGCGGTACTGGTGTACCGAATCCCCAAGATGGTAATTCTCCCCTTTGTGGAAAATGCAAGTATTCATGGTATTGAATCATCTCCGGGTGTAGGCATCATTCAACTCTTCGTTTCAACTGAAATTGACCACCTACTTATCCGACTAACGGATAACGGAATAGGGATGTCACAAGCTAGATTGGAAGAATTGCTGAGCTATCTGAATCAGAACACGGATATGGGAGAGCATGTTGGCATGAAAAATGCGTATAGTCGCTTAAAACTTTGTTATAAAAATCACTTTACATTCGACATCCAGACAGGGGAAGGAGAAGGGACACGTATCCAAATTAAGCTTCCACTTGATCCATCAGCCATGCCAGGCGACTAAATATGAGGGATATACTTTTCAAAGTAGGAGGTACACTTTCATGGGTAACTTTGAAAGCGCTATCTTGATATATTGAGAAGGCTTAAAGACACAAACAATACTTGAAGGGGGCATTTGCTACATGTTTAGAAAAAGAAACATTATAACAGGTCTGGCCATTTTACTGGCTGTAACGCTGGGAGGTTGCAATAAAGCCAGTCCGGAAGCCTCTTATCCTGACAGTAATGACAACACCCCGGTCACCTTTAAATATTTCACGTTTGGCGGTGGCAAGAAGGATATTCTGGCAAGCAGCACGACCATTGGCAAGAAGTTACAGGAACAAACAGGTGTTGACTGGAAGATGGAATATCTGGTCGGCGACGGTGCAACCAAGGCAGGTGTCATGATTGCGAGTGGGGATTACCCCGACATCATCGACTCCAGTGGTGAAATGGCCAAGTTGATGGATGCAGGATCTTTTATCCCACTGGATGAACTGATCGATCAATACGGGCCTAACATCAAGCGAGTATACGGGCCTTATATGGACAAATTCAGACAGGAGGATGGAAAGATCTATTTCTTGCCATACACAGCCAACATTGGTTATGTGTCAGAGCCTAATTTTCAAACCGGCTTTTATATTCAGCGTGCTGTGCTCAAAGAGTTTAACTATCCCAAGATCAAAACGCTGGACGAATATTTTGATCTGATTGAGCAATACAAGCAAAAGTATCCGCAGATCGATGGAAAAGAAACCATCGGCTTTGCCACACTTGCGGGTGAGTCTGGCAGCTTCTTCACCCTGCTAAATCCGGCCATGCATCTGGCAGGGTATCCAAACGATGGCAGTGTGATGGTGGATATGCAGAGCCATGAAGCCAAACTGGTAGCCGGATCTGATTATCAGAAACAATGGATTCAGAAGCTAAGCGAAGTTAACGCACAGGGGATGTTTGATCCCGAATCCTTCACAATGAATCAGGATCAGTATCTCGCCAAGTTGACGTCCGGTCGGGTTCTGGGATATTTCAGTTACTCCTGGCAGGTTGGAGACGCAACGAACAACCTCAAGAAGGCTGGTATTGACGAAAAACGTTACGTATCTCTACCGATCGTATTTGATGACAGTGTCAAGGACCAGTATGTGGACCCGCCAGGTTTTGTGAACAACTATGGTGTCGGAATTACCGTCAATGCCAAAGATCCAGTACGAATTATTAAATATTTTGATAATTTGCTCAAGGAAGAAAACCAGATTCTGGTGCAATGGGGCATTGAGGACGAGACGTATAGTGTGAATGACGAAGGTCGCTTTTATTTCAAAAATGATGACCAACGCAAGGCACATGAAGATCCCGAATTAAGTCGTAAGTTCGGCTTTGACTATTTTAATTACAGCTGGCCTCGTTACGGCAATAACTCCGTACTGGAGGATGGCAACGCCTATGGACCAGGCAATCAACCAGAAGTGGCTACCTTTAGTTACACGGACGGTGACAAGCTGTTGTTAGAGAAGTATGGTGTGGAGACATTCACAGAACTATTCAGCACGCCGGATGAGCGTCCTTGGTCTCCTGCATGGTCCATTGCACTGGAGCAGGGTTCTCCTGAACAGATTTTCATCACCAAGGCAGAAGATCTCCAGATGAAATATTTACCCAAAATGATTATGGACTCGCCTTCTACGTTCGAGAACACATGGAATGAGTATATGAGTCAATTGAATCAACTGGACAAGAAAACATACGAAGCTACGATAACACAGGCAGTGAAGGATCGTGTAGCTGGCAAATGGTGAGTGCAATCCATAGAGACCATAAGGAACGGGGGAATATTCACATGTTAAAAGCGAAAGTTAGAATAGCAAGTTTAGCTGTATTAGTGACTGTTTTGCTGGCTGGGTGCAGTCAGAACAATTCATCATCACCTTCAGCCACAGGTGATGATGAGAACAGTCCAGTAACGTTCTCATATTATATGTTCTCTCCAGGCAAGAAGGATACTCTGGCAAGCGAAACAACAATCGGTAAAGTGTTGCAAGAACAAACAGGTGTGGACTGGAAGTTGGAATATCTGGTAGGTGATAGTGCGACAAAAGCCGGTGTCATGATCGCCAGTGGAGACTATCCTGATGTCATTAGCTCCAGTGGTGAGATGTCCAAGTTATTGGATGCCGGGGCCTATATTCCGCTGGATGATCTGATTGAGGAATACGGCCCTAATATCAAACGGGTATATGGACCATACTTCGATAAAATGAAAAATGCAGAAGACGGAAAAATCTATGCGCTGCCTTATACGGCTAATCAGGGTGAGTATTCAGGTAGTCCAAATGTTGGTGGGGGAGCCTTCTGGATTCAGCGCTCTGTGCTCAAAGAGTTTAATTATCCCAAGATCACTACACTGGATGAATATTTTGATCTGATTCAGGATTACAAGGAAAAACATCCAACAGTTGATGGTGCAGAGACGATCGGATTTGTGTCACTTGCAGGTGTGGCCAATAACTTCTTCACCTTGCAGAATCCAGCGATGCATCTCGCCGGTTATCCGAACGATGGCAGTGTCATGGTGGACATGACTACCCATGAGGCGAAAGTCGTCGCCGGAACAGATGCTCAGAAAAAATGGATTCAGAAGTTAAATGAGATTAATGCTCAAGGGATGCTGGATCCGGAATCCTTTACGATGAACAAAGACCAGTATTTGGCCAAACTGACTTCGGGTCGTGTGTTAGGATACTTCAATTATGGCTGGCAGATTGGGGATGCGTCGAAAAACCTACTCTCGGCAGGCATTGATGAGAAGCGCTATGCACCACTTCCGATCGTGTTTGATGAAGGAATTAAGGATCAATATGTTGATCCTCCCGGCTTCGTCAACAACTATGCAACCGGTATCTCGGTGAACGCCAAAGACCCTGTTCGTATCATCAAATACTTTGATAATTTGCTGAAGGAAGAGAATCAGGTTCTGGTGCAATGGGGCATCAAGGACGAGACGTACAGTGTGGATGAAAAGGGCCGCTTTTATTATGCAAATGAAGATCAACGCAAGGCTCATGATGATCTGGAGCTCAGCCGTAAATTCGGGTTCACCTACTTTGGTACAGATTGGCCGAAATATGGCGGTGAATCTACACTATCCGATGGTAACGCTTATAGCCCTGGCAACCAGCCGGAAGTGGCCGCTGCATCTTACACCGAGGGAGACAAGAAATTCCTTGAAGCCTACGGTATCCAAACTTTTAGTGAATTGTTCAACAAACCGGAAGAGCGGCCTTGGTTCCCGGCTTGGTCCATCGCATTGGAGCAAGGATCACCTGAACAGATCTTCACGACCAAATCGGATGATTTGCAACGTAAATACTTGCCGGAAATGATCTTGGGAGCACCCTCGAATTTTGATAAGCTGTGGGATGCCTACATGGCTGAATTGAACAAATTGGACAAAGCTGGTTATGAAGCGACCATTACCAAAGTTGTGAAGGATCGAGTCGCAGGAAAATGGTGATACGAACACTTTAAGTACGTGTTCAAGAATTCTTTTTTTGAACAAACTCGTTAAAACAAACTGTACATGCGCAGGAGAAGACGAAAGAACATAAACTCCGGTTTCTCCTCGCATGATGAACAGCATAGGAAAGGAGCAGGTTCACCGTGGAGAAACCTAATGTCTCCCTTAACTCGATGCCGCCAGCCTCGAATCCGAAGGGAACCAGAGCACATTCATTCTTCAAACGTCTTGTGCAACAACGAACACTTGCCTGGATGTGTATACCTTTTGTCATCTGGGCTTTTATCTTCAAGTACCTGCCGTTATGGGGATGGACCATGGCTTTTCAGAATTTCAAACCGGCGAGATCCTTCTCGGATCAGCAGTGGGTAGGCTGGCAGCATTTTAGTACGTTATTTGAAGACAATACCTTCTACCGGGTGCTGCGCAACACACTTGTCATGAGTTCCATTAAACTGGTATTGGGATTTGTGACAGCAATTACACTGGCCCTCTTGTTGAATGAACTGAAAAATGTCATATTTAAACGCTTTGTGCAAACCGTCAGTTATCTGCCTCACTTTATCTCGTGGGTTGTCGCCTCCAGCATTGTATTAACCGTACTGTCACCAGACGGAATTATCAACCTGCTCCTGATGAAGCTTCACCTGATTGATAGTCCGGTACTATGGATGGGAAAAGGTGAATACTTCTGGGGGATTCTTGGGGCAACCGAGGTGTGGAAGGATGTCGGCTGGAACACTATTATCTATCTGGCAGCGATTACGGCAATTGATCCAGCGCAATATGAGGCAGCCGAGATTGATGGAGCCAGTCGCTTCAAACGGATGTTATATATCACGCTGCCTGGTTTGAAACCGGTTATTGTGATCTTGTTGATCATGAACATGGGAAGTATTCTGGAATCCGGATTCGAGCCGCAATATCTGCTGGGTAACGGGATGAACATGGATTATTCGGAGAATCTGGACATCTTTGTACTGAAATATGGATTAGGGATGGGGAACTTTTCCTTGGGTACAGCAGCCGGCATATTCAAAACTGTGGTCAGTTTTGTCTTCCTTTTCTCTGCGAACTATATAGCGAAAAAAATGGGAGAGAGCAGACTATTCTAAAAGGAGGCCTATGCCATGCGAAAAGGAAACACATCCCGCTTGCGGAATAGCAGTACCGGGGATCGAGCGTTTGACACCATTAACATGATCTTCATGGTATGTCTGATGATTGTGACGATCTATCCCTTTGTTAATATGATTGCGGTATCCTTCAATAATGCGAACGATGCCATTCGGGGGGGAATATATCTATGGCCCCGTGTATGGACACTGGACAATTACAAATACATTTTTGGCGAATCCGATATCTATCACGCAACGCTGATCTCGGCCCTGCGTACGGTCATTGGAACCGTGGTCTCCGTCTTCTGTACAGCCATGCTTGCTTATACGGTTAGTCGTCAGGAATTTGTGCTTCGTAAGTTTGTTACAATGTTTTTTGTGTTCACCATGTACTTCAGCGGGGGCTTGATCCCCGGTTATCTGCTGATTCGAGACCTTGGATTGATCGGTTCTTTCTGGGTGTATATCATTCCGGGTGTAATCGGTGTATTCAATATGATCGTCATCCGTTCTTTTATTGAAGGTCTTCCGGAAGGCATTCTGGAGTCAGCACGTATAGATGGGGCAGGGGAGTTCACGACATTTATCCGTGTTGTCCTGCCACTAACGATTCCAGCAATGGCAACCGTATCACTCTTTGTAGCCGTTGGGCAATGGAATTCCTGGTTCGATGTATTCCTCTACAACTCTTCCAATAAAGAATTAAGCACGTTGCAATACGAATTAATGAAGATTCTGCAAACTTCAACGACCTCAGCGACTTCATCAGCAAGTGATGCTTATCAGTCTGCCGAGAGCAATGCAACGGCGGTTACGCCAACATCAATTCGAGCGACGATGACCATTATTGCGAGTGTTCCTATTCTGATGGTGTATCCGTTCTTGCAGAAATACTTTGTACAGGGCATGACGATTGGTGGCGTGAAGGGATAGTCATGATCTGCATATCATTTCATTGAATTATGTCAACGCAACAAACGTTACCGTATTAGCGTCTATTCATCCATAGAATAACAACAGGAGTGAAACAAATGCATGTAAAATGGATGACGATGATTGGTGCCGTCCTCGGAACTGTGCTTATAGGGGTGGGGACGGCAGCTGCGGAAGAAAATTTTGTTGATCTTAAGTATTCAAAGTGGGCAGAGGATGGCATCACGTATATGGCGAAACGGGGAACAGTAGCCGGATATGGTAATGGGATCTTCAAGCCTGAGGCACTTGTGACACGGGCACAAGCCGTCACTTTTATGGTACGGGAGCTTTATCCAGATCAGCTTCAGAGAGCAGTGGATGGCACAACCTATTCGGATGTTCCAACGACACACCCTTTCCATCGAGAAATCATGATAGCTGCTAAAAATGGACTTGCGAGTGGTTTCCCTAACGGAACCTTCCGTCCGGATGCACCGCTTAGCCGCGCAGAGACTGCGGCCTTCCTTACAAGGGCATATTCACTCTCGGAAGGTAAGAAGCCCGCAAAATGGACCGATACGGACAAGCATTGGGCGGCAGCGCCTATTCTTATTATGAGTTCCAACGGCTTGGTCGGTGGTTATTCGGATGCCACTTTCCGTCCAAATCAAGCACTCACGCGCTGAATATGCCGTATTCATGGCGAGAGTCATTCGCTTCGAACGCGAAGCAGCCATTCGGGCGCAAGATTGGGATAAGCTGATATCTTATATGACGGTAAGTGAGCAAGTGGGTCAGATGCTTATGCCCGATGTTAGGCAATGGAATGGTAAAGCGACGACGACCGTTAATGAGGGGCTGAAACGCAGTATCCATGACCAAGACTTGGGTGGACTTATTCTTTTTGACAAAAATATTGTTGACGTGAGGCAGCTTACAACGTTCACACATGATATGCAAAGAGAAGCAGGTGACATTCCGCTATTTCTTAGTATCGACCAAGAAGGTGGTGTGATTAAGCGAATACCAGGCGGTACGAATCTGCCAGGTCAGATGGCGCTGGGCGCAACTGGAGATGCAGCGCTTGCCGAAGCGGCTGGTCAGCTGACTGGGGAGGAACTGAAGGCACTGGGAATTCAGATTAACTTTGCGCCAGTGCTGGATATCAACAGTAATCCAGATAACCCCATCATTGGTATACGCTCGTTTGGCTCGGAGCCAGATTTGGTAACGCGACTAGGTCTCGCAACGATAAAGGGCTTGCAGCAATCCGGGGTGATGGCGGCAGTGAAGCATTTTCCGGGTCACGGAGATACGCAGGTAGACTCCCATCTCGGAATGCCGGTACTAACTCATCATCGCGAGCGGTTGGATGCGGTTGAATTAAAACCATTTCGAGCGGCGATTGAAAACGGGGTAGAGATGATTATGACCGCGCATATTGCTTTTCCTGCCATCGATAACGAACATGTCACTTCGCTCAAAGACGGTGAACGTGTGCCGATTCCAGCTACCTTATCGAAAAAAGTACTGACAGGACTTCTTCGCGAAGAACTGGGATATAAAGGTCTCATCATTTCCGATGCATTCACCATGAATGCCATTGCGGAGCATTTTGGGGAGAATACATCAGTAGAACGCGCCGTTTCCGCAGGTGTTGATATCATCCTTATGCCAAAAGATTCAGCAGCAGCCCATCAAACGCTGGTGAATGCGGTGAACAATGGAACGATCAAGGATGAAACCATACACGCATCTGTGAAACGAATCCTGGAGATGAAAGCGAAATATGGTTTGTTTGAACGTAACCAGACTCTTGCGCAAAAGCTAACTCAGATTAACGGTATTATTGGATCGAAGGAGCATCGAGCGGTGGAGCAGAAAATCGCAGAACGAGCGGTCACCGTACTCAGCAGTCGCGAAGTTATGCTTCCAGATCAAATTCAGCAAGGCGATCGGGTTGTGATTGTCGCAGCCGAGCAGGATCAGGCGAATCAGCTTGAAAAACAACTGTTGCAAGCTGCTAATAACCTGTCGTTAAAGACTGAAATTGCACTTGTTGGACAAGGCAAAATGAATGAAACGCTCCAGGCGATTGGCAAAGCGAATTATGTCATTCTTGCTTCTTACCAATTCCGGAATGTAGCCAGCCAGTTCGGATGGAGCGATTATCAAACCTTGATTAATGCAGTGAACAAGAGTAATCTGCGATATACGCTGTTGTCATTGGGTAACCCTTACGAGATGATCTATCTTCAGAACGTGCGCTCAGGGCTTGCAGTGTATGGAAAGCAGGAGCCAAATACGTCTGCCGGGATTAAAGTTTTACTTGGTCAATTGAAACCTGGAGGACAGTTGCCCGTTCAAACGGATTAAAGGTCAATCAATTTTGAGAAAATGAAGAAAAAAGACGGATCCCAGCATACGGAATCCGTCTTTTTATTTTAAACTAAACGTTGATTTCACCGATTCATCTACCACGCCATCACTCGGATATTTCTTCGCTGCAAACAAATTGGAGCAGCATCTTCACAAATTGCTCCGTCATCCGCATATCCAATGCATGATCATGAGCAGCACGAATCGTTACCATACGTTGGAGCATGGCCATCATCGTGGTGAAGATAAACTGAGCCAGATCGAGCGGAGGGGACGGATTCTTAATACTGCCGTCAACAACACCTTGGGATAATGCGCCCATCAGGAAATGATTTTCTTTCCCATTTTGGTTGAATCGATCGTATGTTTCTCTTAATTCAGGACTAAAATCATACATCTCATAGTTGATATCAAATAATTGAATAAACCGGATGTAGTCTGGATGATCCTGTGCATAAACAACCCATGCATTCAACATCACCGTGAGTTGTTCTCGCCCGTTCATGTCCTTCACCGATGTAAGGCTAACCTCATCCGTTAAATGTTCAATCAGTTGCATCTGAATGGCCAGAAGAAGCTCATCCATAGACTGAAAATGTTTATAAAATGTCACTCTGCTAAGTTCAGCTTTCGTACATACATCCTTAATCTTCACTTGCAGCAATCCATATTTCAAAAAAAGCTCCTTACCTGCTGCAATCAAATCATCACGATGTTTATTTCCCAATTGTTGATGCCAGTTTTCATTCACTTGTATACCGTTGTCCTTTCTTCGAACGAAATGCGTTCAAGGTAAGTCCGAGAGAAGCGAGCAGCATAATTGCACCAAAAATATACGGGAAGTTTATGTTTTTGTCAAACAATAGTCCTGCGATCAGCGGACCAATCACCGTCCCGAGACTGGAGAATGTCGTATTCAGACCCGATGCATAGCCTTGCCGATCTCCTGCATTTTTGGATATTAACGTGCTGAGTGAAGGCCGCAAAAACGAGTTAAAGGCAAAGAATAACGCAGAAGCGAATAACAGAAAGGTCAGGTTTACTTTAATTAACATTAATAATAAAGCGATGGGCGTAATAATTAGGGAAAGACGGATTAGCTTAATTTCACCGATTCTCTGTACGAACCAATCCAAAAGCCAGATTTGCACAACGATACCGATAATTGCGCCCAAGGTAATAATGATGGAGATCGTTGCAGCGTTGAATCCGTATTTTTGTTCTGCAAAAAGCGCGAATACGGTCTCATAACTCATGAGGCCAAAGGTCATGACGAGCAGCACAATCAAGTATTTAAAATACGGTACTTTAAATGAACTCCAGATTTTCTTACCCAAGTGATCTCCCTTTTGAAGTCGGATGGAGACGGTTCTTTTTTCCGGGGGAAGTGTCTCAGGCAGTAGCAGCGTCATCAGTGCAGCAACAAGTCCCAGACCAGCAGCGAAGAAATAAGGCATACGAATCCCCATCTCGGCGATGAGACCACCCAGACCAGGCCCGAGCACCATTCCCAAATTCATGGCTGCACCAAAATAACCCATGCCTTTCGCGCGGGTCTCAGGCGTTGTGATATCCGCGACATAAGCGAGATTCGCAGGAACCATTAAACCAAGACTGATTCCCCCGATAATTCGTGCGACATACAAGAGAGGCAGAGCGGTTGAAAGTGCAAAGATCACATCCGAGACAACGGAAAGAAACATGCCGGCCATGATCAACTTTTTACGTCCAAAGCGGTCAGATAATTTTCCTCCCAGTGGTGAAAAGAAGAATTGAGCTGCCCCGAAGGCTGCCACTAGAAATCCGGCGACGGTACCTCCCGCATGAAAGAGCTTCAAGTACTCCGGCAAAATGGGAATAAGCATCCCTTGCCCCAATAAAGCGATAAACAGATTTAACATCAGAATGAATAGTGGAAAGCGAATTGATTTTGGTAATGTACTCATGCTTGTCGTAAGCTCCTTCATTAACATTGTGTTAACCTTTACAATATGTAAACCATTTTAAATGATTCGAATGAGATATGTAAATGTAAATCTTTTTTAGGTGAGTAGAGCTATAATTAAATTCATATGGAGGTGGGAACGCGTGAATTTGGAGGAACTGTTTACGGTACATGTGAACATCGAGAAATCATTTGATTTACAGAATAGCGAAGGTAATTCAGTTGTCATGATTACTTTTACAGGTCGTGTAACCGGAAAGTACTTTGAGGGAATAGTGCTGGATGGAGGCGTGGATACTCAGATTATCGGGAAGAATGGTGACCCGCATACGCTATCGGCAAGATACATGCTTCAAGGGACAGATCACACAGGAGATAGCTGCAAAATTTATATCGAAAACAACGGAAACATCGATAAAACGCTGAACACTGCTTTATTTCGGACTTCTCCCAAAATGATTACGGACAGTAGTGCCTTATCCTTTTTGAACCGTGAGACATTTGTGGGAGAGGGTTATCCAACGGAGTCCGGAGTAGATATAAAAATATATAGGACGTTATGAGAACGAGGGACTCATGATAACGAATTTGTTCATATGTATCGCACCAAGATAGGCTGTAATACAGATGAAGATTAAGATAAGAGTCGCTAAGGAGCGGCTCTTTTTTTCGTTATGCGATTTTATGTCCATCTTTATATGTATTCCTTTACATTTATTTAACAAAGGGTGGATACAGCGCAGACACTTCTCCCCTATAGTATGATGAGCGAAAATAAACCAATAATAGGCGGATTAAGGAGAAGACTAATCAATATGATGATCAAAAAAATCGGGATTTCAGTCGTATCACTCACCATGCTAACATCTGCGAGTATGTTTGACGTATATGGTGCAGGTTCCAAACGCATGATCGAAGTTGCTGAACAATCGGCTAATGTGGTCGTGAACGGACAAAGGGTGGAAGGAGAGTCTTTTCTCTACAATGGAGTTACTTACGTGCCGGCAAGAGCTGTTGGTGAGGCACTGGGACAAGACGTAGACTGGGATAACAACACCCAATCGGTGTTTGTTGGAGCAAAAATTAACGATCAGCAGGGATACCGCGGTACCAAAACGCCATATCCTTTTAAGGAAACGAGTTATACTAAAGCTCCTATTGGATATGAACCCGTATTTATTAATTACATAGGCAGACATGGTTCCAGACATCTATCCAGTTCCAAGTACGACAAGACGCTCTATGAACTGCTCGAAATCGCTGAGAAGGATGGGCAGGCTACCAATCTGGGTAAAGAGCTGAAGAAGGAAATTGGTAAGCTTATGAAAGTTGAAAAAGACCATTATGGCTTGTTATCCACTACGGGTGGAGAAGAACTGAAAGGAATAGGAGCCAGAGTCGGACAGAACTTCAAAGAACTATTCACATCAGATAAAAAAGTAATCGCTCAGGCCACCTTCAAAGATCGAACGCCCCAGAGCAGAGATCAGTTTATTGATGGATTAAAGGAAAGTTTGGGAGATAACAAGATAGACATTGTGGCTTCAGCCTTTGAAGAAGGGAAAGACCCTTATCTGCGGCCCTACGACTTGGCTACGAAGTATAACGAATACGTGGAAGATGGAGACTGGGTTAAGTTATACGAGGATTATGTCACACAGAGCACTGGAACGCGGTATGCAAAAGACGTCCTTTTGCAATTTTTCTCTGAAGACTTTTATCAGCGATTGAATTCTGGAGAGTTCGAGTTGAAGGATGAAAAAGGGAAAGTGAAACTCAGTAACCCAACGGAAGCTGCTTCTAATTTATACGAACTGTACATTATATCTTCGAATATTAAAGGGGAAGGTGATTTCGAATTCGGGCGGTATTTTACGAACAACCAGTTAAAGTGGTATGAGAGCGTTGATAATATCAATGACTTTTATGAAAAAGGTCCATCCTTAACATCCACGGATCTGCCGCAGAATATCATCGCACCCCTGGTCAAAGAATTAATCGTGTCTACCGAACAATCCATTCAGCAGAAGGACACGGCTGGTATATTTCGTTTTGCTCACGCAGAAACCATTATTCCACTATCTTCATTCCTGGATATCGCCGGAGCTAATGTGAGTATCGACCAACCGCAGGACGTGACCGAAAACTGGAATGGCTCAGTCGTCTCACCGATGGGAGCAAACATCCAATGGATTTTGTATTCCAATGGTAAGGATGACCTCGTAAAGATGCTTAGAAATGAAGAAGAAATCGCCTTTCCGATCGAAACAAAGACCTACCCATACTATAAATGGGATGATGTGAAGACATATTACCAAAACAAACTGCAGAAGGTAGGCGTGGAACTGGACAGCAGTTTGGAAGATAATATTGAGCTTTTACAGAAGAAGTTCTAGTCGGGGAGAAGATATACAATTATAACAAGATAAAGATAAAGACGAAAAAGATGAAGAAAGCGACTCTCTCCATGGAGCTGCTTTCTTTTTTTGCATGTTATCTAAATGGAACAATAAAAAATCCAAAACAAAATGTGACCAAATGCCGTCCTTAGGAGTGTTAGAGGTATAAAGGAGGGCATAACAACCATGCAGCGATCAGTGCCCCAGCTGGGCGATCATGTGATGAAAGTCTACGAGACATATGCGGATACGCTGTTCCGAATTGCCATGGTGCACCTTGGCAGACGTGAAGACGCGGAGGAAGCCACTCAGGATACCTTCATCAAACTAATAGAAAAAGCCCCTACATTCAACGATGCAGAGCATCAAAAAGCATGGTTGATTCGGGTCATCACCAATCATTGCAAATCCTTATTAGGCAGAGGCTGGCGCAAACGTGAGGTCAAGCTGGAGGGTGTCGATGCCCTTACAACGGACAACCCGGAAGATCACGCGCTGATCGAACTCGTGCTGTCACTGCCCCTCAAGTATAGATCGGTGGTTCATCTGTATTATTACGAAGATTATGCAATTCGGGAAATCAGCGAGATTCTGGAGATTAGCGAGTCAGCGGTGAAGATGAGATTAAAGCGAGGAAGAGAGCTGTTAAAGCTGGAGCTGGAAGGAGAGGAACTGTAATGAAGGAAGAACAATTCAAACAAAACTACAAGAAAGCGGTGGATCATATGAAAACAAACGAACAAATGAAAAATCGGCTAGAGCAAGCTTTGAACACACAAAATCAGGGGCCAAAACGTCAACGCAAACCACTATACATCGCAGCAAGTGTCGTTATCGCTGCCAGCATTGGCTTGGCTGCGCCGAGTGTGTGGCAGCAATTCAATGGACCAGCCGCACCAACTCCTCAGGTGGCAGAGGTGACTCCGGGAGGGTCGTTTGATCCGATTGTGATTCCAAAGATGGAATTGCCGGATTCACAGGGTAAAGGCGCGATGGCTGATATGCTGCAATTGGTTGTGTTTGGAGGAAACGTCTATACACAGTCCCCAACATTGCTTGAAGGCGCAAATGCACTCAACCTGCGTGGCGAGAAGCTTGGCACAACAACTGGCGGCATCCATGAGCTGAGCGGTCAGGATAAATACACAGAACTTGCTTCCAATATTGGCGAAGCAGACATCTATGCAGTGAATGGTTACGATAAAGACTTCCGCATCATGTCTTACACCGAGATCGATGGTCAGGTGTATGCTCAACTATTCGACAAGAACAACGGGATCACCATTGGTACGGGTGCCGACCTGATCGGTAAGCTACATCTCGAAGGTAACGTTGCCTCGGCACAATGGGAGACGTTTGATAGCTGGAACAATGGAAAGCAGCAGTTTCAGCCGTTAGCAGCGGATGAATCACTGGAAAGCTTCATCTCTGCGTTATCTGCTGCTAAACCAATTGCAACGAGTCCGGAATTGGAAGAGAACCTCTACGGTAAGGAAGATCGCAAGATCATCTACCTCACGCTGAAAGATAAAACTCAAGTCCCACTGGTTTTGTTCGGTGAAGGTTTGGTTCGTTACGGTAATGTTCCTGCATTTCTCGAAGTTGAAAAAGGCGCGTTTCAATCCTTCTGGAACAGCTTGGGCGAGTAAGGAGAACACGGAGATACGATTGAATGAAGAAGAGCGAACAGGGCACGAAAGTGCTTTGTTCGCTCTTTAGATTATCGGAGGAGTTGTTTAATTAAAATTTTTGTAATACACCAAATGATCGGTCCACTCATCATTTTCGTGTATGAAACCTTTACGGACACATTCAAATTCCATACCCACGCTTTCAGCTAACTTCACAGAAGGGGTATTATCCAGATTGATATGGGCTTCTATACGGTGGAATTTCAGATGTTTAAATGCAATATGAAGAGCTGCATTCACAGCTTCTTTGCCGTAACCTTTTCGCCAATACTGATTATGGATCGTATATCCGAAGCTTCCCCATTGAAAATCATCTCTCGCCAAGGTTGCAATATCAACCATACCCAGATGTGTGCCATCTTCCTTGCTAAAGACACCGAATACATAAACCGCATCTGTACGCGCTAACTCCTGGTGTCGATCCACCAGATGATGGAACCAATCCAGTGTACATTCACTCATATCCATTTTCCCTTTATCATGGCGGTGCTGGGAGGGCAAGCGTTTTTCAAATTCATTTAACCAATTCTCATAATCGTTTTTCTGTAATGGTCTGATGACTAATCGTTCTGTCTCTGAAATATGATCAAATTTATCTGCTTTTAATTTCAAAATGACATCTCCTTTGGATTGAATTTTTATTCATGGCATAGCATTGAAATGCTCCATAACCACGCTGCGAAACTCTAAAGCGGCTTTGGAAATATACCTGTTTTTATGTGAAAGTAGAGCGATTTCCCGAACGAGTCTATGTTCCTCTACCTGAAGATATCTAATGCGTTCATGCGGGTTTCTGGCTGTGCTTGGTATAAATGCAAGACCGATCTCCGCTTCAACAAGGGCTGTTAATCGTGCAGGCTCATCACCTTCATACACATACTTCGGTACAAAACCAGCGGATTGACATGTAGAATCTACCATATCACGAACACCATAGCCTTGTTTTACCCCAACAAACGACTCATCCTTAAGCTCGGCTAGTTGAATGCTGCTTCGTTCTGCATATCGATGACCCATAGGAACAGCGACTACGATCGGATCGTCATAAAGTATCTGACATTCGATGTCGTCACCTTGCATTGGAGGGGAGGAGAGACCAAAATCTACCTCGCCCCGATATAGAAGCCTGGACATGTTTTCTAACGAAACCATTTGTACATGAAACTGAATGTCCGGTTGATTTTTGCGAAATTCTCGTAGTATACCTGGCAAAGTACTTGCCGTAGTTACCGCCAATTGCAGTATACCCTGATCTTTGTTGGAGAGGTCAGCGATTTCCCGCTTTCCTTGTTCCAATTCAAATAGGGCTTTTTCAGTTCGCTGAAGAAATGTTCTTCCAAAGTCGTTTAGTCGCAGCTTTCTCCCGATTCGATCAAATAAGGGGACTCCCAGGTCATCCTCTAATCGTTGTATCGTTTTGCTCAGAGAGGATTGCGTAACATGCAGCTTTCCCGCAGCTTCCGTAACATGTTCGCATCGGGCCACCGTCAGGAAATATTTTAGTTGAAGAAGCTCCATTTGCACCATTCCTTCATTCCTTCTAGTTCATCAAATCATAACATACAATGCGTTGGAATAAATGAATACTTTCAAGTAAGATGACAGCAGAAGAAGGAGTGATGCACTGATGAACGTTCGAAATAAAGGATTGATGTTGGCTGTTGGGCTTGGAATTATGTTGAATCCGTTGAATTCCTCCATGATTTCGGTGGCAATCTCCAGACTACAACAAGTGTACCAACTTGATTTTACAGCTGTTTCGTGGATCATTTTATCATTTTACATTGCCAGTGCTGTTGCTCAACCCGTCATGGGCAAGTGTAGCGATTTGTTCGGCCGCAGGAAGATCTTCCTCACGGGTCTTGTTATTGTTTTTGTATCGTCCATGCTTGCTCCGTGGTCTTCGAGCTTTTCGTGGCTCATCGTATTCCGGATCGTTCAATCGATTGGCACAAGCATGATGGTAGCCGTCGGAATGGCGATTGTAAGAATTAATGTGACTGACAAGCAAGCCTCCGCATTGTCTACTTTGGCGATATTCCTCTCCGGAGCAGCTGCCATCGGGCCATTTATTGGTGGAGTATTGATACATTGGTGGGACTGGCACAGCATATTCATCGTTAATATTCCGTTTGTCATAGCAAGCTTTGCGTTCGCCTGGAAAACAATTCCGAAGGACGAGTCATCTCCATCGATCACTATTCACATGTCCGTTCGGCAATGGCTTGCATTAATTGATGCATCAGGCATCCTGATGTTTACGGTAGCTTTGGTGACTCTGCTCATCGGATTACTGTCAGTAAATTCCACAGGAGATATTTCTACATGGCATCTGCTGACAGGAGGGATCGGGTTAATTACACTTGTCATGTTCATCCGGCATGAATTAAAAGCAGCCAAGCCATTCATCCCTCTGCGAACGTTTGCCATATATCCCGAGATGACTTGGGTGAATGTACAATACATGCTGGTGAACATCCTGTTTTACGCACTTTTTTTTGGAGTTCCAACGTATTTGAAGCAGGTACGTCATCTCAACGAAGTTCATACAGGAATGAGCATGCTGGCTTTGGGATTATGTTCAGTCATGATTGCTCCGATCGCAGGGCGCTGGATTGACAGATCGGGATCACGGCCAGCTCTGATCGTATCCGCTTCTTTAATGACATTTGGATCTATATTAATCGTTGTTATGAATGAAACTTCTCCAATCTTCATAATCATTGTTGCCTTAGCTTTATTTGGCATAAGTAACGGCTTAAACGCGGTTGGCATGCAAGCAGCTCTGTTCAAAAGCACACCCAAAGAAATGATAGGTGTTTCATCGGGGATTTTTAATACATCACGCTACCTGGGGACCATCATATCATCGTTATTGATTGGTATCGTTATGGGGGATACATTCAATGTGACAGGATTTCAGATGCTTGGAATTATCCTTACGGTATTAGCTGCATCACTGATCATCATGAGCGTACGCCGCGAGGCAGATGCGGTGAGTCCAGAGCAAATAAGCAAGCAAATAAAATAGTGAATCCACGTGCAATACCACGTTTACACCCAATGAATCAATAGCTCTATTGGGTGTATTTTTTGTTTTTCACCAAGTTGTCAGAAAGAGTTGATCCTTTCTTGAACGTTTAGGGTAGAAGACGTGACGTTGATTGAATTAGGTAAAAATAAAGATATAATAATTTTGATTATTAGGTCTCGCATAGCATTTTCTATGCATTTAATATCAGGAATCAACAGGAGTAATCGCAAAGTACATGTGGCAACATATCGTTGTAGCGTACTTTGTGAAAATTTTCTCTTATCCTAAACACACGAATTAGAGGAACGTCCTAATCTGATATTAAATGCAACCAGTGAGTAGCAGACCTGATCATAAGCAAATATTTTTCACTAAAAATCAACAGATTTTGAAAGGAGGCAACATAAAGAATGGCTATTGATACGGTGTTATGGAGCAGACTGGTGACTGGTTTGACACTCGGATTCCACGTTATTTTTGCAACGCTTGGTGTTGGTGTACCTTTGATGATTGCAATTGCAGAGTTCATCGGTATTCGGAAGAAGGATCACCATTACATACTTATGGCAAAGAGGTGGTCCAGAGGATTTGTCATATCTGTGGCGGTTGGTGTGGTGACAGGTACAGCGATATCGCTGCAATTGGCCCTGGTGTGGCCGAATTTTATGAAATTGGCCGGGAATGTTATTGCACTGCCACTATTTATGGAAGTATTCGCGTTCTTTTTTGAAGCGATCTTCTTGGGCATTTATTTGTACACGTGGGATCGGTTCAAAAATCCTTATATCCACTGGTTGCTGACTATACCGGTTGTTGCCGGGGCAGGGATGTCTGCTGTTTTTATCACGACAGTAAATGGATTCATGAACCAGCCTGAAGGCTTTGTCATGGAAGCAGGTCAATTCTTGGCAGTGAATCCTGTACAAGCAATGCTGAATGCGGCGACGTTCTCCAAAGTATTTCATGTATTAAGCTCTGCTTATCTGACAGGAGCTGCTCTGTTAGCAGGAATTGCAGCCTTGGCGATGCTGAGAAAAGGGGTGTCAGCCTACCACAAAAAGGGCCTGAACCTCATGATGGCCGTTGTTCTGGTCTTCAGCTTATTAAACTCCTTAGCCGGAGATGTATCTGCCAAGTTTTTGGCTGAGCATCAACCGGAGAAGCTCGCGGCTGCCGAGTGGCATTTCGAGACGGAAAGCGGCGCGGATCTGATCTTATTAGGATGGCTGAATGCTGAGCATGAAATCATAGGTGCTCTCCATTTGCCGAAAGTGCTCAGCTTTCTTGCCTTTGGAGACTTTAACGCCGAGGTAACCGGGCTGAATGAATTTCCACCCGATGAGCATCCGCCGTTACTTGTGCATTACTTGTTTGATCTGATGGCTGGAATCGGTTTCGCACTGCTTGCGATCTCATCTCTGTATTTCCTGTTTGTGTTCTGGAAGAAACGCAACCAGTTTAACAAGTGGATGCTACGCATGGTTGCACTCAGTGCACCGCTTGCATTTCTGGCCGTTGAGATGGGCTGGTTCTATGCAGAGATCGGGCGGCAGCCCTGGATCATCCGAGGTTATATGCGCGTAGAAGAGGCCGCCACTTCGTCACCGAGTGTACGAATTTTATTTTTCGTCTTCTTGCTTCTGTACATCGTGCTTGGCGTCATCTGTGTTCTCGTGCTGAGACGTTTGTTCAATAACAATCCTGCTGAGCTTGAGATGGAGAAATGGTTGAAAGAGAAGCGTGATCAATCAGCCAAGGGAGGGGAGCAGGCCTGATGAGTTATGAATTAATTGGTATATCGGTACTCTGGCTGTTCTTGTATGGCTATCTTATTGTAGCTTCTATTGATTTTGGAGCAGGTTTTTTCGCCTTTTATGCACGCCTGACCAAGCAGGATCATCTGATTAATCGGCTGATTTCCCGGTATCTATCACCGGTGTGGGAGATCACCAACGTATTTTTTGTCTTTTTCTATATTGGCATCGTCGGGTTTTTCCCGGATACCGCTTATTATTATGGCTCCGCGCTGCTTGTCCCGGGAAGTATTGCCGTCATTCTGCTTGCTATTCGGGGGTCGTTTTATGCTTTTGAGAATTACGGTTCCAAAAATAACATTATATATTTGTTCTTATACGGAGCTACGGGTTTGCTTATCCCGGCGTCGTTGTCAGTGGCACTAACATTGTCTGAAGGTGGCTTTATTCTAAAGCAAGGCGAGACGGTTTCCCTTGATTACTGGGCACTATTTACGAATCCATTATCGTGGAGCATCGTTGGACTCGCCATCGTATCCGTATTGTTCATTAGCGGATCATTTCTTACATTTTACGCTTCTCGGGCAGAGGATCATTCGGCATTAAAACTGATGCGTAACTATGCTTTGTTCTGGAGTACACCGACCATCATTCTCGCGTTGACTGCATTTATATATTTGGGTCAACACAATGAGCGTCATTTCCAAAACATGATGGATTTATGGTGGTTGCTGGCGCTTTCCGTTGCATTTTTCATGATTGCCATGTGGCTGTTATATAACGGTCGCCGTTACGGATTAGCTTTTATTTTCATTATGCTGCAATTTTTCACAGCCTTTTTCGCTTACGGCATTGGGCAGTATCCTTATATTCTTGATCCATATATCACGATTCAGAGCAGTGCCACACCGCCAGCAATGGGTTTTGCGCTAGTGGTTGTGTTTATCGGTGGGCTGTGCCTGTTAATTCCTTCTCTTATTCTGGTCTTCAAACTGTTCTTGTTTGATGCGGATTATGTCAAAGGGAAAAAATAAAGGAGGAGCGTTCTGTGAAGAGAAGAGCCAAATCCAATCTGATCTCGCAGCAAATGTCGTTACAACGAACAAACAGGCTGCTCCTTGCGATCATTTCGCTGGCGCTTGGTGTGACTATTATAAGTCAGGCGGCATTGGTGGCTGAAGCAGTCCAACGGATTTTTGTAGAGAAAGCTTCCTTCTCATCGGTGATGCTGCTGCTTGGGCTATTGCTGGCAGTAATGGCTGTGCGCACACTGTTGACGTACGGCAACGGGAAAGTGGGATTGCATATGGCAGCACGTGCCAAGACAAATATGCGAGCTTCTGTGTTGCAGAACCTTACCCGCGCTTCCATGCCTTCAACCCTTCGTGGACAGACGGGAGGAAAGGTCAGCGTTGCTCTGGATGCTGTGGATGAAGCTGACAGCTATTTCAGTCAGTACATGCCGCGTATGATGGAAGCTGCAATGATTCCGATACTGATTCTGATCGTTACGTTTACCCAGCACGCCAACACAGGCTACATTATGCTGTTTACAGCTCCGTTTATCCCGCTGTTCATGATTTTGGTGGGACTCAAGACAAAGAACAAATCCGAAGAGAAATACGCGCAGCTGGCCGAGTTTTCAGGTACATTTCTGGATTCGCTTCAAGGGCTGGTTACGTTGAAAATATTCGGACGGGCTAAACGTCAGCAGCAGGAGATTGAACGCAGCAGTCTGGGTTATCGGGATGCCACGATGGGCATTTTGAAGATTGCCTTTACAAATACGTTTATGCTGGAATCGATCGTAATGTTAAGCATCGGTATCGTTGCGCTCGAACTGGCTATACAGTTACTCGTGTTCAAATCGATGAGCTTCCACACGGCCTTTCTTGTGTTGTTGCTCGTCCCTGAGTTTTACAGTCTATTGAAGAATACAGGAACGGCTTTTCACAGCGGGCGAACCAGTATGGGGGCCATTCGTAAGGTGGAAGAGATGCTTGAGGAGACGAGTGGCGCAAGTAAGCCTACCATAGATGAGAAAGCCGAGAAGGATACACATATCGGTGATACAAACGATTTAAGGGTGCAGCAGGACAAGTTACGCACAAGTCGTGCCGAGTTGACTCTGATGCCACCAACCATTGAACTGGACCACGTTCGTTTCCGGTACACACCGGATTCCTTTGGACTTGAGACAGGACAGCTCTCGATTGGACCGGGAGAACAGATTGCCATTGTAGGCAAAAGCGGCTCCGGTAAAACAACGCTGTTGCATCTCATTGCCGGTTTGTTGAAACCAGATTCGGGAGCGGTTCTGGTTAACGGAATGGAGCTTTCGCAACATGATGAAACTGCATGGTTTGAGCAAGTTAGCTACATTACACAGCATCCGTATATTTTTGCAGGTACCTTTGCTGAAAATATAGTGATTGGAGCAGGTCGAAACGTCTCCAGAGCTGAAATAGAGCAGGCGGCAGAGGAAGCAGGACTTGCTGGCGTTGTCGCTCAGTTGGAGCAGGGATTGGATACGTTTGTTGGTGAGGGTGGTCGGGGGTTATCTGGTGGGGAAAAGCAGCGACTTGCCTTGGCACGAGCTTTTCTGAAGAAACCAGCCGTTATTTTGTTCGATGAACCCACAGTAGGACTGGATCTTCACACCGAACGGGTACTGCAACAGTCCATTGCGTCATTAGCCAAAACAGCGACGATGATTACGGTGGCACACCGTTTATATACGATTCAACATGCAGACAACATTTTGTTTATGGATAATGGGGTGTTGGTGGATTCAGGACATCATGAAGCGCTTCTGGTGCGCCTGCCTCAATATGCGGAGATGGTGGATGTACAACGGAAAGGAGGGTTAGCATGAATGAGCTGACGATTCTGTCAAAAGCGATGATTCAGGAGCGCAAGGATATCTTGCTTTCCATTTTGGGCGGATTTATCGCTGGCATAGCAGGGGTAGCGCTCTTTTCCGCGAGTGGATACATGATTTCGCAAACGGTATTTGCGCCACCGCTATACACCTTAATCGTACTTACCTCGATGGTCAAACTGCTCGGTTTCCTTCGGGCGGCGAGTCGTTACGCAGAACGCTTGTATTCTCATAGGGCGACGTTCTCCATGCTCAGCCGTTTGCGGACATCCTTTTTTGCCAAACTGATCCCGGTGACACCGGGTATCATGAACAAAAACCGAAGCGGAGATCTGCTTGCGCGGATCGTGGGTGATGTGGAAAGCTTGCAAAATTACTTTTTGCGTGTCGCCTATCCACCGATCATTGTTGTCATGGTGTTTTTGGCTACCATGCTGTTCACTTCGGCTTTTTCAATCTGGATTGCGTGTTTGCTGGTACTTGGCATGCTGATCACGGCTTTTGTTGTACCTGGCATTGTTTTGTTGGGACAGCGAAAAATCCACGGACGTGTCCGCCAGCAACGGGCTTTGCTGTCCACGGAAGTGACCGAAGTGTTGTATGGTTTCCGGGATCTGAAAGTATACGGCCAATTGGAACAGCGCGAGCAGCAGCTTCAGCAGGCTTCCGCTACATTGGCAACAGAACAGAAACAAGCCGCTTCGCACTTGCTACGAGGGCAATCCATGCACGTTTTTGTGACGTATCTCGTGACATGGGGTGTGCTTGCCCTGAGCGCTTTCTTGATTATGAACGGAGTGTTCGCTGGTGTATTCCTCGCCATGCTGATCCTGGCTACTCAGACTGTGTTCGAAGAAGCTGCGGGAATGGCTGTATTACCTCTATATAAACAGGACAGCGAACATGCAGCTCAGCGACTGACGGAAACTGTGCCAACCTCCGATGTACATCCTGCACAGCCAAGGGGTGAATTGTCAGGCGATCATGCAGTTTCAATCGAGTTAACTCATGTTAACTTCCAATATGAAGGAGAATGGAGACCGGCGCTGAGGGAGCTATCCCTGCAGCTTACAGCAGGCTCCAAAACTGCGATTGTCGGGCCGAGCGGGTCAGGTAAGTCAACGATTATTGATCTGCTACTCAAGCTGCGTACACCAACGTCTGGTGATATATGGTTAAACGATATTCCGGTGCAGGAATTGAATGAAGAGAGTATTTGGCAAAGGGCAAATGTTGTGTTGCAGCAAAGTCATTTCTTCCGAGGAACCATTCGGGATAACCTGCTGCTGAATGGAGAAGAACATTCGGATGAAAAACTAATGGCTGTTCTGGACAAAGTACAACTGCCGAATAAGTCGTTGAACGACATGGTGTATGAAAAAGGGGAGAATCTGTCGGATGGCGAGAAGCAGCGGCTAGCTCTGGCACGCGCCATGTTGCGCAACGGAAGGTTATGGCTGCTGGACGAACCAACTTCTTCTCTGGATTACGTCACAGAGCAACGTGTATTACAGCATCTTTTGGCACAGGCGACCGAAGATACAGTTCTTCTGATCTGTCACCGGCTGACGGGATTAGAAGAGATGGATCGGATTGTCGTCATGGACCAAGGCAAGATTGTAGAATCGGGTTCTTTCTCCGAGTTAATGGATCAAAAAGGTTATTTTTATAAAATGAAGCAAATTGAACGACAAATGATTGGAGACGCCGGGGCGTGAAATTGTAAGAAGAGTCCTGTTCGTGGTGTCGATCGTGCTTATTCAAAGACTAAAGAACGTCACTGATGTTATCGTCAGTAGCCGTTCTTTAGTCTTTTTGTCTATTCATTAAAAG
The DNA here is from genome assembly GCF_037974355.1 of Paenibacillus sp. FSL R5-0517. Classification (NCBI taxonomy): domain Bacteria; kingdom Bacillati; phylum Bacillota; class Bacilli; order Caryophanales; family Paenibacillaceae; genus Paenibacillus; species Paenibacillus sp. FSL R5-0517. The sequence continues at coordinate 3,353,220 of NZ_CP150235.1, forward strand.
AACTGTAAGCTCCTAATATAACAAAAGGTTAGCGAGTTCAAACGGATAATGGATATTTCGCAATCTAAGTCATCCTTTACATCACAGCAGATGATTCAGACGCCTTATTCTTCTTCGCAAGCGGTTTCTTCCTTAATGTTCGATCATATAGATACGGCTTACCGTGATATTCCCATGCATTCTTTTGTTTTTGCTTTTTATGTATATCAACCTTAATCTCCAGATTGGCAACGTTGCTCTGGAATTCAGTCGCAATTCGTTTGCACCATTTCAGTCCACTTTCTTCTGATGCACTGAAGTGCACGCGTAACAGATATCCATTCACCGTCAATTCAAACTTATATAAATTCATGGTATGTATCCTTTCCAAGTAGAGATTATATACTGCACAAAATACGATAATCTGATTATAACACGAACGTACGTTCCGAAAAAGTGATATTTATGAAAACCATAATCCAAGAAGGTTCGTTAGACTCCTTCGCAGGAGTCCGTTTAATGGTAAAATATCTAAAAATGGTTCATGTTGGAGGATACGCATGTATAAACTGATGATCGTCGATGATGAATTGCTCATGCGGGTTGGAATTCGTTCTATGCTGAATTGGGAAGAGTACAATTTCCATGTTGTTGGTGAAGCTGGAAATGGTAAAGAGGCATTGAGCCTGGCACTTGAAGTAATACCGGACCTAATTATTACAGATATCAAGATGCCGGTTATGGATGGACTGCAGCTTATACAAGAGGCCTCCGGCTCACTAAAAACCTGTAAGTATGTCATCCTGAGTAATTTTGACGAATTTCATTATGTGAAAGAGGCACTGAAACTTGGCGCTACAGATTACTTGATTAAAAGCGAGATCACCGAATCCTCCCTTATTGAGCTCCTGAGCACGGTTGGACAGAAACTGCAAAGTGAACATGTTCATCCAACCAATTCACCCTCTATCGCGCAGGATTATTCTAAGAATCTAAGATATCTAAAGGATAGTTTTTTTCAAGATATTGTAAGCGGATTCATAAGTGGAGAGGACATCATCTCCAGAGCAGAAGAACTGCATTTTCGTATCCATTCGGACCAGCTGGTTGTCATCAAGTTCATCGTGAACTATTACGAGGACGCAAAGAGGAAATATGTTGAGAAGGGGGAAAAGCTACTCCGATTTTCAATTCTTAATATTATGGAAGAGATTATTCCCTCGAAGTGGGAGAAGGAGATTTTTGTTGAAAGTTCTTCTGACTATTGGGTGATCGTCAATGTACATCCTGAGAGCCAATCTGTACACACCGATATAAATAAACTATGTAACAAATTGCTGTCTTCCATCAAGGACTTTATGAATCTGTCCCTCACCGCAGGTGTAAGTACGATGGTTTCGGGCTTCCCTCACATTAAGAAGGCCTGCCAAGAGGCGGAAATGGCTCTACAACATGGGTTCTTCACAGGTAGCAACAAGGTATTGTATTACGAGTATATGGTCGAATCCCCAGATCGACAGGAAATTAAGGGGGCTTTAAGCCCGCAACAAGAACGAGATTTGTTGAAGTTATGGGTAAGCAAAGACAACAATAAAGCGAAAGAGTTCCTCGAAGGAATCCGATTCAATCTGGAGCAGCTACGAGCGGATGAGAATAGCATTCGCAAGCAATATATCATGGTATTGGAAGTGATACATTCCCATCTTTCCCGAGCTACGGAAAGAGGTACAGCTTCTTTAACAGAAAAATCGCCATATGAAATCGTTCTAAAGGGGGAGTATTGGGAGGATATTCACCAAGATATGCTTGCCCATATTGCGTATTACTTCCAAACCGATTCCCAAAACAAACAGGAAAGCACCTACACCGATCTGGCCACTGAATTGATCGACAAGTATTATGCTGAGGATATTTCCTTGCAAGGCATCGCAAGCCAAATCAGTGTTAATCCGTCGTATTTAAGCCGGGTGTTCAAGCAGGAACGAGGAGAGAACTTTATCACGTATTTGACCCGAGTTCGCATTGAACATGCTAAAACGTATCTATCGAGCAGAGGAATGAGAGTGTATGAAATCGCAGAAAAGGTAGGCTACCATAATTACACGTACTTCAGTAAGATTTTCAAAAAATCGGTAGGTGTCACCCCTGAGGAATATCGAGAGTTACAGCAGGGATGAATGTAATCGGTGAATAGAGGTGCAGCATATGAAGCATGTTCGGCCTTTCCGAATCAAGTACAAAATTATGGTGATCTGTATGACCGTCATTATCCTTCCGGTATTGGTGATGACGATCAATTCGTATTACTCCTCAGAGCGGTTATTGGCACAGAACTATACAACGCTGCTCAATGATCTAGCCAAACAGACGAATATTCGCATTGACGAGTTCCTCAAGGAGATTGAAAAAATTTCATTACTGGCTAGCAATGGCCTTAGTGACAATCTGTCTGCCACTCATGAAGGAAGTTTTCCAATCCAGGATTTCCTGCGAACGGGTGATGAACAGCATGAGATTGCCGCATACAACATTCTGATGAATTATATCATGATGAAAGATCGTGTATTCTCCATCTACCTCTACAATATGAACGGGGGACAGGACCTTTTTGTCAGTCCGCATCAACCCATTGATCCGAACTACAAAGTAGCGAATGAATTATGGTTTAAAAAGTTCATGCATGATAATGATCGAACCATTACCCTCACAACACGAATCGACGAGCAATTGGAGAATAAAATACTGGCAGTGTCACACGCTCGCAAAATTCATGATGTGTCTAGTGGAGAGCTGCTTGGTGTAATCGTTGTCAGTATTGATATCAAATTCATCGAGATTGTCAATCGAAATTTGCAGGAAGGGTTACGCTCCAGATTCATGATCGTTGATGAGGATGACAAAATCGTATATAACGTGAACGAACGATTAATTGGGACATTGTTCAGGGACAACGTGCGTCCACCTGAAACATTCAATGTCGTGGTGACCAGTCCCCTTAGTCAGCAAAAATGGACAACTTACTTATATATGCCTTTGGATGAGTTGACTGCGGATGGCAAAATATTGGGCCGTAATCTGGTGACGCTCGCCATGGTCATTGTTCTTTTTGCTGCCGTCATATCCATCTTTCTATCTCACGTGATCACAACGCCCATTAAAAAACTGCTACGGAATATCGCGTTAGTTGAGAAAGGTCAGTTTGAACAAGTTGAACCTATTGGCTCAAGAGACGAGATTGGACACTTATCCATTCGATTTAATAGAATGTCTCACGAGTTGAAGCGGTTGGTCGAACGGATACAGCAAGAAGAGATAGAAAAAGCCAAGGCCGAGATGCGTGCGCTCCATGACCAGATCAAGCCTCATTTTCTATATAATACCCTTGGGTCGGTGAAATGGATCGCCTCGATGCAACAAGCTGACAAAATCGTGGATATGACTGATGCCCTAATCTCGATGCTCCGCTATGCCACAAAATCCGATGGAACCCTCGTAACGATTCGTGAGGAACTCGATAATATAGCCAATTATGTAACGATCCAGAATGTCAGGTACTATGATTGTATTCAGATGAGATATGAGATTGAGGATAGAGTGTTGGATTATCGGATGCCCAAAATGATCCTGCAGCCCATTGTGGAGAATGCAATTTTTCATGGCCTGGCCGAGCTAGAGGAAGACGGAATCATCACCATTCGGATTCAACTGCGAATGGATGAAGTTGTCATTGAAATCTGCGATAATGGCGTGGGTATGGATCAACATACGATGCAGAACCTCATGGAAGAAAAGTCCGGTGCAGGTACAGGAACCAATGGAATTGGACTGCATAATGTGCAGCGACGAATTCAACTTCATTTTGGGAAACATTATGGAATACAGGTGGAGAGTATAGTAGGTGAAGGTACCAAGTTCTCCATTTTGCTGCCTGCCATTTCAGAGTTTAGATAGAACCAAAGGGCTTGCAGTATGAACTGCAAGCCCTTTGGTTTACCCCTTGACGCTGCCTAGCACCAAACCTTTGGTAAAGTATTTCTGTAGGAACGGATATACGAGTAAAATCGGAATGGCTCCCAAGAACATTTGAGCTGCGCGTCCCGTTCTGGCGTTCATCATGGATAATAGCTGCGTATAATCCGAGCCGGATTTCAGCATGATTTGCTCAAAACTTTGCAGAAGGGTCTGCAGGTAGCTTTGTAATGGATAATTGGCTGGATTGTTCATATAAATAATGCCATCGAACCACGAATTCCAGTGGGCAACGATACTGAACAAACCAACGGTTGCGAGAGCGGGCTTAAGAAGTGGGAGCAGAATCCGAAGCAATACCTGTACTGGACCAGCACCATCGATAATGGCTGATTCTTCAATCTCCTCGGGCAACCCTCTAATGAAATTCATGAGGATAATCATACTGAATACGGGGAGAGCCCCAGGCAGGATCAAAGACCATATGGAATCGATTAGTCCCATTTTGACAACCACGAGATAGGTTGGAATTAATCCTCCACTGAATAACATGGTTACAATGAAAAATCCCATATAGATGTTACGCCCCATTAATTTTTGTTTGGATTTGGAGAGGGGATAGGCCGTGAGTACGATCAGAACCAGATTCACCAATGTTCCGAGAACGGTTCGTTGGATGGCCACCCAGAGAGAGGAGAAAAATGACCCTCCCGTTAACGCAAATTCATAGGCTTTTGTCGTAAATTCCACAGGCCAGAATGTAACACTCCCCGCAGATACAGCTGCGCTGCTGCTGAATGAAACAGCCAACAGGTTAATAAATGGCAGGATACATAAGAGAGAAATTAGAAGCAATATAGTGTAGTTTAAGATAAGAAATACACGTCTGCTCATACTTTTATCATGGATCATAATGTGAGTTCCTCCTCCTTCTTAGAAGATACGATAGCCAGCCACTCTGTAAGCCAGAATGTACGATACAGCAACGAGAACACTGGAAATGATGGATTTGAATAACCCGACAGCTGTTCCGATCGAATATTGAGCCTGTTGAATTCCCAACCGATATACATAGGTATCAATAATATCACCGGTCTGATAGACAACAGGGGAGTAGAGATTATAGATCTGGTCAAAGCCGGCATTCAGTACATTTCCTAACGACAGCACAGTCATTAAGACAATCGTTGGCATGAGGAGAGGCAAGGTAATATAGATGGTTTGCTTCCAGCGTTTGGCGCCGTCAATTACTGCGGCCTCGTAGAGTCCTGGATCAATACTGGTCAGTGCTGCCAAATAAACAACCGTGCCAAAACCAAAGCCTTTCCATATGTCACTTACAATCATCGTCCAGGGAAATATAGAGGGGGTGCCAAGAAAAGAGATCGGTGCAATCCCGAACACGCCTAAAAAGGTATTGATAATACCGTCAGAGCTCAGTATGTCCAGCATGATGCCAGCCATAATGACCCAAGAGAGGAAATTTGGAATATATACAAGCGTTTGAAATGTACGTTTGATTCCGCTGTGAAGGACTTCGTTAAGGAGTAATGCGAAAATAACGGGCACGATTATCCCGCCGATAATCTTGAAGACAGACATGTACAGTGTATTCCAGATGGTTCTTACGAAGTTCGGCTGATTGAATACGTGCGTAAAATTATCCCATCCCACCCAAGGCGAGTTGAAGCCGAGTCCCGGATTGTATTTCTGAAACGCGATAATAAGTCCGTAGAAAGGAATGTAACTAAAGATGAAGACCAAGACCAGGCTTGGGATCAACATGAGATGGTAAGGACTCTGCTGTTTCCATTTTCTCAACATTCATATTCCTCCGTTCATCGTGCGGGAAATGTAATCGCTATCAAATAGAGGGGTGAGATCACCCTCATCCCCTCTTTATGAACGAGATTATTTTGCCCCGTATGCCTCATTGACTGCCTGGGTTGCATCATCGCCTCCGGCTGCACGCCAATTCTGGACAATCACATCGAAATAATCGATACTTTCACTTCCCATAATGATCTTGGTAAAGCCCTCTGTCAGGATATCATCCAAGGTTGTTCCATAGCTTGACAGGATCTCTGGTGTAACACCCCATAAGGCTGTCTTCGTATAGTTTTCGCTGTCGAGTACTTTTTTGGCTAGGCCATATGCATTTTTGGGAGCACCTTGTTGCAAATAATCACCGACTGCACCAGGGGTTGCGTTCTCCATGAATTCAACACTGTTATTATATTTTTGCCACATACCCGAAGTCGTGAGTCCACTGGTATCCTTGGATTCAAGGGCAGCCGACACCGCCTCGAATTGCTCGTAATCGGAATTGGGGTTAAGTACACGGAAGGCTCCAACAACATGGGCAATATCGTTATCCAGCAAGGCAGATAGCGTTTCTGTAGATTCCTTGCCATTGCCTTCATCCACGATATAAGCATAGTCGTTCAAAATCTGGATTACTTTCTCGGGGTTCTTGAATCCCTTCTTCATGACAATATAATTGTTGTTGGCGAAAAAGATGGATTGTGTGGCTTCCTTCCCATCAACGGTAGGGATGATATAAGGGTAGAAGATGGCGTCCTTACCCAGATTGGATACGGTATCGACACCCGGATTATAACCCCACCATTGGTAATAAGGCTGCATTCCCACTTTGCCGGCGACAATGTCCGCGTTCATCGCGTTGAAGTCTTTGATTGCAAATTCCGGATCAATAATGCCTCGCTTGTACCATTCCGACCACTCCGCCAGCGCATTCTTCATCTCAGGCTGTACAGATCCGTATACGAGTTTTCCACTGGCATCTTCCATCCACATATCCGGATGTGCATTCCATGCAATCGCGAGCAGGTTGAGGTAGTCCAACGATTGGTCTACTGCTATGCCGTAACCGCCGTGTTTTTCCATGAATTTCAGTGCAATATTCTTGATGTCTTCCACAGATTTTGGATCCTGGAGTCCCAATTCTTCTTTCCAGTCGTTCCGAATCCAGATGAAGTCTGGTTGTTCAATTAATCCCCAATGCATCTGCGGTATCCCGTACAGCTTGCCGTCCTTCTTTCCAGACTCGTAACTGTCCGCATCTGCTTCCATGTAACCTTTGAGACGATCCGAAGCGTGTTGATCAAATACTTCGGAGAGGTCCATGACCATATCTGCTTCGACCAGCTGTCTCAGTTGTGATGGATTAACTCTGAATACGTCAGGAAGATCGTTCGATGCGATAGCCAAATTCAATTTGGTATCATATTCATCGCTGACCCAGTCTGTTTTGACATCGATATTAAACTTCTCTTTGTATCGCTTAATCCACACATTGTTGGTGATATCATCGCCCTTTGGATATTTGGCAGAAGAGTATTCTGACGTTACGGTGTGAATGGTTGTCGTTCCACCCTCGTTGGAATCCGGGTTCGTCGTTGGATCTTTCTCGGCACCGCTTCCACTGCTACAGGCAGCAAGTAATAAGGTTGACATGCACACAGACAAGAGTAAAGCTTTCGTTTTCTTGTTCATTTCTTTTCCCCCTTATCAGTCATATTTCAATAATGCTTTCTTGAAAATATTCTAAACGAGAAAGGGGAAAGGGGATATAAAGGTTATTGACGAGAACCCATACGTTTTTTTACTTTTGAGTTGTAGCGAAGAAAAGCTAAATAAGCGTAGTGCACTTTTTTTACTCTATACGCCTTCTTTTTTTACTCATGTCTCCAAAAATTGCTTTAGATGACGATCGATAAGGAGTGAATCCACTTCGTTAGCTCCAATCCCGAAGCAGTGTCCCCACTTGGACTCAATGGGCTGAAAAACAGCATTCGGCATATGTTGAACATCATACGCACTGTCTTCTGGTGTAAAAAACAAGTCACTGGACCCAGGCATAACGAGGGCAGGAGAGGTGATCTTACGCAGTGCCTGTTCAAAGTTGCGATCATCTGTGGGATTATCACTAATGTCTCCATATATTCCTGTACGAAGCATGGTGATTAAGTCGTTAGCATCAAAGGATAGAAACACCTGGTCCCAATAATCTTCAACATAAGACTTCAAGGTATCGTAACCTTCAGATTGATGCAATTTCTCCAAATAATACGCCTGCGAAAACCCCCATGGAGCATAAACTCTCCCCATTGCAGCGAGACCAGCAACCGGAGGGAGCTCATATCTGCCATTTTTAAAATTGGAATCTGCCTGTAACGCTGCGATCATTGCTTCGAATACCAACTGTGTATGGGGTCTGCTTTTTGCTGTTCCGCCAAAGGGGGCAATTCGTTCGACCATCTCCGGATAACTCGTGCCCCACTGAAACACCTGCATGGCTCCCAGAGACCAGCCCACAACGAGTTTAATTTTGGAGATACCGAATTTCTCAGTGATAAGTTGATGTTGGGCACGCACATTGTCATACATGGAGATGAGAGGAAAGTTCTCTCTATCCAATGGGGCAGGGGTATTGCTCGGAGACGACGATAATCCGTTACCCAACATATTGGGCACAACGATAAAATACCGACTGGGGTCCAGTGCCTTGTCCACTCCAATTAACCATTCATTATCTGTGTGAAGTCCAGCAAACCATGTTGGAACGACAATAACATTGTCCTTTTCCGGATTTAAGGTTCCATAAGTCTTGTATGCAATAAAAGCATGAGGGAGCTGTTGTCCCGATTGAAGTAATGTATTGCCAAGGTGATATGTTTCATAATCGTTCATGGATGGATTCTCCTTATAAAAGTAGTGATAACTTGATTTCACTCTACAATACGTCTATCATCAATTCAACGAAACGTTGTTGAATATAACATTCATTTATTTTGAACAAAGGAGGTTTTGAATTCATGGAAATACGACAGCTAAAAACCTTTTGGACCCTTGCATCGACTTGCAGCTTTCATCAAACTGCTGAATTATTGAGTTATGTCCCGTCTACCATAACCATGCAAATCAAATCTCTGGAAGAAGAGTTGGGCGTGAAATTGCTGGATCGATTAGGTAAAAAGGTTGTATTAACAGATGCTGGGCAGCAATTCCTGCCGTACGCCACTAAAATCTTAAACGATGTAGAGGAAGCGAAGTGCATATCTAGTCAACACGGGGAATTGGCGGGAACGGTAGTTATTGGAGCGGACGAAGTGCTGTGTGCTTATCTTCTTCCAGCCTTGTTCAAACGTTTCCGAGCGGACTATCCTGGTGTGCGGTTATTGTTCCGCCCGTTGTCTGGTCAAGAGCTTAAATCAAGTCTGAGGGAAGGGCATACGGATGTCGTTTTTGTATTGGATGAGCACGTGGGTGCCAAAGATCTTCACTCCGCGTTTTTGAAGAACGAGACCTTTCAAATGGTGGTTTCACCCGATCATATGTTAGCATCGCGTTCCGCGTTAGTTATCGATGACTTTCGCAAACAGCATTTTTTGCTGACCGAAAAGAACTGTTCTTATCGTGCTTATTTTGAACAATCTCTGCTGAAGAAAGGCGCAGATGTGCTGACAGAGCTGGAGTTTCATAGTGTAGAAGCCATTAAACAATGCGCAGTGGCAGGTCTCGGGATCGCTTTATTGCCTGAAATGGCTTTGAAACAAGAGTTAAGCAAAGGGGAACTGGTTGCATTGCCTTGGGATTTAACAGATATATCGTTTTCTGCACAAATGCTTTGGCATCGAGAAAAATGGATATCTCCATCCATCGCTGCTTTCATCCAGGTCGCCAAGCGTGAGCTAAGTTGATTGTTCAGAATTTGTTTAGATGTATGTGTTAAAATATTCTTCACAGACATATATGGGGGATTAACAATGGAAAGAAAGATTCGAAATTCTGCAAAAGCATTGATCATCAACGATGGAAGGATGCTTGCAATGAAGCAGGATGATCATGATGAAGTGATCTATATCCTGCCGGGCGGGAGCCAGAATGCAGGGGAGACATTGACCGACGCTGTGAAGCGTGAAGTCGGAGAAGAAATCAGAGTAGAGGTAGAACCGTTATCATTGGAATTCGTTATTGAAGGGGTATACGGTGAAGCTCTTCATCGTGTAGATTTTGTTTTTTTGTGCGAGTACATAGGTTTGATGGACACAGATAGTTCTATTCTGCCAAGTGACGAAAATCAAGTGGAATATGAATGGCTCGAAATTAAAAATATAAACGAACTACCTTTATTTCCTTCAAAATTACGAAAGCAGATTCTTAGATTGGTTGGGGGAGAACCCACGGTTATGTATTTAGGAAATGAGGAAGATGAGGAACTGTATGGTTAGTCGTGTCTAACACATCGAAGCCGAGAATGAATATGAAGTGATGCATAAACAAGCGGAAGTCTTTTATTTATATAAGGAAAGGCTATTTCTAAGGACGTGATGGTCCAGTGAGATAGCCTTTTTTGCCGTTGAACAAAGTGTACTGATCAATTCGAAAATGCCCCTAGACTAAGGGGTTACATAAGGCAAGGCCCACCAAAGTGAGGTGTTACATATCTTGTTCTTTCACACCTGCTGTCATATGTTTCTGACCCCACATGACCATGGATTCAATTAAAGGAACCAATTCCTTGCCTGATTCGGTGAGTGAATATTCCACTCTCGGTGGTATCTCGTTATATTGCTCCCGATGCACGATACCGGAATGAATCAAATCCTTCAAACAGTTCGTTAGCATCGTTCCGGTAATGCCAGGTAATCTTCTTTTTAATTCATTGTAACGTATACAGTCATTTTCACTGAGGATTGCCAGGATCGGAAGATTCCACTTGCCTCCAATGACCTGAAATGCATAAGTCGCTGGACATAACTGATCGAAATTAAACTCGTATTTCACTTGATACCCTCCAATAGTATACTTTTTGATACTAAGTCAGAAAAAGAATCGTACTTGTTCAGAAGATTGTAGACATTATAATCAAACTAACACAAGGAAATCAATTCATAAAGTTAAAGGCGGGATACATGTGAGTAACGAATCTATGATGTGTGATCTGGAAACCGGCATATGTGGTGTGAGCGAAGAAGAGGCTATGCAAGAAATTAATCTGAATCACGTTGGGAAAAAGGTAACCATTTATTACGCAACAGATCCGATTTGCTCTCACTGCTGGGCGCTAGAGCCGGTGCTTCATCGGTTTGTTGAGGAATACGGTCATTATTTTACGTTGGAAATCAAAATGGGTGGGCTACTGGCTAACTGGAACGGTTTCTCGGATGGCGCTAACGGAATTCAGAAACCTTCAGACGTTGCAGGGCATTGGAGGGAAGTGGGGGAACATTCACGTATGCCCATTGATGGTTCCCTTTGGCACGATAATCCAATACTTTCTTCCTATCCGCCATCTCGCGTATTTAAGGTCATTCAGAGTACACACCTTGGTAAAGAGCATGAATTTTTAAGACGTGCGCGTGAAGCCGTGTTTGCATTTAATCAAAATATTGGAGAAGATGATGTGCTGACGGATATCGTCAATCAACTGGGTTTGAATGGAAAAGAAGTGGTTGAGGCGGCTGCACAGCAATCTGCACAAGATTTATTAGAGGAAGACTTTGAGCGTGTCGCCAGTTTGGGAGTTAGAGGTTTCCCATCCATTATCATTGTAAATGAAGAGAACCAAGGGATGAAAATTGTCGGAGCACGTTCTCTTGAAACATATGTGCAAGCACTTCAGCAGGTGCTCGGAGCTGATCTGCAACCCAAACAGATTACCTCCTTGGAGCAGAAATTGAAGGAGGGACACCTTCTTTTTTCTAAAGAAGTAGAGGTCATGTACGATATCCAAAAGAGTGACATTGCATCCTATGTGAAATCTGAATTGGCAGAGCACACCTATCATGTGGGTCATATTTTGAATGAGATGTATATTAAGCATATCTGAGAAAAAACAAGAAATCTGTAGCAGCACATTATCCTTAACAGAATCTTCCTGCTTCGGCACACGGTTGTGTTATTCGCACAGGCAAGTCGTCCACCCATTGCGTAGACTAAAGTAGATCAAGTCAAGTGAGGTGAATTCCATGGTTAAGACCAATGAAATACACGTCAAGGCAAAACGGCTCAAAGATCGTCCAGTCTGCGTGACTCTTCATAATGGGGAAACGTACGTTGGCTATATCTCTGGTGTCAATCACGCAGGGGTAGTGATTACCGGAGGCGGAAAGCTTACTCAGGCCGCAATCTCAGCACCCTCATCTGAAGGAAGTGCTCGCAAAAGCAAACCTAAAGCAGAGGCTACAAGAAAAACAGTATCCTCTCGAAAGCGTAAACGGACGAACAATACTCGTAAGTCGCAGGTACGATCCCGGTCGATGTCTTCTCGTTCAATCTCTCGGCAAGCTCAGGTATCATCATTCATGCCTATGTTAGGTTCATTGTTAGGTGGTGGCTTTGGCGGACTTGGCGGTGCAGGCTCGATTGGAGGTATGTTAGGCGGTGGTATGCGGTTGTTTGGCATGATCCAGCGGTTTACACCTGTGGTCAAAATGGGGTATGGCATGATTAAGCAGATTCAGCCATTTATGGGGGCGGTTCAAGGGCTGATGACTCCAGCAAGCCAGGCTGCGGCAGATGCCGAAGGTGAAGAGGAAGCACAACGAGGATAATACTTGAAATGAAAATTGTGAAATAGAACACAACCTTCGTTGCATTTGGGAAGGAAGGATTGCTAGTATGTTGGGTGATCTGATCTCTTTCTGATCTGTTCTTATCTTCTCAGCTAGATGCTTAACTGCAAGCTGCTCTCCGTACGCCAAACGGAGGGTGGCTTATTTGCTTATGCTGTATATGAGGTTTGAACCAGCTCGATTTCGCATGCTTGCTCAATGCTAACGAACCTCAGAAACCTTAAACCTTATTCGGGTCAGTATCAAGCCATTAAAATTCGCCCGAATCGGGTTAAATAAGACTCCCTGTGTTTGTTAAATTCCTTCGTTGCGAGGAATACAAACTGAGATTTCCAATACGCGTCTAACATCTAACTTTGATACCATGTAGTTCGGCCGACTACCCTCATACAGCAAAAAGCACCGCGCGCTGGAAGCTGCACACGGTGCGAAAAACAATGCTGATGTTGCAGAGTAGGAGAAAATTCTATTCCGCTCTGATTAAGCTTGTTTGGTTTTAAGACGAATGACGTTCCACGACGCTTTGTTCAGTACAGCTTGCACTTTACCTTGATCTACGGTTGTGTGCCCGCCGTTGTGAGGAAGAACGTTGCGTGGGTTTTCCTTGGTATTGGTTGCTTTTAAGTCGTTGTTCTCCAATACGATATGCTCCACAAATGTGGTTTCTCCGAAGGAACGCAGATCCACATTCAGTTCCAATTTCTCATCCAGATGTCTGTTCACCGCAAAGATCGTGATCGTGCCATTCTCTTCATCATGCACACTGATTGCTTCGAGATAAGGAACATCTGTAAAGTCTTTGGAATCATATTTAGGTGAAGTAGTGATGGAACGCAACACTGTACCACGACCGAAGTTGGATGCGTGCATGAACGGGAAATATGTCGTCTGGAACCAGATCGCTCCGTTATTTTCCGTCATGATTGGTGCAATGGTGTTAATCAACTGAGCAAGGCAAGCCATTTTTACACGGTCGGCGTGCTTGAGAATGGTAATCAGGTAACAACCCACGGCTAATGCATCTTCATGCGTGTATACATCTTCAAATTCAGGAGGAGCAATCTGCCAGCGTTCTTCCATACGGCTTGTGCCAATGGATTTCCAAACATTCCATTCATCCAGGGACAGCATCAATTTCTTTTTACTGCGTTTTTTGGCTTGTACAAAATCACAGATCGAAGCCACACTATCAATAAATTGATCCAGATCCAGCGATGTTGCCAGGAAGTCATACGTGTTGTCTTTGTTGTTATTGTAATACTGATGCAGGGACAAGTAGTCTACATTTTCATAGGTGAGATCCAGTACAGTTGCTTCCCAATCTGCAAATGTCTTCATGTCACGGCTGGAGCTGCCACATGCAACGAGTTCAATCTCTGGATCAACCCATTTCATCGCTTTTGCTGTTTCGTTCGCAATACGACCGTATTCATATGCAGTCATTGCACCAATCTGCCAAGGGCCGTCCATTTCGTTGCCAAGACACCAGGTTTTGAATTTATGCGGATCCTTGTAACCGTGAGAGATACGCAGATCACTCCAATATGTGCCGGATGGGTGGTTGCAGTATTCAATCAGGTTTCTGGCCGCATCAATACCGCGAGTACCCAGATTTACAGCCATCATCACTTCGGTTCCAACCAGTTTGGCCCAATCTGCAAATTCATTCGTACCTACCGCATTCGTTTCAATCGTCCACCATGCGAGTTCAAGTCTGCGTTTGCGCTCGGCTACCGGGCCCACACCATCTTCCCAGTTGTAACCGGATACGAAATTGCCACCTGGGTAACGAACGATAGGTACATTCAGCGCTTTGATCGCTTCAATAGCATCCTGACGGAAACCTTGAGCATTCGCAGTAGGGTGACCTGGATCATAAATACCGCCGTACACGGCCCGTCCCAGATGTTCTATAAATGAACCATAGACACGTGGATCTACTTCAGCAATCTGAAAGTCTTTATCGATAAGCATTTTGGATGTAAGCAATGGGAAAACCTCCATAGAATTAATTTTAGGTGCGTAATGGACTTTATTTCACGTTGAATTCGCATAAAAGCAAAATCAACTTATTGATTTGTTATCTAATGTGTATCATAATGCTATTATATTGAGCAAGTTCATTTTACAGGGTTCGCTAAAAAACGAATCCTAAATCACTAAATATAATGGATTTTATAGAGATATGGGAGTGAAGTTCATGATGCTTGGCACGGATGCCGCGTCCTTAATCATTTACGAGGCCCTCGCAAGCGAGGCCCGTCTAAATATCGTTCGCTTATTATTGCAGAACAGAGAAATGCACATTAATGCGCTGGCCAAAGAACTGTATCTGAGCAAAGCCATCGTGAGTACTCATGTGAGCAAGCTGCAAAAAGCCGGGATTGTAGGCAGTCGCATGAAGCGGGAGAATGGGGGCACATATAAATACTGCTTTATTCTGCAAGAATTCATGACGATCAATCTCTCTCCTGAACCCGTTGATGCTCCGTATCATGAAGTATCTATTCCAGTTGGTCACTACACGGATTACGAAGCCTGGCCCACCTGTGGAATTGCAACAACAACACAAATGATTGGGCAATATGATACGCCGGCGTGCTTTATGGACCCGGATCGGGTTAATGCGGGTATACTCTGGTTGGCACGCGGGTTCTTGGAATATAAAGTCCCTAATTATCTGAATACAGAACAGCATCTCCAAGAGATTGAGATTTCACTCGAACTCAGTTCGGAAGCACCTCAAGTTAATGAAAACTGGCCTTCCGACATCCGTTTCTCGCTTAATGGAAAACACCTGGGAACATGGACAAGCCCCGGGGACTTTGGGGATCGGAAAGGCAAGCATACACCGCTGTGGTGGAAATTGGACGTTAACCAGTATGGTGTTCTGAAGGTACTTCGTATTAACAGAGAAGGAACGTTTATGGATGGCCAGCGTATCTCGGATGTGTGTATCCACGATCTGCAACTCGATTCATCGACCTACTGGACGTTTGCATTAAGGCCGGAAGAAGGGGTGCCCGGGCGTGGTGGTCTGACACTTTTCGGGAAAGGGTTCGGTAACTACGATCAGGACATTTTGATTCGATACTATTACGAGGATGCAAGGGAATCTACGCCTATTGATGTATAAAATTCCTTCTTTTATGTCAATTTAATAAGACAAAGCACACATAGACGAATTGCATGTAAATTCCATAGTATTGGTATTGACAACGATTACATGGGTGGTATAAGATACAGCTAAATAAGGAGTGTCACTGATTCGATCAGGCACCACCACAGTCTGGATTTCACAAGTTTGTTTGACTTGTGCTCTGGACCATGGTGGTGCTTTTTGCATATTGGGGGTGAGAACATCATGAGGTTCAAAAAATCGTTAAACAACAACATCGCTCTGGCAGAAGATGCCGAAGGCTACGAAGTCATTGTGATCGGGACCGGAGTTGGGTTCAAAAAAGTGAAAGGACAATGGATTGAACGGGAGCAGATTCAAAAAACATTTCGAATCGGCTCAGATGACAAATACCAGCGATTGGAGCAATTTTTTAATGATATCCCGCTGCAAGTCATTAACGTCACCGATCAAATCATTGAGCATGGCCGGAACCAAATCGGTAAAAAGTTGAATGATTCCATTCTGCTCACCCTAGCTGATCACATTCACTTTGCGCTGGATCGCTTCAAGAGCGGTGTGGACGTGCAGAATCCGCTTCACTGGGATATCCGTCATCTGTATCCTGTGGAATACCGTATCGGAGCCTATGCCGTCGAGCTAATTAACGAAGCTTTTGAGGTAAGTTTGCCGTCAACAGAGGCAAGCTCCATCGCTCTTCATTTTGTGAATTCGCAGTTTGATTCCGGCAGTATGAATCAAACGATCAAGATAACCCAGATGATTAATGACATATTAGATATCATGACGGATCATTTTGGAATGACACTGGATCAGGAAACCACTGATTTTTCCCGTTTCGTTACCCATCTCCGATATTTCATCGTTCGACAATTGAACAGGGAAGTGCTTTCCTTCAAGGATCAGCAGTTTCTGTATGACGTATTGTCGGAGCGATATCCATCCAGCTTCCAGTGCGCACTTAAGATAAAGGAAGAGATGGAGCAGCAGCGCGGATTCGCAATTACTCCCGATGAGATGGTATACCTCATGATTCACATCGAGAGAGTGACATCCCGTTCCGACACGGGTTGATCTCAATACAACCAGCTTGGAGCTATACCACATGATTATGAATATGGAGTGTTACTGATTCGATCAGGCACCACCAAATGTTTCCGACTCCGCTATCTACGGCGAGCCGGGTTGGCATTTGGTTTTTTTTCGCCCAAAAAAGGAGGAAGCAGCATGAATCATCGGGAGTTGTCGAAAGAAATCATTCACTTAACAGGAGGGCAAGGGAACATAACGCAAGCCTGGCATTGCATCACACGGCTACGATTCAATGTTCGTGATGAAGACAAGGTTCAGCTTGAGAAGATCAGAGCATTGGACGGTGTGCTCGGAGCCCAATTTCAGAGTGACCAGTTTCAAGTCGTCATCGGAAATAAGGTCGCGGCCGTGTATGAAGAGATTGAGGTTCAACTGAAACCGGATGGCAAGCCGCAACCCGAAGCAGGTGCTCCACGTTCCAAAGGCATTAATGCTGTATTGGATACCATCTCGGGTATCTTCACTCCCATCCTTCCTGCCATCATAGGTACAGGTATGCTGAAGGGTATTCTGGCTTTGCTGGTTACACTCGGAGCAATCCAGGAGACAAGTGGAGAGTATCAGATTCTGTCATCTATAGGGAATGCAGCCTTTTACTTTTTACCTTTTCTGCTTGCTGTCTCGTCTGCTCGAAAGTTCAAAGTCAATGAATATATTGCCTTGACCCTCGCGGGTACATTATTGTATCCAACCATCCTGAATGCATATTTGGCAAATCAGCTGGAGCCGATACGTTTTCTCTCACTGCCCGTGTCCATTGTGAATTATACCCAGTCTGTCATTCCAATCATTTTGGGTGTGTGGCTTCTGAGTTATGTTCATCGCTGGGTGGATCGATTCATTCCTGGCCCAGTCAAGGTGATCTTCACCTCGATGATTGTATTAGTCATCACGGTTCCCATTCTGCTCATTGCCATTGGGCCACTCGGGAACTACATCGGTATCTATCTAGAAATGGGTACCTCCTGGCTTTTTGCTCATTCAGGTCCGTTAACGGGAATTGTTCTTGGTGGATTAATGCCATTGATCGTCATGACAGGCATGCACTATGCGTTTTTCCCGGGTACGTTGCAGAATTTGAGCAAACTTGGATATGACGTGCTTTTGTTGCCGATCAACCTTGTGACCAATATGAGTCAGGCGGGTGCCGTGGCGGCCGTGTTTCTCAAAACAAAAGACAAGTCCATGAAGTCCATAGCCTTATCTAGCGGCATCTCTGCCTTGCTCGGCATCACCGAGCCAGCATTGTACGGGGTAACACTGAAGTTGAAAAAACCATTCTATGCTTCACTGATCGGTGGGGCCGCTGGCGGCGGGTTTATTACTGCAGTTGGTTTGAAGTGCTTTGGCTTTGCCGTGCCGGGACTGCTGGCCCTTCCGTTATATATTGGCCCAGGCGGAGGCATGTCTAACTTCTGGTATGCTCTGATCGGTATCGGCATCAGCTTTACCGTTTCATTCATACTGACTTTACTGCTCAAGTGGGATGAGCCGAACACACATAGTAATGTGGTATCCGGTTCATCTCAGCATCTATCCCAGCCGCATCAAGCCACCACCACTGTTGTGACTGATGAAGAGGCAAGAGCTGTAACCGTACATTCAATTGAGGAAAAGAAAGGCGAAGTATTCAGCCCGCTCACTGGTGAAGTCGTGCCGCTTGCATCTCTACCGGACAAAACCTTTGCTGAGGAGATGACCGGAAAAGGTATTGCCATTCTTCCGCAAGAAGGACGCGTGACAGCCCCATTTGACGGGATCGTCACCATGGTTGCCAAAAGCAAACATGCGATCATGTTAACGTCGACGAGCGGGATTGAAATTCTTATTCACGTTGGATTGAACAGTGTGTCGCTCAAAGGGAAATTTTTTGACGTGAAGGTTACTACAGGACAAGAAGTGAAGAAGGGTGATCTGCTGTTGGCGTTCGACCTGGATGGCATCCGGGATGCTGGGGTTAATCCGGTCACACCGGTCATCGTAACCAATACACCAGATTACCTTGATGTGGTACCTGTTCAGGTGAAGGGGGTGATTCTGATGAATGAATTGCTTCTCCTCACTGTTCGCTAACAGCTGTATGAAGGCGTACTTTTTTTAAAAGGACTTACGAGCAATATAAAACAACTTTGTACTCACCCAAAAAAGGAGAGAAACCACATGACAAAAACAATTAAACACTCATTTCCTAAAGGATTCTTATGGGGAGGAGCTACCGCGGCCAATCAGCTCGAAGGGGCCTATGACGCAGATGGCAAAGGACTTTCTACTTCAGATATGGCGCCTTATATCCCTCATGAAGAGCGTAACGGGAAAGATTTCACTTTCGACGTGGATTCGGTTCAGCTAGAACAATATCTAAGTGGTAACTCAGGCGTCTATTTCCCCAAACGGAATGGCGTAGATTTCTATCATCGCTATCAAGAAGACATCGCACTGTTTGCAGAGATGGGATTCAAGGTATTCCGACTTTCCATCGCGTGGACACGCATCTTCCCGACAGGAGAGGAGGAAGCTCCTAATGAAGCTGGTCTGGCATTCTATGACAACGTACTGGACGAGCTGCTGAAATACGGGATTGAACCGCTCGTAACGATCTCACACTACGAAATGCCCGTAGAATTAACCCGTAAATACAACGGTTGGGAAAGCCGTGAGATGATCGATCTGTATCTGAAATTTGCCAACACGCTGTTTGACCGTTACAAAGATAAAGTGAAATACTGGATTACCTTCAATGAAATGAATATGATGCTGACAAGTCTGTACACTGGCGGCGGTATTCTGGAAGATAAAATTAAGGGGACACCGGAGCAGGTAGCCTATCAGGCAACTCACCATCAATTTGTAGCAAGCTCACTGGCTGTCAAAAGTGGTAAAGAGAAGATGCCAAATGCTCAGATTGGCTGCATGATCTGTCGTCTGGAAACGTATGCTGCTTCTAGTAAACCGGAAGATGTGTTGCAGACGATGAAGGAAGATCAGATGAACCTGTTCTACCCAGAGGTGCAGGCAAGAGGCGAATATCCATCCTACATGCAAAGATATTTTGAGGAAAACGGCATTGAACTGGTTAAAGCTCCTGACGACGATGCCATTATTCGGGAAAATACCGTGGACTTTATTGCTTTCAGTTATTACATGACGTATATCGGAAAATATGACCCGAATGACAACAGCAACTCGGGTATGCTGGTAAGTCAGATCAAAAACCCTCATCTGAAAGCTACCGAATGGGGATGGCCTATCGATCCAATTGGTCTTCGCGTCGCGCTGAACCGATTGTATGATCGTTACCGGATGCCACTCTTCATCGTTGAGAACGGGCTGGGTGCTACCGACACACTGAAAGAGGATGGAACAGTGCATGACCCTTATCGCATCAATTACTTGCGCAGCCACATTGAGCAGATGAAAGAAGCTGTCGCTGACGGTGTAGAATTGATGGGATTCACGAGCTGGGGACCTATAGATATCATTAGCTGTTCAACCTCAGAGATGGGTAAACGTTACGGATTTATCTACGTGGATCAGGACAATGCAGGACACGGTTCATTGGAAAGGACCCGCAAGGATTCCTTCTACTGGTACAAACAAGTTATTGAAACGAACGGAGAAACCCTGTAATCATAAAAATTCTTACACGCCGCCCACATGGGCGGTCTTTATTTTGCACTAGTAAAATTAGGAATAATTATGTAGAATTGCGATATTAAAACAAAAGGAGTGAATTCAATGTCTAACAAGGTGATTGTGCTTTAGGTTCACAAAAGGATATTTGCGTTACAGAGATTCCTTTTGTGAACATTGCAGTACGGGAAACCGTCCCAACAATGTTTACTGGAGGAGATCATTATTAAATTTAACGAGGTTGTTAACATTAGCAATACACATGTACTGTCGGTGGTAACCGAGTTGTTTCATCTGGAGGGGTACAATATTCAGCTTATTCCTCCTCATGAGGGAGGACGGAATGTCGTATACACCTGTGAGCAAGAGGGATGTGAATCGCTAATTCTACGTGTGTCTTTTTTGCCTGACAGAAAGCGTGAAGATTACATTGCCGAACTGGAGTATGAACGGTATTTATTTGATCATGGAGCCAGTGTTTCGAATGTAATGAATTCCAAGAATGGCCATCTGCTGGAAGAGATCACTTATGCTGAGCATAAGTTCTTTGTAAGCCTGTTTAATAAGGCAAAGGGGAAGTTGCTGGTAGAGAACCATTATCAGTATCGTGAAGGGGTTCCGCTTACCGAATACTATTATAATAGCGGTAAAGTCCTAGGCAAAATGCATCAGCTATCCAAAAGCTATGTACCCGTTCATCGTCGGCATCATTTTGTGGACAGATATAATACGGAACATATCGAAAGGTTGGTCCCTAAGTCATTCTCTCTGCTCAGAAACAAAATGGTGGGACTTCTCCAAGCGGTAAAAGAATTGAGTTCGACTCAGGAGACGTTTGGCATGATCCATTTTGATTATAATGACGGGAATTATTCGATTGATTTTGATACGGGACAAATCACGGTATATGACTTCGACAATTCCTGTTTGGGCTGGTACATGTTTGACCTCGCAAGTCTGTGGATGAACGGAGTCGGTTGGGTTCAATTTGAAGCTGATGCAGACAAACGTAAACAGTTCATGGATGAGTATTTCCAAACCGCGCTCTCTGGATACACATCGGAAACCCAAATCTCTGCTGTCATGCTGGAGAAGCTGCCTTTATTTATTCAAGTCAGCCTTCTGGAGAATATTTTGGATCATTTTGAGGTGGCGCAACGCGAAGGTGAAGAACCAGAAGAAGATGACGAGGTTCTGTTATATCTCATTAAATGTCTGGAAGAGGATATACCATTTAAGGGTTTTTTCCATGATATCTATTCGAGTGAAGCACCTTTTGAATATGAGGAGCGCTGAAGGATCTAGATCCTAATTAAACCATGAATAACCAATGATTCTAATGATTTACCAAGGTATAGAGGCAGCCGGATTGACAGGTTGCCTCTTTTTTTGTCTACATTTGCTACTCGAATTTGGAAGGAGGCACATTGTAGAATTTTTTGAATGCTTTGGAGAACGTAAAGGGGTCGGGATAGCCCAGAAATGCGGCAATTTGCTGGATCGTATATTTTTTCTCGTACAGATAATCTCTGGCCCGATTCATTTTGATTTGATTAATGTACTGTCCCGGTGTGATACCGAGAATTTTTTTGAACAAAGAAATAAAATATTTCTCAGAGACGCCAGCAATAACAGCAAGTTCATTCACTCGAATGGCACGATGCAGATTCGCATCCACGTAAGGGAATACGTTCTGTAGAACTTCCAGACTCGCTTCAATTTTCCTCGGTTTTCGGTCTTTCAAAAATTCACCGTGATAGAAGCCTTGCCCATGTAATTCGAAAATTTTGGCGATCACGAGAAGAAGAGCGGCTTTCATGTAAAGTGGACTTCCGGTAGCGCCACTACTCTGCTTAAACCTTCGGTAGGAAGAGGTGAACAGCGTTGATTCCTCCTGAATCAGGTTACCAGGTACGATGCCAGGGAGCTGGAACTCGCCAAGAATCCTTTTTTGATCAGCGATGCTGAAATCAAAGTGTATGTATATGAACCGGCAAAGCTCTCCTGTCGTGGAAGCAGTGTAGGGCATATCCGGATAAAAAAACACGACGTCCCCCGTGGCCGCCATATGCTCGACTCCAGCGATGGTAATCTTGACAGAACCTGATGTAATGAACCACAGATCGTAATCGGAATGTGACTTATGTTCAATCCAATGACTGTCATGCGTTTGTTCCAGATAAGAGCTCATGCGAAGCGTGACATACTCCGAAAGCTCGTCGATTATACTCATATTTACAGTTCCCGATTGCATCGAATTCAGCCGAATCCTCTCTACTTTATGACATCTTTCATTTTCCCCTATCATATCAAAGGAATTACCCTTTGTTAACTATCGTACGATTTGACATCTTTTGAAAACTATCACACATTCCGATTCCATCCCACTCCCCTATAATGAACTTATATCGTTACAAGGAGGGGTACTTAATGAATGATATAAGCACACAGCATCCGAAAGTAGTCGTTATTGGGGCAGGAAGCCTGTTTTTTGGTCGTCAGTCCATCTGGCAGATGGTTCACTCCCCCTATTTGAATCAGGGCACGCTGGCTTTGGTCGATACAGACGAGGAACGGCTCTCGAAAATGGTAACTCTGGCGGAGATGGTCGCTAGGCAGAACAACGTATCTTTAAAGATTGAGGGCTCGGTCGATCGTAGACAGGTACTTCAAGGAGCTGACTTCGTTGTACTCAGCTTTGCGGAGCAATCGGTGAAATATCGTGGCATCGACTGCCAAGTCTCTCTAAAATATGGGATTCGCATGTGTTCTGGTGATACGATCGGCCCGGGTGGGATCTTTCGCGCGATGCGAGAATTGCCGGTGATTATGGAATGTGCCAAGGATATTGAGGAACTGTGTCCAGAGGCCTGGGTGATCAACTATATTAACCCGTCAACCGTTCATGGCATCGCATTACATCGCTATGCACCGAAGCTTAAGTCGTTTGCGCTGTGCGATAGTCATCATATGCCGCATAAAAAAGCCTATTACGCGGTAAGAGCTGGCATCATTGAAGAGAAGAGTCAGTTCACCACAGAAATTGACCGAAAATTCGATTTTCGGATCGCTGGAGTCAATCATTTCACTTGGCTGCTCAAAGCCGAGTATGAAGGAAACAATGTGATGCCCACGATCGCTGAAGCCATGCGCAAGATGGCAGGTGAAGAGAACAACGGCGGTGATCGGGGAGCCAAAGCTCTTTTTAACGATGCCATTACCTACGAACTGTATAATATTTTCGGAATCATTCCTACTTGCACGGCACATACGAAGGAATACGTTCGATATTGGCAAGGGCTTGGCAAGACAACGGACACGATTCCACCGTTATCAATCTGGGAGACAGAGGACAGGTATCAGCGGCATGATGAGATGTGGCAGCAGGTGGATGACTTCCTTGCAGGTACTATACCGATTGCCGACTATATGAACACATTTGGCCCGGATCATGCGACCGATATCATTGAAAATATGGTGGGAAATTTGGGTAAGAAGTTCTTTGTCAATACACTCAATCAAGGTGCGGTAACCAATATGAATGCAGATTCCTTCCTGGAACTACTATGCGATGTAGATATGAATGGTGTCAGACCACTCCATGTAGGCGAGATGCCGCGTGGGATCAGAGGGATGCAAGAAATTGTACTGGATACGCATGAGCTTACGGTGGAAGCTGTGCTAGAACAGAGCTATGAGAAGTTGCGAAGAGCGATGCTCACTGACCCGCTCGTGAGTTCCATCCATGACGCGGACCAGATCATCCGTGAATTGTTGGAACTGGAGCGTCAGATGATTCCAGACGTTTGGTACAAGGATAGACTACAGTTCAACTAGAACAGATATCGATAGAAGACCACGTCGTTTCCTTCAAAAGGATTAACGTGGTCTTTGTTTTTTATCATTACCATATGTCATTTAGGAAGATATTCTATTGCACTTTAAACAAGCCAGCATGGTCTTCATAGTACGAAGTAATAAAATCACGAAATTCTCCAACAGAAGGGGATAACCATTTTTGTTTGACCCAGGAGAGGCTAATTGGATATATCGCTGAATCATCAGCAATTTCTACATAGCTTAACCCGAGTGTTCTACATACGGAGATAGGAAGTAATGCAACACCCTGATCAAGTCTGATAATTTCGAGCAGGGTATGAGAATCGACCTCAAATTCAAGGTTGGGAAGGAAGCCTGCTTTCTCACAGAGGGTGGTTGTAAACCGGCTATATTCCTTATTATCTGCAAGCGAAATAAAGGGCTCATCTGCAACAACACTCAATGAGATGCTTGTCTCTCCGACGTATGCATGATTTGTTGGCACAACCAGAACAATATCCTCCTCGACAAGCACAACACTCTCAATTTCCTCATCCTGAATCGGATGCCCCGTAATGCCCAGATTCAACTCACCTTTCTTCAAACCTGTAATAATCTCAGCGCGCGTTCCAATGCCTTGATGGAGCTTGGTATCAGGAGAAGCGTTGATGTAGTCACTTATGAGACCGGTGAGGAAGCGGGTATTCGTAATGGAGATCCTGATCGTATTGGATATATGATGTTCCTCCGCTTTAATCTCCATCTCTGCATTTTCAATTTCAATAAAAATTCGGTTTACGTGTTTCAATAAGATTGCACCTGAGGCATTTAATTGAATGTTTCGTCCTCTCCTGTGAAATAAAGGCGTACCGAGTTCATCTTCAAGTCGTTTAATCGTCAAGCTTAGGGAAGGTTGAGCAATATTCAATTGTGCAGCTGCCTTGGAGATGTGTTCAGTATAGGCAACGGTCTGAAAGTATTTGAGCTGAAGCAATTCCATTTGTCTGCACCTCTTATTTATTTTGATAAATATATATAGTACTTATTATGTATTATATTAAATTTAAATATTGATGTAGAATTTTTTTATGAGATACAGTTCAAATTTTTATATAACAAAACTTAATTAATGTATGAGGCAGGTGTCTTTGATGAAAATCGATGTGAATAACATAACTAAAAATCTGAATACACCCCTAACGGCTCCGGCATATCCAATGCCACCGTACAAATTCGTGAATCGTGAATACTTGAACATTATTTATCGAACTGATGAAAAAGCGTTGCGGGCAGCCGTGCCCGAGCCTTTGGAAATTACTGAACCTTTGGTTAAATTCGAAGTGATGTGGATGCCCGATGTATCTGGACTGGGCGCCTACACGGAAGCTGGACAAGTTATCCCTGTGCAATTCAATGGGGAGGAGGGCGATTATGTGCATTCGATGTATGTAGACAATTTCCCCGCGATTGCAAGTGGTCGAGAACTCACCGCCTATCCGAAAAAGCTGGGCGCACCGAAGTTGTATACCGATTCAGATACACTTGTCGGCACACTTGATTATGGAACGCTGCGTGTAGCCACGGCAACGATGGGATATAAACATGTGGAGATGAATAAAGAACTCGCCAAACGTGAGATATGCCGACCTAACTTCATGATTAAGATTGCGACAGACTATACCGGGAATTTAAGAGTATGTGATCTGATCCGAACTCAGATTACGGACATCGAAGTAAAAGAGGCTTGGACAGGACCTGCGCGGCTGCAACTGTTCGAACATGCATTGGCACCTCTGGCAGATCTGCCTGTGTTGGAAGTTGTGTCCGCTTCTCATATCCTTACCAACTTAACCTTGAACGCTGCACAACCTGTATACAACTACCTGGAAGAGAAATAAGGAGGAAAAATAAAATGAGAATTGCAATTGTAGGAGCAGGATCATTGGGAACCATCGTAGGTGCATACCTGGCGGATGGCGGAATGGACGTTGAGTTAATTGATGCATATCAGGAGCACGTTGAAGCTTTAAATCAGACGGGTGCTAAAGTGACGGGTACTACGGAGTTTCAGGCAAAAGTAAAAGCCATTACGCCTGATCAGAAATCGGGACAATATGACCTCGTTTTACTTTTGACCAAACAACTCTATAACGATTCCATTCTTCAGGAATTACTTCCATTCTTGAAAGAAGACAGCATGGTGTGTTCGTTGCAGAACGGGATTCCGGAAGAAAAAGTCGCTTCTATTGTTGGTGAAAAACGCGTCATCGCAGGCTCTGTTGAGTTTGGCGCTACGTTTACTGAACCAGGTGTATCCAGTCTCACAACGGAGTACACTCAATTTAAGCAGTATGCTTTTCAGATTGGTGAATTGAATGGTGACATCACTGAACGAATTCAACAAGTGAAATCGGTGTTGGACCTTGTGGGCGGAACACATATTTCCGATAACCTGGTTGGAACCAAATGGTCCAAATTGCTGATCAACAATGCATTCAGTGGGTTGTCAGCTGCATTGAATGGGGAATATGGGGACATTATTGATCATGAAGCCGGCATTGTGAGTGCAGCTCATATTGCAGACGAGACGATTAAAGTTGCTCGTGCTAATGGAGTCACATTGGTTAAAATGAATGGATTCGACATCGCTTCACTCGAACTGAACAGCGAAGATGATATCCCTGAACGGGTGAAAACATTACGTTACGTGATGGAGCCATCCAGACTGCTCAAAGCAAGCATGCTTCAAGATCTGGAGAAGAACCGCAAAACGGAAATTGATTATATTAACGGGGTAGTTTCAAGCAAAGCAGAAGGCACCGGAATTGCGACACCTTATAATGATTTGGTTGTAAAGCTGGTCAAATCTGCTGAAGAAACACAAACCGTTCCTGATTTTGACACGAATATAAAAGCTTTTGAAGAATTATTAAGCACACATAAATAAAATTTATTTATTTACAGGTTCATTAGCACAAAATCACATTAAGTAGGGATGTCCTCCGTCATATTTATGACTTGTGAGACATCCTGTTTGTTGTATTGGCTGTTGTATTAATAAATCTAGTAGGAATTTCAGGATTCTCCAACCAAACTCTGATGTGGAGCTTAATTGATATGGATCCGAGGTATGACATGAATAATCAGTTGTTATACGAATTCGGCTGAGCTAATGCCGAGAGGTGATTACGACAAAAAAACAGCATGCTGTATAAGGGATTAATAACCGTTGGATAATAATGACATTGACAACCGCAGGTTTTTCCAAAATAATAGAATGTAATTGAATACTGGTACCTTTAATTCAGTCCAGAGAGGCTGGCAAGGGCAGCGGATTTCATAATCACGCGAGAATCAGGGCATATCCCGTCATGGGATGCTCTGTGTCTTCGCGCGGGTTATGATACAAAAAGAGGCTACTTGTCAGTGTAAAACCTGATGAAGTAGCCTCTTTTTTCTGCTTTTTTTGGTATCAGATACACTTTATGTTGGGGGTATTCTGATGAGCAAACAAGATCAAGAGTTTTCATGGCAAGCGGTGCCGAAAGGACAAAGAAACAACTTTTGGAAGACGTTATCCGTCATGCTCGGTTTTACATTTTTCTCAGCAAGCATGCTGGCAGGAGGCACATTGGGCGTCAGCTTGACGTTCATGGAGTTCATTGGCATCGTGCTTGCAGGCAATCTGGTGCTTGGTATCTATACAGGGGCACTGGCCCATATCGCTGCCAAAACAGGCTTGTCCACACATTTGCTCGCTAAGTATGCATTCGGTGCAAAAGGGTCGTATCTGCCTTCGTTCCTGCTAGGCTTCACACAGGTCGGATGGTTCGGAGTCGGCGTAGCCATGTTCGCCATTCCAGTCGCGAAAGCGATGGACTGGAACGTGTATCTGTTGATCATCATATTTGGACTTGCCATGACGGCATCGGCCATCTTCGGTATGAAGTCACTCGTCATTCTCGGTTATATCGCAGTTCCTGCGATTGCCATTCTCGGTGGTTATTCCATGTTCGAAGGTGCAGGTTCGCTGGGTGGTCTGCAAGGGTTGCTAGATTACACGCCGACTCAGTCACTTACTGCTGCGGCAGCATTAACGATCTGTATCGGATCATTCATCAGTGGCGGAACACTGACACCTGATTTTGCCCGGTTCTCCCGGACATCCAAACAGGCAGTTACCGCAACCGTTATTGCTTTTTTCCTGGGCAACTCGCTTATGTTTCTGTTCGGAGCAGTTGGCGCAATGGCGTATAACCTGGCTGATATCTCGGAGGTCATGTTCCTGCAAGGATTGATCATCCCGGCGATCATCGTTCTGGGCTTGAATATCTGGACGACCAACGATAATGCACTGTACGCTTCAGGTCTTGGTTTTGCCAACATCACCAAAATTTCAAAGAAATTCTTCGTCGTTGTTAATGGCATCGTCGGTACCGTATTCGCCATGTGGATGTACAACAACTTCGTCAGTTTCCTGAACGTACTTGGCGCGGCGATACCATCCATCGGAGCTATTATTATTGCAGATTACTTCATTGTGAAACGTAGAAACTATAAGCCTTTTGCAGATATGTCTTTCAAAAATGTAAACTGGGTAGCGCTCGTCGCTTGGGCCATCGGCGTGGCATTCGCTCAACTGGCTCCTGGTGTAACACCATTAAATGCACTGCTTGGTACAGCAGTAGCTTATATCATCTTGATGTTGATTGTTCCTGCCAAAGAATCCAAAGAAATGGGGAAAATAAATGATTATACAGAACGCAAAATTGCGGGGTAAAGAAGGATTATGGAGTATTGTTGTGAAAGACGGGAAGTTCGAACAAATCACACAATCACTGGAAGTGACCGACAATGAAGAGATCCTTGATGTCAACGGATCACTTGTACTGCCACCATTTATCGAACCTCATATTCATCTCGATACAACGCTAACAGCAGGCGAGCCGGAGTGGAATCTAAGCGGAACGCTGTTCGAAGGCATCCAACGCTGGTCAGAGCGCAAGGTATCCCTGACGCTTGAGGATGTCAAAACACGTTCCAAAACGGCGCTAAAGTGGCAATTGGCACAGGGCATCCAGCATGTACGGACTCATGTGGACGTTACAGATCCAAGCTTGATCGCAGTTAAAGCGATGCTTGAAGTCAAAGAAGAAATGGCTCCATATATGGACATTCAGCTTGTTGCTTTCCCACAGGAAGGCATTCACTCTTATCCAAACGGTGCGGAATTGCTGGAGGAGTCACTGAAAATGGGCGTTGACGTGGTCGGTGGTATTCCACACTTCGAATTCACGCGGGAATACGGCGTTGATTCCATGAAAGTTGCGTTTGATCTGGCTGAAAAATACGATCGGCTCATTGATATTCATTGCGATGAGATCGATGACGAGCAATCTCGTTTCGTAGAAGTCGTTGCCAAGGAAGCCTACGAACGTGGATTGGGTTCACGCACAACGGCAAGTCACACAACAGCAATGGGGTCGTATAATGACGCTTATACGTACAAGTTGTTCCGCCTGCTTAAGATGGCTGATTTGAACTTTGTCTCCAATCCGCTAGTCAACATTCACCTGCAGGGACGTTTCGACACGTATCCGAAGCGAAGAGGTCTGACACGTGTTAAAGAGTTGCAGGAAGCAGGTCTGAATGTATGTTTTGGTCACGATGACATCTTCGATCCGTGGTATCCCCTGGGTACGGGCAACATGTTACAAGTGCTGCACATGGGGATTCATGCGTCGCAGTTGCTTGGTTACGACCAGATCGTGAATTCGCTTGATCTCATTACCAAAAACAGCGCAAGAACGTTACACATTGAAGATGTATACGGTATTGAAGAAGGCAAACCCGCTAACTTTATCGTACTTGAAGCAGAGAACGAGTATGAGGCTGTTCGCAAACAAGCCGGTGTACTGTATTCCTTCAGAGGCGGTCGTAAAATTGCGGAGTCGAAACCGAGGGACACTTCAATCATTTTTGAAGGCAGTTCAGAGAAAGTTACTTTCAATAAATAATCACGCTTTCCTTGAAAGTCGCTATTTTAGCGGCTTTTTTTCTTTTTTGTACGAATCACACCATGCATTATACAACCCAACATTTAACTTACCTTAAGGTTTCCACTAGCAGCTTGCTTCCCGCCTTTCTTACGAACAAAGCTAAGAATCAGCAGCAGCAGTGGTAACAAACCAAATAAAAAAATGGACATATTACCAAGAAAATCGCCCAAAGCTAGCGTTTCCTCCAGGTTTTTGGGTAAATAAGCAATCAAATAGAGCACGGGTAACATCGCAAATTGTATTCCGGTAATATTTTTGAGACGAAACAAATCTCGTATACCAATGGATGCAAAATAGTGCTTGAAGGCATAGGTTGCAAAAATTTGCATTAGCCAAAATACGATGAAAAGCGATTCATAGCGCTCAAATAAAAATCCTTCAATTTCAAAACTCCGAACCATATCAAACGTTGGCCACATCCGTGTCTCAACACCCGACAGAGATAAATTCCCCACGACTGTAACAATTGTTACCATATATATAATTGTACATATAAGTATACTGAAAATAGCCGTCTTATTACTTGCCTTCACGTCTGTCATATAAGCTGTGACGATGAGCAAAACTTCATATCCGGAATAGGAGAGACAAGAAGGCTTAAGTCCCTTCAATACAGGCATAATCCCCTCACCTAGCATGGGTCTGAGATTATTGATATCAAACATTTTCGTACTCAAAAGGAACACCAGTGCGAGCAATGCTAGCGTAACGGGCAGAACGATTGAAAAGACACGAATGATGACCATAAGACCACCCGTTAGCATGTAAATACCAATCCACAAACTAACCATAATGGTGACCCAGCTAGGGGTACGCTCAAGGATGTACATACTTGTAATTTCAGCCATGACTCTGACTTCGAATGAACATAGAACAATAAAATATACGATAATTAGAATTCCTAACAGATAAGAAATCCATTTTCCCGTGATTTCAGGAATAAACTCGAACACCGTTTTACCGGGGAATCTGCGACATAACGTTACAAGAAGAAGGCTGATTGTCGTTACGATCAAACCAGCCAGAATGACGGAGATCCATACATCTGGTGTTTTTACCGCCTTGCCAATCGTACGAGGAAGCGTTAGTATTCCTGCACCAAGGATGGAGTTAATAACTACAATTATTACTTCAGAGGTACTGATTGTTGTTGCGGATGTCCTCACAGGCTTCACTCCAAACTGGGAAATTTGTTTGTAGTGTTACCCAATGAAGTTATTTTATGTTATTTAAAATAAATAGAAAAAAAGTGCAGGTTGTTTTCGGTCTGTTCGTAATTACACACAGTATCCTAATAAGTTCATGAATTTGTCTCACTAGTTCAGATATTTCTTGCGAAACAGAAGGGGAGATATTCCAACATTTCGCTTGAAACAGGTAGAAAAGTAGGGAGAATATTGAAATCCTATTTCAGTCGCAATACGATCTATCGACCATTCCGTCGAAACCAGAAGCTGTTTGGCCCGCTCTATCCTGAATTGATGTAAATATTGAACAGGTGTCACACCGTACTTCATTTTCATGCAACGAACGATGTAGCTAGGGTGGAAGTGCAATGCTGACGAGAGAGTTTCATTGGTGATTTCCTCTTGGTAGTTCTGTTGCAGAAATAAGGCTACGCTCTCAGCAAGGCGTGAAGCAGGTGTCTTGGCCATATCTGAGGTGCCATTTTCGAGTATAGCCAAAAAACGGAATAGCAGCTGTTGCTTCTCCCAGAAGGATTCTCCCACGGGCAATAGTACAAGCTGGTGCATCATATCAAATGCGAGCTGGGGGTTTAGCAATGTGGTTTTCTTAGGAATTCGTATGGACTTAGGCTTATCAAATGGCGATAGCGGAATTGCTGCTTCCGACTCTTCTATTAAGGGACCTTGATGCCAGTCCACATGCTCAAAATGAACCCAGTAAAACGTTGCTTCCTGTTCGCAGGGCCTGAACGAGTAATGCTCACCTTCCGGCAGTAATACTAGTGCATCACCTGTAGCAAGTGTCCATTCCGTCCCGTTCTCACCGATATGTAGTTCTCCATTGACCACGAGCAGCACATCAAACAGGCCGAAATTTCTTCGATTCGGATGACGGTCTCCTACACGAAACGTTGAACGACCAGATTCCCAGTAATATGGAAGGGGTGGGGTTTGTAACGCAACAATGAATTCTTTGTCCAATGAATTAACCTCATTTTCAGTGTCATTTTGTATAGAAAAAAGCTCATTCCATTACTATTATCGCTTTACGAAAAAAGCATATACTCGACGTTGTAAAGAGTCAAATTTTATAAATTCGAGGTGTGTGTAATGGGACAAAAGCAAATTGAAATTCAAGACCAATTTTGGAATACATATTCTGATCTTGTACGAGAAACAGTCATTCCCTATCAATGGGAAGCTCTGAACGACAGGGTGGAGGACGCTGAACCTAGTCATGCCATTCGAAATTTCCGTATTGCTGCTGGCTTGGAGCAAGGCGATTTTGGTGGTTGGGTATTTCAGGATAGTGATCTCTACAAATGGTTGGAGGCCGTTGCTTATTCGCTCCGTCACCATCCCGATCCGAGGTTGGAGCAGATCGCCGATGATTCGATTGAATTGATCGCTCAAGCTCAACATGACAATGGTTATCTGAATACCTATTTCACAATCCAGGAACCTGGGAGACAATGGACCAATCTTTATGAAGCGCATGAGCTGTATTGTGCAGGTCATCTAATTGAAGCCGCAGTTGCGTATTATCAGGCGACAGGCAAGCGTAGATTACTGGACATCTCTTGCCGATTCGCTGATCTGATTGATCGTATGTTCGGACCCAAGCCCGGACAGATAAGAGCTTACTGTGGGCATCAGGAAATTGAGTTAGCGTTGGTCAAGCTTCATACCATTACAGGTGAAGAGCGATATCTGAATCTTAGTCGGTTCTTCATAGATGAACGTGGTAAACAGCCTAATTATTTTATCAAGGAGTGGGAAGGTGGTAACCGGACAAACATCTGGTCCCATGGAACGCCTAATCTGGAAATGTATCAATCTCACCTTCCTGTTCGTGAGCAAAAAGTAGCGGTTGGGCACTCTGTTCGGGCAGTTTACATGTACACAGCGATGGCTGATCTTGCGAGATTAACAGGTGACGACGGACTGAAGGAGGCCTGTGAACGACTCTGGTCGAACACAACAGGCAAACAAATGTACATTACCGGGGGCATTGGTTCGACACATCTTGGGGAAGCTTTCACGTTTGATTACGATCTTCCGAATGATTCCGTATACGCAGAGACCTGTGCTTCCATTGGTTTGATTTTCTGGGCGCGCCGCATGCTTCAATTGGAAGCGAAGAGTGAATATGCAGATGTTATGGAGCGAGCGCTGTACAACAATGTTCTCGGTAGCATGTCTAGGGATGGGAAGCATTTCTTCTATGTCAATCCACTTGAGGTATGGCCAGAAGCAAGTCTGAAAAATCCGGATAAACATCACGTCAAGCCCGTCCGACAAAAATGGTTCGGTTGCTCCTGCTGTCCTCCAAATGTCTCACGCTTGCTAAGTTCATTGGACGATTATATATACGATATATCAGAAGAAGAGAGATCGATCTATACTCATCTGTATATTGGAAGCAAAGTTTCCTTTCAACTTGCCGACAGTACAATCACATTGCATCAACGTTCTAATCTGCCTTGGAACGGTCATGTTGAATTCTCGGTTCAGCTTCCCAAGGATAGCGAATCTGTCGAATTTGAACTTGCGCTACGTATACCGAATTGGTTCCAGGAGGAACAGCCCGTGTTGAAGGTGAATGGAGAAAGGCAAGATTTTCATATTGAGAATGGGTACGCAAAAATAAAGCGAAGTTGGTCAGATGGAAATATAGTAGAGTGGTTGCTTCCGGTTAAGCCAAAATTAATTGCTGCACACCCATCCATTCGGGCAGATGCTGGCAAAGTAGCCATTCAACGCGGCCCGCTCGTGTATTGCATCGAAGAAGCAGACAATGGAGCCCCGCTCACTACAATCGCGTTGGCTGCGGAGCCACAATTAACGGAGTATGCTGATCCAGATCTACTAGGTGGTTGTGTCATCATAGAAGGCGATGGTCTAGTGCCTGATGACAGCATTTTATGGTTAGACGGGATGCCGTACCGTTCTTATATTAATCAGAGAAAGGCTGTACGTTTTAAGGCCATTCCCTATTATTTGTGGGGGAATCGCAAGGTTGGTGAGATGAGCGTATGGCTCCGTTTTTAAAGAGGACGTAGGATCACTGGAGGCTTTTTTCGCAGTCACTTTCCAAATAAGCATAATAGAAAAACGAAGGCATTGACCTTCGTTTTTTTCTGTTTTGATGAACTCCACCGACTAGTCACTCTGATAAAACTGAATTTATGTGACAATCATGACTCATGACATTTGGATGCTGCTAACCGTGGCGATATTCAAGTTCTGACAGACATAATCAACAAGATCAGGGAAACCGATAAGTGAGCAATTATAGCCCAATATTGATAAAAAAGTTGCGAAGCTATGCTGCTTTGGATATGATTAATTAATTGATGATTAAGATAGTGAGGTAGAAAAAATGATCGCAAGAACAGAAGAAGACTTTAATGGTTTGAAAGAAATCGGAAAAATTGTTGGTGCTATCCGAGATGAATTGGTACAAAAAACAGTGCCAGGCATAACAACTAAAGAGCTTGACGATCTAGCTGGAGCACTTTTTGAGAAAGCTGGTGCAGTGTCTGCTCCAAAAAGTGAATATAATTTCCCGGGATTTACTTGTATTAGTGTTAATGAAGAAGTGGCACATGGTATTCCGGGAGAGCGGGTTATTCAAGAAGGGGACATCGTGAATATTGATGTGTCCGGCTCCAAGAACAGCTATTTCGCAGATACGGGAATTTCGTTTGTCGTAGGCGAAGGTGAAGAAGTATTAACGAAAATATGCGACGTTGTTAAACTGGCATTCGAAGCAGGACTTAAGAAAGCAAAACCGGGCTCCAAAAAAAGTGGAATCGGAAAAGCGGTATTCCAAACGGCCAGACAGCATGGACTAACGGTTATTAAAAACCTTACGGGGCATGGTGTTGGACGTGCGATACACGAAGCCCCTGACCACATCTATAATTATAATGATCCATCGGATGATGAATTGTTAAAAGAAGGCATGGTTATTGCATTCGAGCCATTTGTCTCAACTTCAGAAGAAGAAGTATTCCAGACCGGAGACGGCTGGACCTTTGCTACTAAAAACAGCCATGTCGCTCAAATTGAACATACGATTATTCTTACTAAAAATGGTCCAATTATTGTTACTCAATAAATTTGTGCAAACTGAAAGTCGCTAAATTTAGCGACTTTTTTTGTTTTCTTGTATGTTATAGCATATCGTAATATCTACGTTTGCTTATTAATTTATGTTGAAATTATGGAAGGATTTAACGTATATTTAGGATCTGATGAAAAATAAGAAATGCCCCTAATTTTTCCTGTTATAATTTTGTAGTTTTATAGATTCAACATAGTAACTCCAATACATATGTTTACTATTATAGTGCGGGCAGTGGTGAGGTAATGCGAAATGAGAAATGAAGCATGTACATTTAACTTTTTCCACTCAGACTTGAAAGGATCGTAATTGTGCTAAAAATAATTAATTTTCTTCTCTTCTTGCTAATCATTTGGGTAGTCATTTTTTATCCTTTTCGTTTGGTTTGGTTTGAAGGTGTAAAACAGATTCCTGCAGACCTTCATGGTGTTTATTTACTTTTCTTGTTCTTTGGATATCTGATCATTTCATCTGCTATGGGACTTATGGTTGGCAAGATGTTTTTCAAACGAAAAGAACAGTAAGTATGAGTAAAAATAATCAGCCTTTTAAGCCCCATGTATTCTCCAAAACAGGAGGCGACATATGAATACCATTCTGAAAGTTATAGAAAAGCTAAAGTTGAAGGTCTTACATATTGAAGATGTTCCAGAGTCATATAGTTCTGATGTTTACAAACTTACTCTTGTCAGTGGAGAAAATGTATTTGTGAAAATCCCATTTAATAAGGATAAACTATACCGTGAATTTCAGATCCTCGAACGATTAAAGGGTGTAATACCTATTCCTAAGGTATTGGACATTTGGTACGGGGATGAAAGTGCTGTTGGAGCGTTGCTCCTTTCAGCACTTCAAGGTAAGCCTTTTACAGGAGAGATGGATGAGCGTCTTTCTTATCAGATTGGCATGTATCATGCTATGCTCCATGAGGTTAAAACTTCTGGGTATGGTTACCATGGAACTGATGGTTTTAAGTTACTTGACCAAAATAATTGGAGATTATATATCAAAAGTAACTTTGAAAAGTGGAAAGAGCCCTGTAAAGAAATTCTCGACTCTGAATTGTATGAGAGATGTATTCATCACTTTGATGGTGTTTTCTCTGCTTTACCGCATCCTGACGGACCATGCATTGTTCACATGGATTTTAGACCAGGTAATATATTGGTGAATGGTAACGAGGTTGCTGGTATTATTGATTTCGAGAGCGCTCGTAGCGGTTCCTCGGAAATAGATTTCACAAAAGTGAATCGATATATTTGGAAAGTCAATCCGAGAACTAAGATCCCGTATATTAAAGGCTATGAATCAATTCGACCTATGTTGGATCTGGAAAGAGTGCTGCCATTTTACGATCTGTACGATGCTTTCAGCGCAGTTGTTTGGTGTAAAAATAGAGGCATTGAAAAAAATCGTATGTTCCTTCAGGAGAATATTCTTATTTTAAGGAATTCTGTGGGTTATTGAGTAGAATTGATTATACATGATGGGGCTTAATCTCATATGTACTCCATATAATTGTATGCGGTTTCAAAACACCCTAATTGATATAATAAATTCCGTAATTACACCTGGCTTCAAAATAAAAAAATTTGATGAGCATCGTGACTGGGAAAATGAAAATATCCAATGGAAATTTACAATTGAGGCAAATAAATAAATTCAAGATTTATCCCTAGAAAATTTGCTCTTTTGTCGGAGTGACTTTTTCGTGCATAAATTGCAAGGTATTCATTATGTATTTCCCATAAGCTTACCTTGAAGGGAGGGACTACTACGATGGATTGGTTGGACAGGATGAATGGTGCCATGGAATATATCGAATCAAATCTAGCGGACATTATTTCAATTGATGAAATAGCACAGAGAGCCTGTTGCTCTACCTATCATTTCCAGAGAATGTTTCCATTTATTACTGGCGTATCATTATCGGAGTATATTCGACGTCGACGGTTGACATTGGCAGCATTCGAACTGCAGACAGCAGAATCAAAGGTTATTGATGTAGCTATGAAATATGGATATGATTCGCCGGAGGAGTTTGCACGAGCCTTTAAGAATCTTCATGGTATTATGCCTACATCTGCACGCAATACAGGCAACTCTCTAAAAGCCTATCCTCGAATGTCCTTTCACATTTCAATCAAAGGGGATGTCGAAATGAATTACCGTATTGAGCAAAGAGATTCGTTTGAGATGTTTGGAGTATATGGGATTATCAATGCAGATCAGAAAACAGCATTCGCTGAAGTACCTCAATTCCGTATAAAATGTGATGATGATGGCAGCGTTGATCATATGAATGACTTACTGGGACGTTTTGGTGATACCATGTTGCATGCCGCCCTCTATGATCACACGAAAGAATCTTTCAAATACATGATCTGTTATCATGCACCTAAAGGACTTGAGATTCCAGAGAGATTCACAAAACTTGCTGTCCCAGCATTAACGTGGGCGGTTTTCCCCGAGCCGCAAAGTGATATGCAAAAACTATGGGTACGAATCTATTCTGAGTGGTTTCCGACATCTGAATACGAACAGGTTGAGGGCCCTACTTTCGAAATGTATTATGGAATGGCACGGCATGGAAATGTTTCAGGAGAAATCTGGATACCGGTGAAGAAAAAATAACGTACTGAAGTTTGCGAAATGCAGGCATTAATGAAGAAGACAACGGAATAAATTCAGCGTATAGTATGGGTCATCCCCACAAAGGATGGCCCTATAACTTGCCGTTACAGACAGCGCCATTAGAGGGAAAGGGAAGATTGTTTGATTATATTATCTTGAGGGGGTTAGATATGGATATTAAAATACGAGAAATAATATCAGATGATTATGCTGAGGTTGTTTTTTTATGGAACGATGTGCTTGGAATGAGCAATGTTAATATTGCAAACTTTCGAGAGACTATGGAAGAGATGAATAGGGAAGGGAATTATAAAACATTTGTCGCATTAATAGAAAATGAAGTGGTCGGATTTGTAACTATTGTTCAAGCATTATCTGTTGGCGTTCCAATTGGTTATCTACATATTCAAGGTCTTGCGGTTAAAAGAAATGTTCAACACAGGGGAATCGGAACAAAATTACTAAGGCAGACTGAAAATTATGCTAAAGAACGGGGAATAGCAAGTATTATATTATGTAGCGGAGTTAAGCGAATCGAAGCCCATGCTTTTTATGAACATAACGGCTATGACAGAGATTCATATTGCTTCGATAAGATGATCGACCTAACTCAAGGTTAAACGGCACTAAATAGGCCCAACTCACTCTGTAATCACAAGAGTAGGATGTTGGGCTTTTTCCGTACTGCATTACACATATCATTAAAACAACCTATACATACGAAGTCATTGATGGATCATATTTCTTCGGTATTGATAAGGCGTAACTCCGTATTCCACTTTGAACAGCTGGATAAAATATTGATTTTTTTTGTAACCGACCATTTGCGCGATATCGTGGACCCGGAGTTCCGAATCTTGAAGCAATTGAGAAGCTTTCTCCAGCCTCTTCCTGGAAATGTAGTTTGACACATTTTCGCCCGTCTCCTGTTTAAACAGTTTGGAAAAGTAGACCGGATGCAGATGTGCAACTTTGCCCAGTTCATCCAGGCTAAGGCCATGTGACAGGTGCTCTTCGATATACGTTTGTACTTTGTCGATGATGGTTTGAATGGACATCTGTTTGTTGTTTGTGATCCGACTGACCCGTTCCATGAGAGTTGACGATAGTTCATCAGGATACTGTAACTGGTTGAATATCCAATCCACGGTCTCGGTGGTATCACGATCCTTGTCCGTCAGATACGCATATCGAATGATCTCCATGAGAAAGATTACTTTTTGCTTTCGGGAACGGATATGATCATATTTTTTAATAATGTGTCCGGCTGACTCCCCATCACCACATGATGGAGAATGGTTGAATATGGCTATGAAGTCTTCTGAGTGTACATCTTCATTAAGGAAGAACCTGTAGAATATCTGTCGGGTCATGTTTCGATCAGTTAACAAAAATGGAGGAGACACGACCGATTGCTCCAGTTTGATAGTCAGTTCTCCAGCAGCTTCTTCCGGAATAAAAGCAGTCAGTCGGGTTCCAGTAGCCCATA
Source organism: Paenibacillus sp. FSL R5-0517 (assembly GCF_037974355.1). Taxonomy (NCBI): domain Bacteria; kingdom Bacillati; phylum Bacillota; class Bacilli; order Caryophanales; family Paenibacillaceae; genus Paenibacillus; species Paenibacillus sp. FSL R5-0517. The sequence continues at coordinate 3,392,946 of NZ_CP150235.1, forward strand.
CGAGACGATCCAATTTGTCTCCGACAGCATATTTTATAACACTCACCTGTTCTTGTGTGAAACCCTCCAGCTTGAGACAGCAAAAATGGCGTCCCCCTAGAAATGTAGTATAAGCCTCATACTCCTTACTTAATGTCCCGTTATGACCCAGCAGCGAGAGCAGAAACGCCAATCCATCGAAGTTTTCCCATACGATAGATTGGGCGGGCCTTGTCTTTGCAATATTGTTAATGGCTTTGGACATGGCTTTCTCCACGTCATCTTTATCGACAGGTTTGAGCAGATAGTCGAGTGCACCCAGACGAATTCCCTGTTGCGCATATTCGAACTCGGAGTAACCGGAGAGGATGATAACTTTGGTTGACAAGCCATGTTGGTGGATATGTTGAAGCAGATCGATACCAGAGACTTCGGGCATTCGGATGTCAGTAATCAGAATGTCGATGTGATTTTGAGTCAGCATGTCCCTTGCTTCAATCGAATTGGTCATCGTCTCGATCTGGTCAATGCCGAAAGTGTTCCAATCGAGCAAATGCTTCATGTACTCCACGACGTAATGTCCGTCATCCACAATTAATAAACGCATATCAGCTATCTCCTTTCATCTCGGGAATACGGATGAGCAGCAGGACGGACAAGCCGCCCCAATCATTGGTAGTAAAATGTAACCCACTACGTTCGCCGTACGTATTTTTCAGACGTCGATTTACATTCCAGAGCCCTACACCTTTGATTCCTTCAGGCGGGGAGTCGCTCTCAAGCCGAGTCTCCAGGTTGCGGATATCGTCCAGTGAAAGACCCTTCCCGTCATCAGAGACCTTGATCGTTATCGCATCCTCCGTCTGTTTTACATCAATAGTTACTCGATGGGCACCTTGTTGACCTTCAATCCCATGTTGAATCGCATTTTCAACTACGGGCTGGATGATCAGCGGCGTGAGAGAAAGGGAGGCCAGCTCCGGCGGAAGATCAATGCTGTACTCCATTTTTTTGCTAAGCGCCATAATAATCAGGAAATGTTCTGCAAACTGAAGCTCGCTTTCCAGCGTGACCTCATGCTGATCCAATTTGGTTAAATAACGATAATATTCAGCTAGATGTTTGCTCATGCGCATGACCGAATCAGGTGAAAACTGGGCCACCGACATGATGAAAAACAAACTATTGTACAAAAAATGAGGGTTGATCTGAGCCTGGAGTTGTTGAAGTTCCGCACTTCGCCTGAGCTCCGTTTCGGTCTTCAAGGATACGAACAGATCCTGGATCTCGGTAACCATATGATTAAAACTTTTAAACAGGCTGTAGAATTCTCTATCCGTATTTTCGGTAATACGCGTGTTGTGATTGCCTTGTTCAACCTGTGAAAACTTTCGCTCCAACAAACGAATATTACGGTAATAGTTCCGGTAAAACGTAAAGATCACAACCAGCCCAAGCGTAAAAACGGCTAAAATACTGGCAAAAAAAACCTTGCGATTGCGGTCAAGCGGCTGCAGGAAATCATTCGTCTGTGTATATGTAATCAGATAGGCATCGATGGATTCAATATATCGGGAAAGAACATAGTAATCGTCCGAATTGGTGTGATAATCATATTTTAAAGTGACCTCCGGCTGTGGAGAAACCATATCGGTAACCGCTTTCAAGAGTTCGTTATCGACTTCTTTTTCACTCCATAACTGATCAGTGTTAAACAGAAATAGAGCGTTTGAGCTGTCATTGTTTACAGCCTTTTTCAGCAGATTTTTCAAATAATCGGTATTCAGCTTTACCCCAACAACGTACTGAGTCGGTTCATTTTGTCCGGATTTTTGGATGTAAGGATAGAGGGCAAAGTAATACAAGCTATTGCCGACGATTTGCCAACCCCGTTGATGAACATCCTTGAAAGGAATTCGTGCCTCTGGCGTATTGTTCGTGGACAGAAATGTTTCTTCAGACTTCCAATAGATGCCGATGGACTCGATGGAGCGACTGGATAGAAGCGTTTGCCGCAAGCGATCAACGATATCGTTTTTCTTCATTTGCGAATCGTAATTGCTCAGCTCGATCACATGCCTCTGATAAAACCGGACATCACTGTCAGCTGCATACTGAACCCCGTACATATTTGCCTCGTACATCACTCCATCAAGAATTCCTTTCACATAATCAAGCTGGTTTTTGGAAGCGCCGATCAGATTTTCTTCCAGTGTCTTGGAACTCAATTGATTCATTACGAAAAACAAACTCAACGTTAACAACAGAAAAAAAACAAAAAAATAAATGAATCGTTTCATATACATTTTTCTGATCATATGTGGTTCCTTTCATAACGCCAAACGTAGTAGTGCAAACTCCAGATCGGATTATCCTTAATATAAGCCAAACCTTCGAAAAGCGGAAGGGCAGCATAGGCAATACATGAAAGCGGTTTTAAATTGCTTCAGGTTGGGGTGATGATCTTGAAATTTTGGCATTTTGGAATGAAAGCGCTTTTGTTAAGCTTATCTTCAAGGATCGCTTTTGAAGAGCCATCATAGAGGAGGTATGCAACATTAACGAAACTGTGCCCGCCAGATCCCCGAAAAAAACAAAAACAAAGATTCCCCAGCGATCTTCATTGAAAAAGGAACTTAAGAAAAGCTGGCCTTTGTACGTACTGTGTATTCCCGCTTTTGTGTTTGTCTGCATCTTTTCCTATGGCCCGATGGTAGGATTGCTCATGGCATTTCAGGACTACAAACCATGGCTTGGCATCACAGGTTCACGATGGATCGGGTTAGATAATTTTGAACGAATTTTTCAGTACAAAGAAGCCACACAAGCAATCGTGAATACGCTGATTATCGCCGTTTCCAAAATTATCGTCGGCATTATCGTTCCAATCGGCATGGCTATTTTGCTGAGTGAGATCCGAAATATGGGCATTAAGAAAAGTGTGCAGACACTAGTGTATCTGCCGCATTTCTTGTCTTGGGTTACTGTGGCAGGATTAATGATCGACATTCTCGGATTAGACGGAGGCATCAATCACATCTTGACCCGGATTTTCGGAACCGATCCCATTTACTTCTTGGGTGATCCTGATCTGTTTCGATTCACGGTTGTCATCAGCGACGTGTGGAAGAGCTTTGGCTTCGGCATGATTGTTTATCTGGCTACCATTGCCGGGATCAATCCTTCGTATTACGAAGCGGCAGAGATCGACGGGGCCACACGCCGGCAGCAAATTCGATACGTCACTTTGCCTAGCATGTTGCCCATGATTATCGTCATTTCTACCCTGAGTCTAGGCAATATTCTGGACGCAGGCTTTGATCAAGTATTCAATCTGTACAACCCGCTTGTCTACAGTACAGGAGATATCATTGACACCTATGTCTACCGTTCATCCTTGTTAAACGGGCAATACGGGTTCGGGACCGCTGTTGGACTGTTCAAATCGGGAATCAGCTTGATTTTGATCGTTGTCTCCTACAGGCTGGCCTATAAATATGCCAATTACAAAATATTCTAACAAGGAGGGAGAGGGATCATGTACCATAAGACGACAGGCTATAGAGTATTCTCATATTTTAATTACGCGTTTATGATACTGGCTGGTCTGGCGTGTTTTCTGCCACTGCTTCATCTATTGGCACAATCGCTCAGCAGCAAAGCGGCCATTAGTGGGAATATGGTGTCATTTTGGCCGGTCGGATTCAACGTGGACGCCTATGTCAAAACGTTCAACAATTCCAATTTTAACGGTGCCATGCTGACATCCATTACTCGAACCGTGTTGGGTACAACCATCAGCATGTTTATCCTAATCTGTGCCGGATATGCCCTGTCCAAAGAATTCCGGGGACGCAACGTGCTCATGTGGTTTTTTATCTTCACCATGCTCTTCTCGGGGGGCTTGATACCTTCTTACATATTGATCACAGCCCTTGGATTAAAAGACACGATATGGGCTCTTGTGCTGCCGGGTGCTTTCGGTGCTTATAACCTGATTCTTCTCGTCAATTTTTTCAAAACGATTCCAAAAGCTTTGGAAGAAGCAGCTTTCATTGATGGAGCGTCCTTCTTCGTCATCCTCAGCAAAATATATTTACCATTATCTCTGCCTGGCATAGCGACCGTATCCCTGTTCATTATGGTGGGGCACTGGAACTCCTGGTTTGACGGAATTTTGTATATGTCGGATGCCAGCAAGTATCCGCTGGCTTCGTTCCTACAAACCGTTGTCGTGCAGAGCAACATGCAGAACATGGCGATGAGCCAGTCCGAGGTGGCAGCCATGTCGGAGCAAAGTATCAAGGCAGCTCAAATTTTTGTCAGCACGCTACCGATCATTTTGGTTTATCCATTTTTGCAGCGTTATTTCGTGAAGGGAATCGTACTGGGAGCCGTCAAAGAATAGTTAGAGTAAAGGGGACATGAATTCATGAAAAAAAGAAATGATTTGTGGAAAACGGTAAGTCTGGTCATACTGTCGGCCATGCTTGTGGCTGGCTGTAGCAAAGGGGAGAGTGCTTCCGAGACCGCACCGGCATCGGTACTCAAAGACGGAAAATATGATCCGCCAATGACGATCACCATCGCCAAACAGCAGGATGAAAATGCGGGAAAGTATATCAATGGGGAGACCTTGAATGACAATGTCTTGACCCGTTGGGGTGAACAAAATCTGGGCATCAAGATCCAAACTACCCTGCTGGGCGGAGATGCCTCCCAGTATAATACCAAGCTGCGGCTGGCGTTGACGGGTTCGGAAAAACTACCAGACGTTCTGCCCGTCTATGATACCATGCTGGTCAATGATCTGATCGAGTCGGGGCAGGTCAAGGAGATTACGGAAGACATCTCCACTTACATGCCTGACCGGCTTAAAGAAATATACAAACAATATCCGACCACTTTCAATCCAGTGGTTAGGGATGGCAAGGTGTACGGGATGGCCATCGCGCCCAATCTGACGGAAGGCGAAGTCATGTTGATCCGCCAGGACTGGTTGGACCAATTGAATTTGAAAGCGCCAACAACGATTGAGGAGTTTGAGCAAGTCATCGCTGCGTTCAGCAATGAGGACCCGGATGGGAACGGCAAGAAAGACACATACGGCTTTACATTCTCGGGTAAAGATTCCTACAACACAGGCTGGGTCAGCGATCCGGTCATGATTTTCAGCGCATACACGGGTAAACATCTTCCAAGGCAATGGCATAACGACAACGGCAAACTCACCTATGGATCTGTCGCTGCTGGCAACAAAGAGGCACTTGTCAAGTTACGCGATTGGTATGCAAAAGGGTACTTGAACAAAGAATTGGCCACCCAAGGGGCTTGGGACGCACTGTCCGATTTTACGGAGGGGAAAGCTGGCATTATCATTGGTCGTCCTTGGCTTTACGACAGTGTGAAGGACGTAGAGAAGAACGTAGAGGGTGCAAAAATTAGTGCTTATCCGACCATTCAAGGCGTGAACGGTGATAAGACCTATCAGTCCGCCCAATTGAACGATGGTGTGTTCATGTTTAATAAGGACTTTCAGAACATGGAAGCCTTCTTCCTATACTACGACAAAATGTACGACGCAGCGTTCAGCACGGGAGATTTCAAATACGGCTACGCTCAGGGATACGATTACGATATCGTCAACGACGAAGTGACTTTTGATCCAACGAAATTTAATAAGCCATTAGAGGCTATACAAGGCGTTGGGAAGATGGCATTCACCAAAAACACACCGAGTGTTGATGGTCCCGGCCAATCGTACTATGATCTGGCGAATGGTGTTAAAGCCGACACGGGCGTCCTCATTCAAAGCGCTTCAAAGGACCAAACGACCCAGGACGGATACCAGATTTCATATGAAAACAAGGATGTTTTGCTGCCCAATGCGTTTAATGGTCCACCAACACCAACGATGCAAAATGTATGGGAACAGTTGACCACCATGGAACAAGAAACTTTCACCAAAATTATATATGGCAATGAGCCGCTTGAGGCATTTGATACCTTTGTCACACAGTGGCACGAAAAAGGCGGAGACACGGTTATCGAAGAAGTTAACGAATGGTACAACCAAGCCAGCGAGACGGATGTTATGACACTGATGAATTTGAAATAAAGTCAATTTTCACCTGAACCAGCCTTCCAACAACAGGGAGGTTGGTTTCCTAAAAAAGGAGATGATGAGACATGATCAAAGGTAAATCGTGGATGGCTGTCGTCATTGCATTGATGTTGTTAACTGTTCATTTAACGTCCTCAGCACAAACCGTTCATGCGGCTGGTGAAGAGACCAAGATAGCTGCAACACTGTTTGTGTTGAAAAATGAATCTGACGTATCCAATGCCAAAATCCATTGGGCACCTGTATCGGGGGCGACTGCATACGAGTTGTACAGATCCGAGAACAATGCGCCATATACGTTAATACAGACCTTAACAGGTATAACGACGGATGATTACGAGCTCAACGTGGGTAACACGTATAAATACCAAGTGAAGGCATACGGTGGGACTTCCTTGTTAACCTCTGCGATCTCGCCAGAATACACCCCTTACAGTCTTCCAGATAACCTCACAACTTTTGATAACACAACGCAATCCACTCTGATGCTCCCGAATGAACTTAAAGTGGGGGATACCTACTATAGGTTTAACTTTGTACAAAAGTCATCAGGCGGTTTTGGCGAAATGATTCAACAGACGTCAACAGATGATATCACATACGGTAACGACAAAGTGGTCCTTTCCTACACGGATCACCCCGATCTGGCGAATTCCAAGTTTGAAGGGATTAACATCCTGTACCATGCGCCTACGAACAAATTTGTTTTTTGGGCTCACTATGAAAACAGTACAGACTACACGCTTGCCAGAGTATCTGTGGCTTCAGCAACGCCTGGAGAAGACTTTACATTTCACAAAAGCTTTCGGCCGGAAGGGAACGAATCCAGAGATATCTCCATTTTCAAAGATGACGATGACTCAGCTTATCTGATCTCTACCGCCAATAATAATTCGGACACGATTCTGTATAAGTTAACCTCTGATTGGCTGGATGTGGATCATCAAGTATCTGTTATATATGAAAATCAACACAGGGAACTACCTAAAATGATCAAAAAGGATGGCATTTATTATTTGTTCTCTTCCCAAGCAGCAGGATGGTATCCGAGTATTCCTTTGTATTCTTCCGCAGCAAGCATAGACGGAGATTGGTCTGAATTACGGACCATTGGCAACACATCAACCTTCTCGGCGCAGTCGGGTTCCGTTATGCGGGTGAAGCCAAACACGGGTGACAACGTGGTTATGGTTGCGTATCGCTGGATGTTCGGTTGGGCAGGTACACAAAATGGAACAACAGAGGAACGATTGCTTCCCGTGTGGTTCTCCGATGGTTATGCATTTTATGATTATTTTGATCAAGTCCTGTACAACACAAGCGATGATACGCTAGTTCCAGTCCAAAATGGAAAACTCCTGTCACAAGGTAAACCGGCAACAGCGCAAACGGCTACCGGAACGAACCCTGCAAGTTATGCGAATGACGGCAACTATCAAACCGAATGGGTGGGCACAGGCAGTTCCTGGCCACATTGGTGGAAGGTCGATCTTGGCTCCGTTCAACCATTGAGTAATGTACAAATCTCCTGGTGGATGCAAAAAGGCTCTGAAGGATTTTACAAATATAAAATAGAAACCAGCACGGATAATGTAAACTGGACCGTGGCGTTGGATCGAACTAATAATACATCTTATGGCTTCACCTCAGATTCTATATCGAACACTGCCGCTAGGTATGTACGGATTAATATGTTAAATGCGACGCTCCATAATAACCCTAACAACTGGTATACCCCAAGGTTATGGGAAGTGAAGGTATTTGGATTGGGTACTAATTAAACGATGTTTTTAAAAGAAAAGAAGAGAAGAGAGGTAACGGTGTGAATAATCAATTAACCAATGGTGGCATCTGGTATGATTCAAGCGGTCAGCCGATCCACGCCCATGGTGGACATATATTATTCCATGACGATTATTATTACTGGTATGGCGAAGATCGAAGAGACGATATATATGTGAGTTGTTATCGTTCCAAGGATCTATTCAACTGGGAGTTTCGAAGCCATATCATTACGATATCTACTCCAGTGGCATCCATTCGAGTTCGGACGAATCTGAGATTAATGAGTGACAAAGGCGGAAAGGTCAATCTCGAACGACCTAAAGTGCTGTTCAACGCGGTGACCAAGAAGTTCGTACTTTGGGTTCACTATGAGAATGGTGATAATTATAACGATGCCGCATGCGCCATCGCCACCTCGGATTATCCGGATAGCCATTTTGTTTATCATGGTAGCTTTAATCCCTATGGGTATATGTCGCGTGACTGCACACTCTTTCAGGACGATGACGGAAAGGCATATTTCATTTCAGCTGCAAGAGACAATGCGGATCTTCATATCTATCGACTACAGGAGGATTATCTTAATGTGGAACGTCTTGTCGAAACGTTGTGGCAGGGGGAGTATCGGGAGGCGCCAGCCGTATTCAAGCGGAATGGAAAGTATTATATGCTGAGTTCATTTTGCACCGGTTGGGAACCCAATCAAGGGAAGTTCGCGATAGCTGATACGATGGATGGCCCATGGGGAATGCTCAGCGACTTTGGGGATGAAACGACGTATCGAACGTAGCCAGCGTTTGTGCTGAAGCGATCAGAGGAGTACCTGTACTTTGCGGATCGCTGGAACGGATCGGACTACTTTCAGTCCAGCTATGTGGTACTGCCCATTGAGTTCAATGGGGACATTCCCATTCTAAAGGAGTATGCCACGTTATCTTTGCGAGAAGATGCACATCTGATTCATTTTGAACGCTAATTTAACGATAAAACGACTGATGAGAAAAGACTTTGATCCTACGAAAAATGTAGGTTCAAAGTCTTTTTGCACAAATTTTATAATTTCAAATCTAACGAATAACGATCGCGAAGTACGGATAAATGGTGGAGCTCATGTCCAGCCATAACATATGCTATCGATCGAGTTGAAGCAGGATTCTCACTGACGAGTCCTCTACAGAGCCAAGCTTCCGGCGTGAGGCGACGGAGCATTAGAATGGTTGAGCGGCGTGTAACGGCATATTCTTCACTCAAATCGGCCAGTGTATACGCATTGAAGGGATGGCTCTGCATAAGCACGTCCTGATCGTAACCGGGATGATTCGTTTTGTCACCTCTGGCGATACGAAGCAATCGGCTGCTCATAATGCGTTCGTTATCCAGAAGATGGCCGATGACCTCCTTCACGCTCCATTTGCCTTCGTCGTAACGATAATTTGCTTGCTCCTCTGTTAATGAAGAGAGCAACGTTGGTACGATATTGGCTTGCAGTTCCAAGCGTTCGATGATGTTCCCTTCAGGCACAAGCCGGATATAACCTTCATAAAAAGCTCCATATTCATCTGTGTTAGGTCGTTCAACCATGGTAATGCCTCCTTCGGTATTCATAACTATGGAATATATTGTAGCATATATCTTGCTACCAGCATTAAGATAGGCCCATTCGCTTGATTGGCAGAAGGGCCGTTTCATGTGATTTGAACATTATATGTCGTTGGGGTGACTACGTCTAATCTGTACGTCCTATGCCTTTTTTCTGAACAAATTTCTCCAAAACCTCGAAAGACTCAGTCACATTTTTGAAGGGCAACGTGTCCAGCACTTGTTCCCGGTAACTCTTTTTTGCCGCTGCGCTGAGACGGGAGTCAAGTATGCTGAGTATGCCAAGGTCGGTTTCACTACGAATCAAGCGACCCGTTCCTTGCCTTAACCGAAGAAGCATGTCTGGTACAAACACCTCCATGAACGGATTCTTCGTTACAGATTCCTTATATTCATAAACAGGGTCGGAAGGAACAGGGAAGGGCAGACGGAAAATAATAATCTGTGACAGGTCAGAACCCTCGATATTCACACCTTCCCAGAATACTCCGGTACCCAGGAGTACACCTTTGCTTTTCCTGAACTCAGCGATAACACTGTCCTGGGAAGATCCCTTTTTTTGAACATGGACTGCCCATGTATTTTCACTTCCCCTTGAAATCAACTTTTGGTGAATGTACTTCATGTCCTCCTTTGCTGAGAAAAGGACGATGGTTCTACCGTGAGTCAGATTACAGAGTTCAACCAGTTCCTTATAAGCTGCTTCAAGATAGTTTTCGCGCTGGTCATGGTCGTAATATGGAACGTTGTTCGAGATGTACATCATGGCATGATTGGTGTAGTCAAAAGGGGAGGATTTGCGATCCATGAACTCCCCCGTATACCCGAGGGAATGTGCCAGATAAGCATATTGTTCCTCCAGTGTATCTCCGCCTTGGCACAGCGTTGCCGACGTTAGGATGACGGGCACCTTGTCATTAAATAAGGCGTATTTCAGGAACTGGCTGATATCTTTGGGACAGATGCTGATCGTGGCTGCACCGAGAGGACTGCTTGCCCATAAGAGATAGTTATCTTCTTTTTCTATCAAGACATGAATGAGGGCAATAAGCCCGTTGATGGCTTCAAAAGCGTCATCGATCTCCCGCTCATGGCGTGAGGTCAAAATGGAAAGGCGTAGACTGAAATCTTTCAAATCACTCAACGCTTGGTTCAACGGTATTCCTTTGATCTCCGACACTTTGATTCGGTCGTTATCCTGCTTGGCGTGGTGGAGCAGATCCACATTTACCTGTTTGAATATATGCCGGACACATTTTTTAATAAAATTGGATTGTGAAAAGAGCCCTTTATCCCCGGACTGCTTCGTGAGCAGCTGCACCGTGGTATCCAGAACGCGGCAGATTCCCCGGTAAGTGAACTCCAGTGTTCTGGCGTCTCGAACTTTTGCTTCCAGATTATGCGCTTCATCAATGACGATCAGAGCAGGCTGTTCCGAGATAATACGCTTGGTTCCTTCTTTTTTCTTCATCAAATCCCGGATGAGCAGGTCTTGGTTCACGATAATAAAATCAATCTCATGAGCTTTTGCATTCAATTTTGCTCTCATATCATAAAACAAACATGCATTTTTATGCTGGCAACGTTCAAATTTGCAATCATTCACGGAAACGTGGGACCATTCGGCATCACTAACTCCAGCTTTAATATCAGCTCGCTCATCAATCTCATAATCTAATATGCGCTGGGCAAGAGGAGACACGGACGGGTTGGGATCATCAGACCTGATTAATTCCGCAGCCCTGCTTCGGCAAGCGTACTGACCCATGCCTTTCCCCACAACGGAACGAACCGTTGAGAATCCCAACCGACTGCCAATGATCCTTAAATCTTTATGTATCTGTTCCGAAAGCTGAATGGAGGATGTAGCTATAATGACAGGTTTCTGAGACATTTGATTCGTGAGCAGACTTGGTATCAGGTACGCAAAAGATTTTCCGATTCCAACACCAGCTTCAATCATGGCATGATGTCCATGGATATAAGCATCGGCGATATCGAGTGACATTTCTTGCTGTCCGTTCCGCTCTCTAAGACCGATTCGGGGGAACCGGTCATATATTCGGAAGATCGCGTTAACCATAGAACGTTCGATTTCCTTTTGCGGTTCCCGTTGATTTTTTTTATAGAGTTCATTCAACCAATTCATAACGATCGCCCTCCTTCCGAATGATGATCTTCTTGTACTGAATTTTGGAGACGATTTACTTCACAATGGAGTGTTCACGGCATTTTTTAATCTGGATACGCCTTCCTGTAATTGTTCATCTGACAAATGTGCAAAAGATAAATAGATCCCATACTTCGTACCATCAGATGTTGAACTGTTGACTTCTGAGTATACCACACCTTGTAATCTAGCTGATGCCCGAAAGGCCTCATAAGTGGTCACATTACCTCGCCACCAGCCAAACACGTGCAGACCTGCTTCATTCTCTACCCAATCAAACCATGTCGAGAGCTGCTGGTTCAACAGTTTGAGTAAGAGATGGAATTTACGACTGTACAGACGATTCATCCTGCGCAGATGCCGCTCATATTGACCGCTTGTCATAAATGCTGCTAATGCTCGTTGTTCAATCAGGTTGACGGGTCGTGGCTCGTATAATGCCTGCGCCTTTCTAAAGGTATCCGCCAAGGTAGGGGGAAGAACCACATAGCCAAGTCGTACTTCTAAAGGCAAGGTTTTTGTGAAGCTGCCGAGGTAGATAACACGACCTGCTTTATCAAGTGTTTTTAGCGGTTCAACATGCATTCCACGATATCGGAATTCACTATCATAATCATCTTCGACAATCATGGCATCATGCCGATGTGCCCAGTCCAGCAAGGTTTGTCTGCGCTCAAGGCTGAGCATCTCGCCAGTAGGAAATTGTCGTGACGGCGTGACAAACAACATGCGAGCTGCCCAGTCTTGAGGTACAACTCCCTGGCCATCAAGATTGGCTTCTATCAACTTTGCACCCGCAGCCCAAATAGCTTGAGATATCCCGACATAACAAGGACTCTCTGTTACTACATAATCCCCTGGATCTGCAAGTAACTGAGTGAGTAGAGCTATGGCTTGCATGGAACCTGCAGTCACGGCGATATGATCCGGATCGATTTGAATTCCCCGCATTCTCCGAAGATAGGCAGCAATGGCTTCTCTCAATCTAGGCTCACCTGTTGAACTCACCATAGCAGAGGTTGTTTCCAGGTGATGCTCACGATGCCTTATCTCTGCATACAATCGATTATTCCATTCATCGTAAGGAAACTTGGAGAAATCAGGTTGGTATTTGCTAAAGTCGATCACTTCGTCGCTCTCCATACTGAAACTATTGGTATGTGCATCTCTTTGAATCGTCTGTTGTCCCAACTGCTGAATACGATTCCCCCAGGCTGATAAGTGATGGGTACACGCTTTCTCGGTGGACGCATCATTGTTCAAATCCAACTGATACGCGACAAAGGTTCCTCTTCCATGCTCAGAAAGAATGTAACCTTGCGCAGTCAACGTATCATACACTTGATTCACGGTTCCCCGGGAAATGTGATACGTCGCAGCCAACTCTCTGGTCGAGGGTAACTTCTCACCATATATTAGATTGCCTTCATGAATAGCATCACGAATCGCATGATAAAGAGCCTTCATCTTGGTATATTTTCGGTTTAAATATGAACTGTAAGCTACGTGAAATTGCATATGCCCTCCAGAGTTATCATTGAAGTGGTACAATAAAAATCGAAATTATTGGATCTTTTTATATGACCATTCTCATTTTATACTAAATCATAGTTTAGAGCGATGCCTTTATTGAAAATCACCCAAAAGTTAATAGGAGGTCTACAATTATGCAAACAGGTACAGATCGTGTAAAAAGAGGAATGGCTGAGATGCAAAAAGGTGGCGTCATCATGGACGTTATGAACGCAGAGCAAGCTAAAATCGCTGAGGCGGCAGGGGCAACAGCAGTTATGGCTCTTGAGCGGGTGCCTTCTGATATTCGCGCAGCCGGCGGTGTAGCCCGCATGGCAGATCCAACGATCGTTGAAGAAGTTATGAAAGTTGTGTCTATTCCAGTTATGGCCAAAGCACGTATCGGTCATTACATAGAAGCCAAAGTGCTTGAATCACTGGGTGTGGACTATCTCGATGAAAGTGAAGTTCTTACTCCTGCAGACGAAGTGTTCCATATTGATAAACATGAGTTCACTGTACCATTTGTATGTGGAGCCAAAGATTTGGGAGAGGCTCTTCGCCGTATTGGCGAGGGAGCATCCATGATTCGTACAAAAGGCGAGCCAGGAACGGGCAACATTGTAGAGGCAGTTCGTCATATGCGCCTAATTAACAGCCAGCTTCGAAAAGTGCAAAACATGTCCAAGGACGAGCTGTATGCTGAAGCCAAAAACCTGGGTGTAGCTTATGAGTTACTCCGCGAAATTCATGAAAATGGCAAACTTCCTGTCGTAAACTTTGCAGCAGGTGGTGTAGCTACTCCGGCGGATGCAGCACTAATGATGCACCTTGGAGCAGATGGTGTGTTTGTAGGATCAGGTATTTTCAAATCAGATAACCCTGAGAAATTCGCTCGTGCCATCGTTGAAGCTACAACACATTACACGGATTACAAACTGATTGCCGAAGTATCCAAAAACTTGGGCGCCCCTATGAAAGGGATCGAAATTTCTAAGTTGGCTCCAGAAGAGCGCATGTCCAACCGCGGTTGGTAAGAACAGATTTAACAGCTGGAGTATGAATAGTGTCAAGCAAAGCCGATCCATAGACAAAATGGATCGGCTTTTTGGTTATTGTTGACAAATACAAGCAAAAAGGCGAAGAAAAGAATAGCTGTGCAGTCATCAAATGAGAATGATTATGATTATCATTTACGTAATTCGACATTTGCTGTATACTGACATTAACTATTTTACATAATGCACAAATAGAAAAATAAAAATGAAAAGGGAGAGAATCAAATGTCTACACGCTTTAAAAAAGGAATGTTATTTTGCTTTATTGCTGCACTTGTTTTTGTACTTGCAGCCTGTTCCAGTAGTAAGGGTGAAAGCAATGAGGCAAACAATAGCTCACAGGAAGCAACGAAGGAGGTTGCAGCAGATGAGAAGACATCGGGTGCAGACGCTTCAGGTGCAGCTCAAACCACGTATCCGATAACCGTTTCAAATTATACGACAGAGAACGGCACATGGGTGAAGAAGGATCAAACGTTTGACAAGGCACCTGAACGAGTAGTTGCTAATACCCAAGGTGCAGCCGAACTGATGATTCGCCTTGGTCTGACAGACAAGCTTGTAGGTGTAGCTGCACTGTTTGGAAGTGTACCTGAAGATATCGCTGATGAATTCAAACAAATTCCTGTGCTGGCTGAAGGTTATGTGGGCAAGGAAGTGACCATAGGTGCTTCTCCTGACCTGGTTGTGGGGCGTGGTGGATTGTTTGAGGATGCAGATTGGGGTGTTGGTACAGTAAGCAGCTTGAATGATATGGGGATCAAAACGTATGTACAAAGCACCAGTGTTCCTGATGCATCGTTAGATAGCCTGTATCAGGATATTACTGAATTAGGTGAGATATTCAACGTACAAGCGAATGCAGCCGCATATATTGAGACGCTAAAAGCACGCGAGACTGCATTGTCGGCCCGAGCTAGCGCTGAAACGATCAACTATGCATCTTTTTCGGATAATGGTGATGGAACGATTGGAATCTACAACGGAAATGGAGATACGTTTATTGAAAGTGCAATGTCATTAATCAATATGCATAATATGCTGATTAATGAAACCGGCACACTCAGTCTGGAGAAGCTAATCGAGATTAATCCGGATGCCCTGATTATTTCCAGGTATGCTGGTGGCATTGATCCTGAACAGACAATTGAAAAACTGCTGGCCAACAAGCAGGTACAGAACATCAATGCAGTTAAAAACAAGAAAATCTACATTATTGATTTCAACAACTTCTGGGGCTACGGAGATTCCATCTTCACAGGTGTTGAAGGGCTCGCTGATGATCTCGGGTTGTAAATGAATCCCCTTAAAAGTCGCTATTTTAGCGGCTTTTTTTGTTACCAGGAACCAAGTCTCCGACTCTAGTTGAACCGGATTAACTCGTTAAATGATAATGAGAATGGAGTCAAACTTTATTTGGAATCTAACGTTACTATTATAAGATTAAAAATCACATGAATGGGGCGAGTCGATGTGAAAATGAAGTATTTGAAAAAAGTAGTTGTCGTTGCATTCGTGATGTCCGTCTTATTACCACTGGGGGCTCAAAAATCTGAAGCAGCAAAAAAATATGTTAATTTGGAAATTCAGTGGGCGGACGGCCGTATTAACCATGTTGAGACGTTACACAAGGATGGAATCACTTACGGAAGCTTGTTCTCACTTGGTATTAAGGCAGGTCTGCCGTGGGGGATGGAAGATGATAATACGGCCGTACTGAAGAACAGTCAGAAGCATATTGTAGTGCACTTGGGAAGTAAAATTGCCGAAGTGGATGGTCAAAAAGTAGATATGGGCAGTGAACCTGTATGGTATATTAGTAACCTTTATGTACCCATTAGTTTTCTTGCAACTGCTATGGACGGGGAAGTGACTCATCAAGATACGAAGACGAACAAGGTAATCGTGACTGGGCTGAGCAATTATACCGATACTTTTTATGGCAGCAACATGGGATACATCTATATGATTCGTGCTGCAAAAGGTGATCTTGAGATTACGAATGCAGAAACTGGACAAAAGAGTTTGATTCCATTAGGTATAAAGGATATGAATGTAAATACCCATGATCTCAAGATCAATTTCAAGCGGAGTCCTCAAAATCTACTTATTGTCCTCATAGAACATACCAACCGAAAAACGGAAGACTACGATCTTTACACGTTGGTATTCAAAAACAAAGGTCTGGTTCGCAAATCCATTGCTCACGGGGTAACGGGGCAGCATGAGATTTTAAATGAAGATAGTACCATTCAACTCATCGATGACAACAGTATACGTATTATCGAAGATGGAAGTGGTAAAGTACTTGAAGTGCTTCCTCGTTGAATAGATATCTGATCGGATATTCTGAATTGTTATAATAAAATAATGTCCAGTTGTCATGCTCTTATATTATTGAATAAAACAATTATCTCAAAGAACCGCTATTAGGTTACTTTGACACTGGAGCGAAATAGAAATGATCTAGGGTCTAAAGAAACCAAAATGTTGAGCTACATGTAAAAATGGTATTGATAGAGCGCCTGGTTCCTTCGATGTCGAGGGGCAGGCTCTTCATTATATTAAATATTTCATTTATAAAATCAGCATAGTCTTAGCGTGTCATAATTAGTTACGGAAATCTTAAAAAATGAATATCTCTGCTTTGAAATTTTCTATAGTGTACCACTCTGCTTCCAGATAAAATGGAAATACCAACCATGTAAGCGCTATCTATTATTGAGGTGCAGGTATCTTTACCTTGTTTAACCTGTACCCAGTAATATTAACTCGCACAGGTTGGAATCATTCATGGAGGTGTATGATGAAAAGGAAGTCTTGGTATACGTTGGTGGTGACAGGTATTGTTTCTTTGTTTTTTTCGGTAAGCGCTTTCGCGGGTTATGTGTTCTGGGAACCACTAACCTATTTTAACGCAAGTACGTGGCAAAAGGCGGATGGGTATTCCAATGGGAACATGTTCAACTGTACGTGGAGGGCCAACAATGTTAATTTCACAAGTGACGGGAAGCTTAAGCTTGGTTTGACCAGTTCTGCACAAAACAAATTTGATTGCGGAGAGTACCGATCCACGAATACGTATGGGTACGGCTTGTATGAAGTCAGTATGAAACCTGCGAAGAACACAGGTGTGGTTTCCTCATTTTTCACATACACAGGTCCCTCACATGGCACCCAATGGGATGAAATTGACATCGAATTTTTAGGGAAGGACACCACCAAAGTGCAGTTTAATTATTATACCAATGGGGTTGGCAATCATGAGCAGATTATCAATCTGGGTTTTGATGCATCCCAAGGTTTCCATACGTATGCATTCGATTGGCAGCCGGGACATATCAAATGGTATGTTGATGGTGTCCTGAAGCATACGGCAACCAGTAATATTCCAAAAACACCGGGTAAAATTATGATGAATCTCTGGAATGGAACGGGTGTAGATAGCTGGCTCGGTCCTTACAACGGTGCCAATCCGCTGTATGCAGAGTACGATTGGGTTAAGTATACAAGTAATTAAGCAGACTGAAGCAGCCCTTAGCGGCTGCTTTTTTACTGTCTTCAAGTGTGTTGTATTTATTAAATATATATATTCAATATCCAATATCCTAAATTAATGCAATAAATGTTGCAATATTAGTATGGGCATAAATATCATTCATTCATTATGATTAACGTGTAAGCAACATTACATAGACTGGGGGAACGAAGTTGGACACAAGTAAAAAGAGACGCGTAGGCAGCTTGGTCATGATCGGTGTATTGGCCCTATCCGCAGCCTTGAGCGGATGCAGCAGCGGAAACGACAAACAGACAGAAACGAGCGCACCGGCGACAACGTTGGAGCTCAAAGATGGGAAGTATGATCCACCCGTATCTATTACGTATTTACGGCCATGGGGACCAGATGTGAAGTTCAAGCCCGGTGAGGATCAGGATAACAACGTGCATACCAAATGGGCTAAAGAGAAGCTCGGGATTGAGCTGAAAAATCAGTGGATCTCACCATCCACCAACAATGCATTCGAGACCAAGCTGCGTCTATCACTTGCTTCCAATGCGGAAATGCCGGATATCATTTCGTATCGTGGCGAATTCAATCTGGTACGTGAATTGATTGAGTCCGGAAAATTTGTCGATGCGGGCGAGTTATTTGACCAATATGCAAGCGATACATGGAAAGCAGCCGTAAACGAAGATCCTTCTGTATGGTATCCATACATGCAAGATGGAAAAAGAATCGGTATTCCCATTCTGGACTATGCCTATAACGGCGATCCCGTCATGTGGATCCGTGAAGACTGGATGAAGAAATTCAATCTGGAAGCACCTAAAACGATAGATGATCTTGAAGTTATTATGGAAACGTTTACGAATCAAGATCCGGATGGTAATGGGAAACAGGATACCTACGGACTGACCATTGGTTTCAAGAACTGGCTGAACACATGGATGTCAGAAGCTGGATGGGTATTCGGCGCTTATGGTACCATGCCGAACCAATGGAATCTGACGGCAGACGGCAAACTTGAATACGGTTCGGTTACACCGGGTGCGAAGCAGGCTTTGGCCAAGTTACAAAGCTGGATGAGCAAAGGTTATATCCCGGAAGAAGCCGGCGTGTATGACGAGACGAAAGCTGCTGAAGAATTTACTGCTGGAAAAGCAGGTATTGTGGTAGGTCCTCACTGGATGCCATCCTGGCCGCTGGAGGATGTGAAGAAGAATAATCCTGATGCTGAATACAAGGCGTATCCGATTCCTTCCGGTCCGGATGGTCAGGCAGGAAGACATGGTACGTCGAACGGAAACGGCGTAGTTCTGATTAACAAAGACATGAAGAATCCGGAAGCCTTTTTCACCTATCAGAACTATCTCTTTGATCACTATGCGAATCCTAAAGAGGGCGATGAGTTCGAACATGGATTTGCAGAAGGATACGATTGGGTTATGGTCGATGGTAAACCATCAACTGATGCAAGTCTGACGGGCGGTTATGCTCCCGAGAAGTACACTTTAACGTTTGACGGAGCGCGAATTCCGAATCTGAGCATGACAACTCTGGCGAAGCTGGCAAGCGGTGAAGAACCAACTACGCCTTTCGAGAAAAAGATCAAATCAGGTGTACCTACACCTATGCTTGATGCAGCCAAGATTGTATTGGATCAAAAGGACATCGTGTTCAATCAAATGTTTACCGGTGCACCTTCCATGACGATGCAGATGAACAATGATATTTTGACGAAGATGGAGAAAGATACCTTCTCCCAAATTGTATATGGCAAAACCTCCGTGGATGCATTCGACTCCTTTGTTGAGAAGTGGAAATCTTCAGGCGGAGACCAGATTACAAAAGAAGTAAACGAGTGGTATGAGTCCGTGAAAAGCGGAAAATAGGACGAGCACAGCGCCGCGAACATGAATTCGATGCGGTGCAGGGCGGCGCAGTAACAGAAGCAACATAAAGGCATTGCAGGAGAGCAACTCCCGCAATGCCTTTTGTTATGCAATATGAATATGGGTAAACGGTGAGTTGACTTGAACGTCAAGTCCGGTCTGAGTCTCCTTAAACCGGCAGATTTTCCCGATATTCCTGTGGTGTAAGATCATAAAATTTCTTGAAAACCCGAATGAAATATGCGGTATTGTTGTACCCGACAAGTTCTGCGATCTCAAACACTTTGGCGGTAGATGTTCGCAAATGATAGGCTGCTTTCTCCATTCTTAATCGGTATACGTATGCTGTAAGTGCTTCACCGGTCTCCGCTTTGTATACCTTGGACAGGTATACCGGATGAAGATGCACATGGTCAGCAATGGCAGGCAGAGATACATCTCCAGCCAGATGAAGGTCAACGAAACTTTTGACGCTGCGTACAATGGTGCTGTGATTGTCTCTAAGCTCTTGTTCAGCATCATCTCTTATGTAATGAAGTGTGCGTATGGACCAGTCCTGTAATTGCTGAGCAGTGGAGTAACTGGGAGCTTGAAAATAGCGATAGGAGTCTGCTGGAATCAACGAAGAGATTTGTTTGCCATTTTTATGAATGATGTACGCAAACGCACCCGCAATAGCAAAATACACCTCAAAGGTCGACTCCGCTATATCATGATGTTCATTGGAATGCAGCAGTTCTTCAAAAATATGCTCGATTTTCTGTTCCACATCCTCAAACCGCCCAGCTTCCAATAGGCTGATTAACGTTGGCGGCTGATAAAGTGACCTGATCGTATGTAGAGGGTTAGCGTCTGTTTCATCGGAAGCAGTGACAAACAATCCTTGAACTTGCCCCATCCGTTTACGCATGGACATAACGGCCCGCTCATAAATTTCTCCTATTTCGTGAGGGAACTTGCCCCAGTTAGAGACAGAAATCGAGATCGCACCCTTCAAGTATAACTTAACATTCGTTTGAATCTGGGCAGCATACTGCTCAAGCAGGGTCTGAGGTGTCTCGTTCCTGCTATAGCTCATCGTTGTGGAGTGCTTCATGCTAACCAGAACAACAATGTAATCGTGAACGTCTCGTGTGTGCCAGATATGAAAATGATTATGCATCACTTCACTAATGATATTACATATCGCATATTCCATTAGGGCCAGGTCACCGTGTGCCATTTCAGATAGATGTTTCTCCATGCGAATAACCAGCATACCCAGGTCTTCACCTATGGAGTAGGGAAGCTCCAGCAGATCAAGCTTGTCTGCCAGTGTCTTCGGATCATAGACTTTTCCAGTCAGCAATTCATGCAGCATTGTGGATTGAAGCAAGGGCAGGTGATCCTGAAAGGCGTGTAAAGCTCGTTGATGGGAGGCTGCCGTTTCCCACTTTTCTTTAATTCGATGAACGAGGCGTTGGACCGTTTCAATAAGATCTTCATCGCTAACCGGTTTTAGCAAGTAATCAAAGCTTTCCTGGGCAATAGCCTGTTTTGCATATTCAAAATCAGCATGACCTGATAACAGAATCGTCTGTACATGGGGCCATTTTTCATGAATCGCTGTAATAAGCGCTATACCTGACATTTCGGGCATTCGTATATCTGTAATGACAATGTCAATGTCGTGGTTTTCCATGATTTCCAACGCTACCGAACCGGATAAGGCTTCATGTACTGTGCCAATCCCGCAGCTTTCCCACGGAATGGTCTCGGCCAGCGTTTCCACGACTGATCGTTCATCGTCCACTAGTAATAATTGCAGCATGATTTGCTCACCTACTTGTTAGTATTGTCGTGCCATACGATGTTAACTTTGATCCCACCTGATTCAGAATGATCATAGGCCAGTCCTGATCCATCACCATAGAGAAAAGACAAGCGTTGGTGGACATTCCATGTGCCACATCCCATGTTCTCATCCAGCGGTTTGGTAAGATTATTCCTTAATTGTTCAAGCTGTTCATCAGACATGCCAAGCCCGCTATCCTCCACTGTAATCGTGTACACATCATTCTCGCAATCGGCATAAATTTTGATCTCACCATTCTCGGATCTGGGTTCCAAACCATGAATAATAGCATTCTCAATAATAGGCTGAAGGGTCAGTCTGGGAACTGTTTTATCCAAAATAGCATGGGGGACGTCGATTGTAAAATGCATTCGTTCCAATCGCAGTGACTGAATTTCCAAATAATTTTTGACCATCGTCAACTCTTCCCGAAGCGTGGCTTGATCCTTTTCAGACCTGGTTATGTATCGGTAATACTCTCCCAGATTAAGTGCCATGGCTACCACAGCTTTCTCATTTTTCATTCGGGCCATGTTCTTGATATAGAAGAGACAGTTATAGAGAAAATGCGGATTAATCTGCGATTGAAGCTGTTTAAGCGTGGCTTCGCGACTTCTCAATTTTTCCTCGTATACATTCTCGATTAACTCTTGAATTCGTTGTGCCATGATGTTGAAACGTGCAAATAAAAGACTAAATTCATTCCTCGCCGTATGATGCAACCGAACGGAAAAATCCCCGGTGGATAAACGATTCGTTCCTTTGACTAACTGTAGAAGTGGAAGTTGCACACTGCGATAGAGTGTATACAGCACAACAACACTCATCACGATCAGAACCGCAATTGAAGCGTAAAAGAGATTCCGGCTGCTCGTAATCGGTTTTAATATTTGCTGCATGGGAACATAGTCAACATAGTACCATCCGAGGCTTTTGGATTGAATGTAAGAGACGTAATATTCCGTCTTGTTCAATGTTGTGCTGAATCCACCACTGGTCTTCAGATCTGCTTCTTTCAGAGAGGGCAGGATGGCCTTCAAGGTATCCTTTCCGGAGCTATTACTGATTAAACCATAATCCGGGTGGAACATAAACGGATCACCCTTATTGTTTAACTTGTTTTGATTCAGCAGTGCGGTTAAATGGTAATCCGGAAAACTGATTTTGGTAATTAACCGAGCTTTGCCGGGTTTCGCCATCGCTGTCGTTGGATCGGTCGTATACCAGATAAACTGATGATCGGCATAGGTCCACGACTGGGACAGCGGCTCCGTGAATTCGTTATCCCTATAGGGAATATAGGCATAATAATCCGTTGATATCACTTTCTTCATCCGGGGGAAGTACAGCGTAATCGTCGAGTGCCATTTACTCGCTGCGTTATACAGATTCATCTTCTCCAGAATGGCGCTTCCGACTTTTACACGTTCATAAGGTACGTCCTTGTAGTCGGGACGTTGATATTCCTGAATACTGGAATCTTGTCCAATAGACATTCCATATAATGACAATTGGTATATATTGGATTCTACTGAATCCGCAAACGTCGAAAGATGATTCATCGTGTTGTTCTGAATCTCATGTTCGATAACTCTTACGCTTTCCCGGTTCGAGTACGTGTAGAGAAACAATACCAAAATAAGCAGCATCACAAACAACAATGTAATTTTGGTAAAGACATTCATGCGTGTGAGCAAAGTTCAACCTCCTTAATCTCATTAAAATAGTGATATCGTTGTTGCAATATTAGGATATAGATCGCAAATTTCCATTGCTATAATTTTAATATACAAGTTCACGATGACTTGTAAAATATAAATTTTAGAACATGGGGGATGCAGGAGTGAAGGAACATACGTTAGAAACGCCGCATAAACGGCGCTCCACCAGGGTCAAACAGCGCTGGAATATGCAACGGAATTGGACCTTGCATATGATGCTCGTACCAGCCGTATTGCTGGCACTGGTGTTTCAGTACATACCGATGGGCGGCATTGTAATTGCTTTTCAGGATTTTAAGCCTTACTTGGGATTTTCTGAATCCAAATGGGTTGGTTGGGACAATTTTAGATATTTATTCTTATATCCGGATGTAGGTCAGGTGATCTGGAATACACTAGTCATTGCATTTTTCAAAATCATCGCTGGACTGTTCGCCCCATTTTTGTTTGCCATTTTGCTCAATGAAGTTCGCTTGACGGCATTCAAAAGAGTGAGTCAAACGCTTGTGTATCTGCCGCATTTCCTATCATGGGTTATTCTCGGTGGGATTCTGCTCGACATCCTGTCTCCTCAGGGCGGCATGGTGAACCAGCTTGTCGTAGCCTTTGGAGGAGAACCAATTTTCTTCCTAGGAGATGGTACATGGTTCCGTATTACGCTAATCGTCAGCGATGTATGGAAAGAATTTGGTTTTGGTACGATCGTATTTCTGGCTTCTCTATCCGGAATCAATCCTGCGCTCTACGAGGCTGCCGAGGTGGATGGAGCCAACCGTTTCAAACAGACGCTGCACATTACAATTCCAGCATTGATGCCAATCACAATTGTATTGATGACGCTCTCTATCGGCAATATCCTGAACGCCGGATTTGATCAGGTGTTCAACTTGTACAATCCACTTGTGTATGACAAAGGCGACATCATTGACACCTTTGTATATCGACTCGGGATCTTGAACGGGAAGATGAGTTTTGCCACAGCAGTGGGGTTATTCAAATCAGTGGTAGCTACCATTTTGATTGTTATATCGTACAGAATGGCTTACAAACTGGCTAATTATCGAGTTTTCTAGAGAGGAGAAAAGGGCTTGTATTATAAAACAAAAGGATACCGCATATTTAGCATCGCTAACTATACTTTTCTTGGGATATTATCGTTACTCTGCATTTTACCAATTATTCATATATTGGCTGTTTCATTCAGCAGTATGGCGCCGGCATCATCGAATCTGGTCAGCTTCTGGCCCATTGGTTTCACAACGGACGCTTATGTGAAAACCTTCGGAAATTCAAATTTCATCAACTCGCTTCTGGTGTCTCTTAAACGGACTGTGCTTGCCACGATCATCGGTATGGTCATCATGCTCATTACCGCATTTCCGTTGTCGAAGGAAGATATCAGCTTTAAAGGTCGCTCGTTGTATACATGGTTCTTTGTATTCACCATTTTGTTCAGCGGCGGTCTGATTCCCAGTTACATTCTGATTCAGAAGCTTGGTCTGATGAATACGATCTGGGCGCTTATTCTGCCCGGCGCGCTGTCCGTGTGGAACGTCATTCTGATGATGAACTTCTTCCGTGGTCTGCCGAAAGAACTTGAAGAAGCAGCCTATCTGGATGGAGCAGGTCATATCAAAACGTTGATTCTGGTCTACGTCCCACTGTCGCTACCGGCAATCGCAACCTTGTCTTTGTTTACAATGGTGTATCAGTGGAACTCCTGGTTCGACGGAATGATCTACATGTCTGATATTAAAAACTATCCGCTTGCTTCTCTGTTACAGACTATTATTGTTCAGCAAGATCTCAGCAAAATCAACGTGGATCCTTCCATGTTGGAGAATATCTCGCAGCGGACCGTACGCGCAGCACAGATCTTTATCGGTGCGCTTCCGATTCTGATGGTATACCCGTTTTTACAACGTTTCTTCGTAAAGGGAATTGTTATTGGAGCAGTCAAGGAATAGCTAGACTATGCAAGGATAACTGAGCTGAGGGAGGAAGTAAGATGAGAAGAGGACTGGCATGGTTGGTCGCATCAAGTTTAATGGCTTCACTTGTTTATCCAGCAACTGCTGGAGCAGAAAGTGTAAAGGGTCAAGCGGAGGTGGGAAATGTGCAGGCGAAAAGCCTGCACTCCTCTGTTCCCTATACAGACCTCACCGGGCATTGGTCACAATCTGCAGTTACACGGTTGCAAGAGTTGAATGTATTGAAAGGTTATACGAACGGTACATTCAAGCCTAATCAGGAAATTAGCCGAGCTGAATTCGTTATGATTTTGGATCGGGCCTTTGGTTTCACGGGTAAAGCGACGATTGATTCGTATGCGGATATGACTTCAGACGATTGGTACTATGATGTAATGGTACGAGCGAATGGTTCCGGCATCATCGAAGGCACAGACCGTAAACATCTCTCACCGCAAAAACCGATTACCCGCCAAGATGCAGCGGTTATGGTAGATCGAGCGTTTCAGCTTTCAACGATTACAGGTGAAGATAATGAACGATTGGAATTTCAGGATGCAGATGATATTTCCAGTTATTCAAAGAAAGCGCTTACCTATCTGGTGAAAGAAAATATTTTAAATGGCTTCCAAGGTAAATTAAATCCGAAATCTCCGATTACACGAGCAGAGACAGCGGCCATGTTGTCGGCGATGATTACCGATCTGAAAAGTGCTCCTGGTATATATGAGTCCCGGGTGGATGGCAACTTGATTATTAAATCGACGGATGTCACGTTAAAAAATATGATCGTCAATGGAAATCTTCTGCTGGCAGAAGGAATAGGTGAGGGTTCTGTGGTGCTCCAAGGCGTAACCGTTACAGGAAGTGTCATCATTAAAGGCGGAGGCAGTCATTCCATCGACATTAGCAACTCCAAGTTGAATCGAGTGGTCGTTGACAAACGGGGTGAACCCGTCAGAGTTGCCATTGCGGGAGAAAGTAACATTCAGGATCTGCATGTCATGCAAAAATCCATTCTGGAAATCTCTTCAGACAGCCTCATTAATTCTATGAATATTCATGCAGAAGCGACTCAGACCCGAGTGGATACCAAAGGTACGATTCAACAATTAAGTGTTGATGCGAATGATGTTGTTATTAATGGAGAGAAAGTGAAACAAGGTTTGCGTACATCCATGGCAGGGGAAGTTCAGCAACCTGCATCGTCACAGCCTGGGGATTCTACGAGTGTGGCAAACACGCCAACGCAATCTGCTCCAGGAGGGCAAACACCATCCAACCCATCGACACCAAGCAATCCTGCGGGTGAAAAACCGGTGCCTGCTACAACGATTCCGCATGATCAATGGGAACTGGTCTGGAATGATGAGTTCAACGGGCCTGCGATTGATGCCTCCAAATGGACCGTGCAGGATACAGGTCTGGTTTATAATAATGAAATGCAGTATTACAGCCCGGATAACACTCGTATTACGAAAGATCAGAACCGAAGCGTATTACAGATTGAAGCGAAAAAAGGTCCGAAAAATGGTAAGGATTACAGCTCTGGCAAACTGATCTCTATGGGAAAAGGCGACTGGACCTACGGTAAAGTGGTAGTACGTGCGAAGCTTCCTATTGAAAAAGGCATGTGGCCTGCCATCTGGATGATGCCTACGGATGAAGCACATTATGGCGGATGGCCGGCATCTGGTGAGATCGACATTATGGAGCTCATTGGTGGCAATGAGAGTAATAACAAGGTATATAGCACATTGCACTATGATAGTGTGAAGCCTGATGGTTCCCATGGACATGATCAGGGAAGCCTTACTCTTCCGGAGGGAGAAACGTTTGCTGACGATTATCATGATTTCCAGGTGGAATGGTTGCCGGGCATGATCCGCTTTTATGTAGACGGTAAACTGCATCATGAAGTGACTAACTGGCAAACCAAGGCCGCGGGCCAACCTGAGTATTATACGTTCCCTGCACCATTCGATCGTCCATTCTATCTGATTCTGAATCTGGCAGTTGGCGGAGACTGGCCGGGCTCCCCTGAGAGCGACTTCACTTCTGAAACGATGAATGTTGATTTTGTACGTGTGTACTCTTATAAGAATCTCAACACATGGCCTGATGTAACAACCAATCCCATCGAGCCTGTACAACAGCGTGAACCACAAGCCGATGGCAATCTAATCTACAATGATCGTTTTACGGAAGGGTCTGAAGAAAATGGAGTGCCTCTACAGTGGAAATTTATTACGAATGCTGACGGAGCGGGCAGTGTGCAAGTTGTAGAGGATGAGCAGAAAGGCAAAGCAGCACAAGTTAGTATTGATGCATCAGGGACTGAGAACTATTCGGTTCAACTTACTCAGATGCCCATGTACATGAAGAAAAACAAAAAGTACAAGATACAGTTTGATGCGAAGGCTTCTGCTAACCGCACGATTATGTCCAAAGTGAACCAATTCGAAAAGAGTTGGACGAATTATTCGGGTGATAACACCTTTGAACTCACGACTGATTGGCAATCCTATGACTATACCTTCAATATGCGGGATGGATCAGATAATAATGCCAGATTCGAATTTAATTTGGGATTGGATGATAAAACCGTTTGGCTTGCCAATGTTCGACTGATTGAAGTGGGTGAGGCTGATCCATTAGTTGTAGAACGAAATACACTGCCTGATGGCAATTTCATCTACAATGGTACATTTGATCAAGGTAAAGAGCGTCTGGGATTCTGGTCAAGCAACATTCAGGAAGGTGCAAAGGCTCAGATCGGTGTAAATAACTTCTTGAAATTCCCGATTATGGAGCGTCAACTGGTTGTGGATGTTACGCAGACAAATGGTGAACCACAACAGGTTTCGGTGAACCAACCGGAGTTGCAACTGGAGGCGAATTCAACGTATGGATTCTCCTTTGATGCCAAGGCAAATTCACCACGAAGTATGGATATCGATCTTGTCAGCAGTAATGGGCATACGGTGCAGGTTCATCAAGGACAAAACCTCTCATTGAACCAAGAAATGAAAACGTATACCGGAGAGATCATTGTTGGAGATGGACCAGCAATCGCACAATCCGAACTTAGACTGTTATTCGGAAGTTCCAACGGCAAGGTATATGTGGACAATGTGCGTCTGACCAAACGAGGCAAACCGCTGTCCGTGAATGGCTACGCACATATCCCTGCAACCGAAGCCTGGGAAATGCAGGGCTTGCAACTGGAGGACTCCGTAGAAGGCGGCAAACATGTCAGTTACATGGATCAGGGAGATCTGCTGCAATATAAAATTGATGTGGCCCAAGAGGGGGAATATGTACTCTCTGCCCGAATGGCCAGTGGTAAAAGTGATTCTGAAGTACGATTCAGCATTCAGGATGAACAAGGTACAATCGTTGCTCAGTCCGAAGTGAATCTCGGAGACACGGGGGGATGGCAAACATACAAAACTGTGTATTTCCCAGGGTTCAACTTGGCAGCAGACAAATCCTATTATGTGAATTTTGAAGGAGCAAATTATAATACCCGTTGGGTGGATATCTCACTAAACAAAGTTCAAAACAGCCAGCTTGCAACAGATCTGAATCATTGGGAGCTAATTCCTAATGATCTGACAGCTTCACATAAAGAGGGCGAAGGATTAACGATCAACTTGCCTGGTACAAGTGAACATTGGTGGGATGCATTGCTGCAACAAGGTGAGATCGAACTGGATGCAAATAAATCATATCGACTTACCTTCGAGGCATCTGCTTCCAGTCCTAAATCTATGCAAGCGGTCCTTTCTCAGAATGCAGGGGATTTTGTGAAGTATTTCGAAGAAGAAGTGGAATTAACTTCTGATCCACAGTCGTATAGTTATACCTTCACCATGGGAGATACTTCTGATTCGGGAGCCGTACTTGCATTCGGACTAGGATATCCGTTACCTGCAGGTGAACACTCGATTAACATCCATAACATTCAGTTATATGAAGTTAATCCGAATGCAGATCAAGGAGGGCAACCAGCTCATGTTAATCTTATTTCCAATGGAGACTTCTCCAAAGGTAAAGACAGTTGGTTTACCTACGCGGATGGTAATGCAGCTGATCTTGAGATGCAAGTTAGCAATCAACAGCTTCTTGCCAAGATTGGTAATGCTGGACAGAACCCCTGGGATCGTCAAGTCATCAATGAAGGATTTGGCATACAGCAAGGTTTTAAATACAAATTAACGTTTAAAGCCAAAGCAGAGAAGTCCAGAAAAGTGGGTTTGGGAATTGGATGGGTCGACGCAGCTGCCAACTATGAATGGCATGGATTCTTTGGGGCACGAGTTGATTTGACTCCAGAAGAACAGGAGTTCACGTTTACATTTGATGCAACAGAAGCCAGCTATGCGAATACTCGCATCTCATTTGATCTGGGTAATATCGATGGCGCAGAAGACGGTAACACAACTGTCTCTTTGTCCGATGTCAGCTTGATTAATCTGGGTCCTGCCAATTAGCTTCTACTCTCATCCTCTTAGTAGCTAAAACGTAGAATAAAGTTGCCTTATAGTGACATCATAAAGAGGTAGTACACATCTCAGTTTCCAGAGGAGGATCTCTTTTATGGCTGACCAGAAGAAACGAAAAGAAGCTGCCTGGAAGTCACGAAAGCAAGAACAGCATCCCCATGGTAAAATCAAATCGCTAAAAGAATTATCCAGCGAGTATGAAGAGAAACCTACTACGAATTAAACGAA
Source organism: Paenibacillus sp. FSL R5-0517 (assembly GCF_037974355.1). Taxonomy (NCBI): domain Bacteria; kingdom Bacillati; phylum Bacillota; class Bacilli; order Caryophanales; family Paenibacillaceae; genus Paenibacillus; species Paenibacillus sp. FSL R5-0517. The sequence continues at coordinate 3,422,831 of NZ_CP150235.1, forward strand.
AGACTGCCGGTGAACATTGCTGGCAGTCTTTTTATATGTTGTAAACATGGAGCGCTAAGTGTATACACTATGTCCTAAAAAACGAATGAACATAAGATATAGTATATATATAGTTCGTAAATAACTGTGAACAAATCATCAAATCGTTGACATTGCATGTTATTTTAATTAGAATACGAAATGGACTTCAGGTTAAAACAGAGATGAGTATCTTTATGTTTCGTTTTTATGTTTCGTATAGAGCATAGCTGTTAAATCTTTAATCCTAACGACGAATATGGGAGCGTTAATAATACAATCCTATATGAAGATTAGGATTTTTTGTTTTTAGCTTGGAGTATAAATTGAAAGTTGGAGGCTGGCTTTAGCATGGACAATTGGTTCAAACTAAAAGAAAGAGGTACGAGCATTCCCACAGAGATTATCGCGGGGATTACAACATTCTTTACAATGGTATACATAGTGATCGTAAACCCAGGTATACTTAGCAGCACGGGCATGGACTTTAACGGAGTATTCATAGCAACGGTACTGGCAAGTATTGTCGGAACCCTGATTATGGGCATATGGTCCAATTATCCCATCGTCATCGCGCCGGGTATGGGACTGAACGCATTCTTTGCATATAGCGTCGTTGCCGGGTATGGCGTGTCTTGGCAGGTTGCACTGGGAGCGGTATTTATCGCAGGGATTTTGTTTATTATTTTATCGCTTACTTCATTCCGTTACATGTTGCTAGATGCCATTCCTGCAAGCTTAAAACATGCCATAACCGCAGGGATCGGATTGTTTATTACAACGGTAGGTCTTCAAAATGCCGGCATTATTGCCGATTCGGAATCGAATTTGATTACAATCGGCAACCTGGCTGAGCCAATGGCTTATCTGACTATTATCGGATTGATTATTACCGTTGTGCTGATGGCTTACAAAGTGAAGGGTTACCTGTTCATCGGCATGGTGGTTACAGCGATACTTTCCTGGATCATGGGACTATTCCAAATGCCGGAATCCATTGTATCCATGCCGCAAGGCCTCTCGTCAACGGCTTTGCAACTGGATCTGGCAGGTGTATTCTCGAATGGTTTGTATACAATCATATTTACGTTCCTGCTAATCACACTGTTTGATACGACGGGCACGATGCTCGGCGTTGCCGAACAAGCAGGATTGCTGAAGGAAGGTAAATTTCCACGCTCGCGTGGCGCACTATTGGCAGATGCCGTAGGAACAACCAGTGGCGCTTTGCTCGGAACAAGCCCAACCTCAGCTTACATCGAGTCGAGCACAGGGGTGGCTGCAGGAGGAAGAACGGGACTGACGGCGGTAACGGTAAGTGTGCTTCTTGCTCTGACGTTGTTCTTCACACCGATCGTAAGTGTAATTTCAAGCATTCCGGCGATCACTTCTCCGGCACTGATCATTGTTGGCTACTTTATGATTAACGTTATCAGCAAAATCAAATGGGATGATCTCGAAGAAGCATTTCCTGCCTTCCTGATTATCATCCTTACTCCGCTCACGCATAGTATTGCAACAGGGATTGGCGTAGGCTTTATCTTCTATCCAGTACTCAAGTTGCTTCGTGGCAAAGGTAAAGATGTTCATCCAATCTTCTATATCTTTGCAGTATTGTTCTTCATTCAGCTTGTATTCCTGGACCACTAAAAATGGTCTAAACCCTAAAGAGAACTGCTCTAACAAGCAGTTCTCTTTTTTTGCAGTTCATATTCCGTTCATATTCCCGTCACGAAGGGGACATCTTACATGGTTACACTATATCTATGCCGCAAGAGCGGCTCTACAGATATAGAGACAGGAGAAGATGGATGTGGGAAAAACAGTGGATATAACAACAACGGGGACTAAGGGCCGCAAAAAACGGAACTTATGGTTAAAAATAATTGGAGGTATTGTCGGCGCGCTGGTGCTGTTTATGGGTATCACGTTTGTTGTTCATACCATCAGTAATGGTATTGAGAAAAAGAAAATTGAATCATATGGCCAATATGTTAATGTCGATGGAAAAAAAATGAATGTATCCATTCAAGGCAGCGGTGAACAAACGATTGTGCTTTTGCCTGGGCAAGGAACCCCATCACCAGTGATTGACTTCAAATTGTTAATCGATGAATTAACTTCTGATTACAGAGTTGTAGCAATCGAACCTTTCGGTTATGGATTAAGTGACCAAACCGATTCGGAGAGAACAACGGAGAATATCGTCAGTGAAGTTCATGAAGCTGTACAACAGCTTGGGATTAACCGCTACATTTTGATGGGCCATTCCATCACGGGACTATACGCAGCGACGTATGTGAACACGTATCCGGATGAAGTTTCCGCTTTTGTCGGGATCGACAGCAGTGTTCCGAATCAACCTGGGATGGATGTTAAATTACCTTTGAACTTAATGAAATTTCTTAAACAATCAGGCCTGATGAGAGTACTTGCAAAAGTAAGCGGTGATTCAGATGCTTCACTTGCATACGATGAACATACCAGAGAACAGATGAGGTTGATCTCGAATCAAGTCTCAACTAATCCGACAATGATCAATGAGCTGGAACACTTGGGTTCCAATTTCAAAAATGGAGAAAACCTCACTTACCCTCGTGATATGCCAATGCTTTTATTCGTTCAATCCAATAACGAGCATAATCCACAATGGATTCCGCTGCACGAAGAGCAAGCGAAACAATCTGCACAGGGCAAGATGATCCCGATGGAAGGTTCACATTACCTGCATCATACGAAATATAAAGAGATTGCTGAAGAGTTCAAATCTTACATGAAACAACTCCAATAGAGATTGATCATTGTTGAACTGCGGTACCGAAATGGGTACCGTAGTTTTTTCTGATACAAGCAGCAAAATTACTGAACCAATTGTGCCATATCCGGCTGTAATTTGGTTCGCAAAGCATATAACATGATGGCCCCTACAAGAAACGCGACGGCATCCGCAATAACAAGTGACCAGATCACTCCATGAAATCCATTCAGTTGATTTGCGATATACAATACAGGAATCAGCGTAATTCCTTGAATGATGGACATCACAAAAGCGGCAGTTCCTTGGGCTGTAGCTTGGAAAATTCCAATAAACAACGAAGTCAATCCTGTAATAAACAAGGATAAGAAGGTCACATGGAGAATGTAGCTACCCATTTCAATTAATTGTGGATCAGTCGTAAATAAACCAATCAAGTGGTCAGAAATCAGATAAACGATAACGCCGAACAGGACAGCCAGGGCCAGAATCGCTTTAATCGTGAATCCAATGGTTTGTTTCATGCGTAATTTGTTCGCTGTAAATGAGAAGGCAATCAACGGCACGACTCCCTCGCACAGACCCATCAGAATAAACTCAGGAAACTGCAACAAACGCGATGAAATCCCATACCCTGCAATGGCCTGATCCCCATATTCGACAAGAAAAAGGTTAAGAATAAGCGACATGGCACCCAAGAAAACACTCATAACAAAGACGGGAACTCCGATTTTGAACACATTGCTCACAATCTCCTTGGTAACCTTGAACCATTTCAAGGAGACAGTTAAGAACGGGCTCTTATAACTGATGTGGAAAGCGTAGAATGCACTTGCAACCATGTTGGAGATGACTGTTGCAGATGCGACACCAATCACGCCCCAATGGAACACAAATATGAATAGCGCATCAAGAATAATATTCACCACAACACTGAGCATCATGCCGATCATTGACGTGATTGCTGAACCTTCTGAGCGCACGATATTCTCCAACGTGAAAAACAAGATGACAAATGGAGAACCGATAAGCATGATTGTGACATACTCTTTCGTAAATCCGAAGGAGTCGGGCGTTGCCCCCAGCCCATGAACAATAGGCCCGATCAAAGGGAGACCAACAGCTAGTACGATAATTCCAAGAACTAAACTGCTGTAAAAGGCAAATGAAGAGACATGCTTCAGATCATCCACTTTTTTCTCACCCAACAAACGAGAGATGAATGTGCCGCTACCTATGCCTATTAAGTTGCCTAGCGCCATAATGACTGCGAATAATGGCAACGTTAGGGCGAGCGCGGTTAACATGGCCGTATTGCCCAATGTACCAAGGAAATAGGCATTCAAGATGGAATAGATGACACTCATTGACGTGCCCAGCATCATTGGGACAGCGAAGTGAGCTACAGCTTTGGCGATTGGTGCTTTTTCAAAGTAATGGAGGTTTTCTGCATCCATGTGGATCACTACTTTCATCATTAATTTTTGATTCAATCTAACACCGTTAGATTGAACCTTACAGTGTTAGATGTTATCATGAACTTATGAACCTGTAAAGCATAAACTTACACTGTTAGATTAAAGGGCGGATAACGATGAAAAAACAACAGCCTCAGATTTCAGAAGATAAGATCTTGGAAACCTCGTGGGAGCTTTTGGGCGAAGAGGGTATTGAGAAATTCAGCATGAGGCGTTTGGCAGACAAGCTGGGCATTCAGGCTCCATCTCTATATTGGTACTTCAAGAGCAAGCAGGCACTTTACCAGCGGTTAGCCAACCAGATATCCAAAATTATTTTGGATGAATTTCAGACTGATGGGAACTGGAAGGAACAGATGGAAGGGCTTGCGATAACTGTACGGAATGTACTCAGCCGATACCCGTGTTCTACCCAGCTCATGATGATGACACTACCCCACGAACCGGACATGATCCGGTTCACCAACCGCATATTGCTCTGCATGGAATCGACGCCACTTGAGCAAGAACAAAAACTACAGGCAGTACTCACGCTTGTGAACTATGTGTTTTACTTCGTTCTGGACAATTACCAGCATCAGCGTAATATCTCTGCTGTTGTTAAGGACAACGAGGAACTTCAGGGTGAAGAGATGATTCACCTTCTGGACGCCATGGGTGAGAAGGAAGCTGGAATATTCAGCAGGATGTATAAGAGCGGTATGTTTGAGGTGATGGGAACTGACGGAGCGTTCGAGTTCGGCTTGAAGCTTATATTGTTGGGGATCGAACAAGTGGTCAAGGAGCAGGAGAAGTAGGTGTGTGAAGCAATGGAGACAGTAACGAGGATTACTGAGTGGTAATTAGATAGGTAAAATAACAAAGAATGATAACAACAACCTGCTAAAACAGTGGTTAGTTGGTGTTATCATTCTTTGTTGTTCGAGGATCAAGATGATGATTCTATCGGAAGCTGCAACGCCAGTGATTTTAAAAAGGTTACCGACAATTTAATTACCCTTCGGCATTTTGCTCTCATCCATATACAGCAGGTTCCATCGGTGACCGTCCAGGTCGGCAAATCCTGCGCCATACATCCAGCCATCCGTTTCACCCGGCTTGCCAAAGATGGTTCCTCCGGCAATCTCTACTTTTCGAATAAAAGCATCAACTTCCTCTTTGCTGTCAGCACCAATGGAAAATATAACTTCTGCGCTGTGAGAAGTATCTGTGATTTTTGAACCTGTAAATTTCTCAAACGCTGCATCTGGAAACAGCAGAATCGTTGTTTGGCCAATGACAAGTTGGGCTCTCTCGTTACCAACATTCTTCCCATGGAATCCAATCTCATTGAAAAAGGTAGTGGATTTCACAACGTCTTTCACCGGCAGGTTAATCCAGATATTTTGTGACATGGCTGCAGCCTCCTAGAGTATATTTTGAACACTCTTACTATACTCTACTTAAATCCATAATTACATAATCGGGTACATGCGATTATGTAAGAGTTAGAAATAACCGGTATAATGAAGGACCGATTTATCCAACGAAGAGGAAAGCACCTGGGAGAGTTTATTGATAAAGATGGAATTACAGTCAAGGTATCAGGTACACAGACGTATGATACAAGTCACCAGATTATGCACTGGGTCACGTTCCGTGATTGGATCAAACATCAATATTCGGACTGGGATAAAACACCGTTCAATCCTTTATCTCCTTCGATCATTAGTGTTTGTCGAAAAAAACATAGTGTCTGAAACAAACAATCCCGGAATATTCCTCCGAATGGTTCTAATTAGTGTTACACAATTTAATAATCTTCCATCCAAAGTCGCTTAATTAGCGGCTTTTTTTGTTTTAGTAACCTCAAGACTTGACCTACAGTTAACTCTATGTCTTATACTCCGATTAGGCTTGCAAAATTATATGAGGAATTGGAGATTTTATTTATCATGGCGAAGAGCACGAATTGGAATGTTTTTGGACTCGCAATACTACTAGGTTTATTTTCTACATTAGGTCCATTTACGATTGATATGTATTTACCGGCTTTCCCGGAGATTGCACAAAATATGAATACAACGGCATCACTTGTACAATTTAGTCTTACTGCTTGTTTGTTAGGACTAGGTGTAGGACAACTCGTGATGGGTCCTTTGAGTGATGCGTACGGTAGACGGAGACCATTGTTGATCTGCATGGCAGCCTACATTATTTGTTCCTTGGCATGTGCGTTTGCTCCGAATATCGGACTATTAATTTTGTTTCGTTTCACGCAAGGATTTGCCGCATCAGCAGGAATTGTCATTTCCCGTGCGATAGCTAGAGATCTATATAGTGGACATGAGCTCACTAAATTTTTCTCTTTGCTGTTGCTTGTAGGGAATTTGGGGCCTTTGGCAGCACCGATTGCGGGAAGTGGCATTCTTTCCTTCACGACATGGATTGGCGTGTTTATCTCGCTTTCATTCCTGGGAGTTTTCTTATTGATCATGACCAAGTGGAGCTTAAAAGAAACACACCCGGCCGAAAGACGTATGGTTCCCGACTTCAAACAGCAATTGGGTAATTACAGAATGCTTCTGCGTGACCGCACGTTTGTTGGCTATATGCTCGCACAGGGAATCATGACGGCAGGGGTCTTTGCTTATGTAGCAGGAACACCTTTTATTTACCAAAATATATATGGTGTTACGCCCACAGTATTTGCTATATTGTTTGCTTCGAATGGAATCAGCTTGATCATCGGTTCTCAAATTGTGGGTCGATTGGCCAAACGTATCCCTGAGCAAACGCTTCTACTATCCGGGCTATGGCTTGCTTTAATAGCAAGTGTCGCGGCTTTGGTGGTAACTTTGGTTCATGGTCCACTTTTCGCTTTGGTCATTCCATTGTTCTTCTTCGTTTGCTCAATCGGTATTACGTCTACAGCTGCATTCCCATTGGCTATGGAAAGTCAAGCTAAGATGGCCGGAAGTGCTGCAGCACTGCTCGGCGTTGTTCCTTTTCTACTGGGTGCATTGGTTGCTCCTCTGGTCGGGATCGCAGGTGAGGACACTGCCGTCCCGTTAGGACTCACTTTGTTAATGACCAGTGTCATTGCCATTGTTACTTATTTTCTACTCGTTAAAAAAATCTCGCAGCATACACCTAATCATGCCCAGTCTAATGCTGACTTTTAATATAGAAGGAACAGCTCGCCAAGGATTGGCGTGAGGCGTGAGGCATAATGAATATGATTCCATTACAAGTCGCTAACATAGCGGCTTTTTTTGGTTTTTCGTACTGAGCGCTCACTGCTTCAACTGGTATAGGTTTAATCTCTCTTGTACAGCGTTCAGGACTTCCTCCGGAACTTCCTTGACTTTGATATCTTCGCCTAGAAAAAGCAACCAATTGGTGATTTCAGTTAATTCGTCTATGTTATGAACGTTCATAAATGCCTTTAGAAGGGCTGTAGTTTGGTACGGATTCGTATAGGCAATTGAAAACTTTAAAGGATGGTACTTTTTATATTGGGCAATCGCCTTTGGGCCAAGCTCCAGAACAAGGTTGATGACCTCTTCCTCCGCATTTCGTTTTAGTTGTTCTACAATCTTTTTCGTACTCCGTCTGTTTTTCGTTGGGTATGCTTCTACACGGATGAGGTTGTCGACAGATACGATTCGTCTATTTTCTTCCTCCAAGTCAAACCCTTCAATGATCCAATGGCCTTTTTGATGATGAAGGTGTAAGAGCACGATGGGATAGGACTTTGTTTTTTTCTCTTCTTGGACAGTAACTAACAAATAACGTTCGATAAGAAGAATTTGGATGAGTTTCTCCAAGATAGGGTGGGGCAGGTCTGACAGATCTAACAAGTCTGGATTATGGGGATTGGTCCCCTCAAAAAGCAATATTTGATTCAGATGCACAAGGTCATCTTGCTGATTCTCTGAGATAAGGCCCAACAATTTTTCAGCCAAAGATTGACGACTCTTCAGATAAGGAAGCTGTTGATTTCTTGTCGCCATAAAGGCAATGAATAACGCTTTGATTTCATTATCGGTAAAGCGGACTGTGGGCAGGAGGGAGTTGTTCATAACAAAATAACCGCCATCTCGCCCAACTTCAGCGACTAGTGGCATTCCCATCGCTTCAATTTCTCTGATATCGCGAATGGCTGTCGAACGGGAAATGTTAAATTCTCGCATGATTTCAGAGATGGTAAAGTGGGCACGGTTATTGATATACCGCGTGATGATATTAATGCGTTCTACTCTTTTCATTGGGCCCCCTAAACAGTATCATATTCTGACATGATTTAAGGTTATTATAAACCCATCAAGTGAAAACACAAATTAATTGAAAATTAAAAGAGGATGGTGTAACAATGAGTAATTATCATTTTGAAGAAAAAGACAGCTTTATCGTATTAGGAATTGGAACAGAGCTTAAGAGTGACTACACAGACTATGCTGGCATCAGCAAGGAGAAGGCGGATTTTTGGTCCACTGTGAGGGAGGATGGAAGCCTGGACACATTAAAGTCTCTGGCTACTAATGACTATATTTTTGCTGTAAACGAAGCGGTGAATAACAAAATGATGCATTATGCTGGCGTCATGACAGAAGAATCTCTGCCAGAAGCAACGAGAATAATTCAATTTCCTAAGGGAGAATACCTGGTTGTAACGGGCGAAGCAGAGACGGCAGAAGCGCTCAGTAATATGCTTACTGGCATTGCCTTTGGTCAAGCCCTCCCCGCAGAAAAGGATTACGTCTATGTTGGCGGACCCAATGCAACGGTTGAAATGGGACAGAAAAACGGTTTGGTATATGGTGAAATGTGGATTCCTGTAGTACGGAATTAAAGAGCAGTAGATCATAAGGTCCGAAACTATTTGAAGTGCACCCATTAGAATGGACATTGGTTAACCCACGGTTGATCCGATGAAATTCTACGAGGTGCACTTTATGCGTTGACGGAGACTCACATCAATTTCGCTATCAGGTTCCATCTTAACCGTAAGTTTTCTTTTAATTTGTTGATATTCGCTTCATACGTGAGATAGTTCAGTAGTTTGCTAGAAAGACATGGATTATGTTGTGCAAAATCAAGATGATTATTCAAAAGAGGCTTTTTATTCAAGAACTTATAACCAAAGTTTGAAAGATCGTTTTCAAAATCCATAATTTTCAATTGATTTAGAAACTTTTCCCTGAATCTAGCGTCTAATACTATGAGTTTTTGAGGGGTTGTAAATAAATTACTAGAGAGTAGAAGGAGCCAAAGACAACGCATGAATATGAAGAAGAAATTATCCATTTTTACCGCTTTAGCCGTTTTTCAGGCATTTGCAGTTGGTTCTGTGAATGCGCAATCAACACAGCAAGGTGACACCACGTCAGTAAACACGGCAAACGTAGAATCCGTAGAGGTGTTAAAACAAGAGCAGCCAATTGCAGAGCGTGAAGTGAAGACAGAGAGCAATAACAAATCGATCAGTACTCCATCCTCTGAAGCCAAGGAAACTAAAACCTCGACTGGCGATCAGGCAACAACCAAAACAGATAGTGAGAAACCTGCATTGGATGGGGAAGAAGCCACTACTGACGCAACGGGCACGAAACCTGAGGTTCAAGAGGAAGTGCCTGAGAAGGTTGAAACGCCAGCTACGCCAGCAGAAATAGAGCAACCATCCATTGACGGGACGTCTCCTGTAGCAGCAGGTGGTAATCTGACGTTATACATGAATAGCAACAAAATGGAGCAGGATGGAAAAACGTATCTTGCTGGCCAGCCCATGGCTGTCAAAAACGGTGTATCCTATGTTGCCATTCGTGCGCTGGTTGACCGTGTGGGGTACGGGGTCAAATACGATAACAAAACCAAGGAAACCATCATTATTAGTGGTGACGATGAACTCCGATTCAAGACGAACAGCAAGGACTACACGGTAAATGGAGAGACCAGAACGATGAAAGGCCCTGCTTATCAGCAAAAAAATACGTTCATGGTGCCGTTAACTTCCATCACTCAAGCCCTGAACATCACCTATAAAGTGAATCAGTCAGCCAAGACGGTTGTGCTGAATCTGAATACGAAACCTGTTGCAAGCTTCACCATTACCCAAAAGGAAATCTTTGCAGGCGATACAGTGGACTACGTAACTTCAAACAGTTCACCCAATGGATTGGATATCGTTGACGAACGCTGGACAGGTCGCCAGGATTCATTTGATCAAGCAGGTACATATACGATTTCATATCAAGTACAGGATGCCAACGGCCAATGGAGTGATCCTTACTCGATTACCATTGAAGTTATGACTCCTAATCTTCCTCCTGTAGCCATGTTTGCCACGGATAAAGAACAATATAAAATGGGCGAAAAAATAACATACACCGACCAAAGCACAGATGATGAAAATAATATTGTCAAAGCTGTGTGGGAGAACAATCCACTTGCTTTCTTTGAACCGGGTCCAAAAACGGTAACACTTACGGTTACTGATAATCATGGCGCTACAAACACGTACTCCAAGGTGATCACCATAACCAATGAGACCTTATATTCATTTACCGACTTCAATTTACTCTTCACGCCAGTAGGACAGAAATTCACCTTTAACGGCGGCGAAGTGACTACAATGGAGAAAGTGCCATATACGTATATGGATGAGCCAAGTTTGCTGATCCGCAGTAACAGCCCGGAAACGGTGAATACGGAAGGCATCGTGTATAAAGAATCATCTTCGGGACAGACCCGTTTCATGATTCACCACGTGAACAATACAGGCAAACGAGTAAAAATGTATGTGATTGCAACCAATAACAACCCGAATCCGGCTGTATTCGAACAGCAGAATATGGGCTTTGCTGGACCTACACCGTATGCTACTGTAGCCGGGAAATTGTCTATTGATAAATGGTTCAAGTCAATTCAGACCGGAGCGGATCAAAAGAAAGAGTACCTTCAACCTGGGGAAAGCAAATTGATTTTGACCGAACTTAATAAAACGCCGATGAAAGAAGGACAAGTCATCTCACTCTATTCGGATGCATATAGTGATTATTCCTTAGACTATAACGTTATCCTGGTGGAAGAAAATAAAGATCCGTTCGAAGCGTTGCCATTGCTTCCCGTGCTTGATCGTGACGGAGTGCATAACCGTGGTACGTATCCGAACGCGACTCGCATCATAAAGTACGATGAGCACGTGGGACTCAAACCGGCCCGTCTGCCACTTGGTGACAATTCAAGCGATCCCAATCTGGTAGGAACAGATCCGATGGCCTACACAGATGCATCCAACGCGGGTAATTTCGGCGTATTGTACAAAATCACGCTGACCAATGTTGCACCGCGTACGCTTATCTCCTTTAACCCTCGTGGAGGAAAGTACTCCGGAGTAGCGCTGGTGAACAACCAGTTGGTATCGATTGCCGAAGGCAACGTTGCCGTTGCCAATTCAAGTGAACAAAGCGTTCTTTACCGCACCGGATCAATCGGAGAGAGCGTAACGATTCTGTTCTCAGCCGCGCCAGGAAGCAACCTGCCGGTCAATCTGCTCTTTACACCGCTCCCATCGGAGAAGTAAGGTAGTTGTCTCTTATAACGAATGCTTTGTGCGATGCGTTAATCATCGACAGAAAAGACTCCATATGGGGTCTTTTCTTTTCATAAGGCAATATGAAGATGTACGTAATGGACACAATCAAAAAGTCATATATGGCACCGCTATTTCTACTTAGGAGGAATCCATTCCGATGAATGTATTAGGGATTATATAATCAATGATCAATACAGCCAAGATAAGCGCAGCTCATGGACCAGAAAAATATTGATGGGAGCGTGACGATCGATGAACAATAGAGAACGATTTACGAGTCGGGTCGATTCGTACTTGAAATACCGCCCGAGCTATCCAAAAGAGGCTATTGACTATATGTACGATGTCGTCGGTTTACGTGCGAACAGTACCATATCAGACATCGGTTCAGGTACTGGGATCATCTCAAAACTACTTCTGGAACGCGGAAGCTATGTAATAGCGGTCGAGCCAAATCAGGCTATGCGGGAAGCCGCCGAGCAAACGTTAAAAAGTAGTCCGCAATTCGTGAGTATAGCAGGTTCTGCAGAATCTACGGGATTACCTGATCAGTCGGTTGATTTTATTGTCTGTGCTCAGGCATTCCACTGGTTCGATCAATCCGCAGCCCAAATCGAGTTTCGCAGAATTCTACGGCCTGGCGGGAGAGTAATACTCATCTGGAATTCACGTCTTACACACGGTACTCCGTTTCGTGAAGAATACAATCAACTGCTCCATACATATGGAACCGACTACCAAAAAGTTAATCATAAAAATATTTCTCAGGCGATATTGCTCTCTTTTTTCAAGGAAGGTTCAATGCATGAAATGCGATTCAGAATGAGTCAGGAGTTCGATTTCGAAGGATTGAAAGGCAGGTTGCTATCATCTTCCTATAGCCCTGCACCAGGGCATGCAAATTACGATCCTATGATATCAGCACTGCGAAATTTATTTGATAAAAATAATCAAGAGGGTACTGTTGCATTCGACTATGAAACTGAAATGTTTTGGGGAGAAGTATAGATCCCCTAATGAAACCCAGTCATATCAATAAGGAATAAGAATATAACGCCATTTGAAAGTCGCTATTTTAGCGGCTTTTTTTATTTTATTAGAACAAGTTCTTGTCCAGCTTGCTTGGATTCAGTTGTTGAAACGAACCCTGGCACACTCCTTAAAATCTTATAAGAAATTCTTGAAATTTCAGAAATTTATCCGATAAACGGGTGCTATTATACAAATACAAACAAAGACGAGGTGATGAAATGCAAGCAAAATTGGCAGCGGACGCCGTTCCCATCTCCCCAAAGCGAAAGTCATGGATCAGGACAATACAAAAGCACAAAGTGATGTATGCTCTCTTATTACCAGCCTTAATTTACTTTGCCGTATTCAAATACATTCCCATGGCGGGAATCATGATTGCTTTTAAAAACTATAACCTCGCTCTGGGACTATGGGATAGCCCATGGGTGGGATTCAAAAATTTTACGGATTTTATGAACGGCGTTTATTTCTGGGACATCATGAAAAATACGATCATCATATCGCTGTATAAGCTATTGTTCGGATTCTCCGCGCCCATCGTACTTGCTTTACTCCTCAATGAAGTGTATAGCCAATGGTTTAAGAAAATCGTACAGACCATCACTTATTTGCCTCATTTTCTGTCATGGGTCATTGTTTATGGAATTATGGTGGCATTACTAGCCCCAGGTGATGGTCTCTTTAACATGATTATGAAGGATTTTGGTTTTGAACCCATCTCGTTTCTAACGGAACCTGCCTGGGGCAGATTGCTGATCATCTTATCTGAAGTATGGAAGGATATTGGATGGGGGGCAATATTGTACCTTGCCGCCTTGGCAGGAATAGATCCAAGCTTATATGAAGCGGCTCGAATGGATGGCGCTTCCAAATGGAGACAACTATGGCATATCACGTTACCTGGTATTCGAGGAGTCATTATTCTGATGCTGATTCTAAAATTAAGCCATATCCTGGATGCGGGTTTTGACCAAATATTCATGTTTGCCAACACGTTTAACCAGGAGAAGATCGACATTATCGACACATGGGTATACCGTGAAGGGTTGGAGCGTCTCAAGATTGGCTTGGCTACTGCTGTAGGGTTGTTTAAAGCTGTCATCGGATTTGCTTTGGTGTTGGCAGCGAATAAGCTCGCCAAAAAATTCGATGGGCAAATTTGGTGAGGTGGTCTTTAGAATGATCCATATGACAATCGGTGAAAAAGTCTGGCAAACCGTCGTTTATGTAATGCTTATTTTGTTATCCCTACTTTGTGTGCTGCCCTTCCTCTATGTGGTTGCTGTCTCCGTAACGCCAGAATCGGAAGTATTAAGAAGAGGGATTGTGATTATACCCGAATCCTTTACCTTTTTGGCCTATAAAGAAGTATTCGTTTCTCACGGGATCTGGCAGGCGTATAAAATTACGTTGTTTCGAACGATTGTAGGCACTGCGTTAAATGTATTTTTTACAGTAATCGCGGCATATCCGTTATCCAAAAAATATTTGCCCGGAAGAAGTCCGTTTTTACTCTTCATTGTATTTACCATGATGTTCAGCGGGGGGTTAATTCCGACCTATCTACTAATTCGTTCTCTCGGATTGTTAAATAGTCCGTGGGTATTGATTATTCCCAATCTCATTAGTGCATTTAATCTGGTGATCATTAAAGGATTTTTTGAGCAACTACCTGGTGAAATCGAGGAATCCGCGAGGGTAGACGGTGCCAGTGAGCTTCAGACGTTATGGCGGATCATTTTACCTCTGTCGTTACCCGTGCTTTCAACCATTTCCTTGTTTTACGCAGTCGGGCATTGGAACAGTTATTTCGATGCCATTGTATATATCAATGATTCCAACTACATGCCACTTCAAGTGATTTTGCGCAATATCCTGCTTAACGTCGCAACGCAAAGCGCTGATTCGCTCGCCAATTCCGGAGCTGTCAGTACGTTCGCTGTGCAAATGGCTACAGTTGTTGTGACTACGGTCCCGATTTTGATCGTTTATCCATTTTTGCAAAAGCATTTTACCAAAGGTGTGCTCCTGGGATCCGTTAAAGGTTAAAAGGTGTTCCAACCTAACTTATTACGGGCAAACCGTGATAATATACAAACAAAGGAGAGGTCAATATGCAGCGTAAAAAGATTTCATTTGCTATTATGTCGGCAATCTTAGGACTTGGAACGCTATTGTCGGGTTGTGGGGGAAATGAAGAAGTTACATCGACAACCTCGAGTAATGTGCAAGACCAGTCTGGCCAGTTTGCAACCAAAATGAAGATCTCCATGTTTAACCAAGGTACGTTCAATGCTGCTGCTCCAGTACCTCCACGGGATGAAGATATTCAACGCCAAATGTTGGAAGAAGAGATGAACATCGACTTGGATATGATGATTCCTCAAGCGGGTCAAGCAACAACCAAACTGAACACGCTCATTGCAGGCGGGGATATTCCAGACTTGATCTTCTTGAAGAGTCGTGCTGATCTTGCACAATATTACGACCAAGGCGTGCTTGCGGATTTGACCCCTTATCTGGATCAGTTTCCTGAATTACAGAAACGGTTTGGCAATGACTCCTGGGAGGCGATGTCCTATCAAGGGAAAACGATCGGAGTTCCAGGCTATGATAATGTAAACGGTATCAGTCGTAGCTACTTCATCCGTAACGATTGGCTGAAAAAGTTGAATATGGATGTGCCAACGACACCTGACGAGTTGTTCGAAGTTATGAAAGCCTTTACAGAGAAAGATCCGGACGGGAATGGCAAAAACGATACGTACGGATTCATCGGCGGTATGAATAAAGAAGGCAATCTGCAAACCTACGGCTTTGATAGCCTGATGTGGATGTTTGGCGTTAATCCTCCTTCGGCCGTTGAGATAAAAGATAATGAACCGGTATTCCTGTTTATCGATCCCAAAATGAAAGAGGCACTTGCCTACATTAACAAAATGATGGCAGCCAAAGTCGTAGATCCGGATTGGGTGACGATGAATTCACCTGATCTGTTGGATCAAAAGATGTTTAAGGGTAAAGTTGGCTTCATGATCAGAGATGCCCGCAGGCTGGAACCGGATTATCAACAGAAAATGAAAGAAATTAGTGGAGAGGTGCCGGAATGGATCGTTATTCCTCCGATGAAAGGTCCTTACGGCGATCAGATTGTAGAGAGAAAATCGTTCCAGGGCAATTCATGGGCCATATCTGCAAAAGCGGACGAGGACAAAATCATTCGCATCTTGTCCATGCTGAATTATCTCTTTACGGATGAAGAAGCCTATCCGAATTTTGCATACGGAATCAAAGGGATTCATTGGGATGTGGTGGATGGCAAAATCAAAAATAAAACCTCCGAGTTATCGAAGGAAATGAAAGAGAAGTACCTGTGGGTCGATCATTATAGAATGCCGCGGCGCGGTGATGATGCGGAGTACTTCAGCTTCCAGAATCCGAAGACAGCGGAAGCCTTCAAGAACAATCAGCAATATGTGGGGCCAACGTTACCCGGTAATTTATTGACCCCAGACCCGAGCGACACCTTGGATGCTGACCGCCAACGGTTCATTAATGAAAGCTTGGTCAAATTTATGACGGGCAAAGAACCTCTTTCCAACTGGGACAATTTCCTCCAAACGTTGGATACCAAGTTTGATATGCAGAAATATAAGGAAACAGCCATCCAGCAATTTAAAGACGCCGGCCTCATCAAGTAAAAATAAACAAAGAGAGAGTGGCTATTCGTAGCCCCTCTCTTTATTCGCATATGCTATTCTTAGTACAAAACGGAACTAAAAGGAAGATGATCGATGCGAAGAAGAATCAGCTTGCCTTTAAAATTGTTTTTTATCGTGTTCGCGTTTGTATTGGGCTGCATCATCTTGATAAGCCAATTATCTTATCGCTATGTCCAAAAAGAAATACGAACCAATGATATTTATTACACCAATCAAATATTAGACAAGGTGGACCAGTATTTCACCGTTAACTTTTCCTCCTTCCAAACGATCCTCTTCTCGGTTGAAACTTCGGTGAAAGCCAATATTAACCATACCGAAGTGATTAAAGAGCAATTAAGAGAACTGTATGAACTCAACAGTAATTATGTTAGTAATATTTATTTGATCAAAAGCGATTTATCCATTCTGGGCGGAAGTGCACCTACACGAATATTCGATGAACCTTTATCGGAAAGAGAATCTTTATATGATGCGGCTGACAAAAATAGAAGGACTACCTTTGTTAGTGAACCATACAAATCAAAGTACTCCGGCTGGACTGTTACGATGGTTCGTTATCTGAACGGTGCTCCGTTTCCTATGGCCATTGCGGTTGATCTGGATCTAAATGCCATTGAAGAAACCTTGTTCAAGATTAATAAACAGGAACAAATGAATCTGGCTCTGATCACCGCCTCAGGTAAGATCATTGCCGGATTTTCTGAAAATAAAGGACCCCTGAGTATTCAAGATCATACGTTTTCGATCGGGGAGACGTCAGCGGAAGAAATTTTGGATACGTCAGAAACAAATCTTCAACTGCATACGAAGGATGGTATTCCCGTCTCTCTTTTGAAGAAACCAACGGAGAAATTCAACTGGACCATTGTCTCCGTTAATGATGAATCCCGTTTGAAAGCAGCTTTGTCCAGATTGGAAACCTATTATATTGAGCTTCTGGCTGCAGGTCTTCTGTTAAGTTTGTTCATTTCTTTCATGGTTGCCAAATTTATAAGAAAACCACTATATACACTCAAAACAAAAATGAAACAGGTCGAACAAGGCATCCTCACAACGACAGTAACCATTAACCGGAACGATGAGTTTGGAGATCTTTCACGCGCATTTGATCGTATGTTACAGCAAATTGTTGAACTGATTCGCCGAGCCGAGCTTCATAATGAACTTGAGCGGAAGCTGGAAATTCAGGTATTACAGTCTCAAATAAACCCACATTTTCTGTATAACACGCTTGGTTCGATCAGCAATGTGATACGTCTTGGACAAATAGAGAAAGTCGATGTGGTAATCGGGTCGCTCATTTCATTATTGGAGTATGGGATAGACGATGCTTCTGAGAAGGTTTCCCTACGCCAGGAATTACGCAATGTAGCGGACTATATCGAGATCCAGAACATTCGGTATAACCGAAACTTCAATTTGATTGAACATATCGAAGCAGGATTAATGGATTTTCCGGTTTTCCGAATGTTGTTGCAGCCCCTTGTGGAGAATAGTATCTTCCATGGTTATAACGGAGGCGAAATTGAGGGACCTATTACGATTCATGCGTACAGGGAGGAAGACTATGTCATCATCGAAGTTGTTGACCAAGGTGAGGGAATTCCGGCCGACCAATTAAAGCATATTTTAATCTCAGAACCGAGTGAAGAGGAAGTAAAAAGAAAAAGAATCGGGTTGAATAATATTCATAGTCGAATAAGACTTCACTACGGAGATCAATTCGGACTGGATATCATTAGCATACCTAAGGAAATAACCCGCATACGCGCATTATTCCCGGCAGAATTGCAAAAAGGAGATGCATAATGGGGAAAGAGTATACCTGCTTCATTGTTGACGATGAAGACCTGATCATTCAACGATTGGAATTGTTTTTTAGTGAGCTATCTCATAGGGATAAGCGATTTGTTCTAGTGGGAAAAGCAAATAATGGGCTGAATGGGATCGAGGAGATCATCAAACTTAAGCCGGATATCGTTATATCCGATATCGTTATGCCGCGAATGGACGGCATCTCCATGATTGAGCAGCTCAAGGCGGAACTCCCCCATACCCAGTACATACTTTTGACCGCCTATTCATCCTTTGAATACGCCCAGCGAGCTATTCAAGCCAACGTATTGGAGTACATTGTAAAGGTTCCGCTAAGGGAAGCCGATCTGAATCGAGCATTGGATAAGGCAGCTGGAATTCTAAATGAGTTTGAGAAAAAAGAAGCGGAATTTCACTCGTTAAACGTATCCGTACTTGAAAATAAATATAGAGTCCGTAAGCAATTTTTTAACGAACTGATCCGAGGTGAAATTCCTTCTCATCGGGCATCGGATTTTGCCAATCGTATGCAGTTTCATTTCTTTCAAGCCAACTATTGCTGCTTCATCGTTGAGATGAATACGTATGAAAGTTTCCGAAACGAATACGCTGCCGCAGATCAAAACATCTTGAAATATGCGATTACGAATATCATCGAAGAAACGGTGATGAGTGGCGGCAGCGGTGTAGCTGCGGATCTGTCCGATAATCGGTTTATTGGCTTTTTATCCTGGGAAAATAACCGCAGTGATATGGAAACGGAATACGCTTGCCTATCCTTGGGAGGGCAGATCATCTCTCATTTGCATCAATATTTGAATCAAAGGGTATCCGTCGCTTTTGGAGGTCCACACCGAGGATGGGAATCGATCAAACAGGCGTACACGGAAGCTACAAATGTAAGTGAGGATTTCTATTATCATACCGAAAAAGTAGTCAAAACACCGATGCATCGGTTCCAATACCATAATGACAAAAAAGCAGACTTTCAGCAGCAGGTGAATGATTTTCTTATACGGCTGAAACGAAAGATTTCCAAGGAAGAGCTCGACAGTGCACTTGCCGAACTGCTGCAATTTGTTTCGGACCATAAAATCCACAAGTCCGTCATGGCGCCCATGATTAGAGACTTGTACAGAGAAATTACCGTAAAGTTTAAATCAGGGAACAAGCTGGCTATGGAAGCAGCTGAATTCCCCATGGAATATATGACATTTCAAGAGCAGCTCGCCTATATTGGCGACTTCACATTTGAATACGTGCATGCAGGCCAACGATTACATCGTGCAGAAATCATGAATGCTATTCATTTTATAGAGAAAAACCTGAAACAGCGTTTAACGCTGGAGGCCATTGCGGAGGAAGTGAATTTAGCGCCATCGTATTTTAGCAGCTTATTCAAAAAAACAATGAACGAAGGTGTGATTAGCTACATCAACCGTAAAAAAATCAATCTCGCTCTCGAGTTGTTACATGTGAAGGATTATTCTTTATTGGAATTGTGCGAGGAAGTAGGCATTGTCAATGAAGGTTACTTTTGCAAACTTTTCAAAGAATATACCGGTGACACACCTAAGCAATATCGGATAAAAATGACACGGTAGAAATCCTAATAAGGATGCAAAAAATGTATGATTTTTTCGTGAAATTATGTAAAAAAAAAGGGGCCAAAACCATTACCATGATAGGAGCATCTAATCATGGAGGTTATCAAAATGGAGTCTATAAAAGCTGATGTAACCGTCGTAGGTGGAGGTATTGCAGGGATATGCGCTGCCATTGCAGCTGCACGCCAAGGTCTGCAGGTTTCACTTATTAATGATCGGCCGGTTCTAGGGGGAAATGCGAGCAGCGAGGTCAGAGTGCATATCAACGGGTCGGCTTATCTCGGAAATAGTCCATCCTACTATGCACGAGAGGGTGGGTTGATAGAAGAACTGAAGCTGAAGATATTTCATTACAATCCGTTATACAACAAGAAACTTATGCTTTCGCTTTCCGATACAGCCTTACTCGACATGGTTTATGATGAGCCCAACATCTCTCTATTCCTGAACACATGCGTTCATGAAACGGGCATGGAAAACGGCAGAATTCAATGGGTAGACGGACTTCAGTTGGCTTCCGAGAGAAAATTTCGTTTTGAAAGCCCGACCTACATTGATTGCTCCGGGGATGGAATTGTTGGATACCAAGCAGGTGCTCACTTCCGATGGGGAAGAGAGGCGAAACATGAATACAAGGAGGAGCTTGCTCCAGAAGTGGCGGATCATTACACCATGGGCGATACGATTCTATTTCAAGCCCGTGATGTAGACTATGCCGTTCCTTACAAAAGGCCTGGCTTTGCGTATGATATTACGAAGCTGGACTTTTTCGATAGTATCCGAAAAGGGTTAAACCATCGGTCTTTTCCAAGGAAAATCAACGGACTTGGCGGATTGTGGTGGCTGGAATACGGCGGTCATATGGATATTATCAAGCATAATGAAGACATTGCATTGGAACTACGAAAATTGGTGTACGGAATCTGGGATTACATCAAAAACAGCGGCGAGTTCGATGATGTAGACAATCTCATTCTGGATTATGTGTGCCCAATTCCGGGAAAGCGGGAATCGAGACGATTCATAGGGGAACACATGCTGTCTCAAAACGATCTTACAGCAAAACCTCATTTCGAAGATGCGGTATCCGTCGGAGGCTGGTATATGGATCTGCATGCGAATAAAGGCATCTACGATGAAGGGCCAGCTACAGCGTGGAATTTTGTGCCGGGATTGTATAATATCCCGCTTCGCAGCTTATTTTCACGCAACATTCCCAATCTCATGTTCGCTGGCCGCAATATAAGCGCTACCCATGTGGCTTTTGGGTCTACAAGGGTCATGGCAACCTGTGGTTGTATGGGGCAGGCTGTAGGAACGGCTGCTGCGTTATGCGTAAAATATGAGGCAGACCCTGCGGCTCTCGTCAAAGCCCATATGGGTGAGCTTCAGGCACAGCTGCTTCGAGACGGGCAAACGATTGTAGGGCTTCAAGAGCCGTTGGATCGTTATTTCGCAGATGGATTAACGATTCGTGCCTCATCTCAGCGAAGCTATGAACATCTTCATGCAACCGAAGAGATCTCCTTGGACAAAGCGTTATGTTTGGTCTTGCCGATTCAGACATCCGTGGCGGAAAGCGTGCAGATCAAAATTAAAAATAGATCCGAGCAATCGGAAACGTTGCAAGTGAAACTATATGGCGGGGAGCGGAAGGAAAACTATATTCCCACCAGCGAACTGAAAGACTATCACTTGCTTATTTCAGCGGGTTACGATGACTGGATTACGCTGGACCTGGGCTGTGAGAAACCTGATGATTACAAGGTCTACATCGTATTGGAAGGTTCAGAGAGCCTTGCGGTACACACCAATGAAGAGAACATGACTGGAGCGGTGAGTTTCTTTTATAAACCGGAAGAGCCATCCAGGCTGAAGAAGCTTAATAAGAGCATTTGCTTCAAGGGTCTGATACCATCCCAGGATATGTATAATCCCGCGAATGTCGTCAACGGCTTCTCCAGACCTTATGGTCTGCCAAACGGTTGGATTTCGGAACGTACAGAAGGACGGGAATGGTTGGAATTTGGTTTTGCAAGCCCCAAAAATCTGGATGAAATCCATCTTGTCTTCAATTCGGAGCTGAATTTGGAGCATTTTGACGATCCAATCGAGCCACTGATTCAGGATTATGATGTGACCTTAACGTTAGAGGACGGGATCAAGAGTGAAATTAAAGTCCGCGGAAATTATCTTTCGTTGAATAAACATCAGGTGAATGCACAAGGTGTAACCCATATCCGGTTTGATTTCTGTGCAACGTATGGCTCACCTTATTATGAAGTGTTTGCAGTGAAATTTTTTGCTCCTAAAAATGCGAAGTGAGGTTGGGTGAAATTGCGATGAAGGAATTTTTCCCTCGAAGAGGGCTACCTAATGTCATTCAGAAGTTGGAAAATGGGGAACCTGTGACCATCGTTTATTTTGGCGGCAGTAATACGCGTTCTGAAGGATACAGAGTCATGACGGCCGATTGGCTGCGAGGGCAATATCCCCATGCCGATATCCGCGCAGTGAACGCAGGCATTGATGGGACAGGATCGGACCTCGGCTGTGCTCGTTTGCAGACCGATGTACTGCGTCATCAGCCTGATCTCGTTTTTGTTGAATTTGTTGGCAATGATGGGGGAGTCCCCGAATCCAAGGCGCGAATCGAAGGTATTGTCCGACAGATCCGCAAGCACAGCCTATTCACCGATATACTGTTCGTATATACGATTAAGGAGCGGGATTTGAACTTATTTCAATCCGGAGAGTACCAGAAGGGTGCACTTATGCAAGAGGAAGTTGCCGACTATTACGGCATTCCTTCGATTCATCTGGGCGTGGCGGTCAGTCAATTGGTTTCAGGTGGAAAGCTCATTTTCACCTCAAGTGCAGATGTATCCATTCCCGGTGCCGTTATTTTTACACATGATTCGATCCATCCAACGATTCCCGAAGGACATCAGATTTACACGGACACCATCACCCGGTCATTTGAGAAAATGAGCGAACTTCGAGATCATGTGGGAAATGTGGAACATCATTTGCCGCAAGACACTCTGGTTCCGGCCAATCCTTGGGAGTATGCAACCATGCTGCCACTGGATCGTCTTACTCATTTTTCCGCAGGATGGTCTTACATGACTCCCGATGATTTTGCCTTAGTGCGCGAGTATGATTGGTTGTTCCCCGGTCTGTGGCGAGCAGTTGATCCCGGTGAGACGATCATAGTGGAATTTGAGGGAACCCACATCGGCTTATTTGATATCGGGGGGCCGGATTCTGGCAGATTGAAGGTGTCGGTGGATGGAGAGGAACCAATTGTTCTCGATCGGTTCACACCCTATAACGATCATAATCGAAATCAATATGTTTTCTTACCAGAACTACCCAATGGGAAACATACCGTTCGCTTCGAGATCGATCACGAGAAGACAGACAAAGCGGCCGTATTTGAAGCAAGTGGCAATGTAAGAAGTATCGCACATGTTCAGCAGCATCCGGATTGGTATGATCAAACGGTCATTCAGCTTGGAAAGTTGTTATTGGTGCAGCCGCCATTATAATGGATTGTTTCACTTGGAAGACTAGGGACATTAGGGACATTTGGAACATGTGATAAACCTGCATTCTATCTGACTGCAATAAGCGCTCAGTTAGATGTAGGTTTTTTACTTAAAATCGTATAAGAAATTCTTAAAATGAAAGAAATTTCAAAGTGTTGAGACTGCTAAGATAAAAACGACAGAGCGGGAATAGGCAGAAGGATAAGGTTAATAGCTTTTTTACAATCATTTGAGTAAAAGGCAATCTATTATTGAAAGCGTTACCATTTTTGAGGAGAGGCTGTGAATTGTATGGTCAAAAGGAAGCTGTTTTTCTTCATCGTTTTCATGTTGACGATCGTAGTTCCTTTCAGCCTGATTGGAATAAGGACCGCTTATGCGGAGACCTTACCTTATCAGACCATTATCATCGATGACGGGAGTATTAAGATCAATGATGTTCTAACACCTGATGCGGGTAACGAGAACAATGGATATTCGGCTCCAAATTGGACCACAAGCACAGGGGTGAAGGGGTATGATCTTTCCAGCACCAAATATACGAGTACAGCAGGCAGAACGATCACATGGAATCCACGCTTGGAAGCAGGAACAGCGAAAATTTCGTTCTATAAGCTGGATTGGGCAGATAAAGCAGATAGCAATGTGAAAATTGAGATTGTTCATAATGGGACAACAGATGTAGTCTTTATGGATCTAAGACCCTCATCTGGCGCGCCGGCGGGTTGGGTTGATTTGGGAGAGTACTATTTTTCCGGGGTTGGGGAAGAATTCGTTCAATTGACCCGGTCTACCGGCACCACGAACACGATCCTTACACGAGCTGATGCGGTCAAGTTCGAAGGAAATATTGAGCAAAAAGAGCCACATAAGACGATCATCATTGATGATGGAAGCCTCACGATTGATGATGTCGTCACTGTTGATGCAGGCAATACCAATAACGGATTCTCCGCTCCGTATTGGACCACAAGCGCGGGAGTGAAGGGATACAATAATTCCAGTTCCAAATATACGGATGCTGTAGGCAGAACGATCACATGGAATCCGCGATTGGAAGCAGGGACGGCGAGAATATCGTTCTATAAGCTGGATTGGGCGGACAAAGCAGATAGTAATGTGAAGATTGAAATTGTTCATAACGGGATTACGGATGTGAAGTTTCTGGATCTAAGACCTTCGTCAGGTCCATCGGTTGGATGGGTTGATTTGGGGGAATATGAGTTTAGTGGTGATGATAGCGAATTTGTCAGGCTGACTCGAACGCAACCTTCGACGGGTACCATTATTACGCGGGCTGATGCAGTCAAATTTGAAGGAAATATCCAGCAGAAAGCCCCGCCGTTGCCCCCGCTGCGGAGCCGCACTTTAGGGAATCTCAGTTACACGGAAAAAGGCAGTATCGAGAATGATAGCTATAAAGCAACTTTCTATGAAGCAGCATGGGATGGGGGCAGCTCTATCGTTCGTGACATGTTTTACAAGAACACAGACACTGGAGACTGGATGCCGATCAATACTGTGGCGGAAAGATTAGAGGAACAATGGGTTGTATTGGACGGGAATGCGGGCAGCCGAACTAATTACTACGATACGATGAATAAGCGCTGGATTACATTTGACGGGATCTCTTTTCCAGACAGCCAAACGGCGGTATTAACCGATTCCTCACACGGCAGTGATTACGATTTACAGGTGAACTGGTCCATGGCAGGAGATAAACCCGATGTTTCCTTTGCCTTTACACCTCGCCGCGACGGCAATTATGTGATTGGATATCAGTCTTTCACAACAGAGACAGTCTCGGGCATCAACGAAGTGTTAAATGGATTCCGGTCACATGCCAAAATGGTAGGTACAGTGGAATCTACAAGCTTGAGAGAGCTGAGCGCTCCGATGAGCCTGGTTGAGAAAAATGATGGTTCGGGGAATCCATTGACGTATGGGATATTTGTACCCTCGGGGGAGCTTCCGGTTGAATTTGAACCGACGGGAGGTGTGACCAAACAACGTTTGGGCATGAGCCTTGTTAACAACGAAGGCAGCGTGCAGCCCATCCTGTATGCGCCTCAATTAGGGACCTATTCGCAAATGACCGCAGAAAGCACCTATCAATTTCATATAGGGTTAATCGCGCAAAAAAGTAATCTGTATGAGTCCTACACGGATATTCTTCGCAATGAGTACGATTATTCGGCATATCGTGAAAATGTATCAAATAAGTCGCTTACTGACGCGATGTTTAATATGATCGATTTGCTCAAGATTGAGCCGCAAGGAGACGACTCTGTTAATTATGTCCCGTCACCCAGCGGGTGGTGGAGCCGTGCCAAGGGTTTTATTGATATTGAAAATGAGGATAGCGTTAGAACAAGCTCGAATGCGGTTCTTCTGGGGGCTTACTATTTGACCGGGGATGACCAACTTTATGATACGAGAGCATTGCCGTCCGTCCAGTATGGCGTATCGCGAAATGGTATCGGTTGGTCGCCGACGCAGAAGAAAGTATACGGTGTACCTTCCTTATGGAAAATGGCTACTCTGCCTTTTGATGTTTCAAGCGTAGCCGCTGTCAATCAGATGATGGGCACTTCGGCAGGAATTGGGGCGCTGGCAGAGGAAGAGTACCTTATGCGTGATCCTGACCAGAAAGACCGCGGGCCTGTCATTCAGCCCCTAATGATGTATCGTATGACGGGAGAGGCACAGTACTTGCAGGCTGCGAAGGATGCAGCCGACAACTATATTACACAACATATCGATACACCTGCATCTATCGATGTGAGTAAAAATGAGTTCATTTATTATTATAGCAAGCTGTGGATGGAAATTTTGGAGCTGTACGAAGAAACGCAGGACCCCAAATACTTGGATGCCGCTTACAAGGAAGCTAAACGGTATGCAACCATGTTTGTTGCTCGTCCAGTTCCTGAAGGGAACGTTACGATTCCTCAACCAGAGACATATAATTACGCGGAGTCATTCCATTGGCCGGAAAGCGGTAAATTTCAATATCCTCGGCTCAAACTTCCTGAAGATATTGCCGGAGGCGTTCAAGCCGAGCGTTGGCTTGTTTCACCAAGCGGATTGACGTTTGAAGCAGGAAGTACAACCGGCTATTATCGGATGAATGCTCAGGAAGCACCGTTCATGCTGCGATTGTCGCTCTATACAGGGGATAAACTGCTACAGGACATTGCTCATAATGCGGTTATTGGTCGGTATTCCAGTTATCCAGGTTATTATTATAAAGGATTCGCCGTTAGCCAACTTGAACCGGACTTCCCTCTGGAAGGCCCCAGTGGGGCTACATCCATCTATTATCACCATATTCCGGGGCAGCTCGGGCAAACGATGGATTATTTGATCAGCGAACAATCCTTGAAATCGAACGGAAGCATTACATTTCCTTCCGTATTTGAAACGAATTTTTTATGGTTCAAATATCACCTCTATGGGAATAAACCAGGTCAATTTTATGGCAATTCCGACGTTTGGCTATGGATGCCGAAGGAGATCATTAAGACCAATCATCCTCAATTGAACTGGATCACAGGTGAGAGTGGAGATAAATTCTACATTGGGCTAAGCAACGCATCGTCGGAAGAAATTCAGACTCCGATCGAATTGAATGAACAGATCATTGGGTTCAACCCGGCACAAAGTTATACTGTAACGATCATCCGCGACAATGGTACACCTGAGCAAACCGTTATGAGTGGCGGAATCATTCAAGCCACCGTTTCAGGCAAGGGCATCACGGCTATCATTGTAGAGGGACTTGACATTGATGTACCGCTGCATCAGGTCAGAACAGCTGAACCATCGGATGCAAGCTATTTCTTTGATACTCACAGTCCAATTGATGCGGTTAAAGGTATGCTGATCGTAAAGCCTGACGAAACGGTCTATGATGCTTATGTGCAGGCCAAAACGACAAAACCGGCAACCATTCATTATTCGTTGGATGGCGGCGCTACGTATACGACCGTCCCGGATACGATCTACCCGATGGAATGGTCGATACGGGTGAATGATTTATCCCAAACCTTCACGTACTACGTGGAATCGGAGGGGAAACAGACCCGCAAGCGCACACTCTATCTGCCGGATCGGGTAACGGAAACGCCAGTCCAGCCCGATGATGGGCAGGATCATTCATCGATCATTGTGGATAATACGGAGGCGGAGACAGAAGGCGTCTGGATAAGGGATACGACAGCTAACGACTATTACTATGATAACTATGTGTATGCCAAATCTACGACTGGTACAGCGACAAGCAAAATGAGATGGCGGCCTGAGCTTCCGGAAAGTGTTACTTACAGTGTGTATTACAAGATTCCGCAAATCACTGCAACGAGTGAAAATTGGGCAACTAATGCCTCGTTTACCGTTTATCATAGTGAAGGCTCCGATATGGTTACTGTTGATGAGACAATGACGAACGGTACTTGGGTGCACCTGGGGGATTATCCGTTTGCTGCAGGTGATAGCGGGTACGTAGAACTAACGAACAAGGCCAACAAATCCAGAGTCGTAGCCGATGCAATGATGTGGGTGGACCCAAACAAGATACCGCAATTGGAGTCTGCCATAGTTCAGTCTGATCGGAACGAGCTGCAGATGACTCAAACCGCACAACTAAGCGTAACCGGTTATTTGGATAACGGTTTGATCAGTGATCTGACACAGGCTGATGTTCAGTATTTCGTTGATCGTACGGATCTGGCTGAAGTGAACAGCAGTGGGTTGTTGACTCTTCTCAATCTCGATGGGGACACGGATCACATTGAGGTATGGGCCACGGTAACGATTGACGGAGTGACCTTAACCACACCGCATTTGAACATCACGATTAAGGACCTAACGATTATCGTCGACAGTACAGATACAACAGGGTTATACACAACAGAAGGGTCTTGGAGCCAAAGTAATTTAGCCGGATACAAAATTGGGGTTAAATCCCGCTACTCAACCGTTCAAGGATCATCCGCAACGTGGAAAGGCCAGTTTCCAGAAGGGAAATATACCGTTTCCATCTACAAGCTCGTCCATACAACGGGAAATGATAATAATGTCAAAGTGGAAGTGAAGCATAAGACGGGTACCGAGGTCACCTATATCGATGCAACGGTCGGCTCGTCGGGTTGGCTTAATCTGGGCACGTTTGACTTCGCGGGAGACGGCAGCGAGTATGTTCGTTTAACCAGGGTTACATCTACAACGGTAGACCCGCCAACGCTTCCTGCGGATATGATCTATACGAGGGTTGACGCAGTTATGTTCGAACGGCATTCCGATGATTCACAGTTGCTTGCAAATGAGGCGCCAGATGAACCGACACTTTCCGAACAAGAGTAGTGAATTATGAATGGAAATGAAACAACGGCAAGTGATGTTATACAAATTATTGTAAAATAACGCTAAGAGCCGAGTGGATCAATACGATCCATTTGGCTCTTTTGGTTTAGGAGCAAGAAGGTGTGGTCACAGGTAAGGAAGCCAGTAGGCCAACTTCCTCGTACCCATCAAACACTTAAGTTTGCCAAATCCAACTTTTTTGGATTCTCTTAAAAGAATTGCCGCTTACAGATTATGTTTCGTAACACTCAAAACGTTTCTCTAGACCCACACAATTCAGCAATGATACCATCATAGTCGTGCTAGAAATGAAGATTGCAGGAGGATGTCATTGTGGATCAACTAAAATACGATAATCTAAAGCTGGGGGAGCGCGGAGCCATCATCAGCATTATCGCCTACATATGTTTGACCTTATTAAAACTGATCGTTGGCAATATGGCCGGATCAGAAGCGCTTAAGGCGGATGGATTAAACAATGCTACCGATATTGTGGCCTCCATAGCTGTACTAATCGGTTTGAAGCTTGCCCAACGCCCAGCCGACAAAGATCATACCTATGGTCACTGGAGAGCAGAGACCGTTGCGTCCCTTGTTGCTTCTTTTATCATGATGGCAGTAGGTTTACAAGTATTGTTTGAAGCCATCAGTTCTGTGTTCCAGGGTACACATGAATCTCCGGATATCATCGCCGCGTACACAGGTATTTTCTGCGCGGTTATTATGTATCTGGTCTATCGATATAACAAGAGACTTGCTACACGTATCAAAAGTCAGGCGGTCATGGCTGCAGCGCGAGATAATATCTCCGATGCCTGGGTGAGTACCGGTGCGGTCATTGGAATCGTGGGTTCCCAGTTCGGCCTTCCATGGTTGGACCCCGTAACGGCTGTTATCGTAGGTTTCCTGATCTGCAAGACCGCTTGGGACATTTTCAAAGAAGCCACACATCATCTGACCGATGGTTTTGATGTTGAACTGATTCAAGAGTACAAAAAGACGATTGCCGGAATAAACGGTGTAGAGAAGGTCAAAGACGTAAGAGCACGCAATTATGGCAATAATGCTGTCGTGGATGTTGTTATCACCGTACATGCTGAGCTGGATCTTCAACAAGCACACGATATCTGTACAGACGTGGAGAACGAGTTAATGGAGGAGCATGACGTATACACCGTTCACGTTCATGTGGAACCTGATATGTTGAAAGAATGCATATAAGATTTAGATTTTAAATGAGAAATTCAGCAAAGCAAAAAACCAGTGAGCTTTAATCATTCACTGGTTTTTTGCTGATTTCAATTGTGTTTCTGTGAAGGAATCCACGCGTTAATTATTCCATACCTGACTATCTCGGCAGATTGTAAGTAATCAGATTGTTATATTTATCCGCATGTTTCTGTTCGTCCAGAATGATTCCCCAGACCGTGTCTTTATATATGCCATAAGGGAGACCAAACCATATTCTCCGATACTTTTCCACGGCCGCCAATTCACCTTGAAACGCCTGTTGCAGCCCGCCTAGATAAGAAGTGACCTTCTCAACCGGCTCATTACTTACGCCCGAAATCTCCTGACCTGTCAGATCCTTGTACATTTGCCGATACATTTGATTATGTCCACGTTCATCATTACGGATGCTCGTGATGATGGTAGCCTGATTGGCATCAGGTGATAACTGAATCAGTGAATCATAGAACATCTCATCGTTTCGTTCTCCCTGCACAGCGGATTTGATTAATTCAAGTGCTTCGTCTGTTGATGTTGCCCATACCGGAGTAAAAGTGTACCTGTAACCATAAGGATATGCCACATACATTACGAATCCCTCCAAGACGAATATGAGTTAACATATGCACGTATGCCCATCCGCGTTAACCCATAACTGTTTTGTATGTGTGCGTTAAACTTTTCAGACCGGGTTTTGATCGCTGTGTAGATGTTTCAATAACACGCCGTACCCGTAAGCCAGCACAAATGGCAAGAGATAGGACAAGAAAGTCCAAAAGATGTTCCAACCGTTAAAATAGATCACATGCCCCAGCATTTTAGCAATCCATTCTATGAATGTCAGTGATAAGGAGGCCGCAAATATGGCTGCCCATGGCTTCGCCCCTTTTACTAAAATGGCATACATCATCAGGCATCCGGCAATTGGATAGATTCCGAGGTCCATAGGGAGAGCGGCAAAAGACTGGTTGCGAGTGTTCGGCAGTATGTTCCAGAAATAATTAAACCCCACGTTGTTGATACAAGCGGCAATAGCCACACCCAGTGGATAATAAATAACGAGGATTTTAACGTGTCGTCGCAAAACCCACACGCCCAACAGAATGGGAAGAATCATACCCAAAAGCAAATTTCCTAACATTTATTTTTCCTCCAAAGCTAGTTACTTCAATTATGGATTTTCATGCCTTAAATCAGTCCGTCGTTTTCTTCTCCATAAGACGATCCATTTGATCTGACAGAGCATTTAATTTTTTATCATAATGCTTGTACGTATAGTATCCAATGATTGCTTTGACCGTAAAAAAGAGTATCGCGGCAATAACAATCAATATATAATTGTGGGCAATCTGCCTCAACCAGTCGTTAACCGCATTCATCGGATTTCTCTCCTTCAACACATAGATGGTTAAGTTAGAGTACCCATCTTCATGGGAAATAATGCATGGTTATACGGGAGCGAGAACGAACCCAAACGGAAATAAAATCGCCACACCCTCTATAAAATGGTCCGCGTTTTGTTCCAAACTGATTTCATGTTCATATCATTTTTCTCATATTAACGGATCATGTTGTTTTGTTTCATTTTGTAATGCATAAGGCAACATATTTGAGGACAATTGGGTGAATACTTAAAAGAGTTCCATAATTGTCTAACACGCGAAAGGGTGCTTGTATTGTACGAACATGTTATTATCTTCATCCGTAGTATCTTTGCCTTTATGCTTTTATTGGGAATTGCTCGCATATTGGGAAAACAAACGTTGTCTGATATGAACTTCCATGAATTTGTCACCGCAGTCATCATGGGAGCCATAGCTGCCAATCTAGCTTTTAACGAGAAAATAGAAGTCACACATCTGATTATTTCTCTAATTGTTTTTACCGGAACCTCTTATCTGTTATCTAAATTAAATCTGAAAAGCAGAAAAATCCGTCTACTGGCAGAAGGTTCACCTACCGTATTAATTGAAGGTGGCAAAATCCTTGAAAATAATCTCGCCAAGAATAAACTGACATTGGATTCCTTAAACCAAATGCTAAGACAGAAAGACATTTTCAATATGGAGGAAGTAGAGTACGCCTTACTCGAAGTGAATGGACAAGTTTCAGTCATGAAAAAAAACAAATATAGAACGGCTACGGTTGAGGATGTTCATAGGAAGGTAGAGTCCAAACCTGAACGCATGCCTGTGGAGTTAATTATGGACGGAACGATGTTAAGCAAGAATCTAGAACTAAATGGCATATCAGATAAGCAATTAATGCAACAGCTTGAATCGAAAAGCAAGAACATAAACGATGTATTTTATGCTGTAAAAGGAAGCGACGGCAGGATCTATATCGATTATTATGAGGATCAAATCAAACATCCCATTGATGTCGAGTGACACCATCAGAAATGAAAAAAATTCCCTTCTCTTCAGATGAAAGAAGAGAAGGGATGATCATAAATTACCGAATTATGGTGAAATTATTGGTGCTTGCTGAGGATATCAAATATGATCTTGGCATTATCTGTGTTGTCGATCAAACCGGCGAAGCGATGACTTGCCGGGCCGTAGGCATATACAGGAACATCCTCCCCTGTGTGTCCACCTGTGGTCCAGCCCGTAAACGAACGGCTATTAATAATGGCTTCAATGGCATTATCAATCTTCGTTACATCTGCACTTTTGGCTGCTTCTTTCACCGATTGAATCTCTTCCGGCTTCAACTCCAGTTTCAGATAACTTTTCAGTGTTTCTTCAATCGAAGCACCTTTCGCAATCTGTGCTGCCATAAAGTCTGGTGTTCGCAGTGCAGCTTTGATCGGGTCTACGAAAAAGTTGTATTCTCCGTCTTTTCCAAGCGTAAGTCCGCCTGTGGAGTGATCGGCAGTAGCCACGACAAGGGTTTCACCATCTTTTTTGGCAAAATCAATAGCTGCCTGAAATGCTGCTGCGAAATCTTCCATTTCACTCATCGCGCCAACGATATCATTATCATGTCCTGCCCAGTCGATCTGGCTGCCTTCAACCATTAGGAAGAACCCTTTATCGTTCGAACTGAGGCGATCAATCGCTGTATTGGTCATCTCAGCCAATGATGGCGTTGCAGCAGTACGATCTATCATCTTGTCCAATCCTCCATCGGCAAACAGTCCAAGAACTTGTTGATTCTTATCAGCGAGGAGAGCGGAACGATCCGTCACATAGCTGAATCCGGCCTTCTGGAACTCCTTCGTCAGGTCCCGACCCTCGCGTACAAAATTGGATTTCCCTCCACCCAGAAGTACATCCACCTTATGCTTACCATTAATCAACTCATCATAATAATCGTCCGCAATGGCATCCATATTTTTTCGACTGATATCATGGGCACCAAATGCAGCTGGTGTGGCATGAGTGATCTCCGACGTAGCCACGAGTCCGGTGGACTTACCGTTTTCTTTGGCCTGCTCAAGTACGGTTTTGACTTCCTTCTGCTCAGGGTCAACCGCAATGGCCGCATTGTATGTTTTCACGCCCGCCGACATGGCCGTTGCTGCGGAAGCAGAATCCGTCACATTTTGTTTATCATCATCCGGATAGGTCATTTGTGCCCCAACCAGATAAGGGTCAAATACGGTTTTGTCCATGCCCTTCGTTGAAGGATCATCCTTCATATAGCGGTAGGCCGAAGTATAAGAGGTCCCCATGCCATCCCCAATGAGGAAGATGATGTTCTTGATTTGTTTTTTCTCCACACTTACAGCTTGAACGGCACTTGCTTGTCCCGCAGACAAGAGAGTAGAAGCCGATACAGCCAGAGTCAGCGCTACCGCTGGTAATACTTTTTTGGATAATTTCACAATGATTCCTCCTCATCATATCTCGAAAACAAAAATGAATGCATGAATCTATATTCATTTGTTCATCATTAAAAAGGTTAGCATTCAATTGTAAATGAAAACCAAGAATTTTGTATACCTGAGGTAAAATAAACAAAATAAGGCGATGTATTGGACAATAGGGTTCCAGCGAAAGATTCACATGATCTACAACAGACGAGATTATAAAAATATACTCATTCCACTATTTTTGAAGTATGATACAACATAAGTAGAACGCTTTCATTTTTCAGTTAAAGTAAATCATTTAAACTCAATCTCATTTCAGGAGGCTTTTCCATTGACCACATCATCTTCAAATTATAATGGGTATCTATTTGTACATTTTATTGGCGAACAACCAGATGGAGAGCAGGTTTATTTCTCCTATAGCGAGGATGGTCTTCACTGGAAGGATCTTAATGGCGGATCACCTGTGCTGTTTTCTGACCTTGGAGAAAAAGGAGTACGGGACCCGTTTCTGATTCGTTCAGTCAAGGAAAATAAATTCTATCTGATTGCTACAGATCTGCGCATCGCAAGCGGCAAAGGATGGACTCATGCCGTTAATGCCGGGAGCCGGGACGTAATTATATGGGAATCCAGCAATCTCGTGAATTGGTCATCCCCCTGGAACGTTACATTAGGAGTTGAGGGAGCTGGTTGTGTCTGGGCGCCCGAAGCGGTGTATGATGAAACAACAGATGAGTTTCTCGTATTTTGGGCTTCTGCAACGCAAGAGCCTCAGGAGCAAGAACGAAAGCAAAAAATATACAGCGCTCGCACAAAAGACTTTCGTACGTTCTCCGCATCGGAAAAATACATTGAGCGGGATAATCATATTATTGATACAACGATTCTTCCTTCGGGTGGTTGTTACTATCGATACTCCAAGGATGAAACAACCAAAAACATACGGGTAGAAAAAGGAGACTCTCTCGACAAAGAAGCGTTTGTTCCGCTGCAAGCCCCGATTCTGGAGGCTGTGGCAGGTGTGGAGGGACCTCAGATATTTAAATTCAATGACCGGGAAGAATGGTGCCTGATTGTTGATCGATTTGCTGAAGGCAAGGGTTATCTTCCTCTGCTGACTACAGATCTGGGAAGCGGAGAATTCCGAATCGTTCCTGATGATGATTTTGATATGGGAAAGAACCAAAAGCGTCATGGAAGTGTCCTGCCCATCACAACTGAGGAGTGCAGCCGGCTTCTCGCGGCTTACGGGGATGGTCATCAGGTGCTTCCTGGACAATATGCCGATCCAGATGTCGCCAAGTTTGAGGATCGTTACTATATGTATCCGACAACAGATGGTTTCGAGGGGTGGTCGGGAACACAGTTCAAGGTGTTTTCTTCTTCAGATCTGAGGCATTGGCAAGACGAAGGTGTGATCCTTGATCTGGGGACAGAGGATGTCACCTGGGCAACCGGTAATGCCTGGGCACCGGCCATTGCAACCCGCAACGAAAAGTTCTATTTTTATTTCTGTGGCAAAATGCTGAATGGAGAGAGTGCCATCGGCGTTGCTGTAGCGGATACACCGATTGGGCCATTCCTGGCTGAGCCGCAGCCTTTGATCACAATGCAGCAGTTAAGACGTCTGGGTATCACCATGGGGCAAGCTATCGACCCTTCTATCTATACTGAAACGGATGGAAAATCGTATTTGCTATTCGGGAATGGACATGCTGCCATTGTGGAGCTTGGTGACGACATGACAAGTGTCTTAGAGGACACCATGAGCAATCTCTCAGGGCTCCATGATTTTCGTGAGGCGGTAACGGTGTTGAAGCGGGGCGGACTATACCACTTTACGTGGTCCTGTGATGATACGGGCAGTGAGAACTATCATGTGAATTACGGTACGTCAGAGCAATTATACGGTCCAATCACCTATCAATACCCGATTCTGAGCAAAAATGTGGAGAAAGGCATGCTGGGCACAGGTCATCATTGTATATTTAATGAGCCCGAAACTGATCAGTACCGGATAGCCTATCACCGTTTTGTCACGCCACTCTCCAGATTTTCCTCTGGAAAGGGTTATCATCGTGAAATATGTATTGATCTGCTTCTTTTCGGCAAGGACGGATTGATTCAGCCTGTTATACTCTAACATAAGACATTCATTTGAATCGTTATTTCATAATTGATCCAATATAAACGCCTGTCAAAAACTCGCTTTTAGCAGTGTTGACAGGCGTTTTTGACAATCATATCAATAAATCATATTTTGGAGGACATATACAGGAGTTGACACAGCTCGAACTGAGTTAAGCACCTTATTTTTCATGTCAAAGATCCCATGAATTATGTTGACTTCAAATTTTTAATATTATAATATAAGCATGCACTTATGCTTAACGGAAGGAGGAAGTGACATGGATTCCATTCAAAATGCAGCAGAAAAGATTAAATTGTTGGGCGATAAAACACGTCTTACGATCCTTACACTCCTCAAAGAACGAGAATGGTGTGTCTGTGAATTTGTAGAGATTTTAGACATGTCACAACCTGGAATTAGTCAGCATTTACGCAAGCTGAAGGATCAAGGCTTGGTTAAGGAGAATAAGCGTGGCCAGTGGGTATACTACTCTTTAAATGTAGAGAATACACCTTATATTAAATCTGTCTTGGAACTGATGCCGGACACGGCAACGATTCTTAAGTCTTTGAACAAAGAGAACTTTACATCCGTATGTAATTAATTTTTAATCAATATATAAGTATATTGTTATATACAAATATAAATCAGATGGCAGAACTGAAAGGGGGAAATATATTGTTTTCTACGCAGCTAGCGTGCATGATCTTTTTAATTACGCTAATCCTTGTCATCTGGCAGCCTAAGAACCTGTCCATTGGTTGGTCTGCTTGCGGCGGAGCAATTCTTGCTTTACTTGTGGGTGTGGTCGATCTTCATGACGTCTGGGATGTAACGCAAATCGTTTGGAATGCTACGCTTGCATTTGTCGCAATCATTCTGATTTCGTTAATTCTGGATCGTATCGGCTTTTTTGAATGGGCTGCCTTACATATGGCCAAAGCCGCTCATGGCAATGGTGTACGAATGTTTGTTTACGTCTCCATCCTGGGAGCAGTGGTTTCTGCTTTCTTTGCCAATGATGGAGGTGCACTGATACTGACACCAATTGTTCTAGCCATGGTACGTGCACTGAATTTTGATGAAAAGAGAGTATTTCCATTTATTATCGCCAGCGGATTTATTGCGGATACGACTTCCTTGCCGCTGGTTGTGAGTAACCTGGTTAACATTGTGTCTGCCGATTTCTTTGGTATTACGTTTATGGAGTACGCAGGAAGAATGTTTGTTCCGAATCTGTTCTCACTGGTGGCGAGTATTGGTGTACTGTATCTCTTTTTCCGCAAGAGTATTCCCAAACGATTTGATGCGAGTGAATTGAAACCTCCGGTAACTGCCATTAAGGATATGAAGATGTTTCGGTTGTCTTGGGTGGTATTAGCGGTTCTTCTCATTGGATACTTTACCAGTGAATTTCTCGGAATCCCCGTATCCTTTGTGGCAGGTATTGTCGCGATATTCTTCCTGATCATGGCTTCCCGGAGTTCTGCTGTACCGACTGCATTGGTTGTCAAAGAAGCACCTTGGGCCATCGTATTTTTCTCCATCGGCATGTATGTCGTGATTTATGGTCTACGTAATGTAGGCTTGACCGATCTGTTGGCCGTAGTCATTCAGGCTGTAGCAGATCAAGGATTGTTTGCTGCAACAATGGGTATGGGCTTTATCGCGGCAATCATTTCATCCCTGATGAACAATATGCCTACCGTGTTGATTGATGCACTTGCCATTGATGCAACGACAGCAACAGGGACTGTTCGAGAGGCGCTTATCTATGCCAATATTATTGGCTCGGACTTAGGTCCCAAGATTACCCCGATTGGTTCACTCGCGACCCTGCTCTGGCTTCATGTACTTAGCACCAAAGGTGTCAAAATATCATGGGGCACTTATTTCAAGACAGGTATCATAATCACCATTCCGACTCTGCTTATTACCCTAGTGGGTCTGTATCTGTGGTTAATCATTTTATAACTTAAATAACAAGGAGAGATAAACATGAGTAAAAAAACACTGTACTTCCTATGCACCGGTAATTCCTGCCGGAGTCAAATGGCCGAAGGCTGGGCCAAGAAATATCTGAGTGAAGACTGGGACATCTATAGCGCAGGAATAGAGGCCCACGGTCTGAATCCAAAAGCGGTTAAAGCCATGAACGAGGTTGATCTGGATATTTCGACTCAAACCTCGGACATCATTGATTCAGAATTGTTGAACAACGCTGATTTCGTAGTCACATTGTGTGGGGATGCCGCAGATAAATGTCCAATGACGCCTCCACATGTGAAGCGGGAACACTGGGGATTTGATGATCCTGCCAAAGCGCAAGGTACAGATGAAGAGAAATGGGCCGTATTCCAAAGGGTCCGTGACCAGATCGGGGAACGTATTAAAGCATTTGCCGAAACCGGAAAATAATACAACCCTGCCTGAGCAGGATAATTGAATGAATACCGAGAGAATGCCACGATAAGTGGCATTTTTTTGTTCAAAAAAAATGAACGTTTCATTCAGAAACGGTTCTTTGACTTCCCCATAAGCCCAACATAGAGTGAAGACAAGGATGATGGTTGATTTAGTTGATTTAACTATAAAAATGAGAAGCATATTCCCCTTGACTTTCCCCTGCACGGGAAACTATATACTCGCATTATATTAATAGATTGGAGATGATATGTTGTTCAAGATCAGTGCATTTTCCAGGCTAAGTAGGGTTTCGTTAAAAACACTGCGTTATTATGACCAGATTGGCATACTTAAACCGAGAAAGGTAGATCACGACACGGGTTACCGTTACTATTCCGCAGATCAGCTTCTGGAGCTCAACCGAATCCTCATTTATAAAGAATTGGGGTTTACGTTGCCACAAATCACACAATTGCTACAGGAACATATTACATTGGAGAATATTCAAGGCATGTTTCAACTGAAAAAAAGCGAAATTCAGCAGATTATCGATACAGAACAAGCTAAACTAGTCCGAATTGAGGAACGCTTGCAGCTTATGGAGGAAGAGGGGCACGTCGAAACTGGGCAAGAAATCCGAATCAAAGAGGAAAGTGCTCGGCAGTTTCTTTTTCAGACTGGGTACGGGGGGGATGAGGATATTCCGAGTTTATTTCGTCATTTTGATCAGTCATTAACCAAAGAAATACGTCAAATGATCCAGGGGCCACAGGTTGTTTTGTGGAGAGAAATCCCCGGACAAGAGGAAAAGTTCGAATTGGAAATAGGTTATTTCTTAACTTGTGAGCTGCAATTACCTCCATATCCATTTCAACTCCGGACTCTTCCTGCAGAGCCCATGATGGCCACCATAGCTTATCGTTCCAATGCCACCTTTGCCTGCAAAGCCTGTGTTCATTTAGCTACATGGATTGAGAAAAATAACTATCAGATCAAGGAAAACGAAGCGGGTAGGGAACTATATTTACCCTTATCTCAAGAACAAGATGCACAATTCATAGAAATACAGATCCCAATACTAAATAGATAACTGAAGAAGACGGAGTGGAGTATATTGAAAAATAAATGGATCATATATATCTTGGCGTTAACTGTTTTTCTGATCGGAACGCTTGAGTACATCATTACAGGAGTCATTGAAATGATCGCCTCAGACTTGAGCGTATCTACTTCCCAAGTGGGGTTACTGGTGACTGTATTCGCTCTGTCAGCCGCCATTATTGCCCCGATTCTCATTGCAATTACAATAAATATGGATCGCAAGAAGTTACTGTTGTCCACCCTCAGTGTGTTTATTGCCAGTAACGGGCTCATGCTTTTTAACCTTTCTTACGAAACTTTACTATGGGTACGAATAGTTCAAGGGGCTAGCGGAGGCATGGTTACTGTAGTAGCGATGGCCGTATCTACACGAATGGTTGAAAAAGAAAAGCGGGGCAATGCCATCGGCATCATTTTGATGGGGCTAAGCAGTTCGTTAGTGCTCGGTGTCCCAGTGGGTACATTTTTTAGTGAAAGGTTTGGATGGAGAGTTCTATTTGTATTGATTGGATTGTTAAGTGTTCTTCCATTACTTATTATCAACAAAAAGGTTCCGGTAATCAAAGAGGAAGAAAAGATCACCCTCAGAATGCAGCTCTCCATTTTAAAAAATCCACTCATTCTGACGGCCTTGCTTATTACATTATTGTATATCGGCGGCTATTCAACACTGTTCACGTATATCACGCCGTTCTTGCAAGCTACATCCACACTTACCATGACCGAGATCAGCGGTGTTCTGTTTCTCGCGGGAATTTGCAGCTTTGTCGGATCAAAAGTGGGCGGACAATTGGCAGATGCAAAGGGATCAAAGTTTACAATTGGTCTAGGCCTTCTGTTACAAGGCGTAACTCTTCTTTTGTTTGCTCTAGCTGGAGTTAATCTTGTGATGTTAATCTTGGTTTTAATGATTTTTATGTTAGCCACGTGGAGCATATCTCCGGCCCAGCAACTATATCTGGTTACACTGGCACCTCGTAATCCTGATATTGCCCTTAGCGTCAATACGTCGTTTATCCAATTTGGTTTTGCACTGGGATCTGGATTAGGCGGGATTGTGATCAGTCGTACATCAGTCCTGTACTTAAATTGGTTGGGTTTTGGAGCTGTAGGCATTGCTTTACTTCTTGTCATATTACTATTTAAGAACTTGAGAAGCAGGACGGAAACAACAGATCCAGTGTAATTTCAGGATGGTAATTGTTGCTTCTAAAGTACTTGGCTTTATTGAGATGCAATCATCGATTATATCTAAAATTAAAAAGATCTCTTCAGCATTCACTGCATAAGAGATCTTTTAGGTGTATGACAAAGTTATAATGAGAATCATAGTACATCATCATGGCCGAATAGAGCATGAGTTTATTAGCAAATTGCTGCTGTTTGTTCATCAATATCAAATTAAATGAGAGCGGAGATTATTATGCGAGAATATATCATCGGAATTGACTTGGGTGGAACCAACATTAAGTCCTCCATTTTCACCCTGGAGTTTCAAAAAATTCACGAAAGAAGCGACCCTACAGAGGCGGTAAAAGGACCGTTCCATGTATTAAACCGAATTGTACACATTATCCAAGAAATGCTGTCTTCTGAGGGGATTGAGCCAGCTTCTATTCTGTGCATGGGTATGGGCATTCCTGGATTATTAGATCCGGAGCAGGGACTATCCATATTTTCACCTAATTTTCCAGACTGGGAAAACATTCATGTCGTGAACTATATGAAAAAACATTTTGAATTTCCTGTTTACATCGACAATGATGTTCGGGTAAATCTGTATGGTGAATGGCAGTTTGGCGCAGGCACAGACTATAAAAACCTGATATTGATAACGTTAGGCACAGGTCTGGGATCTGGTATCGTCAATGACGGAAAGGTTATTTACGGTACTACATCGAGTGCGGGTGAAATAGGTCATATGAATATGTACCGGGAGGGTCGGCCTTGTCGTTGTGGAAGTTCGGGCTGTCTGGGGAGATACGTGTCTGCGGTAGGAATCGTCAAAACGCTCACAGACAAGCTTGAGGGAGGGCGCTCAAGCATGATTTTGAAGTGGGTGGAAGGGAATTTGACGGCAATTACTGCCCGTATGATCTCGGAAGCATACGATCTTGGCGATTCACTTGCAATTGAAGTTATGCATGAGACTGGTAAGATTCTCGGATTTGGTCTATCCAATGTAATCAATCTGTTCAATCCTGAAATGATTATTATTGGCGGAGGAATGTCGGCAGCCGGTGATCGATTGCTAAATACAGTGCGCGACACTGTTGAGAAACATGCGCTAAAGCTTTCATCCCATGCATGTAAAATAGTGCAAGCGAAATTAGGCGGGCAAGCAGGGATGATTGGTGCGGCTGCATATGCCAAAAACAAGATGTCATTATAAAGTATCACAATATGATAATAGATCAATTATGCTTGAGAATATGTCATTGCATTATACAGGCTAAAACCTTAACTTAAAATGACAGCAGAGAACGCTAACAAACTCGTTGACGTATACCTTTTGGATGGCTAAAAAGTTAAGTGTAACTGCCCATTGGACAGAGCGAGAGAGTGAGATTTATCTCTCATTCTGTTATGTCAGCCGAGTTCTTTATGTCGTTTATGAATCGCTTGGGTGATACACCCGTCATTTGTTTGAATTGCCTGCAAAAATGCTCGACATTACGATACCCGCACCTGTCGGCGATCTCTGCAACCGTATATTGATGATGTCTGAGGTACTCTTTAGCTAACCGAATTCGGCTATGAATTACATCCTCCATACACGACACCCCAAAGGAGTTCTTATATACAAGCTGTAAGTATCCCGGACTAATATTCATGGTTTTGGCCATGGCAGCAACTGTCCATGGGTGACTCGGATTATTGTGAATCTCTGTTCGAAGCTTCATCAGAGGATAATGCTGCGGGCCAATACTCTCTTGAACGCAAGACTCCAACAGCTTGTTGAACAGCGTTCGTAGTAAATAATCTATCGTTGATTCTCGGTTGTTTTTCTGGAAAGAATGCTCAGCAACAAGTAATTGAAACAGCTTGTGACAAAATTCAGGATCATCTAATGGAAATGGTTCGCCCTTCGGTAGGGAAGTTTCGGTTACATACATCTCATCACTTTCGAAACGAATCCAATCATTCACATATTGCTCCGTACAAGAGCGATAATATATTTTCTGATGAGGTGGATAGAGAACGGCACAATGAGGTGGATAATCTAT
Source organism: Paenibacillus sp. FSL R5-0517 (assembly GCF_037974355.1). Classification (NCBI taxonomy): domain Bacteria; kingdom Bacillati; phylum Bacillota; class Bacilli; order Caryophanales; family Paenibacillaceae; genus Paenibacillus; species Paenibacillus sp. FSL R5-0517. Next base: position 3,465,670 of record NZ_CP150235.1, read on the forward strand.
CAATTTCCCGCCCACCCAGAACTGTGCAGGAGTCTGCGTAACAACTAACAGCCAGCAATCATGTCCTTCTGGAATATCAAACACAAACGGATGGTTATGGGCAGCATCATATTCGACGTAAAAAATCGTATTCATTGTTCTTCACCTTTACCATGCAGGTTATGGAATAAATAGAGACACTTATGGAACATTGTAGTTGTTCTCTATTATACGAAAGTAATCGTAAGTGTAATAGATGGTCTATCAATTTATATAAGGAGTGTGCATTGAATGAATAAACAAGGTTTGAATCCATACCTTCCATCCTGGGAATATGTCCCCGACGGCGAGCCTTATGTATTCAATGAACGAGTGTATGTGTATGGTTCACATGACCGTTTTAACGGACATGCCTTCTGTCTGAACGATTATGTATGCTGGTCTGCACCCGTGAATGACCTTGGGGATTGGCGAAATGAAGGGGTAATCTACCAAAAAACTGATGACCCCCTTAATCCAAATGGTCATATGTGCCTGTATGCGCCAGATGTTACGCGGGGTCCCGATGGACGGTATTATCTGTATTATGTGTTGGATAAGGTACCCGTTGTTTCGGTGGCTGTATGTGATACACCTGCTGGCAAATATGAATTCTATGGGTATGTACAATATGCTGACGGCACTCGTCTCGGCGAAAGAGATGGGGATGAGCCGCAGTTCGATCCCGGCGTGATGACTGAAGGACCGTATACCTATCTGTATACCGGTTTTTGTGCACCTGGAGACCCCTCAAGACATGGCGCGATGGCCACGATGTTAGGTTCAGATATGCTAACGATTGTGGAAGAACCCGTATTCGTAGCACCGAGCGAACCTTACAGTAAGGGCAGCGGTTATGAGGGCCATGAATTTTTCGAAGCACCTTCCATCCGCAAGAGAGGGGATACCTACTACCTCGTATATTCCTCTATCGTTATGCATGAATTATGTTATGCCACTAGCCTGTTTCCAAATAGAGGATTTACATATCAGGGCGTCATCGTAAGCAACTGTGATCTCCATATCGACTCCTACAAACCTGCTGAAAAACCCATGTATTATGGAGGCAATAACCATGGCAGCATTGTAGAGATCAACGGAGACTGGTATGTTTTCTATCACCGTCATACCAATGGTGACGCATTCAACCGCCAGGGCTGTATTGAGAAGATATCATTTGAAGAGGACGGCAGCATTCCTCAGGTGGAAATGACCTCCTGCGGCTCAAACGGTAGACCGTTGGAGGGAAGAGGCGAGTACCCTGCGTATCTTGCATGCAATCTTTTTACCCAAGAGGATCAAAGGTATACTGGGGGGTTCGGGGCAGGAGCCTGGCTGGACAGCCGATTTCCGAAGATCACCCAGGATGGAAGAGATGGTGATGAAGAGATCGGTTATATTGCCAATATGGTTGAATCTGCAACGGCAGGGTTTAAGTATTTTGATTGCAAAGGGATTCGCCAGGTCTCAATCAAGGTGCGTGGATATTGTAACGGGGTATTCGAGGTCAAAACAGTATGGGACGGTCCTGCACTGGGTACAATACCGGTACATTTCACTAATCATTGGAAACCCTATACAGCCGAGATTAATATTCCGGATGGTATACAGGCGTTGTATTTTACATATCGGGGTTCGGGAAGTGCGAGCCTCGCTGCATTTATTTTAGCGTAAAAGTTACAACAGAACATCGAATACCTGAGAAAGATAGAGCAGCTTCTGGACATCCAGTAGCTGCTTTTTGTATTGGTTAGCTTCATGCGGCTCAGAGATTGCTACATCTCAGTCATCTGAATGTGTGGCTTCACCATTCTGCTGCGAATGACTGCGAAATTCACTTGGCGCGATGCCTGTCCACCGCTTGAACTGGCGGCTGAAGTGCGCATTGGTCTTATACCCCAGCATCATCGCAATATGGTCTATGTTCAGGTCCGTTTGTTTTAACAAGCGCTGCGCTTCGTTCAGAAGGGTTTCCGATAGAAACTTACGCGGAGCGATGCCGTATACCTGCCGAAAAATACGATTAACCTGTGACGGGCTAATGCTCAGCGACTTGGCAATATCTTGAATCCAGGTTCGCTCGCTCTCCTGAATTTCCCCATGAAGATGGATATATCTCACCGAATCCTCAATGTGCTCAGCAATCTGATGGGCAATGGTTTCTTTTCTCGACAACGTAACGGATGCTTGCTGAGATAACTGTCCGACCAGGGAACCGAGCAGTTCGAACACAGCAGCATGCACCTTCATCTGTTTGGAAGAGGATAGCGAACTCGACAAATGCTCTGTGGCCAGATTATACAAGGTAGACAGGGAAGAGGACAGCCCCAGAGCCAAATTCGAATTTGCCGGATAATAGATGTCTTTGCAACGGTTGAGTTCTCTGCAAAAGGACGTATCCTGTACACTGAAATGCACGGAAAAGTATGTGAACCCCTCCGGTCCGGCACCCGTACAGGAATGCGTCATACCAGGGCGAATGAACAGAAGATCGCCTACAGTCTGACTGTATAACTGTCCGTTAACAACCATATTCATCTGGCCGTCCATCATCCAGTGCACTTCATACATTGAATGCTCATGAGATGGATACGTCCAGGTTGAATCCACTTTTCTTGCATGTAGCCCCAATAATTGAAAAGACATGCGAACATCAGGCAGACGACCCAAATACACGGCTTCCGAAAGCTTGGCCACAGCACCCCAACCTCCTTATCCTTCTATACTCCAACATCTTATCATTTCGTTGATATCCACTGAACTGAGAATACACACAGGGACGAGAGATGAGTACATCATCCTTGGTTCATCTAATCTAGATTTATCTTAACAGAAAAAAAATGCGTGAAAAGGGTAATTCGTTGGAGTGATTAGAACATCGTCACGAAACCTGGCTGGTGCTAAGGTAATATTATCAACCCAATAGGGAGAATGGGGGCAAGCTTGAATGCGAATTATTCGATTTCTGGACGGGCAACAAAAGTGGCTGGCAGCCGTTACGGATGATGAAAAAGCCTATCGTTTGCCGCAAGCCGATTTTATGACTTTGATCCATCAAGCAAAAGAACAAGGGATATCACCTGTTCAACTTATTGAAAGCGCTTTTAAACCATTAAACAAGCTGACGGATGATTGGACTACCTTGCATCTGATCACACCAGTGGATGCCCCGGAAGTATGGGCGGCAGGTGTTACGTATCAACGAAGCAGGGTAGCGAGAAATTATGAAGCGACGGATGGAAAAATGGATGCAACGACCTTTTACGATAAGGTATACGATGCGGAAAGACCCGAAATCTTCTTTAAATCCACGGCAGCACGAACGGTAGGTCCGAATGATGCCGTCACGCTCCGAAGCGACTCCACGTGGCAGATCCCGGAGCCTGAGCTTGGATTGGTGCTTGCGGGTGACGGAAGTATTGTAGGATACATTGCCGGTAATGACATGAGCTGCCGTGATATTGAAGGGGAGAATCCGCTGTATCTGCCACAAGCCAAAATGTGGCGCAACTCCTGCTCCATCGGTCCGGCTATCCGATTGACAGAAACGGTGCAGAATCCCTACGCATTCAGCATTGTCTGCGAAATTTATCGCGCAGGTGAACTGGTTGTTAAAAGCGAGGCAAACACAAGTGAATTAAACCGTAAGCTGGATGAATTGGTCTCTTTTTTAGCAAGGGACAATGATTTGTTTGACGGTACGGTTCTTTTGACAGGTACAAGTATTGTTCCCCCTAATGAATTCACACTTGAACCCGGAGACCGGATTGAAATATCCATTAGTGATATCGGGACACTCGTGAATTCTGTTATTTCAAACTAATCTATAAGGAGGATAAGGCTATGACCGCATTTCAAGTGGAGCAGACGTACAACAATTATATTAACGGAGAATGGGTGAAGGCCACATCTGGTGAGACCGAACCGAGCATCAATCCTGCAAATCGGAAGGAAGTTGTCGGCTATGTACCCACTTCCGGCGTAGAGGATTTGAACCGGGCTGTCGCAGCGGCGAAGGAAGCAGCAAAAAAATGGCGGAGATTATCGGGTGCAGAACGCGGCAACTATCTATTTCAGGCAGCAAATGTGCTGGAATGTCGGGCCGATGAAGTTGCAGAGGCGATGACCAGGGAAATGGGCAAAACACTTCCTGAAGCCAAAGGAGAGACGATGCGCGGTGTAGCGATCTTAAGGTATTACGCCGGAGAAGGCATGCGAAAAACAGGAGACGTTATCCCCTCGACAGACAGTGAAGCGCTGATGTTTACGACTCGTGTACCCCTTGGCGTAGTAGGAGTTATTGCCCCTTGGAATTTCCCTGTAGCCATTCCGATTTGGAAAATGGCTCCGGCCTTAATCTATGGCAATACAGTTGTGTTGAAGCCGGCTCAGGAAACTGCGGTCACTGCGGCTAAAGTCATGGAATGTTTTGAAGAGGCGGGTATCCCGGCAGGCGTTCTTAATCTGATTTGCGGCAGAGGCTCGGTGATCGGTTCAGCACTTGCCGAGCATCCTGATGTGGGTGGAATAACGTTCACGGGTTCCAATGAAGTGGGGAAACGGGTCGGTGCTGCAGCGCTAGCACGTGGGGCCAAGTATCAACTCGAGATGGGTGGCAAAAACCCGATCATCATTGCAGCTGACGCTGACCTGGATTTGGCTGTCGAAGCCACCATCAGTGGTGGATTGAAATCAACAGGGCAAAAATGTACAGCTACCAGTAAGGTCATCATTGAACGAAACGTATACGATGCCTTTAAAGAAAAACTGCTCTCGCAAATCCAGGAAATCCGGCTGGGTGACGGCATGTCTGCTGGAAGCTGGATGGGGCCATGTGCGAGTGAAGGACAACTCAATACGGTGCTGAGTTATATCCAAAAAGGTCAGGATGAAGGTGCCGTTCTGCTTGCTGGCGGAAAAAGAGGAGACGGTCCCGGACTGGAAGAGGGATTCTATGTGCAACCGACTGTATTTGAAGGGGTCGAATCCCATATGTCCATTGCCCGGGAAGAAATCTTCGGTCCGGTTCTGGCCTTAATTGCAGTAGATTCCCTGGAGGAAGCGATTGAAGCGGCGAATGACAGCGACTACGGCTTAAGTGCTTCCATCTATACTCAGAACGTAGGGGCGATGCTGTCCTTCATCCGGGACATGGATGCAGGACTTGTCAGAATTAATGCAGAAACGGCCGGCGTAGAGCTGCAAGCTCCGTTCGGTGGAATGAAGATGTCAAGTTCACATTCCAGAGAACAGGGGCAAGCGGCTATCGAGTTTTTCACCGCCATCAAAACGGTCTTCGTGAAGTCATAAACTGTGGGGGGCTATCATGCACGAACAGATTACGTCGATTATGGGGGAGAAGGCATCCAACTGCTTCGATATCATAGCACATGCTCCAGGGGCTGCCGGACGGCTGCCATTAACGGATGATTTACTGCGAAATGCTCCAAGTGGCGACTTGTTCGGCATGTCCCAGAATGTTGGAATGGGATGGAAACCTGGGGAATTGAACGGAAAACAATTTCTGATCTTAAGTACACAAGGCGGCATTCGCAACGAGGATGGTAGTCCCACAGCCCTCGGTTACCATACGGGTCACTGGGAGGTCGGTCTACTGATGAAAGCTGCCGCAGAAGAACTGTCAAGCCGGGGAGGAGTCCCGTTTGCCGGCTATGTCAGTGATCCGTGTGACGGCAGATCACAGGGAACGACCGGCATGTTCGACTCGCTTCCTTACCGGAACGATGCTGCCATGGTATTTCGCAGACTGATTCGCTCGCTGCCGACACGTAAAGGGGTGCTGGGTGTCGCTACTTGTGACAAAGGTCTTCCGGCAATGATGCTCGCGCTTGCCGGTATGCCTCAATTGCCTGGTGTAATTGTTCCCGGTGGCGTCACGCTTCCACCTACCGATGGAGAGGACGCCGGTAAAATTCAGACCATCGGTGCACGATACGTCAGCGGGGAACTTTCGCTCGAAATGGCGTCGGATTTAGGATGCCGCGCGTGCGCTACGCCGGGAGGAGGCTGCCAGTTTCTAGGTACCGCCGCAACAGCCCAGGTCGTAGCAGAGGCCATGGGTATGACAGTACCACATGCCGCGCTTGCACCTTCCGGGCAGCCCGTCTGGATTGAAATGGCGCGCCAATCGTCACGCGCACTCATCCATATGGAGTCTCAGGGAATGAGGATGGCAGACATCGTCACGGATGCATCCATTCGCAATGCCATGACCGTGCACGCTGCGTTTGGCGGATCGACCAATCTGCTTCTTCACATACCAGCGATAGCCCATGCGGCTGGTTTAACCGTGCCTACGGTACAGGATTGGATACAAGTCAACAAGAATGTTCCAAGACTGGTTAGTGCCCTGCCTAACGGTCCGATCTTTTACCCGACCATTCGCGTCTTTCAGGCCGGAGGTGTACCAGAGGTTATGCTTCACCTCAGACAGCTTGGTCTGTTGGATGAGTCTGTACCAACGGTTACAGGTACGTCATTGGGGCAGGTGCTGGATTGGTGGGAATCGTCGGAACGCCGTCATCTCATGCGGAAGCAGTTGAAAGAGCAGGACGGCATCGATCCGGACAGTGTCATCATGAGTGTAGAACACGCCCAACAGCTTGGCATCTCTTCGACCGTAACATTTCCAACCGGAAACATCGCTCCGGAAGGTTCTGTCATCAAATCCACCTCTATTGATCCTGCTGTGCTGGATGAGAATGGCGTGTACCGTCATCGTGGCAGAGCCAAGGTATTTACCACCGAACGCGAGGCGATCCGTGCGATTAAGACCGGAGGTATATCGGCTGGGGATGTGGTCGTGCTGCTCGGACGAGGTCCATCCGGAACCGGAATGGAGGAGACGTACCAGCTAACCTCTGCGCTTAAGCATTTGTCTTTTGGCAAATACGTGTCACTGATTACGGATGCCCGGTTCTCCGGTGTTTCCACCGGTGCGTGTATTGGTCATGTTGGCCCCGAAGCGCTGGCAGGCGGACCAATTGGCAAGCTGCGGAACGGAGACCTGATTGACATCGTGGTGGATCGGAACACGCTGGAGGGCAGCATTAACTTTATCGGAGAAGGAGAGATTGAGGTTTCGCCGGAAGAAGGTGCTCTCATCCTGGCACAAAGGACCTTCCATCCGGATATGCGGCCTGATGAAGCTTTGCCGGACGATACAAAGCTCTGGGCTGCGCTGCAATCTGTCAGCGGCGGAACATGGAGAGGCAATGTATACGATGTAGAGCGAATTGTAACTGCTCTGGAAGCCGGCAAAAAAGCGCTGGGCTGGTACTGATTTCTACCTTTCGTGTATCTGCTGTTGTACAGATTATCACTTTCATACCGGAGGTTTCTTCCATGAACAGTATCAAGAAAATGATCACCAATCCCATCCTCCCCGGATTTCATCCAGATCCGTCCATATGCCGGGCGGGAGAAGATTATTATATCGCCACGTCCACCTTCGAATGGTTCCCCGGTGTTCGCATACACCATTCGCGAGATCTGGTTCATTGGCGACCAATCGCTTCACCGCTGACTCGTGCAACGCAGTTGAACATGGAGGGCAACATTAACTCCGGAGGTGTATGGGCGCCATGTCTCAGTTATGACAACGGCGTGTTTTACCTGATCTACACCGATGTCAAAAGCCGGGTAGGCGCTTTTAAAGACACTCTCAATTACCTTGTGACAGCAACCGATATTGAAGGGCCTTGGTCCGAACCGATATATCTCAACAGTAGCGGTTTTGATCCTTCCCTGTTTCATGATGAGGACGGACGGAAGTGGCTGGTCAATATGATGTGGGATCACCGCAAGGGCAAAAACCGGTTTGCAGGCATCGTTCTGCAGGAGTACTCGGTTGGGGAGCAAAAGCTGGTCGGGCCAGCCAAGAACATTTTTGAAGGAACCGCTTTAGGATTAACCGAAGCACCTCATCTGTATAAACACAAGGACTATTATTATCTCATTACGGCTGAAGGGGGAACCGGTTATGAGCATGCGGTTACAGTAGCACGTTCCCGTACACTACAAGGCCCTTACGAGGTTGATCCAGCCAATCCGATCCTTACTTCATATGGCAGAACGGATTTGGCTCTGCAGAAGGCAGGCCACGGCAGTCTTGTTGAAACACATACCGGCGAATGGTACATGGCTCATCTGGTTGGACGACCCGTTCATCAAAAATATTGCATTCTTGGACGTGAGACCGCACTTCAGCCGTGTACGTGGAGCGAGGACGGCTGGCTGAGGCTTGCGAGCGGTAACCGGTATCCCGAGGTCCAGGTCATTGCACCGAAGATTACGGCACATCCGTTTGAACCGTTAGCTGAAATGGATCATTTTGATCAATCCGAGCTTCGGAATGACTGGAATACTCTTCGCATTCCACCCGACCCGACTTGGCTCAGCTTGTCGGAACGTCCCGGTTACTTGCGCTTGCACGGTATGGAGTCGATGAGTTCAACGCATAGGCAAAGCATGATCGCGCGAAGATTGCAAACGTTTGAGTGTGAAGCCGAAACAGCTCTGGAATTTGCGCCGGACAATCCACAGCAGATGGCAGGATTGATTTTGTACTACGATACCAAGGACTATCTCTATTTACGTGTAACTTATCATGAAGAGAAGGGGCTGTGCTTGGGAATAATTCAGTCCAAGTACGGGGTGTATGACGAACTGTTAGAGGATATTCCGCTAGAGTCGGTGAATACGCTTCGCTTAAAAGTAGTGGTTGATCATGATCGCGCCCGCTTTTACTATGCGTTAAACAAGGATTCATCCTGGAATCATGTAGGCGAGTGGGTTGATATCACACATCTGTGCGATGAATCTCCGGAGTATATTCGGTTTACGGGAACCTACATCGGACTTTGTGTGCAGGATCTCGGTGGAACTCGAAAACATGCCGATTTTGATTACTTTGTGTATAGAGAAACAAAGCATGAAGTGAATGCATTAAGCCATATAGATTCAGCGGATGGTGTGTCTGGAGAGTTATCAAGAAATTAGAAGATTGTGTGATATTGCCCAAATGTTATAAGGTGAACTCGTGATAAAATATTTCTATTCGGATAAAGCAGCGCTCCCTTGTGAAGGGGGCGCTGCTTTATAAAATAGGGATGAATAACTACATAATAATATGATATTATGTTTGTCGGTAACAGGTCGAATATAATAGTTGGAGGCATATTATGAAATTATATAAAGTTGTTCAACCCCATAATTCAAACTATCCCGATCCCATCGTTTTAGCTAAAGGAGATACGATCCTATATGGGAGAGAAGATACTGAATTCCCCAACTGGATTTTCTGTGAATCCGTACATTCTAAAAAAAGCGGCTGGGTACCGAAGCAAATATTAAGCACTCCCAATGAAGAACAGATCGCGACTGCATTATCAGATTATTCAGCACACGAATTAACCGTAAAACCCGGTATCATCGTTACAAAAGAATTTGAACTAAATGAATGGAGTTTTGTTCATACCGCAGAGGGTGAAAAGGGCTGGTTACCAAATAAGGTATTGATTCCATCGGAATAAATAAGGAAATTGAAACAGAATCAATGAGCACATCTGAACAAATTCCGGTCGTGACATGTACGCGATATCCAGTGTATACCCGTCAGGTAAAACCAGGCTGGCGTCGGCACCTTGCAGATACTGAAAATCACGAATGGTTTCAGGGCTTAAGGAATCGCGACATGCTTCACGGTTCTCCGGTGTCGGTAAGTGCCAGTACGTCTCCCAGGCTCCCCATGCGTCACTAAATCCCTCCATATATGCATTCCCATTCTGACTAATGATAGCTTAAACCTTTTCCGGATGAGCAACGGCCAATCTATTCCCCACAGGTGCACCGTAATCAAATACATATAGTACATACTTATTGAGAGATAGGGCTTGAGTAAAACCTTCAATCACCTGGAACAGGTTCTCAAATGTAAAGTTGAATGGAAACCCATGTAATAACAATATAACTGGACCATCCTTGGAACCAGCTTCATGATAAAAACATCGACCTCTCCAACTTTTTGCCGCTGATAACTAATTCTGTTGTTATCTAAGGCAGACATATTGTTCATCGTGATTTTCAAATCAACCTACTCGAGATCATGAATCAAACGTCTCACCCACATAATGAAACGAGTGAATATGAGTTTTGGTCAGTTCGATCACATTCTTGATAAAAACATCACGTGATTCATGATATCCGCTTAATATCCAATTGTTCAATAGTCCAAAAAAACCGTAGGCGGTATAGTACTTGAAATAGTCCATGTTCACCGGGGAGTTATTGATCGTCTCAAAGACAAACTGTTCCTGATAGATTTTGAGTATAGTTTGGGGGAAACCTGTATGTAGACCGGGTAACGTGTCATCGTATTGAATCAGTTCGAAGAAGTCTCGGTTTTCATAGATATAATCCACGATTTGAAAAGATTCGGCGTCCAGCTTGTTTGTTGAAACCTTTTGACCGTGCCAATAGGGCCTACCTACTGCCCCCCTTAATCCTTGAAGTGTTGTACTCAGCAATTCTTCAGCGAGAAGATATTTGTCCTGGTAGTGTAAATAAAACGTGCTGCGATTGTAACCCGCCTGATCAACGATGTCCTTGACAGACACACCATGGAATCCTTTTTTCTTAATGAGCTGAATCAGAGCGGTTTTTAGGTGCTCCTTGGTTCGATTACGATGTTGAGCAGTCACAATAAGTTCATTATTCATTCAAAAAAACTCCTATAAATTTAGACATATTTTTATGAAGTGTCTACGAGGTAGACACTTGGTCATATCTTAATGATTGGAATGTTACAATTTTAAGCATAGAATTAGTTTTGTAAACATCATATAGCACTATTTATATAGGCGCTATTCAAAATATTATACTGGGGGATTTATTCATGGGCAAACTACAGGATAAAGTAGCAATTATTACAGGAGGAGCATCCGGAATCGGCGCAGCAACAGCTCGCCTGTTCGTTTCCGAGGGAGCCAAAGTGGTTTTGGTCGATCTGAATGAAGAAAAAGGCAAGGCGTTCGAACAGGAACTGAAAGCGCTTAATGCGGAAGCTCTCTTTATCAAAGCAAACATCACGAGTGAAGAAGAGGTTTCCGAGATGTTCAAACAAACCGTCCAAGCCTTCGGTCAAGTGGATATCGTATTCAACAATGCAGGAATTGGACGTGTTCATCCTACACATGAGCTTGACTACGCCGAATGGCGTAATACGGTCAATGTTGATCTGGACGGCGTTTTCTTGGTCGCTCGTGAATCAATTCGCGAAATGCTGAAAATTGGCGGCGGCACAATCGTCAACACGGCGTCCATGTATGGATGGGTTGGTTCTCCTGGTTCAGCAGCTTACAATGCAGCTAAAGGTGGCGTTGTGAATCTGACTCGTTCCCTCGCGCTGGAGTATGCTGAGCAGAATATTCGGGTGAACTCTCTTTGCCCAGGCTTCATCGATACACCGATTATCCCGGAAGAGAGCAAACAAGCACTTGCTGCGGCAACCCCAATGAAACGTCTGGGTCAAGCAGAAGAGATGGCGAAAGCCGTTCTGTTCCTCGCTAGCGATGATTCTTCCTATATGACAGGAAACAGCCTGATCATAGACGGAGGATACACTGCTCAATAAGTGTAGCAATTGTAAAAGCACACAAGAAAGAACATAGTTCCATTAAAAGTCGCTAATCTAGCGGCTTTTTTTATTTTATTGGTATAAGAGCAGTTTCCGAGCCAATGACAACTAGCAAATAGCCCGTTTAGCTACTCATAATAGATGGCCTCATAAGGAAACTCCAACTTATTCAAGCGATATTCTTTGGGTGACATGGACATATATTGCCGAAAAACTTTGCCGAAATAGCTTGGGCTCTCAAAGCCGCATTGTTGACCAATTTGGGAAATCGGAAGTTCCGTTGTGCGGAGAAGTCTAACTGCCACCTCAATGCGTCTGTCTTTGAGATAGGCGAGCGGTGATGTTTTCTCCGATCTCTGAAATAACCTGCACAAGTAGTGTTTATTGATATCGCAATGGCTTGCGAGCAGATCCAGCGTCAATGGAGAAGAATAATTCTCCCGGATGAACTTTTTACATTTCTCGATTGTTGTTATGGAAAGGGCACCAATATCCCTCTCCGCATCCCGACTCGTCTGCACCAAGATTAGCAACCAGCGGTAGATTTGCATAGACAAACGATACTTGTCGGTGACTTTATCCTGATGAATCAAATGGATGATTTGCCATAACTCTTGAATCAAGGGAGAATCTGCGTTTCGTCGAATGACATGTCCTTCATTATCATGAATCATATCCCAAATTCGGTTGGCTTCATCCCCGCGAATGTTAATCCATATAAATTCCCATGGTTCGTTATTCTCTTGTTTATAGTAATAGCAATGTTCTCCGGAGATTTTAACAAGCAGGGCATGTCCCTTGGGTAAAGGAATCGTTTGATTATCAATATCCAGATAACCCTGACCATTAAGTGTGTATTGAAAAACAACGTGTCCCGGGTCCGGTCTATCATCACTGGGACAACGATATTCCTCGCTCGAAACGATCTGCCATCCAATAGAGTCCAGTGTCATGATTGATGTATCGTCATTACGAAAAGCGTAAGATACCGTATGAACCATACGTGAATCTCCTTCCTGAAAAAGTCAATTATTTTATATAATACGTCACATTTTTTAGATTGTCTGTCTTTTTTTAGACCTGTAAGATAAATGTAAGCGGTAACATAAAGAGGAGGTGGCTGTAAATTGTGTTCCTATGACAACAAGCAGGGCAGGATCGAACTGTTGATTCTAAAAATGAATTTTTAGATAAGGAGGCGTTAATCGAATGATCCGAAGAACTGTTTCCATCCAGAAATCGATGTTTGTATCTTTTTTAGCACTCCTTATGGTTATTTCTCTGGCTGTTCCTCCAGCACCGATGCGTGCAGAGTCTTCTTCAAACAACATGCCGGGTCGCCAAGCAGAATACCTGAACCGGGGGTTGGTTGCGGTTCTTGTAGACAACGGTGTTTTTCTGAGCTGGAGGTATTTAAACAACGACCCAGATGATATCGCTTTCAATATATATAAAAACGGAACCAAAGTGAATACGTCGCCCATAAGCGACGTGACCAACTATGTGGACACCACGGGTTTCGACAGCTCGCAATATCAGATTTCCACTGTTGTTTCAGGCAAGGAGCAGATGCAGCCGGAGGTTGTATCGGTCTGGCATAACGATTATCTGCCTATTCCGCTGGATAAACCGGCCGACGGACGGACCAAGGACGGCGGAACCTACTCCTATTATGCAGGTGATGCTTCCGTAGCTGACTTGGATGGGGATGGCGAATATGAAATCGTCTTCTTGTGGAGTCCGAGTAACTCCAAGGACAATTCGCAGGCCGGTTATACGGGCAATGTCTATATCGATGCCATCAAACTGGATGGCACGAAGCTGTGGAGGATTGACCTGGGCGTAAACATCCGTGCCGGAGCGCACTACACACAGTTAATGGTGTATGACCTGGATGGCAACGGAAAGGCCGAGGTTGTTGTTAAGACAGCGGACGGTACGAAGGACGGCCAAGGCACAGTTATTGGTGACGGGACGAAGGATTATCGCAATGACGGCGGATACATACTGTCAGGGCCGGAATATCTCACGCTGTTCGACGGCGAGACTGGCGCAGCCGTATCCACGGTGAATTATGATCCGCCAAGAGGCAACGTAAGTGATTGGGGGGACGGGTATGGCAACCGTGTAGACCGTTTTCTTGGCGCGATTGCTTATCTGGACGGTACGAAACCAAGCGTCGTGATGAGTCGGGGTTACTATACCCGCACTGTGCTTGTTGCTTATGATTATGTTGGTGGAGAACTCGTCAAACGCTGGACGTTCGACACCAACGAAGCAGGATCACAATATCAAGCACAGGGCAACCACAATCTGAGTGTACTGGATGCCGACCATGACGGCAAAGACGAGATTATGTTTGGCGCCCTAGCTATAGACGATGACGGCAGCTTGATGTACAGCACCGGACTTGGACACGGTGACGCCATGCACGCCGGTCAGCTTGACCCGAATCGGGATGGCTATCAGGTCGTCAGTGTTCACGAGCATTCAGATGCGGCGTACGGACTGGAGATGCGCGATGCCTCCACAGGTGAAATCCTCTGGGGTGAGAAAACAGGTTTTGACACCGGTCGCGGGATGTCGGCGGACATCGATCCGAACTATCCGGGCTACGAATCATGGGCCACGACCGTTACCAACGGGCAAAGTGTACCTGTAACCAATACCTATTCTGCTGCAGGAAATGCGATCTACACGGTGGACGAAGGGCCCAAAACTGCCAACTTCGCCATCTGGTGGGACGGAGATCTTCAGCGGGAGCTGTTTGACCATCAGTGGGATAACAGTACGGCCAAAGGAATTCCACTCATTTACAAATGGGATTACGAAAATAAAAAGCTGAATGAAATCTTCCGGGCAACCGGTACGTTAACGAACAATCATACCAAAGGTAATCCGGCACTTCAGGCGGACATTCTGGGCGACTGGCGTGAAGAAATTCTGCTGCGGAGCGAAGATAGCTCGGAATATCGTCTCTACACGACGACCATTCCTTCAGATTATCGCATCCCTACGCTGATGCAGGACCCTGTGTACCGACTTGGCGTAGCCTGGCAAAATGTAGCCTACAATCAGCCGCCTCATACCGGCTTTTATCTCGGAGCAGAAGCTACAGCATTCCCGAAAGCCGATCTGGCGCTGACCCGCGAAGCAGAGATGCCGGAGCAGGTTTACCGTTTTGATTTTGGCACAGAGACAGCGTCAGGAAATACGGCTATACAAGACACGTTATACTCACAAGAAACGGGATATGGATTCAAGGATACAAGTGGGGTTACCGTAGGTAACAATGAGGTTTCGGTCGTGACAGGCACAACATTTGCTGTTGACCTGCCAAATGCCAACTATAAGGTGACGCTGCGATTGGGCAGTGATGCGCATAACTCCAACGTGGGGGTCAAATCCGAATTCGTTCAGAAGCTCGCCGTAACAAATGTGACCGCTGGAACACCGCTGGAGTATTCCTATGATGTTGCATTGGTGGATGGACAGCTTGATCTGCTCTTCACCGGTACAGCCATAGACATCCAGGATGTCATCATCGAAAAGTATCCAGAGAAAGCGGCTGGTGCGGCAACAACGATCTATATGGCTGGTGATTCAACCATGCAATCTTACAGTGAAGCGCAGGCTCCTCAAGAAGGATGGGGCCAGCAGTTCGGACGTTATTTCTCCAATGGGGCAGTCGTCGTGAACGATGCGATCGGTGGTCGAAGCAGCAAATCCTTCATGGTAGACGGTCGTCTCGATACGATCCTGCAGCGAATCAAGCCGGGGGACTTCTTCTTCATTTCCTTTGGTCATAACGACGCCAGTGCAGGGATACCGGACCGGTACGCATCACCGGAGGACTATAAGATCTACTTGGCTCGTTATGTAAACGGTGCCAAACAGCGCGGCGCTACCCCGGTATTACTCACTCCAGTGGGACGCCGGGATTTCAACACAGTGACTCAGGAGTTCAATGTCAGCTTCCCGGCATATGTGCAGGCAGCGAAAGAAGTGGCGGAGGAACTTGACGTGCCGCTGATTGATCTTAGCAAGTTAAGTATTGCGTACTACGACAAAATTGGTAATACAGCTACAGAAAAAGTATTCCTATATGCTAATCCGGGTGAATATCCAAAATACCCGAATGGAATCAACGATAATACTCATTTTAGCAGTTATGGTGCACAGAAAATTGCCGGTCTCGTTGCTGGTGCGGTCAAAGACATGGGGCTGAGTATCTCATCGCTGGTCATTGACCCTGATATTTCCGAACCCGAACCAGAGCCGGAAACCCAGCTCTATGAGGAGGATTTTGAAGGCGACGCTGCGGGCTACCAGTATGCGATGGTCAATGCCACGGGTATTGCAGGAACCATGGCGGGAACGGTGGTTGAACAGTCCGGGAATAAGGTACTGTCTGTCACAGGGTCTGGATCAGGCAATCGAGCTAAGGTGTTCCGTCTGTTTGATGCCGTAAACGGAGATCAGGTAAAGGTAAACTTTGACTGGCAATCCGGTAATGTGAGTGCCTATCCGTCAGAAGGTCATCTCACGGTCCAGGATTCCAACGAAAATGCCCTGTTCACGTTGTATACCAAAACCGGAAGTACCAAAATTCATTATTATATCGGTGCATATAATCCGGACTACGGCACAGGAGATACAGCTATACCCGAAGGGGGAACGGCTACTGAGATTTCCAAGAACCAGTGGGTCACTGTGGATGCGACCATTAATTTTGCGAAGAAAACGTTGGATCTCACATTAACAGATGTGGCGAATCCGACCGTTACACAAACAATTAAAGATATCCCTATGAGTTCCATCGCATATGCCGACAATGTCAGAGCGATTCGATTCCTCGGAACAAGAAAAGGCGGTGGAGGCACGTTGAACTGGACTACCCAGATCGACAACGTGCGGATTGAAGGCACGCAGCTTCCTTCGGATGGTGGCGATCAGACGGCATTAATCGCTCTGTACGATGAGATTAAAGCACTGGATCTGTCGGATTATACAGATGCATCAAAGGCCGTGGTGAACCGGGCTTTGACAGCAGCGGAAGCGATATTTAATACGGAAGCCACTCAGGCTCAAGTTGACCATGCGTTTAATATGTTAACTGTGGCAAAGGATTCATTGACAAGTGAACCGAGCGAAGAAATAAGTGAATACCGATTTGATTTTGGTTCCGGCGGTGCTGCCGAAGGATACATCAAGGTAGATGCCAAGAGAGCGTACATCGAAGGCAACGGTTACGGTTTTGCCGATACTGCACTGACCAAAGATGAGAACCGGGAGACCGGGGATGCGCTCAAAGAGGATTTCACACGAGTAAATGGCACCTCCTTCCTGGCGGAAATGGAGCCGGCCAATTATCGGGTAACGATGACCATCGGGGATGCAGAGGAATCAACCAGCGCAAATGTTGTTGTGGAGCAAATGACCAAGTTGCCGCTCACAACGGTTGCCAAGGGCGAATTCAAAGAAATTACGTACGATATTGCTCTGATTGATGGGGTATTTAACTTCAACTTCACCGGAAATGCACCGAAGATCAATGCGCTGAAGCTGGAGCGTCTGCCAGATCACAGCGCAAGCGATAAACCTGTTATATATTTGGCGAGCGATTCAACTGTGGCCAATTACGCGGAGAGCTACCGTCCACAAGCAGGTTGGGGCGAAACGTTGGGTGAATATTTTGATGCAAATGAAGTCAGCATTGATAACCGGGCAGTTGGCGGTTTGAGCAGCAAAACCTTCCTGGTTGGCGGATATCTCAATGATATTCTGCTCGCCATTCACGAAGGCGATTATCTGTTCATGCAGTGGTCTCATAACGATTCCACACCTTCACGTCCGGAGCGTTATCTTACGCCAGAGCAGTTTAAGGTATATCTGAAAGAATACATTAACGGTGCTCTTCAAAGAGGGGCGATCCCGGTGCTGGTTACGCCAGTGAATCGTCGTGATTTTACCGGAGAAGTGCTGAACAAAAGCTTCCCGGAATACGTACAGGCGATGAAAGAGACGGCGCAGGAAACGGAGACACTCCTCATCGATCTCAATCAGGCCAGTTGGGAGCATTTTCAGGAACTTGGCACTGAAGGAACCAAATCGATATTCATGTGGGTAGGTACAACCGAAGACAACACACATTTGCAGATGAACGGTGCAATCAAGGTGTCTGAACTCGTGGCAGGCCTTGTCAAAGATTTAAATATCCCTTTATCTGATTTTGTCACACTGGAAGGGGAATCACCGGAACAGGAAGCCCCGCATACTAAGGCAACTGTGGAAGGGGAATCGCAGAACGACTGGTATACTTCTCCTGTACAAGTGATCTTTACAGCAACCGATGAAGACTCCGAAATCGAAGGGACCTATTATCAAATTAATGGTGGCGAAACGGTGAGTGGCACGCAGTTGACCCTAACTGAAGAAGGTACACATACGATCACCTACTGGAGCATCGATGTTGACGGTAACAAAGAGAGCGAACAATTGTTGTCCATATCCATTGATCTCGTACCACCAACCATTGAAATTCATGGTCAAACCGAGTACACCATTGATCAGCACGTGGAAATTGGCTATACCGCTTCCGATACGGCATCCGGTGTGGCTGAACCGGAGGGTGTGCTTCTGGACACTCCGGCGTATACACTGGAACCCGGCCTAAATCAGGTTACGGCAACCGTCTCCGATGTGGCTGGGTGGGAACAGACGGTAGAATATCGTTTTGCGGTTATTGCTACATTCGACAGCCTGATCAATCTGACCAGCGCCTTTGCAGTTGATTCGATCGATCCGAATGCCGGTGTTCTTGCTGATCAGCTCACAAACACGTTACAGCAGGCCAAACAGGCAGCAAGCGATCGTGAAGGAGCAAAAGCGCGTCAGTTGCTTGCATCCTACGGTAATGACGTTCAAGCAGCTAGAGGAACCGTATTTACAGATGAGCAGGCAAGTGTGCTAATCAAGTGGGAGGAATGGCTCCATCAGGCAACGCCACTCGCAAACGGGGCCCCTGGCACTCCGGTCTTGTCTGACAATAATGGTTATGACACGGGTCTCAAAGACGGGGACTATACCGTCACAATGAATCTGTGGTGGGGAAATAACGGCAATCAGTTCAAGCTGTATGAGAATGGTGAATTGATTAAGGAAATTTCCCTGGTGGATCAATCCCCATCTGCCCAATCTGTTCAAGTTGATATTACTGGTAAGAAAAATGGCACCTACATCTATACCGGGGAACTAATCAATGCACTGGGTACAACCATGAGTACGCCGTTGACAGTTGTTGTCACGGATGCTTCCCCGGGGCAAGCCGTTCTGTCGCATGACAACTGGGACGGTGACGGCAACTTTAATGTCACCATGAATCTATGGTGGGGAACAAACGCAACCGAATACGAACTTTACGAAAATGGTGTAAAGATTGACACACAATCGCTGCAATCTCACTCACCTGGCGCACAGTCTGCGGTTACCGCAATCTCTGAAAGGGCACCTGGAATCTATGAGTATGAAGCTGTGCTTCGTAATCCTTCAGGGGAAACCAGATCAACCAAATTAAATGTGACGGTGCGCGAGTAGCTGAGAGGTTTGAGGCATTCCATTATCCACAATGAAATAAAGTAGGTTAGGTTTATAAAAAAGTGCTATTCCTCATCCATTCGAGGAGTAGCACTTTCTACTTATTTTGCGATAAAATTGTAAAGAGAGTCCATTTTGAGGGAAGAAGGTGCACTTTGAGCAGCAAAATCCATGAATTTATGAGTTGGGCTGAGTCAAACGGTTGGATCATAACTCAGAAATCGAATTGTCATTTAGATTTAGATGTTAGTTTCATAACTAGATACAAAGTTATTCCTGAAGAATATTTAGATTTTTTACGTGTTATGGAACGATGCATTACTCCTGATGAAAAGACATGGTTCCTTTGTGAGAGTGAATACAAAAATAGCTCAGATGCTGATTTTCAATGGAATGAATTTGAACTGCTCAGCTTGGAAGCAGCAAACGAGGACGATCAATGGAGATCAGAAATAACGACATGGTGGAATCATTATCTACCAATCATGATTTCTGTTAACGGTGTTTATTCCTTCTATGCTATTGACTTATCCAATGAAATAGGAGCCATCGTATATGGAGAAGAACCAGAATTTGAAGAAATTAAAAAAGTGGCTAATCATCTGAATGAGTTTATGGAACTCATTATGTCGAAATCGATAGCACTTTATTGAGCAAATTTTGATCCTTTTAGAGAACTTCATTTATTAATCTCTTAGATCTTACCATCCACTATGAAAGCGTTTGACATATTTGAATATCAATCTATAATGATGAAAGGAAATTGGACTTGGAGCAAGCTTCCATACACAGGAAGCTTGCTGTTTCATTTTCAGAAGGAGAATAGGTTCCCATGACTCTTAAAAAAAGAATATTTTTACTGTTCTTTCTCAGTGCGTTTATCCCTTTTATCAGCATATTTGCAATCTCTTATTATACTATTGACTCCATCTTCGCCAATAAAATTGATGATGGCATCCGTAGCAATTTACAGCAGGTCACGTCCTCATTGGACAATTCAATCACCAATATGAATCACGTTACCCAGCAATTGTCCTACAGGGGAACTTTGGGCAAAAGCATGGATGAATTCTTGAATCCGTCTTCTGATATCTTTCAATTGATTGAGGCCAGGGACGAATTAAAGAGCGAGTTAAGTGTGGTCACATTTACCAATCCCAACATCGGACTGACGCTATATTACTTTGATAAAGAAGGTACAACGCAGTTTAGCAACTTTCCAATCAAGGATCGTTTATCTTTTGACTCTTTACCTGTGCTCTTCCAAACCTATGGCATTAAATACTATGGCCCTCATATCAGTATGAACCGATTCGATGACCAACTCGTTCTGTCCGCTATGCGAAAAGTACAACTCTCCAAGAGGGACGATGTGTACATTTACGTGGAGTCCGGCTTTCGGCTTACACAGGATATCTTGGGTTACAATCAATACAACGGCGCATTATCTCACCTCATCCTGGATGGTACAGGAAACATTGTGTACAGTGAGATACCGGAGGCCATGAAGGTCGGCGAGAATTTCTCCAGCTTAACAGCCGATCCTGCGAAGGACGGAATATCCCGAGGGTATCACTGGTTCAAGGAGGATTCCTCACAGAAATGGAGTGTCGTATCGGTCATTTCGCAGGCTCAATATCAACAGGAGAAAAACCAGTGGTTGCTTCAAATTTTGCTGGTCGCTTTATTTTTCCTCGGCTTTACCGTGTTTCTCGCTTGGCTCCTGTGGAAGATGGTATACAAACCACTCGGGCTGTTCCATTCGGAAATCGATGGGATGTCCAAGAATCCTCAAACGACCGGGAGCCGAGCTCGTACTCAGATTCCCGAATTTGATTTTCTGCTCGGTGAATTTTCGAATATGCAGCATCAGATTGGTGACCTCTTCAAGGAAGTTCAGCAGAAAGAGAAGATTCGTGCAGACCTGGAAGTGGAAAAACTGCTCTATCAGATTAACCCGCACTTTCTGATGAATACACTGGATACGGTGCACTGGTTGGCCGTCATGAATGGTCAAGGGGAGATCGACAAGCTGGTGCAATCATTGAACAAGCTGCTTTATTACAATTTGGGCAAATTAGGGCAAGTATCCACGATGGAAGAGGAGATTGATGCGTTAAGACAATATCTGATTTTGCAGCAAATTCGCTATGACTTTGAATTTGACGTCCGCATTACTGCAGATGAACAAGTGCTTCAAATTCCTGTGCCCCGCTTTATTCTGCAACCGCTGGTTGAAAATTCGTTATATCATGGATTGAGTGACGAAGGTTTTATTCAGATTGAAGTGACATGCACTGCAACGCTGAACATTATGATACAAGATAATGGTGCAGGCATGACCGAAGAAACCATTCATAATCTGCTAAACAATCGTGTAGCTGAACAACAAAAAGTAGGGATGGGCATCGGGCTCAATTACGTTCACCGCATGTTGAAGGCACAGTACGGGGACCAAGCACAACTGGTGATCGAGAGTGAATTGGGGACAGGGACAAGCATCCTGCTCGTACTGCCTATTAAAGGAGAAGATATCTCGGCATGATTAAGGTATTAATTGTAGATGATGATAAGTTGGTACGCAAAGGCATTAGCTCTGCGATGCCATGGAACGAGTTCAACATGGAGGTTGTAGGAGAGGCAAGTAACGGGGCGAAAGCACTGGATTTCCTGAAAACCCAACCGGTCGATCTGATGCTGACGGATCTTGCGATGCCCGTTATGTCAGGGATTGAACTGATGCGAGCTGCGAGGCAGCTCTATCCGGAACTTCATATCGTTGTGTTAACCCTGCATCAGGATTTCGATTATATCCAGGAAGCACTTAGACTCGGAGCCATTGACTATATAGCCAAAGTCCAGCTGGAGAAAGAACAATTCGAGCATGTTTTGCAACGGATACATACCCGAATCAACGGGTTGACGAACACGATCAGAAAGATGCCTTCGCAGAATGAAATCAACGTCCATTATCAACATGTGTATGCACTGGTTTCACAGGATCGCAAATCAGAGCCTAAGTGGCCAATGGAGATAACTGCACATGAAGATGAGATTAGGTGGGAGGTTGAGCGTAATAGCTGCATGTGGGCTGTTCGTCCATCGGAAGAGGATCAACTCTTTCATCAATTGAAAGAATTGTTGCATCAAGATGCCCATAGTACGTTGTTGGTTTTGTCTGATGTACAAGAGCGCACATGGTCACAGATCAAAAACTGGATTATGAATTATACAGATACTTCATTTTTCTATGCGTACAACCCCAATAACCAAGTCATTACCGTTTCGATGAATGAGGACAACACGAGTTTAAAAGAACCGCAGGATGAAGATATCGATCGAATTAAGCAAAGTTGGTTCCAGACACCATGGACCCACAACGACAGTTACTACAACCAACTCATTGACCAGTTTATATCATTACGATTACATAAAGGTCAGTTGATGGGATTGCTGTACTCGATCGTTATGGAATGGAACCACCTTTTTGCCCAAACTACGCTTGGAAGAATCGCCATGATTCATTCTTTTGAGTCCTGGTACGAGGTTGAAGCATGGATCAAGCAGACAGCTGCAAGCATTCAAAAAGCAGATGCCCAGACTTCCTATTCGCAGGAAATCATCGATGCCGTTAAGAAAGCAGTGAGGATCGTACAAAATGATATGGAGCAGGCCTATACCGCTTCAGGTCTGTCGCAACAACTCAACATCAGCCGAAGTTATTTCAGTCAATGTTTCAAAGATCTGATGGGTAGAACCTTTAATGAGTACTCCCGATATATCCGGGTAGAGAAGTCCAAGGAGTATTTGCTCAATACAAATAATACGATTTTCTGGATTGCGGAGCGAGTGGGGTATACGGATGAAAAGTATTTCAGCCGCATTTTCCGCGAACTGACAGGTCTGCTGCCGAGCGAATATCGGCAGCTGGGTAGAGGAAATAAATAGCCGACAGCCTCCTGTTTTAGGAGCTGCCGGCTTTTGTTTTTGATTAAAAGTCAGGGTGGTTAGACGAATGTAGATCCGTAAGTAGGGTAAATGCTCACAAGTTAACCATACTTCATCATACGGACTGAAAAATTGTAATCATATCTCTATCCAAACGGACGTGTATTCCCTATCACGATAGGGCTTCACTCCATTTTATAATGAAAGCGCAAACACAAATATTAAACATCAGAAAAAGGGGAATCGAACTAGATGAGAACAAAATGGTCCATGAAAAGCAATCGGTTGACAAAACGTCTGGCCGTGCTGTCCATGTCTGCCTTAATGGTTGCTGCCCTGGCGGCATGTGGAGACTCTTCCACTCCTCCTACTGCAGAAGAAGCAGGCAAATATGAGGTAACGCCTGGAGATCCGTTCAGTGCCTATAAAGACGAAATTACCGTCACCATGGGACGAGTAACCACAGCCAATCCGAAACTGCCGAGTGGTGATACCTATGAGAATAACGCGTATACTCGGCTGGTCAAAGACACGTTTAACGCTCAGATTTCAGATCAATTTGAAGCCAATGGCGAAGATTATAGCCGTCAGGTTTCGCTCGCCATCGCATCCGGGGAATTGCCAGACATGATGCGTGTTGATTCCAAAGATGAATTAAAAGAGCTGGTGGATAATGATCTGATTGAGGATCTGACAACCATATATGATCAATATGCTACGGATAATATCAAGCAGATATACGATTCCTATGATGGCCGTGCATTAGAAAATGCGACGATTGACGGACGTTTAATGGGACTTCCGGCGACTTCTCTGGATTCTGCACCCACGATGGTTTGGGTTCGTCAGGATTGGTTGGATCTGCTCGGGATTCAACTTGATGCAGACGGAGACGGTGCCATCTCGCTCGATGAAGTAGAGAAAACGGCACAGGAATTCCTGGAAAGAGACCCTGGCCAATCCGGAAACCCGGTAGGTATCCCCTTTGTGAACACGATGAATACAACAGATTACAATGGCTCTGCATATACGATGCTGGGTGTGGCCTCAACCGAAGGAGCCTTCCCGCAATATTGGATGAATGGTGAAGACGGCAAAATCGTGTATGGTTCCACGACAGAAGCAACGAAGAAGATGCTCGGTATCATGGCGGATTGGTTCAAGAATGGGATCATTGACCCGCAATTTGGAACCCGCACGTTTGACGATATTACCGCACTCTACGCCAATGGCCAAAGCGGTATTGCTTTTGGACCGTGGCATATCCCTGACTGGGGACTGATCAGTGCCAAACAGATGGATAAAAATGCGAAATTCTCGGCTTATACGCTGGAGGACGCAAGTGGCAAAGTTAACGTGGCGCATGCCAATCCATCCAATCAGTTTATCGTGGTGAGAAAGGGATATGAACACCCTGAACTGGCCGTTAAGATTCTTAACCTGTTCTACGATAAACTGGCCAATGATAAAGATGCCGCTACAACCATGCCGGAAGCTGCCAAGTACCAGGAGACCGGGGTAGACGGATCTACGAGACCTTTTAATATCGAAGTCAACTCGGCTACATCGCTGCTGGATGATTACTCTGACGTTGTTCGTGGGATCAAAGGTGAGATTGGTTTGGATGAGGTTCGAACAACCGAATCGAAAAACAATATCGGCAGCATCAAAACTTATTTGAGCGACATGGATACGGATGATGTGACTGCTTGGTCCAAATATCATTCACGGATCAACGGTGTTGGACTAATCGACAAACTGACACAGGAAAAGAAATTCGAATGGATGACACCTGCTTTCTCTGGAACCACAGCAAGCATGAAACAGACGTGGGCCAATCTGACGAAGCTCGAACAGGAATCGTTTATCAAAATTATAACGGGTTCAGAACCTTTGGATTACTTCGATACATTCGTGAATAACTGGAAAAAACAAGGCGGTGATCAAGTCATTCAGGAAATTGAGGACGAGATCGCATCCAAACAATAACATCTATGAACAGTAGCGGGGCTGCGATACGCAGCCTTTCTTCAACGAAAGGGGTTCATTCATGAAACAGGGAAATATGAAAGCGAGAGGCCGGCTTGGCCCAGGTGCCATGTACCATATGATGATGCTGCCAGGCATTTTGTTTTTGCTGGTATTCAGCTATGTTCCAATGGTCGGCATCATTACGGCTTTTCAGGACTATATACCGGCCAAAGGCATGTTTGGCTCTGAATTTGTAGGGCTGAAACATTTTACTTATATGTTCAAGCTGCCGGATATCGCGCAAGTCGTCAGCAATACGTTGGTGATAGCGATTGGCAAGATTTTGCTTGGAACGATGATGGCCATCATTTTTTCCGTGTTGTTAAATGAAATTCGTGTCAAATACGTTAAAAAATCGGTGCAGACGATCGTTTATCTACCGCACTTTCTATCCTGGGTTGTACTGGCATCGGTCGTTGTCAACATGTTCAGTTTGGATGGCATTGTGAATCAAATGCTCGCGTTCTTTGGCCTGGAAAATATTAATTTTCTTGGCAGCAACACCTGGTTCCAGCCACTGATTATCGGTACAGATGTATGGAAAGAGTTTGGTTACAGTTCCATCGTGTATTTGGCTGCGATCACGTCGATTGATCCCGGTCTGTATGAAGCGGCAGGTATGGATGGAGCCAGTTGGTGGAGAAAAGTATGGCATATCACCTTACCAGGCATGCTGCCTATTATTCTGCTCATGGGCGTAATGAGCCTGACCAACATTTTGAGCGCCGGTTTCGATCAAGTTTATAATCTGTATAATCCGGTTGTCTATGAGTCGGGCGATATTCTGGACACCTATGTTTATCGAATTGGTCTCGTTGGGCGACAGTATAGCTTCGGTACGGCTGTTGGCTTGTTTAAGTCCGTAATCGGTATTGTTTTGCTGATGTCTGCCAACCAGTTGGCCAAAAAATATACGGATCGAAAAATATTCTAAGGAGGCCAAACCTGTGTCCTATTCAGCAAGCTTCAAAGATCGAATTGGCCGGTTTGTCATCTATGCCATTGTGATTATGCTGGCATTGATCTGCCTTCTTCCGTTATGGAATATCGTTGCCATATCATTCAGCAGCAGCGAGGCGGTATCTGCCAATGCAGTAGGTCTCGTTCCGGTCAATTTTACAACAGCAGCGTATACCAAAATTATCGATGATGCTCAGTTTTGGCGTTCCTTTGGCATATCTGTTCTACGTGTCGCACTTGCCCTTGTGCTTAATATGATTCTGATTATTTTGATGGCTTATCCGTTATCCAAATCGAAGCGGGAATTCAAAGGCAGAAACATTTATATGAATATCATGATTTTTGCCATGTTGTTCAGTGGAGGTATGATTCCGACTTACCTGTTGATCAAAAACCTGGATATGCTAAATACGATATGGGCACTTGTTCTGCCAGGCGCTGTTCCGATTTTCAGTGTCATCCTCGTGATGAACTTCTTCTCTGCTGTACCTAAAGCGCTTGAAGAAGCAGCATTCATTGATGGGGCCAATCCGCTTCAAGTCTTGTTCAAAGTGTATGTTCCCGTGTCCATTCCAGCGCTGGCGACAGTTGCCTTGTTCAGTATTGTGGGGACATGGAATGACTTCTTCAGCGGTCTGATCTATATGACCAAAGTCAGCAATTATCCGCTAATGACCTATATTCAATCCCTTAACGTGAATATTGCCGATTTGCTTCAAGCCGGTACGAATTCCAGCGAGCTCAGCAACCTGACTGAAATTTCGAACAAAAACCTGAACGCAGCCAAAATCGTAGTTGCTGTTATCCCGCTGTTGCTGATTTATCCGTTACTGCAAAAATACTTTGTGACTGGTATTGTCGTCGGATCGGTCAAAGAATAACGTTAAGGAGGTTCAATGAACATGGAAAATAAAAAATGGTGGAAAGAAACCGTTGTGTATCAAATATATCCACGGAGTTTTCAAGATAGTAACGGAGATGGCATCGGCGACTTGAAGGGCATTGTATCCCGATTGGATTATTTGCAGGAACTCGGCATTGGTGCGATCTGGTTATCACCTGTGTGCAAGTCCCCTCAGGATGATTACGGTTATGATATTTCAGATTATCAGGATATTGATCCGATGTTTGGGTCTTTGGAAGATATGGAAACGTTAATTCTTGAAGCGAAGAAACGAGATATTCGGATCATCATGGATCTGGTGTTGAACCATACATCAGATGAACACCCCTGGTTCCAAGAAGCCAAAAAAGGCAAAGACAATCCGTACCATGACTATTACGTCTGGAGAGATGGTGTTGAAGGAACGGCTCCGAACGACTTGGGTTCAACCTTCGGTGGTTCAGCTTGGGAATGGGTGCCTGAGATCGGGCAATATTATTTACATCTATTTTCCGTCAAACAGCCAGATCTCAACTGGGAAAACCCGAAAGTCCGGCAGGAGATATACAACATGATCAATTGGTGGATCGACAAGGGTGTTGGTGGTTTCCGACTTGACGTTATCGACTTAATTGGCAAAGAACCGGATGCAAAGATTACGGGCAACGGACCGAATCTGCATAAATATATCAGGGAACTAAGCAAGGAGACGTTCCAAAACGCGGAAGACCTTCTGACCGTAGGCGAGACATGGGGCGCCACTCCGGAAATCGCCAAACTGTACAGCAACCCGGACGGCAGCGAGTTTTCAATGGTATTCCAATTTGAACACATCAGTCTGGATGAACAAGAAGGCAAAGGAAAGTGGGCTCTTAAACCTTTGGATGTGTTGGAATTGAAAAAAGTGCTGTCCAAATGGCAGACGGAGCTAGGGGGCGAAGCCTGGAACAGTTTGTTCTGGAACAACCACGATCTGCCCCGAATTGTCTCACGTTGGGGGAACGATGGCGAATTCAGGATCGAATCGGCTAAAATGTTGGCTACCCTTCTTCATGGCATGCAAGGCACGCCTTATATTTATCAGGGTGAAGAATTGGGTATGACGAATGTACAATATGCGATTGAGGATTATCGAGATATTGAATTGCTGAACTTTTATAAGGAAAGAATGGGGAGAGGTTATCCTGAAAGCAGCGTGATGGAGTCAATCTACGCCAAGGGCCGCGATAACGCACGAACACCCATGCAGTGGGATACTTCTGATAACGCAGGTTTTACACGAGGGGAACCCTGGATTAAGGTAAATCCGAATTATAAGCATATCCATGCCGAGCAAAGTTTGAATAACCCCGAATCCATATTCCATTATTACCGGAAGTTGATTCAACTTAGAAAAGACCATGAAGTCATTGTATATGGTGATTATGAGCTGATCTTTCCAGAAAACCCAGACGTGTTTGCCTATACCCGCACGTTGAATGGTACTACGATTATGGTGGTGTGCAATTTCGAGGGCGATACAACCGAACTTTCGCTTCAGGAGCATTTAACAAAGTCCAATCAGCTTCTGATATCCAATTATACAGGTGAGCTCTCCGAGAGCATATTACGTCCATATGAAGCAAGAATGTACCTTATGCATGCGTAAAGCATACTACGTAATATGTTATATAATTGTCAGTTCTCAAGAAAGAAGGATTATATTCAATGAAAAGAGTATGGTGGAAAGAAGCAGTAGCCTATCAAATCTATCCGAGAAGTTTTATGGATTCCAACGGAGATGGTGTTGGTGATATTCAGGGGATCATATCCAAGCTGGATTATATCCAAGATCTCGGTATTGATCTGATCTGGATCTGCCCAATGTATAAGTCACCCAACGATGATAATGGTTATGATATCAGTGATTATTGTTCCATTATGGATGAATTCGGCACGATGGCAGACTTTGACCAATTACTGCATGAAGTGCATCACCGCGGCATGAAACTTATTATGGACTTGGTGATTAATCATACAAGTGACGAACACCCGTGGTTTATTGAATCCAGAGCTTCGCTGGATAACCCCAAACGAGACTGGTACATCTGGAGAGATGGGAAGAACGGAGAGGAACCGAATAACTGGGAGAGCATCTTTGGCGGTTCTGCCTGGGAATATGATGAAGTCTCCGGACAGTACTATCTCCATCTGTTCTCCAAAAAACAACCGGATTTGAATTGGGCTAATAAAGATGTTCGTAAATCCATATATGAAATGATGAATTGGTGGCTGGATAAAGGGATTGATGGGTTCCGTGTGGATGCCATTAGCCATATTCACAAGGAAGAGGGCCTCTTGGACATGCCTGTTAAAGAAGGCTTCAAATACATCTCTTCTTTTGAAAAACATATGAATGTGAAGGGAATCCAGAGTTATCTGCAAGAAATGAAAGAGAATACATTGTCCAGATATGACGTCGTGGCTGTTGGGGAAGCGAACGGAGTAAAGGTAGAGGACCAGGAAGATCTGCTGGATTGGATCTGTGAAGTCAGAGGGAAATTTAATATGGTTTTCCAATTCGAACATCTAGACCTTTGGAAAAACAGTACGGACAGAGAACTGGATATCCCCAAATTGAAAAACGTCTTGACCAAGTGGCAGAAATCCCTAGAAAACGTCGGTTGGAATGCATTGTTTATTGAAAATCATGATCAGCCCCGCAAAGTTTCATCTTGGGGAAATGACAGTGCGTATTGGTATGAAAGTGCCACTGCGCTTGGTGCCATGTACTTCTTCATGCAAGGCACACCTTTCATATATCAAGGGCAAGAAATAGGCATGACCAACGTGGCTTACCCTTCCATAGAAGATTATAACGACATCGCCGATCGGAATATGTATCAGATTAAAAGTGAAGAGGGGATGTCTCATGAAGAGATCATGAACATCATCTGGGCTTCAAGTCGTGATAATTCCAGAACGCCGATGCAGTGGTCTTCGTCCAAAGAGGCCGGGTTTACCACCGGTACGCCATGGTTAAAAGTGAATAACAACTACGTCAATATTAATGTAGAGAAACAACTTCAGGAACCACGTTCCATCCTTCACT
Source organism: Paenibacillus sp. FSL R5-0517 (assembly GCF_037974355.1). NCBI lineage: Bacteria > Bacillati > Bacillota > Bacilli > Caryophanales > Paenibacillaceae > Paenibacillus > Paenibacillus sp. FSL R5-0517. The sequence goes on from NZ_CP150235.1 coordinate 3,495,853, forward strand.
TTTATAAACGAATGATTCAGCTGCGAAAAAAACACGATACGTTGACTTACGGTATCTATGAACTTCTTATGCCGGATCATCCGAGTGTATATGCATATACACGTACACTGGCAGACCAACAGGTGCTGGTTGTCATCAATCTAACCGAACATATCGTGGAGCTTGAGGAAGATGAGCTTGGCCTCAACTTCTCGGAGATCTGGCTTACCAACTATGAGAGTGGCATGCTGCGACTGGTGTTGCGACCGTTCGAAACAATCGTTGGTTTAAGCGATAACGTATAAGCAGGAAACGTAAAAAGCGTCTATATCATGTTCTGAATGATATAGACGCTTTTTAATTGTTGTGTGGCGGGAGTATCGGAATTCACCAATAATTAACCATTACATTGGTTAGCCACATGAAATTCAGCGGAGAAAGTTAGTTTTATTGATGGAGAACATCCGCATATTCGGAGATACGTTCGAAACGTCCCTTGGCAAAAGGGCATAAAGGTAAAATCTTAATATCGTTTTCCCGCGCATATTCAACCATAGCTTTGATAAGTTCATCCCCAAGCCCTTGTCCCCGATATGCATTTTCAACCAATGTGTGATCAATAATGTATAGTTCTGGACTTGAAATTACATACGTCATTACCGCAGCAATGTCGCCGTTATCATGAATAAGAAATCTCTTATTGGCAACTTCATGTTCTACATTATGCATGTTCATCCTCTTTCTTTGTTGAGTCTTCATCGTTCAGAAGCTTGTACGTCAATGCTCCGCTTGGACATGTGTCGATATGACGGGCAATGGCCTCCGAAGTCTCACCATCAGGATCAACCCAAGGACGCTTGCTCAAATCAAACACAGCAGGGAGGCCCTTTACGCAAATACCTGAATGAATGCAGACATCCGAATTAAACATGACCTCGATATCCTTACCGTAGTATAGCTTTTGTTTACTCATAATTACTCACATCTTTCACGGTTGAGTTTTGTTTACATATCTATAGTTCAGTCTTACCTGGCAAGCAGTATTCTGCCTGGCTTTCGATGTCCGAATTATAAATGAGGAATCCTTAATTAGTCAACGTGACAAAACTCCTATTACGTTGGGGGATTTGATTTAGTGACCTCAATCTGAAATTGATCGGAATAGGATTTGAGGTTGCCAGCAAGGCCAGCGAGCTGCCCGGAGATGTCCGACAGTTCACTCGCGGATCGCTGCTGCTCCACAGCACTGGCCGTGACTTCTTCAGCCATGGCTGAAGTTTCCTCGGTTGCAGACGCGATATAGCTCAGGTGCTGTTCCACCTCCTGTCGAATGGAATGCATATCCATCGTCCGGTTTTCCAAACGCTGAGCAAGCTCATGCACTTCAGTCGATAATTGGCTAACCTGTCGGAACGCCTGAAGACAATCCGCGATCTGTGCTTCCTGTTCCTTGACCGCCACCATGTTCGCTTCAAAATGACTGCCCATCCGGTGGGTTTCTTGGACAAATGAACTCAGAATCACATCAATCTCCTGGATGGAACGTTCGGACTGTTGAGCAAGCAGTCCCATTTCACCAGCAACGACCGCAAAACCTTTACCTGCCTCACCAGCACGAGCTGCCTCGATTGAAGCATTTAGCGATAAGATCTGGGTTTGTTTCAGGATGTTGTGGATTTGTCCACTAATGGAGGAAGCGAGTTCCGATTGAGTGGTTAGGGACCTGGAAATTTCCTGCTGATGCTCAACCCGCTTGGCATTCTCCCGGCCTTTCTCAAGCAGAACCTCATGTTCACGTGTAACTTGTACTTGTACGGCAGACAGCTGCTCTGAAGTATGAGTAAACTGTTGCACGTAAGAACCTACTTCATCCATAATTTTGCCGAGATTCTCCGAATGCTGGACGGAATGTTCGGTTTCTTCTGCCTGTTTCATGGAGCCTATAGCAATTTCCTCGATTGCTCTGGAGAGTTCTTCAGTCTGACGCTGATTCGTCTGAGCCGTTTCCGCAATATTGGCCGAGGACTTCTGCAGCGTATTCGAACCTTGTTGTATTCCCATCAGGATGTTTGTCAATTGGGCAACCATGACGTTAATCAGATCACTGATGTCACCGAGCTGATCGTTGGTCATATGTGTGGATACTACTTTGAGATTCCCATCCGCAACCTGTTCCAGACTTGACTTAATATCCCGTACTTGTCTGAGGATACCTCTTACCACCAATAACATCATGACCAGCGATAGAATCAATACAACCGCGAAAATCGGTATAATGGTTCGATAGGCATTATTCACGGAGATCGAGGAGACTTGATTCACCGCCCCAGCAGATATATCGATTCCCAAATAGCCAATAATCGCACCTTGTGAATCCTTGATTGGTGTAAAAGAGGACAGTAGCTGTCCCCAGGTTGGATCGTCTACAATACCTGTTGTCACGACTTCACCGCTTACTAAACGTTCCTGAATCTGGGGGTTGAATTCCATGGCAGTCCCGTATGGGCTATATTCCGTATCGTCCCAATCCGCTCCATCCACAGTGTAGATCCATCCGTCCGACGTTTTTTCATACATATAAACATATAAGGCTCCCGATTGAAGCCTAACTTTAACAAGTTCGTCTCTAAGACTTTTGTATTCGCTGCTCTCCTCTGAAGCAGTAGAGGATAATGTCTTGAGTAATTCAGATTCCTTGCCTAGTTGAGAGGCAGTATTCACTGCCAACTGTTGATTGTTATGCTGCATGGTCATTAGTGAAGCATTTTTACTGGAATCGATCGTGGTCCACATGATTAGACCGCCCATGGTCAGTAGTGGAACCAGAATGATTAAATACAGCTTGAACCTTAAATCCATCTTTTTTTTGCGAGTCTGTCTCACGTTCTGCTCCCCCTTGGATGTAATAAAGCAATATGGTTTATTTGTATAACCCCATACTATTTATCGTAACATTGAAGAGGGAAATGAAGACTAAATCTAAATTTGTATATACATATAGGTTACAGGTGAGAAAACGGGAGCCATATTCATGTTAAGTTTTATTCAATTGAGGTGAACATATAGAAAGTATTCGAATCTGGGAGTGAGAGGAAGGGCTACAAATGGATTGTGCTTGATGGTAAACAGTGTTACTCTAAAAGTCTGTGTTCGACAAATTATTTAATGATGATCACCAATTTAGGTATAAAGAAAGGTAACATGATGATAAAAGTTGATAACCTATCCTTCTCGTTCCCGCAAAAGGAACTATATCAAGACATTTCATTTACGCTTGAAGAGGCACAACATTGTGCTTTCATAGGAACAAGTGGCAGTGGGAAAAGTACACTGATCGATATATTGATGGATCCGGAAAGATATTTGTTCGATGGCAAGTTAGAGATAGACCCCGATTGCAAAATCGGGTATGTGAGTCAGTTCTCGCAAGTCGATAACACGAAAGAAATGACTGTTTTTGAATATATCGGAGAAGAATTCATCAAGATACAAGATGAAATCACAGCCCTTTATGCGGAAATGGCAACTACATCGGATATGGATTCGCTGATGGATAAAGTTCAATTGGCTTTGGATGCCTTCCAGGCCATGGACGGGGATAATTTCGAAAACACCATTAATAAACAGCTAAATCTGGCTAACCTCATGAAGCTAAAAGACCTTGATGTATCCGAATTAAGCGGCGGGGAATTCAAACTTATTCAAGTAATGAAGGAAATGCTGAATCGTCCAGACTTAATGATCATGGACGAACCCGATGTATTTTTAGACTTTGAAAACCTGAACGCACTTAAAAAATTGATTAATACCCACAAAGGTATGCTGCTCGTTGTTACGCACAATCGCTATCTATTAAATCATTGTTTCAATAAAATAATACACCTTGAAAACACGGAGATCCAAGAGTTTGATGGGCGATACATCGACTATAACTTCTCGCTGCTTCAGACGAAGATCGAGTTACAAGAAATTGCAGTTGCTGAAGCTGAAGAAATTGAGAGATACGATCACATCATTGACAATCTTAGAGAGATCGCCACTTATAATTCGGAAGCCTCGAGAGGCAGAGCGTTAAAAGCCAGAGTCAGGTTTCAAGAGCGCTTGGAAGCACGTCGAATTAAAGAGCCCTTTGTCGATATCAAGCAGCCGAATATCCGTTTTGGCATCGAAAAGGAAATAGAAGACACCGTTGTGGTTAACGTCAATAACTATAGCGTTTCCTTTGACGAGTTGCTTTTGGACCATGTGAACTTTGAGATCAAATCGACAGATAAAGTAGCCCTGATCGGTCCAAACGGTACCGGAAAAACGACCTTACTCCGTGAAATCTTCCAAAACAATCAGGATTCCATTGAAATAAATGCTGATGCTACAGTGGCTTATTTATCTCAGTTTCAAGGTGAAATGCTTAAGGATTCGAATACCATACTAAATGACTTTATTGATGCCGGTTTTCAAACGTATGATGAGATTAGATCGCATCTTGTGCACTATGGCTTCGAAGGAGAAATCCTTGATCAGAAGATAGAGTCTTTATCTGGTGGAGAAAAAAACATGCTCCAATTGGCTAAAGTTGCTGCCAGTCAAGCGAGCGTATTGCTTCTTGACGAACCGACAAGCCATTTGGACATCTATAGCCAAATCGCATTGGAGAAAGCTATTGAGGACTACAAAGGTGCGATTCTCATGATTTCTCACGATTTCTATTCGGTTGTAAATGGTATGGATTATGTTTTGATTATCGAGGACAAGACGATTACTAAAATGAGTATTCAAGAATTTAGAGAGATGATATATACGAGTCATTTTAATGAAGACTATCTTGAAACGGAACAAAAGAAAAAGTCTGTTGAACTGAAAATCGAAATGGCTCTGAAAGATACTAATTTTGAACTTGCAAAAAGTCTGGTAGATGAGCTGGAAAAGCTGATTAAGTTGCTTTAGACAGCTAATTAGTTCATAAATTAAATCCCCCTGTATGCGGATTAAACCGTATACAGGGGGATTTCTTCTAGAAACAGCTAAACGAGCTAATTCGCTGCAGATCAATGCCGGTGTATAACCAGAAGAAGCCATTCCAGCGGAACCCAGCCACCGAATTTCTACCTACAAATACCGGGTACATCCAGAAGCCGGGACCACGATCCGGCCAAATATATGTGTAACGAAACAGACAGCCAGATATGGCTCTTGGATCAACTGCAAATAACGATGCGGGTTGCTGTGGAATGAATGATGGTGGCGGCCCGGTAGGTGCTTGCACGCCTTGTGGTCCACCGCCTCCACCACCGGGGAACGATGGCGGACCAGGCATTCCACCGGGTCCTCCTGGTCCCCCAGGTCCTCCGGGAAACCCAGGTCCACCAAACCCTCCGCCAGGTCCAAAAGGAGGTAAAAATGTCATATCACATCACTCCTGTTCATTAGTCTAATGTATTGTATGTAGGCCATTGAGCAGGGGAATGGGTGGGAGCCTATAGAAGGCCGCTAATTATAATGAAACGATCACAGCCGAAATGCTATTCCAGCAGTTCTAACTTTTAATAATATCTATAATTTGTTTTAGCGCCTTTTTGGCTTCAGGGATGGGGAATACCGGGAATACGTGATTCATTTTTGGATACTCGATATAATTGATATCTACAGATTGCCGGGCCGCTTTTTCTTTAAATTTACGTGCATCCGGAAGGAATAATTCATGGGTCCCGATAAACAGGGAGATTTTACCCAGATCTTTGATCTCGCCATGAAGCGGGCTGACCAGGTAGTGAGAGAGTGGCAGTTCACCTGCATATAATTTACCAGCTTCAACAAGCATGTCCCAGTTTAGCATGGGCTCATCATCAATCATTGCAATGACCTCGGGACTGCTCAATGTAATGTCAAGCCATGGGGATAACAGAATGATATCCTTGGGCTGAGGTAATCCTTGTTCTGCCAAATATTGCGCAAAGGCCAGCGTAAGGCCACCGCCCGCAGAATCACCCATGATGGTGATATTTTGCGGTTTGGTTATTTTCAAGATATGCTGATAGATGTTCAACACACATGCAATTGCATCCCTACACTGATAGTTTGGCGCTTTTGGATACACTGATGCATACACCGTACAATTTAATTGCTCCGTCAATTGATTCAGGAAATGCCAGTGCCATGTCAGTGGCTGCTCAACGTATCCTCCGCCAGGCAAATATAGAACAACCCGTTCATCAGATTGAGTGTTGGATTTCATAATATAAGTATCTACGGGGAGGCTCTGATCCTTGGTAATATTGTATTTGTGTTTAAGCTTCACAGGGACTTCATAGGGGACGCTATTACTCTTTCTACGTTCTTCCATAAATTCATGTACATTCATTTTTCTTTTCGTCATTTTGAGCAACAATTCTACAAGAAAACTTCGAATACTACGCATACTATCGACCTCCTTAGACAAATCATACTTGATTATAAGCATCAAATATATTTAATAATATTTTAGTATCCTAAACAATTAATTAAGGATAGGAAGAATGAGATGAATATTTCCCAGCTTCAATATCTAATATCTGCTGCACAATTCGGTTCATTTACCAAGGCAGCAAGTGTACATCATCTAACCGTGCCAACAATCAGCCAATCCATCAAACAGCTTGAAGAAGAGATGGATACCATCATTTTTCACCGCACCAAAAAGGGCGTTTCTCCGACAACAGAAGGGGAGTTGATCCTGAAACATGCAGCAGCTATTCTAAAAAATATAGACAGTATGCAGCAAGAATTGCTCATGTTAAAGGAAGATCATATGGAGAGCATTACGATTGCAACCATTCCCGGTTTTGTTCCGCAAGTCGTTCAGGCAACGTTAGAGCTAATGCAAAGTTATCCGGCGCTTAAGGTGCAGATGATTGAAGGAGATACTCAGACCGTCATGAAGCAAGTACAGGAAGGTTACGCGAACATGGGTTTATTATCCTACAGTAAAAGTCAACAAAATTCTACGTTTGAATGGTTCCCGATCGTTGAGGGCAGTGCTGTAATCATTATGAATACAAGCTCACCACTGCGTTTTTTCAAAATGATATCTCCAGAAACCTTGGAGAACGAAGTGTTTGTTCTATATAAAGATGAACATATCGAAAATATTGCCCATGATCTGATGTCTGCAAGTGCTGGCAATCGAATATCTCTAATTACGAATAACACTGATGCGTTGGGTCAGATGGTTGTTAAGGGCAATGCGATTACAATTGCTCCCGATTTTATCGTTAATGCTTTGGCCTCCACCTATAAGGAACAATTGGTCACGGTTCCAATCCAACAACTCGGCTCCGATAACAAACCCATACTGGGTAGAATTACAAAAGTGAATGAGCCAATCCCTATAATGGTTGAAGAATTTACAGCCAGACTTACGGATCTGGTTAATCATATTAGTCCCCAGATGAATTGAAGGACATACGGAGATATCGGCATCAACTTTTCTGTGCTTCTCACAGGAAAGTTGACTCACACCATAAAGTGATATATTTTTATATCAAATGATAATTTAAGTTTTTATATTTTCACAAAATACGAAGAGATTGGACGGATGCAGCTATGAAAATGCCTTCGAACATTAAATTAATGGTGGATAGCACTTCAGATTTATCAAAGCAACTGCTCGACCAGTACGATATCAGCGTTGTACCTTTATATGTCGTTATGGGCGCTCAATCCTACAAAGATAATATAGATATCATGACTGGAGAATTGTATCGTCGCTCAGATGAAGAAGGCATCATTCCCAAAACAGCAGCGCCATCTCCAGCCGATTTCATTCATTATTTTGAAAAATCACTCAAAGAAGGCAAACAAATCTTATATATCAGTATGTCATCCAAGGTGTCTTCCACTAACCAGAATGCACATATTGCAGCATCCGAGCTACCGCATGGGCAGGTTCATATCGTGGATTCCATGCATCTGTCTGCAAGCTATGCCATGCTGGTGGTACGTGCGGCAAGGGCACTTGAAGAGGGTTGTTCGCTTGAACAAGTGATCAAGGATATTGAGAATGTACGAGAGAAGGTTAATATTGAGGTATTCGTGGACCGTCTGGATTATCTGTATAAGGGTGGACGAGTGAGCAGTTTACAGCATTTGATCGGGAATGTCCTTAAAGTCCGTCCTGTGCTGAATATTATTCAGGGAGAAGTGCGCTCTATTCGGAAGTATCGCGGGAAAATGGAAAAGGCTCTGGACGGAGTTGTTCAAAAAATTGTTAGCCGTAAAGATGAGATTTGTCCAAACGTACTTATTATCGCTCAAACCTTTGCAGAGAAAATGACGGATAAACTGTATGCATCTCTGATGCAAACGAATCACTTTAAAGATATTATTCTTATTGAGGGCGGGTGTGTTATTGGCTCGCACACAGGTCCTGGTTCAATTGCTGTCAGTTATATCGATTTGTAAAACTCCATGTGACAGCTTTTTTCAGAATATCGGAGTAGAGATTAGCCAACCACCTAAGTGGTTGGTTTTTTTTATATTCAGAACCTTTATTCCAGAATTTAAGTGATATCTCCTATCTAGTGAAGTGTTGACAAAAACAAATGATCTTTGTATTATACCCATAGGGGTATACGTATTAATCTCCTGTTTATAACGGAGTGCAGAGCCATTTCTGAAGAAAAACATATCATTCGTTGCTCTGTTCTAATGCTTGTCTTATTCATAATCATATTGGAGGAGGTCGTTACAGTGTCCGAAATTAAAGTAGATCAAACCATTGATTGCAAGGGGCTTGCGTGTCCTATGCCGATCGTAAGAACGAAAAAGGCTATCGATCAACTTGATGCTGGTCAAGTTATTGAAATACAAGCTACAGATAAGGGTTCTCTCGCGGACATCCAAGGCTGGGCCAAAAATACAGGTCATCATTATCTGGGAACATTAGAGGATAATGACGTTCTTAAACATTATGTTCGCAAAGCGAGTGCGACCGAAACCAAAGAAGAGAAGAAACATCCATATGTCATTTCAACTGATGAATTACAGAAAAAACTTGCAGATCATGAGAAGGTGACTGTACTGGACGTACGTGAACCTGCTGAATATGCATTTAATCGAATTGCGGGAGCCATTTCTATTCCGCTTGGTGAACTCGAGAACCGAATCCAGGAGCTTAATCAGGAAGATGATATTTATGTTGTATGCCGAACCGGCAATCGTAGTGATCTGGCTTGTCAATTTCTTACCGAAAAAGGATTCAAAAAAGTAAATAATGTAGAGCCAGGCATGACTGGCTGGACAGGGCCAACAGAAAAATAAATAACAATTAAAAAATCGGAGGTAATAACAATGAGTACAAAAGTGGCTATTATTGCAAGCAATGGTGGGATGTTCGATGCATACAAAGTGTTTAATATTGCTACCGCTTCAGCAGCAACTGAAGCAGAGGTTGCCATTTTCTTCACATTTGAAGGATTAAACTTGATTCATAAGCAAGCCCATCACCAGCTGCCGCTCCCGGCAGGAGCTGAACATATTGCTGAAGGCTTTACAAATGCAAATGTTCCATCTATTCCACAGCTCGTAGAAATGGCTCAGGAGTTGGGAGTCAAAATTATAGCTTGTCAAATGACGATGGATGTAATGAACCTGACCAAAGAAGACTTTATCGATGGGATTGAGGTCGGCGGAGCAGTCACTTTTCTAGATTTTGCGAAGGATGCCAATGTTACATTGTCGTTCTAATGAGCTTGCAGGATGAAAGGGGAAACTAGCAATGGAATTAAGAACAATGACGGCAAAGGAACTAACTACTATTGTCTTGGCTAAAGAAGAAATATTTATCCTTGATGTTCGGAATGAAACAGATTTCAACGATTGGAAGATTGAAGGATACGGTGTAGATATCGTGAACATTCCTTATTTTGATCTGTTAGACGGCGTTGATGATGCACTCGACAAGATTCCTGATGGGAAAAAATTGCTTGTTGTTTGTGCAAAGGAAGGCTCTTCCAAATTTGTGGCAGAACAAATTGTTGAAGCTGGCAGAAGCAACGTCTATTACCTTGAAGGCGGCATGAAATCATGGAGTGAACATCTGGAACCCGTCAAAGTTGGCGAATTGAAGGATGGAGGTTCATTGTTTCAGTTCGTAAGAGTTGGGAAAGGCTGTTTGTCTTATATGGTTATTTCGGGGGGAGAAGCCGCAGTGATTGACACCCTGCGGATGACGGAAGTGTTTGAACAGTTTGCAAGAGAGCAAGGAGTACAAATTAAACACACACTGGATACACACCTGCATGCCGATCATATTTCAGGCGGACGAAAATTAGCTGAGCATACGGGTGCCACTTATTGGCTGCCTCCAAAAGATGCAACGGAAGTTACTTTTAATTATGAGAAGCTTGAAGAAGGGCGTGACATCAAGGTCGGCAGCACAACGATTCAAATTCAGCCCATTTACTCTCCCGGACACACCATCGGAAGCACATCCTTTATTATAGATAACCAATATCTGTTGACCGGCGATATCCTGTTCATTGAATCGATTGGTCGTCCTGATCTGGCGGGTCTTGCAGAGGATTGGGTAGGTGATCTTCGTGAAACACTTTATACACGATATAAAGTACTTTCTTCAGAGCTTATCGTCCTGCCTGCACACTTTGGAAAAGTAACGGAGCTCGGGGAAGGCGGCCGAGTTATGGCGAAACTTTCTGATTTGTATCAAAAAAATCCGGGCCTTAACATTGGTGATGAGCAAGATTTCCGTCGCACGGTGACCAAGAATCTTCCACCTCAACCGAATGCGTATCAGGAGATCCGGCAGACAAACATGGGTAAAATTACACCCGATGAAGATAAACAACGTGAGATGGAAATTGGTCCCAACCGCTGTGCCGTGCATGACAATTAAAAGGAGGAACATGAGATGAAAACAGATATGACTGTAGATACGAAAGGATTGGCATGTCCTATGCCGATTGTTAAAGCAAAGAAAGCACTGGATAGTCTGGAAGCCGGACAGATCATGGAAGTCCTGTCTACGGATAAAGGTTCCCTTAATGACTTTCAGGCTTGGGTGAAGCAAACGAAACATGAATTGATTTCTCATGAGGAAAAGGATGGAGTGTATACGTTTTACGTTCGAAAAATCTAAATCACTACAATAAGCGAACACGCAGTAGGAAGCCGGGCAAATGTTCGCGTGTTTAAAACTGGCTTAATTCAGATTAAGCCAGGGAAAGGAGGAGAACTATGGATTTCCTCATGTTGATCATTATGATCACTCTTGGCTTAATCGGGTCCTTTTTCTCAGGGTTGTTAGGGATCGGTGGGGCCATTATTAACTATCCGCTATTGCTGTATGTACCTCCACTATTCGGGGTAGCTCATTTCACAGCTCATGAGGTTTCTTCAATTAGCATGTTTCAGGTTTTCTTTGCTTCGCTTGCAGGCGTTCTGGCATTTCAGAAAAACAGCAAAGGAAAGCTGGAGCCACCCGTCATTCATAAGGGACTCGTTGTTTATATGGGAAGCGGGATTCTGGCAGGAAGTCTGATCGGAGGATATATATCGGGATTGCTTCAAGGAGATGTTATTAACCTGATCTACGGCATTCTTGCTTTGTTGGCAGTTATACTGATGCTGATTCCTCGCAGGGGCTCGGATAATATACAAGATCATCTTCAATTTAATAAAATCATCGCGGTTGTGTCAGCGTTTATCGTGGGTATTGTCTCGGGAATTGTCGGTGCGGGCGGGGCGTTCATTCTCATTCCCATCATGCTCACCATTCTTAAAATACCGACACGTACGACCATCGCTTCTTCACTTGCCATCGTCTTTATCTCAGCCATCGGCGGGGTAATTGGAAAGCTTACTGGCGGACATATTCCTTTATGGCCAACTTTATTTACAGTCGTAGGAAGTTTGATCGGTGCTCCTCTAGGATCCAAAATCAGTTCCAAAATCAATGTCAAGGTGCTTCAGTATGGACTCGTTGTATTGATTGCGCTGACAGCCGTGAAAGTTTGGTCAACAATTCTTTAGAGGAGCGAAACACATTCTCAAGATATTGTAATTTATGTATTCAAGAAAGCGGGGATTAAGATTAATGGCAGATAAATCAACGATCGTCTTATTCAGCGGGGAGCTGGATAAAGCAATCGCGGCGTTCATTATTGCAAATGGAGCAGCGGCATATGATCACGAAGTAACGATATTTTTCACGTTCTGGGGGCTGAATGCTCTTCGGAAAGACGAGGTTATCCAGACCAAAAAAGGTTTTCTGGAAAAGGCCTTTGGATGGATGATGCCACGAGGAGCCAACAAACTTGGTCTTTCCAAAATGAATTTTGGCGGTTTGGGTCCGCAAATGATTAAACATGTTATGAAAAAACACAATGCCTTATCCCTGCCTCAATTGATGGAATTGGCACAAGAACAAGGAGTGAAGCTGGTTGCTTGTACCATGACCATGGATCTTCTAGGTTTAAAACAGGAAGAGTTACTCGATGGTTTGCAATATGCAGGTGTTGCTGCTTATCTGGGTGATGCATCGAACGGAAAGGTAAACTTATTTATTTAAAGGTGTAAGCTAACCTTTTTTGCTCTATAATATACCTATACTGGTATGCTATAAAGGAGAGTAGATTGGATATGGAATATCATTATTCAGATAGCTTAAAAACACGTTTGCGCAAAATTGAAGGACAGGTCCGTGGTGTGCTTCGTCTAATGGAAGAAGATAAACCTTGTAAAGAGGTTGTTGCTCAGTTGTCCGCTGTCCGTAATGCTTCTGACCGGGCTCTAGCACAAATTGTGGCAGATAATCTCCAACAATGTATCAAGGCTGAACAAGAAGCTGGCAATAATGATACGAGTAAGTTAGTGAAGGAAGCGGTGGAGCTTCTTGTGAAAAGCCGATAGGCAAGGTACAAGAATCAGAATTAAAATGGAGAGTCTGGCTAGACTTGAGAAAGTTCTAGTCTGTTGTTACAATACCCATAGGGGTATATGTTTAAAATGATAATGGACGGCATATGGATACATTCAGCATATGTTCGGTTTGAAGATAAATAGAAAGCATCTTGAAAACCATATTTTTTATAAAAGGAGCGGATGTAGATGGCATTTCAAATTCCAAAAGTAATCACCCCTCAAGAGGTATCGTCGCAGTTGAAACAAGGGGAGCAGCTATACCTGCTAGATGTTCGGGAGGATGCTGAGTGGGAAGAAGGACATGTACAGGGGGCAAAACATATTCCGCTAGGCCAGTTGATGGAACGGGTTGAGGAACTGCCAGTCTCACAAGAGATCATTGTGATCTGCCGAAGCGGGAACCGTAGCGGCCTGGCCTGTGAACTTTTACATGAGAAAGGGTTCCAGATTGTGAATATGACAGGCGGTCTTAGCAACTGGACAGATTACGATCAATTGGTTAGATAAGACCTGTTCACTGCAGGAATGAAAGCACGTGGAAGAAAGGATGTTATGAATGACACTGGTGTATATTGCAGCTACAATTGGTATCCTATGGCTAATCATTCAGCTCTGGCCGGTCTCCTCCCTAACCTATGTGAACAGCAAGGAATGGGACCCGTCACAGAAACGGTGGTCTAACGTCAGAATACTGGATATCAGAGACTCAAGCGAGTACTGGCAAGATCATATCCCGGGTTCAATTAATATATCCATTGGCCGATTGTCTGCAGTCTGGATGAAGGAGCTGTCACCCGATCAGGAGGTCATGATCTTTTCACGGAATTGGCTATCCCGCCAAAAAGCAGCCCGCATACTGGCACGCCGTGGATTCAGACAGTTGTATGCAGTGAAGGGTTGTTATTTTGCCATGAATAGAAAGGGAGAGTCCAGTGAACACAAGCACTGTTATTAATATCGCCATTTTGCTTCTGATTGTATGGTTCCTCTATACTCGACTGAAGCCGGTCACCGGCTTGACCAACCTAAAACCGGATGAATTCCGACAGGCCATCAAAACAAACCCTCCAGGCATGGTGGTGGATGTGCGCGAGCCTGCTGAATATAAAAGAGGGTATATTCCGGGAGCAATTAACATCCCCTTGTCGCAACTGCAGCAGCGATTAAGCGAGATTCCACAGAACAAGCGTGTTTTTCTATACTGCCAGAGTGGCATGCGCAGCAAGAGTGCAGCCAAAATATTAAGCAAGCAAGGCTACACTCAGATCTCTAATCTTCAAGGCGGCGTAAGTGCATGGAGAGAAAAATTGATTTCCAAAAAATAAATTCCCCACCTATATGCTGTATAACAGCAGTCCATTCATCGGGCTGCTGTTTTTTGACGTTTTTCAAAACAAATAATTAAACCCGGGTAATATTGACTTTATATTTTTACCCGGGTAATATAAAAGAGTCAAGGTAAGATCAGAGAAGGAGGAGTCATATGCAAGCTTCATCACACCCAATCAGCTACACCGCTTTTGTGGATCGAGCCTGCTTCGCGAAGGGCTCATTACAACATGTTGTTGGTATTGCCAAAGATAATCTGGAGGACAGTCAACTTGCACAAATCCTTATTTTCCATGATGGGACAGGTAAACCGGTTGACGTTGATTTTCGCGGGAGCACCGTTGAAGTGCTTGACCGATTACACGGCGAGGGTATGGAAGGGCCTACTTCGGATACAACAGAAAAAGAAAATGAACAGCCTGCTCGCAAGGTTGGTCGTCCCAAGCTGGGCGTAGTATCTGGCGAAGTTACGCTACTTCCCAGGCAATGGGAATGGTTGAAAGCTCAACCCGGAGGCGCTTCTGTCACATTGAGGAAACTGATTGATGAAGCCCGCCGTGTGGGTGAGAGTGAAAGTAAAGTTCGTGCCGCTCAAGAAGCGACGTATCATTTCATGACTGCAATGGCAGGCGACTTTGACCAGTATGAAGAGGCTCTGAGAGCACTGTATGCCGGCAATGAAGCTCTTTTTTACGAATGGATTGATGACTGGACGCCAGATATCAGAGACTATGTTAAGGATTTGGCCAAAGGTGCGTTCATGCAACAAATATAAATTTGAAGGAGAATATTTTAATGAATAGATTAAACGTTAATGGTATTGATCTTGCTTATGACAGTTATGGCGATGAAAAGCATGAAACCATTCTCTTGATCGCCGGGCTGGGAACACAAATGATCCGATGGACGGCCCCCTTTTGTGAAATGCTGGCAGCCAGAGGATACAGGGTAATTCGTTTTGACAATAGAGACACCGGATTATCTACTCATTTTAGTCATCACGATCCTCTGGATTTTGAAACACTCGCCAGAACACTTATGTCAGGACAACGCCCCCATATACCTTACACGCTTGAGGATATGTCTGATGATACGATTGGATTGTTAGATGCACTGGACATCGCGAAAGCACATATTGTTGGACGTTCCATGGGTGGTATGATAGCCCAACTCACTGCCAGCCGTTATCCCGAGAGAGTGATCTCGCTAACTTCAATCATGTCCACTACAGGCAATCCAGAACTTCCGCAGACTTCACCAGAGATCATGGCGTTAATGACTCGTCCAGCTCCGAACCCGAGAGAGGATGAGGCAGGATATCTGGCTCAAAGTACGGCTTTTGCCAGACAGATTGCAGGTACGGGTTATGCGTTTAACGAGGAAGAGTATCATTCCATGATTCGTGAAGAACTGCGACGAGCGTATGATCCGGGCAGTATCGGAAGACAAATTGCAGCTATTGCCGTATCCGGAGACCGGCGTCCGCAACTCGCAAAAATAGGTGTGCCCACGTTAGTCATCCATGGAGCGGAAGACTCCATGTTTGTGCCAGCATGCGGAGAAGACACGGCGAAAGCCATCCCGGGCTCCGAATATATGGTGCTTAAAGGCATGGGACATGATTTGCCGGAACAGCTGTTTGGAACGGTCATTGACGGAATTGTTCGAACAGCTCAGCGTAACAAACCGAATTGAAATGATGAATCATAGACCTCCAAAGTGGCCTTAGAAAACAATTTCTAAGGCCTTTGTGTTTATCTTTAGATAATAGATAATCTGACGATTTTATCGTCAACAAGTACAAAATGATAATTCAATAATAGTGGATCGGGTAGACCAGTCTTGTCGTAGGTACCATCGAGCTTGCATGTTAGCACAATTTCATCTCCTATTTTTTTTGCCTTTGTTGGCTTTAAGGTTACATTCGCCGCGAAATGGTTTTGATCACTCCATTCCCGAATCGCCTGTTTACCATTTCGCTTTTTTCCTTCATCTAATACAACGGCATTTTCTGAAAAACAATCTACAAATACTGCTGGGTCTGGTTTATTAGATGCATGAATGTATTTGCTAATTACAAACGGTAAATGATTGAGATCCATATTGTTCCTCCTCTTATTAAATCGCATTAGACGGTAGGGATAGTTCCCCCATCAATGACATATTCACTACCTGTAATAGATGCTGCTCGGTCTGATACCAGAAATGCGGCCAGCTCAGCGACTTCTTCAGGAAACCCTGGCCGTCCAATGGGGATACCTCCGAGTGAAGTCATGAGTTGTTCAAGAGCACTTTCTCGACTTCCAGTTTCCGCTGCGATCCGATCAATTAGTGCGTCAGCCGCTTCTGTCTGGATAAACCCTGGAGACAATGTATTTATGCGAATTCCTTGAGGGGAAAATTCATTTGATAGTCCCTTGCTATAATTAGCCAGCGCGGCTTTTGCAGATGCATAAGCCAGTGTAGTTTCATATAAAGGCAAACGTCTTTGGATAGAAGTGAAATGAAGAATAACGCCTGAATTATTTTCTAACATAAGTGGAATTAAGCCACGATCAAGTCGAACTGCTGCGAGTAAATTCCAATTTAATGCATGAAGCCAATCGTCATCATTCAATACAAGTGCGCCTCCAGGTGGTGTGGTTGATCCACCTACGCAATGGACAATAATATCGATGCCTCCAAGTTGTTCTTTTACTGCTGTAATTATTTGATCTGTACCTTCAGGTGTGGCGACATCTGCTTGAACAAATTTCACTGAATTGGGCAAGTCAGTGGATACTGAACGGGCAGTAGTAAGGACTGTAGCTCCGGCGTTTGCAAGTCTTTTTACAACAGCTTGTCCCATTCCCTTTGTTCCTCCAGTTACCAGCACCTTTTTGCCTTTAAATTCAGATAGAGAGTACTCAAATTCTTTATGCATAATTATTCCTCCTAGTAATAATATTCAATGATTAAAAACTGCTTTGTCTCTTAACATTGTGTTATGAGAGAGGAGCTAGAACTAATACTACACTTGCCACTTTCATAACGTCCAATTTATTATAATAATGAAAATGATGAATAATATTAATATAGGAGGTTGTCCTAATGGAACTTACACAATTAGAATACTTTATGACCGTTGCACGGCTTGAACATATGACATTAGCCTCCAAAAAACTCGGTATTACTCAGCCAGCGTTAAGTCATGCAATTGCCAAGCTTGAAAATGAAATAGGAGCTCCATTATTTGAGCGCAATGGACGCAATATAAAGCTGAACCGAAACGGTACCATGTTCTCTAAATGGATTGGTAGAGCCCTACAAAATATTGAAAATGGGCTCAGGGAAATCGAAGAGTGGTCCAATCCTGATACGGGTGTAATTACGTTGTCTTATCTAAACATTCTTGGTGTTGAATTGATTCCTAACCTAATCCGGAGTTATCAATTGAAGTACCCTAAAGTGCGGTTCGAATTGACACAAGGAAATTTAGGGGATATCGATGAACATCTAGAACAAGGATTTTCGGATGTTATGATTACATCGAGGGAATCTACTTTGGACAATCATCACTGG
Organism: Paenibacillus sp. FSL R5-0517; assembly: GCF_037974355.1. Classification (NCBI taxonomy): domain Bacteria; kingdom Bacillati; phylum Bacillota; class Bacilli; order Caryophanales; family Paenibacillaceae; genus Paenibacillus; species Paenibacillus sp. FSL R5-0517. The sequence goes on from NZ_CP150235.1 coordinate 3,513,637, forward strand.
AAAACGGTTCAAAATGTTCCTTTATATATCGTTGTTTCCTCCCAACATCGTTATGCAGATTGTAATGCTCTTAGTTTGGCAGAGCTATCTGGCGAGCCGTTTATTGGATTGAAAAACAACTGCGGATTAAAAGAAACGATCATGTCCCGTTTTCGACATACCGGTTTTGTTCTTGCTTCGGCTTATGAAGCGGAGGACCTGATCACTGTAGCCGGTTTTATCAAATCGGGTCTTGGTGTATCAGTATTGCCAAAGACATTGGGGTTAATGTTAGATGAATTGGTCTGGATCCCTATCCTTGATGAAGGATGGTACTGGGAAATCGGGTTGAAGTGGAGAGAAGATCATCATATTTCTCCAGCAGCCAAAAGGTTTATTGCATTTGTTGAAACTTTACATCCAAAAGAATGACCGCCAAAATTTAGGATTGAAGAAGTCATGGCAATATGCAAGAACATCTATCTATTAAAGTCGCTTTTTAAGCGACTTTCTTATATTATTGGTACAAGATCATAGTCAATTACCTAGAAGTTATCCAAACGGGGCACCGAATGGGACTTTTTTTTTCTAGCACGGAAGAATATTTCGAAGAAATGATAGGGTGATAGGGATGAGAAGACTGGAGTCTGGCATGACAATAGACAACGAAATATTCACTGATATTGTCAGGTATGAACACGAAACGATCAGCGAAACAACCATAACAAATTCGAATATTGGTTCACCTATATTTTGGAGCTGTAACCTGAAACATCTTGTATTTGATACCTGCGATTTTACCAATGCGAGATTTTTTGCCGGTTGTACGATTGATCATTGTACTTTTATCCGTTCCGACTTACGCTCTGTTGGCATTGCCAGGAACGAAGCTGTTTTCACCAATTGCGAATTTCCCTCCTGCGATCTGAGAGGCATGACATTGGAGAATGCAACGTTTATCGACTGTACTTTTTTTAAATGCCGATTTAATGACCGGATTCTACAAGCGGCGAATATCGTCAATTGTTCCTTTACCGGCAAGCTGGTGGATATTACGTTTGAAGGAGATGGCACACAAAAGCTAATCGCCAATTTTGAAAACTGCATCCTTGACGGAGTTCGTTTTGTAGGCTGTGACCTAACGCAATGTATTCCGCCAAAATCAAAAAACCATGTATATGTTGAACAGGTATCCTCACGTGTGAAAAAGGCTATGAAGAAGATAGACGATGACGCTGATCTATCTGACGATGTTCGGAAAGTACTCGTCCGCAATCTGCGCAAGCTTGAGCATATGGAACAATATATTTTTAACACGGCGCATATGAAGAAAATATATGGTGATGTATTTGTTGAACGATTTTTCAGCAGTCTGGAATAATGCGTAAACAACTCGGCCGTGGAAAAATGTCAAAGGACACGAACGTATTTTCATTAAATCGCTATTTCAGCGGCTTATTTTTTTTGTACAAGTTCGTGTTTCGATTGAAGAAAAAAGGACTTGTTCTCATGTTGTATCTCCAATTAAACCTTTTACAATCATTGTCAGTAAGCTATAATAAAATAATCGATGGGAATACCGAATATAAAAGTGAAATAATGTAATTGTTCGAGACAAAGTATAAGTAGAAATTGATTACGGGATCGGCACGGCACATTGTGTTGAGTGACGTGAATCCATATAAAAAAATCGGAGGTATCGTTATGATCAAGAAGAAACTTTGCACAGCCGTTAGCGCAGCTTTAATCGTTTCTATGCTGGCTACTGGCGGAATCGTCGTTTTCCAAGGTAAAACAACATTAGAGGTAGCGAAGTCGGCAGGAGATAAAAAGGTTGAAGTTATTAAAGCTATCCAAAGCACCTGATGCAAAAGTCAACAGGAATCAAAAAACTTCAAATGTTACATAAAAAAAAACCAAAGTTCCGATTGGAACTTTGGTTTTTTTATGTACTTGCATGTAATAGAAGGAGAAGATTGTACTACATTCCATTACGTGCCCGGAACTTCAGGCTGCAAGTTTTCTTGTTCCTCCAGCAGTCGTTTCAGCTTTTGGCGCTGCCGTTTTTCCTTCTGACGTCGCTCTTTGTCCTCAGCCTGCAGTGCCTTGAGCAGGGAGAAACACATCCCGATAAGGACTACAGCGAACGGCAATGCAGACACGATGGAGGCCGTCTGGAGGCCGTTCAATCCCCCACTAATCAGCAACACTACCGCAATAGCGGACTGCATGATTCCCCAAGTCAATTTCACTCTTGTACTTGGGTTTAGCTTGCCATCTGAAGACAGCATGCCTAACACAAAGGTAGCCGAATCAGCCGACGTAATAAAGAAGGTCATGATGAGGAGTGTTGCGATGAATGCTACGATCGAGCCCAAAGGCAACTGCTCCAACATAAGGAATAGGGCGGTTGTCGCATCTTCCTTGACGGCTTCCGCCAGATGAGCGGCATTGAACAATTCCATGTGAAGTCCGGTTCCGCCGAAGACTGAGAACCATATAAATCCGAAAAGGCTTGGAATAACCATGACGTAAATTACAAATTCCTTGATGGTTCTGCCTCTGGATACTCTTGCGATAAAAGTGCCGACAAAAGGAGCCCATGCGATCCACCAAGCCCAGTAAAATAACGTCCATGCTCCAATCCAGGTTTCTCTTGAGAACGGCGTCAATCTCAAACTCATGTTAATAATATTCTGCATATAACTGCCCAAGGTTGTCGTGAATGTGTCAAATATGAAAGAAGTCGGTCCAGTCGCTAATACAAACACCATCAATAGCACAGCTATAACGAGGTTGGTGTTGCTTAGAATCTTAATCCCTTTATCCAGACCGGAGGTTGCCGAGATTAGAAACAGTACGGTTACAATTGAGATAATGACAATCTGGGACAACGTCGAGTTAGGAATACCGAATAAGTAATTCAGTCCCCCACCAATCTGAAGTGCACCCAATCCAAGAGAGGTTGCAACACCAAAGATGGTGGCAATAACAGCCAGAATATCAATGATCTTGCCAAGCCAGCCAGCCGCAAGACGCTCACCGATCAGAGGAATAAAGGTAGAACTGATCAACCCTTTATAACCTTTCCGGAACTGGAAGTAAGCGAGCGCCAAACCGATAACGGTATAAATCGCCCAAGGATGCAGCCCCCAGTGAAAGAAGGAATAACGCATGGAAAGTCTTGCTGCCTGCGCAGTTCCGGCTTCTGCTCCTTCCGGGGCAGATAAATAGTGGGACAGGGGCTCGGCAACTCCCCAGAAAACCAGTCCGATTCCCATACCAGCGCTAAACAGCATGGACAGCCAGGAAATCGTAGAATATTCCGGTTCATCATCGTCATCCCCCAGCCTGATCCCGCCAAATCGGCTGAATGCCAGATAAAAAGCAAAGATCAGGAAGAACAGTGTCGCTAACAAATAAAACCAGCCAAAATTCTGAATAGAGAAGTTGTAGGCAACGTTTGCTGCATCCGCCAGCTGATCAGGAGCGACGCCCCCCCATATTGCAAACAGTGCAACGATGATAATTGTGATGGTAAATACCATGATGAGACCTCCATTATGTAATCTTCATCCAACTTTTCCTTAGTATGTGCTAGTCCGGCTAGTTATCATTCGGAAATCCAGCTGTTGATAACATAAAACAATTCGACGTGTATTGAAACAGGTGAGGAGAAAGTCCTCTTTTTCAAAGGAGAGGATTTATCGATTTTTGATGTCCCCCAAGGAGAAGAAATGTTGAATAAAAAATGATAAGAAGGGGGAGAGTAGGGAGAAAAAGGGGGGGGGAAATCCATGTACCGTTTAACCGTTCTAGCCATTAGTCTTTTTCTGTTCTTTGGAGCATATCATACTGCCGAAGCATCAGAAATATCCACATCTTCTCTCATTAGTGATCTACAAAAAGGGGGTTACATCCTTTATGTCCGACATGGAGATGCAACAGTTGGAGTTGATCAACCAGATTTTAGTCTGACAGATTGCTCCACACAGAGGAATTTAAGTGCGCTTGGAAAGGAACAGGCAGAAAAATATGGTCATGCTATTCGGAAACTAAATATCCCCGTCCATTTCCCCGTGGAAGCAAGTCCCCTGTGTCGAACTCTCCAAACTGCTCAGATTGCGTTTGGTGCACAAAATGTAAAAGAAAATACATTTTGGTTAAACATATATAAACTCAGTCAAAATCTGGACACAGAAAATATAAACAGTACAATTCAAGCATTTACAAATGAAGTGGAGCAAACCTCTCCAACGAATTCGAACAGGCTTATTGTAGCTCACTCTTTTCCTAGCGGTCTGGGATTAGGAGAACTCTCGAGTATGGAGACATTCATTATTAAACCACTGGGAGACCATAAAGGGTATCAAGTTGTTGGAAAATTGAAACTAGAAGATGTTTTGCAGCAAGCTGGAATGTCTTAGATGACGAGGGACAAGAAGAACATATGCTCATTCAAGTCGCTATTTTGGCGGCTTTTTTTATCGTTTCCTGACGGAAAAATAAGAATCTAGAAATTAATAAAATCATATACTTTATATAAAGTGGTTCCAAGAGAGGGATTCTACGTTCAAAATAGAATACATTATGAAGGATTGTCTATTTTACCAATATTGGCTATATCGATCAAGAAAGACGATTCTCAAAATAATGAGAGGACTGATTATATTAAAACCACACAACTTTTAAATATGTTTGCAAATGAGAACAGTAACTCTAAACACGGTGGAACGATATACGCCTTTACTCATTATGGCTATGCTAAGCCTGACAATAGGTCGAGAGGTTTGTAAGGGGCTATTTTACCATTGTGATATGCAGCTTATGCGCTACTCCTTTTATCTTGCGTGTCTAGAAGCCGTACTAAGTATCTCTATACTTGTTTTGTCTGAAGGAAAGGATATAAGTACATTGCTTGCTATCTGGTTTATGACGATGACACTGTCCATATTTTTCTCAGTACATCATCTATTGGTATATTATGTATTCTAACCCTACACAACGGAGTTGGACACCAATAATCCTCTTTTTACATTAGTGAACAGTCTTATTTCATTAGGCTTTGTTATAACGATGTTTTTAGGTCCAACTCTGTGGGTGCTCACTGTTATCTTAATTGTATTGACTGTAGGCTGTCTGTTCAGTGCGGTACCTGTCGTATCCAAATATGCTCAAAATAACTTTAGAGTGAAGTGAAAGAAAGCCCCAATCATTTTAAAACGCTACTGACATAACGTTGTCAGTAGCGTTTTTTTATCATTGGATATGTAAAAGTAAAAGATATGGATAAGTAACATGTCTGTTTTACAAAAAAATAGGACACAGTTAGATTTAGAAAGGATGATATATTGTGAATTTTTCTTCTGTACGCATCATTACTGACGACGTGGATCGTCTCGTTGAGTTCTACGAAAAAGTCTTGGAGGTTACGGCAGAACGACCTGCACCGGTATTTGCCGAACTCGTTGTGCCATCATGTACCCTTGCAATAGGACATACCCAGACGGCACAGTTATTCGGTACGGATGCTGTACTGAGCGCTCATAACCGTACTGTCATTATTGAGTTTCGAGTCGATGATGTAGAAGCCGAATATGAGCGCTTAAAGTCATTTGTCGATCATTGGGTAAAAGAACCGACCATGATGCCGTGGGGAAACCGTTCCATGCTGTTCCGCGATCCCGATGGCAACCTACTTAACCTTTTTGAGCCCGTGACTGAGGATGCGATTAAACGGTTTAAAGATAGACATTAACGTACAGTTTCAATGAAATTTGTTCATCTACGACGAATTGGAGTATGATTGGGGAAGACATTACTTCTTTGGAGGGGGACATCTGTTTTGGATGAGCAGTTTCTAGATTTATTGGCCGAAAAATATGATACGGAAGAAAAGATCGTAACCGAGATCATCAACCTTGAAGCGATCTCCAATCTCCCGAAGGGAACCGAGCATTTTGTCAGCGATTTGCATGGGGAGTTCCAGGCATTTCAGCATGTACTAAGAAACGGTTCGGGTACCGTCAGAGAGAAAATCAAAGAATTATTCCGGGAAGCTTGGACAGATCAAGAAATCAATGATTTTGCCGCATTGGTTTATTATCCGGAAGAAAAAATACAGCTGGTTATAGGTGAACTGAGCAATAAACAGGCTCTGAACCAGTGGTATAGACGAACGATTGAACACATGCTTAAGCTTATCTCTTATGCCTCTTCCAAGTATACGCGCTCGAAATTGCGTAAAGCTCTGCCGGAGCAGTATGTATATATTGTAGAAGAGCTTCTATATAAGACGGATTCGACCAACAATAAGGACCCTTATTACGAGGAAATATATCGACAAATTATATCTTTGGACCAGGCGGACAAGCTCATCATCGGCCTTGCTTATACGACCCAACGCCTGGTAGTTGACCATCTTCATGTGGTTGGAGATATCTATGACCGGGGGCCGGACCCTGATAAAATTATGGACACGCTAATCAACTACCATTCTGTAGACATTCAGTGGGGGAACCATGATGTCCTCTGGATCGGTGCTTATGCGGGTTCTCTGGTCTGCCTTGCGAATATTATCCGGATCTGCGCCAGGTACGATAATCTGGACATCATTGAAGATGTGTACGGAATCAATCTGCGCCCACTGTTAAATCTGGCGGAGAAATATTACGAAGACAATCTGCCCTTTAGACCTAAACTGCAAGCTGGCCATAACGTATCGGAGCAGGAAATTCTGCAGATCACCAAAATTCACCAGGCCATTGCCATGATCCAGTTTAAACTGGAAATCCCGATTATTAAGAGACGCCCATACTTCAATATGTCTGAAAGACTTTTGCTGGAGAAGATTGATTACGACAACCATGAAATTAATATCTGCGGAAAAACGTACACGCTGGAAAACACCTGTTTTAGCACCGTAAATCCGCAGCAGCCTGAGCAATTGCTGGAAGAAGAACGTCAGGTAATGGAAAAGCTCCTGTTCTCCGTTCAGCATTCCGAAAAACTGGCCAGACATATGAACTTTCTTATGAAGAAGGGTAGTCTTTATTTAAAATATAACGGAAATTTGTTAATCCACGGCTGTATTCCTTTGGATGAAGAAGGAAATATGGAAGAAATGCAGATTGAAGACAAGACATATGCGGGTCGTCAATTGCTTGATGTTTTTGAAGATTATCTACGCTACGCCTTCGCGCATCCGGAGGAGACAGAAGATCTGGCGACGGATATGGTATGGTACATCTGGACAGGGGAATGTTCCTCGCTCTTTGGAAAGAGAGAAATGACTACGTTTGAACGATATTTTATCCAGGATAAAGAAGCACATAAAGAGAATAAGAATCCCTACTACCATTTACGTGAGAATGAAGAGGTCTGCCGGAAAATCATGCAGGAGTTTGATCTGAATCCGGATCATGGACATGTCATTAACGGCCACACGCCAGTCAAAGAAATTCGTGGAGAGAGCCCTGTTAAAGCAAACGGCAAAATGATCGTGATTGACGGCGGTTTTTCCAAAGCCTATCAATCCACAACGGGCATTGCCGGATATACATTGCTGTTTAATTCCTTTGGCATGCAGCTCGTCGCCCATCAGAAATTTAATTCAAAAGAAGATGTGTTATGCAACGGAACGGACGTATTGTCTGTAAAAAGACTGGTGGATAAAGAACTGGAACGAAAACTGGTGAAGGAAACCAATGTTGGAGAGAAGCTGCAGCAGAAAATCTCAAATTTGAAGGACCTTCTGGAATATCACTATATGAATTAAAACGATTGCTAAAAACATCCGGATCAAATGTTGGAGTGTAATTAAACACAGACGCTCGTATCGGACATGAATCGGAGAACGATCGTTATATAAATTGATAGCAAAATTAGGGCCATCTAGTTAAAGGTGGTCCTTAAATTTGGACCACTGTCATAACCGATCTTTCCAAATATCAGTGATATGTCTGTTTTGTAGTGAATGATGTCCCAAATGATTATCAACTCAATACAGACAACCGCCTATAATTAAAAATAATTATTGGCGTATCTGAACTAAGACACTTATTATCTCGAAATTATGAGAGCGTTATCATGTAGAGTCGACAGAACATTGTAGCATAGCCAAATGTTAGAATATATTAACGATAAGGAGGCCATTTACGCTTATGGAGAAGTTAGCAGTTTGGTTCAATCAACCGGCAAAGGCATGGGAGGAAGCGCTCCCAATTGGTAACGGCCGTTTGGGCGGTATGGTTTTTGGTGGCATTGAACAGGAACGTATTCAACTGAATGAAGACAGTCTGTGGTTTGGCGGACCCATGGATCGAAATAATCCTGATGCACAGACAAATCTACCACGTATTCGAGAGCTGCTTCTTGAGGGCAGACCCCAGGAGGCACAGCGATTGGCCTCATTAGCACTATCAGGTATCCCTGAGTCGCAACGACATTATTTGCCGTTGGGTGATCTGCATTTAGCCATGCCGCGCGGCGAGGTAGAATCATATCGCAGGGAGCTGGATCTGGAAGACGGGATTGTACGGGTAGAGTACGTGCGTGATGGTGTTCAATTTCGACGTGAGATATTTGCCTCTTATCCAGATCAAGCCATCATCCTTCACTTAAGCACTGACAGTCCAGGGGCCATAAGCGCGGATATTCGCCTGAGTGGGGTGAAGAAACGACATCTGGATGGCATTCAACGAGAGGATGAGCGGACGCTACGAATGTTCGGACGGGCTGGTGGCGATGGCGGCGTAAGCTATGCAGCCATACTAAACGTAGAGACTGAGGGTGGAACAACACAGATTATCGGTGAAACAGTGATGGTTGAAGGAGCCGATTGGGTCGTAATTAAACTAGCCGCAGCCACATCATATCGATATGAAAATCCTACTGACATCTGCTTCGATCACATTAGACAGACAGAAGTACATAATTACAGCAAGTTGCTAAGTCGTCATCTTGAGGATTATCAGAAGCTTTTCAAGCGTGTTAGCTTATCACTTGGGGCTCGGAACGAGTTGCTTGGAATTCTGCCTGTAGACGAGCGGTTGAGCCGAGTACGAGAAGGCGGGCAAGATGAAGGTCTGATTTCATTGTATTTTCAATTTGGACGTTATCTGTTGATTGCAAGCAGCCGCCCGGATTCTCTACCCGCCAACTTGCAGGGGATCTGGAATGAGCATCTGAATCCGCCATGGGACAGTAAGTATACGATTAATATCAATGCCCAGATGAATTATTGGCCGGCAGAGATGTGTAATCTGGCCGAATGCCACGAGCCATTGTTTGATCTAATTGAACGCATGCGTGAACCTGGTCGCAGAACTGCTAGGGTAATGTACGATTGTGGCGGTTTTGTTGCCCATCACAATACTGATTTATGGGGAGATACAGCACCACAGGATGTATACTTACCAGCAACCTACTGGCCTATGGGAGCTGCGTGGCTTTGTTTGCACTTGTGGGAGCACTATCGTTATGGCGGGGATAAGGACTTTTTATATCGGGTGTACGACACTATGAAAGAGGCCGCTCACTTCTTTCTGGATTTCCTGACGGAATTGCCGGATGGCAGGCTGGTGACCAACCCTTCGGTTTCCCCTGAAAATACGTATATTTTACCAAACGGCCAGTCTGGTACGCTATGTGTCGGCCCAGCCATGGATAGTCAAATTTTGAATGCACTATTTGCTGCTTGCATTGAAAGTGCGGAAATTTTGGGAACGGATGCGGAATTTAAAAACCATCTTGCTAAAACGCTGAAACGGCTGCCGAAAATCCAGGTGGGTAAACATGGGCAGATTATGGAATGGATGGAGGACTATGAGGAAGCCGAGTTGGGGCACCGACACATCTCTCATTTATTTGCACTTTATCCAGGATCACAGATCACACCACGGGTAACACCTAATCTCAGCCAAGCGGCTCGCATAACACTGGAGCGTCGATTGGCGAATGGTGGTGGGCATACTGGTTGGAGCCGCGCTTGGCTTATCAATTTCTGGGCTCGTCTTGAAGATGGAGAGCAAACATATGAAAATATTATGGCACTGCTTCGCCAGTCCACGCTTCCCAATCTGTTTGACAATCATCCTCCATTTCAGATTGACGGTAACTTCGGAGCTACGGCAGGAATTGCAGAGGCGCTTCTACAAAGTCATACGGATGCGGTTCATCTGTTACCAGCTTTGCCGTTGGCATGGAATGAAGGGCAAGTCAAGGGGCTCAAGGCTAGAGGCGGGTATGAGATTGATATAGAGTGGAGCAGTGACGGTCATTTTATAGCCCAGATTCGTCCTGCCTTTACTGGTCCGCTTCGAATTGAGGCAGAGCATGTTACCCGACTTTACACTTTAAAAGGAGGAGAGACAGTGATTGCCGATATGTTGTCCCAAGATCATCAATATCAACTAGAGACAGGCGTCGAATATACAATAGAAGGGAAATATCGGCTATAGGAGCATGTCAGTTCCAGAACTTAGGGTAGGACGTGCCTCACAAGTGAAAGATGAAGACTCCTGCACGGCTGCGGGGTGTCTTCATTTTTTTGTCTTGAAGCTCGATAGGAATCCAATCGAACTAATTCCTGAATGATAGGTTGATATTAATCTATGTGGGATGGCTGTGTCCAACTGCGAAATCGGGCAGGAGTCATTTCCGTAAATTGTAAAAACATGCGAGAAAAGTGTGAACGCTCCATGTCCAACTCTTCAGCGATTTTTTCTACAGACCACTCGGTGGTTACAAGCAGACTTTTGGCTCGTTCCATCTTAAGGCCAGACAAGTAATGATGAGGTGTTGTACCGAATACAGACTTGAAATAACGGAAGAAATATTTAGGGCTATAGCCAAACTCGGCTGCCAGCGATTCAATTTTTAAAGGTCTGCCAATATGATCTTCCATGTATTGGGCAATGGCGTTAATGCGTTCCTGCTGTCGGATTGCGATCATTCGGGGGCGAGTAGCAGATGTATTCCATAATTCACTAAGTAGCTCAAACATACAAGCCTTAATCGCCAGTGGAGACCAGTCATCGTCACGCCTAAATGCCTCTATCAAACGAGAAAAAAGAGATTCTGCGCGCTGTTTATCTTTGAGCAGAATACGTAACACCGGATCAAACATTTGAAAGAGTGGAATTTCTCCAATATGTGCATGGAAATGACAAAACATTTGTCGAAAAGGATGAGTTTGGGAGGTAGAGTATGAGATGACGGACCCAGCAGGGAGAATGTAGGCCTCCCCGGCCTGGGGATGAAAAAATGTATTATTTATTTTGAGTGTGCCTTCTCCTTCCAGAAATAAATAAAGGCAATTATTCGTCGTAACATGCTTTTCATGACGCCAGTCCAATGGTACAAGTACATTTCCGACCAAGGTTACATGAATCTTTAACTCTTCCAACTGTCGCTGGATTTGCGATATCCCCATGCTGCCCCTCCTTTAATATTGTTGCCCTATGAGAGATTGTAGCATAAGCCCAAGGGAGGTTACTATCCTACACATCTTCGTGAGTTCTGTGTCTGTCGGAATCAGCCTTCTTTATATACGATGAGAATGATGACAGTTAATCCGTAGGAATGGAGGAATCGCATCAATATGAATAGAAACAAAGGGCCACTTAACGAGAAAGATAACAGAGAATATACAGAAAAAAAAGGAACTAGAGCAGGCTACCCTAGCCGGGACCCTGATTTGGACGCACTTGCTGGCTTTCGATATCCGCCAGAAGGTTATGGCGAAGTTGCTTTTTATTGGTGGGTCGGAGAGCGGCTAGACCGGAACAGACTGGAATGGCAACTGCATCAATTGAAGGATCATCATATTACAGCATTACAGATTAACTACGCTCATGGAGATGTAGGTGGGTTATCCTACGGCCTGACCTATCCGAGCGATCCTCCTTTGTTCTCTGAAGAATGGTGGGAGCTGTTCAACTGGTTTGCTCAGAAAGCAGGAGAATATGGTATCGCAGTCAGTTTGAGCGACTATACCTTGTGTACACCAGGTCAGGGCTCGTATGCGGATGAAATATTGTCGAAGAACCCCGATCTAGCTGGTTCGATCCTTAAACATTGGAGTTGGAATGTGGATGAAAACTTATCCTTATGGAAATTACCAGCTCATACTCTCAGTGTTATGGCTGTCCGGGAAGACGAGGGAAGTCCGGCCGAAGCAATCAACCTGAGCTCATATGTTCAGGGTGAATCCCTGCAATGGACCAAACCCGAAGGGTACTGGAGAATAACAGCTGTTTACCTTGAAGCCCGTCCCATGTCGATTGATCCGACGCATCCATGTAGCGGTGAACTCGTTATCGAGCACTTCTTTAAACGATTTGAACATCGACTTCAAAATGTTCCTGGTGCACGGCTGGGGTTTTTCTTCTCGGATGAGCTTGATTTCGGACTAAAAGGCTTCATCTGGAGTGAAAAATTGCGTTATGCTTTCATCCTCCATAAAGGATATGACCCTTTGCCTGAGCTAGCGGCATTATTCGTGGATATTGGGCCGCGGACAACCAAAATCAGGCTTGATTACGGGGATGTGATGGTTGGCATGTCGGAGGATCATTACTTCAAACCGGTATTTAATTGGCATGAAAGTCGTGGGCTGATCTATGGCTGTGATCATGGCGGCCGTGGGAAAAACCCTATCGAATTCGGAGATTACTTCCGTACACAACGCTGGAATCAAGGGCCAGGCTGTGATCAGCCGAATTTGGAATGTGATTTGATTAAAAATAAAGTGGCCAGTTCGATCGCACATTTGTATGAGCGGCCGCGAACCTGGCTTGAGGGGTTCTATGGAAGCGGCTGGGGAACAACGACTGCAGAGTTAGCCGATGCTATCTTCCGCAATTTTGTCAGTGGACACAACTTACTTACACTCCATGGATTGTACTATACAACATACGGCGGTTGGTGGGAGTGGGCACCTCCCTGCAATCATTTTAGAATGCCATATTGGAAGCATATGCAAAGCTTGATGGAATGTACAGAACGACTTAGCTATCTGCTCAGTCAAGGTCATCATGTGTGTGATATTGCGGTTATTTATCCTGTAGCAAGCCTTGAAGCAGGCATCTACGGCGACCTCGCCTTGACAACTGCTTTTGAAGCTGCAGACAGTCTCTACAAGCAGGGAATCGATTTCGATTTCATAGATCATCAGTCGATGGAGAGAGCGAACGTTGATCAGGGTAGGCTAACTGTGGCAGGCGAATCCTATAAGGTACTTGTTTTGCCAGCCATGCGTGCACTTCGCCAGACTACGCTGCGCAAGGCACTAGAGTTCTTTTGCTCAGGAGGAATCGTAATTGCTATTGGAAGCTTACCTGAAGCAAGTGATCGGGCTGGTTCGAGTGATCCTGAGTTGAACAAAATGGTTCGTCAGCTCTTCGGTTGGACAGCGGTAGAAGCCACCGAGAACGGAGGGAACCTTACGAATCGACATCTGTCCGGTGGTCTGGCTAAGACGGTTTGGCATTGGAAGGATGCTGTTCAAGTCATTGAAGAAGCGTTCCCTCGTGATTTTTATTGCGAGGGAACGCCAGATACACCAGAGGCATTTCCGTATATACAACATAGAAAGATTGGTCAGCGTGATCTATACGCCGTTTACAATGTGCCACGGGGAACTGAGTGCTTCTTTAGATGTCACGGCTCTGTCGAGATCTGGAATCCTTGGGATGGTTCAAATACACCTGTGTCAGCACAACGAGTGGACCCGAAAGGAACATGGATTTGCTTGCCGATGGATCAGAAGGAAATACAACTGGTCGTCTTTACGCCTGATCCGGAAGCGTTAACATCTCGAATAATTTCAGTACCCATAACTCAGAGGGAGAAGAAGCCGTCAAGAATCCTTCCGTTAGTAAATGACTGGTTTTTCCTTCTCCGGCCAACAATGGATAACCAATTTGGTGATTTTCGCCAACCAGTCAGCGATACAGTCATTGGTGCAGAGGTTCGAATACTCCGTTTTGCTTGGGAGAAAGACAAGACAGCCGCTGCAGATTGGCATTACCCAAAATTGGATGACTCCAGCTGGCAGCCAATGGAGTTAGGTAACGGCCCCTTCTTCTGGAAGCTTGGTCCCTTGCCACTTGAAAAATGTACAAAAGAGCAGGAGCATCTTTGGGCTACATTAGACCAACCTCCTTGCAAAATACAGGGAGCACCGGAACATTGGACTCTGTATGAGTTCTCCACACGATACGGTATAGCAGGCGACCCAGGACATCAGGGTTATCATGGCTTGAAAGGAAATGTGTCCGATGCGTTCCTTACTTGGGGGCGGCCGGTTCCTACGTTAACCGGAATGCGCTATGAACCGGAGGAAGCTGGAGAAGTCTACTATTTCTGGTCTACAGTGGTTTCGCTTGAATCGCAGTATGTGAAACTTCATCTGAGCGAACAACGGCCAGATCGTATCTGGCTAAATGGTATACCCATTCAATCGGCTGACAACAACCTATGGCTTAATGCCGGCCATAATATCCTGCTAGCGCGGTATATTGGAACTGGACGAGGTTATCTTATGTTTGATACCGCTGCGAATGCTAATCATACGCAAACTCTGCCTCTGGCCATGTCCTGGTATAACCAGGCTGCCTTTCTATCTTTTGATGCATTGCCGCAACGAGGAGAGATGGCATGCTGGTATCGGTTCACTGCACCACCTGGACTCAAGTCACTGGAGTTGACGGCTCACGGGCAGATCGAAGTTTGGATAGACGGGAACGTCTGTCAAGTCAAGCCGATCGGCCAGAGAGATGAAGGGGCTACCCGCTATCAGGTGACACTGACCGAGCCTGTTCTTCCAATCTCAACGGTAGCTATCCGCCTGATACCTAGCCGGGGCTTTTACGCGGGAGCTGCTATACCTGAACCAATTCAATTTCAATGTTTTGAAGGTCTAATTAAGCTGGGGGATTGGTCCGAAATTGATGGTCTTCGATGTTATTCTGGCGAGGCTATATATCGTAAACACATCCATTGGCAGCCGAAAAGTTCTCCCGAGCGTGTTGTGTTACAACTAGGGAATATCTCTTCTACTGCCGCAATTTCGATAAATGGTAGACATGTACGCACCCTTTTACAGCCCCCTTGGGACGTTGATCTTACCCAGTATTTTCAACATCCAGGGGATTATGCAATTGAAGTTTCGGTATGTAATACACTAGCCAATCACTACGCAACAATTCCAACAAGATATGGAGGTGAAACTGTGTCCGGACTTTTGGGGCCAGTGGCGCTTGTTATTTATGACGATGAGCAAGATCTTCTTTTCAATCAGACAAGTGGTATATTGACGGAGAAAAAGTATTAATTCATGTTGCACATTCCTTTGCTTTAAAAAGGACCCTTCTTTATTGAAAATGAACCGTGTTCACGGTCTTCCCTTCAACTCTATAATGAATGTAACAACAAGTTGGAATGAAGGAGGGGTTTTTATCCAAAAGAAAGCGCATACAAATTCAAGACTGTTTCGAAGGCAGTTTCCCTTTCATGCTTTTGTTGGCATCGGAATCATCTATTTAATTGTATTCAGCTATATTCCGATGTTTGGAATCATTATTGCATTTAAAGATTACAACATCTCCACAGGTATTGAGGGCATATTTACCAGCTCATGGGCGGGGTTATCCCATTTCAAGGAATTGATTAACGACTATCACTTCCCAAGTCTTGTCCGTAATACATTACTCCTAAGTTTATTAAAGGTCATTTTCTCCTACCCTATTCCTATTCTTTTTGCCATTATGCTTAGTGAAGTACGTCATGTGGTGTTCAAACGCTTTGTTCAAACAGTCAGTTATTTGCCTCACTTCGTATCCTGGGTTGTCGTAACCGGAATTGCATACGCTTTCTTCTCTTCCGGTTATGGCATTTTCAACGAACTATTGCTTTCCCTGCATGTCATCAAAGACCCCATTCAAGTGCTGACTGATCCGGATTCCTTCTATGCATTGGCTGTATCAACGGCCATTTGGAAGGAAGCGGGGTGGTGGACAATTATCTTTCTTGCAGCTTTGGCCGGAATTGATCCTGCTCTCTACGAAGCGGCAGAAATGGATGGGGCGGGAAGGCTCAAGCGGATTATCCATATTACGTTACCCGGACTAAAGGGAGCTGCCATCGTTGTCCTTATTTTGACCATCGGAAGCATTCTTGGAGGCGGCTTGGTTGGATCGAACTTTGAGCAGTCGATGCTTCTTGGCAATGCGCTGAATGTGGAACGTTCGCAGATTATTCAGACGTATGCGTTTAATGTGGGTCTTGCGCAAGGACGATTTTCCTTCGCCACGGCGATAGACTTTGCTCAATCTGTTATTTCATTGATATTGATTTTTTCAAGTAACTATATCGCTAAGCGGGTTTCCGGGACCGGATTATTCTGAATATGCGTAAGAAAGGAGCGGGTGATCATAAGGCACAGAAGAAAGCGTTCGTGGGAGGACTGGATTCTGGATTCGGTCATTTTTATTTCCTTGCTGCTCATTATTCTAACTACGCTGTACCCGTTTTATTACATCTTGGTGATCACATTTAATTCCGGGGCAGATACGGCAAGCGGCGGTATGTATTTATGGCCCCGTGAGTTTACCTTTGAAAATTACAGCTATTTTCTAAATGATTCCAAATGGTTAAAGGCTTTGGGTATGTCTTTGCTGCGCACGGTCGTAGGCACGGCGCTTGGCGTGTTCTTTACCTGCCTTGTTGCCTACGGATTGGCACGCAAGGAGCTTATGTTCCGCAAAATCTATTTTTTCATCATTATTTTTGCTATGAATTTTTCAGGTGGACTTATTGCGTATTATGTTGTGCTAAGGAGTATAGGACTCATTAATACCTTTGGTGTTTATGTTATTCCGGGAATGCTCAATTTGTTCTTTTTGCTGATTGCTATTTCGTTCTTTAACGAGATTCCAGAGGAAATCGGTGAATCGGCACGGATTGACGGAGCAAGCGAGGTGAAGATTTTCGGAAAAATCATTTTACCTGTGTCCATGCCACTGATTGCAACCATGTGTCTTTTTATAGGTTCGGGGCATTGGAATGCTTGGCTGGACTCCGCTTATTTCGTTCAAAACGAGAATCTACGCACACTTACCTATCGTATGATGCAGGTCATTAACCAGTCCATGGTTCCTTCGGGAGCCAGTGAAGCAGCCAATGCAGCCATGTCACGTACTCAGGTCACTCCGTTTTCCATTCAAGCGACAGCTATGGTCGTTTCCATTGTTCCCATTCTGGGCGTATATCCATTTTTACAAAAGCATTTTGTATCTGGCATGATGCTCGGTTCCGTCAAGGGCTGAGGTCTTACATTAAGGCTGTTATGGTTTTATAGCATTCTAAGAGCGATCAACGCTCAAGATTGCTTTGCAATATAATCTCATCTAACGGGGGGACAAACGATGGCTAAACGGTTGAGAAAATCAATACTTCTAGTATTCGCCTCATTATTGCTGGGAAGCACTGTAGCATGTAGCTCAAGCTCGAATCAGAATGGCAACAGCAGCTCTACAAATAATACTGTAGGGAATACACCAGGAAATTGTATTAATCCTGTAGAGATTGACATGTTTGTTGATGCAACATGGTATCCATTTCAGGACTGGTCCGGGGAGATCCCAGAAGCTATTACGAAAGCAACGTGTGTGAAGCCCAAAGTGACCGTCGCTAACGATGACAAGCAGCTTGCTCTCATGGTGGCTTCAGGCAGTCTGCCTGACCTTGTTGTATCCTTTAATTTCAAACTGATGTCTGACAGCAGGCTTTCTCTGCCTTACAATAAAATTTTCCCCGAATATGCACCTGATGTGAAATTTGATCCTGTGAAGGAATTTGTGAACACGGTAAGTGACGGTAATTATTACGCTATTCGCAACGATTTTTCCACTGAGGCAGAATGGAAAGCAAATCCATACGCGCATATGATGACCGCAGGTCTTGCCATGCGTAAGGACATTCTTGAAGAAATCGGCAATCCCCCAATCAAGTCCCTGGAAGATTTGAATAGTGTATTTATGCAGGTGAAGCAGAAGCATCCGGAAATGACCCCATTGATTCTCAATCCAAACTGGATGCGTCCATACTTTGATACTCAATTTGGGGCTCAGAGCGGTTTTGTCGACGAAAATGGTCAGCTTATGTATTACCTGAAACAAGACGCTTTGCGGAAGTCGGTTTTATATATGAACAGTCTCTATCGGAATGGCTTTATAACGAGTGAGAACTTTGCTTACAAGAACGAGTCAGAGACTGAACAAATGATGCTTTCCAACAAAGGTTTTGCCTACACTTGGACTTATGCTGCTGCAGATCGCCTGAATGCAGACAGCAAGGGCAAGTATCCATTTGTTCAACTTGCCGAGCCACTGGGACAGGAGGCAAACATCGTTAGCACAGGCACGGGTGGGCTCGGGGTATATGTAACCAAGAATAACAAAAATGTTGAAGCTTCTGTGCAATTATTGAAATATATGTTTACAGAAGAAGGCTGGAGAATGGGAGAGTGGGGGATTGAAAATCAGGACTGGACATGGAATGAAAAAGGGTACCCGGAATTTAAATATGATAACAACGATATAGAATCATTGAAGAAAAAAGGAGTTTACTGGTGGGGGGTTCCCTGGGAATCGGGTGTAGGCATGGCACTGACCTCATATAAGGAGGGTTCTGAAACTACAAGACAAGGTGAGCAGTATGATAAAATCATCTCGTTCAACCCTGCAATCGGTATGATTGCTCCGGATACCGATTCGCCTGAACAAATTATAAAGACCAATATTGATAATATGATAAAGACGGAGATCACCAGAGTATATTTAGCAAAGGATGAGAACGAGGCAAATCAGGCGTTTGATGAAATTTTGAAAAAAGCAGATAAAATGGGGCTCGCTAAACTCGAAAGCTGGGCGAACACTCAATATGGTCCATATAAAGAGAAGTACGACAGCTTAACCAAGAAATAGTGCTCTGCATCATAATAATAGGTACAGTATGAATTAGCCCGCGGGTCCATCAATAGTGGATCTTCGGGCCATCTGCTTTTGAACTAGCATCGATAACTTGAAGTGAAGGAAGGACGTGGAACATGCGCATCAGCACAAAAATGTTTATTGGATATGTCCTTCTGATTGTGTTGCCTTTTCTGGTCTTTTTCATCTTTTGGTATGTACAGATGTATGACAAACTGGTGTTGCAATATCAGCAGACCAATCAGAAAAATCTGGAACAAGTTGCGGGCCATGCAGAGGAAACACTGAGTAAAATTGAAGCCTTGCAGTCCATATATCAGAATAATGCAGCGCTCATTGATTATTTGCGTGATACAAACATGGAGGACCGTGATATGATCTACTACTATCTTCGAGACATCAGTCCTGCCATTTCTTTTGCTAAACTTGCTGAAACGAACGTGCAGTCCATCTCCATTTATCCCAAGTTGCAGGAGCGCCTTTTGAATGTACCAGGGTTCTTTCCTTATGATGCACTTGACGCCAAGCTGACGACTGCGGAAATCAGCACGTTGCGTCCCCTTAACGGTCAATGGAAGCATGTTTCCAACGATAAAAACATCATTCTGACCTATTATCACAAAATATACAGCGATCTTTATACTACAGATCTGGGGATGTTGGAAATTGAAGTCCATCCCTTATTTATGAATCATCTGTTGAATCAAATGATAGACATCCACCCTGAAAATGAAATACTTGTATTTAATGAAGAGGGGAAGCTGGTTGGAGAGCCTAAAGGTACCATGTTGTCATCGGACGAAGTCTCTATGATCGGAAACGAGGTGCTTACACTCAATAGCCATGCGTTCGAAAGCGAACAGGGAAAGCTGCTTATCAATCATATTGAACTTCCTAGATTAGGGCTACGTATCGTAGAAGTGGCCAACCGTGAAATCGCATTTGATTTCCTTCGAGTCAAGCTACTCTTGTTGTCCACGGGACTGGGCATGCTGGGCATTTTGTCAGTCCTGTATTACCTGATTGTATCCTCAATGACTAAACGCGTCATTAAACTGTCCCGACATATGCGAAAGGTTGGTTTGGATACACTAGGCTCGCCTTATACAGGAACAGCTGGATCAGATGAAATTGGTTATATGATTACGAGCTATAATGCGATGATGGTACGGATGGACGAGTTAGTAAACAAGGTTCAGCGTGAAGAACTGCTTAAGAAGGAAGCGGAATTCCGAATGCTGCAAGCGCAGATCCAGCCTCATTTTCTGTACAACACACTTGAAACCATCCGCATGCTTGCACGCTCCGACCGCGGAACACTGGTTGCAGAGATAGCACTATCTCTGGGCAAGCTGCTACGGTACAGTCTGTCCTCCAGAAACGATGCAATTCTGAGAGATGAGTATGATCATGTTTGTTCATATATGAGTATTCATCAGATTCGCATGAAAGAGCTTCATTTGCACATCGATGTGGACGAAAGCATACTGTCTGTTGCTTGTCCACGTTTCATCCTCCAGCCACTGGTAGAAAATAGTATTCTTCATGGTCTTTCACGTAAACGGGGCAGTGGACGGATATCTCTCAGCATTAAGCGGGAAGGATGTGCAGTGCGAATCCAAATAACCGATAACGGAGCGGGAATTGAGAGTGAACGTTTAGCCATTTTACAGCAAGTCTTGTCCACTGGCTCAGTTATCGAAGATCGATTGCAACCTAAAGGCTTGGGGATTGGTTTAGCCAATGTGGTGGCTCGGGTGCGTGCTTATTTCGGTCCAGGAACTGAGATGCTAATAAACAGCCGCCCCGGTGTCGAGACGACAGTCACTCTAAAACTGGATGTGGAGGTGTATACCCATGCTGAAATTGATGATTGTGGATGATGAGCCCATTCTGCTCTCGGGCATTCGAGATATGGTTGAATATGCAAATACTGCGTTTACCCGCATCATGACTGCAGATGACGCAGTTGAAGCGTTGAAAATCATGGACTATTTTCAGCCGGACCTGTTGATCACCGATATTCAGATGCCGGAAATGGATGGCCTGGAGTTAATTCGGCGAGCAAAGACGAAGCATGTTAAGCGATTTATTATTCTGACAGGTTATGATCTGTTTTCCTACGCCCAGAGTGCAATCAGGCTTCAGGTGGCTGAATACGCGTTGAAGCCGATCGACGAAAGTTATCTGACTGAACTGCTGAAGAGGATGGCCATTGAAGTTCTGGAGCAGAAGCCAATGGACGGGGATGGCATAACGCAGTCTTATTACAATGAGGAGGATGGACACAACGAGCATATTAGACAATTGAAAGCATTTATCCATGCCAACTATATGAAAGATATTTCACTATCAGTTGCTTCACAGTACCTTGATCTCCATCCTGTTTATATAGGTAAGCTGTTTAAACAAGTAACGGGGGAAAATGTGGTCGCTTACATCAATCAATTGAGAGTGCAGAAAGCTAAAAAGTTGATGTTTAGCGACAAAAACATACCATTGGACAAAATTGCAACCTGTGTTGGATTTGAGCATAGTCGTACATTTTACAAGGTCTTCCGCAAATACACTGGACAGACGCCGGGTGAGTATCGGAGCCTGGTTGGAGGGCACGAAGAGGAGTTAACATGAACTACTCCAATATGAATTATTTAGAAGATTCACAAAGAAGAAATCGTTTATTTACAGATTTTTATGAGAGAAAGTTGGAAATTACCGCTTAAAAAGTTGAAAAGTAGGTTGTCTCTTTCTATTTTATTCGATTAGGATTTGGTTGTAACATTCATTTATATAGAAGAGAGGGGGAAGAGTTAACTTCTTTATTATATTGAAAGCGATACCATAAATAAAAGAATCTAAGTAGGTTTAACAAATCAATTGGAAAACAAGAGACTTATTTAGGGTTAAATGGTACTTAAAATAAGGAGAAGAGGTGCAACAAATGCAGTATTTTCATTTGCAAAGACGACGGATGGGCATTCTGATTTCAATGTTTTTGGTATTAGGTTTAGTTGGATTGGTGCCACCCTCTGCAAAGGCGGCAGCGTTTGCACATCCGGGCATTCTGCATTCCGCCGAAGACCTGTTACGGATGAAAAACAATCAAAATACAGAGCCATGGAAATCAGCCCTAACTTCGTTTATGAATGATTCAAAGGCATCCTCCAGCTATTCCATGCAAGGCCCCTATGCTACGGTATGCAGAAAGGATACTAACTTGGCAACATGTACGAACCAGAACGATGGAAACACGGCTTTGGAAAATGATTCTAGAGCAGCCTATTACAACGCACTCCTCTGGAATGTAACAGGGAATCAGGCTTATGCCAACAAAGCAATCCAGATTTTGGATGCGTGGTCTGGAACATTAACGAATATCGCCGGAACGGATGCGCAGCTTGCTGCAGGCGATAATGGCATCTTTTTGGCCAATGCGGGTGAATTGTTGCGATACAGTAATTCAGGCTGGTCCACAACCGGAATTGCTAAATTGGAGCAGGTGCTAGTCAATGTCTTTTACCCACCAATCGCCGAGGTAGGTGATGCCAATTGGGGAGGATCTTGTTTGAAAACAATGATCTCCATTGCTGTATTCACCAATAATCAAACGATGTTTGAAAACGTAATATCCCACTTCCGAACTAATGCTTGTGCAGCTTTAACTAAAAACGTCATGTCTACTGGTCAGATTTCGGAGTCAGGTCGAGATCAGCCTCATGCACTGGGAGGACTTGGGAATTTGATCGTTGTGGCACAAGCTGCCTGGAATCAAGGCATCGATCTATACAGCGATGCAGATAATCGGTTGCTGACAGGTACGGAATATTGGTCAAATTATAATCTAGGTAATGCTCCAACCTCTTACGATACAACCTATGGCCGCTGTACGATGGGGCCTTGGAGCACTATCAGCGCGACGGGAAGAAGCGCTACTTACGGTTGGGCACAGAACGAGCTGATCTATGCACACTATGTGAGCAAGCTCGGAATGTCGGCGCCTTTCACAACGACATATATGAATGGAATGCCATCTTCTGATCCGGATGCAGCTTTGCTTACTTTTGCTTACAGGCTTGGCACGATTACGGATACGACCAATCCCACAACGCCAACAAATTTGACGGGAACCCCGATCTCCACAGGTATGCTTCATTTGAATTGGACACGTTCAACAGATAATATTGCCGTTAAGGGCTATAATATCTATCGGAATGGTACAATGGTAGGTTCTACTACATCGACGGATTATACAGATAAAGGTCTAGCAGCTGGAGCGACGTATACCTATACGGTGCGTGCATATGATGGAAAGGGGAATATTTCAACAGCAAGCAGTTCATTCCAGGGGACAACACTTTCTTCCACCACGAGTCAGATTCCATTTCAATCCTCCGATATTGGCAGTGTCGGTTTAACAGGAAACTTCTCTTATAGCGGGGGAGTCTATACGCTGAAAGCATCAGGCAGCGATATCTGGAATAAGACGGATGAACTTCGCTTTGCCTTTGTCCCTTTAAAAGGAAATGGAACCATTATTGCACGTGTGACCAGTTTGACGAATACACACTCTTCAGCGAAAGCGGGAGTTATGGTCCGTGAGTCTCTACTGGCATTTGGCAGCAATGCATATGTGGCACTTAAGCCTTCACAAGTTGTATTCCAGAATAGAACCGCTCCAGGGGCTGCTACCAGTTCTATCACGGCAGCTACACAAGCTGCTCCATACTGGGTCAAGGCCGTTCGCACTGGTGATACCGTGGCCGGATATGTCTCGGCTGACGGATTGACATGGACACAGGCAGGCTCCTCTACCATCTCTTCGGCTAGTACAGCATATATCGGCCTCGCAGCGACATCGCATGACAATACCAAGTTAACAACAGCTGTATTTGATAATGTGACTATCCAGCAGTAAAATTAAATGAGATGTGAATCTTTTAAGCCCAAAAGACCCTTTATCCAAGAATCTGGATAAAGGGTCTTTTGGGCTGCGCAATATTATTGGGTTTTCGATTGGACAAGAAAAGGAATTCTGGAATCCGAGGGTGTGCACATATACACACGTCGGTATAGTTTAGCAAAATAGTCCGGCTGCATTCCCACACAATCAGCAACATAATTAATAGACATTTCAGGGTGATCAATCAGTAACAGATGTGCCATTTTCAGACGGGCCAGCTGCATATATTGCAGAGGCGTCTTCTGAAAAGCTTGATGAAAGATGCGGTTTAGCTGTTTCGTGGAATATCCGACATGGGCTGCTATGTCTGTTACCCGAATGTCGAGTCCCAGATGATCATGAATGTATCTCACAGCATGATCAATCACAGCCTCATGTGATTGTGTCTTCCGCCTAGAAACAGCGATGTGTGATTCCTGGTTTTCATGATGTACATCCCGTTGCAATTGCATCAAGAGTGAGAACAAAAGTTCCGCCAATATCCATGAATCACCATCAGGAGTGTTGTTAAACCAAATTTTCCGGATTTTTTCTGTATATTTTTCAATCTCCTTCAGCTGGCGCCGAAAAAAATCCTGTGCGAAGCCCCAAGATGAGAGTGTGCCTTCAGCCATTTCCGTAAAGGATACATAGCCTACTCTCCAATCCTCTGTGGCGGACGAAGGAGCATATTCATGAGGCATATGTTGGGGAATATACAAGAGTGTGCCCGGGATCAGAGTTTCCCAATTTTTTTGTCCTAACAATCTGAATTTTCCTTCTCCTTCAAAAGTGAAAAAGAGCTGATTAGCAGAATATCCTCTAAGCCGTGTTAAAGGCAATTGTATCTCGCTTCCGACGGAATATACTGTGAAAGGTAGAGCAGGTTCAGCCGCAATCGCTTGGCGTATTCTGATCGGAAATAACTCCATCTGGTCACCTCAATATGTCCTTTTTGTCAGGATGTTTGTCTCTTTATTTCCTTATATCCGATCCTACTTCAAAACTATAATGAAATCAAGATACTGCAGAAAAGGAGATAGAAATGAAACTATTTGAGCGTTATTGGGAAAATCCCAACATTCAGCAAATAAATCGGGAACAGCCGCGATCCTACTTTATCCCTTATTCAGATGAACATTCCGCCCAGGAACGTAAAAGAGGAAGATCTTCTTTTTATCGAACATTAAACGGGCAGTGGAAATTCCGCTACATGCCTTCAGTTAGCCAAGTAAACCAATCTTTCTATGCTAATAATTATGACACGTCAGACTGGGATTCTATTCTTGTACCGTCTTGCTGGCAGACTCATGGTTATGATCAAGCAAATTATATTAATTATGATTATCCAATTCCATGTGACCCGCCTTATGTCCCTGATCATAATCCAGCCGGGCTCTATACAAGGGATTTTATGATCACTTCCGATTGGGATTTAAAAGAGAAGTTTGTTGTTTTTGAGGGAGTTAATGCTTGCTTCTATGTTTGGGTAAATGGCCGTTTTGTCGGGTATTCCCAAGGAAGCCGGATGCCGGCTGAATTTCATTTGACAGAATACGTGCATACCGGCCTGAATCGTATAACGGTTATGGTACTGAAATGGTGCGATGGGACTTATGTAGAAGATCAAGATATGTGGCGTTTCTCCGGTATATACCGTGATGTATATCTGCTTGCTCGCAATAAAACTCATATTAGGGACGTGTTCAATAAACAGCAATTTGCGTTGGACCCGAAGGAGCATGTGAAATTAACTTGCGATATCCAAACCACCGGATTAATGACCGTTCGTGCGAAACTTAAAAATGCCGATGGTGAAGTTGTTGCGTCCACAGAGGCCGACATTAATCTTCACGGTAATTTGGAGTTTGACGTGTCAAATCCGACGTTGTGGAATGCAGAACAGCCTTACTTGTATCAATTAGTCTTACATGCCAAGGATGAAATTTTGCAGTTTCAGGTCGGATTTCGCAGTATGGATATAAATGAGGGTGTATTTCGTATCAATAGTCAGCCGGTGAAGTTAAAAGGCGTTAATCGGCATGATTCACATCCACGTCTTGGTGCGACTATTCCCATTAAGGATATGATTACGGATCTTAAGCTAATGAAGCTGCATAACATTAACACCGTTCGCACAGCTCATTATCCAAATGATCCTCGCTTCTTGGAGTTATGCAACGAATTGGGATTGTATGTGATCAACGAAGCTGATCTGGAATGTCATGGAATTCGGCAGGCCTCTGATGTCGCGGCAGGCTCTTATCATAAAATTTCTGCCGACCCGCTATGGCGAAGTACATTTCTGGACAGGGCGATCAGACTCGTTGAACGAGACAAAAACCAGCCTTCCATTGTGATATGGTCTTTGGGTAACGAATCCGGATACAGTCATAATCATGTTGCAATGGGTGAATGGATACGAGAAAGAGACCCATCTCGTTTGATTCATTATGAAGGAGCTTGTCCAGAGACAAATGGGCTTCCAGATATCGAATGTCTGGACGTGGAGAGCCGAATGTATTTCCCTATAGACAAACTGGAGGCTTATGCCAAGGATGTGTCTAATTCAAAGCCGCTGTTTCTCTGCGAATTCAGCCATGCGATGGGAAACAGCTGTGGTGATTTGAAGGATTATTGGGATGTGATGTATGCTCATCCGAAATTAATGGGCGGGTGTATATGGGAATGGTGCGATCATGGGATTGAATCCTTTACTCCCAAAGGTGAGAAATACTTTGCTTATGGAGGAGATCTCGGGGACTCACCCCATGATGGAAATTTTTGTATGGATGGCCTGGTTTCACCAGATCGTCATCCCCATACAAGTCTGCTGGAACTGAAACAAATTCTAGCTCCGATACACATGGAGCGGGACAATTCGTCTGCAATGAAATTCATGCTGATGAATCGTTATGATTTCAGTAACTTAGGCCATTTGTATTTATACTGGCGCATTGAAAAAAATGGCGAGACCATTCACCAAGGTCGTATTGAGCATCTGGAGGTTGCGCCACAGAGCCAAACATCAATCAGTATCCCTTACGCACTTCCGGAAGCAACTGAAGATTCGTATTCCATTATGTTCTCCTATCGAACGTTGGAGGAGACAAGCTGGGCGGAAACCAATCATGAGGTGGCCTTTAAACAGTTCGAACTTTCGTCTTCTGCTGCAGTAGGGCAGGCGCGTGGTCGTGCGCAGGATGCAGCTCTATTGGATGTGCAGGAAGTGTACAACCATCTGTATATGCGAGGCTCTGATTTCTCATATGAATTCGATCTGAATCATGGTAATTTGGTTAGCTTGAAGCGAAATTATGTTGAACTGCTAGCCGAGCCAACCACGTTTACCATCTGGCGTGCCCCACTCGATAATGACATGTATGTCATGCATAAATGGCGGGCAGAGAATGTGAATCGATCTTGGATGAAGGTATATCATTGCGAATGGAACAGAGCAGCTAATGGCTCAATATCTATTCTAGTTTCCTTTTCGATTGGAGGGTTCAGTCGATATCCGGCAGTACGCGGTGAAACGATATGGAATATTCACTCTAATGGTGAAATTACGATACAAAGCAAGGTCCAGTTGAGAGAACAAATCGAATTTCTTCCTCGTTTTGCACTTCGGTTAGTTATGCCTGAAGGCAATGAAGAAATTGAATATTATGGGCACGGCCCTCATGAGGCTTACTTGGATAAACATCACAGTACACGTAAAAGCCGATATGTTACCACGGTGGATAGCATGTTCGAACATTACGGAATGCCTCAAGAAAATGGATCAAGATATGGAACGGAGTGGGTGATCGTATCTAATGAATTAGGTATGGGCTTGTGGATTGCCTCTCCTAACGAGACGTTCTCCCTGAATGCCTCCCATTATACAGTAGCGGATTTGGAGATTGCGAAACATCCACATGAGCTAAGCAAACGAAAAGAAACGATTCTGCACTTGGATTATAAGATGAGTGGGGTGGGGTCAGGGTCCTGTGGTCCTCAACTCTTGCCAGCATATCAGTTAGCCGAGCGGGAAATTGTTTTTGATCTCACGCTTAGACCCATTTACAAAGAAGATGAATAGTTAGGAGAATCGAGTGGGAGGGGGGGCGGCAAGCTCCCGTCTTCTCATACCACCATACATGCAGGTCCGTACATGAGATCAAACATCCAAGTTATTAACCAAAATCTTCATACGAACGATCGCGTTTCTCCTTCCTTTCAGAATCAGGCCAGCACATTTTCCTTTCAGAAAGATTATTTCATGGTAATAATCATCGTTTTTCCATACAGTAACCGTGGGAATTTGCCTCTTCATACCCAAAATATTCTGATAGGATAATGATACAAACATGAAAGGTACTGGAGATACCTTAAAGGAAGGTGGACTATGGACGCTAAATTGGAGCTAAACAAAGCTAAGAATTCAAGTCTTTCTACTAAATTTGCGGTTTATATTAAAAGGGACTGGTTTCTATACTTACTGCTGATTCCCTTTCTGTTGTGGTACGCCACATTTGCTTTTAAACCGATGTACGGGATCATTATCGCTTTCAAAGATTATAGTGTGTTTAGGGGAATTGCAAATAGCGAATGGGTAGGTCTGCTGCACTTCCAAGAGTTTCTGAAAAGTGAATACTTCTACAGAGTATTAAAAAATACGTTATTAATCAGCTTGTATTCTTTGCTCTTTGTATTCCCTGCACCTATTGTATTTGCACTCTTGCTGAATGAAGTCAAGAATGTCAAATTCAAAAAAATCGTGCAAACGTTTACTTATATGCCCCATTTTATCTCGGTCGTTATTGTGGCTGGGATTGTGACAAATTTTCTTGCCCCAGGCAATGGGTTGATCAATCTGATTATTGAGAAGCTGGGTGGGGAGAAGATTTACTTCCTGGCCGATCCAAGTTATTTCAGAACAATCTTTAACTCTATGAATATTTGGCAAGGTACCGGCTTTGCAGCCATCATATATATCGCTGCCTTATCTGGCGTCAATTCCGAATTGTATGAAGCTGCGGTTATTGATGGTGCAAGCAAGTGGAAGAGAACATTACATGTAACGCTCCCTGGCATTTTGCCGACAATTATGATCATGCTGATTCTCCAGATTGGCGGGTTATTAGAAGTCGGATATGAGGCCATCGTTTTACTGTATCAGCCCGTGACCTATTCAACAGCTGATGTCATCAGTACGTATGTATATCGCGAAGGTATTGTCAACGGAAGGTATGATATGGCAGCGGCAGTGGGCGTTTTCAACTCCTTTGTAGGCTTTATTCTAATTATGCTGGCCAACAAACTTAGTAAAAAATATACCGAATCTGGATTATGGTAGGTGAAACGAAATGCAAGATAGTCGCGCAGAGAAAGTATTTTATTTCTTTAATTATTTGTTACTAGGTTTATTTGCATGTATAACCTTATATCCGTTTTTGTACGTGTTGTCTGCTTCCATCAGTACGCCACAAGCGGTAGTCACCGGAGAGGTATTGCTCTTTCCAAAAGGTATTACATGGGAAGCTTACAATTCCGTATTTGCTGAAAAGGGAATATGGATTGGCTATGCCAATACGCTATTTTATACAATTGTAGGCACGCTGGTGAGCATGATTCTTACTATTTGCGGAGCATATCCCTTGTCCAAAAAAAGATTGAAAGGGCGCACTGCAATCAATTTGATTATTTCGTTTACGTTGATATTCAGCGCAGGCATGATACCCTTGTATCTGAATTTCAAAAGTCTGGGGTTGTTGGACTCACGCTTTGGTATCATCATAGGATTTGCCATCAGCACATTCAACTTTGTTATTCTTCGTACCTTTTTTCAGTCCATTCCTGATGAAATTGAAGAGGCAGCTCGCATTGACGGCGCCGGTGATGTCGGAGTATTAATGAAAATTATTTTACCGCTGTCCAAGGCCTCATTGGCAACGATTGCTCTGTTCTATGCGGTTTCTCGCTGGAATGGTTACTTCTGGGCAATGATCTTACTGCATGACGAAAGGAAGTTTCCGTTGCAGGTATTGCTAAACCGACTGGTTGTTCAGATGAAACCCACGGATGACATGTTAAATGATGTCGCTTTTACAACAGGAGAGACTGTTATCTATGCTACCATTGTTGTCGCTATAATCCCAATTATTGCAGTGTATCCGTTCATTCAGAAGTACTTCGTTAAAGGAGTCATGATCGGATCGTTGAAAGGCTGATTCATGCTTGGCGTGGTATCTTGATGAGTCTTGGCAACGTTGTCTGTCAAGAAATCACATGATATATAATAATCAACACATACCATATTTAGGGGGAAAACAACTTGAACAGAAAAACAAGCTTACTCCTCGCAACATTGCTACTCTCTGGCACGATCCTGGGGGCATGTAGCAATGGAGCAGAATCCAATGCTCTGAGCAAAACCAACTCTGAATCCCAGAATTCTGGTGAGACGGTGCAAGGCGCTGAGGAACCTGTTACACTAAGCATTTTTTATTTCGATAATACCGGCACGATTAAAATGGATTCCCCTGTACTTAAGAAAGCCGCAGAACTGACTAACGTTAGTCTGAACAATGTAGCTTCAACGGGTGGAGAGGATAAACAGGCTTACAATTTGATGCTGGCTTCAGGATCTCTTCCGGATATTATCAGCTACAACATCACGGAGTTGAATGCGATTGCCAGCGAAGGTGCACTTGAGCCTCTCAATGATTATATTGACAAACTCGCTCCAAACTTCAAAAAATTTCTAGACGAGAACGAGGACGTCAAAAATGCGATCACCGCCTCTGATGGGAACATCTATACTATTCCTTTTGTCGGAGATGGTAACGCTTCCACTGGATGGTTTATTCGTCAGGATTGGCTTGATAAGCTTCAAATGGAAGTACCGAAGACTGTCGATGAGTTTTACAGTGTTTTACAAGCATTCCGGAATGATGATCCGAATGGTAACGGCAAAAAAGACGAAATCCCTTATATTCAGCGTGATAATAATATTGGTGCCTACACTTTGCTTCCACTGTGGGATGCCTATGACAAACTGTATATCAAGGATGGAAAAATTGCATACGGACCGTATGAAGACGAATTCAAAGTCGGTATCAGCAATATTGCAAAATGGTATAATGAAGGCCTTATCGATAAAGAAATCTTCACTCGAGCCAAAGCGAGAGAAACCTTGCTGGGCAACGATACAGCAGGCTCTACTCATGACTGGTTTGCAAGCACATCAAACTTTAATCAGTCTCTGCAGAACGAAGTGCCTGGCCTGAAGTTATTGCCCATCGCACCACCTGAAAGTATTTCCGGCAAAGTGTTTGAAGTAGGCAAACGTCCAAAATTAAGCGGATATGGCTGGGCCATTTCCTCACAGAGCAAAAATGTTGAAGCTGCTGTGAAATATTTCGATTTCTGGTGGAGTGAAGAAGGTCGCCGCTTATTTAACTTTGGTATTGAAGGTGATTCGTATACCATGGTTGATGGCAAACCCGTATTCACAGAAGAGGTGTTAAGCCAACCTGCAGTTAATGGTTACTTGACAGAAAAGTATGGAGCCCAACTTCCGAAAATAGGAGTATGGCAGGACTTTAGTTACGAACAACAATGGACCAATGAAATCGCATTGAAAGGGATTAATGAGTATCAGGAAAACAACTATATTTCCGACGACTATACACTCCCGACACTTAACTTTACACAAGAAGAACAAAAACGAATTGATGCTTTAGTTGGACCCATTGATACGTTTTTCCATGAAAAAGCTCAGACTTGGGTCATGGGGGGCGAGGAGGCAGAATCGGCATTCAGCTCCTACCAAACACAGTTGAGAAATCTTGGCGTTGAAGAATACGTGCAAATTTATAACGATGCATACCAAAGATATCTACATGGTAACTAAAAGATATGTCAATAGGGAAGCCAAATGGCTTCTCTATTGACATTTGGTAAAGCTATTTTTACAGTTTGAGAGAGCAACGTCTAGAAAACGAAGGGGTATTTAACATGAAAGATTGGCTGCGTTCAACTACATTTCGCAAACGGATACAGATATCGTTGATTCTTTTCACAGTGGTAGCCGTTATTATGTGTGGTTTAACGTCGTATGGTATTGCAGTAAGGGTGATGGAGAAAAATACGTATCATTTTAATCAAATTGCGATTGATAAATCGGCTCAATCTATTGAAGAAAAACTTCGAAAAATTCGTTTGGCCGTCCTTACATTTATGTCTAGTGATCAATTCACGCATCTCATGAATTCCATCTCTGGTGGGGGAGAATTGACATATTACGAACATTTCAAGTTAAATCAATCCCTTCAAACGCCCATATTTCAGATGAAATTGATTGAGCCGGGAATCACTTCTATTTTTATCAATACGTCAATCGGAGATTTCTATTCCAATTCAGGTGAACGTATTGACGCACCATCATTTCAGGACAGCATACTGTTTAAAGCCCTTGAGTCCTATCAATCACCAATCTGGGTGGTGGCTCATGAGGATGATCTGTTTAACAGTAAACAACGCGTATTAACACTTTTGTTTGATCCCTTCACAAAAAATGTTCCTCCCAATACACATTTGGCAGTTAATGTGAGTGAGACATCCATGATAGAGTATTTACAAAAAAATGCCGGGGATGCAATTCCAGTTGTTTTTACGGAAAATAACAAGCTTGCCCTGAAGTCAGGTGATTTATCTGAGGAGGCTGCGGAGGATACCGAGTTTAGAAAAAACATCGTTGGCGAAAAAGGACATTTCGAATACAAGATGAACGGTACACCATATATGGTTAACTACTCGACGGTTTCTTTTCCTGATAATTGGATCATTGTACACATGATGGATAAGAATAAACTTTTGAAGGATGTCCGTTTGATTCAGTGGGTGACCATATGTGTTATCGCGCTTTTTACAGTGCTA
This sequence comes from Paenibacillus sp. FSL R5-0517, assembly GCF_037974355.1. Taxonomy (NCBI): domain Bacteria; kingdom Bacillati; phylum Bacillota; class Bacilli; order Caryophanales; family Paenibacillaceae; genus Paenibacillus; species Paenibacillus sp. FSL R5-0517. The sequence goes on from NZ_CP150235.1 coordinate 3,546,475, forward strand.
ACTCTACTGATTTCAAGAACGTTAACCAGCCATTTGCTACGTCCACTCAATGATCTACAGTCTGTCATGAGGCAAGTTGAACAAAACGACTGGACAGTAAGATATGAAGGACATTATCGAGATGAGTTTGCTCAGGTCGGGATGCGTTTTAATAGTATGCTTACGCAAATGGTGGAACTCACCCATGAACATCTGGAAGCGCAACGAGCGGAGCAGTTGGCTGAACTAAAAGCGCTTCAGGCTCAAATGAACCCCCACTTTTTATATAATACGTTGAATACAATCCTATGGAAATCACACTCCAACAAGCAGGAAGAAGTTCGTGAAATGATTATGTCGTTGTCTGTGTTATTTCGCGTAGGTTTGAACAATGGCGAGGAAGTAACCACAGTTGCCCAGGAACTGGAGCATGTTACCCAATATTTAAAAATTCAGAAGCTGTGTTATACCCATTTATTTGATTATACGATTCGATGTAGTGAAGATTTGCGGGATATTCGTCTCCTCAAGTTATTATTGCAACCTCTCGTTGAAAACAGTATTCTGCATGGATTCAAAGATTACCAGGGGAAGGGTGAGATTGATATCCATGTATACACGGAGGATGAGAGTCTACACCTCAATGTGACCGATAATGGTCAAGGGTTTGATACGTTAATGAATGACTCCCGGACGACGATCCTAGTAGAAAACAGGAAGGGATTTGCATTAGAGAATATAAGAAAAAGACTAACACTTTATTATGACGGAGAGGCAGCTATCGATATCGTTAGCAATCCTTATGAACAAACAACAATCAAGATTTCAATTCCACTTAAGGAGTAAAGGAGGAGAAGAAATGAGCCATTTACTTTCAATGGTTATTATTGATGATATTCCAGCTGTTGTTGAGGGTATTGCCAATGATCTTCCCTGGGAAGATCATTCCATTCGAATTGTAGGGACAGCTTACAATGGGGCTGAGGGTTTGAAACTTATTCAGGAAACACGACCGGATATCATTGTCACTGATATCCGCATGCCTAAGCTAAACGGGATCGAAATGGTGGAGAAAGCAAAGCTCACGGGTTCAAAGTTGATTTTCATCAGTGGTTATTCCGACTTCAATTATGCTCAGCAGGTAGTTAATTTAGGTGGTTTTGACTACATACTCAAACCTTTTACACCAGATAAGCTGATCGAGACGATCAGTCGGGCTAGAGAGCAATTGGAGCAGGAGCAGCGTGATCGTGTGCATTTGATGGATGTTGAGCAGAAGCTTAGAGCAAGCATGCCCTTCCTGCGCCAGGATTATTTGAATCTGCTCGTTCGTTACTCTGCACACCCTGAAGTGGTTAAAGAAAAATGGAACTTTTTAAATATTAAAATGAATGAATCCTTTTTCACTATTTTTGTTGTGGAGATAAATACCGATTTTTCCAGCAAGGCTGCGATTAATGTCGTGGAGCTCCAACGTTTTTCACTGCAAAATATTTTGGAGGAAACACTCGCAAAGCATAAATCCGCTGTGGTCTTTCGCGACGATCACAAACGCTTTGTATGTATTGTCAACGACGACGATACGGACCTCTATGGAATGCTTGGAATTGCAGAGGAATGTCGGGAAAATGTGGAGCGAAATACGCGGTTTACAGTATCCATAGGGGTGGGTTCATGTGTGGAGCACATTCATGAATTACCATTAACCTATCAGCAGGCTGTTTCCTCGCTAGCATATACCTTTTATACCGGAGGAAATAGTGTTTTTGCTTATTCCAACATGGAATATGACGCGACCATCAAAATCAAATTTTCGTCGGAAAAAGAGCAAGAACTTATTTACGTACTTCGTTCAGGTGTAACCACCAGAATTAACGAAGTGCTGGAAAACATCTTTGGGGAATGGAAAGACAGCCAAACGCTGCCCACTCCCGAGAAGATTAAAGTATTCTGGCTTGAATTAATGCTTGACTTGCGGAATTCACTACAGGAAGAGCTAAGCCAGGAGGAGATCCAATTTTTTGAGCGACATCTTGAACGGTTAACATATAACACGGATTCCATTGCCGAGCTTCAACGAATCGTCGCCGAAATCTGTTATCGTTTCTGTGAAAACATCGGGCAAAAACAAAAAGAAACTGCCCATGTGGTCATCAACCAGTCGTTGGCCTACATCCGTGAACATTTGCATTTGAACGAATCCGTGGCCGATTATGCCAAACAAGTTCATTTAAGCACTAGCTATTATTCCAATTTGTTCAAAAAAGTGACAGGTCAATCTGTGCTCCAATTTGTGGTTAGTGAGCGAATCGAACTGGCCAAGAAGCTTATTCTTCAGGGAGTAGCACTACAGGAAGTAGCTCTTACCGTGGGATACGATGAAAGATCCTATTTTAGTGATGTATTCAAGAAAAAAGTTGGCATGAGTCCATCGGATTTCAAGAAGAGATATTGTGGTTGATTCTGCTCTGCTCCAAACCACTGATGAAGGAAATGACATACGAGTAAATCAGAATCATTGGAAGCTAGCAAACTACATGCCTCATGCATTACTCGCCTTGGCTTTGAGACGATATTGGAGCGGAGTGATTCTGTATGTTTTTTTGAAACAGGAGATGAAATGGGATACGTTCTGAAACCCAATCTGATGAGCGATGATTTCCACTGGAGTTGAAGTACTTTCAAGTAAGTGGGCAGCTATCTTAATTCGTTTGGCAGTGAGATATTCGCTGAGATTGCTGCCAGTTTCCTTTTTGAATACTCGAGATATATAAGAGCGTGTCAGATGAAGCTCGTTGGCCAGTCTGTTCAAAATATCATTCTCCATATAGTTATCTTCTATCCAGCTCATTATTCTCTCGGAGTATTCCTCGTGTCGCCATTGCACGGGAGAGGAATAGAGATTCTCGGGGATCACTTTTTCAAGTACGCTAAGTAAACGTAACATAAAAACAGTGATCTCTTCTTGCGTAGCTCCACGATCTTCATGCGCAATCTGCTCATAATCTTCCATACATTGTTGCACAGCTTCAAAATGCTCCCCCAGTTCAAACGCCCGTTTCATATCGCGTGAATAGCATAATGTATCTAACATTTGATGCCTTCTAGGAAAAGATCGCAAATAAGGCTCGATATGCAGATGATTCAGATGAACCACTGTTCTATCATAAGGGATATCATCTGTTGATCTGGCGAACACCTTGTGAATCTCGAAAGGCTGAAAGATAAATATCATCCCCTCACGTATTGGATAGGTTTGATTATTAATAATAATTGTTCCACTACCCCCAAATACCAATAACAATTCACAACATTGATGCCAATGATAAAAACTGATACCTGGACTTATTGTTTGGTGACGTTTGTTCCATAAAATCGGGGAACCTTGAAACGAAATTGCATCAAAACCTGCGGACATGACCAGCACTCCATTCGATGACCGTTTTCCCTTTAAAAGGGTACGCTAATTTATAAAGTCTATCACTGATCTACACCTTAGAACAAGACAATAAATCCGTATTATTGTGATTTTCGAAAAAACTAATACTCTAATTTAAACGTTATAATGAGAACGCTTAACAGCTATGATTTAAGAGATGTTCATTTTTTATATTCATCTAAACTCATAGGGATGACTCGACGTAAGGATGATATAAATACGGTTTTTTTGATTGATTCAAAAAAACATTCATTTAAAAAAAGATAGGAGAGTTAAGATGCTAATTGTAGATAAAAACAATGCTTGGCTGGATCAAGTCGTTCAGAAAATAACAGACAAAATGGATTGGGTCAGTGATAAATCACAACATAAAATTCCATATACCACGTTCAATGGGACACACGATGATCGTTCTCTATTGAACCCGAGCGGCGATGATGCTGACGGAATTAATTGGTGGACCAATGGCTTTTGGGGTGGCATGCTCTGGCAAATGTACAACGTAACAGGACAAGAAAAATATAAGCGCTATGCAAACTTAGCGGAAGATAAGTTGGATGAATGCTTCAACCAATTTTACGGACTTCATCACGATGTTGGTTTCATGTGGTTACCTACGAGTGTTGCGAATTATCAGTTAACACAAAATCCGGAATCCCGCAAAAGAGCGCTTCATGCCGCTAATCTCCTAGCAGGACGCTACAACCCTGCAGGCGATTTTATACGTGCATGGAACGATCTTTCCGATGGAGATACACGAGGCTGGGCTATCATTGATTGCATGTTTAACATCCCATTATTGTACTGGGCATCTAAAGAGACGGGAGACCCTCGCTTCAAGCATATTGCAGAGCGCCATGCTGATACAGTAATGAATACGTTTGTAAGACCTGACGGCTCGGTACATCACATTGTTGAATTCGATCCATTCCTGGGTGGGGTTGTTAAAACATATGGAGGTCAAGGGTATGAGAACGGATCTTCCTGGACTCGTGGACAAACTTGGGGGCTCTACGGGTTCATGATGAGTTACCTTCACACTGGAAAAGAAGAGTATCTCCATACGGCTAAACGAATAGCACATTACTTCATTGCCAATATTCCCGAGAACGGAATCATTCCCGTTGATTTTAGGCAACCGAAAGAACCTGCTTATGAAGATTCGACAGCAGCAGCCATCGCTGCATGTGGTCTAATCGAAGTTGCTAAAGTTGTCAGTGAGCATGAAAAGGATCTCTATCTAGGCGCAGCAATGAAATTATTACGTACCTTGGATCAACAGCGGACAGACTGGAGCACAGACTGCGATTGCATTGTGCGAAATGGTTCAGCAGCGTATCACAACCCCGACCATCATCAAGCAATCATTTATGGAGATTACTACTTTATTGAAGCTATTCTCAAGCTAAAGGGTGTTGATTTATATTTTTGGTAGGTCTTGATATTGAAACTGGACATTCTGGAATATTAAGGAGTTGATTATCCCTTCAGGGAGACGAACGTAAAGAACATCTAATGCTGATGACTTCAAATTTGTCGACGTGGAGGGCTTTTCGCGTAATTGGTTTGATGTAAATATGATTAATGAATGAGAAGGTGAAGCCAATGATAAACCGATGGAAGCAGATGAAGATTCGTTGGAAATTTGTTTGGTTGTGCTCACTTGTATTGTTGTTTCAATTCATCTTCTCCAGTATGTATTTATTTAGTCAATCATCAGAACTCGTTCGCAAGCAATGGGAAGATCTGATCAGCAAGTATTTATCTCAAAGCAATGGCAGTATTCAGAATGAACTGAACAACGTTGAATCATCAGCCAATATTTTGTTGCTCAGTGATGATTTTCAGCGTTACTTGCGAAAATATGCCGTCCGATACTTCGAAAATAGGAGTGCCAATATAGACTTTCAGTTTGATGTTGTTCAAGGATTTCGTAATCTGATCTCTCAAACAGGAAATATTCGTGAGGTTCAGATTCATTTGGAGGAAAATATCTTCGAGATTACTCTCAGTACGTATGTACATAAAAGAAATGAAGAGCTTGAGATGTTTAATGCAATTACTGCTACTCCTCGATCCAATATTGGGTGGCAGTATCGGATGACTGAACACAGACAAACGGAATTCTACTACCGGTTGCCCTTAAGCGCAGTAAGCAAAACAACAGGTATACGAGGCTGGATGGACATCGTTGTCCAACCCGAATCCGTGTTTCAAGCTGTCATGGATATGACTTCCTTCAGTGAACAAGTAAAACTGTTTGTTGTCGATCAAGAAAGACACATTGTCTATTCTAATATATCTATGGAAGATCAATTCAAGGATCTAAATAAAGTGCTCTCATCTATATCTGAACTGGATCCCATCCAGATTCAGGAAATATCAGGTCCATTGGTCATGACTAAGATGGGGCCAATTCATGGAACCGGATGGAGATTAATTGCGAGTATTCCAGAAGAAAATTTCCAACTGGATTTAACGAATTACATTAGAACAAGTCTATTAATACTGTTTATTCCCATAGTCGTGTTGATCGTCGTAATCCTAATTATGACTAATTACATGTTAAAGCCGCTGAGACAATTAGTGACTGTCATGGGCAGTGTCAATCATAGCAATGTAATCACGCGGATTAATACAGACAGCCAGGATGAATTTGGTCTGCTGGCGATTCGTTTTAACAGTATGATGGAGCGCATAAACAGTCAGATCAATGTCATTCGAGAAAAAGAGCAGTTGAAACGTGAAGCGGAAATGAGTGCTTTCCAATCGCAAATAAGACAGCATTTTTTGTATAACACACTTGCTCTTATCTCTTGGAATGCACGCAAAGAGAAGGCGAAGGAAACGGAACGAATTTCCAACTTATTTGCTCGTTATTACCGATTGGCATTGGGAAAAGGCGAAACTTACGTTGCATTAGATCGTGAAATTGAGTTGTTGCACTATTATTTGGATATCCAGTGTTCTCGATTCGTTGATCAACTTGAATACGATTTTCGGGTGGACGTTCCCATACAACAATATCAGGTGATTCGTAATATTTTGCAGCCGCTTGTAGAAAATGCGATAGAACACGGTGTCATGTTGAGAGACCGTGGTAAGGTATTTGTTCGAATTCATGAAGATGGAGAATTTCTAGTGATTCGAATCATGGACGATGGTACAGGAGCCAATCCAGATATCGTAAATCGGATTAATGCAAACTCGACTTTCGAAGGTGAAAAAGGGTTTTCGCTCCGCTCAATTAAACAAACGTTGAAATCTTATTATGGAGAGGATGCCTCTCTTGATTTTCAAAGTGTAGAACGATCCGGTACAGTCGTGACGGTTAAATTGCTTAAATCAAGACTAATGATTTGTTAATTTCGTTGAATAGCAATCAAAATGTTGATTTTCAACAAAATGAAAAACAAAACCAATGATAAGATTTAAACATAAGAAAGCGATTACATCATTCGAGGTGATACGTTATCGAGTATAGATTATGGAAGTTTCTATCTTGTTAGAAAGGAGCAGGGTGCAGGTGATATCTACGAAATACAAATTGTTTTTGCTCGTGTTACCATTTATGTTTTTTGTTTTTGTGTTCGCTTATATGCCTCTTTGGGGATGGTCATATGCTTTTGTTGATTACCGCCCTGGAAGATCTATTTTTGAAATGGATTTTGTAGGATTGAAATGGTTCAAGATGATGGTGTACTCCGAACAGCAAACGTATGAAATTTTGAGAGTGCTCAAAAACACCTTCGGGATCAGTTTTCTTAGTCTATTTTTTTCGTTCTTACCGATGGTTTTCGCAATTCTGTTATACGAAATTCGTAGCAACAAGATGAGAAGAATTGTGCAAACGCTAACAACCATTCCTCACTTTATTAGTTGGGTATTGGTCTATTCAATCGTGTTCGCTCTGTTGTCTGTTGATGGAGGTGTAGTGAACAACATTTTAGTCAATTCTGGGCTAATATCTAAACCGATCAATTTTCTTGCGAGCTCAGAGCACATATGGATCAAAATGGTTGCTTTAGATATTTGGAAAGGTTTAGGCTGGAGCGCTATTTTATATCTAGCAGCTATCAATGGAATACCACAAGATCTATATGAAGCAGCCAAGATTGATGGCGCCGGACGTTTTCGCTCTGTGTGGCACATTACCATTCCAGGGCTACTGCCAACGTTCTTTGTTCTGTTGATGCTGGCTGTTGCTAATATGATCAATACAGGAATGGATCAATTCTTTGTATTCTCGAACGCAATGAATAAAAGTTCAATTGAAGTACTCGATCTATACACGTACAATATTGGTCTTCTAAAAGGGAATTTCTCTTTAGCTACAGTAATCAGTATTCTCAAAACGTTCGTCAGCTTGGTGCTGCTGTTCAGTGTCAACCGACTATCCAAGACACTTAGAGGGGAGTCGATCTTTTAATGAGCATGAACAACGTACGATTCGATCAGAGTAGCAAGGTGAAAACATCACCTCTAGGAAAAAATGGAAGTCTCACCTTAGGTGAAAAAGCGTTCAATATTGCGAATTATGCTATCTTTATTGGATTTATGTTGTTGTGCGTATATCCATTTTATTACATTTTTATCAATACGATTAGTGATAATACGCTGAGTTCAAAGGGCCAGATCATGTTCTGGCCAGAGGGAGTTCATTTTACGAACTATTTGCAAGTATTGCAAATTCCGAACATTTATAACGCCCTGTTCATTAGTTTTTTGCGAACCATGTTTGGAACACTCCTTACAGTACTAGTCTCAGGCTTTCTTGGTTTTATGATGACACAACGAAAAATGTGGCTTCGACGCTTCGTCTATCGGTATTTCATCACAACAATGTATGTCAGCGGTGGTATTATACCTATCTACTTGTTATACAACCAATTAGGACTGCTGGACAATTTTCTAGTGTATATTATCCCTGGCATGGTCTCTGCGTTTAACCTGATTTTGGTCAAAACATATGTGGAGTCAAGTGTCCCTGAAGAATTGCAGGAGTCCGCTGAAATGGATGGAGCTGGGATTGGGGTAGTATTCTTTCGTATTGTCTTTCCACTAATGATACCAATATTGGCGACATTAGCTATCTTTTCAGCTGTTGGGCAGTGGAATAGCTTCATGGATACAGTGTTATATGTAACTAAAGACAATCTCCATACGCTACAATACGTACTTTACCGATACCTTAGCCAGGCTACTGCACTGGCAAATGCGGTAAATTCGGGGAGTATGGCAGCTGAGGATGTTGGAGTAAGTGTACAGACTGCACAATCCATCAAGCTAACCGTAACAATGATTGTAGTCATCCCAATTTTTATGGTATATCCTTTCTTCCAGCGCTTCTTTGTAAAAGGTATCATGATCGGTGCGGTAAAAGGATGATTGTCAAAACAGTGCTATGGTCTGGCATTTCAAACTAACGGAGGGATCTTATGAAAAAAAAGGTTTTTCAAAAAGCAGGTTTGATTAGTGCGGCGTTATTACTAGTACTTAGCACAGTTGGATGTAACACTAATGGTATAGGTAACACAGATAATAAAACACCGAATTTAACCATTTATACACAGTCAGCTACCTATGAAGGTGCTGTGGGCGGATATATGGGCAAAGTGATGAAAGACAAATTAAATGTTTCTCTAAACGTCATGCCTAATAGTGTAGGGGGATCATCTCGTTTCGAAACAAAAATGGCTACAGGTAATCTGGGTGATATGGTTTTGTTTACTTCGTCTGACGATTTTAAAAAGGCTATTGAAGCAGGCAGTGTGCTTGATTTGAAAGAAGATTTGGATCAGATGCCGAATGTTTCGCGATTTAAAGAAGCAATAACTCGAATGGAGGATAGTTTTGGAGGCGTTTACGGAATCCCAACCGGAGTCTCAGATGTGAATAATGTGACGCAGCTTGACCCCGTTTCAATTCCATCTCTGCGCTTCGATTACTACCAGGAACTTGGTACACCAGAGATCAAGGAATATTGGGATTATTATGACGTGATCAAAAAGATGGTGGAAGCACATCCAACCACAGAAAATGGTGATAAGTTTTATGGCATGTCACTCTTCAGTGAATGGGATGGAAGATCGGTCAACATGGCTAAACAAATTGCTCTTTCATATGGATTCACCTCAACAGATGGTGTAAATAGCTATGATTTTATCATGCCGCATGGTACAGAAGATAAAATTGAGAAAATCCTTGATGAGAATAGTTACTATCTGCAAGCTTTGAAATGGTATAACAAGTTTTATCAAAATGGCATGTTAGACGAAGATTCGGTATCTCAAACGTGGGAAGACTATTTAGCCAAAGCCAATAAAGGACAGTCTGCGCTGTGGGTATACGGTTATATGGGGACGCTGAACTATAACCCATCTAATCTTGAGATGGTTAAAAGAGGAAAAGGATATAAGCGAATTCCATTTTCAAACTTAATGGCATCCGAAGCTAAAACTTCAACCGTAGGTGGCCGCTGGTTCTGGGCGATTTCCTCTACGTCAGAGAACAAAGAAGCTTCTATTAAGGTACTAGATTATTTCTATTCAGATGAGGGGGCGCTCAATTATCATTTGGGTCCAGAAGGTCTGTTCTGGCAGAAGAATGATAAAGGGGAACCTGAACTGACAGAACTCGGGAAGTCTCCTGTGGATTCTGTTGTTCCAGACGAATTCGGTGGTGGCAAAACGGGGGATACCTTCAAGTATATGTTCAACGGAGCAGCGCTTGATGAAAACACCATTAATTCAACGATTAAAGCGCCAATGAACAAAACCACATGGAAATCCTACTTGCAAGATAATGCCGAGCTGCTAGATCAAAACTGGACAGAACATTATGAAGGAGCGTTATCGGCAAAAGAATATTTACTTAAAAATAACATGCTCGCTTCATATACCGTTGTGAACGTACCGAATTTTAAATATGATGACCAGCTTGCAGTCAAACGGGATCAGGTTGGAGAGATCATCAAAGAGTTGTCCTGGAAAATGATCTATGCTAGAAATGATGCTGAATTTAGTTCACTGCAAGCAGAAATGATTCAAAAAGCCAAAAGTTTAGGGTATGACGAATGCGTTGTGTTTGAGGAGCAAGCAGCAAGAGCATGGTTTGAAGCACGGAAAGCAGCAAAATAAGGTTGAGACTTGAACGATTACAACAGCTGCCCTGTATTTTGTTACAGGGCAGTCATTCATTTATATTTTCAAATAAAACCTTTCAGCATTAGAGGAGGATTGGTTTTGAATGAAGATGATTATTGTAGACGATGAGCGAATAGGCCGGGAAGGACTCATAGATTTTATAGACTGGCGTAAGGATTACGGCATTGAAATCGTGGGTGTTGCCTCCAATGGTGAAGAAGGATTCAACCTATATCAATCCAAGAAGCCGGATATTATTCTTACAGATATTAAGATGCCCATCATGACTGGTATAGAGATGGCTGAAAAAATAAGAACTATAGATCTGGATGTTCGTATCATTTTGCTGTCTGCATACAGTGATTTTAGCTATGCTCAAAAAGCGCTGAAAACGAAAGTGGATGACTATCTGCTCAAACCTATTGAAGAAGAAGAAGTTCGGAGGCTTATGAATCAAATTAGGGTAGAAAGCATGGAGCGTTGCTTAAAAAAAGACTCTAGACGACAGTTTTTGAACCTCATGAACGGTAGCTACGAATGGAACCACCAACTACAACAATGTACCTTCCAAGTGTTTATACTCGGCGAGCCAACGGAACGGGATCGTTGGAAGGATTCCTTGTGGCTATTGGAGTTTCATGAAGGATCCTATGTAGGGATAGCAAAATTTTCGCAAAACTCTTCTGATTACAATTCGAAGTTGTCAACGTTGAGAAGAGGGTTATATGTAGGAGGGTTAGCAGCAAATCCACAAGATATCCATAGAAGCTACAACGAGGCAGTTTTAGCACAATATATTGGAGAATTCTGGTCTATCAAAGGAGTGGATTATACTTTAATTTTAAAGCGACGAGAACAGTGGAGTAAGCATCAAATGGAAATACAAAAAGAAATTATTAAGCTGGCTGATGAGATTCGTGCTGCTCTTAGTCAATCAGAACATGAAATGATGGAAACAATCGTTCATCGGACAATGCAATATTTAATGCAAAATCAGGGGATTGACCCTTCATATATTGAAGATTCCTTAATGAGTCTTGCAATACGAGTTTCCCAAGCCTTATCTAATTTTAACGATGTCAAAGCCTCTCTATGGGAATTACGCATTTCGCTTCACGGAAGCAAGTGTTTTCATGAGATTAAAGGGGTCTTCTTGAATTGGTTGCAGAATTGGATAGAAAAAGTGGGAGAACAGCGTAAAGCATCTGATACAACGATCATAGAACAAGTTGTTGGAATTATTGAGCAACAATACGCAGAGGATCTTAATCTACGTATCATTGCAGAACGATTGTATCTGAGTCCAAATTATCTGGGTAACGTTTTTAAAAATACAACGGGGATGTATTTTAATGATTATTTAGCCATGCATCGATTGAAAAAAGCAACGGAGTTTTTGATCACTGGCTCCGATAAGGTGACTGTGATTAGTGAAGCCGTAGGCATTCCGAACACTTCATACTTCAGTGCATTGTTTAAGAAGACCTATGGCTTGACGCCTAAGGAATATCGAAGATTGCGATCGGCTCAATAAATAATAGCTGAGGAGAATACGGGCAGATGAAAATTTCTAAAACAAGTATCAATTTAATGGAATGGGATAAAGACGAGGCTCTAGCGAGTAAGAGAATGGACGAAACAGATCTTACGTGGCAATTACATCCTAACAGTACAATGACACTTCAATATCCTGGCATTCATCTGGACAATCACTGGGAAATGAAAGGATTTGTCGCTAGTAACCCGTATAGTGTAGATTTACGAGATTGGCATTCACTTGAGATTGAGGCAGTTATTAATACCACGACTCCTCTGAAGTTCATAGCAGAAATCGGATTGCTTAAAGATAAAAGTCCATTAGCAGAAGAATTAGCATATGTTAGTGCACAAAGTATAACTGTAGCTGATGCAGGAGGGCGTATACGACTTTCATTCGTTCTCAAACATTTTGATACAACTGTCGCATTGTCAGGAAGATGGAAATTTGTAAGATCAGTTTGTCTATCTGTCCAAGGTATAGATTCAGAGTTTGCTCAACCTCTTACAATTCGGGCCATACGGTTCGTTCGACGTCCTGCAATCTTCCTTGATACACCCGTACTGTCTCGTTCCGTGCCCAAAGGAAACTGTGCACATTACCGTGTTTCTGTTCATAATTGTACGGATGTCATCCAGCCGATTGTTCTCTCGTCAGAAAGATATGGGTGGGAATCCATGGATGTTCATGTTGAACCTTCCCAATGCATATTACAGCCTGGTGAGGTGCATGAAGTTGATATTCAGGTCACAGTACCCATGCATATAGCGCTAGGAGGTTACGAGAAACAAAATGTGATCGTTATTCCTGGGGGACGAGGTGAGCTTGCAGAAACTTTGGAACTGACAACAGTCTGTACTTTGCCACATCCCTATATCAAGCATGTTGAAGAAGGTTGGGAACAAGTCAAGCGAAATATTCGAGAGTATAACTGGGTCTCTGAACTGAAGGACATGTATCAACAACGAGCCGAGCTTTGGGAAGTGCCGGACATTGAATCAGATCATTTTCTGTTTCGGAGCCATCACGCTCATGAAGCCGAGAATGCGGCTATAGTATGGAAACTGACTGGCCGTGAAGACATGGCTAAGAAAGCGATACAATTTCTGCGTGCCGTTGTCCACCCTATACAAGGATATCCATTAAAATTACAGGCTTGTCATCAAGAATTGGTTCACGAAGGTGAATTTTTCAAGCATACTGCGGTTGTATATGATGTATTTGCGGATTCAGGGTTACTTACGACAGACGATCATGCGAATGTGGATTACTCTTTTCGAATGTTTATGGACTTGATTGATTACTCTCTATCCATTGGTGATTTATCGAACTGGACGATAAGTGAGATGATCGGTGCATTGTATTGTAGCCAAGCGTTGCAGGATCTAGAGCGAATGAATCGCTTCTTGTTTGGCATAGGTGGATTCACCGATCATTTGTCCAAGGGTACTTTGGATGATGGATGGTGGTACGAATGTTCCGTTGGTTACAATACAATGTCTGCTGGATTATTTACAGAAGTTGTTCAAAGTTGCAAACCGTGGGGGATCAATTTAGCGGATCATTGGTTGCCCGCTCAATATCATGACCAGATCACACCTGGGAATAAGCCGGAAAAAGATGGGCTTTGCCTAGATATTTGGGGCCCAAGGAGAAACAATTATCGATCCATTCGGCAGCTATGGGACAGCTTGTTACCTTTCGCAGATTACCGAGGGGTTGTTTTTGGAATTAACGACTCAACGGAAACGAAGCTGCTTGGAATTTCGGAGCGTGGTTATCTCGACGCTCGCTACGATTTGGCGTATTACCTGTTCCGTCAACCAGAATATGGGGACATCGCATTGCGGTGCAATCTAGAGGATAGAGATTTACTGTATGTAGTGCCTGATATTGAGGCCAGCGTTAATAAACCTTACCTTCAATCAGCCTATGCTGACACTGCGGGTGTGGCTGTACTTCGTTCCCAGACCACAGATCGTGAGCCTGGAGAACAGATTCAAGCTGTGGTGAAATACGGTATTCATGGCGGTGCGCATGGTCATTATGATCGTGTTAGTCTACTATCCATCATGCGCTATGGACGCAGTTTCTACAATCCAGAGAGCATCTGGTACAGCTATCATACGTTCATGTACAAATTCTATGTGCAATCTTCCATCACTCACAATATGGTTGTTGTTGACCGGAAGCAGCAGGATCCGACAGAAGGAAAACATCTATTATTTCATAGTGGTAGTTTGTTTCAGGCTAGTGCTGTTGAGAACATAGCTCGATGGTCCTATCCTCCATATGGAGGATGGAGAGTGGAGGGAGAAGATTCTTTTAGCGAACGTGCTTGGAAGGAAGGTCGATACATGCCGATTCCAGATATTGAACCAGAGTACACAAAACGAACGAATTTTACCGAGCCCATTCATCAACGAAGACTTACAATCGTCACAGATGACTACATCGTCCTTTTTGACTACATGGAGGGCGAGAAAGAACATGAATACGACTGCTTGTTCCATTGCAGAGGGCTAATTAGTTTGGAAGGCGATGGCAAGCGCTTGGAAGCACATACCCAACAATTCGATCCAGATCCGCTAGGGGGAGCACAGCTTATTACGGATTGTGAATGGTATAGCTTGGAAGGAAACGCCAAGGCTCACTTTGAAATGTTTTACGGTGAAGACAATATGGTTGCTGATCGAACAAGATTTAATGAGGATGGACTGTTACAGATGGATCATTATACGTTATGGCCACCCGCTCCTGAGATAATCATAGGAAACGATCCCGAATTTCATAAAGTTGACAAGCAACTGTTCTATGAGGTTCGAGGTGATGGACAGATTTTGCATAAAGGACAATTTGGAGCCTGGATATTAGGTCGAGATGACCTTGACTTGCCTGTTGAAGGCGTAGAAGAGATCGAGTTACGTGTTATGACATATGAAGGTGTTGGTGATAACGGCTTCTTGAAGGTTTCGGAAAAGACCATTTTCTGGGGAGATCCTTATTTGGAAACAACGAGTGGTGAAAAAATATATATAGCAGATCTCTCACTCGAAACTAAAAATACAGATCCCGGTCACGGAGTTGGTAAAGATTACTTCGGAGGACCTGTCAAGCTGGCAATGAAACAATTCGATCGAGCCGTTCCTGCTAATCCAATGAATATAGATAAAGAAGGGATCATTCGCATTAATCTGAAAGGTCTGAATGCAGTTCGGTTCGTTACGGCTATCGGAGGAGATTACCCACTTGGGGATGAGACTGGGCGACGCAAGATGTTGAGTGCACGCAGTGTTGGTCGTAAAGCACGATTCATTACAGTCATTGAACCTTATGAAGAGCATTCCATGATCATATCCGCTGTTGCCACTTCTGCTGATGAAACAAGAATCGTACTTGCAGACGGACGAATTCAAACCATACGAATTGAAAATCTTGATCATATGGTTGCTCCAGTAAAAGTTGAACTTGAAGAGACGGATGTAGCCGGTCAACGAATCAGATACGAAAAAGGCGGTCATGAGATATAAGTCGGATGATGGATTGGAAAACTGAAGCAAATATATTGAATTTTGTTGAGTAAACAGAACTAAATATATTTCCACGATCAGTTAGAAGAACATTCGTGAAGGAGAAACAAATATGATATCAACTTCCAACGCACGGTATATGCTTCAACAGCTTATCATTCGAGCAGAGCAATTGTTGGATGCAAGGGGAAGCTTTGTCACGAATGGTGCAAAACGTGCATTGCAAGATGCATTAAACCAGGCATACAAAGCTATGGATTCTAACGATGAAGTTCCTTTTCATAGGAATCGTGAATTTTTGGTCCCAAGAGATGATGAAGCGATTCATTTTGCCACGAGACGATTTACAATGGTTCCGCCTTTTCAAGAAGGGGGTGTATATGCCCTTTACGGTCTTGAGCCAGCAATAACCTGGTTTGAAAATCAGAATATTTTACGTGGTGGTGGTGCTTCTATCCCAGAAAAAGCGAAGTTTGCTTTAGAAAAGGTCCATCAATTCTTAAGCGCTGCTACACTGGGAGATGCAGTGGGTAACTATGATCCGGAAAAAGTTCAGCCGTTAATGATAGCTACCCAAGCATTAGAGAAAGAGTTAGGCGATTACGATCCAGATATTCATGGTGAAATAGTAGCTCAAAAAATCGTTGAGTTATACAACTGTTTAGATGATCTCCGAAATTCTCGACGTTTGCGTACGGATCTTGAACCTGATTCTTCATTATATTTGAGTAGTAAGAAGATGAAGAAACTCAGGGCTGATGTTCATAGCGGAGGCTCCATTCAAGAACGTTACAAGAATCTCGAACGATGGACAGAGCTCTATAGTCTAGAAGATTTAGAGAAGGCCGTCGATGGAATCATGCATGGATGTAGTGACTATGAAGATTTGAACAAGCATTTTTATCTCTGGAGTCATACCGATAAGATTATAAACTTCAAAGCTCCAAGTGAAACTGTGAAGGCATCGTTAAGCTTTGTTTTACCATCAGAAGAGAACGAGACAGAAGGATTAGGGCATGTATGGATTGATGACGTCGCCATCTGGACTGCGCACGGTAAACGTTTGGATATATGGAACGGTGGCTTTGATGATGGTACAACGCAACCAGATCATTGGTCCTCACAAGCGCGTCGAGGTAAGCCGATCTTGAAATGGGAACAAACGTATCCTTACTGTGGAGGTGAACATTTCAAAGAGATCCGACCATCTGATCCATCGGTATTTGCTTATGGAGATCAGCATAGTGAGGGTAAACGTTCCATCTATCTATGTAATCCAACTTCCGAGGATGAAGGGGCTTGGGTGTATGATCATATGTTTGCCGTTGAGCAAGGCACGCAATGTACACTTACCTTTTCTGCTAAGCTGGATGGGAAGTTAAAGAAAGGTCTGCGAGTGGTCATTACTTTTTTGGATAGTAATGACCGTGCCATAGGTGAACATGTATACGTATTTAATCGTAAATCTTCACTTTCAGGTAGTCGCTTCCAGTTGGCTATGCAGGCTGATGCGACGCGTTACGCAATGACAGGTGATATCTACTATGCGATCAAGACAAAATTTGCAATGCTTTATATTCTGAATGATTTCTGTCAAGGCGCAGAACATTGGATGGTCACCAATTTACGGCCTGAAGGTAATGACGCTTATGGAGCAGTACAGGGAGGTCGTGTATTAAGCGTTCTGGCGGTAAGTTATTCACTAATTCGTCAGGCTGACGTCTTTGAGTTGCATGAAAAGGAGCAATTCCATGCATTGATCGAGTATATGTTGAGATACTTGCTAGATTTGCGTGATCGAACCGAATGGAGTGCGGAGGAAGCACAGCGAGGCTGCAGCAATTGGCAGACGGATATGAGTGTAGGAACCAGCTTCATGATGATGGCCCTAAGCGATTTTCCAAACAGACACGTCTGGCTGAACAATGCAAACACTATACTCCGGTCACAATTGGAATTAAACGTGAATTCCGATGGTTCGTGGCCTGAATCGATTCGCTATCATCATGCTGCGTTGGAGAGATTCGCGGGATATGCCACTGTTTTGAAGAATGTAACGGGTGAAGATTGGTTTCTTACAACGCCAATTGCAAGGATGTTTGAATATGGCATTGATATGCAAACGCCTGGATATAGCTACTTTGATGGCAAGATTGGCACACCTCCATTTGGTGATCATGCACTTGGAGACGGGTCTGAATTTGGATATTACGGTGTCTTCCATGCTGCGATCGTGGAAGTGGATCAACAGCTAGCAGATCGAATGTACCATACTTGGGATGCTGCTGGGAAACCATTGAAAAAATGGACGGGTGAAGGGGTAGCTTTTGAAAATTTGCTTACTCACATTGAAGAATATGTCCCGAAGACGAAGCTTCACCTTAACTCCTGTATGAGTTACCCAGATGCTGGAATATATCTATTCCGAAAAAATTTTGGTATTCAGCAACAAAGCTATTTTGCAATCATGTCGAGTCCACGTCCGGTTGCACACGGACATCTGGATCAAGGGTCCTTCATTTTATATAAAAACTCAATACCACTCGTGATGGATTCGGGCATCGAAGGATACTTTGACAGTAGCACACATTGGCATCTTAGCTCTTACTCACATGCCTGTTTGCAATTCGCAACGCGCAAGCGCTTACTACCTGCAGATGATGGAGGAATGATAAATCTCTCAGCCGGTACATTTAGTTTAGAAAGAGGTTGGGTAGATGTTCCCAAGAGTAGCCGTGTTCTTCTCGTGAAACTTGGAGGGGAGGTTGAATCCATTACGATTGAGATAACTAATCCAGAAGGCTCCGGAAGGCACATTCGCCATGTAGCTTATGTCCCCGCATGCGACGTTTATATTATTCGTGACGAAATTGCAGACTATGAAGGCCAAGTGTTATTCAACTTACCTGTTGCTGCTACCGGTTCCACTTTACGTGGACATCGGATACTGTCAAAAGGCGTTGAATCTGTTGATCTTGAGACTATTTTTTTAAGTCCTCTCGAATCCATTACACTGGAGCAGGGAAGGACAACCCGCTTTTATGATCGCAAAGATGAGCATGTTCCAATGATGGATTATGTTCGAGCGGTTGCTGATGCAAAGAAAGGGTTCTGGACGGTACTCTATCCGAAAGAGAAAGGCCAAAAGGAACTCACAGTTACTTATACATCGGAAGACACTATTCACCTTTCAACTGAGCGTCATCAAGTGATGCTAGATATTAATTCCTGGACAGGTACTAAAGGCTTTAATCTGAATGATGATACGTATCGCTTACATGTAAGATCCGTATAGTAACGATTACTGCACACAGGATGTATACATTTGAGGGAGGTATGATGTTGAAGATTTTAGGGAAAGCAGCGAAACGTTTGCTCTCATAATCGTTGTGTCATCTATGGCTTCTTCGTTATTTAAGCTTCCGGATCATAGCTCAAGATCGAAGCTTCGGATTCTTACAATACCCCTATCTCGCAATTAAAAGAGCTAGTTGTTGCTGCGAACGAGGAAGAGTACCAAGTCATTTTAACTGCTTCGGCGCAGATTCGTCTTATTCGAGATATACATGTCAAAGAGGGGGGCAAGTAGTTCGCATGTTACGTTTTATTAACTAGACAATTGGAGGCTATAACGTTGAGTGAGACAATGATTCAAAATCCCATACTGCGTGGCTTTAATCCTGATGCATCTATTATACGTGTTGAGGATGACTACTATATTGCCACTTCTACATTCGAGTGGTTTCCTGGAGTAATCATTCATCACTCCAAGGATCTGATCCATTGGCGCCAGTTAGCCCGCCCTTTGGATCGGGTTAGTCAACTGAACCTGAAAGGCATACCAAGTTCAGGTGGTGTATGGGCGCCATCCCTCAGTTATTCCGATGGTGTATTTTATTTATGTTATACGAATGTTGTTGGAAGGAAAGGTGTATACAAGGATCTCTACAACTATGTAGTTACTGCTCCTTCCATTGAGGGACCTTGGTCTGATCCCGTTTATTTGAACTCAAGTGGTTTTGATCATTTTCTGTTCCATGACGAGGACGGAAGCAAATGGTTATTCAATATGCAATGGGATTTTCGTAAGAATCAAAATAGTTTTGCAGGAATTATCATGCAACAATATGATCAAGAGCTTGGCAAGCCTGTAGGACCGGTTAAATTAATTACTAAAGGCACTCATTTAGGTGTAACTGAAGGGCCAATGGTGTATCAGCGCAATGGATTTTATTATTTACTATTGGCTGAAGGTGGAACGGGAGAGATGCATGCAGCAACATTAATGCGCTCTCGAAGTTTGGAAGGACCTTATGAGGTAGATCCGGATTATCCTCTGTTAACGACAGTGGGCTCGATAGAACATCTGCTACAAAAGGCAGGGCATGGTAGTCTTGTGGAAACACAACAAGGTGAGTGGTATATGGTGCATATCTGCAGCAGACCCCTTTTCGACGGAAGCAAACTTAGTCCGCTTGGCCGAGAAACTTCCATCCAAAAGGTCATTTGGAATGAGGATGGGTGGTTAAAACTTGATTCAGGCAGCCGGTTGCCTGAACTCGAAGTAGCTGCGCCGAATTTGCCAATACATCCGTTTCCTGAATTGCCCTCAAGAAATCATTTTGATGAACATGCTCTTGGAATGGAATGGAGTTCACTACGAGTACCCGTGGATGAAAGCTGGATTACCCTTAGAGAACGCAAAGGATATTTACGTCTATATGGACGAGAGTCACTTGTATCCTGGCATGAACAAAGTTTAGTTGCAAGGCGTTTAAGCAGCTTGAACTGCGAGGCTTCAACATGTGTTGAATTTGAGCCTTCTACCTTTATGCAAATGGCAGGTCTTGTTTTGTATTATGATGAATCAGATCACTTTTATCTGTGTGTATCCTGGGACGAGCACATTGGCAAACACATCAAGGTGATTGTCAGTCAGCAGGGAGTTTACGATGAGTTGGGGAAAGGTATCAAGCTGGAGGAAGGATCCCCCATCTATTTAAAGGCTGTTGTGTATCAGGAAAAAACACAATTTCGTTATTCCCTAGATGAGGTAAATTGGATCGACATTGGTCCAGCGTTATATACGGGCGTGCTTTCCGATGAGTACGGTGGCAAACTCTCGTTTACTGGTGCGTTTGCTGGTGTATGTGTCCAAGATTTGGGTGGTACACGCTTGTACGCAGACTTCGATTACTTTGATTATAAAGAGATGGATTAAGATATAAGCGGAGGTTGTAATTTTAATACGAAATTGCACGTGAATTGTAATGAAAGAGTCACTCAGACAATCTGAGTGACTCTTTGAGTTGGCAACAATATACGAAAACTCGGTTTGCATTTATATAATGTGTTGCCACTTAGTGTCTGAAAATAGAATCAGACTGTTATCTCCCTGATTTCAGGCCATAAGTGTAGCTTTGTTACACAAATAAGGGTCAGACAAGGAAACCGTATTTTTAGGATAAATATCCAAACAAAAAGCCGTAATCTTGTGTTAAAATGAGAGCGTTTTATAACAATCAATATCATTTTTCCTAAGTTGGCTGTTATAAGCGGAAAGATCTCCTGAACCCTTACCCTTACAGCAAAAGAACATACGGACCAAGGAGGAGTAGCACATGCGTTTTTTTCGCCAGCTCAGGTATAGCGTTTTTTTGAAATTTTCTGCGGCTTTTATCATTGCAGGGCTGACTCCCCTATTTTTGCAAAGCTTCTATTCCTATCAGACCTTCACTTCACACGTGGAACGTTATGCGCAGGATAATCTCAAACAAATGGTCATGTACATGAGCTACAACATCAATGATGCGCTTGAACAGTATGACGATACCACCCAATTGATGTATACCGGAAGATATAAGGGCTTCGTTCAGGGCGCAAACATCAAACAGACTTACCAGGTCAACCAGTTGGAACAAATCAATGCCATTCCGATCGATACGTTTCTTGAAACGCTCCTCTATAGCGACAACTATATTGCAAGCGTTTTTTTTGCTCGTCAATCTGATAATAAAATATTTTATCAAACACGTAGTACAAGAGAGCTGCTTGAGAATCAACTACCTGTTCCGACCTGGAGTCAAGCGATGCAGGAGAACCCGACAAAAGTAGCCTTTTTTGTGACTCATTCGGTTCCTTATTTTGCCGGCTTTAACGAGAATGTGTTCACCATAGGCCGAAATCTGATAGATACATCTGGAGAGCCCACGGCCACGCCCAAGGTGCTTGGAACGCTTTTTATTGATGTCAAAGCCTCCAGAATCGGTCAATTGTTTGCGGAAATTCAGTTGAATGATAAAGACAATCTGTTTGTGCTGGACGGACAGGAACAGGTGTTTTTCAGCAATCGCGACCCGGAGAACGATGCTATGCCTGTTACGGAATCCATGGATGATCACACTATGGAATTCACAGAATCGGTAGCGGCGTTGAATGGTAACATGGTGGTCCAGATATCAAAAGAACGATTGTATGAGCAATTAACCTCCACGCGCTCCTCCTTTATTTTCACCATTGCGTTTTCAGTATTTGTGCTGATGATTATGGGCATCTGGTTCTCACGCAGGCTTTCGACGCCCATCCGTAAGCTTATTCGACAGATGGTGATTGTGGAATCAGGCAACCTTGACACCCGAGTAGACATTCAGGGTAAGGATGAGCTTGGACGTCTGGGAAAAGGTTTTAACCGTATGGTAGAAAGATTGCGAAATTATATCGACGACGCATTTGTTGCCGAGATCAAGCAAAAGCAAACGGAACTTAATGCATTGAAAAGCCAGATCAGGCCTCATTACCTATATAACACACTTGAGGTGATTCGCATGAATGCAGTCGACAAGGATGCGCTCGAGGTCGGTGACATGATTGCTTCGTTATCCCATCAGTTGAAGTATGTGATCGACTATGGGGAAGAGTGGGTTACGCTCCGGGAAGAATTAGATCATTTAACGGACTATTTTTATATCATCGAAGTCAGGTTTGAAAGGCGTTACCGCCTGAATGTTCACGTGGCTGACAATGTTCCTCTGAGCACGGCCATGCTGAAGTTGTCCCTGCAGCCTTTTGTAGAAAATGCGATTGAACACGGTTTGCATCCCCAAGGCAGAGGTACCGTGGAAGTGTCGATTTCTCGATCCGAAAACCATTTGATCATCACCATTTCCGACGATGGTGTTGGCATGGACGAATCGAGGTACACCGAGGTGATGCATTTGTTGAACTCCCGTGATCAAAGCACCGTACATGTCGGTATGAAAAACGTGCAGAAGCGTATCCGCTCCCTATGCGGAACAGAATACGGCTTAAGTATCGCAAGCAAACTGCATATCGGAACTTCGATTACGCTGGAATTACCCATAAAGGAGGGGAACGAAAATGATCAAGGTGATTTTGGCGGATGATGAGCCTATCATTATCAAAGGATTGCAAAAGCTTATTAATTGGTCCAGTCTAGGCATGGAGATTATCGGGCAAGCCAGTGAAGGAAACGAATTAATGCGAATGCTGGAGCAGAACCATCCTGATCTAATTATCAGTGACATCAAAATGCCTAATATGACGGGTATTGACATTATCAAAACGATTAAAGAGAATGCGCTGCCCGTCAAAGTTATTTTTATTAGCGCATATCAAGAATTCAGTTATGCCAGGGACGCCGTTTCATACGGTGCACTGGATTATTTGTTGAAACCTATTCGCAGAACTCAGCTTGAGCAAGTGTTACTTCGTGCTGCTCGGCTCATTACTGAAGAACATGAGGACAAACTTCGTCAAGGTAAACTTAAACATTTGGAGAAAAAGGTTCATTTGGAGCAACGTGAAGAGGGAATTTCTCGTCTAATCGAAGGAACTTTATCAAAAAATTCGGATTACTACCCGTTGATTTGTAATGTATTGCGAGGTCCCCAATATTGTATCGGAATAATGGATGTTGAATGGGGAGAAGTCGGACAAAAGTGGAACGATAAAGAGACCAGACTCGCTTTGTTTGCTGTTGGTAATATCTTAAACGAATTGATTACGGAACCAGCAATTGGTCAAGTTCTACTGTACGGTGACAAGTATGTTTATATATGTGGATTTGATAATGAACAAGACTCACGGGAGATGGCCAAGGAAATTCATAGAAATATCAGACAATATCTAAAACTGGGATCGACGATTGGAATCAGTAGTATGATCGATCAACTATTTAATTTACCAGATGCATATCAACAAGCCAGGTATGCTAATGATTTAAAGTATTTCTTGGGGATCGACAAAGTAATTGAATTTAATGGAGCTCCTCTGGCTGCTAAGTCACGTGTTATAGAAATTTACAGTTTGCAGCGTCAGGCAGCAATTCATTTTATAGAAAATGATCAAAAAATGGGAATGAAAATATGGAAAGAATTGCTGGAAATGATTAGATTAGCACACTTCGGGGATCGTACATTAGCTATATCTACGTGCTTGTCCTCTCTCCTATATTTGGTTCAAGAACTAGAAAAGTCTGGTTTGTTAACAACGGAACAAAGTGTACTGCGTGACCAGGCACAGGTACGATTAAGCCAACTCAAAACATATAACCAAGTCCTTCACGAAATGATTCGAATTGTTGAGGATTTACTCATGATCATCGAGAACGAATCTGGAAATAAGGAAAAAGCAGTATTGGCAAAAGTTAAACAGTTCATAGAAACTCACTACCATGAAGAAGTTACACTTGAATCCGTTGCTAACATAACCTATATGAATTCAAGCTACTTTAGTTTTTTCTTCAAAAAACATACAGGAAAAAATTTCAAACAATATTTAACGGAGGTTCGTTTGAAGCATGCTATTCGAATGCTGTTACATACGGACTTCATGGTTTACGAAATAGCTGAAAAAGTTGGATATCATAATCCTCGTCATTTTAGCGATATTTTCCGCAAAGCATTTGGACAATTACCAAACGAATACAGACAAGACAAAGGTAAAAACAATTGATTACCTTTCAACCTCTTTTTGAACCAGAAGGGAACTTGGGTAGGATGAAAACAACATGAAACTCGAAAATGCTACACCTGAAGCTAGAGAAACTTCATTTTACAGAAGGATTGAATTTGTTAATCTATCAATAGAAAGAGTAATTGCTTTTAGCAAGCGCTCTCATTTCCGAAAGGGAGGCCATTCAGATGAAAACAAAAAGAAAACGCGGACTCGTGTTAGCATTGGCTTTGCTCGTGACATCGGCTTTGTCGGCATGCAGCAGCAGTGGTGATACCAATACAACGACAGGGGGTTCATCAGGCAATTCTACAGAATCAAAAGTCACCTTCAGCATCGGTTATGCCACAGGGGACCCTGCAGGCAAACAAGCCATCTCCGAAAAAATTAAAGCTTTTATGGAAGCGAATCCAAATATCATTATTAAAGATATCAGCGAGGGCACGTCCTCTTCATACCTCGACTGGTTAAAGACAAAGGATGCCGTTGGCGAATTCCCTGATCTTGTAGAAATGCGTGACACAGAGGTATTCCTCAAAGCAAACAAAATTGCTGAACTTCCGCAGGAAGTCCAGAATCTGTTCGATTCAGTTCCAGCTATTGACGGCAAAGTATACAACGCTCCCATGGGGCTTAATGCGCCGGAAGGCATCATTTATAGTAAAAAAGCCTATCGAGATGCAGGTATTACCGAGCTTCCAAAAACCTATGATGAATTTCTGGCGGACCAGGAAAAATTGAAGGCTTCAGGCATTACTCCAATTGTGGTTGGCGGCAAAGATATTTTCCATATGGGTTTCTGGCTTAACAAGTTCCTCATCGATCAGGTATATGCGATCGACCCGGACTGGAACTCAAAACGTACGGCAAAACAGGTAAGTTTCACCGATGACAACGTCGTGCAGGCGATGAACGACTACAAGGAGCTTTTCCAAAATTACGTGGATAAAGGCTGGCTGAGCACAGGGGATAACCAAACGACATCGATCCTTATTTCCGGTAAAGCGGCGCAGTTATTCTCTGGACCGTGGATGTTCACCCAAATCGAGGAAGCGGATCCCAACTTCGAATTCGGTTTTTACGCGCTGCCGGATCGTCAGGGCAACATCAATGTGGTAGGACTCCCTTCTCCTGCGGGCTGGTCGTTGTCTTCCGAAGCGGCAAAGGATCAAGCAAAAAAAGAAGCAATGGTAGCTTTCCTTAAATTCTTCTTTGATAAAGAACAATACGGCGAATTTGTAAGTGTAACGAACACTATTCCAGCCACCAAAGACAAACCTGAACTTCAGGTATCCGAGCAAATGCAAACCGTACTGGATCTGGCAGAAGACAGCAACGTGAAGAAATCGCTTATGATCAATCAATGGTATGGCGAAAATCAGATTCCTTCGCAGTTCCGTAATTGGTATTACAAATTAATGCAGGATCTCGTTGTTTCCAACACAGACGTGAAGGAATATATGGAAAAAGCAGATGCGGAGTACGACTCGAACGTAGCTTCGAATCAGCAATAATTCGGAGTGGGCCTCCGCGATGACCGGAAGGCCTGCTTATATTTCGGATAGGAACAGAGGAGAGGAGAGAGGAGCAGGGCCATGCTTAAATCAAAGAACAGATATGAGGCAAACTCCATGCCAACTGCCAAAAGAAAAAGAAAATGGCCGCACTATGCCGTGTTGTTTATTCTACCATCGTTCATTCTGTACGTTATGTTCGTCATCGTACCAACGTTGAGCAGTGTGTATCTCAGCTTTACATCATGGGATGGCGTAAGCAGTAAGGTTAACTTTATCGGTTTGGCCAATTTCAAGGAAATATGGTATAGCGAGCGAGTGCACAATGCTCTCAAAAACACGCTGATTTTAACAGTTGTTTTGGTGCTGGTGGAAAATGCGGTAGCACTCGCCCTGGCGATGCTGGTCGAAAATGTCCGCTGGGCCAAAAATTTGTTTCGCAGCATTTTTTACTTTCCGGTGCTTATGAGCGGAATTGTCATGGGATTCATATGGACGATTATTTTGAACTATAATTTCGGAGTGTTGAATCAAATTTTGAGCGCCATCGGCCTGGAATCATGGATGGTGGACTGGCTAGGTAATCCAGACTATGCCCTGATTTCCATTATTCTTTCGACCGTATGGAAATCGGCAGGTTATTATATGATTATTTATCTCGCGGGCCTTCAAGGAATCTCGGCGGATCTTGGTGAGGCAGCATCCATAGACGGTGCCAATAAGTGGCAGCAATTCCGGCATGTAACCTTTCCGTTGCTGGCAGGTTCAGTCACCGTATGCTCCGTGTTGTCTATGATCGGATCACTGAAAATATTTGACCAGATCGCTGTAATGACGGATGGTGGCCCTGGCTTTGCAACAGAAACGCTGACCTATATTATTTACAAAGTCGGGTTTGGAGAAATGCGTCAAGGATTCGGTACGGCCATGGCCTTGGTTCTTTTCCTGTTGATTATGGTCATTACCATTATTCAGGTTAAGGTACTTCGCAAACGGGAGGTACAGCTCTAATGAACAAAAAAAGAAAAGTGACCGGGAATGATATCATAACACTACTGATAACAACGTTTATTGCTATTGTTTTTTTCTTTCCGATTCTGTTTAATCTGATATCTGCCTTCAAAAGCAATGGGGATATTTTACGCAATGCTATTGCATTGCCTAAAACCCTCTATCTGGACAGCTTTAAATATTTGTTGACCGAAACCGATTTTCCTGCGGCAATTTTAAACAGTTTTCTGCTTACCATGTTCTCCATTTTGTTCATGGTGCTCATTATCCCAATGGCTGGTTATGCTATTGAACGCCACGCTCGCCGCTGGACCAATTTCATTTTTGTGTTCTACCTGGCAGGTATGATGATCCCGTTTCAGGCTTACATGATTCCTTTGTTTAAGGAATTGAAGATGCTGGGGCTGTATGGTTCGTTGGCAGGTCCGATCGCCATTTACGTCTCAGGTTCCGTCGGTTTTGGTTGTCTCTTGTACACCAGTTTTCTTAAAAGCATTCCACGAGAGATCGAAGAATCTGCCGAAATTGACGGCTGCTCACGATACGGAATTTTCTGGCGCATCGTCTTCCCGTTACTTGGACCATGTACGGCGAGCATGGTCGTGCTTCAAGGATTAGGGATCTGGAACGATTTTCTCATGCCGATGCTGGTATTGCCTTCAGGACAACCCAAAACGATGATTGTGGAAATTTTTTACTTCGTCGGCGAATTCTCTTCCAGGTGGGACATGATTTTTGCAGGTACCACCATGTCAATCGTGCCGGTGCTTATCGTATTTGTCTTTTTGCAAAAATATTTTGTCAAAGGTTTGGCATCCGGAGCGATTAAGGGGTAGCACGGACAATCAAACACACACCAAAAAGGCGCTATCACAAGATAGTGCCTTTTTGGTGTCTTACTTGTATGAGCCATAATGTACAATTTGCGGACTGAATCTGATCATTCTCCTCTTTCGTTAATCTCGTGACCATAAGCCTCGAACTGGGTCAGGGCAGGAAAAAGAGCGGGCTCGTCTGACTTGATCAACTCACTAAGCTTGACCCATTCTACATTTTTCGGAATCAGGGAAATCGTTTGCGCTTTTCCTGATTTCACCAGTCGAGCGACCTCACTACTGCCATCCGAAAAGGAGAGCGTGACTTGTGTCCAATAATTGTCGTGCGGAAAATCGGCTCGAAGCACAAGTCTGATTTTGTCGATGCGTACCATTCTGCCGAAAGAGACCTTAAATTCCGCATCATCCTGCATATTAATGCCCCATGATTCGAAAGGCCATTCCCCGTGGGAGAAAGAAACAGTATTGCCGTTAATCGCATTTCGCGCAGCAAAAACCGCTTCACCGCGTGTCTCTACATTGGCGGAAGCATGAGGAAAGAGCGAGGTGTTATCATGATGGTCGTATACGTTCTCAGCCAGGTTTTTGTAGGCGGATATATCTTCAGGTGAAGCAAGCTGTGCAGTCATCACATGAAGATCGCCCGAAAAGGCTTTGGGCGAATAGGAGGTTTTTTTCTCAGCAAATGGGATGATGAACTGATATTCGTGTCCTGCCAGAAACACAAAGGCTTCATTCATCGCATCATCCAGTTGCATGAGCAGATATTGTCCGGCATCCAGGCTTTTCACAATAACCGAATCGCCCGGTTGATAGGGCCTGTTATAAACAAGGTGGACTTGGTCTGAATCTGTGTTCATTGCGAGCAATTGATTGGCTGCATCCCGAATCTCAATCGTAAGGGTAGTCATCTCTTTACCTCCGTGCATATTCAGTGTTTTGTTCCTAAATTGGAACATACAGGTTAAATCTTAACATGGCTGGTCCGGTAATAATCCCATTATGTTGAGCGAAAATACAGTATGGTTTCACGAATGGACTCGCATACGATAATCAGAAACAGGGAAGAACCGAATTCTTTATTGAAGCAAGCAGAGAAGTAGGGAAAATATATTCTGACAGAAAAGAATGTGATCCAACGCAACCACACTCGATGACGCTATCACTTGTTGCAAAGCACCTGTTGAAGATCATAGCTTTGGACTTCCCCCAATTGAAGGAAGTCCTGACTACACAACATGTGATTTTGAATGATTTAGCGGTATGAAC
This sequence comes from Paenibacillus sp. FSL R5-0517, assembly GCF_037974355.1. Classification (NCBI taxonomy): domain Bacteria; kingdom Bacillati; phylum Bacillota; class Bacilli; order Caryophanales; family Paenibacillaceae; genus Paenibacillus; species Paenibacillus sp. FSL R5-0517. Next base: position 3,575,708 of record NZ_CP150235.1, read on the forward strand.
TATACAGCTCACGCGTAACTTCATATGCAAGCTTTGGCCTACGATATTCATCCACCAGTCCTTTGCTATTGCGAGTGCAGGAGCGAGTCAGCAACCAACCTTCTCCTTCAGTCACTCTGCAATCGCTAAATTGCCATATAAACATGCCGCAAATATGTGGAGAATCCTGATACGCTTTCAAACAAATACGCAGAATGTCGGCTTGCCGTTCTTCCGACCCTTTTTCCCTATTAGCACTACGGAAACCATAGAATCCATCTGCTCCAAATTCACTCATAATGATTGGCTTGCCTGCTCCACCCAGTTGATTAGCCCATTGGAGTGCTTCCATGGCTAAATCAACTGGATTCTCATCTGTATACCAGCCAGGATACAGGTTAAACGAAACGATCTCTGCAAGCTCAAAGCAGAGCTCGTGACCTCTATGGTGGGATGCAAAGGAACGCGGCCGACTAGGATCTAACTCACCGATAATGCCCAGTTGCTTGGCATAATGGACCTTACCTTCCTCCGTATCACTGGCACATTCATTCAGGATCGCCCAGATGATAATAGAGGGATGATTAAAATGTTGTTCCACCATTTCCCGCGTTACTTGCTCACTTTGCCAGGCAAAATTAGGATTACGCATCTGTTCCAGGCTCAACCCTCTAGCATGATTCTCTTCCCAGATCACAATTCCTCGCTCGTCACATATATCAAGGAACCGTTCATCATACGGATAATGACTTGTCCTGATTGAATTACATCCCATGCCTTGTATAAGGTCGATATCCCTAACCATCAGTGGAAGAGGGAATGAACAACCCACCATGGGATGATCTTCATGTCGATTTACACCTTTCAGGTTAATTTTATGTCCATTTAAATGTATTTTTCCGTTAGCAGTAGAAATTTCTCTGAACCCTATTCTATCGATATAATCATCGATTTTTGATTCATTAACGATGATTTGGGCTTGTAGGCTATAGAGATTTGGCTTTTCCAGCGACCACTCCAAAACTTCCGGATAAGATAGCGTTTGTATGAATTCTGCTTGCGCACCAGGTAGCAACTCTCCTTGACCTATCATAGATTCGGTTCCTGCAAGCTCTCCAATGACCTGGACTTGATGAGAGGTTTGGCCGATATTCCGAATAATCACTCTCCATTGCCCCGTCCACTGACTAGATTGCAGCAGAGGTGTGAACATCACCTTTTCAATGAATACATCGCTCAGTTCTTCCAAAACAACAGGGCGAATGAGACCGCCATAGGTATAATAATCATTCGGCACATGCAGTGCGGACGCTTCGCTGAAGGTGTTATCCACGTAAACTAAAATTTCATGTTCACCTGCAACAACGTCGGGGATAATTGCATCAAAGGATGTGTAAGCATTGTAGTGAGATGTAACTAAAGCTCCGTCAAAATACACATCAGCCGTATGGCTCACGCCTTTGAATTCCAATCGGATATGAGTCTGGTTTGATACCGAAATCACTCTTCGATATACAGCTTTCCCTCTGTAGGTGCCAAAATGAGGGTGAGTCTCCCAGCATCCTGGAACAGGTAGCTTATAAGGAAATTCTTCAGGTCGTTCGCCTACATAATGAATGGGAGAAAATTCCCACAGACCTTCAAGCTCACTGCTGATCCGAATATGATGCGTATCGAAAAGTCTAATCATCTTTTACAATTCCTCCTATGTCCAATCCCATTTGCGGTAATACATTTAAATTAACGAATTGGGAAGAGGTTATCCATGGTCAATTCGATCCAAGGCATGTCAAAATCGCTCCATCTTTGAGTTTATTTATATCGACAAAGAAGGTAGGATAGTCTATGTAGGAGGTTGAATAAAAAATGTATAATCCCCTTGATTTGGTGGTTCGAATCGTATGGAGCGCACGAAAGCAAACACCGATGGATTGGTCGGATATCCGCAACAATACATCTATACACACCTTTTATTGGATACATGAAGGTAAGGGGGTATTTCATACAAAAGATCAAATTTATGAAGTACAACAGGGAATGTTATTTTATATGGCGCCTGGTGCACAGATGAGGATGGAAAGTTCACAACAGTCTCCCTTGACCATTAGCATGATCTTGTTTGACTGTTGTGCGCTTCCATATATAACGCCCGAGTGGCAGTCACCTCAACCCATGCATCGGATGAACATTCCATTTTTCAGCAAGCACTATTCGGAGCAAGCCTTACGACTTGATCATGCTTTTAATGAAATCACGGAATCGTGGTTATTGGGAAATCACTATCGCGAGATGGTAAGTTGCGCTCTGCTTTTGAAGCTAATCGCCACATTACACCGACCTGATCATTTTCCGGCGACGAGAGACACCACTTCCATTTTCTTTCGAATTAAAGAGGAACTGGAGACACGATTTGCTGAAAAACTCTACATCCGAGACATCGCTAACAAACATGCCATTTCCGAATCTTATCTTCGTAAAATATTTATGAATCACCTGGGGAGGTCTCCCAAAGATTATCTAACAGAAGTAAGGCTACGCCAGTCCGAACGTTATTTGACCTATACAAATTACACGTTTAAGCGAATTTCCAGTGCTTGCGGATACAATGATGAATATCATTTCAGCAAAGCCTTTCGCAAGTGGAAAGGGATTTCTCCATCCGTATATCGCAAGAATTACGAAAAGGAAGAACAGATGGTTGAAGACAGGGTAGACCAGCGCTATTAACCAAGAGCGTTTACGGATACCATCGCCGCGTACAAAGGCATTTAAAAGCCAAGCGGTCCATGTCGGACGCAAAGCACACCAAAACATCATAACTGATTGAGCTTGCTTTCAGGCTCTTCACCATTTTCTACACGTTTTATATTCTTTATAAAAAAATCATATCTTGTTTTATGATATTTCCGACCATCAGGCATTCCCGCTGTATGGGGAGTAAGTATCACATTACCCAGATTCCGGAGATCACTGTCCATAGGAAGTGGTTCAGATTCAAACACATCCAGACATGCACCTGAAATATCCCCGTTTTTTAATGCATCCATTAAGTCCTTTTCGTTGACAATCCCGCCACGGGCTGTGTTGATAAAAAGAGATGTATTCTTCATTTTTTTGAATGTCGCTTTGTTGATCATCTGTTTGGTCTGTTGATTCAAGGGTACATGTACACTGACGATGTCCGATGTGCTTATAAGCGTATCGAAATCCACCATTTTCACCAAATCGTCCGATTGTGCAATGGCATTTCTGGCATAAGCCAGCACATTCATATCAAAGACCCTGCAAAACGCAGCTACTTTTTTTCCGATCGCGCCCAAACCGATAATCCCAATCGTTTTGTCTTTTAATTCACTCCCTGCATAGTCCAATTGATGTTCATCCATCTTGTTTTTCATGAAAGTATCCAGAAACGGTATGTTTTTATAATAAGACAATATCAGTGCCATTACGTGCTCGGCCACTGCCTGTGCATTTACTCCTGCAGCATTGGCCACCCAAATGCCGAGCTGTGTACAGGCAGGGACATCCACATTATCATATCCCGCACCCGTCTGTACCAATTTCAATTTTTTTGCGATAGAAAGCAGGCTATGATCCACTTTAATATGTTCAGGAATGATTACTTGGCAATCTTTAATATGATGCAGCATTTCGTTTCCAGGCGGAACAATTACAACGTTCCAGTCTTGCGGAAAACACCTTGCAATATTTAATTTTGAAGTCTCGCTAAAATAGCCAACGATGAGAATCTTCATTTGTCAAACCACCTTTCATAACCTATACCATTTTTCAAATATAACACGTATGATGTTCGTTATTGAGTAACGTCGTTAGGAGAGTATGGAAAAGAATCCAAATAAACAATATACTAGCTATATAGTTTTTTGTAGAGGTGAATATCAAATGGATGAAATGCATGAATCAAAACAAATTGTATTACAAATCGGCATTGCATTGAAAAAGTACAGAAAAGAAAAAAACATGACCTTAGACGACTTATCGGAATTAACAGGCGTAAGCAAACTTACACTGGGAAATATAGAACGTGGCGAGACCAATCCAACTTTGGCCATTATATGGAAAATATCAAAAGGAATATCTTTACCGCTATTGGCCTTGTTCACAGCAGAGAAACCTGTTAGTTTGTATCGGGCAGGCGAGGGACTGCGGTTTTCTAATGATGAAAAAAATTGGATCATTGAACCCGTTTTTAAAAGCAATGATATTGAAATGTGTCGGGCTTATTTACAGCCAAATAGCTCATATTACCCTGAAGGTCATCATGTGAATACAACTGAAATTGCGACAGTAATGACCGGTTCCATTGAGTTACAAGTCAATGGAGAGATTCACATATTGAATCAATATGATACGATCAGTTTCCGTGCAGATTATCCTCACGCTTATACCAATCATACGAATAGCGAAACAGTGCTCCATATATCCTTAAAATATGGTTTCTAAAAGTCGAAAAGCCACTTATTAAATGCAACTCCGAATTCCATGACGGAAACTCGGAGCTGCATTTTTTTAGGTGGTTTTAGTATATCATAAAATAATTATTGTTTAATAAAGTATATTATAATATACTTTCGTTATTCGCGCGAATGTTATAGCAAAGTTTTTAAGCAGCAGGAAGGAAATATAATATGCAAGAATTCAGGAAGGAGACATAAAGAATGCCGACTAAACAAAATAAAAAATTCGTGCCATCCTCTATAGCGTTGATCATTCTCGGCATTATCGTTATTGCAGCTAATTTACGCACGCCCTTGACCTCAGTTGGTCCTTTAGTGGGTTTTATAAGGGATGACGTTCATATTTCTAATACATTAGCAGGTCTGATCACAACGGTACCTTTGCTTGCCTTTGCTTTATTATCACCTCTCGTACCCAAATTAGGGAGAAGGTATGGGGTTGAGCGTATCATTTTGATTGCCTTAATCTTGCTGACTGTTGGTATTGTAATACGATCTTTATCTGGTGCAGTTAATCTGTTTATTGGGACAGCAGTTCTTGGATTCGCCATTGCCGTATGTAATGTATTATTGCCGAGTATAATCAAACGGGATTTTCCAAATAAAATCGGATCCATGACAGGAGTTTACTCTATTTCAATGAATTTATCTGGGGCAATCGCTTCGGGAATCAGTGTACCGCTAGCCATAACCGCAGGGCTAAAATGGCAGGGAGCACTGGCGGTATGGGGGATACTAAGCTTTGTATCAATCCTGTGTTGGTTACCCCAATTAAGAAATCAAACGGACCAAACAGCCAAGACGAGTCAACAGATGGCCAGCAACGATGTGAATGTCTGGCGATCCCCACTTGCCTGGCAAGTAACGATTTTTATGGGGATACAGTCCATGGTTTTCTATGTGTTGATCGCATGGTTGCCCGAAATTTTAAAGCAGCAAGGAATTGAATCCAACCAATCAGGCTGGTATCTCTCCATCATGCAGTTAGCTATGCTTCCATTTACCTTTATTGTGCCTGTGATTGCTGGGCGTATGTCTAGTCAACGCTTGTTAGTCGTCATCACAACCATTTTGCTTTTGAGCGGGACGCTCGGACTTCTTTACGGCAGTTCCACTATCATTCTGTTGTGGATCATCATACTCGGAATTGGTGGAGGCTTCGCCTTTAGTTTGGCCATGATGTTTTTCGGGTTACGCACTGAAAATGCGCATCAAGCAGCGGAACTATCTGGTATGGCCCAATCGATCGGATATCTTCTTGCCGCACTCGGTCCAGCTCTTATAGGATATCTGCATGATGCAACAAATAGCTGGAACCTGCCACTTTTCATTCTTCTAGGGGCTTCGATCTTACTCTTTTTAGTGGGTATAGGAGCAGCAAACAACCGCTTTGTGGGTAGTCAAAATAGTTACGAAATGTCACGGAAAGGATGATAACTATGTTTGACAAAATTCTAGTCGCCATTGATAAAGGCGAAATAACGAACAAACTCCTTGATGCAACCGTTGAAATAGCACAAAATAAACAAGCTCAAGTTACCTTGGTTCATGTTAGCCAGAGTTATGTGCCGATCGGCATGACGTTTTTACCAGAGAATTTTCTGGAAGACATAATGAACGAAATGGAGAAAGCGAGTTTGGAACAGTTGCATCAAGCCAAATCTAAATTAAAGTCTGCGGGAATTAACCCGGAAACTGTTCATCTTAAGGGAGATCCTGGGCATGAACTATTGAATTATGCAAGGGATACCGAGCAGCAACTTATTATTATCGGAAGCCGTGGGCTAATAGGCATAAAAGAAATGATGCTTGGAAGTGTCAGCCACAAGGTTTCACAGTTATCAAGTTGCCCAGTCCTCATTGTTCATTAACTCCTCTATACAGCGGCATTTCAGGATATTGTGTCCTACAAATGCCGCTGTTTTTTCTATCCTTTAGTTGCCGAAAATGATGAAGGATCAGAGGTTCCATAACACTATAAGCAGCTTAATTATAATATGTGGTAAAATAGACGGGGCAATAAGCCTAGATAAGCACATGCATCTGGCAAAGGAGTTAACCATGACCAAACAACGTAAAATCATTCTAACCTTAACCATATTCTATACATTGTTTATTCTTTATTTTATGTTCCTCGCCTTCGGTAGAAGAGATGCTTCAGAGACAACGACTGGCTATACCTTTCTTTTCTCCCCAGATAGCTTTTTTAAACTGCCGGCTCTATCTGAACTCCTGCATCCCAGTCTCATGACTTTAGTTGATTTGGGTAACATTGCCGCCTTTATCCCTTTTGGTATCCTGATGCCATGGTTGTACAGGATTACCTTTGCCCGGTTCTTTACCTTGTTTGTTATAGCGATTCTTGTGCTGGAAACCATCCAGGCCCTTACCTTACTTGGTAGTTTCGATATAAACGATGCCATTCAGAATACGATAGGAGCAACCATTGGTTATGGGGCGTACAAACTTGGTTTCCGTTCCCGGAACCTCTGGCGCAATCTGGTAAGAACGGCTATTTCCGGTATGATTCTTTTATTAGTCGTATGGGGATTATTCGGAGCGATAGATAACGCAGCAACTAAAGTAGAAGGCCCTTTTATGGCAATCAACGAATGGATGGACAGTTCGGGTAATTCATCATCTGCAGACAAACCGGACAGCATCAAAATAAGCGATCAAAATGTAAAGATTCTCTATAATATGTACGGCGCTGAAGGCGGAGATCCTAAAACGTTTACATACACGTCTGAGGGAGAGACGATTTTCTCTTTTTATTACGGAATCCCTGAACCAACAGATTATTCAGGAAAAATTCGTGTTACCCTCAATGGAAACGAGATAATGACCGGGTCTGGAGAAGATCAACGGAGTGATCCTGAACTATTCCCGTTGATATTCAAGATTCCTCTCGAACCGGGAAGCCAACTGAAGATCACCATCGAAGGGAACGAAAAAGTATGGGATGTAGGCTATAAACGGATGCAATATTTTTGGAGCAGCTAAATGTTTGATCTTCCATGCCTTTTTAGGCTTGAAAAATGGATAAAGCAGTACAAAAAAAGGACCGTAAGTGTTCATCTCCCATCGATGAATGCTTTCGGTCCTTTTATCTAATGAACGACGGTATCGGTCTTCGTCTCTCTTGATTAACGTCTTCGGAAGGCTCCGCCACGTGCGAGAGCGAAGAAGATGAGCAGGGCAATAATGGAGCCAACGATGGCTGGAATAATGTGAAATCCGCCAATCACCGGTCCCCTTGGTCCCAGCAATTCCGTTCCTAACCAGGAACCGATAAAACCCGCAATAACGTTCCCAAGTACACCGCCCGGTACATCTCGCCCAATCAAGTTGCCGCTTAACCAACCAATAAGTCCACCAACAATGAGTACCCAGAGCAGATCCATGGATTGTTCTCCTTTCTTCGGGTTTATTACAAGTTATGTGGGGTTCGTTGGATTATACCTCATCTTCCTGTCGGTGGAGGAATCTAAAGCGTCTGTGCTAAGATGGGTTAATATAGGATTGAAGACGTTGGAGAACAAGGGTAGATAGGGGTGCGTGTACATTTTGAAGAAAATCTTAGTCATTGATGATGAAATCGCTATTCGAGATTTAATTGAGCTGGTGCTAAGGCGAGAAAACTATGATGTGCAGACCGCAGAGGACGGCAAAACGGGCCTGAGGCTGCTCGACTCTTTTCAACCCGATATAGTGGTACTTGATCTGATGCTGCCAGATTGCTCCGGATATGATTTGTGCAAGGAAATTACCGGAAAACGCGCCATTCCTGTGATTATGCTCTCAGCCAAAAATGAGGTAATCGACAAGGTGCTTGGACTAGAACTGGGCGCGGAAGATTATATGACCAAACCCTTTGATAATCGTGAGTTGCTCGCTCGCATCAAGGTGATTCTGAGAAGAAACGAGAGCAAGGAGGAATCAAGCGAAGGAACAGAGGTGACATCTACACGCATCATTCATGAAGAGTTGACATTTGACTTGGAAAGCCGAAGAGTGCTGAAAAACGATGTACCTGTGTCTTTAACGGCCAAAGAGTTTAAAATTCTGGAAACGTTACTAAAAAGGCCAGAAAAAATTTTTACCCGGGATGAATTGCTGCAGATTGGGTGGGGATATGACTTTATGGGAGACAGTCGCAGTGTGGATATGACCATCATGCGATTACGGAAGAAGTTGGAGGATAACGCGGACGAACCGAAGTATGTTAGGACGATCTATGGATTTGGCTATCAACTTGGAGGTGGCGAGGCCTGAAGTATGCAACCCGGTTACTGCTGAATTATTTATTTTTCTCCGTGCTGTCCTTTGGCATCATCATTTTTGCGGTGAACAAAGCAATCGATTACTACAGCTTCGTTACCATTGAGAAACAGATGATGGAGAAGGCGGATCTGTCCGAGCTGTCCTTCCGTGAGGTGTTGGCACAGCACAGGTCATCGTCAGGAGAGCCGCAGACGGAGGAAATCGTCAGACTTGCTCTGGAGAAGCTGAAAGCTTCAGGCAAGGAAGTACGTATCTATGATAGCTCCAAGCAATTACTGGGCTTGGCTGTGGATGGCATCATCATTAATGATGGCAAACCGCTTATTTTCGACAAAAATATAGAGAAAGCACTGAGCGGCAGTTATGCCTACACCGTCACGGAAGATCATCAGCTTTATTTTGCGACGCCCATTCAGAATCAATTCTACGAAAACGCTTATGTGTATGAATTCGTGGATGACATTTCCTACTTTTATGCGATCATGAATCAAATCCGTTATATCCTGTTTGCAGGTGCAGGCGGTTTCATTGTGCTGATTACGTTATCCAGTCTGTGGATTGCACGCAATACAACCAAGCCGATTAAGATACTACTTGGCGCTGTGCAAAGCTTCTCCAGACAGGAGTTTCGGAGAGTTCATCTAAAACGGAAGGATGAGCTGGGCATGCTGGCAGATGGGCTGGATTCCATGGGGCGACAGCTTCATGATTACATTCAGTACCAGAAACAATTTGTCTCCAACGTATCTCACGAGTTAAAAACACCCTTGGCAGCCATTCGTGGTTTCTCTCAATACTTGGTTGAAGGAGAGACTGAGAACAAGGAGCTGCAAAAAATCTATGCTCATCTGTTGCAGGAATCAGATCGACTCACCCGCTTGATTAATGAACTGTTATTATTATCTCGATTCGATAAGGCGGGTTCTAATGATTTGGAAGCCCGGAAGACGGAAATGAACGAACTGATTCAGCAAGTTGCAATGAATATGGGAGCCAAGGCTAAGGATAGAGGGATCGAGATCAGAGTTAGTCAGGCGGAGCAAGAACCGGAAGATGACGGTATGACAAGAGTGCAAGCCAACGTGAATCCAATGCTGATGTCCCATGCCATCGCCAATCTTGTGGACAATGCCATCAAATATTCAGGCAGTCCATCGCTGATCGAATTGAAGTTGGAACATACGCCAAGCGAGGTCGTTATACGGATACGTGATCAAGGCATAGGCATCGCGGGCGATGAGCTGGAGCGAGTGCAGGAACGCTTTTACCGAGCGAAAAATGCAAGTACAGCAAATGGGTCGGGTCTTGGACTTTCCATTTGCAAAGAGATTGTAGAGCGGTTTAATGGATATATCGACATTGAAAGTCAACTGGGAAAAGGGACGACCGTTACAATTGTTTTGCCTCGTGCGTAGCCCTGCATTTCAAACCCAAGCCTAAATAGGTAACGTTACAAGATTGGTACATTTCTGTTATAAGACTAACAAATCTTTTATTTATAATCACTTCATAAGAACAAATCACACATTTATGGAGGGATCATGATGAAATTAACAAAGAAAGCTGCAAGTTTTATCGTACTAGGTGCGTTACTAACGGCGGCATTAACGGGCTGTCAATCCAGTGATGCTACATCTCCAGCAACCGGACAGAACACAGCAAACGAACAGAACACAGGCGAAGGTACAACAAATGCTAATACGCCTGCTTCCGAAAGTACTGAAGAAAAGGGAACTGAAGCTATTAAGGAAGGTTCGATGGAGAAGGAAGGCAATGTGGTACTGAAGGAGCTTGCTTTTGTCTATAATGAGCATACCTTTGCGATTTCGGATACAGCGAATGAAGAACAGATGGAACAGATGCTGGGCAAACCGGATAACCTGAAATCTCATACGTACAGTGCTGACGATGGAACCAATATGGATAACTTAATCGGTTTTACGGAAAAAGTGTACACGTATCCCGGTCTGGAGATTAAAACCATCAGTATACCTGAGGGGAAACAAGACTCCATCTTTCATATCGAAATCACAGATCCTAAGTACGCCACAGTGCGAAACATTCAAGCAGGGGATAGCCTCGATACACTCAAAAACGCCTACCCTGAGGGGAAACTCGTTGGTGATGGCGCTCCAGATGAGGAGGATGACTTCCGTTACGAGCCGTCCAATTATGTGGATGTGATGTCATTTCATATCAAGGATGCCAAGGTCGAGAGCATTCAAATCTACAGTCTTCTGGACTAATAAGTAGTGAGCAATGTTGGTAAGCCATTCATGCGATTCACCTTCAATATCTGAATAAAAATGAAAAGTTAACCCTCATACATCCTGAAAAGGAGCATTGAGGGTTAACTTGGTTTTAGGACTTTTAAATTAAGCGCTGCTTGGGCAAATGCAGAATAACGTTGAATTGATCGCCATGAATTTCGATGTTGATCTCCCCGCCGTGCAGCTCAACGATGCTTTTCACAATGGACAGCCCTAGGCCAGAGCCTTCTGTCTGGCGGGATTCATCTGCTCTTTTGAAACGCTCGAACAACTCTTCCGCAGCAAAATCAATCTCATACGCAGCCGTATTTTGAATTTTGAATTGTACCTGATCATCAGACTCGTCCAAATAAATATAGATTCTGGTTCCTGGAAGCGAATATTTCTGCGCGTTGCCAATTAAATTTTCGAATACACGCCAAATTTTATTGCCGTCCAAATGTGCATGGATGGGGAATTTCGCGATCCTCTCCCGAATCACTGCCGACGCTTGTCCCATACCAGTGTTGGACTCGGCGATCGCCTGTGTCAATAATGTCGCGACATCGACGTATTCAATATCCAGCTCTACTGTACCGCTGGCCATCTTGGAGATTTCGAACAGGTCTTCAATCAACAGCTTCATCCGTAGCGCCTTCCGGTCCAGGGTTTCAATATAGGCTCGGGTAGTCTCCGTAGACAGATCTTCTTTTTTTAATAAATCAACATAGTTGATAATAGAAGTAAGCGGGGTTTTCAAATCATGCGATACATTGGTAATCAGCTCTGTTTTTAACCGTTCACTCTTCATTTGATTCTCCAGCGCGCTTTGATACCCGGCTTTCATATTGTTAATATAGCCAGCAAGCTTGGATAGGGCATCCTTGCCGGTTACCTGAATCGTATTCTGAATATTGCCTTCAGCAATTTCTTTGCTCCCGTTGATGATGGCGATAAAGCGTCCAAGCTTGGAAAGGATATACGGAACCAGGAACAGCACATACAGCAACACATAGAGTATGAGCAAGTCCTGTTCGTATACACCGTAATATGTGGCTGCCTGCCAAATACAAATGCCCGCTATCGGAGTTAGCAGAAACATCATGATGATGCCAAACGTTAATCTCCAGTTCTGCAAACTGGCTCTAAGACCGGTTCTCCAGCTATGAAAGTAATCCATCAGCAGGCTACCATGCCAGAAGGAACGTCCAGCTTGGGGTGCCTTAAAATAAAGAAACAACCTGCTTGCCAGTAAGCAAAGAATAATAAAGGCAAGCAGTGCCTGGATGTAACTTGAAGTTGAATAGCTAATACTCAACCCCGTGTATGAATACGAGTTTATAAGTATGAGGATCCATGAGATCGCGGCGACAATGATGACAATAAGGTCGATTGGAAGCTTCCGATCGGCTTTATTTTTTCTCGATTTTGTATCCAATTCCCCATACCACCTTTAAATATTTTGGGTCTTTAGGGTTGATTTCAATTTTTTCACGGATGTTTCTTACATGTACGGCAACCGTATTCTCTGAAGTGAAGATCAGTTCATTCCACACGCGCTCATAAATCTCTTCAATGGAGAAAACTCTGCCTTTGTTCTCCATCAGCAGCTCCAGAATTTTGTATTCCTTCGGGGTTAATCTAACGTCCTCACCATCTATCTCAACAGTCTTCGAGCTTTTGTTCAGCACGAGTCCTCTTACTTGTATAAGCTCATCCCCGTTTGACTGAAAGGAACCTAAATTCGTAAACCGGCGCAGCTGAGATCGGACTCTGGCAATCAGCTCTAGAGGATTGAACGGCTTCGTAATATAGTCATCAGCACCAACGTTGAGTCCTAAAATCTTGTCGCTATCTTCTGACTTGGCGGAAAGCATAATGATCGGTATATTTTTGTTTTCACGAATTTTAAATGTCGTTTTAATTCCATCGAGCTGCGGCATCATGTTGTCCATAATAATAAGATGAATGGTTTCTTGTTCAAGAATTTCCAGCGCCTCCAATCCGTTAGAGGCAGTGAATACATCCACATCTTCGCTTTTCAAATAAATAACGAGCGCTTCTCGAATTTCTGGTTCATCGTCTACAACAAGAATGTTATTGATAGCCATTATTTCTCACCTTCATCACGATATTTCTTATACTTGCTAATCCGGAACTCATGTATCCCGAAAATTCAACATGGCCGGGGGGAGCGTCTGCAAGCATCAGCTCCTCTGGTGATTCTTCCTGATCTGTGTAAAACCCATGTACCCCAAACCTGGACAGAATCTGCATAACCGGTCTGCTGTTCACCGTGTGAACATAACTTTTTACCCCAAACTTATTCAGTGCTGAAACTAAATTGGGGTTTAGATACACGCGGTATGCAGGCATGGCAACAGCTGTCAGTTGTTTGTCCCTTACGAATTCTACAATACTTTCGGCGGAGGCGCCAGTTTTGTAAAGTGAATATATTTTGTTTGGAAAGGGATGGATTCCCATAACCGTGTCATACATTTCCGGGCTGAAGATTTCAGGTATAACCCGGTGCTGAATTTGCGCTTTGCTGCCTGCTTTCGTGTCCACAATTAAGTCAAAATCAGGATATTGCTGCATCAGCTGCAGGATGTCCGGCAGGGTAAGAGGGTGGAATCTTCCCATAATAAGCGAGTTCGCAAACTGAAGCTTGGTTACGTTTCGTCCGCGATGAGCAGTCAAGCCGGGCTGTAGCTTCTGCGACCAATCATGTCTGGCTACAAGCTTCCCGTCCGTCGTCTGCACAAGATCAACCTCGAACAAACGGTACCCTCTATTGTAATTGGTTATAAATGCCTCATAAGAATTGGTGTAGCTGGCACCGTCAACTCCACCGAATGCATGTGCAATAAGCCTGTTTTCCTGCCAGCCGCTGGCACCAGGTATAGAGTCCGGCTGATTCTGACTTGTCCTAACAAGCCCCCAGTTGCACCAGATCATTCCTGCCATAATGACTATGAGTAAGCTTAACATCATCGTTTTCTTCATTCGTTCTGCTCCTTCGTTATCCCGATGTAAGTCATACTACAGGACGCAAATGAAGAAGGAGTGGTATAAAAACGAAGGAATTTATGAAGTTTGTATACATTGAAATTCATATAAAAAGAACAAAGCGAAGGCTCGGAAACGGCAAGTTGATCCGCTGGTTTGAGACTGGCACTCAACAAATGCATGAGACGTTGTTGGATGTGTGGATTATAAACAGGGAGGGTGGAAGAGTGAACAAGTCGAGGACGTTTCTTTAAGTATGTATCGTGACGCAGCAGAAACAAAGGCGGAATGGTTCCCCCCTTGTTTCATTACTAGATTATGGACACAGGGTACATTATGCACTTAGAAATCTCCGGCAGTAGTTAGGCGCTGTCAGGACGGAATGTTGATAGCCGTTTGAATGTTTTTCAGGTCGAGCTGAATTTGCTCTGAAATATGGAAGGGATGATATAAGCCATGCTGTGCCATGTAATTTGATATCTTCTCATGAGAGTCTATCGCTTCATCGAGCTGTTTCATCAGAATTTGCTTGATTTCGGGAGTGGCACATTCGGTCACAGCCATGGCATAATTTCTGACTCCACTCTTGGCGTTAGGGAGAGTCATCCGGTACAGCCAGCTTCCGTACCTTATGGGACCCCAAAAACCTCTATCTTCTGGTCGATGTACAAGATGCGAAAGTCGATAAGAATGACCGCGTAGACATCTTTGTTGATTTTAATAATGGCAAGACCTCCTCCTACGAAGAAGATGACCGACATATTATGATTACACGTACAGGCAAATATCAGGGTAAAGATGTGCGTTCATCTCGTGTAAGAGAAACGAAAGGCGGGTATCAGGTAGAATTGTCCATTCCTTGGAGTCATATAAAGGTGAATTCTGGCTCTGAAATCGGCTTCGACATCCGTGTGACGGACGGCAGTGCAGGTGTAGAGCAACCGAATCAAGCACTGTATTGGAACGACCGCACACAATCTCAGGACACAGATACCAGCAAATACGGCGTGATTCAACTTGACCCTATGCCAAAATCAGTAGAAGCTGTGCAAGCTCAAGTTCAGATTGACGGGCATAAAGAGGCGGTGTGGAATAAGGCCGTTCCTTTTGAAATAAAACGGTTGAATAAAGAGCCAGGCGCTGAGGCTGTGGCTCGTGCGCTGTGGTCAGATGAGTATCTGTATCTGCTGATCGACGTTACAGACCCAAACATTATCACGGATAGTATTAATCCATGGGATCAGGATTCGGTTGAGATTTTCCTGGACGAAAATCACCAGCGCACACCGTATTTCCAATATGATGACGCCCAATTCAGAGTCAGCGCAGACAACGTGGGAACCTTCGCAGGCAGCGCCTCGCCTGGACGGTTCACAAGTGCGGTGAAGAAAACCAAAAAAGGCTATCTGGTCGAAGCCAGAATCAAGTTGCAGTCCCTGACACCCAAAGCAGGAGATGTGATCGGTTTCGAGCTTCAAATTAATGATAACCAGGGGGAGGGCAAGCAAAACGTAGCGAAGTGGAATGATACAACGAATGAAAGCTGGAGAAATACGTCCCAGTATGGCATTCTCTCTTTTGCAGGAAAAGACAAACATTAAATCTTCGTTAGGTATCACTGTATAGTCAGAACCCTCGTACTTGTGGAGAGAACGATCCATAGGTATGAGGGTTCTTTTCGTGCAAACGACAAGTCATATTAACAATTTGTTATCGAAGCTATGGTTTTATCATGTTGACTTGGAGGAAGCCAATCTATACTTAAACCTACAGAGATCATACAGAACCTTGGCTGATGTCTCTGAAACCAATAGAGAAAGAGGGGGAGCACACGAATGAGTAATGCAAAAGCCAATACACCGCCCCAAGCCGATGTGATTCGTCCGAGTCCCCGGCGTACCAAACGCAATAAAGGCTCCAGGCGAACGCTGGCACTGGATCTGATGTTATTGCCAGCAGTTATCCTGACGTTCATATTTGCGTACATACCGATGGGTGGATTGGTCATTGCTTTTCAGGATTACAAGCCCTGGCTCGGGTTTGCCAAGTCTTCCTGGATTGGACTTGAGCATTTCCAATTCCTGTTCAGTATGCCGGAGAATGTGAAGGTGATCTGGAACACCCTGATTATTGCGGGGTTGAAACTGATTGGAGGTCTGATTGCACCGCTGATCTTTGCCTTGCTCCTTAACGAAGTACGAAAGGAAACCTTCAAGAAGAGTATACAAACGTTCGTTTATCTGCCGCACTTTCTGTCATGGGTCATTCTAGGCGGAATTTTGCTGGACATGCTTGCAACGAAAGGCATGATCAATCAGTTTCTTGGGGCGGTGTTTGGTATTGAACCGATCTTTTTCCTTGGGGATGGCACTTGGTTTAGAATCGTCGTTGTTACAAGTGATATCTGGAAGGAATTTGGGTTCGGTGCCATTATCTTTCTTGCCTCGCTGGCAGGCATTAATCCAGCACTGTACGAGGCAGCTGAGGTGGACGGAGCAAGTCGCTGGCAGCAAACCTGGTCCATTACGATTCCGGCTCTCATTCCCATCATGATCGTGGTAGGAACGTTGTCCCTCGGGAATATCCTGAACGGAGGATTCGATCAGATTTTCAATCTGTATAACCCGCTCGTTTACGATAAGGGTGATATCATCGACACCTTTGTATATCGGGTAGGTCTCATCGATGGCAAGTTTGGATTCTCGGCTGCAGTCGGACTTTTCAAATCGGTGGTTGGATTCGTGTTGATCGTGATTGCATACCGTGCAGCGTATAAATTTGCGAACTACCGTATTTTCTAGAAAGGAGACCTCACCTCATGTATCACAAAACGAAGCCTTACAAAGTATTCACTGTGTTTAACTATACGTTCTTAATTTTATTATCACTACTCTGTATAGTCCCGTTGATTCACATTCTCGCGGTCTCCTTCAGCGGTAAAGCAGCTGCCAATGCGAATCTGGTTGGACTCTTTCCGGTAGAATTTACGCTAGATGCTTATGAGAAAACATTGGCCAATGAGAACTTCCTTCGTTCCCTATGGATTGCTGTACAGCGAACTGTGCTGGGTACAATCCTGAGTATGGTTATTGTCACGTTAGCGGCCTACCCTTTATCTCGGGAGAATCGCAGCTTCAAGCGGCGTAACATCTACACCTGGTATTTTGTATTTACGATGTTGTTCAGCGGAGGATTAATTCCATTCTACATTCTTATCCAGAAACTCAATTTACTCAACACGATGTGGGTGCTTATTCTTCCCGGAGCGGTATCTGTCTGGAACATGATTCTTTTATTGAATTTCTTCCGCAACGTTCCCAAAGAGCTGGAGGAGGCTGCCTTCATCGATGGTGCGGGTTACTTTCGAACATTGATCTCTGTCTTTTTGCCCGTGTCGATGCCAGCCATCGCTACACTCTCCTTGTTCTCCATGGTAGGGCACTGGAATGCCTGGTTCGATGGGTTGATTTTCCTGACGGATCACGAAAAGTATCCATTAGCCACTTTCCTCCAGACGATCATCGTACAGCAGGACTTCAGTAAAGTTTCCGTGCGGCCCGAAGACCTGGAGAACATCTCACAACGGACGATCAAGGCCGCTCAGATATTCATTGGCATGGCACCGATTTTGTTTGTATACCCCTTACTGCAACGCTTTTTTGTTAAAGGGATTGTTCTTGGTGCTGTTAAAGAGTAAGACGGATTCAGATCTAACCAATTTAGAATGATATGGGGGAGACAAGATGTTTAAAACATGGCAAAAACCGCTTCGCATATTGATGGCTGCTACAATGTTATCTGGTGTGCTCGCAGCGTGCAGCAATGAATCGACATCAGAGAACAAGCCTAGCGACAGTAATGAATTTTATTCCGCTCCGTTTGAAAATGGTAAATATGTTGAGCCGGTTACCATCTCGACTGTATTTCCGATCACCAGCAGCTTGAAGTTCAAAAATGGGGAAAATATTGAAAATAACGTTCATACGAAGTGGGCTCACGATACACTGGGGATCGATATTAAATACTTATGGACGGTGAGTGAACAAAATAATGCGTACCAGACCAAACTTCGTCTCATGTTAACCTCGGGACAGAAAATGCCGGATATTATCTCTTTCCGTGGTGACTCCACGCTAATCAGTGATTTGATCGAATCGGGTCAATTCACGGATGCGGGGGATTTATTTGATAAATATGCCTCCGATGTTTACAAAAAAGCGATGGCGGAAGATCCAAACGTATGGAATCCGTATGTCCGTGATGGTAAACGAATGGCTATTCCCATTCTGGAGAACGCTTACAATAATGATCCCGTCATGTACATTCGCGAAGATTGGCTCAAGAAGTTAAACCTGAAAGCACCGACCACCTTAGCCGAGTTGGAGACGGTCATGGATGCCTTCGTCAATCAAGATCCGGATGGCAACGGCAAGAAGGATACCATTGCTTTGTCTGTAGGTTTCAAGAATGACTTGAACACCTGGATGTCGGAATCCGGCTGGATTTTTGGCATGTTTGGAGCGATGCCTAATCAGTGGAACAAAGCCGCAGACGGTTCACTTGCTTACGGCTCCATCCAGCCTGAGATGAAGCCCGCACTGACGAAAATGAAAGAATGGATGGAAAAAGGATACATTGATAAGGAAGCGGGGCTTTATGATGAGCCCAAAGCAACGGAGGCGTTTACTGCAGGCAAGTCCGGTATAATCGTTGGCCCTTACTGGATGACAGGCTGGCCGCTCCCGGATCTGCAAAAAAACGTGCCTGATGCCGAGTATAAAGCCTATCCACTTCCGGCCGGCCCTGACGGGAAGATGGGACGACATGGAACACCAATAAGTACAGGAGCCGTTCTCATTAATAAGGATATGGAACATAAAGATGCATTCTTTGTATATCAGAACTATTTGTTTGATCACTGGGCTAATCCGGACAGCACAACGTTCGTGCACGGATTTGCTAAAGGTTATGATTATGACATCGCTCCAGACGGAACCGTTTATAAAGAACTGCAAAGCGATAAAATTCCTGGTGGCTGGATTGATGCGATCCGCTATACGTTGACGTTTGACGGCGCGATTATACCTAACCTGATGATGAATACCCTGGCAGAGCTTGCAGGTGGGAAAGAAGCAACCACTCAGTATGAGAAAAACCTGGCAGACCGTATCCCTGAACAGATTAAGGCCGCCAAGATTGTCATTGACCAGAAGGATATCATCATGCCTGAAATGTTCACGGGTGTCCCCACGAAAACACAAGTTTCCCGAGGCGATATGCTGAGCAAGCTGGAAAAGGAAGTGTTGAATAAAATCATTTATGGCCAAGCACCTGTTGAGGATTTTGATGCATTCGTGCAACAGTACATGTCTTCTGGCGGTAAACAGATCACGGAAGAAGTAAACGAATGGTATGACACGATAAAATAAAAAACGAACCGCACTACATGTATAAGGAGTTTTATTTACCTTTATACATGTAGTGCGGTTTTTTACTTTGTTTTACGCTAACTTTCTTCATGATAATCTGCTTTATTGCTCCCGGTAATCCTGGGGCGTCATACCGAATTTATCGCGAAACACCTTGATGAAGTATTGGGAGTTGGCGTAGCCCAGTTTATCGGAAATCTCATATACCTTATCCTGCGAGTGGTTAAGCAGGTAGAGAGCAAGATCCATTTTGACACTTAAAATGTACTCACTCAAGCTGATGCCTTGAAATTGTTTAAACAGCTTGGAGACGTAAACCGGATGCAAACATACATGATCTGCGATCGATTGAAGGCTAAGGGAGTGCAGATTGGCGGAAACAAACGTCTTGATCTGATGAATGACGTCATGTTGCTCACCTAAAGACTGTTCTTCCAGCTTCGTGCGCAGTCGATCAAGCATGTTCTCGGCCCAATCTGTAAGCTGGGATACGGACCGAAAAGGCACACGTGGAACCCATTCGTTTCCGGCCAGATCGGATAACAGCGCTTGATTTTTGTGGGCAATGTAATGAAAGGCTGACAACAATATAATCTGAATCTCGTCCAGATGTTCTTCGGTTTGTTCAGGCAGCGTGCCATAACCTGCCTCAATTCGGTGCAGACGTTCTTTGAATACTTCCCATTGTCCTGTTTCAAGCAAATGATTGAAGGTTGGTGGTTCATATAAAATATGCAAGGAACGAATGGATACGGGACGATAGCTTTCCTGAAGGGAAAGGAAGTACCCTGTACCGTTACCTACCTGCTTTTTGAGAGCGGACAGGGCTTGCTCATACATGTCACGGATATCATGCTGGAGTTTACCCTTTTGGCTCAGGATGACGGAAATGCCACCTTTCAGATATTCATTGACGTTATGATGCAGTTGTAGGGAAATATGCGTGAGACCCTGATTCTGATCCTCAATCTGATCCTGTGCCGGCAATTGCTTACAGTGACTTACCTTTAACAAAAAAACCAGATAATCATAACGATCCCTGCAATGCCAGGTATGAAAAGCTGTATTAAATAACTCACATGCAATGTTGGTCACAGCGTATTCAAACAATTGCAGGCTGCTCGTCGTATGCCTGGTGAAATGTTCTTCTAGCCGTACCAGAACGAGTTGAACTTCATCTTCGGCATGGAAGGGCAGATGATAGTGTGCCAACTTGTCGTTCAAAGCATCTTCTGCATAACGATTACCTTCAATCAACTGATTCAGCAGCCTGTCCTTCAACGAAGGCAGATGCTCGCGAAACGAGTTCATCGCCTGTTCATAGGACAAGGCTCTGCGAATGTGCTCCTCAATGGAAAGTACCGTCTTTTCCAGACATGCCGCCAGTTTTTCCACATCTAGCGGTTTTAATAAATACTCAACAACCCCATGTTTGGTCGCTTCTTTCGCATACTCGAACTCGGCATAACCGGTAAGCAAAATACAGGGCAGGTTGGGTTTAGCCGCCTTGATCTGCCGAATCAGCTCTAGTCCGTTCATCACCGGCATTGAAATATCGGTAATCACGATATCTACGGTCTGTTCATCCAGAATGGATAAGGCCTGCATTCCGGAATATGCTTTGTGAATACGCTCAATCCGATATTCATCCCATGGAAATGAGATCTCAAGATCGTCAATCACATAGGATTCATCGTCAACTAACAGAATCTGATGCATCTGCAATATCCTCCTTATGTATCGTAATCATGCACAGGGTACCTTCATATAGGCCAGATTGAACGGACAAGCCCGACCGTTTGCCATATGTGAGTCTGATTCGCTGATTGACATTTCGAACTCCAGTTCCGATCTGTTCCTCCGGGCGGGTTAGTTCATCCATGTGTCTGCAGATCAGCGACAGTCGCTCTTCGGGCATGCCTACACCATTATCTGCAACGATGATACGGATGACCTCTTGGTCCTGCTCCGCGCGAATCGTAATTTGCCCTGAACCCATGGAGGGTTCAATCCCATGTTTGACCCCATTTTCAACAAGTGGCTGCAAAATCATACGAGGGATACGTACCGAGAGAAGCTCTTTGGGTACATCGATATCAAAAGTAATCGTTTTTTTTCGCATATGAATAATCGACATGTAATGATTCACAAAACGTAGCTCTTCACCTAGCGTGGAATCCATATCTTCAATACGATGAATATAACGGCAGTAGGAAGCCAGTTCCAAGGTCATGGCTGTGACTGATTCATAATCCTTTACACTCGATTTGCTCTGAATATAGTTGAGACAGTTGTATAGGAAATGGGGATTAATCTGAGCCTGATACTGCTTGAGTCTGGCCTCTTTGACAGAAAGCTCGCCAAGAAGGACTTGCTCAATTAATGTCTGCGTATTCTCAGCCATTCGGTTGAACGATCGACCCAGGATTTTGAATTCCAGAATCTGAGTTTCGTCGACCCGGCTGGAGAAATCTCCACGGTCAAACCGGTCGATCGCTTTACGCAACCGAATAATGGGTTGTTGAATCTGATTACGCAGAGCCATGATGTACAAAAGCGAGAGAAGCAGCAGGGCTATAAGTGCCAGCACAAACAACGTATTGTTACGTGAAATGGATTGCTGAAGCTGATTGGTTGGATGATAGTCGATAAAGTACAAATCCAGAATACTTGCTTTCATATACGTGATGAAGTAATTCCTGTCCTGAAAGGAAATTTCAAAGAAACCTCTGTCATTTCTGAGCTGTGGAACAACCTGAGCATCAGCCTGGGCAAGTTCAAGGGAGCCTGAACCGCGAATGGCTGTTTGAAAATGGGAATCATACAGCATCGGTGTTCCGGATGTGTAATCAGACATCATTTTCTGCATGACGTCTAATGAGATCCTGATCTCGATATACATCGGCCCTCGATGTCCCTTGGTGAGATGTGAATAATAACCTGTGCCATCCTTGTTCATATGTAATATCCATTGATCGAGCGGGTCTTGAGACATGGAGAATGATCGAAACGAGAACTGTGGATCAGAAGATACCGTGTCCTTATGATCCGGATAATACAAAATAATGGTATTGTTCCATGAGGTGGAAGCACTGTTTAAAGCCAGCTTCTCAATGAGCTCCAGCTTGGCCTTGTATTTAGCAAAATCATTTCCGTAATGAAGAACATATGTATAACCTCTGACGGATTGATCCTCTGATAATGTTAGCGCATTCATTAATACCTGTTCAAATTGATTTGATAGCTGGGAGGACATGAATCGCACTTCGCCCAATTTATTCTTTTCCAACTCTCGTTGAATATCTTCCACATTTAATCGATAGATCCACCAGAAGATCAGTACAATCAGCATAAACATCAGTACTAGACCGAGTGCCAGCTTTCGAAAAATAGAGCCGTTCTCTGTGGCATACTTTTCCTTCAACATGTCATTTCCTCCTGTAGAAAAAGAACGATCATCTCCAGCTTTATTGTTGTTTGTTCAACCACTCCGATTGCAGCATTGCATATTGAAACTCATCTATCCAGAAACCTTTGGACATGTAATTTTCGAGCAGGTGTCCTTCACGTCTCATGCCCAATCGCTCTAACACTTGAATCGACTTGGTGTTCCTTACATCGGCAAAAGCGATCAGCTTATGTTTATTTAGAGCGCCAAATACATAGTCCATCAGGGCACAAAGTGCCTCATTCATGTATCCTTTGCCTTGAAATTCAGGTGCAAGAGTGAATCCGAGCTCGACAATCTGAGGTTCATCTGCACGTGTATGAATGGCACAATCGCCGATTAATTGATCCGACTCCGTTAGAGCAATGGCGTATTGGAACCAGGTCCCGGGCTGGTTAGGGGAATGTACTATTTGTTTGTTGATAAATGCTTCAGCTTCTTGGAGCGTATAATTTGCCCAGGATTGAAAACGGGAAACATCTGGATTAGCACGGTAGTGATAGAACGAATGTACATCCTGCAAAATGAAATTGCGAATAACAAGGCGCTCAGTCACGCAATATACTTCGTTTGATTTCTTCATATCATAAACCTCACTTTTTCTGTGTAATGTTCTCTTGCAGGTGGTGGCATCATTACTCTGGTTTTGATTCTAACATAAATCGCCGCAGCCTATTATTTTCACAGGCTTACGGCGATTGTCCAATCTAAACTGCTTTTGCTTCAAGTGTTGACGTTAGCACCTGTGATTCTCTTCGCAGGAATAATCCTATACCTAATGAAGCCAAACCGATAATCAGTATACAGGCTCCTAGCTCTACACTATAAAAAGTCAACTCACCGTGTCTAAAGGCCATTCCACGAATCATACGATTGAGCCAATTCATAGGCAAACCCCATGCTGTAACCTGAAAAAATGTTGGAAATGCAAGCGGCGTCAGTTGAATACCGGTTACCAGAAATGATGGATATAGGATCAAGCTCATTCTGGCACCAACCCTGGACACGTTTTGAACAGAATAACCGAGTAACATCGCGAGCAAACATAATGCCATCGAATACAGCAATAAAGGAATGATAAAGACATACGGTGCCGCTTCAAATCGCATATGTCCCACTTGTTTTAACATCCCATAACTGAGCAGGGAAGAGCAGGTGCTTAATATCACATAGGGCAAGACACGAATCCACAGCTGGAAGGGGGAACTCCCCTCAGATATAAGCTTACCCTCTTGCCGAAGACGGGGAGCGATCGCGCCAGCTGCACCCGTCGTGAGCATCAGTATAATGATATTTACAAATCCAATCACCATGGTACCAATATAACTTGAATTTGGATTATATAACATGCGCTGCACTTGAGATAGCGGGGACACCAGAGCTTTTGCTGATTCGATGTCCATGCCGGTTTGAGCAAGACGTGATACAGCAAGCGTCATATTTTCGGTTGTTATTATTTCTTGAATTGCAGGCCGAATACCGCTCAGGCTAGAAGGCATGGTGTTGTCCATCCATACCCCGATACTTGAGGGCAATCCCTGGTCTTTACGTTGCTCTATTCCTTCCGGCAAGAAAATGACTGCCACTGCCTTCTCGTTCGCCAGCAGCGTATCCGGAGAGAGGCGATTGGCAAACACATTTGTGACTTTCATATATTGAGAAGCATTGATTTCTTCAATAAGTTGCCTTGAATATGAAGAGTGATCCTCATCCATAACGACAACCGGTGTTTCGCTCAACTGATTGCGGGAGAACATAAGCCCGAAAAATACAGCGGCAATTAGAGGGGCAGCAAAAATAATAATGATCCACTTACTCCCGCGTATGTGCTTCCATTCATCAGCCAGTGATTTCATCAAGCTGCACCTCCGCAGTCATTCCCGGAAGCAAATCTGTACTTGTTGGAATAGAGATCCGGATCAGAAACATACTTAGATCTGCTTGGCCTTTTTCCCGCGTCATGCGCAGATTGGCGAATTGAGGAGAGGGGGCGATCGACGTAACCACACCTTCCTTTACAAGAAGATTCTCTAGATATGGAAAACGAACGTTTACCTTTTGATCTGCCTGAATCTGGTTAATCTGCGATTCCGGAATATACAGATCAACATAAAATCCTTCAGTTTTAGGTTCCGTATTCAATATTCCCTGCTTTTTACTTTCAGCCTGACTCACGGCGTCTGTACCTTTCGTGATCAACAAACCGCCTGCCAAAATAATGATCAAAGTTATGACGATATACAAACTCCATTTAGACTTCAAGATGATCTCTCCCTAATCTTATTACTCTCTATTATGATAAGAGTTGGTTCACACACATTTTCCAAGAGTAATCAAACGACTCCGGTTACCTTCTTTCCATTCTCTGATGGGCCTGTTCTGCTGCCTCCATGATGATTTCGCCCAGGGTTGGATGCGGATGAATGGTCATGGTTATATCTTCTACCGTTGCTCCCATCTCAATTGCAAGGGAAAGCTCAGATATAAGAGTAGATGCTTCAGCCCCGACAATCTGTGCACCCAATACAAGGCCAGACTCAGCGTGAGCAACGATTTTGACATATCCTTCGGTTTCCTTCAGAGCCAGTGCACGGCCATTAATGGAGAAAACAGATTTGCCAACGACAACAGGAATTGATTTTTGCTTACACGCCGTTTCGCTAAGACCAACGCTCGTAATCTCCGGGTGAGAGAACACAACGAGCGGAATAGCTTTGTAGTCGATGACAGAGGGTTTGCCTGCGATCGCTTCTGCTGCAATTTTTGCTTCATAAGAAGCTTTATGAGCCAAAGCAGGGCCTTGAACAATATCTCCAATGGCATAGATATGCGGGATGGATGTTCTGCACTGTTCGTCAATCTCAATCAAGCCTTGTGGAGTAGGGGACAGACCTATATGTTCAAGACCCAAGGCTCCATCTGTGTTCGGTTTTCTGCCTACCGTAATTAATGCATATTCAGCTTGAACAACATGGTGTTCATTCTGACGCATATAGTGGAGATCGATATGACTCGTATTTTGATCTGCTCCTGTAACCTTAGCTTCGGTTAAGATGGTTATCCCGTCCTTTTTCAGTTGACGAACGACAGGTGCAACAAGCTCTGCCTCGAATCCGGGCAAAATCTGTTCACCGCCCTCGAGCATCGTAACGTTAGTTCCAAATCTCGCAAACATCTGACCCAGTTCCACGCCAATATAACCGCCGCCAACCACAACGAGACTCTTTGGAATGTGCGGCAGCGATAGCGCCTCAGTGGAAGAGAGAATCCGTCCGCCGTAAGGAAGAGAGCTTATTTCAATCGGACGGGAACCGGTAGCCAGGATGAGATGCTTAAAGCTTATTCGACGCGCACCCTGTTCAGCGTGATATATTTCAGCGATATTCGCATCAGTTAATCTAGCTTCTCCTTCGATAACAGTCACACCCGCCGTTTTGAGTAAAAACCGAACCCCTCCAGACTGCTTATCCACCACAGCTTGCTTGAACACCTGAGCCTCCTGATAAGAAGAAGCTCCGTCAACAGCTCCCCATTGTCTGCGCATATGAAGACGCTCCGCTTCAGCAATGAGCGCTTTGGAAGGAATACAGCCTACATGCGTACAGACACCTCCGATCTGTTGGCGCTCTACAATGGCTGTTTTCATGCCTAGTTGTGACGAACGTAAAGCAGCCACATAACCGCCAGGCCCTGATCCAATGACCAGCGTATCTACGACTTCTAATAAATTCATGATTCGTACCTCCAAATTTAAAATATGATGATCGTAATATATTATAGTCATCATATTTTAAGGGAGTCAATACTCCATTTATAATCACTCTCCCTTTGCTGAAGATGGTGATATATGAATTGACATTAAATAATATGATAACTATAATATTTTAAAATACACTCACAGATACAGTCTTATATAAGGGGGAGAAGTAGGGATGCCTTATCCAAAAGGGCACAAGCTCAAAGTTCGGAACCATATTATTACCAGTGCGGCCAAAGCATTTCGAACCCATGGCGTGCGGAATATTAGTCTTCCACATATTATGAAAGGTGCTGGACTGACACATGGGGGATTTTACTCCCATTTTGAAAATAAAGATCAGCTTGT
This sequence comes from Paenibacillus sp. FSL R5-0517, assembly GCF_037974355.1. NCBI lineage: Bacteria > Bacillati > Bacillota > Bacilli > Caryophanales > Paenibacillaceae > Paenibacillus > Paenibacillus sp. FSL R5-0517. The sequence goes on from NZ_CP150235.1 coordinate 3,602,692, forward strand.
GATGGAGACCTGTCATTTCGCCATTAGTGATACCATTGCAATGCTACAGAGCATTGCAGACAAAAACAAAAACGAAGATCAGACGTCGATTGAGGCTGTCATTGATTTTTATTTAAGCTCCCTGCACCGAGATCAGACGGAAGTCGGTTGTATCTTACCAGCTTTATCGGGAGAGATTTCCCAACTATCGGAGGATATTCGACAAGCTTACACGCAGGAGTTGCAACGTTTTATCGCGTTTATTACAACTATGGCTGGGATGAATACCGCTGATGGTTATGCGTTGGTAAGCAGTATGGTAGGTACCGTTGCACTGGCACGGGCAGTTAGTGATGCGAAGTTCAGTGATGACTTGTTACAGGCAGGTCGTGTGCAGGCCAAACAAATGGTAAAGATCGGCTCCAGGTAACAACGACATTGATGACACAGAGGAAATGGGGGATTGATCGGATGATCATTAGAGAAGCCCGTATTGCAGACTATCCACAATTGAGACATATTTATTTGGATTCCCGGCGGGAGAGCTTTCACTGGGCCAATGCCGATGAGATGAGACTAGACGATTTTGACCGGGATACATCGGAAGAACAGATTCTTTTGGCAGAGAACAACGATCAAGTACTTGGATTTGCGTCACTATATGTACCTGACCGCTTTATTCATAATTTGTTTGTGCACCCAAGTGCTGCCGGCAAAGGGGTGGGAAAGCAGTTACTTCAGCAATCCGTGGTCGAACTGGGAACGCCTGTCACATTAAAATGTGTCTCGGATAATCATAAAGCACTCACATTTTATAAAAAGCAAGGCTGGAAAGCTATTGTAGAAGAAGGTGAACCTGGATCAAGATATTGGGTTCTTCAATATAAGGAATGAGGGAAAAGAAGACATGAATATCAGAAAAATAAATGAAAATGGAGTATCTATTGCTTACGTTACGAGTGATGAAGAATTAATTACCGATGTTCAATCCGCTATCGATTTTATGGCTACGGTTCGATATGAAGCCGATTGTCACCGTATTATAGTTAACAAATCTGCTGTCAGTGAAGTGTTTTTTGATCTGAAAACACGGCTGGCAGGTGAAGTGTTGCAAAAGTTCATCAATTACCAGACCAAAATTGCGATCATTGGTGATTTTTCCGGTTATACCAGTAAAAGTCTTCGAGATTTTATCTATGAAAGCAACATGGGGAACGATATATTCTTCGTAACAGAGGAAGAACTGGCTATTGAAAAGCTAAGCAAGAAACAGTGATTTAAATTAACTAGGGCGTGTCTGAAAACTCCGAAGGGAGCAGATTTTGCCGAATTTTCGTTCCAAGCAAGAAAGTTTTCTGCAGGCGTGCCGGGGCACGTCAAGGGAAAGTGACGCAGCAGGGGGCGAAAAGGCGGTGAAAGATGCAGTTCAGCGAGCTTTGAGACACGCCCTAAAGAGAGATGGAGAGATTGAGATGGATATTGTGTCATATCGGGAGCAAGATCAGGAACGACTGGTTCAGATTTGGGAGAGAGCTGTTCGAGCAACACATACATTTTTGGAGGAACAACACATTCAATTCTATCGGGATGTGGTAAGCAAAGTATTACAGGAACGGCAAGTCGAGGTGTGGGAAACTCTAGATAAAGAACATCAGCCTGTCGGTTTTATCGGGTTGCAAGATAACTTAATTGAGATGTTATTCGTCGATCCAAGTCAGCATGGACAGGGAGTTGGTCGTCTGCTGATCGAACATACTATCAAGATCAAAGGACGCCACCTGAAGGTGGATGTCAACGAACAGAATCCTGGAGCTGCACAATTCTATAGCAAAATGGGGTTTGTACAGATCGGACGCTCCGAATTCGATGGTTCTGGTAATCCGTTCCCGCTATTGCATCTGGAAATTTCATAAAGGATAAGAATGTTCCCATTGAAGTCGCTAATTTAGCGACTTTTTTTGCGAGCGTAACCTAGTATGATCTGAATCCTTCACTTGGTCCTATGCCAAATATAAATATTTACCTCTTGCATAAAGAACACATGTTCGGTTTATAATATATACAAACATACGTTCTTAAATGTACAGGAGTGATTTCAGTGTGGACTAAGCAGCGAACCATCATGCTCATTGATATGCAGAGTTTTTATGCTTCAGTCGAAAAGGCAAAAATGCCCCAATACAAAAATAGACCTCTCGCCGTTGCAGGCGATCCAGCAAGACGTTCTGGCATTATTCTTGCCGCTTGTCCATTAGCCAAAGCTAAGGGGGTATCTACCGCAGAACCACTCTGGCAGTCTCTTCAGAAGTGCCCTGAACTGATCATTGTCAGACCTCACATGCAAGAATACATTGAAGTTTCCACCCAAATTATGTCCATTATTGAGGAATTCACCGATCTGGTTGAGCCATACAGTATAGACGAATTATTCGCTGATTTTACAGGGTCTATGCATTTATTTGGTAATGATCCAATCGATTTGGCCAAACAAATTCAAGACAAAATCTATAACGAAACAGGGGTTTACGCCAGAGCGGGCATTGGTGAAAACAAAATTATCAGTAAATTGTGCTGCGATATGATTGCTAAAAAAGCGGAAGGTGGCATTTTTCACTTAAAGAAAGAGGAGTTACATCTTCACATTGGAGATAAGCCCATCCGCGATATGTGGGGGATTGGCTCAAGAATGGAAAAACATCTCTGGAAGATGGGTATCCGAACCATTAAAGACCTGGCGAATACGCCTCTTTCCAAATTAAGAAGCAAATGGGGTGTTAATGGAGAAGTCATCTGGAGGGTTGCCAATGGACTCGACAATTCGCCGGTAACGGTCAACACACATAATACACAAAAGGATATCGGAAACGGAATGACCCTGCCCAGAGATTTCACAGAAGCATGGGAGATTGAAGTGGTTATTCTCGATATCTGTACAGAAGTGTGCAGAAGAGCCCGTAAAAAGGGGCTGATGGGTAGTGTCATATCTGTGAGTGTATCGGGAGCAGATTTTGATCACCCAACCGGTTTTCACAGGCAGGTTAAACTGTCTGATCCTACAAACATAACCGTTGATGTGTGCAAAATAGCCAAACGCATATTCCATCAACATTGGGATGGGCAACCTGTGCGCCGTGTAGGCGTATCCCTATCTCAATTATCCAATGCGGATACATATCAACTATCTTTCTTCGATGATCAAGAGCAGAAACGAGCCATTGATCAGGTGATGGACAACATCAAGGATCGATATGGCGACATTGCCATTCTTCGAGCGAGCTCCATTACGGCTGCGGGCCAAGCGATCGATCGAGCATCTAAAATTGGGGGGCATTACAAATGAGCAAAAAACTGGAGGCCAATGGATTATGGGAATCGAGCCGCATGATGCTTCCACAACATAAAGAACGAATTATACAGCATCGTACTCAAATTCATGTTCAGGCGAAACCTCTGATTCATGAAGATGAGTGGGAGATTATTGCTCAACATATAGATATGTCCCTCAACTATACGTTGCGAGCCACCTTTGAAGTATTTCATGAGTCAGGCAATCGGTATATACACGGGATCGTCACTTCAGTCAGTGCCTTTGGAAAAAAAATAAAAATTGAAATGGAAAATGGATTTGAATGGGTCGATTTTGATCAACTGGTCACTGTAAAGTTTGAAGAAGGAGGAGGTGTGTACGGTGAGACAAACTTCTGAGGAACTTGCACTCGTCAAGAGGCTGGTTGAGCTTCCGTATCTTTTAGGTGCTCTGGAGGTAGATAAGCATAAAATATACGCTTCAAACTTTAAGATGAAATCGGTGTATATTGATTACCTGGACGGTACTCAAAAGAAAATTGCTTTAGAGATGTACAAGTCAAAACAAAGTTTAAAGGAACATCATATAAAAATCATTGAAGAGGAGAGATCCGAGCTGAGTTTAACAGTAAATTATTCGGTAAGAGGTTACCTTCACAAAATGACTCTATTGTGGAGCAAAGTGAAAGTGGATGTGACCTTAATGCTTACTGAACATATGAGCGTTGATATTACTGATATGCCAAGATAAACATAGAGTTAGAGCAGAATACGGTATATAACGGCATAAGGTGGATATAATACAGCTATAACCATTGTTTTCTTCTCCCGATTTGGGTAAACCGACCTTTGAAATTGAAGGGTCGGTATTTTTTGTCTTAAATTTTGTGATTGGCATATTAACCATATAAAATGAGAGAACTCAAGATTCAGTTACATACAGATAGATACATTTATCCATATTGTTCCGTCCCGAAACAAGAATTTATCCTTCAGAAGAATGGTATCAACATATCTGGATAGCACGGCATGGTTCCATTATCTTGACAGCCAGGAGTATTATAATACAACGTTGAATAAGAGTAGTACGTTGGTAACTCACCGTTGAACAACGAAAGATTTTAATGGGTGGAGGGGAGGAAAGTTATGGACTACAATTCACGGAAGGTAGCAGTGTTTGAGACAGAAGGGTTCCGTAACTGTACTGTAGCGGCAGGTCGCCGTCATACCGTCGCTCTTAAATCTGACGGAACAGTCATAGCCGTGGGTGATAATAAATACGGTCAATGTGATGTAAGCGATTGGTCCCATATCGTCGCCGTTGATGCCGGTAATGTTCATATGGCTACGAACACAGGTAATGCTCATACCGTTGGTCTTAAATCTGATGGTACGGTAACAGCTATAGGTTGGAATAAGCATGATCAATGCAATGTAAGCGAATGGCGCGATATCGTAACCATTTCAGCAGGTTGGTGCCGTACTGTTGGGGTTAAATCAGATGGCACCGTGGTTGCGGTGGGGCGAAATAATGAAGGGGAATGCAACGTGAGCAGCTGGCATGATATTATATCGGTCACGACGGGGGACTGGCATACAGTTGGTCTAAAAATAGACGGTACGGTAACAGCAGTTGGTAACAATAAATATAACCAATGTAGCGTAAACGACTGGGGCGACATGTTGACTGTTTCGGCAGGGTATCTTCATACGGTTGGGCTTAGATCGGATGGCAAGGTAGTGGCTACGGGTAGAAATCATGAAGGGGAATGCGACGTAAGCGGTTGGCTCGATATTGTCGCAGTTGCAGCGGGAAGTTATCATACCGTTGGTCTTAAGTCTGACGGTACAATGGTTGCTGTGGGTTCTAATAAACATCAACAATGCGACGTAAGGGGCTGGCATGACATTAGAGCTATTTCAGCGGGCTGTGCCCACACAATTGGATTGAAATCGGATGGTACGATGGTTGCTGTGGGTGATAATGATTATGCACAATGTGATGTAAGCGGATGGAGTAACATCCAACAATATCATTTCAACAAGGAAACGAATTGAACAACTCTCAGGACCCGTGCTGTCTTTTAAGATAACATGGGTTTTCTATTTATACTGCAAAAGAGGATTGCCATCTCAGTAGGAGACAAACCAAAGTCCCGTTGAATCCAAAGCTGTATGCTCCTTAAGTAGAGGGGGAGAGTAGATTAAAGTCGAAGAGGGACTGCATTTTGCATTCCCTCTTCTTAGTGATTTTACAATTAGGAAGATATAATCTTCTAGTTTTTAGCCTAGTTTTCGCGAACCATTGAACCACACGGATTGGATTGACAATGTATCTGAAATATTAGTGATCGGATCACCGTTTATGAGAATAAGATCAGCACGTGCACCTTCGGTAATCCGGCCACGATCATGTAGACCAAAGCAACGGGCCGGTTTGGAAGTAGCCGACTGAAGAGCTTCGATCGGAGTGAACCCAGCCTTCACCAGCAGCTGCATTTCGTGGTGAACACTGGCCCCATGAGCAAGGCCACCAAGGTTCGGAACGGGAACCGGTGCGACATCCGTCCCTACAAGAATATCAACTCCGGCACGGTGAAGATCCATCACATTTTTAAAGCTGTTCTCCATATTGCCATGTGGGAACGTATTGAAGCTTGAGTTCAAGATATCGATCCAATCTGGACTTAATTTGGAATGAACTCGTGGATCATTAGCCAATTCCGATGCCGGATTACCTATAATCGATGAATTCAACACCAAGCACGGTGTAACAAAAGCTCCAGAATCAGCTATGGATTTGACCAATTCGGACGTGTACTCGGGTCTGTCGATAAACAAGTGCCCCAAACCGTCGACTCCAAAATCGATGGCTGCTTTCGATGAAAGAGCCGTCAAAACGTGGGCAATAACCAACTTATCAAATTTGTGGGCTTCAGTAACGGCTGTTTTTAGGATCTCATCACTTAGAACAGGCAGGCCAGGTGCACCCATAACCGTTCCTTCTTCAATCATGATCTTAATATAGTCGGATCCATTCTCCACTTGGGTATGCACATGTTTGATCGCTTCTTCAACCGTCGTCACTTGAGGTATTTCGTCGTGATCGTGAGCGTAGGCGGCCAACATGGCTTCCCGGTCTTCCTCCGATAACTTCTCCAGTTCCTTTAATACGAATTCAGGTATTTCATCTCCATCAGGCAGTAATTCATCTGGGTGCCCACCAGGAGCGGTAATCGCCGTACCAGCAGATCGGACGTCTGCGATGTCATCGACATTTTTTAGCTGAATTTCGCGCCCTCTTTTAGTAAAGTCGCCGTTCATTTCGAGTTCTGTTGTAACGCCGAATTTTAAGGCATCCCGTAATCCGCCAATTGAGGTATGGACATGTGCATCAATCAGGCCGGGTATTAATGTCGCATTTTCTCCATCGATAATTGTTGCGTCGCTTGGAATGTCTCCGCCCACTGAAATAATGGACACCCCTTTAATGACAATATGTCTGGGAGCAATGATTTGATATCCATCAAAGATCCGTACATTCGTAATCGCAGTAATTTTTTCTAACCCAGCATTCTGATTTAATTTCTCCATCATAAATCCTCCTAATGTGTTTGTGACTGAACAACTCGCAGTATAACTGTTAGATACCTAACAGTCAATAGTCTAACAATCGTTTGACAAGCCTACTGGGATCACTGTATATTTTAGCTACTTACAATTAGATTCCTAACAATTAGAGAGGGGACGATGGACGGTCATGCATTCCCGAGAAGATACGCCTTATATGGAGTTGTTTCAAATTATCGGTCTTAAGTTAAAGAAAAGAGCGGATGAAAGTATAAAAGAGTTAGGATTAAGTTCTCAACAAGGAAAAGTAATCGATTATATTTATGAGAATCAAGATAATCATATTATTCAAAAGGATCTTGCAGATCGGTTTCATCTGCGTGGGGCAAGTGTTACAAGCATGCTTCAAGGTCTAGAGCAAAAAGGTTTCATCGAACGGAAAATCCCGGCCAATAATGAACGGCAAAAAAATATTTATGTATTACCAAAAGCGGTTGACTTGATTGAAGACTTTAATAACTCATTTCAAAAAGTAGAGGATGAAATCGTTCAAGCCCTAAATGACGAGGAGAAGCAAATCTTAAAGAAATTATTGATCAGAATTAATGAACGCATATAACAGATGAGCCTGCATAGGTAACTGAGGGCCATAGAACACTGATTTAATATAATCTTTAGAAAAAATTGGATAGGGACAAGAACATTAGTTAAGTAAAAGTCACTATCTATGAACATTACCCTGTCAAAGTAGACAAAAAGGGGAAATTTAAGCTACGACCGTTTCTCGGTATTCCACCGGGGGATGGTCGTTTGGATTATGAGACATACAAAAACTGTAATATTTAAAACAAAAGTGAGAGGAGCATAATTCATGTTTGATGAAATTGCTTTCTCACCAGGAATTATTCTTACAATGGAATGGAAATCTTGGATCAAAAAGATATTTTTCAAATCAGGTATAATTATAGAATGAATGTTATTGATGTTTAGACTCGAATAATTTACATAACTTAGTCCAAGAGTGCTATAAATATGTAAAGGAAATAATAGGATGAAGATAGTTGGCACTGAATAGAGTAAATACTTCATCATTTGAAATCTTTCTATTTAAGGCGGTATATTGATGAAAAAAATTGAAATTAAAGTAACTAACTATAATCCCAAGTATGCTGAACATACCGTGAAAATGTGGAGAGATAGCAAGGAACGGGCAATTGGCCAGGCTGAAACCCATAGCTTCGAAGACCATCTAAATTTTTTAAATCATATCCTATCTAAACAGTATCAAATAGATTTAGCGTTAATTGATGAAAAAGTAGTTGGAATGATTGCCTATAGTGAAACTGAGATAAGCCAACTTTATATTCATATTGATTATCAAGGGAATGGAATAGGGCGAACCTTGCTTAATAAAGCAAAAGCACAAGCAAATGGAAACTTAACTTTGTATACATTTGAAATTAATAAAAATGCCCAAAGATTTTATGAGAATAATGGTTTTGAAATCACTGGTAGAGGACAAGAAAATGAAGAGAATTTACCTGATATACGATATGAATTGAAGTTGTAAAAATCGAATATCAATTTACAGTCCAAAAAGAAACAGTCTGCAGGTTAGCTGGGTGCTTGACCACCCAACCATATTCACTGGAACTGTAATCCCACGTATTTATTATCTTGACAGTAATTGAGTCTGACTCGTAATATTTGAAGTGGAGATGTAGGAAAGGGGACTCGCTGGACAATGTGGACTTCCTTGTAATGATTATCTAAACTGGATCGCTCGACTTGGTGTTTTGGTTATAACCACACGCCTCGTTTGTGATGCCGATCTGCAATCATTCAAGGGACGCGAGGAACCGTTTGATCAAACCCGGGCGCGGATACTTGATGTATCCGTTTTTTGTTTTACCCAGGATAATTCCATCTCCAACGAAAAATGGATTTCTCCCTCCCCTATTAAACGGAGGAAATAAAATGAGCAAACTATATGGAAAAACGGCTATCGTGACAGGCACAAGCCGCCCTGGTGGGATCGGAACCGCCGTCTGCCGCACGTTGGCGCAAGAAGGCGCTAATGTGTTCTATACCCATCTGTACGATTACGATAAGACAGAGAATCCGGGAGATGCCGACAAGAACTGGCCGGATCTCTTCGCTGAAGAACTTCGCTCGTATGGCATTAAGGCAGCGCATATGGAGGTCGATCTTACCGATCCCGCTTCTCCGGCGCGAGTGCTTGATGCGTGCCGGTCGGCTGTCGGGCTGCCGACCATTCTCGTCAACAACGCTACGTACAGCGTATCAGCTGATTTCCGTCAATTGAATGCATCACTGATCGATGCGCACTGCGCTATGAACATTCGAGGCACGTTCATGCTATCGGCCGAATTTGCGCGTATGCTGGAGGTTGAACTGGCCGGCCGGCAGGTCCTTTGCGGTGGCCGGATCATCAACCTTACATCCGGTCAGGGTAAGGGGCCGATGCCTGGCAATCTCGCTTATGCCGCAACAAAAGGCGCTGTCTCCACCTTTACCGAATGTCTGTCTGCTGAGCTGGCTCCGTTTCACATTACTGTGAATGCGGTTGATCCCGGTCCTACTGATACGGGTTGGATGTCAGAAGAAGTGAAAAAAGCCTTGCTACCGGGATTTCCGATGGGCAGGATCGGTCTTCCTGAAGATGTATCCCGCCTGATTGCTTTTCTGGCAAGCGATGACTCCCAATGGATCACCGGACAAATCATCCATTCTCGAGGTGGGTTTAATTAGGCGACGGTTCATTAACTCAAGGGAAACAATAGTTCCATAAAATCAAAGAAGGCCGCCGATCAACAGGATCGGCGGCTTTATTCAATTACTAAGCAGTAAAGTTTAGTTATAATCAATTTTTATCACCAGAAAATAAAGTCTGCTTGGTAGAATTGTGGAGTAAAAATCACATTAACTGGAGTGGATACTATGCTTTCTGAGGAAGATTATGCGAAGGTAGCGAAAGAAGCTTTACATCGATACCCAATCATTTGGGAAAAACTTGTGTATCTCGGAAAGAATGATAATGTTACATTTCAAGTTCAGACCAACGATGATAATCAAAAGTATCTTATCAAAATCCATATCTTAACGATTTCCATTCATCCAAAAGGGAATGTGGCATCAGAGCTTATTTGGCTTGAAGCTTTGGTTAAAGATACAAATCTCGTCGTACCTGCCCCTGTCAGAAATTTTCAAGGTGATCTGGTAACAGAAATATCAACTGATCTTAGCGAAAATACAATCATGGTGACTATTCATCATTGGATTCATGGAAGTGTGCTTAGAAGAGAGCCAACAAGTAATGAAACTGAAAATTTGGCTCTCTTAATGGCGGCTCTCCATAAACATTCTATGCAGTGGAATCCACCTAAAGGCTTTAATAGACCAATATACAATTCTGATCATTTATATTCATCACTTAATCAATTAAAACAGTTGGTAAATTTGGAGCTTATCTCAAGTGAGGTATTTGTTTATGTGGAAGAGTCAGCCCATAAAATAGCAAATGTGATACAAAATCATAAACGTTTGCCAAGTAACTGGGGAATTATCCATTCTGACCTTCATGAGAGTAACTATGTTTTTTATGAGGATACTCCTCGACCCATAGATTTTTCCAATTGTGGCTATGGTTTTTATTTATTTGATATGGCTGAAACATTTATGCATCTTTCATCTGAGAATAGGAAAGTCTTTATTTCAACGTATAGCAAAGTAAATCAACTACAAGAGAATTATTTCGAGTTATTAGAAGCATTTTTTATATGGTCAATAATTAGGACTTTTGCATTCCACTCTCTAAATTCAAATGAACAACCATCCTTAGCGGAAAATTTCCCATCGGTTATTCAGAACTATTTTAAGAAATATCTTAAAGGTGAAAATTTTTTATTGAACTGACGGCGAAATTATAGTTTAACAAAAAACTAGGAAACAGCCGACCAAATTAATCGGCTGCCCTCACGACTAATTTACTCAAACCGATCCGGTTGACTTCTTCATTAATACGCTAGCAAACGTGAGGGGAGCTTAATTAATGTTTGATGACATAAATTTCTCACCGGGAATTATTGCTTACAATGGAACAGAATTCTTGGATCAAGAAGATATTTTTCAAGTCAGCTATAACGATGGAAGGATTATTATTGATGTTGGCCCGAATCGGTAATCATTCTAAGATTATCGGTTCGGACCTTTTTGATGAAAGTCTCTGATGTCGCAGCATCTCTGATCAGGATTATCCAATATACAACAGGTTTACGTCTCCGCCTGTTAACGTCTTCGGAACGCTCCACCACGGGCCAGAGCATAGAAAATCAAGAGAGCAATGATTGAGCCAACGATCGCGGGTATGATATGAAATCCACCCACCACCGGCCCCCTCGGTCCCAACAGTTCATACCCTAACCATGATCCCACAAAACCAGCAATGATATTCCCGAGTACGCCTCCCGGCACGTCCCGTCCAATCAGATTTCCACTTAACCAGCCAATTAGCCCACCGACAATAAGTATCCAGATTAGATACACGCATTGGTCTCCCTTCCATTGAATTATTACAAGTTATGTTTCATTAGGGGGAATGTTGCGGATGATCCGAGAATCGATCATGAAATCATTTCCATTTTAATCCAATGATAGTAAAATCGGTTGTACCACCACTAGGTATGAATGCTGGTGCAGATAGGGATTGAAGATGACTAGTACAGAAAGGAGGCAGTTAGGTGTTCTTATTTCGAAGTCCTTTTATTATAGCCTTGTTGATGATGTGTCTGATGTCGGGCTTGGCTGCTTGTTCCAAGTCAGAGCATGCGGAAGATAGGGGTGTTACGACAAATGCTGACTTCACAGAGCAGAGCCAGCATTTTAATCTGAATGTGCAAGAACCGTCATGGAAGCTGGATACCACCCCCGTCAATCTAACGTGGTTTGTTGGAGCCGAATGGTACGGGCACACTTGGGGTGAGAGTCTGACTTCCAAATATGTCACCCAAAAAACAGGGGTCAATATCGAATTTGAAGTATTAACTGGTGAACCAAACGAGAGGTTATCACGGATGTTGACGACCGATCATCTGCCGGATTTGATAACCATCGGCTCCTGGGAGAGTGCGGTTATCAAACTTCGGGAGAGTCATCTCATCTATGCCCTGGATGAGCTGGCCAACCAGTATGATCCTTACTTTTTCAAGGTAGCAGATGATGGTGCTCTACAATGGTATCGGCAGGAGGACGGTCATACCTATGTCATTCCAAATGATGCGTACAGTCCCGAACAGATGCGTTCAACCGGCTTGACGGGAGCAAACCAAACCTTTCTCGTACGTAAAGATCTGTATGAGTCGATGGGCAAACCGGACCTTAGCACGTCGACAGGTTTTATTAATGCATTGCGATTGTTGAAGAATCAATATTCGGTTTATAAAGGCCAACTAATCAGCCCGTTTTGGGCACAGGGAAATGCATCCTATGGAATGACCGAATACTTGCAAAATTTGCTTGCGATCCCCCATGAACAGAACGGAAAGGTATACGACCGAATGACAGATCCCGATTATATCGAGTGGCTGAAAACATTTCGTACTGCATACGAGCAGGGCTTGATTAATGTTGATTTTCTGGTCGACTCCAGTGCACAGGTGCAGGAAAAAACCAGCCATGCCCAATATTTTATGATGATTCGGGAATGGACAGACATATCGGACCTCAATTCGAAATTGGAAGTCCTTACGAATCAAAATTCAACCTATATTGCTGTGGATGGACCCCGGAACAGCAGGGGAGAATCCGCCAAACTGTTCCCTGGCAGCATGGATGGCTGGATGGTTACGATGATCAGCAAATCCACGAAAAACCCTGAACGAGCCATCCGTTTTTTGACCTATCTGGCCAGCGAAGAAGGCCAAAGAGATTTATTTTTGGGCAAAGAAGGTGAAACTTGGACGATGGAGAATGGCAAACCCCGATTGACAGCGGCAATGGTCCAGTTGTATGACACGGATCGGGAGCGGCTTGAAAAGGAATATGGCATTATAGATACCTACTGGATGCTGCGAAACCCTGCTTTCGTCAACCCGTGGAGACCCGAGCATACTCCGTCCATTAAGCAAATGGAGGCGTTCGCTAACCAACACGCCGATCTGGACAGCGGCATCTATAAGGGACTCGATCCTGTAGGGGATTCCGATATAGCATTAGCCTGGTCACGTATTTCTCAGAATTGGGAAGAGGTGCTGCCAGAACTGATTACAGCGAAGGATGAAGCTGCCTTTGACAAAATTTTCGAAAATTTTCTGATCCGTCGTGTGAACTACGGCTTTAACCAGGTAATGGAATATCGCCAAGCTGAACTGGAACTGCGAAAATCCAAGATAGCCAGATAACCATTCCCTAATACATTGTTACCGACATAATAACTAGTAATATACGGTATAACAAAGGTGGTGAATACATCCGAATGAAATACCTACTGACGAGATTGAGGAAGCTTTATCGCAATGCCCGTATATCCCAAAAGCTGTTTCTCGCATTTAGCCTGATGATTGCCATACCTGTTATTTTGATATCCTTTGTGTATATCCGCATGCAAGAAACCCAGCTATATAAGGACGCTATGGCGACAGGCAACAGCCACGTTACATGGCTGAATGAACAATTGCGCAGAAGAATGGACATGATTGAGAACGCTTCCAATACAGCCCTCACTCAAAAGTCCTTTGTGGATTTTATTCATTCCAATATGCTTGTGGATGGACTGCGCCTGGTGAAGTTTAAGCAAAACCAGTTTGAGCAAATGCTCAATATCATTCAAAGTAATGCGATGATCAGTGAACTTAGTTTTTACGTCGATAACCCAAACTTGTATGAAATCTGGCCTGAAATCTATCATTACAAGAAATTTTCACCGCAGGATTATTGGGTAAAGCTTCGGGATGAAGGCGGTGCGGCATACCGCTTATTTTCTTTTAGGGATGGTGAGCACACCTTATCCTACTATCGTCTGGTTCGCCTTCAAGGGCAGGAACAAAAACGCCCTAGCATTATGGAAGTGCGCGTTCCCCACAGCATGTTTTTCAGCGACCTGCTACAAGAGAACAAGGGGGACTTCTTTTCGGTGTTGATGAACGCAAGCGATTCTCCCCAGTATATTTACAATCCCCAGCATGAGTTTTCGGAGAAGTACGGGCAGGGGATGGAGGAGATCCTTGGCAATATTCATCGCCAGCTGGATATATTGCCGCAGGAAAGCCCGCTTCAGGTTAAGGTGGGAGATCAGAGCTACTATGCATTGTATCGATACATCGCTCCGTTGAACACATATGTGGTCGATATTGCTTCTCGTCAGGCATTGATGAAAGGGCCGCGCAGTTGGTATGCATTTGTGGTAACGATTACATTATGTGTATTGCTGCTGATTATGCTACTTGTATCCCAAACGACGCGGCGTATTTTCCGGCGGTTGGACAGCGTATTGGTATCCATGCGTCAGGTACGGAAAGGCGAGCTGGATGCAATGATTGATACAGGCCTTGATGAGAACGAAAGAGGGGATGAAATCGATGAGGTGGCAGTGAATTACAATAAAATGTTACATGAGGTCAAACGCCTAATGACACAGGTCGTGGATAAACAGTTAATTGCCAAAAACGCACAGTTGCACTCCCTGCATTCGCAGATCAATTCTCATTTTTTATATAACGCCCTGGAATCGATCCGGATGGTGGCAGAAGTACAGAGGCAGCCTGCTATAGCCAATTCATTGGTGTCGTTGGGCTCGCAGCTACGTTACAGCATGCAGTGGCGTAGCGATACCGTTGCTTTTCGTGAGGAGCTTGCCAATATCCAAAGTTATATTGAATTTATCAACTTTATGGAAGGCGGCAGTATCGTTATGACGGCAGATCTTCCTCAGGAGATCCTTCGCTACGCCATTCCCAAGATGTGTATGCAGCCCATCGTTGAAAATGCCGTTCATCACGGGGCACCTTCAGGCGGCAGGGTATCTATAGAGATTACCTTTTCTGTGGAGAATGACAGTCTGCTATTCATTAACATAAGAGATGACGGAGAGGGGTTAGAGCCGGAGATGTTACACCGTCTTCAGGCAGTACTGCGAAGCGAATCGGATACGCCTATGGTTACTAGCAGGAGCGGACTTGGTTTGGAAAACGTGAATAAGCGGTTGCAGCTCCATTATGGCAAAAATTGCGGTCTTTGGATTGATAGTGTGCAAGGTGCATATACCTGTGTAACGATACGCTTGCCTTGGGAAAATGTAAATCTTGGAGGGTGGTAGAGCATGATTAATATCCTGATTGTGGACGATCAAAAACACATTCGTGACGGACTGCAGGCCATGCTGCATCAATTTCCTCTGAAGCTGAACAACATATACTCTGCCGCCAGCGGGATAGAGGCGCTGAGCCTACTACGGCAGCATTGCATTCACATCGTTATTACCGATATCAGGATGCCGGATATGGATGGGTTGGCACTTATGGCTCAAACCAAAGAGGAATACATGGATGTGCAATACCTTATTATCAGCGGTTATAGTGATTTTACATATGCCCAAAAAGCGATCGGGCTTGGTGCAAAAGGCTACTTGCTAAAACCTTTGAAGCGAGAGGATCTGCAAAATTCCCTGGAGCATATATGGCAAGAGATCCAGACACGGCAGGCACTTACGCATAATATGCAGCATGTATCCCGTCTCGCCCAAGAGACCGAGAGTAAAGAATTAAGAATGTTTATGCAGGGTGCGTTAAGTGATGAAGCATGGATTTTTCAGATTGAGGAACAAAATGATGCATTATGGCGTAATTATCGCCTAGCCCTGTTGCGGGAAGATGTTTGCATGAGCCAGCCCGGAGCCAGCAGCGTCCATAGCATGGAAGCCATTGCTTATCGTGTGTTTGGCAGACAAGGTTGTATTTGCCTGCAACATCGCCCATACCTGATCCTTGCGGTGGATGCGTCCATAGATCCAAGTGTCCTGCCTGCAGCGCTCAAGGAAGGAAAGATCGATGCCATAACGGCCATAACTAACCCGATTCAGGGGTTAAAAGAACTACCATACAGCTATATCCAAGTGCTTGAGCTCTATCGCCACAGTTACTTGTTTCCTGATCAGTGCAGTATCTTCCCAGCACATATTGAGCATATGGAGCAGCAGTGGCAACTTCCCTATGAAGACTTATATGAACTCTTCCAGTCAGTCGGAACAGATAACAGTGGAATAATGACTCAGGGTATTTCTGCACTATTTCACAAAAAGGTATTGCAACGCTATCCTATTCACTATACCCAGCAGCTCTGCGCCGCCACCGTTCAGATGATGGAGGAATACGAACGAGTTATCCGCCCTTATATGGGGGAAGAAGCGCTGGACCTTGAATCATTGCGTAATCTCTTTGATTATCAAGGGATGCGTGATTATATACAAGCACTGCAACAGCAGCTGCTTCGGCTGAATCAGTTCTATTATGACTATAAATGCAGCTATCGCCATTCGAACGATCTTAATGAAGCCATTCGTTTTATACACGAGAGTTACCATAAACCGCTGGATCTTGCGATGGTATCCAATCATGTATCGCTTAATTATGCTTATTTTTCAAATCTGTTTAAGAAGAATATGGGTAAAGGTTTTGCTGAATACCTACGGGATGTACGTCTGGATAAAGCGCGGCGGCTTCTCGCCGAAACTGATCATAAAATTGTTGAGGTGGCTGCTATGGTTGGATATGAAAGCTATAAAAGCTTTACACGTGCGTTCCGACATGTGATGCAGATCCAACCCACTGAGTACCGACAGATGATGCGGCAGAAGGCAGATTGAATCAAAAGCCAAAAAAATGGGATACCACAAAAACAATTGTACCTTTTCAGCAAATTAACCTATTCGATAGAATAAAGATATCCCTTATGTAAGCGATTACCTTAATACGTATGGATTGGGAGAATCTATTATTCTATTAAAGGAGGGCAATTATGAATACATCTCACTTTAGGGAGAAACGGTTTATGAAAAAGGTACTCGGTATGTTGCTTGTGGTTGTGATGCTGGCTAGTATTGGCATACTTCCGGCTTCAAAGGTTCAGGCAGCGGGAACTACCGTAACCTCAATGGAGTACTTCTCACCCGCAGACGGGCCTGTTATTTCAAAATCAGGTGTTGGGAAGGCCAGCTACGGATTTGTTATGCCTAAGTTCAATGGTGGCTCCGCGACATGGAATGATGTTTACAGTGATGTAGGCGTTAATGTGAAAGTGGGCAGCAACTGGGTTGATATCGACCAGGCAGGCGGATATATCTATAACCAAAACTGGGGGCACTGGAGCGATGGCGGATTCAATGGCTATTGGTTCACACTCTCCGCAACAACCGAGATTCAACTGTACTCCAAAGCAAATGGTGTGAAGCTGGAGTATCAACTTGTATTTCAAAACATCAACAAAACAACCATCACAGCGATGAATGCAACACAAGGTCCACAGATCACAGCAGGCTTCACCGGCGGTGCAGGTTTTACATATCCAACGTTCAACAATAATCCTGCGGTCACTTATGAAGCTGTTGCGGATGATTTGAAGGTATATGTCAAACCTGTAAACAGCAGCACGTGGATTGATATTGACAATAACGCAGCCAGCGGCTGGATCTACGATCAAAATTTTGGCCAATTCACGGATGGCGGCGGTGGATACTGGTTTAACGTAACGGAGTCGATCAATGTCAAATTGGAATCAAAGACTTCTTCGGCTAACCTTGTTTATACCATTACGTTTAATGAACCTACAAGAAATTCATATGTCATTACGCCATACGAAGGAACAACCTTCACAGCAGATGCGAATGGTTCCATTGGGGTTCCGCTTCCGAAAATTGATGGGGGGGCGCCAATCGCCAAGGAACTGGGCAATTTTGTATACCAAATTAACATCAATGGACAATGGGTTGATTTGAGTAACGCCAGCCAGAGCAAATTTGCATACTCCGGTAATGGGTACAACAATATGTCCGATGCCAACCAGTGGGGATACTGGGCCGATTACGTCTATGGCCTGTGGTTCCAGCCGATCCAGGAAAATATGCAGATTCGTATCGGCTATCCACTGAACGGTCAGGCGGGCGGAAGTATTGGCAACAACTTCGTCAACTATACCTTTATCGGCAATCCCAATGCTCCGCGTCCGGATATATCTGACCAAGAGGATATCTCCATCGGAACGCCAACCAACCCGGCTATCGCGGGCATGAACCTCATCTGGCAGGATGAGTTTAACGGAACTACGCTGGATACAAGTAAATGGAACTATGAAACAGGATATTATCTCAACAACGATCCCGGTACATGGGGGTGGGGTAATGCAGAGCTACAGCACTACACGAATAGCACCCAAAATGTATATGTACAGGACGGAAAGCTGAATATCAAAGCTATGAACGACAGCAAATCTTTCCCGCAGGACCCTAATCGGTATGCACAGTATTCTTCTGGAAAGATTAACACCAAGGATAAACTGTCCTTGAAGTACGGCAGAGTCGATTTTCGTGCCAAACTTCCTACCGGTGATGGCATATGGCCAGCACTGTGGATGCTTCCACAAAACTCGGTATATGGTACTTGGGCTGCATCAGGTGAAATTGATGTGATGGAAGCGAGAGGCCGTCTGCCTGGATCCGTAAGCGGTACCATACACTTTGGTGGACAATGGCCCGCGAACCAGTATTCGGGCGGCGATTATCACTTCCCGGC
Organism: Paenibacillus sp. FSL R5-0517; assembly: GCF_037974355.1. Taxonomy (NCBI): domain Bacteria; kingdom Bacillati; phylum Bacillota; class Bacilli; order Caryophanales; family Paenibacillaceae; genus Paenibacillus; species Paenibacillus sp. FSL R5-0517. Next base: position 3,621,345 of record NZ_CP150235.1, read on the forward strand.
AGGGCAAACTTTTGCCAATGATTATCATGTATACTCAGTAGTCTGGGAAGAGGACAACATTAAATGGTATGTAGACGGCAAGTTTTACTATAAAGTCACTAACGAGCAGTGGTATTCCGCAGCTGCACCGAACAATCCGAATGCACCTTTCGATGAGCCGTTCTACCTCATTATGAACCTGGCAGTCGGCGGAAACTTTGACGGCGGCCGCACGTTGTTCGATGTGACCGGAAATATCGAGGCTTTGCTCGTGGCCGAGCCAGACTTAATCATTGGCGCCGGAGAGGTCGATGCAGAACAATACGAGCTTTATTCCAAGGTTGCACCGACGTTTCGCTTGCCGGACGACGTACTTTCGGATTCGCGCAAAACATTGACCTTAATTGCTGATTTGCTTGGTCTCAGCGAGAAGGCAGAACAGGTTATTGCCGATTATGATGCTCACATTGCCGATGTAAAAGCAAAGTTGAACTCAGCGATCGGCGATGAGAAGATTGTTGTTCTGCGGATGAACGTCGCGGACAAATCGATCAATATTTTCGGCATCCATAACACGTTTGTCGGAGAAATCTTGTATAAGGAACTTGGGCTGAAGGCTCCCGCATTTGCCGAGGCAATGACGGAGGGCAACATCGTCTTGTCGAATGAGGTTATTCCGGAACTTGACGCGGACCATATTATTTTGCTGCCGTCCAACGGAACATGGGAGGAAGAGAGTAACGCAAAAGCGCTTGAAGAAATGAAGGCCAATTCGTTATGGCAGACGGTTCCTGCATTTAAGAACGGCCATGTATATCCCGTTGAGAGATCGTATTGGCAGACGGGAGCCATTACAGCCAACGGGCTGAAGATGGATGATTTGCTTCGATTGCTTGCCCCATAACGGAGCAGGGAAGAGCCACTTTTCAACGAAGGTTGAAGGGTGACTCTTTTTAATTTACACTATATACATTGAGAATGAATATCAATTGAAAGGCGATGGATAGTAAGAATGGATATTGAAGAGGGCAAACAAGCGTGGACGGCTCCTTCAGTTCAATATGTGCTACGATCGATCCGCTTTTTTGTAGTGGGCGAACAAGTAGAGACGAGTGACTGGGACGGCGAAGACGAGGATCGAAACCGAAACGACAAAGAAGGTTTTGAACTCTTCTTTCTCATGAATGGAACCGGTCAGGGAAAATGCTATTTACAGGATGCTGACACAGCTTTCTCTATTGATCAACAGGTCATAAACTGCAGCTATTACCGAGTGTGCTTCACAATGATCGGCAATGATGAAGCTTCAAGTTTGCTGCCGGACAAGCAAGAGCTTGCATGCACACCCTTCGCGAAAGCGATGGAGCTGCTTGATGAGTTATATGGACTTAGCGGAGCGACAGGCGAGCTGGAGCTGTTCCAACGATATGTTAAATTCCAAGAGCTGTTGCTCTTTCTATTCCGCCAAAATGCACCTGCAACTGAAGATAAAGGAACGGATATCGAGCGTCACGGGGTAGAGCGCAGTATACGGCACATCCATGAATATTACAGTGAGCTTCTGACCGTCGAGGAGCTGGCTTCCATTGCAGGCATTGATCGCTGGAAGTATACTCGCCTGTTCAAAGAGGTTACGGGTCAAGTACCGCTTCAGTACTTGAATGAAGTACGGATTAGTCAAGCCAAAAAGTGGCTGGCATGCGCCGATGACAGACTGCTCGATATTGCGCTCAATGCAGGATTCAACAATGAATATTATTTCAGTCGTCGTTTCAAGCAGACGGTAGGCATCTCGCCCGGACAATACCGCCGAAGCCGCAAGGGAGAGCTTAGAGTAGTGGCACCGTATCTGGAGGATTTTCTCGTTGCGCTGGGTATGCAACCGATCGTCCAATATCGACATGAGAAATGGGGAAAACAAGAGTATCTAGGTTTAAACCACATTCCGACGTTCGACGAGAATAGCGGCAACTTTGACGAGCTTACCTATTATAAGCCGGATCTGATAATGCTTGCGGATCGTTACGAGCAACAACAATATTCTCAGTACCGACGTATATCCAACACGTGCATCCTGCGAGAGCAGACCACGAATTGGCGTACGCTGCTGAGTACCGTCGCCGATTATTTTGGCCGGATGGAGTTGGCCGACGATGCGATTGCAAATTATGCTTTCAAAGCACGGAACGCGAGCCATATGCTGAATCAGCTTATGAAAGGTGAAACAGTCGCTTTTTTGCGTATCTCGGCGGACCAGATCATCCAATATACAGAAGAAGGACAAGGTTTTGTTTCAACGGTGCTCTATGGTGATGTTGGCTTACGCGCCCATTCCGCAGTAGGTATAGCCTCAAAATCGAATAAGCCGGGTATGTTCACTCTCTCTGTAGAGGAACTGAGTACGTTAACCGCGGACCATCTGTTCATTACTTTTGATAAGTGGCATAGCCAAGAAGAAGGGATGGAAAGGGTCCTGCTGGAACAGCCAGAGTGGCGCGATCTTCCCGCTGTAAGAAACAACTGCGTATATGAGGTAGATTTTCTAACTTGGATGAATAACGGTATTATTTCTAACGGCAAAAAAATAGATGATATCCTGCGATCGTTAGCATAAGTTTGTTTTCCTCGCGGCCAAAGGCTCAGCACTCTTTGTTTTGTATAAAGCAACCGTCGGTTTTGTCCATTGTTATTGTCACACTGTCGAAGCTAAAATAGTATTGATAATGATTATCATATGTGCGGACATGTACATACGCCCTCAGGAGGAGGACTTCAATTGAACGAGCAGCTTGAATTATACGATGTGACAATTATCGGCGGTGGTCCTGCGGGAATGTATACTGCTTTTTACAGTGGAATGCGTGATTTGAAGACGAAGTTAATAGAAGCGAAAGACGAGCTGGGAGGGCGGATGCTCATTTATCCCGAGAAAATGATCTGGGATGTTGGAGGATTTACCCCAATCCTATGCGAGAAGTTAATCACCCAATTATCGGAGCAGGCAAAAACGTTCGACCCAACGATTGTATTCGGCCAGCACATTGTCGGATTGGAGAAACAAGCGGATTCGACTTACATTCTGGAGGCGGCAACAGGGGAGAAACACTGGACACGCACAGTCATTCTGGCGATTAGTCGCGGCATTCTGCGAATGGCTAAGCTGGAACTGGAAGGGGCTGAGCGCTACGAGGTGTCCAATCTGCATTATACGGTGCAGGAACTGGAGCCTTTTAGAGGAAAACGAATACTTATTTCGGGAGGGGGAAATTCCGCTGTCGATTGGGCGAACGAGCTGGTGTCCATCGCTGCTCAGGTGACGGTCGTACATCGACGGGACCACTTTGGCGGACACGAAAAAAACGTTGTTCGAATGAAGGAGTCCTCCGCCGATGTGCTTACGCCATATGAAGTTACGCAATTATATAGCGGCAATGGAAAGGCAATTGAACGGGTGACGATTGCCCACATCGAATCAGGGGACTCGCACGAGCTAGAAGTTGACGAGGTCATCGTCAACCACGGACTGAAATCCGATTTTACAGGGATTAAGGATTGGGGACTGGATATGGATGACTGGAACATATTTGTTAGCCCAAAACTTGAGACCAACTTGCCGGGCATTTTCGGGGCAGGCGACTTTGCCAATTACGACAGCAAGCTCAACCTGATTGCAGGGGCATTCACCGATGCAGCTCTAGCCCTTAACAGCGCCAAACAATATTTAGATCCCGAAGCGCCGAGAATGGCTTATGTATCGTCACATAACGAGAGGTTTAAAGAGCGGAACAAAGCGCTTGGGGTAGCCACTGAATAGAATAGCGGGGCCTGCAAACCATTTACGAATAAAAAATGGGTAGAATCGCAACTGGCTCACATACACTCGTGTTCGAGCTAGACTAAAATTCTTAATATGTACGTAAGACTAAACAAAGTCGCTATTTTAGCGGCTTTGTTTATTTTATTTTATTGTTACAAGTTCTTGTCCCAAGATGGCTAAATGCGTTCTTCTCATTGCTGATACATTTCCTTCTTTTTACCTTGAAGTCCACGCTCATATAACACATACTTAAATTTATTTACTCAATCATCACGGCTTAACAGAAAGACTTCTCGGTATTACAGGGGGTGGAAGGTTGTGAGTTCAAAAATTACCAGATGGACCCTGCGATCCAAATTTATCTTGATCTTGCTGCTCTTTGGTGTGCTTCCCATGATTGTTATCGGCTGGGCTGGTTATAATGCCTCCAAACGTACAATCATTCACCAGGCTATGGAAATCCAGTCTCGTTTACTCGAACAGACAGTTGCCTCTCTAAACAGTGAGCTGTCCATGTACCAGATGCTTGCTGGATCGTTCGGGCAGGAGGAAAGCGTCCGCCAGATGCTTGATCCAGAATCTTCACCAGACGATCTAAAGCGGTACATCAAGGAATGGGATATGTTCAATCAATTGATGAGCAAACTAGTCTTTTCCAAATTCGAAAAAACGCCCTCCATCCTAATTTACGGCTATAACCGTAAAGTGTTCACAAGTTGGGGGGCGGACGGCAGCAGGCTAGTCGACTATCTCGACAGCAAGGCGGAGTTCAAAAAAGTTTTGCAAGCCGGAAGCAGCGAACGGTTCGTGTGGGTAACTCCGCATCTGGCGTTCGATCCGTCAAGCGCGACTGAGCCTATGCTCACTTATGAGGCCGGATATACGGATATAGAGACCGGCACAGAGTGGGGGAAGATAATGATTTCGAGTTCTGTGGCGGCCTTGGTAGACGATCTTGCTTCAAATAACCAGTTTATCATCGCGAAAACGGATGGGTCGCTGGTATATTCTCCCCCAAAAGCAACCGCGCCTGTTGCAATCCTCCAAGAAGCGGTCTCAGCGGATTACGGTAAAGTCACCACCGTACTGAATCAGGGTAAGAGCATGGATAATTCTCTCTATATATCCGCCAAGCTTCTGAATGATTGGGTCGTCGTCAAGGAGATTCCCTATCAGAATTTCCTGTCCGAACTTGGACAAATCCGCAACATTCTGTTAGTGGTCATCGGACTCTGCGCATTACTTTCCATCCTACTCGGACACTTGTTCACCGGCCGAATTCTGCGGCCGATTAAGCAGATGGTCCGTGTCATGAGAAGGATCGGGTCAGGAGAATGGACGCATGTTCCGCTGATTCGCACCGATCCTGAGCTTGATATGCTCCAGCGTTCATTCCTAAGCATGACCTCCGATTTGAAGGAATTGCATGAGCGTATGGAGATGGAGCAGCGACAGAAGCTAGAGCTAGAGTTGCAAACACTGCAATCGCAAATTCAGCCCCATATGATTAAGAATACACTGGCGGTGATCAGTGGGCTGGCGTTACACGGACAGATGGAGCAGATCCGTGAGGTCGTCCATGCTCTGGGATACTTTCTATCATCAAAAATATATCCGGAGAACCCGCTCGTGACTGTTGAAGAGGAACTGGATGCACTGCAGCATTACCTGACCATTATGCGGATTCGCTACCCGGACCGCATTCATGTCCTGATTGATGTACCAGACGCACTGCTTGGGCAGCACATTCCCCGCTTTACTTTGCAGCCGCTGGTGGAGAACAGTATCTATCACGGTATGTACGGCGAGGCGGCCATTCATATCTGGATACAGGCTTATGATATATCCGACACCTTCACCATCACCGTATCCGACAACGGAGCCGGTACAGCCAGTCGTCCACTCGAAGCGACCGTAGAAGTGAAGAACATAGAGCAGATGCAAACATATTCCGGTATTGGGTTGTCCAATATTCAGCAACGCATTGCCCTGTATTTCGGTGGAGCAGGAACCTTGCAATTCGAAAGCTCTCCAGGATCCGGCGCTCAGGTGGAGATATCGCTGCCGAAGCGACAATAATCTAGAAAAAGTTGTGTTCATAAGGAGGCGAAAACATGTCCATTCGAACGATGCTGGTAGAAGATGAGTGGCTAATTAGAGAGGCGCTGCTAAGAACAGTACCCTGGGAGCAATACGGATTTGAGATTGCGGGCCAGGCAAGTAATGGAAGAGACGCACTCGAAATGTTCATCCAGCTACAGCCGGATGTTGTGATTACGGATATTCGCATGCCGGGAATGGACGGGCTGGAACTGATCGGCTGTATCCGCGAGATATCACCGACAGTGCTGATTTGTATACTTAGCAGTCATACCGACTTTGGACTCGCTAGGCAAGGCATACGCTACGGTGTGTTTGAGTATTTGGACAAACTTAATCTATCATCTGGAGAGGTTGAACACTGCCTAGAGCGGCTATATGATACCTTTCACAAGAAGCTTTCCGAGCAACGCGGGGGGACCAGTTTACTGGTAGCATCACGGCCTGAAGTCCGGATCCTTGAGCTTCAGTCTCCATCCGCCTGGCTGAAACAGTTCAGGTTAAGTGCGCGGGAGTGCGCAGGCTGGAGATGGATTATTATGCTGATAGATCGGGAAATATGGGGGCAGACGGATATTCACGCTTGGCTGGAGTGGTTTCCCTATCCGGCCGTCATTGCGGAGAGGCGATTGTTCGTTGACACCGAGCAGCGACTGCATCTGATTCTCGAGGACGAGATTGAAGCGCCGCACTTGCTGCTAGAGCGCTATGAAGATACGGGCATACTGATCAGTTCCAGAGTAGCCGGACCGAACGAGTGGGAGAAGGCATACCGTGAAGCTGAGGAATTGCAGGCGGACTTATTCTATACGGGCTGGAACCATATGGTCGATTATGAGCACAAGCGTATATATCAAATGTCCGTCACGGTACTTCAGGCTGAACAGGAGGAAAATCTGATTGCTTTGCTGGCGGGCGGCAATGCGAATGCCATCATGGATTGTTTAGATCAGTTGATGCAGGACGCCGAGCGGCGTAGCGTTCATCCTAAGCGGCTGGTTCAGGCGCTAACGATGCTGCTCACGCGGAATATTCCCGGCAGATATTTTCATCGTGAGCATATTGCAGCTTGGGGGGAAACCATCAGCCTTGCCCATTCCTGTACAACCGCCAGACAATTCATGGAGCGTATGTCAGCTGCCTTAAGGACCGTTATGCAGGATAATGAACGTTCGGTGACCATAGATGTAGAATTGGCGATCCGCTATGTGCAGCAACATTATCCAGAGAAGATAACGCTTGGGCGCTTGGCCGGTGCTGTTCATTTGAATCCAAATTATTTCTCCACGCTGTTTAAGGAACAGACTGGAGAGACGCCTATGTCCTTCGTAGCTGGCTTTCGGGTGGAAAAGGCAAAAGAGCTGCTCAGGCGCAGGGAAGGAAGCATACAGGAGATTGCAGAGCAGGTAGGTCTGCATAATCTCAGTCATTTCTCACGGGTATTCAAAAAAATGACAGGAAAAACGCCCTCAGAATACCGCGGGGATCTGTAAAACAGAACACAAAACTGAATAATTGACTAACCAAGGGGAACCCCCCCTTTTTTTTCTTTTTAAATGTTATATATAAGATATATTTACTTACACTAAGTTAACAGAAAGCGCTATCAAAAATATGAATAACTCAACAATTGTGCTGAGATTTGTGCAAAGACAAAAGTTTAGAACTCTATTATAGTTACGTCAAGTAAGAAATACTCACACATTCGAACTTGGAGGGGACTACATGAGAAATTGGTTTAAACCTTTGATTGGAATTATGACCAGTGCAGTAATACTGGCCGGATGCGGATCGAGCACAATGGATAATACGACAGTGAATTCATCAACTTCGAAGCAAGCAGTAGCCATCAAGTTCATGCTATGGAACGACAGCGCCTCAGAGCGGATGTATGATGAACTGGCTCAAGCGTTCGAAGCGAAGAACCCGGGCATCACCATTGATTTTACCAAAAGTGATGCAAACACCTACAGCGAACGTCTAACCGTAACGCTGACAGGCGGTGGCGAGGTTGATGCTTTTGCTTTTAAGAGTCTGGATGAATATTACAAGCTGGCCTCGTCGGGGCGCACGCTGGCAATCGATGATCTTGCGACTGCTGACAACACAGAGCTTTCCGGTGTTCAATCCTTTTTTAACGATCTGAAAATTAACGATAGACTTTACGGCTTGCCATTCCGTTCGGACGGCTGGGCGCTCTACTACAATAAAGATCTTTTTGATCAAGCGGGAGTTGCATATCCCGGCGATGACCTGACTTGGGAGCAATATGTTGAACTAGCCAAGAAGATGACAAGCGGAAGCGGGACAGATAAAATTTACGGTTCCTTTATGCCGGACTGGCCGCAGACCTGGTACTCCTATGGACAGCAACTGGGAAGCTCGCTCTACAGTGACAACTTGACCCCTTATGTGGAAGGACTCAAGCTCCGCAAGGAGCTGTCAGAAAGCGGTGCGCAGCCTTCCGTAGCCGAGAATAAAGCAACCAATGCACATTACAGAACGGCTTTCCTCACTGGGAAATATGCCATGGTTGTTACTGGAACCTGGTTCCCAGGCATGCTGGAACAGGATCAGAAGGACAATAAGCTCAACTTTAACTGGGGGATGACGTATGTTCCTCATCCGCCGGGAGTGCAGAAGGGCACAACAATGACTGCAGTCGTTGTTCATGCCGTGAACTCGGAGTCCAAGCATCCCGAAGAAGCCAAGAAGTGGATCAGCTTCATTTCCAGTGAAGAAGGACAGCAGATCGTGGCAAAATATCAGACACCGGCTTCCTCAGCAGATCGTGTCAAGGATCAGTACAAAGCAACCTTTACCAATGATGCGGTGAACATGGATGCCATATTCAATATTATATCTGTTCCGGAACGGGAACTGCGCAAGGGGATTACCCAGATGAACACGATCGCCACAGAAGAAGGAGAATTAGCATTGCTGGGCGAGCTGACACCTGAGGAAGCAATCGAAAACATCAAGAAGAGAAGAGAGCAAGAGATTCAATAGATCAAGAAGTGGGAAGTGATGAAATGTCTTCTTTGAATAAAAGCACACTAGGGACGCAGGGAACCAGCCTGTTGGAAAAAAGCAAAAAAACGTCATTGTGGCAAAGGATGATGCATCCGCAAGCGAGAACAGCCTATCTCTTTCTGCTCCCAAATCTGCTAGGGTTCTTGCTATTTATTGCTATTCCGAGTGTGATGGCGTTCGGACTTGGCTTCACAGAATGGGACGGGTATAATCCGGTGAAATGGAACGGGCTGGATAATTATTTCCGGCTTGTGCGGGACGAGAACTTTCGAATTGCTTTACAGAATACGTTGCTCTACACCTTTGGCTCCTGCCTGCTCGTTATCATTGCATCTCTATCATTGGCCTTGCTTGTTAACCAGAAAATGAAAGGGATGTCGCTCTACAGAGCGGCATTCTTCTTCCCACATATTGCATCGTTTATCGCAGTAGCGGTGGTATGGCAGGCCATTTTCAATCCAACGCTCGGACCACTGAACATGTTCCTCAGCAAATTTATGGAGCAGCCCCCCGGATGGCTGGTCAGCTCGAATTGGGCTTTGCTCAGCATTATACTTGTCTCGGCCTGGAAGATGGCTGGCTACTATATGCTGCTGTTCCTGGCCGGCTTGCAGGGAATTTCCAAAGAGCTGTACGAGGCAGCCAACATTGACGGTGCCAATATCCTGCAGCGCTTCCGCAATATAACACTGCCTATGTTATCTCCAGTGACGTTTTTTGTCATCATTACCTGCATTATTAATCTGTTCAAGTCATTTGATCTCGTGTATGTCATGACCGGTGGTGGTCCGGGCCGCTCCACGAAGCTGCTCGTCTATGATATCTTCGTTCAATCATTTCGCAATTCCGCATTTGGTTACGCCTCGGCTGAGGCCATCGTGCTGTTCCTGATCGTTCTGGCGATTACTTATGTTCAATTTAAGGGGGAGAAACGATGGGTCAACTACTAGGTCGAGCAGTGCCTAAATCTCTGGCGCATCTGTTCATGATCTTAATATCTCTGGTTATGATCGTACCCTTTCTGTGGATGCTGTCCACCTCCTTCAAGTTGCAGGAGGAAGTGTTCCAGTATCCGATACAGTGGATTCCGCAGGTATTTCACTTCGAGAATTACGTCGAGGTATGGACCAGTATTCCATTTCCATTATACTATTTCAACTCTCTGAAGGTCTCTATCCTGGTTACTTTGGGGCAGCTGATTACCTGTTCTCTGGCTGGTTACGCTTTTGCCAGATTGGATTTCCCCGGGAAGAACCGACTGTTCATCATGTATTTTGCAGCCTTTATGATCCCTTATCAGGTCATTATGATTCCGCAGTATTTCGTTATTAAGAAGCTAGGCCTTGTCGACAGCCATTGGGCACTGATCCTGTTGGAAATCTTTAGTCCCTATGGCGTGTTCCTAATGCGCCAGTTCTTGTCGGGAATCTCGAAGGAACTCTCTGAGGCGGCGCGGATTGACGGCTGCAACGAATTTGGCATCTTTGCGAGAATCATCATGCCGCTGGCCAAGCCGGCGTTAGCAACGCTTGGAATCTTCGCTTTCTCCTGGGTGTGGAATGATTTTCAGGCTCCACTTATTTATCTTACCAGCGATAGCCTTAAGACACTGCCACTCGGCTTGGCCAGTCTAAACGGCGAGTTCACATCGCAGACCCAATTAATTATGGCAGGTACAGTACTGTCACTTATTCCGGTAGTCACTGTATTCCTATTCTTCCAACGATACTTTATCTCGGGCATTACTGCCGGTTCTGTGAAAGGATGAGAACTGTGAAGAAAACTCTAGTAACGAACGTAAAATGGCATGAGGCCATCGAATATGCAGTCCTCAAAACAAAACAAAATTTGTCCCGGTACAACCAGAAGTTCCCCCATATCTCCAATGACAAGTGTTATGAATGGGGTGATAACGAGGACTGGATCGAAGGCTTCTGGACCGGCATAGTCTGGCTATGTTACGAGTACAGCGGTGACGAATATCTGCGTTTGCAGGCTAATAGCCAGATTGCCAGCTTTCATCGCCGGCTTCAGGCCCAACATGCACTTGAACATCATGACATTGGCTTCCTATATGGATTATCCGCACTCGCGGGCTGGATCGTTGAAGAGGATGAACGGCACAAACTGCTTGCACTGCAAGCCGCTGATCATCTACTGGGACGTTGGCGAGAGACATCTGGGCTCATTCAGGCTTGGGGGCCGGAAGATGATTCGGAGAATGGGGGGCGTATCATCATCGACTGTTTAATGAATCTCCCGCTGCTGTACTGGGCTTCCAGTGCAACCGGCAATCCCCGCTATGCGGAGGTTGCCGTCCGACAGGCCGAGTTGTCAAGGAAATTTCTTGTGCGGGGAGACGACTCGTCCTATCACACCTTTTATTTTGACCGAAGCGGAAATTCGCTGAGAGGGGGAACACATCAAGGCAACAGTGACGGGTCCACATGGACACGTGGACAGGCTTGGGGCATCTATGGATTTGCTCTGTCTTATCGCCAAACGGGAAACATCAATTTTCTGGAAACCTCGAAACGCCTGGCTGCTTATTTCATAGAACGAATACCGGCTGACGGCATCGTTTATTGGGACTTTGATGTTCCCGTGACCGGCTCTACCAGTCGGGACAGCTCCGCTTCCGCTATTGCAGCTTGTGGCATGCTGGAACTACTGGAACATTTAGCACCTGACGATCCGCAGAGGCAGCGATTAGAAGATGCGGTCTTGGTGACTATGACGGCACTAGCCGAGTCCTCAATGAGCATGGCGCAGGAAAAGGAAGGCCTTATCGATCATGGATCATATCATGTCAGGGGCAGCTACGGGCTGGATGGTTATATGATCTGGGGGGATTATTTTTATCTTGAAGCGCTAATGCGTCTGGAAAAGCAGATTCCCGGGTATTGGTATGAGCGGGGGAAAAGCCTGATTCCGTTCAAGGATATAAATCGATAAATGTTCATTCTTCCTGATGTTTTGAAGCGGCTAGAATTTCGTTTGCTGCATTTATAGGCTTTTGACGCAAAATCAGAAATTTGGAGGGGTTGGTATGCAAGTGTATAATCAGCCATTCATTAAATCGTTCTTCTTCCGTTTGATCATCATGCTGCTGGTTCTGTCGCTTATCATTCCCCCTACAGCCTTGCCATCGGCGTTCGCCGCTGGCACCGTATACGTAAATGTTAACTATGATGAAAGCGGAAATGCCAAGAATACAAAGCTCTATAACGGCTCCACATACAGCGGCTCGGTCGGCGGAAGTTGGGGCATCTATAATTCTTTGGCAGAAACAGATTATGTGACTATAGAAAATGCTCCCCAGCGCGAGGATTACAGTCTCAAAATCGTTTCCAATACCAAAAACGTGAGTACCGGAAGAAATAATCTGGGCGGAACGGAAGCTGGCAATTCCGGCATCGCCGGAAAGCTGGTTTTTGAAGCGTCGGTTTATATGAACAGTACTACACATCGCCGGGAGATTCAGTTCAGAAGCCTTAATGCGCCTTCCCCCGCTACAAGCACTACCAATATTTCAGCCCTTACCTTCAATGCTGCGGGAGAAATAAGGGATGTCAGCAACCAGTTCCTAACACATTACGAGAAGAATTCATGGTACAAAATAAAAATGTTCATAGACAATTCAGCACGCTCCATAACTTATTTCCTGAATGATCAGTATTTAGGAGAAGCCTTGCTGCCTTCCGTCTGGATGAATATTAGACATATATACCTGAATCAGTATTTTCAAAGTGGGATGCAGGCAGAGTGGATGGTCGATGACCTGAAACTCGCGGAATACGTTCCAATTACGGGAATCAGTACTTCAGTGGCACAGCTTGAGCTGCCGGTGAGTGCCAGCACCAATATAGTGGTTACGGCCTTTCCGCAAAATGCTTCCGACCAGCGTTTACTTTGGAGTACGAATGACCCTGATGTGGCCACGGTGACTAATGGCACGGTCCATGCGCTCAAAGAAGGTAGCACTACAGTGAATGTAAGCACTTATGAGGGCAATTATTCGCTTGCGGTTCCAGTGTCAGTGACCAAACCGGTGCTGCCGCTCGGCATCATACTGCCGGATGAAATTAATCTGGCGGTAACAAGCAAGCAAACTCTGCAGCCTGTATTTAATCCCCAGAATACAACGAATCAGGCATTGAGCTGGAGTTCCAACAATCCAGCTGTTGCCACCGTAAATGCCGTTGGTGAAATCACCGGAATATCGGTCGGATCGACGGCGATTACAGCAGTATCACAAACCGATCCGACGATCTCTGCAGAGGTTACCGTTATTATTACTCCCTATATTCCTGTCGCCTCTGTTGCCATAACCTCTCCACCCTCACAAATTTCCAAATACGACAGCCTGCAACTCATCGCAAATGTTGAGCCGGCGAATGCAACGGAATCACAGCTAAGCTGGGTATCGGATCACCCGGAAATTGTAAGTGTGGCTGCAGATGGAAAAATACAGGCACTTGGCGTCGGTACAGCTACGGTGTCCGCAAACACAGTTAACGGAGTGGGAGATTCAGTTACACTTGAGGTGGTTGCTCCCCAGCCAGAAAATCCCGAAGAATATGATGAAATCAGGCAGCGTTGGAAGGAGACTCTGATCGGCAAAAATTCTCTGGATGTTAATGAAACAGCAGTGCAAACCATTATTCAGGCCAATGCATCTGCAGCTCAACAATACTGGGATAGCATGCAACTCGCATCGGGAGGCACAACGCTCTGGAATGACCTGCCTGCTTCTGCCAGTGATTCTACTTTTATCAACAACCACTATACCCGATTGAAGACAATGGCATTAGCCTATCAGACAAGAGGAACATCTCTATACCATAATTCCGGGCTAAAGGACGATCTGCTTCAAGCCATGGACTGGATGCTGGATAAGTTGTACACGGACACGGGCACCGAATTCGGGAACTGGTGGAACTGGGATATCGGCGTTCCCAATCGTTTGGTCGATATTCTGATCTTGATGTATGACGAGTTGACACCGGAACAAATTCTGAGGAATACGGCAAGCATCGATCATTATATCGGGGACATCACTTCCGCTTCTTTTACACAGACAGGTGCCAACCGCTCCGATATCATGCTGATTCAAGTCCGTATGGGGCTTGTCGAACATAACTACGACCGGCTAATTCAAGCCAGGAACGGGATGAGTGAGCTATTTCAGTACACAGCTGCAGGCGATGGCTTCTATGAAGACGGCTCGTATGTGCAGCACAGCACGATAGCCTATACGGGAAGTTATGGGGAGGTTCTGATACAGGGGATCGGGAACCTGATGTTTCTGCTGAACGGAAGCACCTGGGAGCCGATTGTTCCCGAAATGAGTAATGTCTATCGGTGGATCGACGAAGGATTTGCTCCTGTATTATATAAAGGGCAGGCTATTGATATGACAAGAGGACGCGCAATCGTCAGGCCGGCAGCAGATGCCTATTACTCCGGCAGAAACATTCTGGCAGGTATCTCCCGAATTGCAGTGACATCTCCTGCCGAGCTATCGCTTCAATTAAAGAGCTTGGTGAAATATCATGTAGAGTATCAGCTGAGTAGGGGGGGATCATACTATCAGTTTCCACTGGATTTGGCAGATACGATCAGGGATTGGGTGGAGGATCCTGCGATTGTTCCTGCCACCGATGTTCAGGCACACTATGAGTTGAGTGGCATGGCTCGTAGTGTACATCGGGGCGAAGACTTCCTGTTCGGGGTCAGTAAAAGTTCAAAGCGTATTGCTACCTATGAGCTTACCAACGGAGAGAATCCTAAAGGCTGGTATACTGGTGACGGGATGACGTATCTCTACAACCAGGATCTGTCCCAGTATACAGGCAGCTTCTGGGCAACGGTGAACTGGAGCCGACTTCCAGGCACAACGGTTGTCTCGCGGACAAGAAATTCTAGCAATTATCAATATGGGGATGGCGAGACCGTCCCGCTTAATTCCTGGGCGGGCGGCACAACGTTGGATACTTTCGGCGTTACAGGCATGGAACTGCTTCAGAACGGCACACAAATGCAGGCGCGGAAATCCTGGTTCGCTTTTGACAATGAAATTGTTGCGCTAGGTGCTGGCATTACAAGCACAGATAACCTTCCTGTAGAAACCGTCATTGAGCAGCGGAAGTTGAGAGAAGACAATTCAAACAGTTTCTACGTGGATGGTGAAGTTCTGAATGGGACCATAGTAAATGAAGAGATAGAGAATCCATCATGGGCTTATCTGGAGGGAAATGTGATAGGTTCGAACATTGGTTATATCTTCCCGAATCATTCACCGATCAGATTGACCAGACAAATTCAAGAGGGAAGATGGTCCGACATTAATCTCAGCAATCCTCCTTCTGCAACATTACCTACCGAACTGCTACAGAATTATTTCCTGACCATGTGGATTGATCATGGGAATAATCCTGCTGACAGTCAGTATGAATATATGATTTTGCCAAATGCAAGCAAACAGGAAACAAAAGAATACGCCGATTCGCCGGATGTCACCGTTCTCGCCAATTCTAAGACGGTTCAGGCGGTCCGAGAGAATACGCTTAACGTTGCCGGGTATAATTTCTGGACGGATACTCTGACTTCGGTAAATGGCGTTACTTCGAATAAGCAAGCCTCTGTCATGATTAGAAAAAATCCGGAGGCGAATACGATTGAGCTTTCAGTGTCTGATCCTACACTAGAGAATCAGGGGTATATTGAACTGGAACTGGATACAGATGCAGCAGGAATACTAGGTAAAGACGATCAGATCGAGGTACTACAGCTATCACCCACGGTGAAGCTAAAGATTAATATGCGAGATACCCTCGGGCAGACATTGCGGACTAAATTGCAAACCCAATGAAACCATGACGAGGCAGATTAATTTGTTTGGCTATCCCTGAGTTGGTCCAAGGCTAGGTCGCTGCTTCACCCTGACAGACGTAGAGAGTTCGAAATCATACAGTCGCCGTCTGGGGAGTTTGCCTGGAGGTAAATAGTACAGATATTATTACATCTAAATTTGGTCGATACAGTGACGGGACTACCACCCCCACGGTTCCGATTCTGTCATGTAAGTAATGTGAAATACAGAAGGCTAACGGATGTAGTTTATACTTAACATTACGCAGGAATGGATACAATGGATATTCGTGTAGATGATTTGAGTGGGGTACAGGTGATTGGATTAATTGCAGAACATTTGCAAGGAATGGCAGAGGACTTCCCACCAGAAAGCGTTCATGCCCTTAATCTGGACGGGTTGAAGAAGCCCGGAATTACTTTCTGGTGTGCATGGGAAGATGAAAGCTGCTTGGCTGTGGGGCTATCAAGGAATTGGACAAAGAGCATGCAGAACTCAAATCGATGCGAACAGCTAAGAATCATATGCGCAAAGGTGTAGCTAGAAATGTTCTTGCTCACATTATTGAAGCAGCCATAAGCCGTGGATACAAACGGATCAGCTCGCAAGCTGTATGAAGGTTTTGGTTTCACGTATTGTGAGCCGTTTGCAGATTATATCCTAGATGGGATTAGTACATTTATGACGAAGGAACTGTAGTACACGTTTTGTAAATATACAGAACGTTCAGAATATTTAGAGAACGTTACTTGAAGAACAGCATTCTGTAGATGCAGAGGGTGCTGTTCTTTGGCGTATATATGTTTCCTTCTACTGAAAAGGTGCAAATATGCTGTGTATTCAGGAGATCTTCGAGAAATCGGTTACTGGAGCACATGATTTATTTAGTCGTCTTCTATCAGTATCAGTACAGCATTGGGACACAACCAAAATACCTGGCTGATTCTATTTCCGATTAGATGATTGTAGGAAAAGGTCTCGGTGGGAAAGTTGCTCTCATAACATCCGGCAGATTCTCTGGTGGTTCGCATGGATTTATAGTCGGCCACGTATCACCTGAAGCACAAGTATGCGGGCCAATCTCTTTACTCCAAAATGGAGATATTATTACCATGAACAGTGACATTCAGGAAAGTAAGGTTGAGGTGACAGAAGAAGAGTTAGCCGCTCGAGCGCAAGCGTGGATACAACCTCCACTAAAAGTAAAATCCGGTGTACTCGGCAAATATGCCAAATTAGTTTCCTCTGCTTCAAAAGGTGCAGTAACAGATTTGATGGAATAAACAAGCAAATATTGATGCTGCATATAAAATAGGACGTTAGAAGCTGCTACAACGAATGCATAGAGCGTGTGAAACAAAAAAATGCAAGCTTTAAAGATTAAGAATGTCGCGCCATAAGATTCTACAACAGTTGTATGTAAAAAGATTGAATTTTAAAAACCCGTTAATCAGAAAAGTTTAGCGGATTTTTGTTGACCAGGGTGGAAATCCAGGTTCGGAATGGGCAGGTTAAAAAGATAAGATATTCCTTTTAAGGCAGGTCTCTGTCCGGACTTTAGCGTGATGTTGCAAGGTCAGAAAATTTATTTGATAATCATTATCATTCATGTTATATTGTTCACGAGTAAACAAAATAAAATTAATTATCCTTAAACACCATACTATTAAAGTGATATTTTTGTTTACAAGTAAATAAGGAGCGATCACAAGATGACTTCAAAAGATCGAACAAAACAATTGCTTCATGACCAATTTATCCGTTTTTTACATGTATATGAGAACCACAAGAATACAGAAATTGAGCATTTCCTAAGTATCGCCCAGCGAGAAAGCATCGAGAAAATCCCCCAGCATTTGACCGCCGTTCATATGATAGATTGCATAGGAAAGCATGAGCCTATTAACAACACAGGTATTGCCGAAGCGATGAATTTATCCAAAGCAAGTATCACCAAAATTGGCAACAAACTACTGGAAGAAGGATTCGTCAAACGCACAAAAATGAATGACAACAAGAAGGAGAGTTATTTCCGGTTGTCACCGCAAGGCAAAAAGATCTTTGAATTGCATGAACGTCTGCATGTACATGAGGCTGAACGCTTCTATCGTACGCTCGACAAATATTCGGAAACAGAGCTAAAAGTAATTCATCAATTTCTTCAAGACAGTAGCATCAATATTGAATCCAGATCAAACGAAGGAGAGTGAAGCATTTGAGTCTGGCGGAATTGATCAGGGAGCGCAGAAGCATTCGTAAATGTAACTCTACGCCGGTGGACCAGGAGTTAGTTGTTGAATTACTACGTAAGGCTAATCGGCTTCAACCATTTGATGAGGCTGGCTCGTGGCGTGTGGTATATGCCGGAACTCCAGAAGCGCGCAAACGGTTGGTGGACTGCATGCTCGAACAGATGTCGCAGAGCAAACTCGGCAAACTGATTCCCGGGAAACTTCTGGATGTGTTCAAAAAGAGAGTTACCGATATTCCTGCACACGTCATTGTTATGTCGACTGTAGGGCCGGATCGTTTGACCAATGACCGCAATTATGCGGCTGCCTGCGGGATGATGCAGAGTTTCCAACTGATGGGTTGGGAACATGGGTTAGGAATGTTATGGGATACAGAGTCCATGATTCAGCATGAAGGATTTTTCAGAGGAATTGGCATGCGTGAGGATGAAAGATTCGTTGGCATTCTTCATATAGGGTATTTCGACAAAGTGCCGAGAAGTCGGAAAAGAACACCAGCCGAGCAGAAGTGGACCGTATTACGAGGTCAATCTACATAGAAGAGGAGGTTGTAAAAATGAAATTGTCAGATCTGGAAGGAGACATGGGCGGTCCGAGTGAATTTTTGGATCAATCAGTATCGCAGGATCTAATCCTTGAGTTGCTCAATCACGCCGTATGGGCGCCAAATGATGGACTCCGAGAACCGTGGCGATTTATCTTTGTTGATAACCCGTATGGGGACATCATGCAGGGATTACAGGAGCAAGCACCTGCGTATCTTCTGGTCTTGGTGAATGCAGAGTCAGATCAACATAAGCGGGAAGAGGATTTTGCAGCGGTCTGCTGCCTAATTCAAAATTTCCGCTTGCTGGCATATGAGCAGAGTCTGGGTGTGCGCTGTACATTGCATGACTGGATGTACGAATCGAGCCGTACTGAAGTGTTTGGTGTACTGAGTAACGAGCGTATTGCTGCGGTTCTAGAATTGGGATACGGTGCAAATCAGTCGAAAGGAACTACTGATTTGCCTGAGACTCAACTTCATTTTGAACTTCTCTAGAGTGTTTTTCATTAAAGTCGCTTTTTGAGCGGCTTTTTTTATTTTATCGACCACGTTTTGATCGTGTTGATCTTTTTGAAAGCTTGACAAAGTCAAAATGTTTATATATAACTAAATTAGTTATAACCATTATGGTTATATTTAAAAAATCAAAATTGGAGGTTCATATGAAAATCATAAATCATTTTATACCCGTTTTTACCGAGCAATTGGAGGTAACCGTTGCATATTATGAATCTCTTGCGAATCGATCTATGGATCGTACGTGGAATATTCCCGAGGCAGGCTTATCTTTAGCCACAGTATATCCTTACGTCATTGTGTCTGGAAGTCCTGAGGCGCTGGAACCTGCTAGATCACTCCGAGCAGTGGTGTATGTCGATTCCATGGACGAATTAAAGGCAGAATTAACCAAACAAAATACCCTTATCGTAAGAGATCAGCATGGTCCTATTGGTCCAAGCGTTTTTGTTCAACATCCAGATGGCAGTTTTATTGAATATGTTGAGCCTGAGGCAGCTTCTGTCTGAATTGGTGCAACATCAAAACATACAAAATAAGCTACTCCATTAGAGGAGCAGCTTTATTTTGTATTTGCCTTTATCCGTAGTTGCTCCACAATTTGAGCAAGGGTAACAGAAGCGAGTTCATCCTCCATAGCCTTCTGGGCATTAGAGAATTGGGGTAATAGAATGGATTCAATGTTCATTCCTACAGAACAATTGGGGTCAGTATCCTTGTGGATTTTGAAAAGCTGGTCTCCGTCCACCGATTCGACTGCTTGGAAGATATCCAGTAGCGTTAACTTTTCAGGAGATATCAGAAGAGAGGCCCCTGCAACTCCTGGTTTTGTATCGATATAACCCGCTTTCTTGAGCTGGGCCATGATCCTTCTAATGACTACAGGGTTACTATTGATGCTACGCGCAATTCGATCGCCTGTACTGTAAAGCGGGTCCAGCGCGATCATGGATAGAATATGGACGGCCATCGAAAAGCGACTACTTATTTGTTTCAATCTACTCACCTTCTTTGCTGAATAGTATAGTTTCTTTCATAGAACAGGTCAATCGACGGCTTCGTCACCAGGCAAACAGAGTGGATGTGAGGAATTGTCAAAAACCACCCGCTATGAACTGCACCTCCAATCGTTAGATAGCCTCCAACAATTTAAGATACAGCTCACCGAGCGCGTGGTTACGATTTTCCTTATCCTAATGGAAGGTAATGAATTGGTGCTTATGTTTCTATGGAAGAGCAGTAATCATAATATCATCCACGAAAGCTGTGTTGTCCCCGGTTCCCGAAGTTGCCACAAACCGGATTTGATGTTTTCCCGGCTTGATGAGCTGAAAGGAGTTCGTGGTGAACTCGGCATAAGCACCGCTTGTCGGTATAAATGAACCGAGCAACTGATCATCCATGTAGACATCAAACGACTGTTGCCCCCCAAAACTGCTCCGCTTCGCAGACTGAAATTGAATGGCGTAGTGGCCTGCTGGGAAAATCAGGGATTGGCTGAACTCGCCCTGCTTGCCATTCAGGGTCTGCAAATACGCAGCTTGCGTGCCTTCCGGTGCGTCGGAAGCACCGAACACACTGCCATTGCGAATGCGGCCTGCATTGTTTTTGAAGCTCCAACCGTCACCACTTGCCACAGCTACTCCGTTCTGGGACGTGACGGTTGGACTTTCGAATCCGCCATGTTGCAGAGCGACATAGTCAGGAACGGCAACCTTTTCTATGGAAACCTGATCAATAAAGGTTGCACCTGTGCCTGTACCCGTTGCGGAAAATAGGATCGTATGCGAGCCAGGTTCAACGGTAAACCAATCCGTTGTAAAGGATGCATAGGTGCTGCCGGACGGCGTAATCGTTGCGACCGTTTGCCCATCCACTTCAATCTGCACTGGTTGAGCTGGCCCTGCATTCTGAGCAGCAGCTTTCAGATTAATGACGTAGCTGCCTGCAGGAAACGTCAGCGACTGTTGAAATGAACCATGAGCGCCATCTTGTATTCGAACAAATGCAGCCTGAACCCCGGCAGTTGCTGGAGTAGAAGTCATGCTGCTGCCACTTCGCAATATCCCCGCCTGATCATTAAAGCTCCATCCAGCAGTTATGCCGCTCACCGTGCCCGACGGATTAGTAACCACAGGTGACTCAAAGCTCGAATTGGTGATATAAGGGTCTTCCGGAGTCTGTGGTAACGTAATCCGTACATCATCGATAAAAGCCGTATTGTCACCTTCCGTCGTTGTGGCTAAAAACTTGATCGTGTGTTTGCCCCCAGCGCTCTCGAAGGGCTCTGTTCGGAAAGTTTGGAAATTACCGGATTCAGGCCGAAACGAGCCAATGACCTGATCATCGAAGTAGATGTCAAAGGACTGCGTACCGCCAAAGCTGGTGCGTTTGGCCGCCTTGAACGACATTTGGTATGTTCCCGGCTTGAAATGGATCGACTGCCTTATCGTGCCGGAGACGCCACCATCCGTTTTCAGATAACCTGTCTGTACACCTTGAGGTGCAGCACTAGCCTGGAATGGACCGTTGTTATGCTGCACGCCGGAACGGCTGTCGAACACCCATCCGTTGGTCATGGGTCCCGGTCTGGCCGATGTGGTAGCCGGTTTTTCAAATCCAGCGTTGAAGAACGTGACCACAGGAAGCTCATCCGGTATCTCGGGGTTAACAAAGCATCGCTTGTCTACGCCCGGAATCGGATCGCCCAGAATGGCACTTGTACAGGCAACGCCGTTTTCCTGAATGGAATAATTAAATAATCCGTCTGCACCGTAAGCAACGACCGCTTTACCCTGAAAATAACACTCTCCGCCGTTTTCAATCATGCACAGCTTATACCCGTCCGGGGCGCTGCTGATTTGTCCGATCTGATACAGGGAGGACACCGTGCCGGATGGTTGCAAACCATCTTTAAATGCTTTGGCTTTGTAGAGCGCAAGCGAACCTTCGTTCAGAACAATGGGCCTCACATACAGGGAGGACTGGGCTGTAGGCTCGCTGCCGTCTGTCGTGT
Source organism: Paenibacillus sp. FSL R5-0517 (assembly GCF_037974355.1). Classification (NCBI taxonomy): domain Bacteria; kingdom Bacillati; phylum Bacillota; class Bacilli; order Caryophanales; family Paenibacillaceae; genus Paenibacillus; species Paenibacillus sp. FSL R5-0517. The sequence continues at coordinate 3,643,479 of NZ_CP150235.1, forward strand.
ACCGAATTTGCGCTCCGCTGGTCGTTGTCTCCAAATAGAGCATCTCGGAGCTAGGGAATATGTGCCGATCCAGGCTGAATGTTGGCACTTCAACTTTACCCGCCTGTGACGAAGGCAGAACGCGTACGAGGGCGACGCCATATGCCGATGGATCGGCCGTACTGGTCGCACGAACCGCAATCAGCGTTTCATCCGTCACCTGAGGTGCCTGATATACGCCGCTGCTGCTGTTAATGGTGCCGTTGTTCTGTCCGACCACGCTCCAGGTCACACTTCCGGTATTATCGATTACTTCTGCCCCAAGCGTGATGGAGTCACCTGAGCGAACCGTAGGATTAACTTCATCCAGCTTGATCTGGGTCTCGGCAGGCCGGGTTGTGTAAATGATTACATTGTAATCTCCATCCACGTTGCTGTCCGTCAATGAAGTCCCTCCTGGAAAAGTTGCTGCAACCGGAGGAAGAACCGCGTTGGCTTCTTGAACAATATCGTTCTTGTATACAAATTTGCGGAACGTTTGATTCACCGCAGTATCGCCAAAATCAAGCTTGATTTCTTTTTCCGTGCCGGCTTTGGTCTCCACAAGCACGGTATAATTGCCGTCGTCGCCTCTGAACGCCGCAGCGCGTACATCGTTCGAACCGCCCGTGTCCACAGCCAGAACCTCGCTATGCTCGGGAATATAACGGTTCAGCATGCCTGCGATATAAAATGTTTTGCGAGGGATCAGCCCCAGAACAAGCGCATCCCACATCGTATATGTGCCGTTCGTTCCGCCGGTAGGATCATTGGTCCAAACCCCGTTTAACTGCCACATGAGGGCTGATTTCACACCCATATTGGCGGTTTGGATGACCGAGTTCGCATATCCCGCATCCCAATTGCTCGCCTGATCATCTGCCCAGCCGAATTCGGTCAGGTGTAGCGGCTTGTCGCCAACATACCCTTTCCGCAGCGCAAAGGCGCTGCCGAGCCCTTCATACGATTCTCCATATACATGGAAGCTGTATCCATCGATGGCGTCATCCGCATATTGCTTCATGTACTCAATCCAGGCCGGAGCGCCCGTCTCTTCAGGACCCCAGATTTCGATCAGATCGCGCAGACCATCCACAGTCAGCCTGGCACTCGTTTTATTCACCATTTCGGCATAATAGGCTTTCTGGTCACCGGGAGCCTCAAAGTCCCAACTGCCGTTCGGTTCGTTATAAAACGTCAGATATTTCACGTTGTCGTAACCGCGGTTCAGTATCAATTCCTCCAGCAGGGCAGAGGCAGAAGCGGCATAAGCATCCAAATCAGCTGGCGCACTCGTCCATGGATCAATGCCCGGTATTGTGAACCAGTCATGCACAGTCGATCCGACTTTCCAACCAAAGTTTAGCTCAATTTCGGTTCCGGCAGCCTTGAAGGCGTCGAGATATTTGTAGAAAGCTTTCATTTTTGCACTGTCCCATGTATAGGTTCCTTTCGCGGGTTCCATCCAGTCGATCTGAAACCACACTCTGGCCACCTTGGGCTGAATGGTCTGAATTCGCTTGTTGTCTACCTCCCAGTGGGCTTCCGAATAGCCGTATTGAGTTTGCCCGGGCATGAGGGCCGTAGGAATGGTGTTGACGCCGACGCCGAGAAAATCATCCTGAATCACATCACTCGTATCCATCGTAATTGTGTGGCTGGTACGGTTCAGATTCTGGCTCTCGTTCTGATCCGCATAAATGAGGGAAGGAGCGGGAACAAACGAAGCGAGCATGGTGGATATAAGGAACGGAATTGCCCATCGTGAAGCTAAACGACCGGATCTACTTTTCATTTCAGCTCTCCTTTTTTATGGTTTACCGCAAGGGCTACTCCATGAGGTGGTTTAAGACAGTCGACTTGCGGCACTTAAAATGATAGCGTTTACAATATAAGTCAGATTTGAATTATCCATGGATACAGTTGAAAAAATAACGGCTGAGGTTGAACAAAACGAAGCCGGGTTGAACGATTCTGCTTGGTAAAGGCCCTTTACGAATACAAATGTGCATTTTATGCTTTTATTAGAGAGTGTTTCGTCAGAAACATGAAAATGATCGTCATAGCAATGCCCATGGAACTGTAAAAATAGGGAGGGTCCAATAACATGTCAACTAATCCATACTCTACCATCACTGCGCTTCAGGTTTCCGACACCGGTCGCTATCTGGAAACGTCGGAAGGAGTCCCTTTTTTCTGGCTTGGTGACACGGCTTGGGAACTTCTGCATCGTTTGAACCGGGAAGACACTGAACTGTACCTTCGTACAAGGGCCAACCAGCGTTTCACGGTCATTCAAACAGTGCTGCTGGCCGAGTTCAGCGGTACCACAACGGGCAATGCTCAAGGCAGACTGCCTTTTCATATGGACGAGAACGGTCAACCTGAACCAATCCGTCCGGATACCGATGGACCTTATTCCTATTGGGATCATGTAGACGCTATGCTTCAACTTGCAGGCAATCTGGGTCTGTATGTTGCACTGCTCCCGACTTGGGGTGACAAGTTCAACAGGAAGTGGGGGAAAGGCCCAGAAGTATTTTCACCGGAAACGGCCTTTGATTACGGAAAATGGCTGGGAGAGCGATACGCTGAATATCCTCAGATTATCTGGGTACTGGGGGGAGACCGTCCTCTGGAGACAAAGCGTCATTTCGCAATTGTCACGTCCATGGCACAGGGGCTGAAACAAGGCGGTGCCCGGCAACTAATGACGTTCCATCCACCGGGATGCGAGTCATCTTCTCGCCAACTGCATGATGAGCCGTGGCTTGATTTCAACATGATTCAATCCGGACACGGGGAGCGGGAGATTACCAATGATAGACGTGTGCAGCAAGATTATGAACGTAAGCCGGCGAAACCCACGCTGGATGCCGAGCCATGTTACGAGGATATTCCTGTCGGATTTCGGGGGGAACAAGGTTATTTCGATGCAGCGGATGTGAGGAAAGCTGCGTATTACGCTTTATTTGCCGGTGCGCTGGGTCATACGTATGGACACCATTCCATATGGTCAATGTACCAAGGTCCGCATGATCTCATGGAATCGAACAGCCAAGGGGATTATTTCATTATGTCCTGGCGGGAAGCACTGCATCGTCCTGGTGCGGAGCAGATGCGCCATGCGCGTGCATTACTCGAAGGGGAGCTGGGCCCGGATTGGAGACCCAATTCGAATCTGATTCATCAGAACCGTGCAGGCGCAAATCATGCCGTAGCTGCGCAGAGTAAATATAACGCTTACATTTATCTGCCCAATGGCTTGTACGTCGATGTCGTCATGGGGTATATTGAGGGCAAGAAAACAAATGCCATGTGGTTTTGCCCCAGAACAGGAGATACAACCAAGGTTTCTTCAGATTCAGATTCTACAATACCGAATCAAGGCATTAAACGTTTTGCAGCCCCAACCAGCGGAAGAGGGAATGACTGGATTTTGATTTTGAAGGGGGTCTAATGCATGTATAAGGTGATGATCGTAGAGGATGAAATGCTCGTTCGCATCGGATTGAAAAATTCCGTCGAATGGAGTAAATTCGGCTTGGAGGTTACGGCCGATTTCCCGGATGGCCTGGCCGCATGGGATTATTATGAGCGCGAGAAACCCGACGTGGTCATTACCGATATCAGTATGCCCAGAATGGATGGCATGGAGCTGATCTCCAACATCCGCAAGCAAGACAAACATACACGCGTCATTGTGCTGTCATGTCTGGAAGAATTTGAATTGGCTCGCAAAGCACTGACACTGGATGTCTCCAGTTATATTCTTAAACTAACCATGACCGAAGAAGAGATTGAGCAGGTACTAACAGGGGTCAGGGAAGAGCTGGATCAGCAGCATATCCCACCCCAATCGCAAAAGACAGGGACGGCGTCTCCGGATATGGAGCTTGTGAAGGAAAAGATGTTTAAAGATTTTATGTTCTATCGCATCTTCTCAACGCAGGAATTCGCCAGATTCGTCTCGGAGAGCGGTCTACGCCTTTCGCCCGTTCGTCTCGTCGTGTGCGTAATGGAAGTGGATCGATATGCCTCGCTCAAGGAACGTTTTCGGGATGAACACGGCCACTTGGTCAAGATGTCGCTGTTAAACATTTTAAGCGAGATTATGTCCGGTTATAAACGGGGAGAGGCGGTTCAGATCAACGATCGGCATTACGCGCTTGTATTGCATTATGCCGATATACTGTCCGAACAATCCATCGTGCAGGAACTTCGGCAGTTGCTCGAACATGTTCAGGATACGATCCGTCATTATTTCAACAGTACCGTTTCGTTCGGGATCAGCAGCATCAATGGGGGATATGACTCGCTGCCGAGACAATACGCCGAGGCACAACGCGCGTTACAGCGTAAATTCATCACCGGTCCCGGACAACATCATCAAGGAATAGGGCGTGCAGACCATTCGGGCGTGCTTGAACGACTTGTACGGCTTCGAAGTCATACACCTCTTCGGGAATTGCTTCCTTCGCTCAAACAGAAAGAATACGACGAATTCCTGGATGAGATCGAACGTGGCATGAACGAAGAGCGAAAATCAATGGAGATCACCATTTACCAGTTTGTACAGTGGATTAATACGAATGTATATGATCATAACAATGAAAAAACGCTGCTGCTTAGCATGACCGAACAGTTGGAAATCTGTGACACGATGCCGGATATGCTTGACCAGGTCGTTATCTATATTGACACGTTGGTTGATTTAATTCGCAAGCGCTTACAAATGAGTGATGAGATTACCCGCGCCATTGAGTACATCAAACGTCATTATACCGAAAACATCAGTCTCCAGATGGTTGCGGACCATGTAGGTCTAAGCATGGGGTATCTCAGCAACCTGTTCCGGAGAGAGCTGCAGATCACTTATATTGATTATGTGAACCGTTATCGGATTGAACGTGCCAAGGACCTGCTTGCCCAAAATCAACTGCGCTCGTCCGATGTGCCGGCTCTGGTCGGCTTTTCGCCCGAGTATACGTATTTTAGCAAGGTATTTAAAAGAATTACGGGTCTTAATCCGAACGAATATCGGCGCCAAACGACGCTCAAAGACAGAGGGTGACATGAATGAGAACATCCGTCAAATCCCTGTTTGTCTCCAGACAGCTCCGAACACAGCTTATTCTGTATATTATGGTCATCAGCCTCGCCGTACTGGCGGGGGCTTCTTATTTTATTTATTCCTTTATGCAGAACATGATCAAAATCCAGAACGAACGGTTGCTCTACCAGCAATTCCAACAGCTTGACCATAACATAGGCGGCCTGGTGAAAGAAATCGATCGCCTATCCATGCTTTTTCTGCGGGATGATCACATTCAGCAGTTTTTGTACAAAATTTCAGAGAAAACGGAAGAGGAATTTCTCGAATCGAAAAACGACGTGCAGCGGGTGATTGCCGATTTCATCGACAACTACAACTATATTGACTCGATTTATATTACGGCGGACAATCTCGGGGCAGTAGGAGGCAGTCAGAAGCGGACGCTCGTTTACGATCGGGACGCATGGCAGCAGAGCTTCTTTACTTCCGAGCCCTTCCGTCAAACGCTCGAACAGTACCCTCATCTGGTTATGCATTCCGGGATCAAAAAATCATTCTACAATCCGTATCTGACCGGAGAGGACGATGGTTACCTGATCAGCCTGATGCGTGGCACGCGTGCCATCTATGATCCAACCACAAGCGCCACCCTGATTTTTAATATCGATGAACGGTATCTATCATCCATCTACGCTACGGCGCTCAATAGTGAAGAAGGCGATATGTATATCGCCAGCGCTGACGGAACAATCATTTCGGCAAGTGAGGCGGATCGGGTAGGGACGCAGAGCCACTTCACACCGGGAGCGGAATTGACGGACGGGGCCTACGGAAGCCTGGATGACGAAAAAGCCGGACGCAGCATGCAGGTTGTATATTACAAACTCCATGACGGCGGGTGGTACCTGCTGAAGGAAATTCCGCTCAGTCAATACGCAGACCAGATTCTGGGCGTTCAACGAATGCTTGTACTCGTGTTCACGATTAGTGTGTTCGCGATATTCATAGCCTCCTATTTCTGGCTTCGCAAAATCATTAAACCCCTCAACCAATTGTCTAGCAAAATGAAAGACATGAGCCGCGGTGAACTCGGGGTTACCGTCGATCACGTTCCGAATAATGAGCTGGGCACGGTCATTCGCCGCTTTAATGAGATGTCGCTCAGCATGGTAGAACTGGTGGACAAAAACAATGAGATTCAGGAGAAAAAGAGGGAGCTGGAACTGGAGGCATTGCAGTATCAGATTAATCCGCATTTTCTGTATAACACCTTGAACATGATCCGCTGGATGGCTGTCATTGTGAAGGCGGACAACATCGTAAATACGATTGTAGCACTGGGCAATATATTGCGCCCCGTATTCTCCAGCAAAGACTCCATGTGTTCTCTGCGGGACGAACTGTCGTATCTGGACAATTATCTGAAGATCATTAATATGCGATTCAACAATAATATTACATTTACAATGGACGTGGATGAAGAGTGGATGGATTGTCAGGTGCCACGTTTTATCCTGCAACCGCTACTGGAAAATTCCATTGCTTCCGGCAGACAGAGTGAAGATTTTGCCCTTCAGATTGGAATTACGGCCTCAGTCAACCAGGAACGTCTGATGCTGAGGGTCACCGATTCTGGCGTCGGAATGGATGCAGAGAGCATCTTAAAGTTAAACGAAAAGCTGGCTAAGGGGGATTCGCCCAAATCCACTGTTGGCGGGAGCGGAATCGGACTGAATAACGTCAATAAACGGATTCGTTTGTATTATGGACCGGACTTCGGAATTCATTTCGTTCCGGCCGATCAGGGCGCAGAGGCCATCGTTACCTTGCCTGTACATCGATTATAGAAGAGGAGCTGCGGCTTCGAATGATCCATGCTCTCGTGAGCTTCGCCGAAAGGCAGCACATGAGGGCGTTTTTTGCATATTGGAGCACTGCTTATTCGTTCAAGCGGAGTCTCAAAATTGTTCAAGTCGGCTCGGAAGGCAGCTTTGTTTTTTTCAAGCAAATCAGGAGATCTTTCATTCAAGGGCCATCAAGAAAGCGTTATCATATGAATAAGCCAATACGAAAGCACACGTACAAAGGAGAAATTCATATGCAACGTACCAAGACCCTGAACAGAGCCGTAACCCAAAGGACCGGCAAGCTGAATCGCAAGGACGGCATACACCTCCTGCTTCTGGCCACACCATTTGTACTGTTTACGCTGGCCTTCAGCTACGTACCTTTATTCGGATGGATCTACGCATTCTTTGATTACAAACCAGGCATCCCACTTCAACAAACCCCTTTTCTGGGGCTGGAAAATTTCCGCAACATGCTGGATGATCCACGGATGGGACCCGTGCTGGCGAACACGCTGGCACTAAGCTTGTTGTCCATTGCAACCGCTCCCGTACCGATGCTGCTTGCCATACTGATCTCGGAAGTCCGCTCCGGCTGGTTCAAAAGGCTGGTGCAGACCGTCTCTACACTACCGAATTATATTAGCTGGATCATCGTATTTTCCCTCGCATTCAGCATGTTCAGTACGGAGGGAGCCGTCAATTCCATCATGATGAAAACGGGGATCGGCAGTCCACCCGTGGATATTCTTGGTAACTATGACCGGGTATGGACGGTGCAAACCTTGCTGTTGCTGTGGAAGTCCGCAGGATGGAGCGCCATCATCTATCTGGCTGCCATCGTTGGCATCGACAGCGAACAGTATGATGCAGCCAAGGTGGATGGCGCCGGGCGCATGCGTACGATCTGGCACATTACGCTACCGAGCATCATGCCGACCTTCATTGTGCTTTTGCTGCTCTCTGTCAGCAACCTGCTGTCCGCAGGGTTTGAGCAATATCTCGTATTCAGCAACGTCATGATTGCAGACCGGATCGAAGTGCTTGACCTCTACGTGTACCGGCTCGGATTGGTGACAGGTGACTACTCGTACTCGACGGCTGTGGGCATTTTCAAAACGGTAATTAGCGTTCTGCTGCTCTTCAGCGTCAACATTCTATCCAAGAAAGTTCGCGGTCAAGGCATCGTCTGACCCCAGGGAAAGGAGCAAAACAAACATGCGCACACAACCCGCAGGACAGACGCTTCGTCCCGTCCGCCATACCGATTGGAAAGACCTTACGTTCACCCTTTTTAATTACATCGTGCTATCCTTGCTTGTCATCATCACCATCTATCCGTTTTATTATATCTTCATCTATTCGATCAGTGATCCCATCGAGGTTCAGAAAGGGGTATATTTCTGGCCAGCCGGCTTCTCCCTTGAAGCATACCAAGCGACGGTGAAATTGCCGGGCATCATGGACGCAGCCATTGTCAGTGTCTCCCGGACCGTGCTCGGAACGTTAATTACGGTGTTCAGCTGTTCCTTCTTTGCCTATCTCATTACCAAAGAAGAGATGCCATTCCGCAAAATCATTTACCGTTTTGTACTGATCACCATGTACTTCAATGCAGGCTTTATCCCATGGTATCTGACGATGAAAACGTATGGATTGCAGAATAATTTCCTGCTGTACATCATTCCAAGCGCGATGTCGGGCTTTAACATCATCTTGATCAAAACGTTCATCGAACAGCTACCCGCATCCCTGGAGGAATCGGCCAAGATCGATGGGGCCGGGTACTTCCGGATCTATCGCAGCATTATTTTCCCGCTGTCGATGCCGATTATCGCCACCATTGCCGTATTCTCCGCCGTAGGTCAGTGGAATACCTGGTTCGACAACTTTTTCCTGGTGGAAAATCCGAAGCTGCAAACGTTGCAACTGGTACTCTACAACTTCCTGAACCAGTCCAGTAACCTGTCCAACATGACGACAGATGAGTTGACCCGCGGCGATGTTGTCCGGACGCTCACACCACAGTCCATTCGCATGACCATTACGATGCTTGTCACGCTGCCGATTGTCCTGGTGTATCCGATGCTGCAGCGGTATTTTGTCAAAGGCATCATGATGGGAGCCGTCAAGGGTTAAGGTTGTATATGGTGCAATCACACCGGATTATCCGGCAATCGCCGATAATTATAGAAGAAGAAACAGGAGGGTTATGACATGAGAACTAAAAAGTCGTTCCGCCATGTAATTGCACTGCTCATGATGACGTCCTTGCTGCTGGCAGCTTGTACGGGCAGCGGCTCGGGAACGGGCCAGACCAGCACGGGCGAAACCGGTTCGTCAGATACCGGCTCGGACAAAGACCTCGTGACGCTGCGGGTGCTCATCATGGAAACCGGCTCCAAGTGGAATACGCAGCAGAACAACGAAGTGGCCAAGGCTATTGCCGAGAAGATCGGTGTCAAAATTGAATACGTTGAGGCAGACGAAAACAAATTCAATGTATTGCTCGCTGGTGGCGATCTGCCCGACCTGGTACGTACGGACGTGAACAAATATCAAAAACAGTTAATTGAAGGGGATCTAATCGTTCCGCTCGACGATCTGCTCGCTACATCCGGCAAAGACATTACGGCGAACATCGGTACTGTGGTCGAATACAGCAAAAAGAACTGGAGCAACGGCACCGGAAACCTGTATTTCCTGCCTCCCCAAGTGCAATCCAAACCGGGCACTTCCATTGCGCCAATTACCATAGGCCCGACGATTCGTTGGGACTGGTATAAGGAGATTGGCACCCCGGAAATGGCCACAATGGATGACTTGCTGGACGTTGTAGGAAAAATTGTGGAAAAGCACCCGCAGACCGAAGACGGCAAAAAAGTGTACGGCGTGTCCATGTGGCAAGATTGGGGATTATGGCCTTATACGATTCCGCCAATTATCTTTACCGAGAATGTAGGCACGACAAGCGACCTGACTGCAGCCAAAGTTGGCGGCAGCGATTTCATCAGCAACTTGACCGACGAATCCTCCAACTTCTGGACTGCACTTAACTTTTATAACAAGGCTCAACGCAGAGGATTGCTCGATCCGGATTCCCTGACGATGAAGAACAATGACTACATGGCTAAGGCAACTGCAGGACAGATCGTTGTTGGCCCCGCCACCTGGGCGATGGGAGATTTCAATGCACAGCATGCCAAGGATGGCAAAGGATATCTGGTTGTGCCTGCCGGCAAACTGGCCTGGACGGGTGCAGTCAATCCGCTCGGATGGCAGGATAAAGCCTACAGCATATCCAAAACATCCAAACATCCTGAAAAAGCGATGGAATTCCTCAATTATATCTACTCCTATGAAGGTGCACGCACCATGTATAACGGCGTAGAAGGCAAGCACTGGAAGATGGTAGACGGCAAACCGACACTTACGGACGAAACACTCGCATTGAAAGCAGCAGGCGGAGCTCCATACGAAGCCACCGGACTTTCACTGGATCGCAACATCATTGGTCTGGGCGGTGACATGGTCAATCCCGATGACAAAATGCCGGTCGACCTCTTTACCTCGGAGGAGGCGCTGTCCAAAGCGGCCACCCCGCTTGAGAAAGATTTTGCAGAACACTATGGCGCTTCTTACTCGGGAGAAGTATTCAAAAATTGGATCGATCAAGGCAAACTAAATACGTTCACCAGCTGGATGGACGGCATGACGGACGAGGAGATCGTACAGCGGAACACCGTTCCAGGCGTAACCTTGGACGACAAATTGAAGAAACAGGAAGCAGAACTTAAAGAACTGGCAGCGCGCGAAGCGGCCAAAGTAATTCTTTCCAAGGATGAACAGGCATTCGAAGCAAATAAACAGGCGGCACTTGCGGCATTCAAAAAAGCAGGAGCAGATGAGTTTACCGCCTGGTATAACGCCGAAGTACAGCGGCTTCGTCAAGCTCACGGGCTGTAATACGACTTCGCTCGTAACGACAAGCGTCACGAAGAGGGGCTAAAGCTGTGAAGTTTTAGCTCCTTTTCTTTTAAAACATTCAGTCAAACGGGAGTTGATACAGCCGTGGAGCACATTTTATCAACTGGCGGGAGGGATCTGCCGACGGAACGGAAAGAGAGCGCTGTTCAGACGGAAGCATTCACGTGGCATGCCTCATGGATCTGGGGAGAAGGCGAGGACTGGCCGCGCAACGAATGGCGTTGTTTTCGCCGGGAATTCGAATGGCATCATGGGGACCATGGAAGCGCTGAGGTAACCATCACAGCAGATGCCCGATATGTGTTATATGTCAACGGAGTGCTATGCGGAAGAGGACCCAATCGCTCTTGGCCTTTTGAACTTAACTATCACGTGCATGAAGTGGGCCATCTGCTGCATTCCGGTCGTAATACGCTGGCTGTACTTGTTATCAGCTATGGTGTAGCTACGTTTGCGTATTTGCCGGGAAGGGGCGGGCTTCTCGCTCAACTGGAGTCCGTTCACTATGAGGCTGATGGGAGTTACCTGAGAAAAGAACTTATCGTGGGTACGGATGCATCCTGGCAGACCGCTCTGCATGACGGATATGAACGAAGGTCGGCGCGCATGTCTTGTCAGCTTGGCTTTGCCGAACAGATGGATGTGAGCTGCTGGAATGATCGTTGGCAAGGAGTTGACACCTTGCCGCTCGAAGAGCAAGGTATCTGGACTCCTGCCCGCATCATTGGCACGCCTGGCGATGCGCCATGGGAATGCTTGGTCGCAAGTGATATTCCGGAGCTAACGGAGCAAGAAGTATGGCCTGTCCGAGTAGAATCATTGAAAGAAGCATCTCTCGTGTACTGGACGCATGTGCTTGATGTACGTGAAGCGATGGAGCCGACAAGTCGGATGCACGCCAATCCGGTATCCTTTGCCGGTTATGTCGCAGCGGTCATTCGGGCAAGTAGCGAAGCCGAAGCGGTTGTCGGATTTTTCAGCGCGTTCCATGCTCTTCGCGGCATCACGCTTAACGGCTCATATTACCCTGCATCAGATATGGAGGGAGAACGGCCGCGCAGGCTTCAGCAGGTTAGATTGCAGCAGGGAGAGAATCTTCTGCTGATCGAGCTGGCAGGGCAGGATCATGGCGGAGGACTGCACTTTGGAATCGACTGCGATGTTCCGTTTACGGTTGTATCGCCATTCGATGATGCGCCAATAGGCAACACACCGTTTGTCCTGATTGGTCCGTTTGCCACCCTCGTGCATATCGACCACCAGCCGGATCGTGATCCCATCCGTGCATATCAGGGCTTTGGAGGCGGTAGGCCTTTGGACGAGAAGGCATTTCCGGATGCCGAGGTATATCTGCGATGCCGCAGCTTGGCTTCCATCCCTGAACTTGCTCCATTCCGCAGCTGGATGAAGCCATTTCCCGAGAGGCTTAGTTCGGAAGCTTCAATCTTTGTGTCCAGCATCTGGAAGATGCAGGAGCAGGCGCGTCCCGTTCCTGCGGACTTGCAGCAGGTATGCGTCGCCAATCGGCAGCCGGCAATCGTGCCGACAAGCTCTGGCGGAAGGAGCACGGAGCTGATTCTAGACTTTGGCCGCGAATGGTCGGGCTATCTGCGATTCGAGGTCGATGCGGGGGAAGGCACCGTCATCGACGCGTATGGCTTCGAGTATATGGACGGTGACTGGCGACAGGATACCTTTGGTGTGGATAATACGCTTCGCTATGTATGCCGCGAAGGCAGACAACGCTACGAATCGCCGATTCGGCGCGGACTTCGTTATCTCATGCTTACCATACACGGAAATACGAGACCAGTACGGCTGTTCGGCATTAGCCTTGTGCAAAGCAACTATCCGGTGACAGAGATCGGCCGATTCCATAGTTCGGACGCGATCCTCAATGACATTTGGGAGATCAGCAAGCATACTACCTTACTGTGCATGGAAGATACATTTGTGGATTGTCCCACGTATGAACAGGTATTTTGGGTTGGCGACAGCCGTAATGAAGCGCTCGTGAACTACTATCTATTCGGTGCAACAGATATCGTACAACATGGTCTGCAGCTTGTTCCGGGATCAAGCCGGCAAACGCCGCTCTATGTGAATCAGGTACCTAGCGGCTGGAGCAGCGTGATTCCAAACTGGACGTTTTTCTGGGTCACCGCGTGCCTTGAATATGTCCGACATACAGGAAGCAGGGACTTTGCAGCGAAAATCTGGCCAAAGGTAAAGTTCACGCTTGATCACTATATCTCACATATCGATGCCAGAGGATTATTGTTCATTGAAGCCTGGAATCTGTTGGACTGGGCACCATTGGAGCAGCCGAACGACGGAACGGTCACCCATCAAAATGCGATATTTGCACGCACGTTGGCAGATGCGGCCCAACTGGCCGAATTGGCAGGTTGCACAGAAGACAGCCCTTACTACTGTTCCGCATCGGAAAGAGTAACCCGCGCCATAAACAATCATCTATGGAGTGAGGATCGGCAGGCTTATATGGACTGCATTCATGCCGATGGCTCTCTTTCCAGCACCTATAGTATGCAGACGCAGGTCATGGCGCTGGTTACCGGCATTGCAGTTGATGAGCGAAAGGAGAAGCTCAACGCATATTTAACATCGCCACCTGAAGATTTTGTAGCCATAGGCAGTCCGTTCATGACGTTTTTCTATTATGAAGCGCTGGTGATGCACGGCAAGACGGATCTAATGCTCCGGGACATGAGAGAGAAGTTTGGGGAAATGGTGAAACATGAGGCGACCACTTGCTGGGAGATGTATCCGGGATTTGCCGAGAATCGGCCCCATCCGAAATACCTGACACGCAGTCATTGCCACGCCTGGTCGGCAGCACCAGGTTACTTTTTGGGAACATCCGTGCTCGGGGTTCGCCCGATTGCAGACGGTTGGACACAAGTTAAGGTTGCCCCCCAGCCTTGCAATCTGCAATGGGCGAAAGGAGCTGTACCTCTGCCTGGCAACGGAAGGATCGACGTGAAATGGGAGATTTGGGAAGAGGAAGGTAGCGAGTCCACGTTTCATTTGGAGGTATGTGCTTCGAAAGAAATTGCAATTGTGATGGAAGCACCTGAAGGATACCGACCAGTACTGGTACACAGGACATTATGAGTGCACATGCAAAGCGAAACTGATCAAGAATGGAGAATTAGCGCGATGACACACATCTCATATTACCGTTCAGATGAAGGTAAACGCTTTCTGGACGAAGTTCAGGACGAGGCCTACGTCCGTTCCTCGCTGCATGGGGATGCATGGGTGGAGAAGGACAGCCGCATCCCAATCCGCTGTACGACAGACAAAGTGCAAATTTCAATAGCATCCCGCCATGCCGATGCAGAGCCATCAGCTGATTTCACATATGCCAATCACCACAACGTTCGCAATTCTGCCTCCAAAAAAACATTACTTCTGTCCGGAATCTGGCGTATGAAGGGAGGCGAAGCAGCTGATCATGGAGATCCCGCGCCTGCGACGGGCTGGTATGGACGAAAAGCTCGGGCGAGTGAAGGCATGCGGGAACGCTGGTACGAACCGGCTCACGATCGAAGCGATTGGCTGGAAGTCAGCGTACCCACAACGGTGCAAAAAGCGCTGGTTGATCAGGAACTGCTCGATGATCCCCACTGGAATACCAACACGATCGATGAACTGAAGAATCACGGTATGCCTGAAGAGACCCCCGTCTGGTTCCGCAGGACACGTGTGGAATGCGAGGAATGGTGGTTTGCTACATCATTTGAACTGCCTGAAGAATCGGTGGGAGGCCGACTCTCCTTGCAATTCGACGGGATCGACTACTCGGGCACCGTATTTTTTAATGGCGCATCACTGGGACATCATCAGGGCATGTTTGGCGGCCCAATTCATGATATTACAGACTTGGTTCGACATGATAAATCCAATGTGGTTGTTGTTCGACTGGACCCTGCACCTCAAAGTTGGAACGGCCTGATGAAGCCCAGTCCGGGCTTTGGCTGGCATTATGGACACCTGATTTCACTCGGCATCTGGAAGGATGTACGGGTGGTGGCCGAACCGGACATCGCTTTGCTTGATCCGTATGTTGTAACCCTGTCCCACACCTCGGATGAAGCTGTGCTTCACTTGGAGTTTACGACGGAGAGCAGTCTCATTGAGCAAGTGAAATTAACCATCAAAGGCTGTATCCGGTCGAAGAAATCGAAAACGGTTGTGGGTTCATTTGACCCCGATAACCAGACATTTTGCCAAAGGGATACCCATTTTACGTATTCCATTGAAGTGCCCTATGGTCGCAGCAAATTCAGTACCGCAATCAGACTGACTGATCCCGAGGTTTGGTGGCCGACGGGTTACGGGGAACAGCCTCTCTATGAGCTTGTGTTATCTGGATCCAATTCTGGGCCCATTAACGTTGGAGAAGCTCACACGACTTTTGGCATCCGTACGATTGAAATGCGTCCTCTGAACGATGCAGTACCGGAAACGGAATATCGCTGGCAGTTTGTCATCAATGGCGAGCCAATGTTCATCAAAGGCGCGAACTGGTGTTGGCCTGATGCCATGCTTGACCATCAGAATGGGCAGTATGAACGGCTGCTGGAGCTCGCCCGCAGGGGAAATGTGCAGATGCTCCGGGCCTGGGGAGGCGGCTTGGTGGAAAGTGAAGAATTTTATAATCTGTGTGATGAAAAAGGCATTATGGTCTATCAGGAATTCCCGCTCTGCTGGGGTCCACCCGATTCACCACTGACGGACCTTGGCGTTATTGACCGCCAGACCACAATTTCAGTAAAACGGCTCAGAAACCACCCTTCCTTGATCATGTGGGGGGGAGGCAATGAGAACGGCAATCATGGCGGTGCAGATGAAGGATTATTTTTGGTCGGAAAAAGATGCCGTGGATACGATCCATCCCGTCCGTTCCATCGAACCGATCCATGGGGCGGAAGTGTGCATAACTGGAACGTATATCACGGGGGTGAATCCCTGGATGAGGCAACGTTAGCGATGCCATCGGTGTTTTATGGCGAATTCGGCATTCCAAGTCAGACCAATGTTTCAAGCTGTCTGCGCTATATGCCGGAAGAAGCGTTGGCGTCATTTCCTCCAACGGAAGATAGCAGGGGTTGGAAAGCGCATTTTCACCAGTTCGGTCTGAAGGATATCATTAAAGTCATGCGCTACGCGGCGTACGGACCGATCCGCAACTGGCAGGACTACATCACGTATTCTCAAACCGCTCAAGGTGATGCGATTCGACTGACCGCTGATGTACAGAGGGCGGGAACAGGAAGAGATAAGAGCGGCTTCTGGTACTACAAATTCACGGATTGTTTTCCCGGACATTCGTGGGCGGTGGTCGATTATTACGGAACAGCCAAGCTTTCCTATTATCGTGCCAAACAGGCTTCACGTCCGCAAAATGCCTTCATCACCTGCACCAAACTGGATGCGTGGCAGCCAGATGAGATATTCCGCGCAGCACTGCATGTCGTGAACGATTCGCGTAACGCCCTTATCAATGCAGCTATCCAAGTCTCGATGTACGACAGTCAATTAAGCGAGGTGATGAAGTGGAATTATCCAGCGCTAACCGTGAAGACCGGGCTGGCGAGCTGCATCGATCAACTGGAAATCACGTTGCCGGAAGAATCAGCAATTCGGCCGTTCTTGATTGTCATCACGCTTCATGAAAGCAATGGAGATCTTGTGTCCGATCAGTGGTATTGGTTCAATGCCCAGCCGAAGAGCCCAGAGCTGATCACGTTTGAGAGGGAGCACCGCCATCAAGCAAACGAATACCCTGGCGATGAGGCCAAGCAGGCATTTGCATTGTACGCCGAACTCTCCGATGCACCGCTGCATGAACTCCCGCGAACTACGCTTGAATGGTCTGTCGAGACCCAAGACCAGAGCGGTTTCATTGTCATTCGAAACATGGGAAACGTGCCTGCGATTCGAGTGATGATTCACCATTTTCCAGACGAGTGGAGTTGTTATCTGGATGACAATGATTTTGGATTGCTTGCGGGAGAAGAGAGACGTATCCCGTTTGAAATCGGGCCTGACGTGATCCTGGACGGCATCACGGTAAGTGCCTGGAATGCGTTTGAGATATCCCGAAGTGGCGTGCCCATCACAAGTAAATCGTGCTGACTGACAGGAAGGAGCGACAACATGACATCCATGAAGAACATGGCGGAAACGAAGGAGAAATCAGTATCTGACGAATGGTGTGCCAAGTGGATTACACGCCCGGTAGTCCAGCCTCATGACTGGATTTCATATCAGGCGGAAGTCATTCTCAGCGTGGAAGAAGGCGGTGCAGCATTTCTGTTCGGTTATCGTGACGAAGGCAATCACTGTGGTATTGAACTGCTTGAGCCTGAAGAAGATGCACAGCAGACACACGTGTGCATATACCGCGTTGAAGAAGACGTACGCCAGGTTCTGGGGAAGATGGTTTTACCTGCACTGCACAAACTTCCTCAACGTTTATCACTCAAGATAAGTACGGAAGCCGGGGAATGGCAAGTATCCATCGATGAACATTACACGCATCGCTGCATGGCAGCAGCTTATGAAGGAACGATTGCATTCCGGACGACTGACGGGCAAAAGGCAACCTTCCGTGATCTAAGGCTCAGCGGGAGTGATGGCCGCGTGCTGTACTCCAACCGCTTTTATGATCCGAAGACGACTCATTTTACCACAGATACGATTAGCCCTTCGGGGAATGGGCTTGTGCTTGAGGAAAATATGCTGTCGATCTGTGAGGCACCCATTCCAGTTGACAGCCCTCTGTTTCGCAAACCATTTGAATTGCCATCGTCCGCAGTTGAAGCCAGATTGCGCATCTATTCGGTAGGTTGGTATGAGCTCTGCATCAACGGGAACCCGGCGGACAACCGAGTTCTGGCTCCAGCCAATTCGCCGTATTCCCGCAGAATGCTCTATGACACCTATGACGTGACCCATCTGCTTCAAGACAACGATAACGTACTCGGCGTGTGGCTCGGGAATGGTTACCATTTCAATTATTCACGGTGGGGATGGAAATGGAATCAGGATAAAGCCTTTATCATGCAATTGGACCTCCAGTTTGAGGATGGCAGCAAGCGTACCATCATAACGGATGAATCTTGGTCATTCGCGTCAAGCCCGATACTTTCCAATGATATCTATGACGGAGAGTCCTATGATGCACGAGAGGAGTACATCGGTTGGGATCAACCGGGATTTCTTGAAAACGGAAATTGGTCGAGGGCTGTAACTGCCGAACCACCTATCGGCAAGCTTGAAGCGAACATCCAACCTCCTGTTGTACCTCACAACCCGGTCGAGCCCATCGCTGTCTTCAGGCCAAGTCCGGGCGTGGGCGTATACGATTTTGGTCAGAACATGGCAGGGTGGGTTCGCATTCAGGTAACAGGAGCGGAAGGCAGTCAAGTGCGGCTGAGATACAGCGAGCTAGTCGATGAACAAGGCAACATTGATCCCTGGACGAATCGAAATGCCAAAGCAACCGACACATACATTCTCCGTGGAGAGGCGGAAGAACGTTATGAACCTCGCTTTACGTATCACGGCTTCCGTTATGTGGAAGTCAGCGGTGAAACAGATCATCTCTCCATTCAGGCCATTCCCATTCATGCAGACGTAGAGCCGGCAGGCAGCTTTGAATGTTCAGATGAAGGGCTCAATCAGCTCTACAGTAATATTCGCTGGTCATACCTCAACAATCTGGTCAGCATACCCACGGACTGCTGTCAGCGAGATGAACGTACGCCTTGTCTCATGGATTCTGCTGTTGTTGAGGAAGCCGGCATGCACCATTTCAATATGCAGAATTATTATCGCAAATGGCTCGGAGATATTGAAGAAAGCATGACCAACCCGGACTGGAGCGGGGACAAAGTGTTTCTTCCTTGGCGTCTCTATCAGCATTATAACGATCTGGATATCTTGCTCCAGCGTTATCCTTCCATGAAAGCATATATTGACCATCTGCATCAGGAGTGGCCAGACCATCAGGTGAAGGATGGCTTTGGGGACTGGTGTCCTCCCAATGATGATGGTTGGGAGAACTACTTCCACGAAGTCGAACTGGTGAATACAAGTATTTACTACAAAATCACGTCCATTGTTGCCGAAACGGCGTTGATCCTGGACATGAGCGCAGATCATGAACATTATTCGACACTGGCTCGGGATATCAACCAGGCCTTTCATCGCCATTGGGACGTGGGGAACGGCGTTTACAGCAGCGGTTCCCAGACTGCTCAGCTGCTGCCGCTCGCTTTTGGCATGGTGCCGGTCAAAGAGCGGGCCTCAGCCGCAAAGCGGCTAGTGGAAGCTATTGAGGAACATGGCGGTCATCTTCATACCGGTATCTATGGCACCAGATATCTGATTGACGTGCTGGCGGACTACGGATACATCGATGTTGCCTATGAGCTTCTGAGCAAGAAGGAATATCCCGGGTTCGGATACCAGATTGAGCGCGGAGCTACGACGCTCTGGGAGCAATGGAGCGAGAAAGGTGGCATGCATTCCCATGACCACGCCATGTTCGGGGGCATCAGTGTTTCTTTTTACACGCGACTGGCTGGTATTAGGCCCGACTCTCCCGGTTACGAAAAAATATGGATTGAGCCGATGATCCCCTCGAAGTTGGAAAGGGTGAGCGCTTCGCTCAGGACGGCACATGGACTCATTGCAGTAGCGTGGAAAAAAGACGAGGCAGGTCTTCATATGGAGGTGACGATCCCTGAAGGAACCACAGCCACGTTTGTCGTGCCTGCTGATATGGTAAATGCCGTGAATCTACGTCGTTCTCACACATTGAACCCGGGACAACACATCTTCTCCATCCCAATCCATACCATCCAATAAAATATGCAGAAAAGGGGAAATACAGATGACGGATATGAAGCATCGTTATGAGAGCGGATTTCCAAAGATCGGCATTCGCCCCATCGTGGATCGCCGCAAGCTTGTAAAGGCTGCGCTGGCTGAAAGCACGATGGAACTGGCGCACGAAGCTGCTGCTGCGATTACCTCCGTT
This sequence comes from Paenibacillus sp. FSL R5-0517, assembly GCF_037974355.1. Lineage (NCBI taxonomy): Bacteria > Bacillati > Bacillota > Bacilli > Caryophanales > Paenibacillaceae > Paenibacillus > Paenibacillus sp. FSL R5-0517. Next base: position 3,663,463 of record NZ_CP150235.1, read on the forward strand.
CTCCGAAACCCGGACGGCTCCCCGGTGCAGGTTGTCATCTTTGATACATGCATCTCGGGAATGAGCGAAGCAGCCCGTTGTGCCGAGCAATTCAGAAAGAATGGTGTCGGAGTTCTGGTCACGGTAGCAAACGGTTGGTGTTATCCACTTGAAACGATGGAAACCGACCCAACCTTGCCGCACGCCGTCTGGGGATTCAATGGCACCGAACGGCCCGGTGCGGTCTACCTGGCCGCGCTGCATGCGGCGCATAACCAGAAAGGTCTGCCCATTTTCAAAATCTATGGCAGACATATTCAGGATCTGGAGGAACGCAAACTGCCAGAGGATGTCCGGGATCAACTGGTCCGGTTCACCCGTGCAGGTCTGGCTGCTGCACTGCTGCGAGGAAAATCCTATCTGTCGATCGGTTCCGTCTCCATGGGCATCGCAGGTTGTATTGTAGATGAAGATTTCTACCAGCGTTATCTGGGCATGCGTAACGCCTATGTGGATATGACTGAGGTTACGCGCAGGCTGGAGAAACATATCTATGACGAGCAGGAATTCCACTCAGCTATGGCTTGGGCCGATCTTCATTGCAAGGAAGGGCCTGATCCCAATCCGGAGTCGGTTCAAATTGATCCAGAGAGCAAAAAGGAGAACTGGAAAACTTCTATTCGCATGACGTTGATTGTGCGTGATCTGATGATTGGCAATCCCAAACTGGCCGAAATGGGATACGAAGAAGAGGCGTATGGTTATAATGCCATTGCTTCCGGGTTTCAGGGACAGCGTGAATGGACCGATCACCTTCCCAGTGCAGATGTGCTGGAGGCGATTCTGTGCAGTTCATTCGACTGGAATGGCACTCGCGAACCCTACATGGTCGCCACCGAGAACGACAATCTGAACGCCATCACCATGTTGTTCAATCACTATTTGTCGCATACTGCCCAGATTTTTGCGGATGTTCGTGCATTTTGGAGCCCGGAAGCTGTGAAACGCGTAACAGACTGGCAGCCGGATGGTCTGGCTGCGGCAGGGTTCATACATCTGATCAATTCTGGACCAGCGGCGCTTGATGGAACGGGAGAGCAGCTTCGCGACGGTCAGCCCGTGATGAAGCCTCACTGGGAGATTGGTGAACAGGAAGTTCATGCCTGTCTCAATGCAGTTAGCTGGCGACCAACCTATATGGACCAATTTGCAGGCGGAGGCTATTCTACCGATTATACAACCCGTGGGGGGATGCCCGTCACCATGGCACGCATTAACCTCATAGCCGGGCTGGGGCCGGTGCTTCAGCTTGCGGAAGGGTATACGTTGGAGCTGCCGGAGGACGTGCATCAACGACTGGATCTGCGAACGACGCCAACGTGGCCAACGACATGGTTTGTCCCGAATCGGGTAGCAGGTGATCCGATATTTGATGACGTCTACAGCGTTATGGAGGCCTGGGGTTCGAACCATTGTGCTGTAAGCTATGGCCATATCGGAGGTGACTTGATTACGCTTGCGAGCATACTCCGCATTCCGGTTAACATGCACAATGTTGAAGCACAGCGCATTTTTCGGCCTAGCGCCTGGTCAGCATTTGGCACAAAAGATCATGAGGGTGCAGACTATCGTGCTTGTGCTGCATATGGCCCTTTATATGGCTAAGCAGAGAGGATGACAGGATTGAGAATGCTTTGTGAATATGGACAGGTATTCATTCATGACTCGGAGGTTGCAGACATATGACGACTCATTTACAGCCTAAAGGGATTGGCAATATGGAGAAGTTCGACTTGCTTCCTGTATTAAAAGACGGCGTGCAGGTTCACTATGAAGGAAGCATCGACAAGCAGGGACGAAATGCAGACTGGGACTGGTGGCTTTATAAGGACAGAGAGGAGTGGGTCATTTTTGATTATTGCGGCCCAGGCTGCATCTATAATTTTGTCCAACACCGTTATCCCGAAAGTCCGGAACCGACCTTTTCCTTTTATTTTGACGGCGAAGATACACCCCAATATGTGATCAAGGCCTCCGAATTCGGGAGTAAATTTCCTTTCGTAACTCCGCTGGCAGACGCTTATCTTGGCCCCGAGGACAATGGGCGCGGACCGATACGCGTTGTTCGAAGTTATGTCCCTATGCCCTTTGAGAAATCATGCAGAATCACTTCGGATATTCAACTGAAAGGAGCTGCCAAAGGGCATGGCGGATGGGGCCATGTCGTTTATCATTCCTATGATGACTCTGATCAAATATCTACGTTCACCGGAAAAGAAAACTATACCCCGCTGATTGAAATATGGTCTCGGGTTGGTGAAGATCCCAAACCAGCCGTAAAATGCAAATCCCGATATTACGAAATGCTGACCGTTAAAGCAGGAGAGAAACGAACCATTCTGGAAGAGGTGGGTCAAGGCAGTATCTCCTCGATAAGCGCTGCATTCAATCCCCACTCCTTTTCATCCGAAGACCTGCAACACCTCTGGATCAAAGCAAGCTGGGATAAACATGAACAACCGGATATTTGGTGCCCCATAGGTGTATTCTTTGGCAACGAGCTTGGATTCAATCCTGTCGGTGTACTGTCGCATGGAAGAAGAGGGGACGGATTATTCTATAACTATTTCTCCATGCCGTACTGGGAGCATGCGGTAATTGAACTGGTGAACAAAGGGAACCGTGGCGCCTTATTATCCGAATTACACATTGAATTTACAGCAGAGCGAAACGCGGTTTATGAGAAGGGTCGAACCGGTTATTTTCGCACATCGAAATATTATGAACGTTTGGCAACAGAAGGGTCTGACAGCATCATCGGTCAAATCAAGGGAAAAGGACATATGGTGGCTGGACACGTAACAGGCTTTACCCGTAAACCAGGTACTATCAGCTGTGAAGGCGATGTCCGTATCCACATTGACGGCAATGCGACACCACAAGTTGAAAGCGACGGTTCCGAGAGCTGGGTATGTTATGGTTGGGGATTTCCCACGCCGCCTGAATGTAATCCATCCAGCGCCTATGACGGAATCCCTGACAACCCATGGTCCATGGTCAGAATGTGCAGCGGTGACTGGTATCCGTTTCAGACGGAGCTTGTATTTGGTATCGAAGCAGGCGAGTATAACAACCAGTATCTCGAACATTCAGGCATTCTGTTCTACTATGGTGTGGACGAACCCGGAATGGTTCTGACGGACGAAATGGATATTGGCGATCCGATATCGGAGAGGAACCATGATTACAAAACAGAAGGCAGCCGCGGTTACTATACTCTGGATTCAGCTTATGAAGGCGACCAAGACGATATCATAATTCGTGATAGAGGTCATGAGACAGATGGTTATAGTGAATTCACAATCCGTATCAGGGAGGACAACAGAGGCGTAAGACTGCGGCGGCGGTGTGATCAGATCACAGGCAGACAACGGGCCTTCGTTCATGTAGATGGGGTGAGAGTAACAGAAAGAACGTGGTACACGGCGGACCGAAATCCCTATAAACGATGGTTGGATGATGAGTTTGTAATCCCTGAATCCTATACCAGAGGAAAAAAGGAGCTGCATATTCGAGTCGAATTCATTCAGGACGGCGAGGCCAGAGCATGGAATGAATTCCGTTATTGGGTATATGCGATGAACTAGAGGAACGGAAAGATGAGCTGGACGTTCGACTCTTTCACTCAGTTCCTAATCAAGAGTTCAAACAGACATTATTTGAGGGAACTACGGATATCCCTTATATGCTTGACGAACCTATTTAGAAGAAAAGCTGCGTTCGTAAATGGTTATGGTTTATCAAAAATGGTCTGGACCCGAATGGACAGCCGTATGTTATGGCAGTCACATTCCATCGTAGTGAAGTGGATGAACTGGCCATTAAGAGTCTTGGCGATTCCGTTCGGGATACAGCGCAGTATGATAACCTGAATCCGGATGGGCTAACACCTCAAGCACTGACCGCCCCAGAAGGTGAAGGATATATGGATCAGAGTATTACGAGAGCCATTATTGCTCCAAGTGAAGCTGAAGCCAACACTGTATTTGACAAGATGCTGGAGGATATGAAGAAGGCTGGCGATGAGAAAGTGGAAGATATCATTAACGAGAAATATGCTCAGCGTATGGAACTGTGGTCTTCAAAATAATTGGAAATAAACTTATAAATAAAAGTGTCCCGGGCGATTGCTCGGGGCGCTTTTTATTTGTGGACGCATTTAATCATAAATCCGTACGAAGTGAGAGGTAATTCATAGATCAATTAACAATTTCTTTGACTCTAATTGACTAAATCATTTCTTATCTGATGAACTAGTAAAAATGCTACAGAAAGTGGGAACAACATCTATGATTCCATTTGTATATGACCAGATTAACCATTGGGGAAAAGACGACGAGTTTTTCCTTGCCTTACCAAATATATTAAAAGTAGAGTCTATCGTTGACTTAGGCTGCGGAACAGGAAGATGGACGACTCATCTTGTTCAGTACGGTTATAAAATTACAGCTATTGATCCCCATGAAGAAGCAATTGAAGTAGCGAGAATTAAAGATAATGCAGACAAAGTGAATTGGATTGTAGGAGATAGCTCAAATTTACAAATCAATACCAATGACGCGGTTATTATGACTGCCAATGTTGCACAGGTATTTCTTACAGATGATAGTTGGAAGAAAGTAATCTCAGACGTATTTCGATCCCTAAACGTTGGCGGTCACTTTATTTTTGATATTAGAAACCCTTTGGCAAAAGTGTGGGAAGAGTGGGAGAAGGACGGGACGCCGGACTTAGCTAAAGATATGCGAAGTGGAGTACCCTCTTGAAATCTCTACAGAATATGAAGGGTTTGAGGGAGATATCTATACTTTTTATGAAACTGTGAAAAATACAAAAACAGACGAAGTCCTAGTTCATGAAAAAATGCAGATCAGATTTCGAAATCAAGAAGAATTGGATGAGTCGCTGAAACAAACAGGGTTTTCGGAAATTGAAACATATGGCGATTGGGAATTTGAACACGCAAATTCTAAAAATCGATCCTTTATTTTTCATTGTGTAAAATAGAGTCATGCACAGAAATTAAAATCTTTAGCCTTTAGCTATGGTGTCAGACATTCCCAATCGTATATTTCAAGGCAACCGGATCAAGTTGCTAAATTTCAACCGAATTCTTTACCGAAGTCCTCCATCTTTTCAAGAATTGGAAGTAACTTCATTCCCTTTTCTGTCAACGAGTACTCGACTCGTGGAGGAACTTCCGGATAAATATCACGTTGAATAACGCCATCATTCTCTAATTCCTTAAGTTGCTTGGTAAGTGAGCCTTGAGAAAGATCCCCAAGGAATTTTTTGATGTCCGAATAGCGACGTGTTTCATCTTTTAGATACCATAATATAAAATACTTCCATCGTCCGGAAAGAACATTTTGCGTAAAGGCTATCGCGTACATATCACTATTTCCATCGATGAACTCTTGCTCAAATCCTTCATTACAAACCCGCATTGATATCACTCCTATTCTATAGGTACAGAAAGATGTACTATGTTCATTTATATTGCCCTCTTTGCAAAACAAACGAACACACTTAAGATTGGGTCAACAACCAAGACAATTTAATTTTGTTTTATAACATAATATTATTTTTTAGTTATATATTTAGCATGCTAAGTAATTATTATATTTTTCAATGTCATCTTTAGCAAGCTAGACTATTAAATTAATTGTGTATTGTAAATCCACTACTTGCTTATATGGAATGAATGAAGGAGAAGAATTATATGCAACAAAATAAGAAGATGCAATTGGCTCTACAGATGGTTTCGGGATACGGCGGTGAATTCAGCGCTTGGAGAGTGCCTGGCACTGACCCAGCAGCTTATACAAATATAGATAGTTATGTAGAACGGGCGAAGATAGCCGAAAAAGGGAAGTTTCAAATGATTTTTATTGCCGACACTCCTTCATTAACTGTGAACTTAGGCCCTCAGACGCCTGCGTTCCCAATGGATCCAACGTTGGCTCTAATGGCCGTAGCCCGAGAAACGAAACACATTGGACTTGTTGCTACACTCTCTACGACATTCAACTATCCATACAACATTGCGCGTCAGTTCAAAGCACTGGATGTAATTAGTCAAGGACGTGTAGGGTGGAATGCGGTTACAACATCCGACCCCTCAGCTGCTGCAAATTTTGGTGCCAAAGTTGCCAACCGTAAAGAGCGGTATGACAAAGCACATGAAAGTATACAAATTGTTCAGGCTTTGTGGGGGAGTTGGGAGTCCGATGCTTGGACACTTGATGTAGAGGGAGGGCAATTCGCTGATATGGACAAAATCAAGCCAATAAACCTTCAAGGTCAATATTATGCATCTCGTGGTCCTTTGCCAATTCCCCCTTCTGCACAAGGCCAACCTGTTATCTTCCAAGCGGGAGGAGGAGGTGAGGGATTAGAATTAGCTGGGAGATATGCCTCGGGCGTGTACGCGAATCCCTATGATATCGAATCTGCTCGTGAACAAAGACAAGCGATTCGGCAAAGTGCCGTTCATTTTGGGCGAGAACCTGATGATATCAAAATGTTTGCTGGTTTTATGTTTTCGCTGGCATCTACCGAAGAAGAAGCCTTGAACCGTCGAAAACAGCTTATGAGCTTTAATCCTCAGGAGATTCCTAGTCGGGTAAGTTATCTCGGTTCTATGATCGGTTTAGCCTTGTCGGTAAACTCGATAGATATTGATAAACCAGTACCTCCTGACTTGTTGAAACATGCATATGCTCATCCAATGGACCCAAGATCACCAAAAGCTTTGCAATTACTGCAGCAAGGGCTATCCATTCGCGATGTTCTTGCCCATGGGGTCATTAATTATCATCCTGTCGTTGCAGGAACACCCACACAAGTTGCTGATTTTTTAGAAGAATGGTTTTTGGCTGAAGCTTGTGACGGCTTTTCGGTCGTCCCCGATATAGCTTTTGATGGCGTTGCGGATTTTGTAGAGCTGGTTGTGCCTATCTTACAGAAACGTGGTTTGTTTCACACTGAATACGAAGGAAAAACCCTTCGAGAGAACATGGGCGTTCCATACGAATATGGGATGCGGGTATTGAAATAAACAAATAAAGGAGAGATTACATGAATCACACACTTGAGTTGCTTCATAATCACACATCGTATCGTACGTACACATCGCAACCCTTAGCAGAGGAACAAGTCGATGCGATCTTTAAGGCCGCCAATCAAACTTCATCGTTCAGTCTTTTGCAGGCCGTGTCCATTGTTCGTATCACTGATCCGGTTCTACGAAAAAAGGTGAGAAAACTTTGTGTTGATCAACCTTATATTGAAGAGGCGGCAGAGTTTTGGATTTTTTGTGCGGATTTTAACCGAAACCATCAAATTGCTCCGGATGTAGATATCGAATATATTGAATTCCTCTTGATTGGTTCATTCGATGCCGGGCTCATGGCACAAAATGCATTAACTGCGGCTGAATCCATGGGACTAGGCGGTGTTTTTATTGGTGCGGTCAGAGCTAATATTGAGGAATTATCAGACTTGTTGGGCTTACCGAACTATGTGATTCCCTTGGTGGGATTATGCATAGGCAGTCCCACGGGAGATAAACCTGAACTGAAACCTCGTCTGCCTCAATCTATGGTTTTACTTGAAAATCAGTATCAGGCACTCGATCAAGATATAATGGCTAGCTATGACGAAACCATGTTGAATTACTATGAGAATCGTCTGGTAAGAGCTCCTTTCACAGTCAAAAAAGTAACAGGATGGAGTGACCACATTCAGGATCATCTACAAAGAAGTATCCTACCTCAAATGATGGACTATTTGAACAAACAAGGATTTGCTAAAAAGTAACACGGCACACCTTATCAAACAATTAAAATGAAGAACTATGCTATGAGGTAACATGACTCACAAAATGGAATATCAAAAAGGGGAGCAAAAAAATGAGATTTGGAATAATCGGAGCAGGACCCATTGCATTATCTATTTCGAAAAAGTTGGTAAATAATAATCACGATGTGAAAATTGCAGATGCTCGTGATATAGAACGGTTGAAAGGGAAACCTATTAACGCAATACCTGTAAAGGTAGAGGATGTCATTTCCAATATTGATGTTCTCATTATATCAATTCCTCTTCATGCGCTGCCTAATATTCGTAGTGTAGTTGAAAAAGCGGCGGATGAAGTTATTGTAGTCGACACTTCCAATTACTATCCTCAAATGGGAGTGAAAATTGATGACATCGAGAATGGGATGGTTGAAAGTGTCTGGGTTACAAAACAATTAGGCAGATCAATTATCAAAGCTTTTAATAATTTGTTAGCCTATACTTTAGAACATGAGGGTACACCGGAAGGAAGCAGTCATCGCATTGCGGCAGCTATTGCCGGTGATGATCTTCAGCAAAAGCAAACAATTATGAGCATAGTCAGTGAATTAGGTTTCGATACAGTGGATAGCGGGAGTTTAAATGATTCATGGAGACAGCAGCCAGGAACACCAGCATATTGCACAGAACTAACCCAAGAGGAATTAAGTGAAGCACTTCAAAAGGCCAAAAAAGAACAAGCCCCATTTCTGCGGGACAAAGTTATGGAGAAGCTGATCGCGGCTTCTGGTGGATATTCGCATAAAGAAATCGTCAACCTAAATAGAGAAATGTATAATTCCTAAATCAATAACTCGGATACTAATATAGAAGAAGCGGCAGATGAGGACACGCAATAATGTCTATCTGTCGTTTTTTTGAAATTTTGGGTCACATGCAGTACGGTTCCCAGAGAGATATTTGCTAGAAATGATGTCCTTAGCACCTGGGTGTTTGACTTGAAAGTGAATTGACTCCTAAAATAACGTCGTGATACATTTAGTTTGCTTAATATTAATCAGTTTAAAGGGAGGGATCATATATGACAGATGCAGTAGACTGTGACATTCGACAGTCTTTAGATCGGATTTCCTCCCAAATGCGTCGTAATTATAGTGAATCACTGCGGGAACTTAATCTTTATGTAGGGCAGGATAATTTGCTCTATCGTCTGTGGACAGGTGACGGCGTAACACAGATGCAGCTATGTGAACACTTAAAATGTGAGCCTCCAACAGTAACAAATATGGTTAAATCACTGGAGCATAATGGATTTATATATCGCAAACGGGATGTACAAGATGCGCGAGTCATGCGTATTTATCTGACCGAAAAAGGGAAAGAATTAGAGCAACCAGTCAATAAAAAATGGAGGGAGCAACAAGCAAAATTGCTTCACTCCATTTCTGAGGAAGAACGTCTGATCTTAAGAAAGCTAATGCACCAAATGGAGAGGAATATAATACGACCGGGGATCGGTTGCAGTTTTGCTGAAATGTAATCAACTGAGCGAAGATACTCGGCAGCACTGACCGAATGTCGCGAGACGAGAACATGTTTCCACTTAAGTCGCTAATTTAGCGGCTTTTTTATTTTATCTGTACCGATTACCGGAATGGACAAGAGCATATTTAAATCCCTTAATTTGCTTGATGTCTTGGATTCTAAAACTCTTAAAATTCTCAGTTTAATGGGCAGGTTAGTTTTAAATTTAACGGGATTATATTTTTGAATTTGAATAGTACCTATGCTATCATTTACACAAATATTTATAAGAGGAGTGCTTACTTTGAGAAGCGTCAACATACATATTAGGGATATTTCCGTCGATGATGCTGCTGGACTACTCCAGTTGCAGAAAGAAAACCGTGATTTTTTTGAAATCTACGCACCGATACGCACCGACGATTTCTATACGATAGAAGGACAGCTTAAGTATATTCAAAAGCAGGTCGAAGCTAGAAAAAATGACCAAGCATATAATTTTGGAATCTTCACAAACACCGATAATATGTTAGTGGGGACGGTAAGCCTTTTCCACGTGATGCGGGGCCCACTTCAAAGTGCATACATCGGATACGACTTAGATCAAAAAAGTAACGGTAGAGGCTACACAACTGAGGCTGTTCGGTTAGTCGTTGACTATGGCTTCAATAAATTAAAATTACATAGAATTGAAGCAGGGGCAATGACGCATAATATCGCCTCAATTCGAGTGCTTGAGAAGGTTGGTTTTCAAAAAGAAGGTATTGCTCGACAGAATGTTCATATTAATGGAAAATGGGAGGATCATCAGATACTCGCGATTCTTAATCCATACAGTTAGTTCTTTAGAATATGAGTAGTACTGCCTCCATATAACTTTACGTTATAGAGTATAGTAAGACGGGAAACGTTAGCTCAATAATATGAAAAAAGCAGCTGATCAATGTGATTGGCTGCTTTTTATTTTAACTATCGAGCAGGATCATTCAATGACTAAAAGGAAATAAATCAACGAAACAAGTGTCGAGGGACAAGAACATGATCCCATTGAATTGAAGTCGCTATTTTAGCGGCTTTTTTATGTTATCGGTAGAAGTTCTTGCCCCGAATCAAAGACAAGAACTTCTACCGATTACCGAAATGGACAAGAATATATTCCTTTTTCCGATTAGGTGAATATCTATGTGGTCAGGAGAGCCTAACTTCGGCAAGCGCTTCCCTACGAAGTCATCTCATTGCGTTGGCACTTAAGGACCCGTTTGCATTGGGGAAAATCGATTAATTAAAAGATATAAACAAAAATTTAATAGCGATTACTTCCGGGGATGAGAGAATAATCACTATGTATATTTGCGTATTTTTTTAATTTTTGTCCTCCACATGTGTACAAAGAATAAAAATGATGCTACATTGAAATTAGTAAAATCCCATTAACAACAAGGTTTTTTTGCATAATGACATGTCTCCTGTAAAAGGACAAACGTATATTAAGGAGGGAATCGAATGTCAAGTCAAGCATTGGACCAATTTTTAAGTTCGAACATCGAAGATATAAAGAATAAAGGTCTATATAACTCCATCGATACACTGCAGGGTGCAAATGGTCCTGTTATTCGTATTGACGAAAAGTCCCTAATCAATTTGTCTTCTAATAACTATCTAGGCTTGGCAACAGATTACCGACTGATTGATGCTTCTGTTAAGGCGGCGCAGACATACGGGGCAGGAGCAGGGGCTGTGAGAACAATTAATGGTACGATGGATCTTCATATTGAGCTGGAAGAAAAACTGGCCCGTTTCAAACAAACGGAAGCCGTTATCGTGTATCAATCTGGATTTAACTGCAATATGGCTGCGATATCCGCGGTAATGGACCAACATGATGCGATTTTATCAGATGAGCTGAACCACGCTTCCATTATTGATGGCTGCCGCTTGTCGAGAGCCAAGGTAATTCGCTTTAAGCATTCGGATATGAATGATTTAAGACGGCTGGCGAAAGAGACCAAGGAATCCGGTCAGTACCATAAAATTATGGTCATCACCGACGGGGTTTTCTCCATGGATGGTGATATAGCAAAGCTGCCCGAAATTGTGAAAATAGCAGAAGAATTCGATCTGATTACTTATGTGGATGATGCCCACGGTTCGGGCGTTCTCGGAGCAGGTGCAGGAACCGTGAAGCATTTTGGATTGTCCGACCGTATCGACTTTCAAATTGGTACTCTTTCCAAGGCAATTGGCGTTGTCGGCGGTTATGTGGCGGGAAAAAAACAACTGATCGAATGGTTGAAGCTGAGAAGCCGCCCGTTTCTGTTCTCCACATCTCTACCTCCGGCTGCAATCGCTTCCTGTAGCGCTTCGATCGACATTTTGATGAATGACAAGGAGCTGATTGAAAAGCTGTGGGAGAACGGCAATCATTTGAAAAATGGCTTGAGCAGGCTTGGATATAATGTAGGTCAAAGTGAAACACCGATCACCCCTTGTATCATTGGTGATGAATTAACCGCCCAAGAGTTCAGCAAACGACTCTATGAAGAAGGCGTGTACGCTAAGGCCATCGTGTTTCCGACAGTCCCGAAGGGAACCGGAAGAATACGCAACATGCCGACAGCAGCCCATACTAAGGAGATGCTCGAACAGGTGATCTCCGTTTATGAGAAAGTTGGCACAGAAATGAAGCTGATTTAGCTACATTCGCGGGAGACTATTTCGGGAGGAATGTCTTATGAAGAAGATATTGGTGACCGGAGCACTGGGCCAGATCGGTTCTGAGTTAGTTGTTAAATTACGTGAGATTTATGGTGCGGATCACGTTGTTGCTACGGATCTCAGGTCATCATCCCACGAGATCACCCGATCCGGGCCATTCGAACTGCTGGATGTGACAAATGATAAAGCGATGTTTGAAATCGCCAAGCGGTACGAAGTAGATACCGTCATGCATTTGGCTGCGCTACTCTCGGCTACGGCAGAGGAGAAGCCCCTGCTTGCCTGGAATTTGAATATGGGCGGATTGATGAATGCACTTGAAATATCCAGGGAGCTCAGTTGCCAATTTTTCACTCCGAGCTCCATTGGATCTTTTGGCCCTTCGACTCCGAAAGATAATACCCCGCAGGATACGATCCAGAGGCCTAATACGATGTACGGCGTGAACAAGGTGTCCGGCGAACTGCTTTGTGATTATTATTTTCACAAATATGGTCTTGATACCAGGGGACTGCGATTCCCGGGTTTGATATCTTATATGACGCCTCCCGGCGGAGGAACGACGGATTATGCAGTGGAAATTTACTATGCAGCTGTGACGAGTGGTCGGTATACATCTTATATCGCCAAAGACTCAAATATGGACATGATGTATATGCCGGATGCGCTGAACGCCATCATTGATTTAATGGAAGCGGATTCATCCCATTTGATACATCGAAACTCATTTAATGTCACCGCAATGAGCGTCGATCCAGAAGCGATCGCTGCCGCGATTCGGGAAGAGATTCCCGGATTCATCCTGGATTATGACGTTGATCCGAAGAGACAGGCGATAGCTGATGGCTGGCCGCATTCCATTGATGCGACAGCTGCGAAAACAGAATGGGGATTTCATGCCCGCTACGACTTGAAGACCATGACGAAAGATATGCTATCACAGTTAAGTGAGAGACAAATGCTTCGCAAAGCTTAATGTTATTGTAAACTTACAGTACAGAGCGAGTAGAAATAAGGCTGGGTTGAAGGAACAGAACATGTTGATTACGAAATTTATCATTTCCATTAGGCCAACGGGCAGGATAGTGGTAAAGCGAAGAACGGAGATGTTTTGATTTATCTTCAAGCGTACAATATTATTTTTTAAAAGTGTAATCACAGAAAAGGAGCCATCATTCGAGGGGCTCCTTTTCTGTGATATCTACCCAGCTACTGTTCGCAAGCATTTATCACTCATCATCTATTGGAATACCTGCGGCTTTTAAGTGTCCATGAGTGAGAATTTTTCCGAATTGAGAAGCAAGTTCACTTGGAGTATAAGAAAAATCATTTTTAACCCACCATATTACAATGCCCATAAAAGTAGATGCGATATATTGAAGTAATAATTCCTTTGAAATCTGAAGGGGCATATTATCCAAGCCATCTTCCACTGTATTTTTTATAATTTCCTCCATCTTTGATTGAAACCCATAAATTCTATTCTCATCAAGTAACAATGCTTTATAAAAGGGAATATTGCCTTTAATTTTCTCCAGTATGGTTTGCATTAGTTGTTCAAGCATAAAGCCGCTTATAGGAGATTTGCTGCTCGAACAAAGATTGAGTGTACTCTTTAGTTCTTCTAATAATTCGTCCATAGATACGTTTAACAAATCGGGTTTGTTCTGATAATGAAGGTAAAAGGTATTTCGGTTAATCATCGCCTTATCGGCTATATCTTGAATCGTAATTCCTTCGTACCCTTTTTCATTAAGAAGTTCTATAAACGCCTTTTTTATCGAATGTTTGGAGCGAAGGATACGCAAATCGATTTTTTTGCTCATTATGGCTCATTCCCTTAACTTTTTTTGTTAGATATACGACATTTAAGTTGAAACTGTATTTTATCTCTCAAAATCAAAATTATTAAACATTGAATGCTGACCTTTTATTTATCATAATAAACAAAAGATAAATATACAACACATTGACCATTATTTATCTGGTTGATAATTAACTTTAACTAAAGGAGAGATTTTAGATGAAAACGATAGCGATTGTTGGAGCAGGAGCAGGTTTAGGGATGTCCATTGCAAAGAAATTCGGACAAAATGGATTCCGCGTAGCGCTTATTGCACGAAATGAAGAAAAGTTGAACCAACTAGTTATTGAATTAGAACAATTGGGAATCGAAGCTGCTTCATTTCAAGCGGACATATTAAATAAAGAACAAATTGAGATGGCATTTGCTGCTATTAAAGAGAAATACGGATTTATTGATGTTCTTGAATACAGTCCAACGCCGAGCTTTGACTCAGTAGCGCCAACACTAGATGTAACTGAAGAAAATGCATTATACCAATTTCAATATAATGTTTTAGGTGCTTTATCAAGTGTTAAACAAGTGCTTCCGGATATGTTGGATAAGCAAAGCGGTGCTCTGTTATTTACAACGGGAGGTGCTTCAGTACACCCGGTACCGATGATGGGTAATGTCGGCATTGCAATTTCAGGACTTCGTAATTATATCTTTAATTTGAACAGCGAACTAGCTGACAAAGGAGTTTATGCAGGTCACCTTTCGATCGGAATTTGGATGCAGCCAAATTCAGGAGTTCAAGATAAAATCGCTGATATTTGGTACGACATGTACAGCAAAAGAGACAGAGTAGAAGAGTTTATAACTGAAGATAAAGTCTAAGCTGAATAATTTATATTAGAGGAGACACAGGAAAGAATATGAATATCACTGTTTTTGGTGCAACTGGTGCAATTGGACAGCTTGTGACCCAACAAGCATTAGATCACGGAGATTTCGTTACGGCATACGTTAGAAACCCCCAAAAAATCAGCCTCAAACATCCAAATTTGAGTCTTGTACAAGGGGAACTTTCGAATAGCTCAACCATCGAGAAAGCCGTTGCCGAATCCGATGTCGTAATCAGCACATTGGGGCCAGCCTCCGATATGTCACGAAAGCTTAAAGGCACGCCGATTGCTGACGGACACGAACTGATAATTAAGGCTATGAAGAAACATAACAAAAAAAGGTTCATTACACTTGCGACGCCAGCTTTGCAATCAGATGACGATAAGAAAAACATGTCCACGATACTTCCAGGTGTATTAGCCAAAGTTCTCCTTCCGAACGGTTATGCAGAAATGAAGAAAATAGAAGGAATAATTAAAACATCGAATATGGATTGGACAGTCGTTCGAATTATTAACCCCAATGTTAAATACACAGGGCAGTCTTATGACTATTCATTTGGAGATCAATCGGCTAAAATGTCTGTTTCCAGAGAAAATGTTGCCAAATTCATGTATTCTGCTGCTCGTGACAACCAATTGATTAGAAAAATGCCTATTATTTATAACAAATAAACTCAATAAAAATGAAGTATTCACCGATTAAGGTGGTTAGTGAGGGAGAATTCAAAATGAAAATCGAGATATGGTCGGATTATGTTTGTCCATTTTGTTATATTGGTAAACGACGATTAGAGTCTGCACTGGAGCAATTCGCTCATCCAAATGAAGTGGTCATTGAATATAGAAGCTTTGAACTTAATCCGCAAACATCCATGTACTCAGGCAAAAGTATGCATCAAATTCTTTCTGAGAAACATGGTATGAGTATCGAGCAAGCGAAAAAGGCACATGCTGAACTTGAAAAACAAGCAGCAATGATGGGTCTCGTGTATAATATCGACCAAATACAGCCCACCAATACGTTTGATGCGCATCGTTTAACCCAATATGCCAAATCAGTGGGTAAAGATCAGGAATTAGCAGAGAAGTTGTTCTATTCTTATTATACGGACGCCAAGCTAATTAGTGATTATGATACATTAGCAGATATTGCAGAATCAGTTGGAATGAACAGAGATGAGTCCATGGCAGTTCTCCATGACCCCTCCAAATATGCTAGCGAAGTGCGTTCAGATGAAGCTACAGCAAAACAATTAGGGATTACAGGAGCACCTTTCTTTGTCATTGATAGAAAATACGCGATATCCGGCGCACAACCAACAGAGGTATTTTTAAAAGCTCTTAACCAAGCATCTCAATAAATAAATCCAGGTATTGGTAAGACAAAGATACTATGAAAGCATTATCGAGAGAGCAATCACAATGTATTTTAGAACAGCGTGTAGATAGTCAGTTCAAGCGAAATAGGCAAAATCATAAACCGCCCAAACTCCTTATTGGAATTGGACGGTTTTTTCTTTTCGTCATCAAATAATATTTGCTTCTCAATCGTGTATGCGATATATTGCATATAAGATTAATTGTAATGAGGATGAAAACCATGCCAATTCCCAAAGATTTTGCCTTACCCGCCCGTATGTCTGCAAAAGAAAGAGCGTTTTCTCAGATTCAGCGATGGATTATTGATGGAACACTGCAACCAGGTGAAAAGCTTATGGATGCGGAATTGGCTGAATCGCTTGGAGTCAGCCGGACACCGATTCGGGAGGCATTTCAGTTGCTCGAAGTTCAAGGCCTCGTGTCTATGCATCCAGGAAAAGAAACAAAAGTAACGAATATTGAGAAAAACGATATTTTCAAGATGTACTCAACGATGGCTGCTCTTCAGGCTTTAGCTGCTGAAATCACCGCCCAAATTATTGTTTCAGAACAGATCGAGAAACTAAGATCCATAAATTTGGAATTTGCTAGTTCCATTAAAAATGGACAAGTTTATCAGGCTATGGAGGTGGATGAGCAATTTCATAACTATATTGTGGAGCTCTCAGATAATCCTTATGTAGCCACATTTAATGCCTCTCTACAGATTCATATTAGGCGATTTAAGTATGTGTTTTTAAAACAACCCATCACGGCTACACTAGCTTCAGTGGAAGAGCATGATTTGATTATTAAAGCTTTTGAAGGCAAAAATAGCGATGATGCTCACATACTAATGAAACAAAATTTTATCCGACCGATGCAGGAACTGTACGAAATACTTTGAAATGAGGAATAAAAAACATGGAGAATAAAAAAGATCTTCGTATTCGAAGCAAGGTAATCAGTGAAGGTGCTAACCGTGTACCGAACAGAGCCATGCTGCGTGCAGTTGGTTTTCAGGATGATGATTTTAAAAAGCCAATGATTGGAATAGCGAGTACGTGGAGTGAGGTAACGCCGTGTAATATGCACATCAATGATTTGGCGGTACAAGCTAAGCAGGGCGCACGTGATAACGGCGGTGCTCCACTGATTTTTAATACGATTACCGTTTCGGATGGAATTTCGATGGGGCACGGCGGGATGTTGTTCTCGCTGCCAAGTCGGGAAGCTATCGCTGATTCGATTGAAATTGTGACCGGAGCGGAGCGATTTGACGGCGTTGTTGCAATCGGTGGCTGTGACAAGAATACACCCGCATGTCTGATGGCTATTGGACGCATGAACATTCCTTCCGTTTATGTATATGGGGGAACCATTCAACCAGGTAATCTCGACGGCAAAAAAGTGGATATCGTTTCCGCTTTTGAAGCCGTTGGTCAATATCAAGATGGCAAAATAACAGATGAACAGTTGCATAAAGTAGAATGCAGTGTTTGCCCAGGTCCAGGCGCTTGCGGAGGCATGTATACCGCTAATACGATGGCAGCCGCTGCAGAAGCAATGGGGATGTGTTTACCTGGTTCTTCTTCGACATCAGCCATTTCAGCGGATAAAGCATCGGAATGCGAAGCAGCCGGTAAGCAGGTCATCTCACTGCTTGAACAAGAGATTTATCCAAGAGACATTATGACGAAGAAAGCATTTGAGAATGCGATCACTGTTGTTATGGCTCTGGGGGGATCAACTAACGCATTTCTCCATCTGCTAGCTATTGCGCACTCGGTAGAAGTCGATTTAACTTTGGATGATTTTGAGCACATTCGCCTGCGTGTTCCTCATTTGGCGGATCTGAAGCCAAGTGGTCAATATGTAATGCAGGACTTGAACGATATCGGTGGCGTTTCAGGGGTAATGAAGCTATTGCTTGCTGAGGGATTACTTCATGGGGATTGCCTCACGGTAACAGGCAAAACGTTGGCGGAGAATTTAGCGGAAGCTGCTCCACTTCCGAATGATCAAGAGATTATACGTCCGCTCGATAATCCGCTGAAGCCAGATGGACCATTAGTTGTGCTTCGCGGAAACCTCGCTCCTGAAGGCGCTGTTGCAAAAATGTCAGGTATGAAGATACAACAGTTCTCTGGCCCAACTAAGGTGTATGATAGCGAAGATGAGGCGACAGTAGCGATTATGAATGATGAAATTAAAGAAGGCGATGTCGTGGTCATACGTTACTGTGGTCCGAAGGGTGGACCAGGTATGCCAGAGATGCTTTCCGTAACAGCACTCATCGTAGGCAAAGGACTCGGTGGGAAAGTTGCTCTCATTACAGATGGTCGATTCTCGGGTGGCTCGCATGGATTTGTAGTCGGCCATGTATCACCTGAAGCACAGGTAGGTGGACCGATCGCTTTGCTCCAAAATGGGGATATGATCACCATTAACAGTGACATCCAGGAGATGAAGGTTGAGGTGTCAGAAGAAGAGTTAGCCGCTCGAGCGGAAGCGTGGGTACAACCTCCGCTGAAAGTAAAATCTGGTGTACTGGGCAAATATGCCAAATTAGTTTCATCTGCTTCCAAAGGGGCAGTAACCGATTCGATGGATTAAACCAAATATAATCGATAAATTTTAATGATTGCTTTTTCAAAGTCGCTCCGCTATGCGGGGCGACTTTTTGTTGCTCTCTATCACATGAACGATATATAGATATTGCGATTGAAAAAAGAGTTAATTTCTATGTGGGAATTGTATATTTTATCGGGGGAAGACCTTTAGTATGTGTATAGGAAAAAACTAGCGGGGAGTGTAGAATTACATCATATATTGTAAGCGCTTGCTTTAATTGCTGAGAGAGGGTACGATGCATTCAATGAATTAACTCAACCCCGTAATTCTATTATTCCAATACCAAAGGAGATGCCTTATGAATCAACAACAACTACCTAAGCCTCACCAGCCGCTCGTAACCCACATCTTCACTGCTGACCCGTCCGCCCATGTCTACGAGGGCAAAATCTACATCTATCCTTCCCATGACCTCGATCATGATGAGCCGAGCAACGATAACGGCGACCAGTATAAAATGGAAGACTACCATGTTCTCTCAATGGACAACTTCGATTCCCCGGTGGTCGATCACGGTGAAGCACTGCATCTGAGAGATATTCCATGGGCCTCCAAGCAGCTCTGGGCACCGGACGCCGCTTACAAGAACAATACCTATTACCTGTTCTTCCCGGCACGGGACCATGACGGCATCTTCCGTCTGGGTGTGGCAACATCAGAGTCTCCGGCAGGCCCGTTCACGCCGCAGCCGAATTATATGGAAGGCAGCTTCAGTATCGATCCGGCCGTATTGGTGGATGACGACAATCAGTCATACATCTATTTCGGCGGACTCTGGGGTGGCCAGCTGGAGAAGTGGCAGACTGGCAGCTTCGTGCCAGATGCAGAAGGACCGGCTCCTGACCAGCCGGCGCTTGGACCGCAAGTTGCCGTGCTTAGCGACGACATGCTGTCCTTCCAGGGCAAGCCTGCTGAGATATCAATTGTCGATGAAGACGGGAATCCGATTCTGGCGGGGGATGAGGACCGGAGATATTTTGAAGGACCGTGGATGCATAAATATAACGGATATTACTACCTGTCTTACTCTACAGGCACCACACATAAGCTCGTATATGCGATCGGCAAGAATCCGATGGGACCATTCACGTTCAAGGGCGAGATTCTATCTCCGGTTATCGGCTGGACAACACACCACTCCATTGTGCAAGTTGAAGACAAGTGGTATTTGTTCTATCACGACAGCTCCCTGTCGGAAGGGGTCAACCACAAGCGGTGCGTTAAATATTCCGAGCTGAAATACAACGAAGACGGAACGATTCAGAAGATCAATCCTTATCCGGACGGTGAGTAAGCTGGCCGGTTAGCGGAAACAGATACAAATCAAGATAAGGCATAACATGAGGCAGCTCCTGACGGAGCTGCTTTTTTGATAGGAGGATCAATTGTGTCTCAAACGTAATTCTTAACTCCTGATCATGTTTAGGCTGCTTAAACTCGTTACATTGAATTTTAACCCAGGTTTGTAATCTACTATCTTTTTGCACTTTATAAACAAACCGACCTTATTCCGATTTAAGTAGAATGTAAGGTCGGTTTGTTTGTTTTAATGAAGGGACATTACTAACTGTCAATAATGCTCTTGATATTTTTAATTGTTGCAAAGTGCATGGCTTCATGGTAAATCAGAAAACTCAGTAATTGTTCTACATTTGTAAAGGTAAGTCCTGTAGAAGACTTGTAATGGGGATTGATTTCTTCTTTCAATTTGCCTGAAAGTATCGTTTCAACCCTTTCAATTTGTTCAGTTAACAAGTCGATTAGCTGTGCCATCGTTGGAGGCTCTATATTCCAGTCAGACGGTTTAGTTCCTGGATCAAACAACTTGCTAAAATGAGCAGGATATTTGGTTTCTTCCCCAGAAAGTTGGAACGCGAACTTCTCATGTATTACATACATGTGGCCTAGATTCCATTTTATATTGTTTTTCAAACCAGTTGGAATGATTTCCGAGGCAGAGTCAACTATATCCCTCACATAATCAACTGTCTGACGGCGAACAAATCCCAATTGATCAGCGACAAAATTGCTCATGATATTGACCTCCTATTAAAACAATTTTGTGTCAGTTAGCAGAGTTGCTTTTGGAAACATGAGTTGAGACCCGTTGTGACAGATTTGCCAACGTACGTTCAAAAAAGGATTCATCATTAAGAGCTCTACTCAGAATTAATCCCCCTTGAATACTGGCAATGGTTTCCTCTGAAATTTGGTCAGCAGTCTCTTTAGAGATACCTGTTTGAACTAGTGCCGCGCTGAAGGCTTCAATCCATCTTATAAAATATTGCCGAATGACAGCAGCGAATCGATCTCTTGTTTCGTCCAATGCGAATGCACCAATAAGGCATATACGCTGACCGGATTGAAAATAAGTATCGACCTCTTGCCACATATGTTCAATGGCTGCCCGGGGTTCATTCTTTTCGAGCGGTTCAAAAATGTTCTTGATAAACCATTGATCAATATGGGCAAGAATTTCAGCAGCCATCTCATCTTTTCCACCCGGAAAGAAATAATACAAGCTTCCTTTAGATAGACGAGTACGGGCTGTAATTTTACTCAAAGATGCGCCCTCATAACCTAATTCACGAAATACCTCAGCAACGAGAGGGATGACATCCGCTTTTTCAAAAACAGTACGAGTCATAGGTTTAACTCACTTAGGCTTGGGTGATCAGCGGGGCGCGTGCCGAGAGGCCAATGAAATTTACGTTCCTCTTCCTTAATCGGCATGTCATTAATCGAGGCAAATCTGCGCTGCATCAAGCCGTCCTCAGCAAATTCCCAATTCTCGTTTCCATACGATCTGAACCAATTGCCACTATCATCACGCCATTCATATGCAAATCTAACGGCAATACGGTTATCCGTAAATGACCAAAGTTCCTTGATCAGGCGGTATTCCAGTTCTTTGGCCCATTTCCGAGTTAGTAAAGATACAATTTCTTGGCGGCCTGTTATAAATTCGCTCCGATTTCTCCAATAACAATCCTCAGTATACACAAGTGAGACGCGCTGAGGATCTCGGCTATTCCAGCTGTCTTCAGCCATACGCGTTTTTTGGATTGCTGTCTCAAGAGTGAATGGGGGAGTTAAATTATTCATTAGATTTCCTCGCTTTCTAAACTGTTTGTATCAGTATAAACCGATCGGTTTATAAGTGCAAGTTTACATCCGAAATTCAATACAAATTTCGAATCGGTTCAGATTCATAATGTACCAAGTAGCCGTCAATCTTATGCGTAGTGGCTCTTTTGGTGTATTACCAATGATCACGAGAGTGTTCATTCTTCATATGCATATCCTATGAAAATTTTGAACAAGCAGGACGCTCTCCTCTATAGTAGGCGTTCTGCTTGTTCTTTCATTTTGTTCTTTTGGCTAAATGATCAGTCGAATTAACTTTAATCTTGCAAAAATTCGATCAATGCTGCATTAAATTGTTCAGAATGGGTCGCATTGAAACCGTGTGGTCCACCTTCAACAACGACCAGACGGCTGCCAGGGATGGATTCATGAGTACGTTGTCCGCTCACCTCCAAAGGCACGATGGCATCGGAATCACCATGGATAACCAGTGTAGGAATGTTGAACTTCTCCAGATCCTGACGGAAATCCGTAAGGGCAAAGGCAGCAATACAATCCAGTGTGCCTTTAGGTGAAGCCAGAGCTGCAATATCACGGTTATAAATACGGAATGGTTCGCTCACAAGATCTGTGCGGTCTCCAGCAGCGAAAAAGTTGCTTGTAAAACCATCCAGGAATGCTAGCCGATCCGCTTTTACCCCGTTTTGGAACTCTGCAATCGTTGCATCATCCAATCCGCCTTCAGGATTGTCTTCGGTTATATAGAGATAGGGAGGGACCGCTCCCGCAAATACGGCTTTAGAAACGCGTTCTGTCCCGTAGGTTCCCACATAACGTGCAACTTCGCCGCCACCCATGGAGAATCCGACTAATGTGGCATCACGCAGATCAAGGTGAAGTATCAATTTATGCAAATCCGAAGCAAATGAATCATAGTCATAACCATCCCAAGGTTGAGAAGACTGACCGAATCCACGACGGTCATATGTGATAACACGGTAGCCTGCTTCAATTAGGGCAGGAACTTGCTTCTCCCAGGATCGCCCACTCAAAGGCCAGCCATGAATCAGAATAATTGGTTTTCCCGCACCATGATCTTCATAATAGAGTTCAATTGCTTGTTCATTCTCAGCGCCTACATTCACTTTTGTCATGGAAAATACCTCCATTAGTTGTTATATTTTTGTTTATACACAAGCTATTTGGATCAGACATACGAAAGGGGACTTGTTCATGAATCGCCTCACTCTCTATACCGTTTGTTTTATTATAAACCGATCGGTTTATAATTGCAAGTTCATATCTTAGTGTGGGTACTCAGTTGAGTTACCACGATAATTGAGAATCTGAGATGTTAACGCTTCAATTTATTGAATCCATTATTTAATAAAGGAGTGTATTAATATCGATATTCAATTACGTTTAACTGTCAAAGAGAATATTGAACAACGAATTGAAGAGCAAAAAAAAGAGGCTGATCAAATGGACAAGTGGTTGATCACTTATTTCAACATATCCAATAGCCTTACTTACAAATCATCTGCTTTTAAAATCTGTACTATTAGAGGGAACAGCAACAAGTTCGAAATCTCGAGTTTCAGTTTGTAACTCGAGATTTCGAACTTGTTTTTTTGGTGTTCATCTTGAATGAAGGAAATCAAGTCCGTGCATAACGTAAGGAATAGCCGATTTTATATATTCTTCTGGTGGCACAGTGTTATTGTGTTGCCAATCAACTGAAGCCCCGAAAATTCCCCAACTTAACATGACTGCTGCAATTCTCAGTGATTCATCGCTGTCTGTGGAATGTTGTTTTAATAACATTTGGTAAAATAAAAGTTCTAGTTCTTTTTGTATTATGACTTCAATTGTTGTCTTAAAAGTCTCGAAGCCGCTTCGACACTGTTTTGATAAATCCACTTGAAAATTTATGATGGACAGGAAAACATTTATGATCGTTGTTT
The DNA here is from genome assembly GCF_037974355.1 of Paenibacillus sp. FSL R5-0517. Lineage (NCBI taxonomy): Bacteria > Bacillati > Bacillota > Bacilli > Caryophanales > Paenibacillaceae > Paenibacillus > Paenibacillus sp. FSL R5-0517. The sequence continues at coordinate 3,687,279 of NZ_CP150235.1, forward strand.
GATTTAGCTCTCTATACTCAACGATTTCATTATACACAGTGGTCATGAATCCCTCTTTTATTACTTTTTCCAATAAATCATATTTATCAATGAAGTGATAATAGAAGGTGGCACGATTTACTGTTGCTTCTTCCGTAATATCATGGATGGTGATATCCTTAAATTCTTTGTTCTTTAAAACGTGAATAAATCCATCCATGATTAATCTACGTGTTCGAATAATACGTGGATCTATTTTTGTTTCAGCCATAAGAAATCTCCTTTTCTTTTTACTATTTTCTATACATATTCGCTTATTTGTCGGATATCCGACATCGGTTTAAAACTGTTGGTTGAACAATATTTGAATAATAATATAATTCAATTATACAACATGTGTTGTAAAAACAATAGGTGATAAAAAAGCGAGGTGTTTACAGCTAAATATAAGTGACTTGGAATTTAACAAGTTAACTCGCAAATAGATGGAAGCTTGAGATATTAAAAATTATTATTTTGGAGGTTATCCTTATGACAAGTGTATTATTCATCAAAGCTAACAACAGACCAGCAGAACAAGCTGTGAGCGTTCAAATGTACGATACTTTTCTGAAAACATACAAGGAGCGCAATCCGCAGGACACCATCATAGAACTCGACCTTTACAGTGCGGAGCTGCCGTATTACGGCAATGAGACCATCTCGGGACTTTATAAGAATGCTCAGGGATTGGAAGCCACTGCGGAAGAACGGCTGGCTGCGGAAATCGCGAACCGTTACTTGGACGAATTCCTGTCCGTGGACAAAGTCGTTTTCGCATTCCCTTTATGGAACTTAACAGTTCCGGCCCCTCTCATCACTTATCTTTCCTATTTGTTGCAAGCAGGGAAAACGTTCAGATACACGGCAGAAGGGCAACCCGAAGGGCTGATTGGGGACAAAAAATTTGCTCTTCTCAATGCGCGCGGCAGTGACTTCTCATCGGAAGAAGTGGCCCCGTTGGACATGGGTTTAAACTACGTCAAGAATATAATCGGATTATTGTTTGGTATTAAAAATCCAGAGAGCGTCGTTATTGAAGGACATGCTAAATATCGGGACCAAGCTGCGGAGATTATCGAATCCGGATTGAAAAAAACGGCTGAACTGGCGGCAAGATTCTAAAAAAGCAAGCACACGAAAGAGGCGGAAGGAATTAAAAGTTAGAGATTTGGGCAGACATCGGCTGCCCCTTTTGTTATATCGGTAAACGCTATTTAACTCAATCTGCTAGCATAAAGGGGCTTAACGATATGAAAAATGTAATTTTCCAAGGCACAATAGAACATTCGGGATTTGTAGTACCCAATATTGAAGTAGCAGTTGAATTCTTCACTAACATTTTGGGTTTTGAAGTCTTGTTCCGGCCAAAAGGAATGCAATTTGAAGACGATAGTTTAAAGAGGTGCTTCGGGGTTCACGAGAATTCCGTTGTGGAAGGGGCAGCATTTTTACAATACGGGGGTAGAAAGATTGAATTGGTTCAATGGTCGACGCCAGATCAACAGAATGTTCACCTAAAACCCAGTGATATCGGTGTAGCTCATCTAGCTATTACAGTTACCAATTTAGAAGAGGCTTTGAAGTATTTCGCAGAACAGTCTGATGTTAAAGTTAGAGAGCTGAGCCCTCTTGGATTTTTCTATATAACAACTTCATGGGGGATGGAGATTCAAATAATGAAACAGATGCCAGGCACAGAAAGTATTCTTGAACACTCTTAACTATAAGTTCCACTAACTCTGGAAGAAGCAGTACTTTCGCTGGCGTCTCAAGAGGTACGTGTGTCGGTGCTTCATCTTTCAGCAACAGGTCATGGCGGTGGTGAACACAATTTTATTAAGAAGCTAATTCACTTCGCACGTGATAAAGGTGTTTCAGCGTATACAGGCAACGGGACTAACCGTTGGGCGTCTGGTAGCAAGAGTTGTTTGTGACCATGCTGGAGCTCTTCAAGCGCATCGACAATTTGGTTCAGCGGAATATATGCCATGACAATCACTTCCTAGCATTAGTTCTCATCAAAGAATACAAGTAAGAATGTTCCTAACTAACAAAGACGCTGAACTCGCCGAAAAATTAGAGGAGTGATTTATTTGACACGCCAAACGGGCAAAAGCGGAGAAATCGGTCACACAGGATTTACGGATGCCAATGTACCTGACCAGTCGGGCAAATGCTTCATCGTCACCGGGGCCAATACTGGAATTGGCTTCGAAGTATCGCAAGTACTGGCAGCGCGAGGTGCACGGGTGCTGCTGGCCTGCCGCAACGAAACGAAGGCCAAAGAAGCCATGGATCGGATTCGGATGAAGACCCCCGGAGCTGACCTAGCTTTCCTGCCGCTCGACCTGGCGGACCTGGAGAGTGTGCGGAGTGCAGCCGAATTGGCTTCCAAGGAGCCGCGCGTCGATGTATTGATCAACAATGCCGGCGTACAGGGTTCGAAGCTGAGGCATACAGTGCAAGGCTTCGAGCTGACGTTCGGTGTCAATCACCTCGGTTGCTTCGCGCTCACCACACTGTTGCTGCCCAAGCTCATGGAAACGCCTGGGTCGCGCATCGTCGTCACAAGTAGCGGTCAACACAAAGACGCGAAAATCGAATGGGACGATCTTAATGCAGAAAAGAGCTACAAATGGCTCCCACGCTATGGCGCGAGTAAGCTCGCGAATATGCTCTTCGTCTTCGAGTTGGACCGGCGGCTACGGGCTGCGGGATCACCTGTAACAGTCGTGGCCTGTCACCCGGGCCTTGTGGGAACGGACCTTGGACGCGATAACATGGCTGGCAAAGTGATGATGCCGTTGATCGGCCTATTCTTTGCCAAACCTGCCATGGGTGCCTGGGGCGCGTTGCACGCAGCCTCAGGGAAGATAAAGCCAGGCGGCTATTACGGACCGTCAGGATTAGGCGAGTTGCGGGGACCTTCCCGCGAATGCTCCTGCTCCGAGCAGGCGCGAGATCCGAAGCTTGCCAAGCAACTGTGGGATATATCCGTCGACATGACAGGGATCGATCCCGGCTTGCCTCCTGTAAACTGAAAGTGCACTTTTGTTTATAACAAGAAAAAGTTCTCCTATGGCGTCATCCACGGGACGAACCGATTCCTGGTACCGGTGTTGGAATTGAGGGAGCTTTCGAGCAAACGGATGGGAATTGTCATGGAGCAGGTGGTGCGTCATACCTCCTCACTGGGACTTGGCACCTGCTGGCCAGGAGGCACATTTAACTCTTCGGCAAAATGATGGGGGCTCGAGAGAAGGAATAACATTCGCGCAATCGGCTATCCGAAGGACGTTCTGGTTCATGGGACAAGAACACGCTCCCATTGAAGTCGCTATTTTAGCGGCTTTTTTTATTTTACCGATTACCGTATTGGACAAGAGCCTGTTCCAATTCATGATTAGATATATATCTAATTTAAATATTACGGATTAGATTAGAGTAGCCTCCCCCTTTTTAAAGCTAAACGATATCATTTGCTAAATGGAAGTGTACATTATGAAGAAAATAAAAATAGAAGAAGGAATTTACCTCGAAATGATTTACTTCGGCGAAGTCTGCGCGACCTCCAGTCATTGCTGATTAATATCCAAAAGTTCCAATACTGTGATTGGATCAATTTTGTTAGCTATGGCAATTGTATGGTACGTTTTTGGATCACTGAGGCTCATATCTCATCCTAGAATGCTTGTTGCATGGCGGACGTTAGATATAAAGCAAAGAAATTGAGTCTCCTAGGTATACCCTAGACCTTTTTTTTAAATTTGTCTCTCCGGAGACATTAAATGCCTAAACATAAGTCCCAGCTTTAAGAGCAGCAGATGATCGGTATTCTTTAAATCCAGATTCAGCAGCCCCGAAATTTTCTCCAGTCTGTACAGTACGGTGTTGCGATGGATATATAACTCACGTGCAGTTTCATTCACTTGACCGTTGTTGGCGAAATAGGCTTCAAGTGTGTGCATCATCTCGCTGGTGTATTCCTCTTCTTTGTCCAGTAGAGGACGGAATAAATAAGAGCAATACCTGATCATGACCTCCTGTGGAATATGTTTGAAGAGATAAATAAATTCCAGGTCAGCAAACATGACAATCGGTTCGCTTAAACCAAGCTCCGTACTGATTCTCTCAGCATCCCCGCACTCCCGGAAGCCGTCGATGAACTCCTCCATTCCCGTTCTTACTTTACTGATAAAACATGTCCTTGTTCCGTGGTCCCATGAATGCATCAAATCCGCATACAAACGTACCGAATCCTCATACTTCCTTCGATCCTTGGCCTCTTCTTCTAGAAGGGGGAAGAGTGAATATATGCGATTCATCACATAAAAATGATGGGATTCCAAGGAGGACGTTTTGGGATGATCCTGAAGCCTATTCTGAATCTCCCTCAGTTTGCGCCTCTGAATTTCATGGTCCCAAGCATCCGCTCTTGAGGAAGATACCATGCATACGTAAGGCGTGCTCCAAAATGTGCTGCCCAATGCTTCGGCAAATTCAAGCACCGTTTTTAAAGAGGCGTTCCCCTTTAAGTAACGTTCCATGGCCGTGCCAAGACGACTACCTGCTGCAGTTGCCTCCTGATTCTGGATGACCTCCAGATGATAGGAAAGAATAACGGCAGCTTGGTGAAAAATGCCCTCCATTTCATGTGCTTCGAGCAGGTTTTCAGTTTGTATCAGCAAGTAGCCGTATGACTTTCCGTTTTTCAGCAGGGGCACCCGATACAATAAGTTGCTCGCCGACTTGTAAAACCGATTGTCCTGATTCCAGGGCCAATCGCTCAATAGCTCCATATCGGAACAGCGGGTCATATTATACAAGGTCTGTCCTTCAGAGGTAACAATGGCTAAAGGAACCCCTAAAATGCTTGTGATACTTTGAAAATAATTGGTGTACTCATCCGCCTGCATCGCAAAATCAACCAGCTTCTTCTGTGTTTCAAGCAATTCATTCAGCCGGCGCGTATCGCGTTGGAACTCGGATTGGTAGAGAGCAGTGATCTGCTCGGAAAAGGTGAATTGAAAAGGCAGCTCAATTAGGGGCAGGCCCAGCCGATCAGCTTCCAGCAGGGCTATCTCTGGTATTTCGGCCCAATATCGACCAAGCTTGATGCCAAGTCCGGAGGCCCCACGTTCATTCAGCTTTTGCAGCAAATTAACAAATTCCTCGGGTGAATCCCTAATCGCATACGCTGTAGTCAACAAGAGTTCCCCTTCTTTCATCCAGTTGATCACATCCGGCGCATCCATCAAATTGATGGAGCTAATCGTTCGAGAAATTCCTTTTTTACCGGCTGCCAACTTGCCTTCCGATAACGGGTACACCGCCAACGCATCTTCTATCGTCAATTGCATGTCAATTCATCCTCCTAAAAGATACATATCTGAATCAGGTACCGGACACCATGTAACTTTTTAAGCAATTATATAGGGGCTTGTCGAATTTCTGCAATCCCTTTTGTTATATATATGTAATATAAATTAACACAAAACATCAAATGTTCTGTTTTTGAACCAACGTAAAGCGTATACCATTAGATAAAAAACCAAAATTGTGTCAGGAATATTTACACCCATATTTTTTGGCTATATGATAGGACACAACTTCAAAGAGAAGAGGGGATTCAGATGCAGCTCACCCAAAATCAACAGGCAGCGGCCCAAAAGGACAGTCGTTCCATGCTTGTAATCGATGATGTCGGCAAAATCTACCCCAATGGCACTGTAGCTGTGCAGCATGCGAATCTGCATGTGGGGGAAGGAGAATTCCTATGTTTTGTCGGTCCTTCCGGTTGCGGGAAATCTACCATTTTCAATATGATTGCCGGTTTGACGGAACCGACCTCCGGTCATCTGACCGTGCTGGGTACTTCCCCAAAGGAAGCACGCAAACAGAATGAAATTGCCTTTGTATTTCAGGAGCATACCCTGCTCCCGTGGGCCAAGCTGATTGATAATGTCACCATGCCTCTTACTTTGCGTGGTGTATCCAAAAAGGAGCGGATTACCGAAGGGGAGCGGGTTCTAGAGTTGGTAGGCCTGAAGGATTATATGAAAGTGCTGCCCCGTGAGTTGTCAGGCGGAATGAAGATGAGAGTATCTATTGCACGAGCGTTGATATCTCGTCCCAAGCTGCTGTTAATGGACGAACCGTTTGGCGCGCTTGATGAAATTACCAGGCAGACGCTGCAGAATGAACTGCTAAATATTTGGGAACAGGACAAGAAGATGTCGGTTCTGTTCATTACGCATAACGTGTTCGAAAGTGTGTTCCTATCAACAAAAGTCGTGGTGATGACGCCTCGTCCCGGTAAAATTTCGGATTTCATTGATATTCCGTTTGCCTATCCGAGGGATGATGAATTCCGGACCCAACCTGAATTCGGTGAATATGTACGCAGCGTGTCCAATGTACTGAATCATTGATAGCCAGAAATGAGAGGAGAGGGAAGCAACATGGAAGAGATGGTAGCTAATCCAGCCGTTGAAACGACACCAGGTATCCGAGCTTCCGGGAAGGACAATGCCCGCAGCCATCATCCGGCAGAAGAGAGCCCAATCATTGGACTGCTGAAAAAAATTCTGCCGCCAATCGTCGTGTTTGTCCTGTTTATCGGTGGATGGGAATTAATCGTGCGGATACTCGGAATGCCCCCATATATCTTGCCCAAGCCATCCGATATTGCCGCAGCCGCTGCTGAGAACAGCGCGAATCTGATTACGTCGGTAAGCACAACCATTGTTGAGGCGTTGATCGGTTTTACGATCAGTGTCGTGCTCGGTATTTCATTGGCCATTCTACTGGCCCTGTCCAAAACGGTAGAAAAAAGCGTATATCCTTATGCTATTATCCTACAGACTATTCCGGTCGTTGCGGTAGCGCCAATTATAGTGATCTGGTTCGGAGCGGGAATAAATGCCATTGTGATCATTTCATTCTTAATCAGCTTTTTCCCGATTTTATCAAATACGCTGATCGGATTGAATTCAACGGATCAGAACATGAAGAATTTATTCTATTTGTATAATGCAAGCAAGCTACAAACCATTTGGAGGCTGAGATTTCCAGCGGCACTTCCATACATTATGGCAGGACTGAAAATTTCATGCTCCAGTTCGGTTGTCGGAGCGATCGTGGGTGAATACATTGCAGGCATTGGTGGCGGACAAGGCGGACTCGGTTACGGGATTACTGTTGCGGCAACCCGTCTGCAAACGCCTTATCTGTTCGCCTGCGGTTTAGCGGCATCTGCCCTAGGAATCGCATTTTTCCTGATCATCAACATGGTGTCGAACAAACTTTTGAAGTCCTGGCATGAATCAGCAATGAAATGATACCAGAACCGGGGGAGAAGATCCAACATGTCCAAACATCATATGAACTTTCGTTACAAGAAATGGCTGCTGTCGGCTGCTTCTTTGATCCTACTGCTTCTAAGCGCATGCTCCAATTCCTCCGCTCTAGAATCCGCCGCCTCGGCGGGAGGGGAAGCGGGAACAGATTTGAAACAGGTGAAACTGATCGAGGGCTGGTACGCCAAAGGGGAAGATGGAGGCTATTTTGCGGCATTGCAGCAGAACTTTTATAAGGACAAGGGCATAGACATGACGATTCAGCCAGGAGGCCCCGAGGTGTCAACCATGCAGCTTGTCGCTGCAGGCAAAGCTGAATTCGGTATCTCGTATGCGGATGAAATTCTGAAGGCGCGGGAACAGGGAATCCCTGTTGTCGGTATCCTTGCCGGTTTCCAAAGCACACCGCAGGTTCTGATGTACCACAAGGGGGAGAACATTCAGGATTTCGCAGACCTGAACGGCAAAACCGTATACATCGGTACAGCGGTGCCTTACTGGGAATATATCAAGAGCCAATACAATCTGACAGATGTAAAAGAAATGAAGTATAACGGGCAGCTGGTCAATTTTATCAATGATCCCAGTTCGCTCAATCAGGGTTACATCACGAATGAGCCTTACGCACTTTCTCAGCAGGGGGTTGAGGTGGACTATCTGAAAATCGCCGATTCCGGTTATGCGAACTATGCAGACGTTCTTTTTACGACGGAAGATTACCTTAAAGAGCACCCTGATGTTGTTGAAGCTGTGGTGCAGGCAAGTCAGAAAGGTTGGAGCTATTATCTGGACAACTATGAAAAGGTAAACCCGTTTATCCAAACCTACAATCCCGATATGACGGTAGAAGCAATGAATTATGAAGCAGTGCAGGAAAAACCCTTTATTCTTAACAAGGATTCCGAAGCAAATGGTGTTGGTTATATGACAAAGGAACGCTGGAGCACCTTGCAGGATCAGATGATCAAGGGCGGAGGATTAACGAAATCACTAGATGTTACCCAGGCGTTTACAACGGAGTATCTGATGAAGCCATAGACCTGAACCAAAAGTAATGTGAAGCTTCAAATCAGAAATTTCAGAAAAAATGAGGGGACTTAATATGTTCAAACTTGGAAATCGAAAGAGCTATTGGCAAGTGTCCGAAACGCTGGTGGATCTGAGGCGAACGCAAAAGTACGGCAAGTCAGTAACCCTCCCTGCACAGCCGCAGGAAGTCATATTTGATCTCGACCATACGGCAGTTATTGTCATCGATATGCAGAATGATTTCTGTACACCGGGTGGATGGCTGGATTCCATTGGGGTCGATACCTCTCCACTCCTTAACCCGGTCAGCCGGCTGAACCGACTGATGCCCGAGCTGCGCAAAGCGGGAGTGCCTGTGATATGGGTGAACTGGGGCAATCGGGAAGACCGAATGAACGTGCCGCCATCCGTGCTTCATGTATACAATTCGGATGGGCGAGGCAACGGCATCGGGGACCCGCTGCCGGGGAACGGCTCCAAGGTGCTGGAGAAAGGCAGTTGGGGAACGGCCATTGTCGATGGTCTGGATTCGTCCCCCGATGATATCTATGTGGATAAATATCGCATGAGCGGGTTCTGGGATACACCACTGGACAGTATTCTACGCAATCTCAATATTCAAACAGTGTTGTTTGCCGGGGTAAATCTCGATCAGTGTGTCATGCATACACTGCAGGACGCGGCTTGTCTCGGATATGACGGCATACTTCTGGAGGATTGCTCGGCAACAAGCTCCCCGGATTTCTGCATAGAAGCGACATTGTACAATATCAAGCAATGTTATGGCTTCGTTACGGATTCCACATGGTTGGTACAAGAGCTGAGCGAGGGAGCGACTCCTATAGAGAGGAATACCTCGGAAGAGCTGGCATCGTTAGAAGGCTGAGCGGAAGGATGGGATGAAGAAATGAATGACCAATGGAACTCCATTGTCAACCAGGTGATCGTTGAACCGACAGGACAGGGTAGGCTGAACGGACTCAGCTATATGGTCAAGGATGTATATGCCGTCCGTGGCAATACAAATGGCGCGGGTAATCCGTGTTGGCTCCAGACGCATGGACCCGAGGCGGAACACGCGGAAACGCTCAACCTGTTATTGCAGCAAGGAGCAAGGCTAACGGGCATGACGCATACGGATGAGCTGATGTTCAGCTTGAATGGTGAAAATGTTCATTATGGAACACCAGTGAATCCAAGGGCTCCCGATCGCATCCCTGGCGGTTCATCGAGCGGATCGGCGGTTGCTGTCGCCGCTGGGCTTACTGACTTCTCCCTTGGAACGGATACGGGAGGATCGGTCCGTGTGCCATCTTCGTACTGTGGAATTTATGGAATGCGTCCATCGCATGGCCTTGTCTCCGCGAAAGGCGTTATCCCACTCGCTCCCAGCTTCGACACCGTCGGCTGGATGGCACGTGATCTCGAGACGCTGTGCCGGGTAGGAGAAGTGCTTTTGCCGCAGACAGACTCGGGTACAGGCTTCAGCCGGGTGCTCATCGGTGAGGATGCGTGGGAGCTTGCTGACACGGAGAGCAAAGAGGCACTTACCCCTTACCTGAAGTTGCTTTGCGGCATGGCTGCGAGCCATGAAACTGTTCGCATCGCCCCGCAGGGTCTACCAGAATGGATGACCATGTTCAGGACGATCCAGGGTTATGAAATATGGCAGGAGCACGGGGCCTGGATTGAACGTGAGCAGCCGACCTTCGGACCAGATACGGCCGGGCGATTCTCCTGGGCAAGCACCGTTGAACGTGCCGATCAGGAGAAGGCAGCCAAACGCCGGGTTGAGGTGTGCAAGCACATGGCTGACCTGCTCAGAACGGATACGGTGCTTGTGATTCCGACGACGACTGGAGCGGCCCCGAAGTTGGGCTTGGGTGGGCCTTTAATTGAAGAACGAAGAGTGAAAACGATGCGTTTAACCTGCATTTCCGGCTTGTCGGGTCTGCCGCAACTTACGATTCCGGCTGCGGAGGTACTGGGCTGCCCGGTCGGTATTTCGATCATTGCCGGTCCGGGACAAGATCAACGTCTGCTGGAATGGGCCACATCCTTTCTTTCAGCAGTACATTCTGAAGTAAAAGGATAAGAGCATCATTCGATATATGAACATGAAGCTACGCGTAAAAACAATAAAGCCTCAGGAGAAAGGGTGTCTGTTATGTTTCAACGATATGAAGGAACAGCGTGGGAGGAGCGATTTTTGCCCCGTCTTACAAGCAAACAGGTTCAAGAACTGCCGAAGGATAAGGCGCTGATTATTCTCCCAGTCGGAGCTGTGGAGCAGCATGGCCCCCATCTGCCTGTATATACGGACACTTTGATTGGGGAAGCGACATTATCACAAACGCTGGAGCGGGTGCGGGCGGATAAGGAAATCTGGCTGCTGCCTCCGGTCTCGTATGGCAAAAGCAATGAACATATCGGACTTCCGGGCACGATTTCCTTATCTGCGAGCACACTGCATGCCATCATGCTGGACATTGCAGAAAGTCTGAAGGCTAGTGGTTTTCGCAAGTTACTGTTGTTTAACACCCATGGCGGCAACGCGGATTTGCTAAATACGGTATCACGAGAAATACGGATCAGAACGGGGATGATGGTTTTCTATCTCAGTCCCGGCAGTCTGAATGTGGCAGAGGATCTCCTGTCTTCCGAGGAGCTGGAATACGGTATTCATGGTGGCGATTATGAGACCTCTCTCGTGATGTCCATCAAACCGGACTGGGTGAACAAGGAGTTCCTCGTCAAAGAACTTCCTGATATGTCCTCTTACCGCTTTCTTACATTAGAAGGGAAAATTCGTTTCGCCTGGAAGATGGCTGATATCTCCGCTACCGGCATTGCTGGTGATGCTACGACGGCCACGCCTGAGAAAGGTAGCATTATTCAGGATAGAATCTCAACGATTTTGTCAGAGGCGCTGGAGGAACTGTGTGATTTTGAAATCACCGATGTCCGCGGGACTGAACCGGTTCAGCAGCCAGCAGGAAGCACTCTGTGAAGCTCGTCAGTCTGAAACACGGCGATGGTGAACAGGCCGCGATTGAACATGCGGAACGATTCTTTCTTCTAGAGGAGATCAATAGGGCGGAAGGAAGCTCATGGGGCACCTCCGTTATGGAGATCTTGCAGCAAAGCCAGCTAGAGGAGCTAATCCAGTGGTATCAGAAGCACGGGGATAGAGCAGTTTCATCAATACCTTTCATACCTTCAAAAGAAGCCACAGCTGCTCCTCTCTTCCGCCACCCTCGTAAAATATGGGGAATTGGCATGAATTATGTGCAAAAAGCGATCGATCTCGCATCTACTCCTCCAGAGCGTGAGCCAGTCTGCTTCATGAAGCCGGACTCAAGCCTGATCGGGCCGGAAGAGTATATCCAGCTGACGGCTCAGGATGTGAATGTGACATCAGAAGCAGAGCTTGGCATTATCATCGGCCGAACCTGCAAAAATGTGCCGGAAGAACGTGCGCAGGAGGTCATTGCAGGTTTTGCCGCAACGCTGGATATGACTAACCAGGACATTCACGCACGGAACCCGAGATTCCTGCAGCGATCCAAGGTATTCGATACATTCTTCAGTCTTGGACCACAACTAATAACACCTGATGAAATAAGTGATCTGCAGAGCCTCGTCGTTGAAACGGTGTTGAATGATGAGGTTATTCATAGCAATACGGTGTCTCGCATGATGTATCATCCATGGTTCATTGTCTCGTATTTTTCACAGATGATGACTCTCTATCCGGGTGATGTGATCATGACAGGCACACCCGGGTCCGTCCGGATTCAGCAAGGAGATGTGGCCGAGTGTAGAATCAGTGGCTTTATGACGCTTCGAAATCCGGTAGGGGAAGTCGTACAAATCATCAGTAATTTTCCTTGGGGAGTGGTAATGAGATGAACAAGTACAGACAAAAGGGAACTGTCGTTTTACTCGCAGCAATATTTTCCTTATCCACATTGCTCGCGGCTTGCGGGAATCAGCCAACGGCTGAGAATGCCTCTGCTGCAGGGGGAAGCGAGGAACTCACGGCAATTACACAGGTGACGAACTGGTTTGCACAAGCAGAGCATGGGGGACTGTATGCGGCAAAGGAACAAGGATATTACAATGAGGCTGGTCTCGATATGACCATCCAGGCAGGTGGGCCGCAGGTGTCTCCAACACAGATTGTGGCTTCAGGCAAGGCGCAGTTCGGACTGGCAACAGCGGATCAATTGCTGGTCGCTCGTGAAGAAGGAATCCCTCTTGTAGCGATTGCAACGATATTCCAGAAAAGCCCGCAGGGACTTATGGTTCATGCCAATCAGAACCTGTCCTCCCTGGCCGATTTGAACAACCGCTCCGTATACGTGGGGACAGGCTCGGTGTTTTGGGATTTTGTGAAGAGTAAGTACCAATTGGGTAACGTGAAGGAATTGGCTTATACCGGTTCTTTGGCTCCTTTTGTAGCCGATGAAACGGTTGCCATTCAGGGATATGTAACCAGTGAGCCGTACGAGATGAAGCAGCAGAATGTAGACATTGATTTCCTGCTACTGGCGGATGCCGGTTATAACCCGTATTCCAATGTGCTGTTCACCACGGAGCAGTATATCCAGGATCATCCTGATATTGTGCGTGGTTATGTCGAGGCTTCGATGAAGGGCTGGGATTATTACAAAACCAATTATGATACCGTGAATGACGTCATTTTAAAGGAAAACCCTGATTTTACGAAAGAAAAGCTGAACTATGCCGCAGAAGCGCTTATCCCGTTTGTATATGAAGGTGATGCGGCGACACATGGTGTTGGCTACATGACAGAGGAACGCTGGACGGAGCTCGGAAAGCAGCTTAAGGAGATTGGGGCATTGAAAGAGGAGCCTGATGTCAGCAAAGTATTTACGGATGAGTTCTTGCCGAATTCCTAAGAGATTCCTTTAATGAGATCAGTATTACAACATACGGGAGGGGAACCGAATGAATGAACATTGGATAGCCGTATTGAAAGAACGCATGGATCCGGAATTGCTGCATTGGGAGGAGGCGGCGCTTGCCAAATATTCGATGGATTATCATCACTTCTCTCCTGTGCTGGCCAGTCAGCTGCAGGGTAAGGTCGCCGAGTGCATCGCCAGTCCGCGCACCGAGGAAGAACTTGACGATCTGCTCTCCATAGCAGCAGAGCTGGGAGTTCCGCTAACCATCAGGGGGAACGGCACCGGCAACTATGGCCAATGTGTTCCGGTCACAGGCGGAATCGTCCTGAATCTGGCCAAATACAACAAGGTGCTCGAAATGGGAGAAGGCACGATGCGGATCCAGGCCGGGGCCAGACTCGGCAAAATGGAATCTACTGCCCGCAAGGCAGGTTACGAGCTGCGTACGATGCCTTCCACCTTTCAATCCGCGACGATCGGCGGTTTTTTATGCGGCGGTTTTGGCGGCATCGGTTCGATCAGCTGGGGAACGATCTGGGATGGGCTGGTACGTTCTCTAAAAATCAAGACTGTTGAGGTTCATCCCCGTACCATTGAGCTCCAGGGGGACGAAGTGCTGCCTTACCTGCATACTTACGGTACAATCGGCATTTTGTCCGAAGTGGAAATCAATCTGGCTCCCCGAGTGGAATGGATGCAATGGGCAGTGACCTTTGACCGTTTTGAACAGGCTTTTCGCTTCGGGCAGTCGGTAGCTGAGGACAATTCCTTGGTGAAACGGCTAATTTCCATCCATGAATGGCCGGTACCATCCTATTTTCTTCCGCTTGATCTCCCCGCTGACCATGCTGTCGCATTACTGGAAGTGGATACAGCCAACGAATCCCAGCTTGAACGTATCCTATCGGAGTATGGAGGGCACTTGGCTATGAAGGTCTCTGCCGAACAGTATCACAAAGGTGTAGGTGTCTCCGATTTCACATGGAATCATACAACTTTGTGGGCGCGCAAGGCAGATCCTGACTTGACTTACCTGCAGCTCAATTTTGACCCCTCTAGTGCCCTTGAGCAAATCTCATCAATGAAAAAGGAATATCCGGAAGTGATGAATCATATCGAGTTTGCCCGGCAAAACGGAAATTTGCTGATCTCCGGCTTGCCGCTGGTTCCCTTCACAACGGAGGAGAACCTGAATCAGCTGATGGAATGTTACGAGAAAAACCGCGTTATCGTCAACAATCCGCATACATGGGATTTGAAGGAAGGCGGGCGATCATACGCCCATGATCGATTGTGGGAAATTAAACATCGCAATGACCCGAAGGGAATTTTGAATCAGGAGAAATTAAAGCGTTCGGCAGTTAGCGGTATCTGATCAACGGGTGACGGAAAAATGGCGCAACCTGCAGCAGTTAACGTGCCATGCGGATTTTACTAGTCAATCCGTATCTACAGCAAAGGAGCGAGTTGCATGAAATTTGGAAATGTAGTCATCCGCCGAAAGGTCCCTTGCACGATGCGCGACGGCATAACGTTGTATTCAGATATATACCTGCCGGACGAGACAGGAGAATATCCTGTGCTGCTGATGCGCCAGCCCTACGGACGGTCGATTGCTTCTACCGTTACGCATGCCCACCCCGTCTGGTATGCAAGTAAGGGATATATCGTGGTAATCCAGGATGTCAGAGGGCGGGGCGAGTCGGAAGGCGAATTTAATCCGTTTGTTCAAGAAGCAGAGGACGGATTTGATACCATCGAATGGGCAGCCAGTCTGTCCGGCTCGACCGGGAACGTAGGCATGTACGGTTTCTCTTATCAAGGGCTAACACAATGGGCAGCAGCTTCCCTTCACCCTCCTGCGCTCAAGGCGATTGCACCGAGCATGTGTCCGGCAGACATGTATCATGGCTTGTTTTATCCACATGGCTCCTTCGCACTTGGCAACCATCTGCCGTGGGCTTTCCAACTGGCTCGTGACACGGCACAAAGAGCGGGTGACTTCGAAACGGCAGAGCAATGCTCACGACTCATGCGCAGCCCCGATGAGATGCTTTGGAAAATGCCATTGAATGAAAGACATCCAATTCTGGAGCAATACTTTCCCTCATTTTATGATTGGATCGATCATCAAGCGTACGATGAGTACTGGGAGCAGATGAACTGGATCAACGATATCGTAAAGGAACCCGTGCCGGCGCTTCATATTGGGGGATGGTATGACGGTTTCCTCATGGGCACGTTACAGTCGTTCGAAGCTCTGCAAGCTACGGCCACACCGGATTGCTTTCATCGGCTCATTGTCGGCCCGTGGGCCCATATTCCATGGGGGCGAAGAGCGGGCGGAATCGATCATGGCGAGCAGGCGGATGGTGGTCATCATCTGGAGCAGCTGCGCTGGTTTGATTATTGGCTGAAGGGCAAGGAAGACATGGAACTGTCTGGTGAACTGCCGATCCGATATTTTGACCAATTGAGTCATGAATGGCATACGGGAGAACAGCTGCCTTCTCTATATGAGGATGGGGCCTCTCCGTCCGAATGGTTTTATCTGTCCGGGTCACAGACCCCGGCGAATGGTGCGGCAGGAGGGGGGAGACTCGAAAAGCATAAGGAAGATGTAGAGGAAGCTGTGCCGGATGTATTCGTGTACGACTCACGTCTGCCGATGCGCCTGGACTCTTACCTGCCGTCCGACCGAGCTGCCATTCAGGAACGGCAAGAAATTCTGGTATATACGGGAGGACCGCTTGCAGAGGATATCCCGATTTTTGGGTCCCCGGAGTTATCCGTGCAGTACCAAACATTGGGAGGTCCGACGGATCTGGTAGCCATCCTCACCACCGTATCCGAGAAAGGGACGGCCCGGCTACTGAGTGTGGGTCGCACGGAAATCTGCAGTGACGGAGCAGATGCTTCTAATGAATGGAGAACAGCGCAGATCCGGCTGCGTCCCTTGGCGGCCACCCTTCCGGCTGGCTCGTATGTCCGGCTTGAGTTGACAGGCAGCGCCTTCCCGTTATTCGCCCGGCATCCAAACGGTGTTAGAGACGAGATGAACAGCACGGGAACAGGTGGGTTGAAAATTGCTACCACAGCTGTTCGCAGTACAGAACAGGACATATCCTGTTTGAGGCTACCGGTAAAAAGATAAAAAGCGAAGCATAAATTAAAATCAATCAAAGTGAGGTTGAATGTATATGGTGAACATTCCAGGTCTGGTTGCTGGTAACTTTGAGAATTGTCCCGTCCACAAAATTTCCGCACAGGATACGAATAAGTTCATCCTGCTGTGCGACAGGGAGCAGGTTCCTTTCACTTCATTTGTGGAGATCTTCGAGGTTGGAGGCAGAACTCCATCCAATGAACACCGGGAAGCTTATGAATATTTTTATGTGTTAAAAGGGGAGGGGCTAGCCAAAGTTGGCAGCGAGTATGAGACTCCGATCCGCCAAGGCTCGTTCATTATCATTCCACCGGGCAACCATCACGATATTATTAACACGGGCAGCACACGTCTGTATTGTCTGACGACCATGGTACCAGACGAAATGTTCTCGGATATGATCAAAGCGGGTCCGGCCACCCAGCTTGACGAGGAGGATCTGGCCGTGCTTCAAGCGCTGGCTACCGCACAATGAGTGCAGGGCTGCGTTTCATTAATGTATGCCTTCCGCACCGGAAAGACCTTGGTCTTTATGAACTAAAGGCGGAGGTTGGAAAATGGGTTAGCATCCGTCGGCAAGATGATTTCCTTGATGCATGGGAAAGCGGCGCTTCCCGTCTGATGGTCCCGCATCAGGCTGGATCGGATCTGAAACGGCTCGCAGACGCAGATTGCATCGATCTGCAGGGCGGCATGATGCTTCCTGGCCTGGTTGACTGTCATATGCATCTGGATAAGGCCTTCTCGCTTGAGCAGGTGTCGAATCGATCCGGTACACTTCATGAAGCTATTCTTAATTACAGCCAGGCTGTACAGACATTCAGCAAGGAGCAGTTAGCGGAACGCATGCTGACGGCTGCCAGAATGGCACTGAGCTACGGGACCACGACCATAAGGAGCCACCTCGACTTCCCTGTTCATTTGGGGAGAGAGGTGGCCTTTCGGACAATTGAGGCAGCCTTGGAAGTACGGGAGAAGTTGAAGGGTAATCTGGCTATCCAATATGCGCTCATGGTTCCGTTCCGTGGCAATCATGAAGCTGCGGATGAGGCCATCGAGGAAGCACTGCGGATGGGAATTGATGTACTTGGCGGAGCCCCTCATCTGGCAGACGACTCTGAAAGAGAGATTAGCAGGATTTTTCGGTTAGCAGAACGTTTTGGCGTACCCATTGATCTGCATGCTGATGAAAGTGATCATCCCGGAAAAAAAACCGTGCTGAGCATCGCTGAGCATACGATTCGCTACGGTTATCAGGGCAGAGTGACGGCAGATCATCTGTGCTCATTGTCCGCAATGACGGAAAAAGATGCACAGCATGTGATGGCGAAGATGAAGGAAGCCGGTCTGAACGCGGTAACGCTGCCTGCGGTGAACCTGTATCTTCAAGGACGGGAAGATCGCGGCCTGGTAAGACGGGGTACAACACGCATTCGCGAGCTGCTTGCAGAAGGCATTCCGCTTGCTGCGGCCTCCGACAATATCCAAGACCCATTCCATCCGTTCGGCCGCGGGGATTTGATACAGATCGCCCAAATCACATCATATGCTGCCCATATGGGCAGTGAACGGGATTTCGTACAGCTGCTGCGGATGATCACGGATATACCTGCTGAAATCACGGGCTGCGACGAGTATGGAATAGAAGAAGGGCATGACTGCAACTTTGTTGTCACGGATGCTTCGGATGTGACGCAGCTGCTATCAGGTACAAAAATGAGTCGCTGGGTGTATGCCTCCGGCAGATGGCAGTCTGCTTTGCATACCGCTCAGGCATTCACGTCTGAACTGGTAACATGATTAGCAACAAACAGGAATTACCCTCAGTTGAACATAGAAGAGAAAGAAGGTGGCAAGATGGTTCCACAAGTCACAGGCACACAGACGATGGTAGTCAGCCCTCACTCTTTGGCCAGCGCGGCAGGATCGCGTATTTTGCAGCAGGGAGGTAACGCCTTTGATGCCGCCGTGGCGGTGAGCGCCTGTCTTGCCGTCGTATACCCCCATATGACGGGACTGGGAGGTGATTCCTTCTGGCTGACCTATAGCACCGAAGAGAGAAAGGTCAGGGCATATAACGCGAGTGGACGTTCGGGCAGTCGGATTACCGCGGCCTGCTTTGCCGGCAAATCAGCCATCCCGCAGCGGGGACCCCGAAGCGTCATTACCGTGCCGGGTATGGTGGACGGTTGGGATGCCATATTACAGGAATATGGTACGAAGACGCTGGCGGAGGTGCTTGAGCCCGCGATCCGTTATGCGCTGGAAGGCTTCCCGCTATCGCCGGACCAGCATGTCAATACGGCTGAGCGTTTCGATGTGCTGGCAGCTTATCCACAGACTGCCGCCATCTATCTGCCTGGAGGCAAGGTCCCGGAGCAAGGCAGCCGCTTTGTGCAGTCTGCTTTGGGACGCAGCCTGCTCCAGGTTGCGGATCAGGGTCGAGATGTATTTTATTCAGGCAGTGTTGGTCAGGAGATTGTTCGCGCACTTAAGGAGCAGGGAGGTCTACTGACACTGGAGGACTTTGCGAGACACAGAGGTGAATGGGCGGAGCCGATCAAAGGAAGTTACCGAGGACTTGATCTTTATCAGGTCCCGCCGAATTCACAGGGCTTTACCGGTATAATGGCGCTTCAAATTATAGAACAGTTTGATTTGGAGAATATAGAGCACGGTTCCTATGAGTACTATCACTTGCTCGTGGAGGCGCTGAAGCTGAGCTTCCGTGACCGTGATCGTTATTTGACAGACCCACAATTTTCCTCCATTCCGTTGGACCGACTGCTATCCAAATCCTATGCTGCGAAGCTGGCGGCCTGCATCGATATGGAGCGAGCTCTGCCCATGGATACCCAGCCGGTAGGTCATGATACGGCATATGCGGCGGTAGTAGACAGCGAGGGTAATGCTGTGTCATTTATCCAAAGTCTCTATTTTGAATTCGGCTCGGCTGTGGTTGGGGGAGACACCGGTATATTGCTACAGAACCGAGGCTCATTCTTCTCCCTTGATCCGTCGCATGTGAACAGGCTAGAACCGGACAAAAGAACCTTTCATACGCTGATGCCGGCGATGGCTTGCCGTGATGGGAAGCCATATATTTTGTACGGTACCCAGGGAGGAGAAGGTCAGCCCCAGACTCAGACCGCGCTGCTGACTCGCATGGTGGACTATGGTATGACTCCCCAGACCGCTGTGCGTGAACCCCGCTGGGTGTGGGGAAGAACGTGGGGAGAGGCAACACAAGAATTGAGAGTGGAGGGCCGAATCGCGGCAGAAGTGCAGCAGCGTTTAAAGCTAGCCGGACACAAGGTAAACACAGTTGAAGAGTTTGCTAGAGTCATGGGACATGCGCATGCCATTATGATCGATGACAATGGTTTCCTGCTCGGAGGCACAGACCCCCGCTGCGATGGTGCGGCTATCGGATGGTAAAGCAGAATCAAGTGAAAGGTCTGAGTGTATGCCGCCCAGGCTTTTATTATGGCTTTAGCCAGTTGAGTGCGCGAAACAAAAACCACCTGCTATGCGGGTGGAGGGATTGAGGGTTTGACCACTAAGATCATTCCGATACAAACCCGCTCTAGGCGCGTTTTTTTCAATTTAAAGGGTCAAGTTCATGTCCTTGGTCAGGCACATGAATTTGACCCTTATAGCCGTTGACTACACAGAGAGCCTACTCCCGCTACTCTGGTGAATGGGACTGGGAAACTGTATATAACTTACGGAATACTCAGAAACTGCTCGGGTAAAATGGTTTACCAAGGCACAACTCCATTTTCATCAAAAAATCTACCGGTTGGACCATCATTATTGATTGTGGCGAGCTTAACTACACTGGAAGCTGCTTGTTCGACTGTGCGATAGCCATTATTACCATTTAAATCGGTAGCTGTAAATCCAGGGCAAACCGAGTTGATTTTAATAGGAGTATCTCTTAATTCTTTAGCAAAGAAAACAGTTAAAGCATTTACAGCCGTTTTGGAACTATTATAGGCGAGCGAATTCACATTATAAAATTCCGACGTTGGGTCTGAATTCAAAGTTAAGGAACCTAATCCGCTGGAAAGATTTACGATTCTTCCGGCAGAAGATTTTTGGAGCAAGGGAAGTAATGATTTCGTGACAGAAAATACGCCGAAAACGTTTGTCTCAAAAGTATTCTTGAGAACGGACAGTTCCAGTTCACTTGGAGAGGTGGTGCCTTCAAAAAACACGCCTGCATTATTAATCAAGATATCAAGGTATCCATATTCTTGTTCAATCCATTCTACTGCGGAGAGAATGGAGCTGGGTTTTGTGACATCAAGAACCACCGTTTTAGCTTTAATGTTCTCCGTTTCCAAGTGCATTACGGCCTCTTGTCCTTTTTCTTCGCTTCTTGCTCCTATTAAAATCTCATACCCCATGTTTCCCAATTGTCTTGCTGTCTCAAAACCAATACCCTTATTGCCACCTGTAATTAATACGATCTTGGATTTATTCATAAGATTGCCTCCCTAATCTGTTTTCTAAAACCTGTACCTACGAAAATATATTTAATTCTTATAGTTGTGACTGCCATTAAGATTCTCTCATTGTACCCATGATATATCTCCTTTCATTTTTGATATAGTTAATATAGTGGAAATGATTGAGACTTATAAGTACGCACATTTTTGTAACTTAATGAATGGAGTGGCAATATGGGATATGGATTAAAAAATTATGGGGATTGCAGTGAAGAGGTTATAAAGGCTTGTCCTGTTGAAATGGTTTTACATATGATAGGAGGAAAATGGAAGGGAATCATTATCGACATTTTATCCGAAAAATCGGTCAGATTTAATGAACTTAAACGATTAATACCAGGGATTACACAACGGATGTTGACTTTACAGCTCAGGGAACTTGAGGCGGATGGAATTGTGAAGAGGATAGTAGATGATACTGTGCCACCCAAAGTAGAATACTCCCTCACTGAACAAGGAAATAAATTGTCGAGTATCATCGATTCTATAAGAGTATGGGGAAAAGAGTTTCAATCCTAAGTCTGCGATCGGGAAGTCTTAATGGATAGCCGCATCGAAAAAAAATCCTAGGCGTCTCCACTTTTCACCGCGCTGCATAGCGAGATTCGATTCAGAAGTTTTGGTTCTGGGCGGACTGCAACTCTAATGTTGGAATGCCTGAATCACTGAACCAAAAAGGCTTTTGTTCCCTAAGGGATCACCAAGCACGATTAGTTTATGGCCACACGAGAGTAGGGAATCAACACCTGATGATCCTGCGCCCAGAAAAATGGTTTGTCTCCCCAATAGAGAAGATGAGTCAAGGAATGAAGGATTGACAGGCATTATGCGGTTGTTTATTGTACTTATATGTGTAAAAATATATTTTATATATAAAAATATAATGAATGAATTGGTGATGTGATTATCATGAGTACGAATGATAGAATACCGTTGTACCAACAAATTCAAGACTACATCCGCAAATTCATTGCTTCCGAAAATATGAAGCCGGGTGATCGAATACCGACAGAGAAGGAACTCATGGATCGATTTAACGTTAGCAAAATTACAGTTGTGAATGCCCTGACAGGCTTGGCTAACGAGAAATTGATTGCACGCGTCCCGGGGAAAGGAAGCTTTGTCGCGGAAGGCACAGATGCAACAGACACCGCAATTTCTGAATCTCCGGCAGTAAAGGGAGGCAGATCGAGTACAAGAATGATTGGGGTGATCATGCCTACGATTCACGACTACTTTGCGATTCGACTCATCGAAGGAATCGAGCAGTCACTCAATCAGGAAGGTTATCGCAGCATGATCATGCTGACGCATGGCAACATCGAGAAAGAAAAGGATGCGATCAGGGAGTTAAAGGCACTTGGAACTGAGGGGCTGTTAATCTTTCCTGTGGATGAAGGTAACTATAACGAGGAGATTCTCGGCATGAAGTTATCCGGCTTCCCTTTTTTACTGATTGACCGATATTTGCCTGGCGTCGAAACCCATTACATTGCGGCTGATGGAAGGTTGGGCGTGAGGCTGGCCGTTGAACATCTATGGGAGCTTGGACATCGTGATATAGCGATCTGCTCGGATTCTCCATTGCAAACCGTCACTGTCCAGGAGCGGATTGATGGTTATATTGAAGCACTGAAGGATAAAGAAGCATTGATTAACCCTGCACATATGATTACAGATTTCAAACCGCTGTCTGTTCTGAAAGACGCCGAAGCCCATCCGTTGTACCGATATATCAGCAACAAAATGGTGACTGCTTATATATCGCTGAATGGCAGGCTGGGGGTTCAGATCTATCAAATGGCCAAGCAAGCCGGTCTTCGCATTCCCGAAGATGTATCGATTGTAAGCTTTGATGACCCCACTTCCATCGTGGAGGAATTCAGTATTTTTACACATGTAAAGCAATTTGAGAGAGAGATGGGAATCCGAGCAGGCAACCAGCTTCTAGAAGTCATTCGGAATAGCCGCGAGATTACGGGCTTCAGCAAAATTCTGATTGAACCTGAACTTGTCGTTCGTCAAACGACTGGAAGATGTCCCTAATCATATATGAATGCTTAAATTTAAGTCTTTTCCGTAGATGTACGGAAAAGACTTTTTTATTTTTATAAAAACATATTGAATATATTCTTAATATATATTATATTTTGTAAAATGGTGAATATTTACAACGAAAGACCAATCCAACAGGGGCAGGGAGGTCATAGCTGTGGTTAGAGATCGGAAAGAAGAACGAACCGGATTCCAGGAATCAGCACCCTATCATCCTGATTATGATCTGCAAACGGATTTTGTCATGGTCTATGGAATGGACGATACGATGCCGCAACGTATTCAGGAATGGAAGGATAAAGGGTACGTGGTTCATTTAATGACAGGAGTAGCATGGGGGACCTATAACGACTATCTGGACGGGGAAATAGACGGGGAAACGCACTGGGATGAAGCCCAGATGGATCGCGATGGCGAGATGATTGTACATGGGAAGGAACCTATTATTCCTTACATGGTCCCAACGGTTTCCTTTGGTAAATATATCGCTGAACGCATCCGTGCAGCTGTTGATTCTGGCGTGGAGGCGATCCATCTGGAGGAGCCTGAATTCTGGGTAAATGGGGGGTACTCGGAATCGTTTAAGAGAGAATGGCAGTTGTACTACAAAGAACCCTGGAGTCCGCCTCAATCCTCACCCGATGCACAGTTTCGGGCTTCCAAATTGAAAGCGTATTTATACACACGTGTGTTAGACCGATTGTGTACCGAGATGAAAGATTACGCTCTGAAACGTTACAATCGCATCTTACGATTCTACGTTCCGACCCACAGCCTGATCAATTATACGCAGTGGCGCATTGTTAGCCCGCAGTCTCGATTGATAGAGCTTCCCTCCGTAGATGGATATATTGCACAAATCTGGACCGGGACATCACGAACACCGAACGTGTATGAAGGGGTGCGCAAAGAACGCACTTTTGAAACCGCTTACTTGGAATATGGTGTCATGCAAGAGCTTGTGCGGAGTACAGACAGACGAATGTGGTTTCTGCATGACCCTATCGAGGACAATCCGAATTATACATGGGCCGACTATAAACAGAACTACCTGAAGACCGTTGCTGCTTCCCTGCTTCATCCCGGGGTTTCCCATTACGAGGTCGCACCTTGGCCGCGAAGAATTTTCAAAGGAACTTATCCTTCCGATGAAGGCACGCATAAAGAGCGGATTCCACCTGACTATGCAACGACATTGCTGCATGTGATGCACACACTTGGAAATATGGATCAAGATAATATCGAAACAGAAGGTGAATCTCCCCGCATTGGTGTATTAATTGCCGACTCAGCAATGTTTCAGCGCATGAAGCCTGAGCCGGAAGCACCGAATGCAGGAAAGTATGTCGGCACAGATCCGGAAGGTTTTCAAGAGGATGGCGACACGGAGCTGCTGGATTTCTCTCCATTCTATGGGCTTGCCCTGCCATTGCTTAAACACGGAATACCTGTGAGACCCGTCCAGCTTGATAATGTGAGGCGCTATCCACATTACTTGGCTCCATATCGTGTTCTGCTGTTGAGTTATGAGTACATGAAGCCGGAGCACTCCGATATCCATTATGCACTGGCCCAATGGGTACAGGATGGTGGTGCATTGATTTATGTGGGAGACGACAGCGACCCCTATCACAACATCCGGGCTTGGTGGAATGATGACCAGCGCAGGGAAAGCACGCATACCATATATCCCTCACCACGCGAGCACTTGTTTGAACAGCTAGGGCTTAAGTTAGAACAGGAAGGGATTCATCCTGTGGGCAAAGGGGCGATGTATTGGCTTCCTGTACATCCGGCTGCATGTGCGTCAAGTAAAGCGAGTGCAGATCAACTTCGCCAGACTGTGAAAGAAACATGGGAGAGACTACAGGATACCAACTTCCGTTGGGAAGCCAAGCATTATTTTAAAATTAAACGTGGGCCCTACATCATAGCCTCTGTCCTGGAAGAGTCCATATCCGAAGAACCACTGATTATCCCAGGTCCGGTGGTGGACTTGTTCGATCCTGACCTGCATGTTCGGCAAGAAGTAAGGTTGGCTCCTGGTGAGCAAGCACTGTTATACGACATTACGGCCGGAAGGCCACAGCAAGACAAGGTGAGCCTGATCTCTGCCTCTTCCAGAATTGAAGATCTGACGATAACGAATACAGGTTTTCAATGTGTAGCCAAGGGTCCGACCAACATGCAGGCCACCGCCAGATTCTATTGCCCATTTGAACCCATATCCGTTTGCAGTATAGATCAACACCAGACTGTGCTTGCCGAATGGAAATGGGATTCAAAATCGAAAACCGTACTGCTGAACTATGGGCATGGCAGCAAGAACAAGGTGGAGATTCAAGTAAGGTGGGATCATGAGAATGCAAAAGCAAAAACTTGATGAACGAGAGGAGAGAACACAATTATTATGCCATATGAACCGATTAGACTCGGACATCTGAATCAAATGCTGTCCAAACTCCGTGAAGGCATATATGAGCCCATTGCCCAGTTGAATGTGAAGGCATGGGTTACCCCGGAGCCTGTTCCATTCGAGGAAAGAATGTCAGGTCAGCAAATCACTCTTTCACAGGGCGAGCATTGGGGGAAGTTATGGGATTGTGCCTGGTTTTGTTTTACAGGGAGCATTCCACCGTCCGGTAGTGACGCCAAGGCTGTTCTTCTACTGGACGTAAACGGCGAACTCTGTCTGGTGGACCACGAAGGGACGCCTGTACAGGGATTGACAACGATCAATTCAGAGTTTGAATTCACACTCGGTCTCCCTGGGAAAAGAGTTGTTGAACTGGACCATTCGTCAATAACGGTGACGGACGGGGCATTCGAGCTGTGGGCTGATGCCGGCAATAACGACTTATTTGGAAAGTATCAGGGCGGTACGATAAAAGAAGCGATGTTGGCCATTTGTCATGAAGATATACGAAGCTTGTATTACGATACCGAAGTGCTTCTGGAGACGGCAGAACACCTTCCTGTCAACATGGCGCGCAGAGAAAGGATTCTTCAATCCCTGTATGACGCTTCCATCGTATTGACGGAATTAACGCCTGATCGCATACATCGCGCCAAGTTATTATTGAACGAACCATTATCACGTCGTGGCGGCGATCCTGTGCTGAACATAAGTGCGGTTGGGCATGCACATATTGATTTGGCCTGGTTATGGCCGATCCGTGAGACGATCCGAAAAGGCGCAAGAACATTCTCCACGGTGCTTCGCATGATGGAGCGTTATCCCGATTATGTGTTCGGAGCGAGTCAGCCTCAGCTATACGATTGGATGAAGCAACACTATCCCAAGATGTATGACCAGATCAAGGAACGGGTGCAGGAAGGCAGGTGGGAACCGCAAGGGGCCATGTGGGTGGAATCGGATACCAATGTGCCAGGCGGTGAATCTCTTGTACGCCAGATTCTGTATGGCAAACGTTATTTCCAACAGGAATTTGGAATGGAGATGAAGTCGCTGTGGATGCCGGATGTATTTGGCTACTCCGCAAGCTTGCCGCAGTTGTTGAAGAAATCCGGTGTAGATTACATGATGACCCAGAAGCTCTCCTGGAGTGAGTACAACCGCCATCCTCACCATTCCTTTCTGTGGGAAGGGATCGACGGTTCCTCGGTGTTAACACATATGCCACCTGAGGATACGTACAACAGTCCGGCCGCCCCACGTTCCATTGCCAAAGCAGAGCGGGAGTATCTGGACAGAAATGTTTCCAGCCACGCATTGATGCTCTTCGGCATTGGAGACGGCGGCGGCGGGCCGGGAGAAGAGCATTTGGAACGGTTGGAGCGGGAGAAGAACCTGCTCGGTCTGGCACCTGTTGTGCAGGAACCTTCCTGGAAATTTTTTGAACGATTGAATGAAGAAAGAGATCGATTCCAGACCTGGCGTGGGGAGTTGTATCTCGAAAAGCACCAAGGAACCCTGACCAGTCAGGCACGGAGCAAGTGGTATAACCGCAAGATGGAGAAAGCTCTGCGCGAGCTGGAATTTGCTGCTGTACTGGCTGCCCGCATAGGCAAGTCTTATCCGGCCGAAACATTGGAGACGATCTGGAAGGAAGTGCTTCTGTACCAATTCCATGATATCCTCCCCGGATCTTCGATTAAGCGAGTATATGATGAGTCGTTAATACGGTATGAAGCATTGCTCCAGCAGACGGAAGGCATGATCACCGAAACCTACAGCTATATTACAGATTATATCTCTTCCCAAAAGGAAAGCTCCAATTCAACTGTGGTATTCAACTCACTACCGTGGGAACGTCAGGAGTGGCTGCACCTCCATGGACGATGGCATAAGGTGCAGGTTCCATCCATGGGCTACACCGTGGTATCTAATCATGAAGATCAGGAGGTCATGGGGGAGATCGCAACGGGTATTGAAACGGATGTTGCTGCGCTGGAAACAGATTTCCGTGAAACAGCCAAGGAGTACAGTATGGAGAATGACATTCTCATCGTGAAATTTGACCCCAATGGCGGCATTACCTCAATCCTGGATAAGCTGGAGGCACGTGAAGTTATCCTGCAAGGACAGCGGGGGAACGATCTTCGTGTATATCATGATGAAGGCGATGCCTGGGATTTCCGCCATGATTATTCAGCGCAAGTGGGGATGCCATTAATTCTGAATGATATCCATGAGCTTCGGGATGGTCCGAAAGTTGGGCTGGTTTTTGATTACAGCTACGGAGAATCGTCTCTAACCCAAACCGTTATTTTAACGGAGGGCAGTCGGCGTATTGATTTTGAGACGGTCGTGGATTGGCAGGAACACGGTAAAATGTTGCGCACTTCGTTCCCGGTGCAGATTCGTACCGATCAGGTACACTGTGAAATCCAGTTTGGCAGCCTGAGCAGGCCGACTCACCGCAATACGATGTGGGACTTTGCCAAGGATGAGATATGCGCTCACCAATGGGTGGATATATCGGAACCGGATTACGGAGTCGCCTTACTCAACGATTGCAAATACGGGCATCGAGCCATTAACAATGTGCTTGACCTTCATTTGCTGCGCAGCAGTTCGTACCCGGATCCGGTGGCGGATCGTGCAGAGCACCAATTCACCTATTCGTTATATCCGCATCAGGGGAACCATGTTCAGGCTGAAATCTATCGAAGAGGCAATGAGCTCAATATTCCGCTGCGCCTGAGTTCATTGCCTGCACCTTCAATGGATGTCGAAGAGGAAAAGCTGCCTTACACGAAAGCATTCCTGCAGCCAGATCATCCGC
This sequence comes from Paenibacillus sp. FSL R5-0517, assembly GCF_037974355.1. Lineage (NCBI taxonomy): Bacteria > Bacillati > Bacillota > Bacilli > Caryophanales > Paenibacillaceae > Paenibacillus > Paenibacillus sp. FSL R5-0517. The sequence continues at coordinate 3,715,605 of NZ_CP150235.1, forward strand.
ACATCATGGTGGAGTCCATCAAAAAAGCCGAGGACAGCAATGACATTATTGTCCGTCTGTATGAGACCTCGGGAACCCAGGTTAAAACGAAACTGTCTATCGGATGGGATACTGCTGAAGTTTGGGCGGTTGATCTCATGGAAAATAACATTTCATCGCTGGAGCTTCGGGATCAATCTGACGTAGTTTTGTCCTTTACACCATTCGAGATCATCTCGCTGCGATTGAAAGGTTAGTTTAAGAGAAAGGAGCGTTGGGAATGTGATTAAGAACAGTGTGTTAATGAAGCGAGTCTGGAAGCATAAGCTCTTTTACTTGTTCATGTTACCTGGCATTATCTGGTTTTTCTTATTCTCCTATGTTCCCTTATATGGAATTCAGGTTGCCTTCAGGGACTATACCTTCGTTGGCGGTTTTACCGGAAGCCCTTGGGCAGGTTTCAAGTACTTTCAACAGTTCTTTAACTATTATCAATCTGGTGATATCATCCGCAACACGGTGATCATCAGTCTCATGAAGCTGTTAATCGGCTTTCCGATGCCAATCATTCTCGCCATTCTTTTAAATGAAATCCGCATGATCAGGTTCAAGAAAACCGTTCAGACACTTTCCTATTTACCCTACTTTGTATCCTGGATTGTGGTTGTCACCCTGATGCAGAGATTGCTTACGCCATACGGTGGGCCAGTGAATGATTTGCTGGGGTCGTTCGGAACTGATCCTATCCAATTCCTGAACAATCCCACCTGGTTCTATCAGATGATTGTTGGATCGGATATTTGGAAGAACATCGGCTGGAACTCCATCATATTCATGGCTGCGATTGCCGGAATTGACCAGCAGCAATATGAAGCTGCCAAGATCGATGGTGCTGGGCGTTTCCAACAGATGTGGCATGTGACCCTGCCGGGTATCCGTAATGTCGCCATTATATTATTTATTCTCGCCGTGGGTAACTTGATGAGCGCGGGTTATGAGCAGCTGCTTCTCCTGAATGGACCTGCGACCGCTGGCATGGGAAGTGTACTCGACGTGCACGCCATTAACTCGGGTATCCGGGAAGGGCGTCTGAGTTACGCGGCAGCTGTGGGGCTGTTCCAGAGTGTAATTGGGCTGATTTTGGTGCTAACGGTCAACCGGATTGCCCGCAAAGTCAGTGATGTATCCCTGTTCTAAGGAGGTGATGTGATGACACGCAAATGGTCCTTATTTTCAGTTATAAACTATACCATTCTCACTTTGGTCGGATTCTCCATGATCTACCCGTTTATTTACATCCTGGCGTACTCGCTGAATGACGGCAAAGATTCCATGCAGGGCGCGATCTATTTCCTTCCACGCCAATTTACATTGGAGAACTATGCCCAGGTATTTGATAATGCACGCATCTGGAAGGCGTACCAGATCACCATCATGCGAACCGTGCTGGGTACGTTCCTTCATGTGATTCTGTGTACATTGATGGCTTACGCGCTCTCGAAGAAATCATTGCCGGGCCGTTCATTTTTCACCTTTTACATCTTTTTGCCTACGATTTTCAGTGCCGGATTCATCCCGTTCTTCATTACGCTTCAGAAGCTGCATCTGATCAATACCTTCTGGGTGTACGTCTTACCGCTGTTATTCAACTTCATGCATATCATCATTATCCGGACCTTTCTGCAAGGAATTCCCGAAGAGCTGGAGGAATCAGCCCACATTGACGGGTACGGGGATTTTCAAATCTTCATTCGCATCATTCTGCCTCTCTCGGGACCCGTACTGGCAACCATCTCCCTCTTCATTGGGGTCGCCCACTGGAATGACTGGTTCTCGGGTGCCTACTATGTATCCAACAAGGATCTGATTCCGGTGCAAACCCTCTTGCAGGAAATGCTGACCGAAGCGGAGTCGCTGTCCAATTCGATGCAGCGCGCAGCACAACAGGGCGGGCAGACGCTTGGCAGTTCAGGCGGAGCGGGTGCGACACCCGAATCCCTGCGTATGGCTTTGCTCGTCATTACGGTCTTCCCGATCCTGTGTATCTACCCGTTCCTGCAACGATATTTCGTAAAAGGAGTGATGATCGGTTCGGTGAAAGGTTAGGTGATCCTAACCTGGAATTTGCTGAGTTTTATCAGGCTTGACCCAGATCATTCATCATCATATTTCAGGAGGCGATTGGTTTGAACCGAATTTGGTCGAAAGGCGTATCCGTATTACTCGTGTCCATCTTGGTTGGAGGATCGTTGAGCGGATGCACGGATTCATCAGGAAACGGGAATAGCGGAGAAGCAGCTGATGGTTCATACAAGCTCAAAATATTGCACAACTGGAACGGTTCAGGTGGTTCGGACAACGGAATAACGCCTGTGGAAGAAGTCATCAAGGAGAAGACTGGCGTCACGCTGGATTGGGAGTATACCAAAGGCAGTGAGACCGAGAAGGTAAACCAGATATTTGCCACGCAGGATCTGCCGGATATCTATACCGGACCCGCATGGGGAGGGGAGCTGGACGGCATTATCAAGGCGGCCAAAGAAGGGCAGCTCGTCGATATTTCCGACAAATTGGGGGACTATCCTAACCTCGCGAAATCCATTGCTGAAGAAAATGTACCCCCAGCGCTCTACGAAAAAGCGATTAATGCCTATGACGGCAAAAAATATCTACTCCTGCAAAACCAGCCTGCCCAGAATGAAGATGGCATGGATTGGCTGTACGGCTTCTATGTTCGCAAGGATATCGCGGATAAGGTGGGTATAGACCCTCAATCGGTCGTGACAAAGGAGGAATTCTATAACTTCCTCAAAGCAATCAAGGATGCCAATCTGCAAGAGAACGGGCAGCCGGTCTTTCCATTGGGTGGCTTCAGCAACGGCTGGTCCGTCGGCATCGGCAATACCATGTTCAATTCGGGTGGCAGTTATGTTGACAAAGGTGACGGAACGGTAGAGCATAACTTTTTCACCAAAGGTTATGAAGAATACACCCTGTTCTACCGGAAATTGGTTGAAGAAGGGTTAATGGACCCGGAAGCATTCACCCAAACTGACCCGATCGCCAAGGAGAAAATCAATCAGGGCCGCATCGCCACTCTGGCCGCACACTATCCGGCCATTTTGGATGCCTCCAAAGAATATGTTACTTCACACCCTGGAAGCGATTACATCCCGATCGGCCCTTTAGAGCGTGCAGATGTTGAACCGAATCGCCCTGCGGATCTGGGCATTCAGGGCAACAACGTAACAGTGATCACCAAAAACTGCAAGGGCGCATGTGTAGATGCGGCGCTGAAGTTCCTCGATTACATGGCTTCCGATGAAGGATTTATGCTGGCAAGATACGGAGTGCAGGGCGTTCATTGGGATATGAAGGAGGGTAAACCTGTTGCCAAAAAGGAGTGGTTCGATAAATTTACGGCAGATCAATCGGGTAAAGTTCGCAAGAACGAAGGCATTTCCATTGGTTTGGAATCCATCACGGGGCCTGATCGAATCAATTCGGTCGCAGGCGGAGATATCTGGGCCGATCAGAAACGGCTTGATGCCATGGAACAAGCCAGAAAAATTCTGCGTCCTAATGGCATTCATGTCATTACAGCCTATAACCCGGGCGATGTGATTACCAAAGCACCGGAATGGGAGATGCTGAAGCCTTCCATGGACCGGATGGGTGATGCCTGGAAGGAAGCCATCTTTGCGAAATCGGATGAAGCGGCGTTCGGCATTATCAACGAGCTTCGCGAGCAGCTTCGAAAGACCGGATATGATCAAGCCATGCAGTTTACGAACGAAAACTTGAAAGGGAAAGACGTAGTTACCGTTCAGATGCCGAACTGATCACCTCCATATTCTTAATTCTTAATTCGAAGGAGTTGCATTCATATGACGACTGAGTTCAGACCGCCTTCCGTACCTCTGGTTACTGTGGACCCTTATTTTAGCGTATGGTCAGCCGCGGACCATCTGTATGAAGATCATACCCGGCATTGGACGAACAAAACGAATGGCATGGTGGGCTTGGCGGTGATCGATGGAAAGCTTCGACGATTTATGGGGAAAGTGGGATCGGAGGAGCGTACAGCTGTCCAGGAACCTGAAGTGCTGGTGCAGACCAACCTGACTGTCCAGCCTGTAACGACTCGATATACGTTTCAAGGGGAAGGAATTGAACTTCATGTTCAGTTCCATACACCTTTATTGCTGGATGATCTGGACCTGTTATCCAGGCCGGTGACGTATTTGACTTTTCAGGCCAAATCCATCGATGGGGCATCCCATCAAGTCAAAATATATTTTGATGTGACAGGTGAATGGTGTGTAAACACATCCGATCAACACATTACATGGGAACGCCATGTGATTGAGGGGCAATGGAATGTCATGTCCATGGGCACTGTGGATCAGCCCGTATTACAGCTTGCCGGTGATGATACACGAATCGATTGGGGATACATGGTTCTGGCTGTTCCCCAATCTTCCGATATCCAGACGGCCATTCATTCAGTAACAGGCCGTGAGCAGTATGCACGCACTGGACAATTGCCTATCGAAGATGATCATCCTCAGCCGCGAGCTGTATCGGACAACATGCCGGTTATGGCCGCCGAGATCGATCTGGGGGCTGTCCGGAACGAACCGATATCCGAATTTCTCATGCTTGCGTATGACGATATCCATGCGATTGAATATTTTCAACAGCCTTTACATGCCTATTGGAAAAGAGATGGATTAACGTTTCATGAAATGCTATTACTGGCAGCTCAACAATACGAAGAGATTCAGCAGCGCTGTGACAGCTTTAATCTTGAACTCATGGCAGAGAGTCAGGCCGCAGGCGGTGAGAAATACCGGGATATGGTGGCGCTAACCTACAGACAGGCGATTGCAGCGCATAAGCTGGTTGCCGATGAGGAGGGGAATGTTTTATTTTTCTCCAAAGAGAATTTCAGCAACGGATGTATCGCTACGGTGGATGTCAGTTACCCTTCGATCCCATTGTTCCTGAGATACAACCCTGAACTGATCAAGGGCATGATGCGTCCAATTTACAAGTATGCGATGAGCCCGGATTGGACGTTTGATTTTGCTCCTCATGATGTAGGAACCTACCCTAGGGCCAACGGTCAGGTGTATGGAGAGAATAAGCTGGAATACCAGATGCCGATTGAGGAATGCGGCAATATGCTGCTGATGGCTGCGGCGGTCAGCAAATATGAGGGAGATATCGAATTTGCTCGGCAGCATTGGGAACCTCTTACGCGATGGGCAGATTATTTGCTGCATAATGGACTCGATCCTGTAAACCAGCTGTGTACGGATGACTTCGCCGGGCATCTGGCGCACAATACCAATTTATCGATCAAGGCCATATTGGGTATTGCTGCTTATTCCTACCTGTGTGAAAAGCTCGGTTTGCAGGAAGGGGCGAAGTACCTGAAGGAAGCTCGGAACATGGCTCAGGAGTGGGTGTCCATGGCAGATGCCGGGGACCATTATAAGCTGACGTTCGACAGTCCAACCGAGTCATGGAGCATGAAGTACAATCTGGTGTGGGATCATCTGCTAGACCTGCACCTGTTCCCGAAAGAGATCGCCGCCAAAGAACTTGAATATTACATGCACAAACAAAACCGCTATGGCCTGCCGCTGGATAGTCGTGAAACGTATACCAAATCCGATTGGCTGGTATGGTGTGCCTCCATGAGTGCAACGAAAGCGCAGTTTGAGTCTTTCATTTCACCGCTGTGGGATTTCATGAATGAAACTTCGTCTCGTGTTCCCGTAACGGATTGGTATGACACGATCACCGCTAAGCAGATGAATTTTCAGAATCGCTCTGTGGTCGGCGGCTTCTTTATCCAATTACTCATGCAACAGTCTACAGACTAATGGGTGTGAAGGCAGGTGGTGAATATGAAGGCAGGCGCAGAGGAAGTCTGTGATCATTTACAGCAGCTCAAGCAGCAATTTGCGAATCCGGATGCAACGTATCGTCCGCAGCCTTTCTGGTTTCTGAATCATGCGCTGGAGAAGACCGAACTGGAGAGTCAGATTCAATCCATGTATGAAGCGGGTGTCGGCGGTGTGGTTCTGCATGCCCGGCACGGAATGCTAATCCCATATCTCTCGCCGGAATTTATGGAGGTGCTGGAGTTTTGCACAGCAGAATGCAAGAAACGGAATATGGTCGTCTGGCTGTACGATGAGGAGAATTGGCCGAGCGGAACCTTGGGCGGCAGACTGACACGGGAACAACCGGAATATCGCATGCGTTATTTGAGAATAGAGGAAAAGCGATATGTGCGAGATGTGCCGCAGGAAAGCTTGAAGCTGGATTTTGCCTCCCATGATCACAATGAGCTGATCGCCATCCTGGCCTATCGCGCGGTTAACCGCGATGGAGAGTGGTTGCTTCATGATGAACCGGAAAATATCACGCATTATTGGGGAGAGGAGTGGAGTCCGGGTCACGCCCATGAGTCTTATATTGTTCTCGCTTGCTGGTCCTGTGAGATTGCCGAGGGAATCACCTTCGCTAAAGGGTATTACCTGGATACATTGAATCCGGAAGCGGTTCAGTCTTTCATTCGGATGTCTTATGAACCGTTTCTCGCATTAAAGCCCTATTACGGATCAACCATTCAAGGGGTGTTTACTGACGAGCCGGGTCTTATGATTCACGATGGCTTCTTCGGGGTGGAGGCCATCCGAACCGCCGTTCATGATGTGGATGCTACGTTGCCCGGCCTCGTCTTCGCTTGGACCGAGGGAATGGCTGAACGATATCAGCAAGAGAATGGTTATGATCTAATCCCGCGGTTGGGGGCATTGTTGTATCCCATGGCAGACGGCAGCCGATCCGCAAGACAGGGATATTATGATACGATCACCCGCTGGTACGTGGATGGATATCATGCAGCGATTCGTACATGGTGTGAACAATCCGGTCTGCTCTATATCGGTCATACGCTGGAGGAGCCTGTCTGGGGGCAGGCTCGATCTCAGGGCAATCAGACCCGGGTATTGCAGCAATTCCACTATGCAGGCGTGGATTATCTCACTCCCGGCATCGGGTCAAAGGCAAATCCGCATCGCATTGTGTCCGTCAAGACGGCTGCTTCTGTCGCGCAGCTGAACAGGAAGGAGCGGGTGATCTGTGAAGCCTTTGGTGCAAGTGGTCATGGTTATTCCATGCGCCAGCGGCGACTTGATGCCAATTTTATGGCCTTTTTGGGAGTTAATCTGTTTATTCCGCATGCATTCTATTATTCGTTTGCCGGGTATCGGAAGACCGACTTTCCGCCGACTGAATTCAAACATGCACCCCATTGGCTGCATTATCGTGCTTTTGCCGATTATATAGGGCGATTGAGTCTGCTTGGAGCAAAAGGAAAACGAATGCCAGAAGTTCTGCTGTTATCGCCTATCCATACGGTATATGAAACCATGTTCACATCAGGCGAAGCGGATATGCATCCTGCATCAGATGTGCTGTTCTCGCTTTTGTCAGATCGCTTGCTGCGATCATCTATCGACTACGACTATGTGGATGAATGCCAGCTTCGCGAAGCGCTCCTTGTTGAAGGAGAGGGTTTGCAATTTGATGGCCATGGATATTCGATCCTCGTTATGCCGGAAATAGAGGTGCTGTCAAGGGACATCGCAACTAGGCTTGTATCCTTTGTTAAGCAGGGCGGAACGTTAATTGCAATAGGTACAATTCCGCAGCATAGTGAATCTTTGCGGCATGATCCGGTGTTGATGAAGGATATCCAGCAGCTGTTTGGTTCCGATCCGCCGCACGGAAAATTACGTGCTATTGGCAAGGGGCACAGCCTCTTTTATTCCATGGATGACGCTGTTCATCAAGGCGGTCAGAGTCAGCGTCTGGATCAACTCGAAGCGTTTTGTATTCAATTAGGGGAGTTGATTAGAGAACCACCGGTAATACGATGGGATTGGCTTGAAGGTCAGTCTGACGATTTGATTAGTGTCGAACGCAGAATTGGAAATCTGGTGTATGTATGGCTGATGAATTGGTCGGAGCACTCCGTGACCATAAAGCTCATTTGCGATGAAAAGAAAGGTGGCTTGCAAGAGTGGGAGTTGGAGAACGGAAGCGTATGCAGCATTGACGCTGAATCGTTCCTTTCATTCGTACCCGGAGAGCTGCGTGTGCTGTCGGTAAGTTCTCAAGAGAGCTCCTCTATTCCGCAAGAACGTACGGATCATGCGGAGTATACAGAGCAAGCGTGCCTGGGAGATAAATCTTTTTCCATGAATGTGGTAGAGGTCAATCTGGATGAGCAGTGGGAGTTCAGGACCGCAGGACCCAACGTTCTTCTGCTAGATCAATGGCATGTCACATTGAATGACCGACACTCCAGGATGAACGCGACCATGCCCGGGCAAGTAAATACGTATCGCACGACGTTTGGCATGACGCCAAAATTGATTGAACGGCTTCAATCCCGGTGTGGTTCGGATCGTTCCGGTAAGGCGGGAGAAGAATCATGGGGCAGGATGGAATTGCTTCTGGATGATGTAGATCAGAACATTCCATCCCATATCGGATTTTTGCAGCGTAGGCGTAATCTGGAAATATTCGTCAATGGGGTACGTCAGGAAGCGTTAAGACGCTCTTCGTGGCAGGCTGGTGATGTTGACAGTGTAGATATCACTCCACATTTGTTGGCTGGCGAGAATGAGCTGGAAATTCTGACGGTTTCGTTATTGGAGCCGATGCCTGCTATTTCATTCCCAGCCTTTCTGATTGGTCCGTTCGCGATAGAAAACGATACAACGTTAAATACCGATGTGGAACAATGGGGTCGATGTTGGAATACTGCTGGCTATCCTTATTATTCAGGTACGGGTGTCTACTCGCAGCAGGTGGATCTGTCTAACGTAAACTTAGCTGCAAATGAGGAGCTATGGCTGGTGGCCGAAGATATAAGGGAGACAGCCAGCCTATATGTGAATGATATTGAAGCAGGTACTCGTTTATGGCCGCCTTACCAATGGAACATTACGCCATATATTCAAGAAGGATTGAATGAAATAAACTTACATGCCGCAAATACACTAGAGAATTTGTATGGAAAGTCAGCGCTGACATCAGGAATTAATGGACAGGTGAGGTTGATCCGACGAACGCGAAGAACATCACAGACGCAACATCACAACAAATCATAAAAAACATTAAAAATGCGTGTTCAAAAAGTTAGTTTTTCAGCACCGAAGCTTATGCTTCCGAAGTGCGTTTTTTCAAAACGCTGGAGTTGGATGAAGCTAGGGACGGAGTAGCGGAGCTACACGTTTTTGGAGAAAACGGCTTCGGAAGCATGTGCTTGAGAACCTACGTGAGCAACGGAAGGCCCGGCTGAATTCAAGATTCGATGTCGAATCCGCTTCTCGAGTTACCTCGTGATCAAAATTTGGCTTTTTGAACAACCTCTAAAAGGAGATATGAACTTTATGATTCGTAAATTAACTATTTTGTGTGTTGCCCTGGTCTGTACAACCGTGTTATCGGCTAGTGCATTTGCTGCCACAGATGAGTTGAAGCATACCAACTCTTTGAAGTGGCCTCAAAATCAAGCGCTTCCAACTTTCAATAAAGTAGAACGTTTGGATGTGGCGAATGTATATGAGGAATCTGGCGATATCAAATTGCTTTTGACGACGCTTGAAGGGGTAATCAATCGAGAAAAGCCGCGAATCTACATTCAACAGAATAAAGTAGACCCTTGGCTGCAGGACTTAAACGTCCCTTATAAGCAGCATGACAACGTAATGGATGTTTTCAATAAATATGCGAAAGAGATCAAAGGCATTATCGTATATGATCCGCAGCTGCCGGACTCCATTAACGTGGCCACGACACTAGCCGGGCTCAAAAATGCTGTTGTTGCCAGTCCTGAATTGGCTCAACAATTGACTGCTGCACCGTATCACCTTTCGGTAATCGAAGACTTGCAGGGCAAGTTCAAGAATCGTATGGATGCATACAACTGGCAGTATGAGCATCTCTGGAGCCAGTCCACTCAACGAATGTTGGTCGGATTGAGTCCAAACACCTCCATCCCGATTCCGTCCGGAAATTTTGATTCATTCCAAACGGTTGGAGTGGAGAAGGAACAGATTCGTGATGCAAGTAACAGGAAGACCTATGACTATGACTTGTCATCCTATTTGGGAAAAGAAGCGGTCTACCTCCGCTTTAATGATGCCTTTCCTCAGGATGGCTGGGGACCTGCCGTTCATCAAGTGACGGTGAAAGCAGATGGACAGATTATTGCGGATTTCAAAACGGGTTCTACTGAGGAAGAAGCGTTTCTCTATGACCGACATAACTCCAAATTTTTGCCTGGAAGCGATCACCGCTTCGCAGATAATGGAAACTACTTTGTATACGAATTTAAGCCTACAGCGGACACAAAGCAACTAACTGTATCGATCGAGATGTGGAACCAATACAAGGTATCTGCGAGCAATGTTCAACCACTCTCGTCTGAAGAAAAGGAACCTTATGGCTATCTCCGCGATTATGCTGTAGCGAACAAAGCCATGGTGTTCTGGTTGTCTACCAGTGTGCCAGAGGAAAAAGCGCTATTTGAGAAGATTCTGTCTGATGTAAAGCCAGGGACACCTTATCTGGGTTGGTTCGATAATGATTTTGAAGGCGAAGTTGCTGGCATAGAACTCACATCTCGTCATGGTGTCTATGTTGTTCCTTCCGACTGGTTCCATAACATGACCGTATTTTCAGGAACAAACGTAAAACAACAGCCTGCTCCCAAACCGATAAAATCCAAGCTGGAGAACAAAATCTATGTAACCTATACCTTTGGCGAAGGTGACAACCTGCAATACGATCAGAATCATATGCGCAACCTGTGGGCTGATCCCGCTCGGGGTAAAGTGCCTATCAACTGGACTTCCAGTCCGTTGCTCTACGATGCAGCGCCTGCCATTCTAAACTATTACCGTTCAACCGCGACGCCAAATGATCAGCTTGTTGCAGGCCCATCCGGAGTGGGTTATTTCAATCCAAATGTCTGGCCAACAGACACATTCCCGGCGTATCTGAAACAAACCTTCTCATATCTGAAGAAAACTAACATGTCGTACCCTTTTGTACTCAATCGTGAACTTGGAAAAGACGTTCCGCTGAGTGATTCGATTGCAGCTGCGTATGAGAAGAACTATAAACTTCCAGGCCTGTTCCTCGCAGGCGAGGACAAAGCCAATGTTCAGATCATGAATGGCAGCCTTCCGGTTTCCATTCTGCGAGGCATCTCAACGGTGCAGGATGGTAAAGATATTTTGAATCGTACCAAGACCGAATGGGATGGCAAATCTCCAACGTTTATTTCGGTTGGGATTAATGCATGGAGCATGACCCCATCGGATGTGCTGGCGATTACGGATTCTCTTGGAGCCGAGTTCCAGGTCGTTAAGGCGGACGAATATTTCTCACTGATCCGAAAAGCGTACGGCTTGTCCAAGTAGGATGACAAAGTGAGCTTAAGGAGCTTTGATCCGTCTTCAAAGCAATCGGAAGCTCGAATCTGGCAAAGCGATCTATAGATATTCAAATATCATTCGGCCAATAAAAGACCTGCCGGATCCTTGCGGATCAGGCGGGTCTTTAGCTTGTGAATACGTTTATTATGGTAGAATTAATGAATGGATTATGTCCAAGGACAATGTACAATGACACATCAAAACTACGCCCATGGGATTACAGGAAGGAAAGAATCAGATGTATCTAAAAGCATTTGACTTAGACTTACCATATATTGCGAATGATGAAAGCATTGAATCTATAATGAAAACACAAATATGTGAGTACAACGAGGCAACAAAATTAGATTATGAATTGAATTGGAAATGGAAAAGACGTTCATTTAGATTGGAAACTCGCTGTATTACAGCAATGTTTGAACGTTTATTCGGGAAATACAAAACGAAAGATTGTTGGAAAGTCCTAATAGAATGTGTAGAAAATATTTCGGACGAAAGAATTGTTAATGATTCAGGTGTTTGTTCGGCGCCAATCCAATTTAATTTGAATGACTTTCGTGCAAAACATGAGTTGGAGAAAAAAAAGGTTACGCTTCGACTACTCATGGACGGGATCGAGAAACTTGCTCTACGTAATGGTTGGAATATTGATCTATTTAGAGAAATAGCATTACAGATAGAAGAGTTAGGTTATGTAAATGAATGGACTTGGAAAAAAACAGTAAGGAGTTCTAATATGAAGTACACTGCTAAAGTTATATGCCATCATAATGTAGAAAGCATGGATATATTCATATCTATTCTACAACGAGATGGTAAGCAAGTGCTTTTAAAAAAGGTCATATCAGAACAACCAGATGAATTTGCTTATACTAAGCATTTAGGCGAACTTAAATGGGAATCTGATTTTGAAGTTGCTTTAATCAATAAAAAGGCAAATGAAAAGTATTTGGTAGCCATAGAACACTAATTATATTGTCGTTAGAAATAAATTGTATAAGGACAATATGCTCACTTGATGGAAAAGGACATATCAACAATTTAACAAAGCAAAATGTACCAACACCTCATGTTAAAAATAAATCAATACCTGGGGGAGTTAGTCTATAAAGAAAAGATGAAATTCCGCAGAAGAGGTAGAGATGATGAACACATTAAAATGGCTTCAAAACTGGTATCTTGAAAACTGTAATGGTGATTGGGAGCATTCATACGGTGTTAAAATTGATACTGTGGATAATCCCGGTTGGTCTGTCAAAATCGATTTAATAGGTACTTTTTTAGAGGATGTTCCTTTTGATATGATCGAAGAAGAGAGAAATGAAGAAGATTGGTTCTACTGTATCGTGAGTGATAGAGTCTTTCACGGTGCAGGAGGAGCAACAAATTTGGAAGAAGTACTAGACTGCTTTAAAAATTGGGTTTCGAGTTTAGAGATAAGTTAATTTTTACACCTATGCGATGAATCGACAGTTTGTTATTCGATATCACAATTTAAGGGAAACAAATCGTTGGATATTTCTTTGAAGGTAGTACGGCTCATAAACTAATCGATTTTTTTACATTGAGAATAACGATAAAGAAGGGATTTCGCGTAAAAGTTTTTTTCAAGTCATACTTTTATTTAGAAATCAGCACGAAAGGGATCAGTTTATTGTTCATGTGCAGCGGAATGAAAGTGACTTTAAAGATAAGCTTTGCTCTCTAAGCGAAGATTATTCAGCGCTTGGAACACATTGTTGAGCATATGAAAACACCAAAAAGTAGCTAATCAACTATTACTATCTATTTTTTATCATATCTCCGAAATTGGTAATTAAGAAAAAGTATGTGTTAACTTTTCCCATCAGTTAACACTTATTTTATGTTCACATTGTCATGGACAACTGAAGAATAAGTAAGGAGCCGTGCTGTAACACGACTCCAGTGTACATTAACTACATTAAGAGCAGTCGGCCGCTAGGTGGTCGTCGGAATAGACTGTTAGCTTAGGGTGGACGGTCTATTTCTTTTCATGTAAGCAAGAAGCACCAAAATTAAAATACCGAAAAGGAACAGTAATGAAAGTGTGTCTTTGCCTCAATGCTTGGATTTATGGTTATTTCGTGATTGGACTTGCTTTTTTACCCATAATGTAAATTCCAATCCAGCCTAGCAATAAGAAGATCTGAACCAGAGCAACCAGCCACAACACTTCCGTATAACCGCCTATAATGCAAAATATAGTATTGACTAGGGGGAACCCTACGAAAGTAAACATGATAGGAAAATCTTTTTTGGGAGTGATTGAATAATTAACCTTCCGGTCCCAAAACTTTATAAAAGCTAATGCTAAAATTCCGATTGTAATTACAGAAAGTGTAATCAACATCACCTATTGCATATTAGAGGTTCTTTCGAAGAACGGCCCCATATAATTAAGGAAGTTAGATAAAGGTGAGAACATACAGGCTAATGACAGAATGGCCGCCAGAAACGGATAGATATAACCAATTGATTTACTGTAGCCTTTCTTTTTATGCCACCATTCTCCAATTAGAATAAAGACGGTCCAATATCCTGCTATATAAATCCATCCTGTAAAATTCATCACAGGTTCCCCATAGATTTGAGGCTCACCGGCTAGCGGATAATAAGTCCATCTTGCCATGAGTCCATCTGTAGTCTGAAATATCTGTTTAACAGCCACCGGGTCGAGTGAAAAGTCAAAAACCATAGCGCTCAATCCCGTAATAAATGGTTTAGTCCAGGACGGTATATTTACAGACTTTAGAACACGCAAAGTTGAATAAATGATCAGAAACTCAATAATAGGGACAGTAATCGGTATATTAAATAACATTAAAATACTCCGCCCATAGGCGTAAAAGCCTTCCCCAAGCGATGAAGCAGTAATTTCAAAAACGGCTGCGTAAAAAAACACAAAACCTATAAACTGCAGTAGAACCGTTTTAGGATGCGTTTCCTTATCCAGGATATAGAAAACCATTAGAACAGCAGCAATTAAGACTATAAGATCTTGAATTATCCATACAGGTACTACAGTTATATCGCCCATATTTTATCTCCATTTCAGTTTAAAACTAGAATTGAACGTTCAAATAAATTATAATTTCACTATGTTACTTAAACAACAGGCTGTTCGATTGAGATATGTTAGTTATCATACAAGCCACCTTAGATTTGTTCATTATTTTAAATTAGGAGGATATTATGGCAGACAAAAAAACAGATCACAGAGTGAGATACACAAAAATGGTTATCAAAGAAAGCCTGTTGAAGCTGTTGAAAGAACGGTCTATCAATAAAGTTACAGTGACCGACATTTGCAGAGAAGCAGGGATTAATCGCAACACCTTTTATACACACTATGCTAATCAGTTTGAGCTTCTTTCAACGATTGAAAATGATCTTTACGAAGACATTAAGCAGGTTGGGATGAGTTCTTCCAACCCTCAAACGCTATCTTATGAATTATGTAAGTACATAAAAGCGAATAAAACGATATGTGAGGTTCTGTTCTCAGAGCACGGCGATAAAGAATTATTAGAACGAATCCTCTATATCAGTCACGATTTAACTATTGAACGATGGAAGACGGAATTAAAATATTTTGATCCACAATTATTTGAGTCCTGGTATACGTTCACCGCTCATGGCAGTATAGCTATTATTAAAAAGTGGGTGAGTAGTGGTCTGAAGGAAAGCCCGAGTAAAATTGCTGCTTTTATTGATAAAGCTACGGAATCCGTATCTAAAGCTTTTTATTCTGAAGAATTGTAGGATTTCCCCGCTTCTCACCAAAAAGCCCGGCAGCTTCTACGCAGTATGAGTGTTGAAACTCACGCCGGCAAGGTGTGCGGTATTGTATTCGTAGGTCATATCAAAGGAATTATTTATAAGTTTCCTACATCGCGAAATAAATAAACGATAAGACTTTTTTCTCTGAGCAAGAAAACAAACTAGACTTAAAGAAATAGCTAATGAAGATAAGGTTTCAACTTCATTACGAGCAGCAATCAAACGTGATCTAAAAAATGACTTCCATTTTGCCAATAAATATTCTTAAATAATGCTGATCATGCTGTATTAGAAGTGGATATACCGAGGGACAAGAACATATTCCCATTGAAGTCGCTATCGAAGCGGCTTTTTTTATTTTATCGTTGCAAGTTCGTGTCCCGAGCCAAGGACAAGAACTTGCAACGATTGTCGTGTCAAGGAAAGATGAGTTGCACGGGAATAATGGCGTACTTAGGAGAATAAGTATCTTCCATCTGTTCACGTAACAGCTTGACTGCTGTTCGTGCCATTTCCTGTTCATCCTGCTGCACATAAGCTACGCCAGAAAGATGTGGATTATCGAAAGATAGCAAATCGATATTGGAGTGATCGTTCAGACGAAGGATAGCGGTCGATGTAAGGCGTGCTGATTCTTCAGTCAAGGAGAAGGCTGCCGAAATTCCACTGTGGTTCAGCAAGAATTCGCTTACATATTCCAATGCATGCTCGCTGCGTAGAATGCTGAGAGGGATGTGACACCACAAGCTCTTGTCAATCGAGATACCTTGAGCTGTATATGCTAGAAACAACAAGATTTGAAGAGACGGATGAGCCTTTGCCTTGTACGCGTATAATTAATCCTTCGTCAGCGAGTTTTCTCGAATTTGTTTGTAGAGCGCCAGCTTTTTCAAAGAGTAGCATCTCCCCATAAACTTTATGATTTTATAATCAAATGGTTATATAACGCTTATTTCATATATATATTAATACGGCATATGAAGCGCTTACAGTACGGAGTCTAAGAAATTGTTGCGAAGGGGTCTTTTCTTTGAAAGGTTAGAATTATGTTAAGGATGGTGGTGCCAAGATGGATTGTAACCGCTTAAATCAACAGAACTAACTAGTCAGCCGACTTTTCAAATGCATAACAAAAAGAGAGGATGACGAACAAATGAAAAAACGCAGTGCTTTAATCTCCATCGTTACACTCCTTATTATGTCACTTGTTTTTACTGCATGTGGTAATCCTTCTGGTTCAAAAACGGAAACACGTCAATTAGGCGCTAATGCCGGTGAGAATGCAACAGAATTATCATTTTGGACATTCGTAGATTTGCACGGCAAGCATTTGGATAAAATGCTGGGGTTATGGAACCAACAGAACCCAGACAAACAGATTAAGTTAAATGTGACGGTTATGCCTTACGATGATATGCATAACAAGCTTTTACTGGCAGTTACAAGCGGAAAAGGTGCTCCTGATATCGCGGATATTGAGCTAGGTAAATTCCCGAAATTCTTGGAAGGTGACAACGTTCCCCTGGAATCTTTGAATGATGTATATGCACCATACAAAGACGCTGTTGTTCCTTCACGTGTCGAGATTTACTCCAAAGCCGATCAGGTTTATGGCTTTGATTATCACGTAGGTGCTACGCTTGCTTTCTACAACACTGAAATTCTCGAACAAGCAGGTGTTGACTACAAGAAAATCATAACGTGGGAAGATTACAAACAAGCAGGTATCCAGGTTTACGAAAAGACTGGCAAGTACTTAGGTACTGCTGATACGTCAGCTTCGTTCCAAGCATCGCTGCTACTAGCTCAGCAAAATGCTGATTTTACAGATGAAAATGGTAATCCAAAAGTGAATTCGCCTGAAATGATTAAAGCGTTTGAAATGTTAGTCGATCTGCAGAAGAACAATGTTATTCATACGATCCCTGGCGGACAACCCGACACAGAAGAAGCAAAAGGCGAATATAACAAAGGCAACTACGCAAGTGCATTAATGCCTGAGTGGTACATGTCCCGCTTTGTAAACGAAATGAAAGACCTTAAAGGGAAGTATGCAATAGCTCCATTGCCTGTATTCGAAGAAGGTAACCCTCGTTCCGTTGGCTTAGGCGGTACTGGCACAGTTGTTACTAAAAATGGTAAAGACGTTCAGTTGGCAAAAGAATTTGTAGCCTTTGCTAAGCTTTCGAAAGAAGCTACGACTGAAATTTGGAATACACTTGGATTTGACCCAATCAACATGGAAGTATGGAAAGATGATGCCGTAACGAAAAATCCTGAAAATGAATACGTCCAATACTTTAAAACAAATGCATTTGATACTTTGAATGAAATCAAGGACGAAATTCAAGCGATAAAGTCCGTTAAAGCTTCACCAACCATCGGCAATATATTCAATACGGTTACTTTGAACGCGATCTTTGAAGATGGCCAAGACGTGAAAGAAGCGTTGGATGAAGCACAAGCAGCCATTGAACAAGAATTGAAATAAATATAATACGTAAATGATTTGGTTAAACCTGTTGGCAGGTATAGTGGTCGGCAGGTTTAACCATAGTCAAGGGAGATTGAGAATATGATAAAGAAATTTGTATACTCTCAAAAAGTTGCACCTTATGTTTTTGTATTGCCATTTATACTCATATTTTTGATGTTCTGGTTTTTCCCGCTTGTAAATTCATTCATAATGAGTTTTCAAGATCGGATGTTGGGGCAGGATCCTAAATGGATTGGTGAAGCAAATTATTCGAAATTGCTTACAGATAAAGTGTTTTTGATATCGATTAAAAATAGCGTTGTGTACATGTTAGGAACCTTAGTGCTGTTAATTCCCTTTCCCATGTTATTCGCCGTTATGATCAACAGTAAGTTAATGATGGGAAGAGAGTTTTTTAAATCTTCGTTCTTTCTCCCTGCATTGACATCTGTCGCAGTTGCGGGTACCATTTTCCGCCTGACATTCGGTGAAATGGAAGGTTCATTAATGAACAGTTTCCTGGGTCTATTTGGTGTAGAACCTATTAAATTTTTGAAAGACGGAAATTGGAGTATGGCAGCACTGTTAATCCTCGCATGTTGGAGATGGACAGGCGTTAATATGCTTTACTATCTATCGGGTTTGAAGAGCATTGACAATGAATATTATGAGGCTGCTTCAATTGACGGTGCATCTGCTTGGCAGAAGTTTAGAATGATCACAATGCCATTAATGAAGCCGACCACGGTATATGTTACCACAATTAGTGTTTATGCTGGTTTAGCCATGTTTACCGAGAGTCTGATGATGTTCAACGGTAACAAATCACCCCAAAATATTGGCTTAACCATTGTTGGATATCTGTATAGACAAGGGATTGAGCAGAATAAGCTGGGTTACGCAGCTGCAGTTGGTATCATTCTGTTAGTCATTGCGATGGTTATCAATTTAACACAGTTGAAATTTAGTGGAATGTTCAAAAAGGAGGAGGATTAAAGTGGGCAGAAGTCAGACGAGGAGTGATTTCATCTCTAGAATAGTAATTATTGGTTTATTCATTATACTATTCGTTATAATTATGATCCCATTCTACGCAGTGGCCCTATCTTCCTTTAAACCAGGTGAATCATTAGTTAGATATGGTCTTAACCTAAGTTTGGATTTTGAAATCATGAGTTTTGATAATTTCATCTTTCTGTTTACTGGAGAACATGATTATTTTGTGTGGTTTTGGAATAGTATGATTCTAACAATTGTTCAAGTGGTTTTAACACTTTTTGTAAGCGCATTTGTTGCTTATGGTTTTGCAGCATATGATTTTAAAGGCAAGAACTTCCTCTTTATATGTGTTTTGCTCATTATGATGGTGCCTTTTGAAATACTGCTGGTTCCTTTGTATAGCCTAATTAATGATTTGGGAATGGTGAATAGCTATTCGGCAATCATTTTGCCAGGTATAGCCAATGCCGCGACAATATTTTTCTTCAGGCAATATCTAAGAAGCATACCCAAAGAGATTATTCAATCTGGGCGAGTTGATGGGGCAAACGAGTATGCAATTTATTTCAGGCTAATTATGCCGATTATGAAGCCATCCTTGGCGGCAATGGCCATTCTGAATGGGATGAATAGCTGGAATAATCTGTTGTGGCCATTCATGGTGTTAGGAGATCAGAGTAAGTATACACTTCCAATCGGTTTGAAAACGTTATTAACTCCCTATGGCAATAACTATGATCTATTGATCGTGGGCTCTTTCTTCTCCATCATTCCAATTTTTATACTGTTCATTGCTTTCCAGAAATACTTCATAGACGGTATGACTGCAGGTGCTGTTAAAGGGTAGTAATATTATGATGAAACAGGTGATAAGATGGAAATCCAACAACGAGCGAAAGTGAACGAAGGCGCGGCATTTCTTCGCAAGGGTAATATATCTATTAGTAAGGATGTAAGCAATCGGATTGAATTGTGCAGATATTTATAGAAGGAAAGGGATGAAATATTTGTTTACTTAGATACGTATTGTGTCTTATAATCCCCATAAAGATACATTTCGTATCTTTGAAATTTGTATCACGCAAGTAATGTAAGGGTGCTCGCATCTTGGTTCCGGTTTTGTAGAAAGGAGGAGACGACCGCTGGAAACGAAAAAAACGCCTTGGCAGGCACCGAAATTAGAGGTTCTGGATGTGCGACAGCAAACGATGGCTGGCCGTGGATACAAGCAAATTGATTGGATCTCCGAACATGATGCAGACCTATATAATCCAGCGTCCTCAAGTTGAAAATCGTATTCTTGCTCAAAAGGTCGCCTGTGGGCGGCTTTTTCGATGCTCAGATGAGGTGTATCCGCCTCCTGTTGATGTAACATTAGTTCGAATAGATTGCGAAATCATTACGCCGCTCGACAAACATTGTCCAATTGAGGCCTTCACGAAAAAATGATTTCTATACATAAGCGATTTCAACAAAATATAGTGATGCATCATCGTAAACGGCTCTTCTTTTGTCAGCTTCAAATGGACGGGGGAGAAGGAGTCAAAAAAATACTCTTCTCTAAATACGATTGAATTGTGCATGATCAGATTCCCTTCGCTTCGTAAGTCATTCAATTGGATTCGTTTGTTATGTTAGAACAGGTTTTACACCATTCATAGCGTTGTGAGAGGGGAGTGATGCTTTTGAATACTTCTAAACAAATGATGCCTCATAATTCTAATGATCGTTTTAGTAAACTAGGAATTTATAGCGTCCAAAGTGTCTTTATTATTCTGTTCTTGCTGTTAACCCCTGTCTACTATTTGAACAAATGGGACTTTAAACGTCACAAAAAGCGGAAACCTTTCTACACCAGTAAATTGGTTCGATTGCAAGAGCGCTATCCGATTTTCTACGAATTGGCCATGTACGTTCAAAATTTCCCTATTCCTCGTAATGTCTACAAAATTTTACCCCCTTTAAAGGGCGATGTTCTTCAGGTGGGCTGTGGTACAGGTTTATTGAACAAGTATCTTCGCAAGCAGAAGGATGTTCGTTTTCTCAACATGGATCCGAATTTAAATGCCCTAAAATTTGGAAAGAAGTGGGGAAGGTTTAATTCTTATATCCATGCTTTCATTGATAAGCCAACTTCTTTACCTGATCATAGCTGCGATATGATTTTGTTTGCACGAAGCTTTCATCACATTCGCTATCACAAAAAAGCCTTCATCGAGAGCTGCAGACTGTTACGTGACGGTGGATCTATCATTATTGCGGACCCGGTTGTTCTCAAGTCTCTTTCAGGTTCTGTAACAGACCGTGGTTATATGGCGAACTCTTCGATTGATGGTGTAATTTGGAGATTTACCAAAGAAACATTAATTACTCACATAGAGCGCTGTCTTCCTCCTGAATTAAAGATAGAATCCGTAACCGAAACGAGACAAGTGCATGTAACGAATTATAATTTATTTGTACCTCAGACAGATATCGTAGTGGTACTGCGAAAAAGGGAGGCTGTATACAATGACAACTAAATTTATTTATGGTGTTTGAAATCTGCAGCATTATTTAATGCTTATCCGTTGCTAGAGGTACCTGCTGGTGTTTTTTAGACGGAAGTTAATGACGTAGGGAGGCAGCACTAAGAAATAGTTGCCGTTCCGAACCAGGCTGTTATTTCATGTGAGGAATCACATATACGCTGCATGCAGGGTATCGTCAGAGCTAACTGCTTCCTTATTTAAACGATACATAATGCTTGAAAAGCTATGATTGCGCTTAGGCTGGTGCCCTATATACTTTAATATTTATACTAAAACCTCCACTGTAGTGGAGGTTTTTCGTGTTGTCTTAAGAAATAGAGAGAATCAGTCATTCCGCAAAATTGATACGCATGAATTTTCTTAGGCCAAGTCGTCCCCATTGCTTTCAATTACTTTCTTATACCAGTTAAAACTTTTCTTTCTTGTTCTATTCAATGTTCCTTTTCCTTCATTATCCCGATCTACGTAAATGAATCCGTATCTTTTCTTCAGTTCTCCTGTTCCGGCGCTAACGATATCAATCGGTCCCCAATAGGTATAGCCCATGAGTTCTACACCATCTACAACGGCTTCTTTCAATTCTTCGATATGAGCTCTTACATAGTCAATGCGATAATCGTCATTGATTTCACCGTTCTCGATTTCGTCATTTGTTCCCAAACCGTTTTCCACAATGAAGAGTGGCTTCTGATAACGGTCATATAATTCATTACATACATAACGAAGACCTTTGGAGTCAATCTGCCAACCCCAGGGTGTAGCCTCCAAGTATGGATTCGGCGTTCCTGCTATTCCTCCCGTGTGTCCCAAGATTCGAGTTCCGGCTTTGTGTGTAGTTGATCGATAATAACTAAAACCTAAATAGTCCGCTGGATATTGTTTAATTAGATCCAGATCACTGTCTTCCATCTTGATTTGAACATCATGTTCATCCCAAATACGATAAATATAACTTGGATACGTTCCCCGAAGAAGAACATCACCAAAGAATAGGGCACGTCTTCGTACTTCGTAGGTTTCGAATACATCATCAGGGTGGCATGTATTTGGATAAATCGCACTAAGTGCTAACATAGCCCCCATTTGAGAACCAGGGATGATGTCATGACATAATTTCGTTGCTAATGCACTTGCTACAAAACAATTGTGACTTGCTTGATAGATAGCCTGAAGTCGATTCTCATTTTCTTCAATCAAGATTGCTCCCGCGGCTATGGGGCTTGTGTAGATGTTATTGATTTCATTGAAACCCATCCAATATTTCACTTTATTCTTGTAGCGATTAAATATCGTTTCACAATAACGAATATAGAAATCGATCAGTTTACGGTTTTTCCAGCCGCCATATTCTTTGACTAAATGCCAAGGGGTTTCAAAGTGAGAAATGGTCACAACCGGCTCGATTCCATACTTCAATAATTCACCGAATAGATTGTCATAGAATTCCAAACCCTTTTCATTTGGATTCGGTTCGTCTCCTTTTGGAAAGATACGGCTCCAGGCAATAGAGGTACGAAATGTTTTAAACCCCATTTCCGCGAACATAGCCACATCTTCCTTGTAGTGATGATAGAAGCCAATCCCTTCATGATAAAGGTTCAGGTCGGTACTATCCTCTTTAAGCTCCGCGAGAAGCCCATTTGGCATTAAATCAACAATAGATAAGCCCTTGCCATTTTCAAGATGAGCACCTTCAGTTTGGTTGGCGGCAATCGCACCTCCCCATAGGAATCCTTGTGGAAATGATTTATTTCTTTGATTCATTGTTAGTCCTCCAGAGTTAGCTTATTTTATAACGGTTAGTATCTGATCTCCTGCATTAGTTTGCTTGCGATCAGCAGGAAGCACATCCAGATAGTCACTTGTATTCGCAATAATAACAGGTGTAACGGTTTGAAATCCTGCATCCTTGATTCCTTGAACATCAAAAGTAACTAATTTGTCTCCCTTTTTCACCACTGCACCACTCTCAACATGAGATTCAAAATATTTGCCTTTTAATTTGACCGTGTCAATTCCAATATGAATTAGTAACTCAACACCTTCATCGCTTGCTAAACCAATGGCATGTTTTGTGCGGAATAAATCGACCACTTTTCCGTCAAACGGAGAGAATACGATCCCTTCAGTAGGTTCAATTCCGATGCCTTTACCCATCGCGCCTGTTGAAAATACAGGATCATCTATTTTATCCAGCGGTACGACTTCACCCTTCAAAGGCGAAAAGATTTCTTCAACTGCACTTGATTTAATTTTATCTTGCTTGAACGTAGTAACTTCATCCTGTTTTTTTTCATTTGAAGAGCTAGTTTTATCGATATCTTTAATACCAAAAATAAATGCTAAAATCGTTGCCGCAAAAAATGAAGAGCCTATTCCCATTGCATATCCAAGTGTAGGCGTGTAATTAGGAATTGTAAAAATGCTGTTAAATACAAAGGTCGAAATTCTCACATCGAATACAGCAATCATTGCTCCGCCAATCGCTCCTGAGATAAACAGCAGGGGAATCAATTTTCTGTGTCTTAGAATCAAACCATACAGAATAGGCTCAGTTACGCCGGCTAACAGTCCCGATACCGTGCCTGCAAACGTAAAGGAGCGTAAATCTTTGTTTTTTCTTGAACGCAGGAAGATACCAAATGCGATCCCCATTTGTGCAAAAACAGATGCGGCAGTAATCGGTTTAATCATATCTCCGCCATTGGCCATGTTATCCAATATGATAGGCAGAGTGCCCCAGTGGATACCAAATATAACGAGAAACGGCCAAGCAGAGGCAATGATAATACCTGTCAAAATTGAAGAGAAGTCCATCATGAAAGCAACGCCGTTTCCAATTCCTGAACTGATATATTGTCCAAATGGACCAAACACGAGAGCTGTAGCTGGAACCATGATCAAGATACCAACCATAGACACGAAAAATAACTGAATCGTATCAGGAGTTATTCGTTTTAACCATTTTTCCAGTGGGGCGTAAACAGCCATCGCCATGAGAATTGGAAATACCGTTGAAGAATAGCTGGCAAGGATTAATGGAATACCCATGAAGGTTGTATCCAAACCGCTTTCTTTTAATGCGGTGAAATTAGGGTCCAGCAAGCCTGCTGCAATCACACCGCCAACAAAAGAATTGGCGCCAAGTTTTTTTGCAGCAGATATACCTACAAAGATAGGCAAAAAGTAGAACAGACCACTGGATGCAGCATTTAATACGGCATACGTTGAACCCTTGACATCAATCCAGTGAAGCACACTGAGAATGGCAAGCAAAGCCTTTATCATACCGGCACCGGCTAAAGCAGGGATGAGTGGAGTAAATACACCTGCGATGTAATCAAAAACTTTTGCCATAACTCCATCTTTCTGGTCATTAGGATCACCGTCTTCAGATGCACCAGAAGTGATATGGTGGGAATTCATAATCTCATCAAATACCTTACCTACTTTATTTCCAACGACAACTTGAAGTTGTCCCCCTTTTTCTACAACAGTAATAACATCAGGAATGGTGGACAAGGATTCTTTATCGGCCTTACTGCTATCTTTCAGCTTAAATCTTAACCGTGTTGCACAGTGAATGAGTGATTCAACATTTTTCTCGCCACCGACTAAGTGTACGATTTTGTCGCCTAATTCTTTATTGTTCATCGTTGGATCTCCTTTATCGCAATAGTATAGTCTGGGATGTTTGTAAGACTAGAAGGAGGGTAGAAGATAAAAAAAACTTGAATTAAACCTAAAGCAATTGTCTTTGTGACAATGCTCCAGATTGAATTCAAGTCTAGCCTCCCGAAGAGTAACAAGTTTGAAAAGTGTTATTCAGTTTTTCTAGTTAATAAACGCTGAATATGAATGGTTAAGTAAGTCACCTCCGTATCGGAAACCTCATATGCATACTGATTACGTATAAAAGTTTTTACTTTCTCCGTAGTTTTGAAAGCTTCCGAGTATCTCTCTTTGACTAGCTCATATATATAAAAATCCTCATCTCCGTCTTCGTAAGTTTCTTGAGAGAAAATTCTATTCGCAAAGAATTTCAAATGTGTGATAAAGCGAAATCCGGATAAGGATTCCTCATCCACTGTAATTCGAAGTTGATAGTTGATAATATTTAAAATCTCTTTTATAAACTGCGTTATCTTAGTAACTGTATTCATGCCGTTATTCAACTGAGCATTCACAAAATGAAAAGCAATAAAACCTGCTTCATCTTCGCCAAGCTCGACTTTGAATTTTTCGTTAATCATCTGGACTGCTACTTTGGCTATACTAAACTCCTCTTTGTATATTTTTTTTATCTCCCAAAGTAGTCCGTTCTTCACATCCAAGCCATCTCTTGTTCGTGTAACGGCTAAGTTAATATGATCTGGCAATGAGATGTAGATGCTTTCATTCAGATCTTTTTTCAGCCTTTTTTTAGCAAGGCTAATGATGTCATCGGATATATCTATATCTTCAACGGAAACCTCTTTGAGGAGTTTTTTGAACTTAGCATACAATCCTTTGTCTTCCAGATAGAAGCGTTTTTCCACAAGCCTTGTATCTAGATCATCACCCTTTTTTTTATTAAATGCTAAACCTTTTCCAATCAGTATGATTTCATCTCCTTGGGCATCCACACTTATGGCAATGTTATTATTAATGACTTGTTTTATTACCACTAAACTCCCTCCCGAACCCAGACATGAAAAAAAGACTTCAACAAAACATAGGATATATTATCCCCATTTTTGCTGAAGTCTCGCCTGCATGACCAGTAACAATCTTCAATCGATTTGTATTTACTTATGGAATAGATGATAACTCGTAAACGTTCAAATGTAAACACTTACTTTAAACGCATATTCCGCAGCAATATGCGTTTAGATTCCATTACCATTCAAGCTCAGGAAGATCCTGATTCGCTAACCCCCAAAAAAGCAGTTGATCAATATGATCAGCTGCTTTTTTGTTTTGTTGTCCATCGAATCAAAACGTTGAACTTCAATGGAGTTTATCCTGCATTTGTTTTAGCTGAGGGTTTGGTGATTTTCCAACCTAAGACAATCACTACGAATCCAATAGCAATCAACAGATACATGGTTGGTAAGAAGCTTCCTGTGTAGTCATACAATAGTCCAATGATAAAAGGACCTACTGCACCAATCATATATCCAATCGCCTGTGTCATTGCAGACCATGTGCTGGCCTCGATGGGGGAACTTGTCTTATCAATGGGTAATAACAAGGTGAGTGAAACTAGTCCACCTGCACCAATACCCAAACATATACTGGCTACAATTGGTGTAATATTAGTAAAACTTAAAAGAGCTAATCCAACAATTTCACTTATCGTGAAAAAAGTAATCCAAAACCTTCTACTCGGAATGCTTTTTAAGAGGAAAGGCAACAATAGAGTTGCTGGTAGCTGTGCGAGCATAGATAATGTGCCTATAAAACCAGCGTAAGACGATGCATATCCCTTTTTCTCCACAATGGCTGGCAGCCAAGCCGCGAAACAATAAAACAAAAGAATAACAATCCCTACAAAAGAGGTTAAAAGCCAGGCTTCCTTATTTTTCAGCGGTAAGGAGACGTTACTGCGTATTAATGCTTTTTCTTTGGTAGTATGAGGATGCCTTATGATCTTAAACCAAAGTGGAACAGCAATAAGTGCAAATACAAACCAGAAACCTAAACCAATTTTCCATGAATCATTGAACAAGTGTTGAAGAGGCGTCGTTAAACCTATGGCAATGGATGCACCTACGACCATAGAAGTAGAATACATACTAATCATCAAAGGCACCTTATCTGGAAAATAACTTTTAATGAAACCGGACATTAACGGGCTCACAATACCTATTCCAGCGCCAATAAATAACGCAGTGAATAATAGATATACTGGTGAATTCGTAAAGAAGCGTAGGAATGTTGCGATACCAATACAAGTAATAAAGATGGTAATGATTTTCTCGGCTTGGTAGCGGTTTGCCAGACGTCCGGCAAATAAGGAGCAAAACCCGATACAGAGTAAAGGGATCGAAGTCAATAAACTTGCTGAAGTCGAACTCATGCCTAAGTCATCGGTTATGCCGTGTAAGACTGGACTGATTGAAGTAATGCCAGGCCTAAGATTGAAAGAAGCCAAAATGAGTGCGAAAAAAAATAACTTGTAACGAGTTGCCATGCACGAAATACCTCCAATGAATGTCTTGATGAAATATTTTCTTTTATGTTACATTAAATTTTACATATTATAAAATGCATATTCATTATAAAGGAGATATCAAAATTGATATGGAATGAGACGCAAATTCAACTTATTGTTAAAATATCGGAGACAGGCAGTTTCACAAAAGCTGGTGAACAGTTGCATATGACACAACCAGCGGTAAGTCGTATTGTTGCGACGGTTGAATCCGAATTGGGAACGAAACTGATTAAGAGAAATAAGAAGAGTGGACTGGTTTTTACAGAGGTAGGGGAACAGATACTAGTCCTTTTTAGAAATGTGCTGAGTGAATTGCGAAAAGTAGAAGAGTTAGTTGCAGCTGAACAAGGCTTGGAGATCGGTAAAATTCACGTTGGAGCTTATCCCACAGCATGTACAAGGTTCATTCCTAAAGTTATACGAAAGCTTGAAGAGGAACATCCTGGTCTTGAAATTAGGCTCTCGGAAGGCAGTGTAAGTCAAGTGAAAGACTGGTTACGAACGAAATCCATAGACGTAGGAATAACGATTTCGCCGGATCAAGATTTTGATGTCATTCCTTTAGTAAAAGATGAGTTAATCGTAGTTATTCATTCACATCATCCTTTAGTTCAGAAAGAATTTATAGAAATTCCTGACTTGGAAACCGAAAATTTGATAGTGGGGAGAGGTGGTTATGATGTAGAAGTGCATGCTATATTCAAAAATTATCATATGAAGCCTAAGGTTCGGTTCGTCGTTGATCATATCGATACAGCATTGAGTATGGTCAAAGAAGGTCTGGGGATTATCGTTACAACGAAAGGCGCCATTTTGTCGCTACCAGAGCAAGTGACATACCGAGAACTTAAACCAAGTATGTTTAGAGATATTAACATCGCAGTGCCAGATCTGAAGGATATGTCTAAGGCAACGGATGTTTTTATCCAAACGGCACGTTCCCTTTTTAGTAATAACATCTAAATGAGGCTGAAGAGTGAATAAAAAAATCCCTTACTCTGATGAGGTACCATCGTAGTAAGGAAAAGACTGAGATCATTCGATTTTTGAAACCTCTTTGGCCAACCACTCTACTAGAAAGAGAACAGGGAATTGAGTTGTAATGTTAGCTGATTCATAAAATTCTTCAGCAACGTAGTATGAAATATTAATATCTGACATTTTTGCAATGGTAGACTGACGATTGTTGGTTATACTCACAATTTTGTTTTTTTCCTGCTTAATTTGTTTCAGAAGTGGCAGTGTAAAAGGGTTCTCACCTGAAGTTGATAAAGCAATGGTAACACTATTTTTACGCATTTTAGCATGGACAGGGAAATGGGGATCATCGATATACATGGAGAATGTACCCAAACTTGAAAAGTACCTTGCTCCATATTCAGCCATAATACCAGAACTTCCTGTACCTATAAAAATGACACCGCTGGCTTTAGAAATCAACTGGGCAGCATTTTTAATTTTTTCTTCCAAATCAGGATGTTGAAACCTCTCAAAAAATTCATAGGCAGCCTGGTGGGGACTTTTTAAGGTTCTCGTTGATGTTCTTTGTTGAGACAAGAGCATTTTGAGCTTTACTTTAAACTCGGAAAAGCCTTCGCAATCGTTTTTTTTGCAGAAACGCAAGACGGTGGTCGTCGAAACATGAGTTGCATCGGCTAGCTCTCGTATACGCATATATGTAACTTTATCCATGTTCTGCATAATATAGTTAAAAAGAGACATTTCCAAATCATTATATGAAGAAATTTGCTCGTTAGTAAACATGATTTTCCTCCTCTGATTGATAAACTTTAAAACAAAACATCTAACTTACCATCCTTGCTAATGTAATATACTATTCCCCAAGAAAACAAGGCGTTACACATAAATAACAAAATTCATTTGATGTTAAATCAAACTAAAGGACTGCAACATATATATTTTCTATGGTATTAACATGAAATTTAAAAAGCCTTTCTTTCTAGCTCTCACTGGGGGAGCTGGAGCATTTACAGGGATACTTGTCATTAAATCTTTTTTTTTGTTGTGACTGCAGGTAAAAAAGTAGCAACTCTCCAAACATAACTTGGAAAGGTGCTGCTTTTCTAAAAGCTTAAATCCAAAGAAATTAAGAAACAGTTTCAAAACAAAAACACAGCGTTTTATTTAAGTAACAAATTCGAATAAGTGTTAAATCAAACTAAAAGTTGTGTATCTATTTATTTTCCTTTGTGATCTAAGTAACATGGATGATGCAAGCTTGAATCTGTTTAAAAAACGGATTGAACAGATACTCTAATAAATAAGAATTATTTGATCGCAACATGAAAGGTGGAACAATAATGAATCAAACATTTCAATTTCCAGATGGCTTCCTGTGGGGTGGGTCTGTATCCGCTAACCAATTAGAAGGTGCTTATCTTGAGGATGGAAAAGGGTTATCCATTCAAGATATCATGCCGAATGGTATTATGACACCTCCAACGGCTGAACCTACCGAAGATAATATGAAGTTAGTTGGTATCGACTTTTATCATCGATACAAAGAAGACATTAAACTGTTAGCGGAAATGGGATTTAAGGTGTTCAGAACATCAATCGCTTGGTCCAGAATCTTTCCGAAGGGCGACGAGCTTGAACCAAACGAAAAAGGACTTCAATTTTACGATAACTTGTTCGATGAGTGCCTGAAATACGGCATAGAGCCGTTAGTTACCATTTCTCATTATGAAACTCCGTTACATCTGTCCCGTGAATATGATGGATGGGTTAACCGTAAAATGATTGATTTCTACGAACGATATGTGCGGACTATTTTTAACAGATATAAAAACAAGGTTAAATACTGGCTGACATTTAATGAGATCAACTCGATTTTGGAGCATCCATTTATTAGTGGTGGTATCAGCACACCTAAAGAGCAACTTAGCAAACAGGATTTGTACCAAGCGGTTCATCATGAATTTGTGGCAAGTGCACTTGCCGTGAAAATTGGTCATGAAATCAATCCGGATTTCAAAATCGGTTGTATGGTTATTGCAATGCCCATTTATCCATTAACTCCTGACCCTAAAGATATGATTCAAGTTATGAATGCTGACCATAAAAATACGTTTTTTGCCGATGTGCATGTACGTGGATATTATCCAAGCTATATCAAGCGGTATTTGAGAGAGAACGGAATCAATATCCACTTCGAGCCTGGAGATGAGGATATCCTCAAACACACGGTTGATTTTATTTCGTTCAGTTATTATCAGAGCAGTTGTGAAACAGCAGATCCTGCTAAACAAATTAAGGGAGAAGGTAACCTTATTGGCGGTGTACCTAATCCACATCTGAAAGCAAGTGATTGGGGATGGCAGATCGATCCGGAAGGCTTGAGATACATTATGAATGTTCTGTATGATCGCTATCAGAAACCATTGTTTATCGTGGAAAATGGATTAGGTGCAGTAGATCAATTGATTACAGATCAAAACGGAGAAAAAACAGTTGAAGATGACTATCGTATCGATTATCTGAAGCAGCATTTAATCCAAGTAGCTGAAGCTATTCAAGATGGTGTTGAACTTATGGGGTACACGACTTGGGGTTGTATCGATTTGGTGAGTGCAACTACAGCGCAACTGAAAAAACGCTATGGTTTTATCTACGTCGATCGTCATGATGACGGCACGGGTACATTGGAACGTTATCGTAAGAAGTCGTTTTATTGGTATAAAGATGTAATCAGCAGCAATGGAGGAAGTTTGTTCAAATAATAAGAAAAGGAATGAATAGGGAAAACCATCATTCGTGAGGAAAGCCGCTGTAATAGCGGCTTTTTTTCTATTCCAGCATGATCTTCTCATTAACTAACTGGTAGTAGTACTCATCCATCTGTTCTGCTGTAACATCTTCTTCAAGATGATATATCCACCATGTGACCAGTAAACTAATAACGCCAGAATGATATTCGGCTAAAAGTTCAATAGGGGCTGAAAGTCGTTTCCCCCTTCGTTTGAGTTCAAGAAAATCTCTTCTGGAAATATCACCGATATAGTTTTTAAAAAAATCAGTAAATTCCTTGTCATTTTTTTGATTTTGCACAATCGGCTCCAGCAAATTTTCCAACATGAATTTAGACAGGCTTTGCAGGGGCTGTTTTAGCCGATCCTCTGTGTTCATTTTCAGATAATCCTGAAGCACCCAGGTCAGGGTTGAGTGTAAGAGTGCAAATTTATCCTCAAAATGTTTGTAAAATGTGGTACGGTGAACCATCGCTCTGTCGCATATTTCATTAATCGTAATATTGCTGAATAGTTTTCCTTGCTCGGATAACAAATCTTTAAAGGAGGTAGTTAACAATTTATGTGTTCTGAGAACCCTCAAATCTACCTTGGTTTCCGTCTTTTTCATCTACATCACTTCCATATTGTAGTTTAACTATATAGTGACTTTGTATTGAATCTTACCAGAAGAGAGATTTTAATTATATATTGGTAGTATAAGTAATATTTTGATCCTTCTACAACCGTAGAACAAAACTAAGTTTGAAGAAAGGATGAAGTTGAGATGTCTGAAGCGAAAAAAGCTCTGGTCATTGGGGCAGGGATTGCAGGATTGATTACGGCAAGAATGTTAGCTGACTATTATGACGAGGTATGTGTGATTGAAAGAGATGAATTCCCTTTGAATCCATATAACAGGCAGGGTGTACCTCAATCATTTCATCCACACCGTGTACAACCACGTGGCGCACTCATTATGGAGCATTACTTCCCGGGATACAATGATGAATTAATCCATATGGGAGCAATATCTTCACATGATGAGCAGTTTCTGATTGCTAACCGATACGGCACATTAGTCAACAAGGAGGACCCTTCTTCGTTTGAAATTGCATCGTGTAGCAGAGCTTTGCTGGAATGGGTGCTGCGCAAGCGAATCCAGAACATGCCTCAGATCAGCTTTTCAACAAGCAAGGAAGTGACTGGACTTATCGTATCTGAAGATCAGCGTACTGTCACAGGCGTTTATACCAAAGAAAGAAGCGGAGAAAAAAAAGAAGAGCAAATTTCAGCAAATATGGTTATTGATGCTTCTGGACGTTCTTCCAAGATAATCAGATGGCTTAATAAGATTGGATTAACAGTACCAGAGCCTGAAGTGCTTAAGGTATCTCTTGGTTACAGTACCCGGTATTACAAAATAAAAGGCTCCATTCCGAACGAATGGGTGATGTCTGACTCCGATCCTGAGCAAGGTATTCGTGCAGGTATATTTACGCGTATTGAGGATGATATTGTTGGACTCATTCTTTTTAATGCAGGAGGAAATGAATACCCGTCTACTCAGCCGGAGGAGTTTCAAGAACAAATCAAACATCTGTTCGCTGGAGATAAAATCGTCGAACTTATGGAGCAATTAGAACCCTTGCAAGGGCCTAGAGGATACCGTATTTCGGAGTCTGTTCGTCAGCGTTTTGAACTGATGGAGAATTGGCCCTCTGGCTTACTCGTCCTTGGTGATGCTCTGTGTGGTTTCGATCCTATTCACGGACAGGGCATAACTGTTGCGGCGATTGAAGCCGAGACGATAGGGAAATGTCTTGAAGAACAGCGCTTACAACCTGAACCACAGTTTGAGCGTAAGGCGTTACAGCGTATGCAGCAGGCCATTGAGCCAGCCTGGTGGCTTAGTTCTGTGGCTGACATGCGTTGGAAAGGGGTGGAACATGGTGGACCTTTCGAAATGAAAGGAGTTACTTTTGGTCAGAAATATATTAATTTGTTTACCAAGCAGGCGATGAAAAAAGCTGAACAAGAAAAAGATAATCAACTTTTCTTTATGCAATTCCTGATGAACGCATTGATCCTTCCGCCAAGTGAATACTTTAAAAAGGAAGTTCTGGACATGATTCTGGACGATAATGGTTCAAAAGAGGAGATGGAATTAAGAGCAGAGCTTGGTGTACAGGATCCTGATTTGTTTCAGCAAAAATTAGATAAGATTCTTCCTACATTTGAACTGGAGTATAATGAGCAGATTAAAGAACTTTTAGACTCACTTCAACCTGCGATGAGCTAATCAATAACAGAAAAGTCTTGTATGTACGAGTAAATTATGCCCCTCCATCGTTTCAAGAAACCCAGGTCATTCCGAGACTCTGGGTTTTTTAGCCTGTGTACTCCAGCGGTCATTTGTCACACCTTTCTAGATGCCCTATAATGATGAACAAGAACAATAACAAATGAGGGAATTCCATGGATTTATATAATATTACCGGTTTTCTTATACACCGAACAGATATAAAGCTGACCAATTATTTTACAAAACAATTAAAACCTTACCAAGTCACACCTGAACAATGGAATATTATAAGCTATTTGAATACGGATAAAGGGATGAACCAAAAAGAATTGGCAGAGGCCATTGATCGTGACCAGACAACCGTCGTTAGAATGGTACATTCTCTTGAGCGTAAGGCTATGGTAAAACGAATGACGAACAAACAAGACAAACGTTCCCATGACTTATTTTTAACCCCTAAAGGAGAAGAAATCAAACAGAAATTGTCACTAATTGTATTAAATGCTCATCATTATGTAACGCGGGGAATCGAATCTCAAGAGTTGGAACAATTAAAAGTGCTACTGGAAAAGTTGTATTCAAACGTACAGAACGAATAATTCCTTTTAAAGGTCTCATATTCATTTTTCCATCGAATAGAAGCTTGTTACAATACAGTTGGCTACAGGAAATACTTTGTTTATAGGTGGAACTGCTTTGAAAAATAATCATGATGACTTGAATGTATGGATATTTTAGCGTACTAATTCCAGCTTGAATGTAGGAACTCACTGTATTTTAGTGAGTTTTTTATGGTTTTGTAAATCAAAATCTTCTCCACACTCTTGATTATTTGACAGGCTTAATGGACATAGTGTTATAATATATATGCGTACACATGTAAAATCAAAAAATGCGTTAGGAGCGGGAAACGAATGACTGTAAAATTATTTACACCTTTCACCATTAAAGATACTACATTTAGAAACAGAATTGTTATGTCTCCCATGTGTATGAACTCCAGCTTGAACAAAGATGGAAAAGCTACCAATTGGCATGTGCTCCATTATGGCAGCCGAGCGGTTGGCCAAGTCGGATTAATTATGGTTGAAGCAACAGCAGTTTCTTCTGAAGGTAGAATTACGGATGAAGACCTCGGGATTTGGTCTGACGAGCAAATGGACGATTTAAAAAAAGTTGTTGATGCTGTTCATGAGAATGGATCGAAAATTGGAATTCAGATTGGTCATGCTGGCAGAAAGGCGGAGCTAGACGAAGAAATTGTTGCTCCATCAGCAATCACGTCAGAGGGTAAAAAAGTACCCAAAGAGATGACCCAAACTGATATTTCCGAAATGGTCTATAAATTTAAAGAAGCGGCCCGTAGAGTTAAAGAAATAGGATTCGATGTGATAGAGCTACATGCCGCTCATGGATATTTAATCAATCAATTTTTATCTCCAATTACGAACCAAAGAACGGATAAATACGGTGGAAATGAAGAGAATCGTTACCGTTTCCTTGAAGAAGTTATAGATGCTGTTAAAACAGAATGGCAGGGGCCTTTGTTCGCACGTATTTCAGCTACGGAATATGACAAACAGGGGAACTTGATCGAAACATACATTCGCTATTCATTGAAAATGAAAGAACAGGGCATAGATCTGATCGATTGCAGCTCCGGTGGAGTTGTCACCCTTCCCATTGATGTGTATCCAGGATACCAAGTTCAACTAGCTGAGACTATTCGCAAAGAATCCAACATTCCAACTGGAGCCGTTGGACTCATTACTACAGGTATTCAATCGGAAGAAATTCTCAAGAACGAAAGAGCTGATCTCGTATTTATCGGGCGCGAACTTCTTCGTGATCCATATTGGGCTCGAACAGCAGCAATTGAATTAAACACAATAATTGATTCTCCAGCACCTTATCAAAATTATGGAGCAAGCTGGTTTCCTAAGAAATAATTTTTTTCACCTTTAGAAACGTTTACCTCAATGTAGGGATTGAGAACAAAAAGCCACTTTATTGATATAGCGGCTTTTTGTTCTATGCGAAAAATCTTAATGTTGTATTTAGTAAAAGCTTCTCTTAACAAAAGTTCTTGCTAATCAGAACTCCATTAAAGATTGACATTGTATCAAATTTCAAACGAAATATATGCTATAGCATATATTCAAGGGACAAAAGGAGACTTTATATGGACATGATCAGCGAAAAACTCTGTTCAACCTATAACATTCTCACTAAACGGTGGAGTATTCATATACTTTACGTGCTCTTGAATAATCCTAAAAAATTCAAAGAGATTTACCAAGAGATCGGTGGAATTTCGGAAATGATGTTGGCCAGAAGGTTAGTTGATCTTCAAAAAGAACATTTAATTACAAAAAACCTGAACTCCAATAAAGTTTATCCTAAGT
Organism: Paenibacillus sp. FSL R5-0517; assembly: GCF_037974355.1. Classification (NCBI taxonomy): domain Bacteria; kingdom Bacillati; phylum Bacillota; class Bacilli; order Caryophanales; family Paenibacillaceae; genus Paenibacillus; species Paenibacillus sp. FSL R5-0517. Next base: position 3,751,583 of record NZ_CP150235.1, read on the forward strand.
ATGTCCTAACTGAAAAAGGGCGAGCGCTATCTTCATTCATACCTACTCTAATTCAATGGGGCTGTACTGACTTCCCCTTAACAGGAGATAGTTACTCAATAAATAAGGAGGAGAGAGGAGATGGAACGGCTTTCTCATAAAATTTTGATTGTTGACGATGAGCAGCGAATTCGAAATCTTCTGCGCCTTTACTTAGAACGAGAAGGGGTTGATGTAGAGGAAGCTAGTACAGGAGAAGACGGGCTAGACAAGGCACTCAGCGGTTACTACGACCTTCTTATCTTAGATGTCATGTTACCAGGTATGGATGGCCTCTTCTTAACATCAAAAATTCGTCAATACAAAACAACGCCTATACTTATGATAACGGCAAAAGCGAGTGAAAAAGATATCATTGAAGGGTTTGAAGCAGGAGCAGATGATTATGTAATCAAACCTTTTAGCCCCCGTGAAGTGGTACAACGAATAAAAAGGTTAATTCAAAGAAGTCAGGGGATGAACGAAGACAATATTAATTTTCAGAGAAGATTGAAACTGCGTAATTTTGTTATTGAAGAGAATCACTTATTGACTTCAAATGGAAGAGAAGTATATCTTACAACAAAGGAATATGAATTGTTATTTTATTTGGCAACCTCTCCAGATAAATTGTTTACAAGAGAAAACATTCTACAACATGTATGGGATTATGATTATAGTGTTGATTATCGAACTGTAGACACTCATATTATGCGAATCCGTGAAAAGCTGGATATGATCTCACCCAATTCATCCTCTATGATTAGAACTGTATGGGGATTAGGATATAAATTTGAGCTCAATTAATTATTTTTAATTCTTAGGATTTACTTTTAATTATGGAGGAGGATTTGTATGTCACAATATACTAGACCTGATTGGAGCCGTAGCGCTTTAATCACTATTGATTTGCAAAAAGATAACTCTCTTGCCGGATCAGTTGCAGAAGTTCAAGGTACCGCTGAACTTTTACCAACGATAGAATTGATAACGAATGCTTTCCGAGCTGCTAGTCGGCCTATTATTCATGTTATTCGACTTTATAAAACAGATGGATCAAATGTCGATCTTTGTCGCAGAGAAGTCGTAGAGAATGGTTTCCAATTTGTAGTGCCTGATACGGAAGGCTCCAATTTGGTTAACGCCGTAAGACCAGCAAACAGCCCCGATCTTGATGGAGATGAACTTCTTAGCGGGAAGTTCCAGCAATTAGGAGAACAGGATTGGGCCATGTATAAACCCAGATGGGGAGCATTTTACCAAACTCATTTAGAAAAATTTCTAATTGAAAAAAAGATTGATACATTAGTTTTTACGGGCTGCAACTTTCCCAATTGTCCACGAACAAGTATTTACGAAGCTAGCGAAAGGGATTTCAAGGTGGTCATGGCCGATGATGCTATATCTGGACTATATGAGAAAGGCGTAGCAGAGATGAACAATATTGGTGTTTCAGTCGTATCCTCCTCTGAAATTATACGGAATTTAGAACTTATCTCCGAGTAGATCAAAAATGAGCTCAGCTCCAACTATAGAATTCATAATTAGTCGCTATTATAGCGACTTTTTTTATATTATGGGTATGGTACAGGATTTTGATTCTAGAGTGCAACTTCTTCTCAAGAAAGAATTTTATGTTGCTTATTCCTTATGAGAATAATTATATTAACAAAGGGTACCATGAAAAAGTAAAGATATGCTGCTCCCACACAACGAAGAAAAGAGAGTGATTGATTTGGAATATATTAATCGTTGGGGATTATTGAATTCTTTGATTAGCATTATAAATGAAACTTCAGATAATGATACCAATGTGATGCTAGCTAAATATCTACTAGAAAATTACAATCGCTTACATGAACTTAATGTTTATGATATTGCGGATGAATGTTTTGTTAGTCGAGCAACGGTCAGGCGACTCGCACAAAACTTAGGATACGATAATTTCAAAGATTTAAAAAAACAATTCGACGATTTTTATAGTAATTATAGTTTTTATCGCTTTGGAATTCCTGCTACCAGCGAAGAACACTCCGTTGCCAAACAGTTATATGAGATGGCTTTGGAATGTGATCGTCACCTCACACCTGATTTTCTAGAGCGGGCGGTTACAAAAATTCATCAAAGCAAGCAGATCGTTTTCTTGACTTCAGACGTTTATAGTGACCAGTGCAGTGATTTTCAAAAGGCTATGATTTTATCCGGTAAAATTGTTAGAATTATTTCAAATAAGTTTGAAGATAACGCTGTGCTTGAAAGACTAAACCGGGATGATATGCTGGTTGTTCTATCGGTCGCTGGTTTTTTTGCGAGTGTATCATTTGATATGGTCAATTCCTTAGATACCAACAAGATACTAATCACAACCATTCATAAGGAATTGTATGAGAAACATTATGATGAGGTATGGTATCTAAGCAGTTCGGATCTTTCTCAAAGCCGAAGTGTGTATACAATCTATGCTCTTAAATATTATCTCGAAAGCATTTATGCGACATATATCAAAAAGTACGGCAAATAAAGTGTATCCGCTGGACTGCCGAGTCTCCTCCAATTTGATTTCCTAAAGAAACCAACGTTCTAACGTTAGGTTTCTTTTTAATTCAATTTTTGTAAATCAGAGTCGGAGGTGTCGTAAGCGCTTTCGGAAAGATTGAAAATCTGGGGTGCAGATTTTGTCCCCAACTTTATAAATCAAATAAATATAATGAAATTACAGTATACTTCATCTTCAAATGAGCACATCGAACATGAGGATGTACTAAAAAAGGTGTAGGGTGGGTGGGAGTATGGTTTCAAATAAAACGCTTGTACAGGATATTCTTGATGCTGCCGGGGGGACATCTAATATCCGAAGCATAACACATTGTGCGACAAGACTACGTCTGACAGTCAATGATCCAGCAAAAACAAAAGATGAACAATCAATCAAAAAAATCAACGGTGTTCTTGGCATGGTCATGCGAAATGATGAATATCAGATCATTATTGGCCCAGGAGTTGAAGCTGTGTATCTAGACTTTTTGAAGTTGGGAGAGTTCAAAAAGTCTGAAGTTGATGAAGATTCGCAGAGTGCACCGGAAAAGACAAAAAAGGGTCTTCGATCCCTCTTATTGAAAGCGATTGATTTCATCTCTGGTTCGTTTGTACCTGTGTTACCCATTATAGTGGCCGGTGGTTTAATCAGTGCCATTCTTGTTGTATGTACTACCTTTTTTGGAATGAGCACCGAATCAGGGACATATGTCGTACTCAATGCGATTTACAAAGCAGCATTTACTTTTTTACCTATATACGTGGGGTATAATACGGCTAAAAAATTGAATGTTACACCTATGTTGGGGGCGCTTTTAGGCGGTGTGTTTGTTACCGGCAGTATTAGTGGAGTTAAAGGACTTGATTTCTTAGGAATCCCTATTACAGCAGTAGACTATGGAAGTTCAGTTCTGCCAGTTGTGTTCGGTGTGCTCTTTATGTCTGCAATATATCATCCGCTCGAAAAACGGATTCCTAAGTCGATCAAATTCTTTGTAGTACCAACCATTACGATGATAATTACCGTTCCAGTCGCTTTAATTGCAATTGGTCCATTGGCAACTTGGCTTGGTAGCTACATTGCAATCGGTCTGGCTTGGCTTCATACGAACCTTGGTTGGTTCTCTGTTGGGGTTATGGGTGCCCTTGCACCAATATTGATCTTTAGCGGCACGGGTACTGCGTTATATCCTGCGATCTTTCTTTCATTCACAGAGAATGGATATGAAGGTTTTGTAATGACGGGCCTGTTGGCAGGGAATCTTGCGGTTGCAGGGGCTGCCATTGCAACAAGCATGCTGTTAAAGAACAAGGAATCCAAATCTGTGGCCATGTCTACAGGCATCACTGCTTCTTTCGGTATTACAGAGCCCGCGATTTTCGGAGTATTAACTAAATTTAAACGTCCATTTATAGGGGCGATCATTGGTGGAGCTATTGCTGGATTGTTTGCAGGATTAATGCGGGTCGTAGAGTATAGCTTTTCATCACCCGGTATTGCTAGTGTTATCGCCTTTATTAATCCCGATGGAACGCTTTTTAATTTCTTCATGGCCATTATAACGATCGTAATTGCATTTGTTTGTGGCTTTGTTGCTACTCGTATACTGGGTGTGGAAGAAGACACGTTAATTGAAAATTAGTTTGTTTTAGGAAACTGCATATGTAAATGCTAAAATTCAATATTGAAAGGAACGAATACAATGACTACTATTTTTCCAAAAGGATTCTTGTTTGGAGGAGCAACAGCAGCAAATCAGCTTGAAGGAGCTTTTGATCAAGGAAATAAAGGTCTCTCCAGCTCGGATATGGTTCGTTACATTCCACTGGATAAGGCTAATAAAGAGACCTCTTTTACCTTTGATGTAAACCAAGAACAAATTGACGAAATACTCAATGATCCTGACAAATTTAACCTTCCTAAACGTAGAGGTGTCGATTTCTACCATCACTACAAAGAGGACATTGCTCTTTTTGCCGAGATGGGCTTCAATGTATTCCGTATGTCGATTTCTTGGCCTCGGATCTTCCCAACAGGTGAAGAGACCGAACCTAATGAAGAGGGCTTGCAATTCTATGATGATGTGTTCGATGAGTTGGCTAAATATAATATCACTCCGTTAGTCACGATCTCGCACTATGATTATCCGCTGCATCTCGTTCAGAAATACAATGGATTTGAAAGTCGGGAAATGATTGATCTATTTGTGAAGTATGCAAAAACGTTATTTTCTCGTTATCACAATAAAGTGAAATACTGGCTCACATTTAATGAAATTAACATGGTGATGGACAGTCCTTATACTTGCAGTGGAGCTATCCCTGAAAACTCAAAACGAAATGAAATGGATTTTAGGTTCCAGTGTACGCACAATCAATTCGTTGCATCTGCCTTGGCTGTTCAGGCAGCACACGAAATTGATCCAAGCCTCAAGGTTGGCTGCATGGTTTGCCGCTTGGAATACTACCCAGAAACATGTGAACCAGCTAACCAATGGCGCGCTTTGCAAGAAGGGCAGTTGAACAATTTCTTTGGTGATGTGCATGTATTTGGTGAATATCCATTTTACATGGAGCGTTATTTTAAAGAAAATAATGTTCATATTGAGATGCAGCCTGGTGATCTTGAGATTCTGAAAAATGGACGTGTGGATTTTGTATCTTTTAGCTACTACATGTCTTATATCGCTCGTGCCAACTCAGGTGATCTGGGTCATTTGAACAGTAAAATTAAGAATCCTTATCTGAGCTCAACCAAGAGCGGCTGGCAAATCGATCCGCTGGGATTCAGAATTGCTTTAAATAATTTGTACGATCGATACGAACTTCCGTTAATCATTGCAGAGAACGGCTTCTCAGATGTAGAGATCCTTGATGACAACAACGAGATTCAAGATGAAGGAAGAATTCAGTTTTTGAAGGAACACTTGGAACAATTACAAGAAGCTATCCTCGATGGGGTAGACGTATTCGGTTATTGCTGGTGGGGACCAATCGACATTATTTCTTCAAGCTCATCTGAGATGACTAAACGATATGGATTTATTTATGTGGATCAAGATAATGAAGGAAACGGCAGTTTAAAACGGTATAGAAAGAAAAGCTTCTATTGGTATAAACAATTTATCGCTGAACACTCCAGTAAATAGAGCTTCCAGAATTACCTGCTACTCCATTTTAAAAATGAACTAGATGTACCGTCTTGGAGTCATTTTAAAAGATACACTGATCACGGTAATCGTCTTTCCAAGACCAGACTAAAAAAAAAGGAAATGATTGTTATGTTTAAAAACTTGTTTGGAAAAAAAGAAGAAGTGCCCACAACGATTGAATTAAAGGCATATGCAACAGGGCAATTGGTGGGTATTGAAGAAGTGCCAGATCCGGTTTTTTCAGAAAAGATGATGGGAGAAGGCGTCGCCATTATTCCTTCAGAAGGGAAAATATACGCACCCATTGAGGGTGAAGTGGTTCGTGTATTCCCGAGAAAACATGCAGTTGTCATAAGAGCGCACAATGGCGCAGAAATTCTAATTCATATTGGCCTTGAAACGGTATCCATGAAGGGTGAAGGATTTACCACACATGTTACCGAGGGAAAAAAAGTCAAAGCAGGGGATTTGCTTGTAACCGTTGATTTAAATTTGGTGAAAGAGAAAGCAAAAGATATTATTACACCGCTTGTTATCACCAACGCTGATATAATCGAACGTGTAGAAAAGCCAATTTCTACTGGAAAAGTGAGTGCTAACGAGCAAATTATTTTAACGGTAACTGCAAAGTAGTATGACGTCCTGAAAACATATCTATATGAGGAACTGCTAGTGATAGCAGTTTCTTTATTAGCCGTTTTGAATGCCAATAACGTCCTTAACGGAGAACGTGTCGAGGGACAAGAACATTGTACCATTCAAAGTCGCTATTATAGCGGCTTTTTTGTTTTAAGGAACCAAATCCTTGTCCCAAGCTGAGGTCAAGGACTTGGTTCCTTTGATGAAAAGGGACAAGAACATTGTGTCATTGCGGATTAGATTATTCTCTAAATATTATCATGGCAGAAATAATGTGTTGGGATAAGGCTCAAATCTTTCTTTGAGGGCAAAATCCTTGTTTCACTGCTGAATAGAGTCTAGACTTCAAACTATCGAGTGGGGACAGAACTTGTTCTCTTAATGATTAGATAATGTGCAAAAATAGTAGAATTATTTTAAATATAGTTTACGAAACTGTAACGGTGAAGTACCGAATTCTTTCTTAAAGCAAGCAGAGAAATAGGGTGAATGTCGAAAGCCTACTTCCTCAGAGACACGTTCGATGGACCAGTCATTGCTAACCAAGAGGCGCTTGGCCCTCTCCAGTCGATACTGTAGTAAATAATCTAATGGTGTGCAGTTGTATCTCTCTTGCATACAACGAACGATATAGTTTGGGTGAAAATGTAAGGCAGAAGCGATTACAGTGTTAGTAATTTTGTCTTTATAATTTTCTTGAAGGAACATGACCGTCCGTTCAGCAATCTTTGAAGTGGCAGAGTCTTTCTTTTCGAAACTCATTTCCTCTATTAGGCCGAGTAGCTCTCCAAGTAATTGCTGTTCTTGCCAAAATGATAGCACGGATGGATGAGCAAGCAGCTCTTCTAACATCTTGAATACTCTCTTAGTGTCGGGTAATCGCATATATTTAGGAATCTGAAGTGTATATGAATTGCTAAATGGTCTGTTAGAAGGTCTAGACAAATGGTCCTGCATCTTTTCAGAGGAAACGAAATTGTTTTGTGTTGAATGTTCAAAATGAATCCAGTAAAAGGCAGTATTCTTCTCACAGGGTTTTACAGAATAGTGTTCTGCATCAGGAAGTAACAGTAATAAGTCTCCATCTGTTAGTGTCCAAGACGAACCATTCTCACCTATATACATTTCACCATGTATCATAATTAGCATATCATACGCCTCAATATTGCTGCGATGAGGATGCTTTTCTCCTTGTGCATACTCTGTTCTTCCGCAGCCCAAATAATGTGGAAGAGGAGGGATGCGAAGCTCAATTCTAGTTTCTTCATTCATCTGTATATTCACCTTTGTTGTGTGAGATTTTATAGAAAATAGTTCATATCATTTGTATTACGCCCATTATACCAAGCTTATAATTGAGTTCGTTAAGAGTCAACTTACACAGGAGGTACTTCTAATGGGAACAACACAGGTCCATATTTCAGATCATTTTTGGAAGAACTATTTGGAGTTAGTGCGCAAAACGGTGATCCCTTATCAATGGGAAGCATTGAACGACCGCATTGAAGGAGCAGAACCGAGCTATGCTATTCGAAATTTTCGTATCGCTGCCGGTTTAGAACAAGGCGAATTTGGTGGATGGGTGTTTCAAGATAGTGATTTATATAAATGGTTGGAAGCGGTCTCTTATTCTCTGCGTAATCACCCGGATTCAAAATTAGAAATCATTGCGGATGAAGCAATCGATCTTATAGGTCGTGCGCAACGTGATGATGGTTATATAAACACGTACTTCACGATCAAGGAGCCCGGTAAAGAATGGACCAACCTTTATGAGGCTCATGAGTTATATTGTGCTGGTCATCTTATTGAGGCAGCAGTAGCGTATGCAGATGCAACAGGTAAACACAAGTTGATTGATATCGCTTGCCGTTTTGCTGATCTAATTGATAGTCTGTTTGGGACAGGGGAGAACCAAAAGCAAGCTTATTGTGGTCACCAAGAGATCGAACTAGCGCTAATCAAACTATATCAGGCAACCGGAGAAGAAAGGTATCTGAAATTGAGCCAATATTTTATTGACGAACGAGGCAAGAGTCCTAATTATTTTATTAAAGAGTGGGAAGCGCGGGAGAGAAAAAGTATTTGGCCTTGGTCCCTAGGTTCCCCTAATTTGCAGATGTTTCAATCACATCTTCCGGTGCGCCAGCAGACCGTTGCGACTGGTCACTCCGTACGTGCAATGTATATGTATACTGCAATGGCAGATTTGGCTCGGCTGAAAAAAGACGATAGCTTGCTTACAACATGTCAACAACTGTGGGCGAACACTACACGTAGACAAATGTATATTACGGGTGGGATCGGCGCGACACATCTGGGTGAGGCGTTCACATTTGATTACGACTTGCCCAATGACTCGGTGTATGCTGAGACTTGTGCATCCATAGGTCTTATATTCTGGGCGCGTAGGATGCTTCGCTTAGAAGCCAAAAGTGAATATGCGGACGTGATGGAACGAGCGTTGTATAACAATGTACTTGGGAGTATGTCTAAAGATGGAACGCATTTTTTCTATGTAAATCCACTCGAAGTATGGCCGGAAGCAAGTGAACAAAATCCCGATAAGCATCATATTAAACCCGTCCGTCAGAAATGGTTTGGTTGCTCATGTTGTCCGCCTAACGTTGCCCGTTTACTTAGTTCGTTAAATGATTATATCTATGATGTTTGTATGGAAGAAAGAATAATTCATGTACATCTGTATATTGGAAGTACTGTACATTTTAAAACACTGAATGATCGGAAAGTCACACTTACGCAGCGTTCAAATTTACCATGGAAGGGCGACGTTGGGTTCGAAGTTTTACTTTCATCTGATTGTACTGATGGTGTTGAATTCTCTCTTGCATTAAGAATCCCGAATTGGTTCCAGAGTGAGAACCCTGTTCTTCTAGTCAATGGTGAAGTGCATGCTTATTCCGTAATCAACGGTTACGCTCATATTCATCGGATTTGGTCAAATGAAGATGTATTGGACTGGATACTGCCAACAGAAACGCGGTTAATCGAAGCTCATCCGCAAATTCGTGCAAACGCGGGGAAAGTTGCGATACAACGAGGACCACTTGTCTATTGTGTAGAAGAGGCTGACAACGAAGTGCCTCTTGCCACACTGTCCATTGTTGGTACTCCCAATGAGATAGAGTTGGAGAACTCCGAATTACTTGACGGATGTGTTGTTCTGGAAGGTGAAGGATTAAAAAGTGATGGATCGACTTGGCCAGAAGATCAGCCGTATCATTCATTAGCCAAGCCGCTTCTACCAACTCGATTTAAAGCTATACCTTATTTTTTGTGGGGTAACCGTGAATCTGGGGAAATGAGTGTATGGCTGCGCGATTAACATCCCCTAGAAACACATTTCGTTTGATAAATGATATGGGAGGTAAACAGATGAAAAGTCCCTTATTTCGGGATCCGATTTATGACGGAGCAGCCGATCCTGTTTTGATTTGGAATAGGCAGGCTGAAGAGTGGTGGTTAATATATACAAATCGGAGAGCTACAGTCGATGGATCGGGTGTAGCGTGGGTGCATGGTACCGAACTAGGTGTTGCATCTTCTAAGGATGGCAAAAGGTGGCTGTATCGAGGGACATTATCAGGATTAGAACTAGAGTGGGGACATAATACATTTTGGGCTCCGGAGATTATATGGAATAATGGGCTTTACCACATGTATGTTACCTATATTCAAGGAGTACCTGATGAATGGGATTCTTATTTTAGACATATTGTGCATTACACAAGTCCTGACCTACTTCAATGGACTTATCATTCTAGAATTAAGCTCAGTTCCGAACGAGTAATCGATGCCTGTGTTTATCCTCTTCCTGATGGCCGATTTCGAATGTGGTACAAAGATGAGGCAAATGATTCTGCAACCTATGCTGCAGATAGTTCTGATTTGTATGAATGGGAAGTGATCGGCCCTGTTTTGAATCATAGGCCTCATGAGGGACCAAACGTTTTCAAATTTAGAGACTACTATTGGATGATTGTTGATGAGTGGAGTGGTCAAGGTGTATTTCGATCAAGCAACCTTGAACACTGGGAGAGCAATGGTTTGATTCTTGATAAACCTGGTATTCGGCAAGATGATGGAACAATAGGTTTACATGCTGATGTAGTTGTTCAAGGTGAACATGCATATATTTTCTACTTTACCCATCCAGATCGCACTGGCAATTTCGATGCTGACAAAACATATGCCGCGCGGAGATCTTCAATACAAGTAGCAAGATTAGATGTAATTGACGGCCATTTAGTGTGCAACCGAGATGAAGATTTTGAGTTAACCCTACTTCAAGAAACTTAAACTCTTCTTTTGAATATCACTTAATAATAAAGACTTCAGAGGAGATACTATGATGAAAAAAGACTACAATGTTATGTCCAAAAAAGGAAAATGGGGCGATCAGGGGGACGGTACTTATGTCAATCCTGTTCTGCCAGGAGATTACTGTGATCCGGATGTCATACGAGTTGCGGAAGATTATTATTGTATCTCTTCGACGTTGCATTGCTCACCAGGCATGGCCGTTCTGCATTCAAAAGACTTGGTAAATTGGAGTGTGATTAGTCATGTTGTCCATGATCTGACATTCATCGGGCCTGAATACCGACATGATCGAATGAATCGATATGGAAGAGGAGTCTGGGCGGGTGCTATCCGTTATCATCTCAATAAATACTGGGTATATTTCTTCACACCGGATGAAGGCTTATTCATGAGCACGGCTACAAATCCCGCTGGACCGTGGGATCCTCTTCATCACATGTGGGAAACTGATGGCTGGGATGATTGCTGTCCTTTTTGGGATGATGATGGTCAAGGGTATCTGGTTGCTACGAATTTTGCTGACAATTACAACATCCACCTATTTAAGTTAAGTGACGACGGGCAAAGTCTTCTGCATGACAGCGGGGTTGTGATACATCAATATAACGGAAGCGAAGCAAGTAAGCTCTACAAAATAGACGGATATTATTTCCTTTTCCACAGTGAAGTACGGCAAGAGAATGGTCAGGATGTAAGGGTCGTGATGATGCTGCGATCCACCCAACTATACGGCCCTTATGAAGAAAAAGAATTGATTCATACGCATGGCGTGGAAGTGGATCGCGAACCGAATCAAGGCGGATTTGTCCAAACACAAACTGGGGAATGGTACTTCATTAGCCACCAAGGAGCGGGCGGCTATTTTGAAGGCAGAACCCTACATTTGCTTCCCGTTTGGTGGATGGACGGTTGGCCCATGATCGGTGAAGATGTTGACGGTGATGGAATAGGAGAGATGGTATGGGGAGGAATAAAGCCAATTAACGGGTATCCCCAAACGGCCTTAGCCATAAATGATGATTTTGAAAGCCAAGTATTGAAACCGCATTGGGAATGGAATCATCAGCCTAAGGCAGATAAGTGGTCTTTAAAAGAAAGAACTGGATATTTGCGGTTATATGCTTGTGTTCCTTTGGAGAAGAACAATTTCTTTAAGATATGTAATACTATTTCGCAGCGTACATTTCGAGTTAATCATAATGTAGTAACTGCCAAATATGATATCAGTGGTATGGTTGACGATCAGGAAGCGGGGCTCTGCCATTTTGGACAAACTTACTGTACGATTGGTGTATATCAACGGCAAGGAGCTCGGATTTTGAAGTATAACCATTCAGGTGAGATAGAATGGGGGCCGGCTATCCCATCATCTTTCATATGGTTAAGGTCGGTTTGGAACCTACAGGGTGAAAACTCTTATGAATACAGTCTAGATGGTGAGAATTTTATTAGATTTGGTGAAGTCTACCAGATGGGTTGGGGATACTATCGGGGAGATCGAGTGGGGGTTTATAATTTTAACAACGAAAGAGAGCAAGGCTATATTGATGTGGACAATTTCTATTACGAGCATGATTAGCTTATTGTTGTAGTAATATATCTCGTATGCAAAGTCCTCTATATAAAATTGAAGGACTTTGCAATGAGTTTAGGATCCTACCCCATTGAAGACGCTAATTTAGCGTTTTTTTTGGTACAAATTCGTATCCCGAGCAAAGGACAAGAACTTTTTTTCTTGTAGCTCTGTATAAATTCCCTGAATTCATGTTTAAAGTAGTAATGATTGGGTGAATTCATACTTTAGATAGCCAGTATAATCTGACTAAGCAAAAAGGTTAATCAGTTGTAATGGTAGCGGACGTCCATTTACTTGTTTATTTAGGGGGAATATTGATTGGACACTTTTTTAGAGGCTCTTGATTATCATAAATCTGCAATTTCCGTACACTTAGTCAGCGGAGAGTATTATGTAGGTCAATGTATAAAAACATCCGATCCAAATATAATTGTAATAAAAACATCGGATCGGTATGAAAAAATTAAACTTTGGACGATAAAACGTTTTCAACTTTTGGACAATTAAAGATTTAACCCGAATCCATGCATTTGCTGAAATGTGTGGAATACTACGTAGCATTATCAAGATTTGAATAGTTTCCGGGAATTATATGAACTCCGCTTTCTTTAAATATCTGACTAAAGATTCTATTTAAATTATTACGGTTAAGTTGACTCCGTGAATAGAGCCTGTAACTTAACCGTATTCTTCAAGGCTTACATCATTGAAGATAAGTTTTTTTACGATTTTTAACGAAAGATGAAGAGGAGTAGACTACAAGTCCCAGCCATATGAAACTAAATGCAATGATATGTGCATTGGTTAACGTTTCGTGATAGAGAAAAACCCAGTAATTAATGCGATCGTTGGAGAAATATATTGAAGGATGCCTAGTAAGGATAACGTTACTTTTTGAGCACTCTTTGTAAATAATAGTAGAGGTAGGGCGGTGACGACACCAGTTCCAATCAATAGTAAGCTATTCGGGATCGATTCAATAAATTGCAGTCTATTTCCAATAATTAGATATATGATATAGCTCAAAGCGATCGGAGTAATTACCATCGTTTCAAGGGCTAAACTAACGGTAGAGTCTGTTCTAATTTTCTTTTTCAAAAGGCCGTAAAATCCAAAAGTCAGTGCCAAGCACAGGGAAATCCAAGGGAAAACCCCATAGGCTAAGCTAAGTGAAAGAACACCTAGACCTGCTAGTATAAAAGAAATAGTTTGAGAAACAGTTAACCTTTCCTTTAAGGCTATGACTCCAATTATCATACTTGTTAAAGGATTAATATATTGTCCGAGACTTGCTTCTAACATCTTCCCATTGATTACAGCCCACATAAATATTCCCCAATTAGAACTGATGAGTAGAGAAGCGATAACAAGTAGTGAGAGCAACTTTAAGTTTCTCATGAGTTGCTTGGTGAAATTAATGTAATTTCTCCATTTTTTTGTGATTATGATTAGAAAAAGAATAAAAATATAAGACCAGATCACACGTTGAGCTAAAATTTCACCAGGGGATACATATTGAACCACTTTCCAGTATAAAGGAGTTAATCCCCATAATATGTAGGAGAATATAGCATACATAACACCATCTTTTTCATTATTCATCTTTTAATGTCTCTTCTCCTATATATCAAGATATATGTCAACCAATGAATAATATTATGGTTAACAATCAGGGCTGTCAAGTGAAGGATTAGGTTAGCAAATACACAATTTGCAATAATGAGCTAATAGAAAATGCAATGTTTTTAGGTCAAGATAATTTAATTAAGTAATTTTGAGGGAGTGCTCTGGATGCGTTTTGATTGTTAGTAGCAAATATAAGCATACTGGGAGAGACCTTGTTCGTTGCTTAGATAAGTATGTTCTTTAGATATGTTTAAAAATCCATATTACATATCGTTCATACATTGTTTGCAATTGAGTAAAAATCTTTGAACGCATGGCTCTATAGAGTCATGCGTTTTTTTATCATTTAACGGTATGCTGTTTACGATAAACTCATTTTACATTTCTCACTGGGGCAAAACGTAAATGAACGCTATCTCAGTTTGATCAGATGGAGGTATGACCTATGAATGGGACCCTGCAAAAAAACAGAATATTGATCGTAGATGATGATGAACGGGTCCGGAGGTTACTTAGAATGTACCTGGAAAAAGAACAATATATTATCGAAGAGGCCTCCCTTGGTGTGCAAGCTTTGAGCAAACTTCATAAAGGTTCTTATGCATTAATCATTCTCGATTGGATGCTCCCTGACATTAAGGGTATTGAAATATGCAATTATCTGCGATTGAGTACAAGCATTCCTGTGATGTTCTTAACAGGAAAGTCTGAAGAAGCGGACCGAATTGAGGCGTTTAAGGCAGGAGCAGATGACTTTGTGATGAAACCCTTCAGCCCCAGGGAAGTTGTGCTTCGGATCAAGTCAATGATGGCACGTTTTACAGGGTTTTACGGGCATGTTATACCCGATCATTCCGCCAGTGAAGTACTGATTTCATCCATTTTAATTAATCCCACTTCTAGAAAAGTGCTGGTAAAAGATGAAGAAATTCATATGACACCCAAAGAATTTGATTTGTTATACCATCTGGCAACTCATCCGGAGATCGCTTTCTCCAGACAGGATTTGCTGAAAATCGTCTGGAAGGTGGAGAAAGATGAAGAACTGGACTATCGAACCGTAGATACCCATGTTAAACGATTACGTGACAAATTATCGGAATATGTAATGAATCGTGAAGATCTCATTCAAACCCTGTGGGGGTTTGGTTACATCCTTCGTTTGCCCCATTAATTTCTTATTAAAACCCAGGAGGAGCATCATGTCCTATAAACAAATCAAATCGATGATTCTATTCATTCCAACCATTACAGTCGCTATCTGGGAATATGTCAGGCACCAATTTTTACTTCCCTATATCTCGATGGATTTGGGCAATTGGTTAACACCGGTGTTAGTTTATCTCGTTACGATTACATTGCTAACCAAGCTATTTCGTATCCTTGAAAACATTCAGAAAGAATTGGAACGTGCACGTTCTGCAAAAGCTGCTCTTGAAGCACGCGAAGAGCTTGCGCGAGAACTTCATGACGGAATTGCCCAATCCTTGTTCCTGCTTTCCGTGAAAGCAGAAAAGCTTGAATCCGGTAACGATATGAAGCAGCAAGAACAAAATGTTTTGTCTATTCGTAAAACGATTCATGAGGTGAATCGCTATGTCAGACAAGCCATCACAAATCTTCGACTTGATCGTGACGAGACGGCAGATGGAAATCAAAATTCACCATCACTGGTGAAGCAAGTACATGCGATTTCCAAAGATATCCGTACTCCCATCCGGATTCGCTGGGAACTGGAGGATCATCGTCAGACGGATAAAGAACAAATAGAATTACTAGCTTGCATACGTGAGGCACTCATTAATATGGATAAATACGCGTTAGCAACCGAGGGATCAATCACTGCAGTAGGAATGAGTCATAGCTGGAAGATTACTGTAGCGGATAATGGTAAAGGATTTGAAGGAGATCCGTTTGCCAAGAAAAACAAGTTCGGTTTACGAATTATGAAGGAGCGCTGTAATGAGATGGGATGGATTATGAACATGTATCGAAAGGATGGGAAAACCTTAGTTGAGATCCAAAAGGGGGGACTCGTATGACAATGACCACAACCAGAGTATTGGTCGTTGATGATCACGCCCATGCAAGGGAAGCCATTCGTGAAATTCTGAGTATAGACAAACACTTTGAGATCATTGGCACGGTTAACAACGGTCAAGAGGCGATTGACTTCATGGAGAAGTGGCTTCCTGACCTTATTCTGATGGATATTCAAATGCCCATTATGGACGGACTCGAAGCAACGCGAAGAATCAAGCTCGTTTTTCCCTATGTGAAAATAGTTATGATTACGGTTTCGGACGACATGATTCATCTACTTGAGGCGCTCAAAAGGGGTGCACAAGGATATCTGCTTAAAAATTTGGAACCCACGACATGGCTTGAATATCTGCATTCCATCATTAATGAGGAAGCCCCTATGTCCAGAGATGTGGCCTATCAGATTCTGAAGGAAGTCAATGTAACCGAAAAGAAGAAAACCGAAGTTAAGCTGACGACCCGAGAACTGGATATTTTATATGGGGTAGCTGAAGGATGGACGAACAAAGAAATTGCAGGGAAATATGACATATCAGAATACACCGTAAAGAACCATTTGAAAAATATTTTGCAGAAGCTACAGTTACAAAATCGGGTTCAACTAACCCGGTACGCACTTGAACAGGGACTTGTGTGGGAAGCTAAAAGACAACGAGGGTGAACCTCTGTTTTTCATCCGCAATATCAAGCAAAATCTGTTCTAGGTTCTTGCATATAGTGTCATTGACATTCCCATTGCAGCTTTGGGATTCTTGGCGCCATGGATTGCTGGTGCCAGATAAAGAGACAAGATGTGCACAGTGAAGCGTGAGCAGGTTAAGAAGTCGCTAATATAGCGACTTCTTTTTTTACATGGAATAGATTTGTCGTAAGGGTCCCAGAATCATTTAAAAATTGAAGTTGGAGTGTATAGGAGGGAACGTTTGTTTAATGATGTCCGGCTGCTGGGGCAGACACATCCGCAGGCTGATCGCTCTCAAGCTGTGCAAGACGCTCTATCGCTTGATCTCCAATAGCAAAGCGTTTGGTTGGCATAACCTGAGCATCAGCAAATTTGACTCGTGATTGCACAACATATAACCCTTCTTTTTTAATAACATAAGAGACTACATATGAACCGGGGGAGGGCTCATCTGCTTGAATAATTACAGCAGCATTCTTGTCGTCCTCTGGCCATATCACAAATTCTGCTTTCTCTGCATGTTCCAGTGGTACATTACGTTTGGACACTTGTACTGAAAAAACATTAGAGCTACCTATTTTGAATTCCTCAGGTAATTGAAGATCCACGCTTATATGAGGGGGAAGGCCATTCTCATCGGTTTCTGCAACTTTGGCAGTACATCCGCACAGCAACACAATAAGCAGTATAGGCCATGTCCATGTATACATTCGATGCATTTTTATGTTCATATATAACTCCTTTAGCTATTAAATCGAGAACCAATGCCTGAGCGACTTGATTCTGCGGAGAATGAATAGATCAAGAACAAGAACGATTAAAATGGACAAGCCTACTAGCGGCATGACGGCGCCGCAAATCAGCATGATTATCAACACACCTATGGTTACTTTTGGATTTTTCGGTTTAGACGGTGCTCCGAGCTTACCTGAAGGTTTTCGCTTGCGCCACATGACGTAAGAGCTAATTGAAACGAGTATCAATCCCAGGCAAGCAATCAAACCCAGAAGTTGATTAGCCAGCCCGAATAGTCTGCCTTCATGAAAGGCGATGCCATACGAGATAAGCTTGGCCATAATTCCATAATCCGCAAAGCGAACATCGGTCAGTACTGCACCGCTGTATTGGTCAATATGAAGTGTGGCGCTGTGACCTGGCTTGGAATGAGAAGTAGATACGGTGAACACACCGGTTTCTCCGCTAGGATAGGTAATCGTATAGGGCTTGATAACTTGCTGATCATCCGCGATATGGGCAATGTCGTTGAGTCCAAGTGGAACATATCCTCCAGCCATCAAAACAGGAACGGGAATATTCTCGGCTGCCCAAGGCAGATCCTCGGCAATATCTTTCGCTACTGTAATGGATTCCGGTTTTTCTCCAAAACTGTAGGCGAATGGAGGCGTATTCGTGTTGGTCGAGTTGGCTAATTTATCGATCTGACCGCCGAGTATCCCTGACCAAGGAAGGCCACTTAAGATAATTATTAGAATCAGCAGAGATAGCCAGAAGGCAGGAACAGCATGTACATCACGCCAAAAGAGGCGGCTTCCCGGTTTACTAAGTCGTGGTAAAATCGTTCCCCATATGGATGATTTATTTCTAGGCCACCACAGGAACAGTCCCGTTAAAATTAGAATAATTGCCCAGCATGCCGCAAGTTCGACAAGTCGGTTCGCGAACGTACCACCGATCACAAGTTCACTATGCATTTTTTTGAAAAAGGCTGAGAACGTCTTGCTGCTATCCATTGCGCCCCGCGCGTGCCCCGTATAAGGGTCCACATACATCGTCTTGGAAATTCCATCACTGATGACGGAAAGCTTATAAGTAGACTCCCTATTGTTTTCCAATGTGATCGAGGATACTACCGTTCCGGGATAACCCTTGACTATTTTCCCGACAATACTCTCTGGTGCCATCGGTGTTGTTCCGACTTCACGGACCGTCAACATATCTTTGTACAGCTGGCCTTCGATCTGAGGCTTGAATAAATAGACGGCGCCGCTAAAAGCTAAAATAATTAAAAAAGGCGCAAAAATAATACCAGCGTAAAAATGCCACCTCCATACGGATTGATAGACGGACTGGCGTACTACGGATGATGTTTTTCTTTTCATTTCGGGTGTAGAAGAGCTTGAATGTTCTGTGGGCATCGTCCTCATCATCTAACTCCATTCTTAACTGAATAAAATACTTTTTAAGTATACTGGAGCCTTTCGAATTAGAAGATGGCTCAACAGAGCTATCTCATATCGAATAAAAGTTTTTTTGTTCATCGTTTGTTCAATAATCGGAATAGAAGGTCATATTTACAACACCCATATCCTAAATAATGTTGATCACGCATTCCGTACAGAAACATGAGGATTTTCGTTTGCTTCAGTGGCTATTACCGATCGCGGATCGTATGGAAGGGAGAAAATGAGTTGAAGCTCTTTGAGTAGCATACGATTAAGACGAATTAAACAAAACAAATAAACGTATCAAGAATCTCCATCAGTTTAATCGTGAACGAGATACGGTAATAATTCATTAATCTTAGGAAGTACGGTTAGTCAGAAAAGAAAAGAAGGGAGAAGTGTCGAGGAACAAGAACATGTACTTGACTAAAGAAAAAAAAGAGCATATCATGAATAAAACTGAATGATCAATCAATTAAAAAAACAAACAATCAAATTTCATGAAAGTGGATGAAACGATGAAAAACAAACAATATCTAATCGCTGATGCTCGCAAAGAGCAAATCATTAACTCTGCAATTGAAGTTCTAAATGAGAATGGATATTTCAGCACCAGTCTTTCCAAAATAGCCAAAAAAGCAAATATTAGTACTGGATTAATTTCTTATCATTTCTCCAGCAAAGAAGATTTAATGAACAACACGTTGCTCTATCTGGTTCAACATGAGCAAGCATTCATTAAGGACAAGGTAGAAATTAAAGAAACATATTTGGAGAAATTGAAGGCTTTTATTGAAGCGGGGGTAGCCTATCGGGCTACAAAACGTGAAAATACTATGGCATTGTTAGAGATTGCCTTTAATGTTCGAACACCTGAAAATATTCCTTATTTTCGGGTAGAAATGAGCCCTGAAGATGAGTTAAATATCTTTTTAGAGGACATCCTCTCCAAAGGACAAGATTCCAAAGAATTTAAAGATTTTAACACCCAAGTTGTTGCCATGATCATTAGGGGAGCTATATCCCTATCGATGTCTTTACCTCAAAAAACAATTCTACTAAGTTTTGAAGACTATACTGAAGAGGTGAAGGAAAATATTTTAAAACTAGTTAGATAACTTAATCAGAAAGGACAAAATATAATGACAATAAAGTCAACTAGAATAAGGGCTCCAAGCGAGAACAGCTCTCATATCATCTTTTTAATAACCGTTTAGATAGTAGAGCATATTATTTTTTTTGTTAAATTTTGATTGAACAATTAATTTTTTATATGTTCGTTCAACCAAGTATGAACTACAGAGGGGATGGTTACTTCTAAAATGAACTCTTTAAGGTTTATGTTCACGCACTATTTCATAACAAACTATTACTACTTACGGGTTTAGTCTGGCAAAGTTCATATATGTACGGGGATGTTCGAATTTTTAAAAAGGAGAGTGAATCGTTAAAATGAATAAATGGTATTTTATAGGGATTTCTTTGGTTATTTTGTTCTTAACCGGAACGTCTTGTCAATCTTTTAATGTTATCAACAAGTTGTCTGCACACGAGCAGAAGTGGATTTTTTCTCATGACGATCTGGATGCGCTTGTCATCAATAGCGAATATGACGTAAACATGGAATTTATATCTAGCTCTGACGACACTAACTACGTGGAAATCAGCGGCAATATGCAGCAAAGTACGATCGATCAATTGAAAGGGACAGAGGTTGCAGGTAATACGTTGGAACTCCAGCTGCATAAGGATGTGAAGTTAGTCGCTCCCAATTATAAATCCATCAAGACACGCATTATCGTTGCGCTCGCGGATGATACCCAGTTGCAACAGATTAGCTATATATCAAGTTCCGGCAATACCAGCTTTACTGGGTTGAAGGCAGAAATGATCGATTTGTCCGTTTCTTCCGGTAATCTGCGCACGGAAGCTATCACCGCTGGCAGGTTGAGTTTAACTTCAAAATCCGGGGATATTACTGCGGAGCGAATCCAAGGGAATACGGATATCCAGTTGCACTCAGGGAATATCAAGGTGAATGGGCTCCAGGGCTCCCTGACAATAAAGTCGACTTCCGGAAACATTAACACAGTCGATGTTGAAGGTACAACCAATACTACGCTACATTCAGGCAACATCAAATTTGACCGGTTCAGGGGAAACGGCGTGTTTAAATCAGTTTCCGGCAACGTTTCGCTGACTGGTCAGCGCTCGGACAGTCTTGATATCTCCGTCCGCACCGGAAACGTTACTTTGTCGCTCGATCCACAGTTTAAAGGGTTCTTTGACCTAAAGACCACATCAGGACACATCACGGCTCCCAATTCCAAGAAAGAGACGACGGACGTTGTAATGGTACGGACAGTTTCGGGTGATATCCGGATCATGTAAGAGAGTCGATTGAGAAACACGTTATGAAAGAGTTGAGGCAGAATTATGCTTTTGAAGAAAATAAAAAAGGAAGGTGTGGAAATGTTCTCAAAAAGGAGTCAACTTAAAGCCGCACGACGGGTCAAGATCGGGAATGGACGTCCATTAAAGGTTTTTCGCTGGTGGCAGCCACTCTCCCGTGCTTTGTTCTACCTCACGTTGAAAAACGATGAAGGCCAACAAGTAAACTTCGCTGTTGATGTCTCTTATTGGCAACAGTTTCTGGGGGATGATGGTAAGGGAAAGGCTCATCTATACCTCGATGGCAAACATCACGCTGAGTCTAAACTCCCTGCTGCCTTCCCTGTGACTGGAGGAACAATCGAAGTAGCGTCCACGGTTTTTGGCCTAAAACGCTGCCACTACGTTACCGACGAAGGACTTGTGCACCAACTTATCCCGGACGAGAATTCTGCGGAAGGGCATCGCGCTCGTCTTGATCGCGAGCATCCGGCGTTGAGCCGATGGATCGGATTCCTTTCTTTAATCATGCTCATCGTTCCTATGTTTCTAGCCATCCCTCAAATTATCGGTTCGATCACTCAGGTACCTTTTATAGCTCAGAACATTGGAACGTTCAACTCGCCCATCAATCTGCCGATTTGGCTGAATATCGTGCTCGGTCTTTGCGCAGCAGCGGGTAGTGTAGAGCGCGCAACGCGACTTAAATGGAATAGTTTTCTGGACGGTAGCTTTTAGATCACATGAAGAAACCTATATATTTGATTTAATTCATCCTTCATCACCATTGATACCTTTCCTTTCGTTACCGAAATGATTGTTTTGTATCTGTCTTGACATATCGAAAGGTAGAAGAGGATATAGTTCAACTTGTCTTTACGGCGTGATTAACGAACATTTTGTTATTATTCTATTTACGCTCAATATATTGGTAATATCCCTTTTTAGTAGGCAAGAGAAAACAGATCGACTTAATCTTGTCCAAAGAAAGGGATATTTTTGACTAATAAAACAAACGGTGACACCTTTATTATACTTAATTAAGTAGGTTCTCATAAAAAGAGTGGGAAATGGATCATCTGAATGGGTCACTGATTTATTAACTGTGGGAAGAAAGTGGTATACTAAGTTGCCAATCGGCTTGATTTGTTCAGGGGAGCCGGGTAACGATCGTTAAATAATATCAAGAAAGTAGCGGATCAATGTGATCAACTGCTCGATTAAGGCGTGTTACATAAATAGGGCTAGCTACAGACTTTGAATTTAACTTTTAAATAACTTTAAACTTTAACACGCTTAATCGTCCACAATGGAATTTCAATTTTTGCTCTCTCTCCATGAAGAATCGTTCCTGACGGACGTGTGGATCTGTTTTTTGTATTTACTCGGTCCGGATGCTCCGCGATCAGGAGAAGCAGATGCTGCACCAATAAATTAAATCGTATCCCGTGAAAAAAGTTAACGACTGAACTTGCGCCCCATCTTTGCTTTTGTCCCCCTTATGTGACCGTGGCAGGGTAGCTACGTATTTTTAGCTGAACCGCTTGATATCACTCACCGGAGAGAAGCCAAACAAACGTGCATATTCCCGGCTGAATTGGGAAGGACTTTCATAACCTACCTCAAATGCAATATCTGCCACGTGAGTTGATTCGGTTAAAAGGCGACGGCGTGCTTCCTGCAATCGGATTTGCTTCTGATACTGTACCGGAGTCATGGTAGTCACTGCTTTGAAGTGACGATATAACGAAGAGAAGCTCATGTTCGCCAACTCAGCTAATCCTTCGATGCGCAACGGTTGGTTGTAATCCCTTTTGATCCGCTCGACTACTTGTGCAATGGATGCGTAATTGCTTCCGGCCATAGCAATTTGCTTGAACACATCACCTTGATCATCGCTTAGCAGTCTGTAAATAATCTCACGTATGATGAGGGGAGATAATGCAGGAATGTCCTTCGGCGTTTTTAATAGACCTACCAGTCTGACGGCTGCATCGAGTAAGTCATGATTCATTTTGCCTACAAATAGCCCTCTGTGGTATCTCTTCGTGCTATCTGGAAGTAATTCTGTCTCCTTCATGATCTGAAAGATTTGGCTTGCCTCTAAATCTAGACGAATCGCTAAGTAGGGCGATTCAGGTGAGGACTTAGTGGCTCGGCCGGTTATCGGTACATCCAGGGAAACCGCAAGGTAATCGGATACCCCGTATCGGTAGCGTTTATTGGCGAGCATAATAAGCTTCTCGCCTTGGGCAACAATGCATAGCGAAGGTTTTTGAATTCTGCATATCGGTACCTCGGAGTGGGAATCACGAACTAGGTGCAAAGAGGGAATTAAGGTAGTGTGATCACCATCTACACCAGAGAACTTCTCAATGAGTTGTGCAAGCTCCCGTTGTTTATAGTAAGTTTTCTGAACGTCATCTAGCATATGAATCCCTCCTTTTGTTGTGTTCTATTATAAATTCTTGGACTGTCTTTGTTAAGCGGGGTGAGAATAATAGGCAAGAACGCGAGAATATTAGTCTAACCGAAATTACCTGACTCGTACATAATAAGGATGTTCCAACAGACCGCCAACAATCGCCAATAACACAACAGTAAATTCCATTGGAGGAAAAAATATGTCAAATGATAAAGTATGGTACGTGACCGGTGCTTCGAAAGGACTGGGACTGTCCTTAGTAAGAAAATTGATTGAGTCCGGATATAAAGTCGCTGCAACTTCACGTAAAATAGAAGATTTAAAGCAAGCTGTTGGTGAAGTGCCCGAAGGACAATTCCTGCCGTTGGCAGTTGATTTGACCCAAGCGGATTCGATTAAGTCATCCTTGAACAAAATGTATGAACAGTTCGGGCAAATAGATGTGGCCGTTAACAATGCAGGTTATGGCATCGGTGGTGCGATCGAGGAATTGTCGGAGAAGGAAATCAGGGCCAATTTCGAAGTCAACGTATTTGCTCCAATTAATGTCATTCAAAGTGTACTGCCTTACATGCGGAAGCAGAGATCAGGACACATTTTCAATATCGCGTCAATCGCTGGCTTCGCTCCGCATATGGGCTGGAGTGTGTATGCAGCGACTAAGTTCTCGCTAATGGGGTTGACCGAAGTGCTTGCCCAAGATGTTCAATCACTAGGGATTAAAGTGACGGGAGTTGCTCCCGGAGGTTTCAGAACGGAGTTCAATAAAATGAGTTCCCTCGTTTTATCTTCCCGTAAAATTGAGGACTACATCGAGCTGCATGGTGGGCATAACCGATTCGTGGCGCAAGATGGAACACAGCTCGGTGATCCTGAAAAAGCGGCAGAGGTGTTCATTGATTTGGCTGAATCTCCGAATCCTCCGTCTCAATTATTCCTGGGCAGTGATGCTTACCGGAGAGCGTCCGAGAAGTTGGATCAATTGCGTGAAGAACTAGAAGCGAACAAGAATATCACATTCCGAACTGATTTTGAATAAGGGGGATCACTCTACTGTGAAGAAGGAAAAGACGTTGGTGTTCCCTGGAAAATGAGCGTGACTTGAATCCAGATCGCTTTGTTCAGCCGGACGCTCGTAAAACTAAAAAGATGTTGGAGAAGTATTCAGTTCCCATTGAAAAGATTCTCAAACTCGGTATTGGTGCATAGGACTCCTAAGGAAAACTTCATATCAAAACAAGTCTAGTCAATGGTGTGAATACAGCTCGTCTTGCGAAGCACTGATCTCTGCAAAAATGAAACATCCGAACATGTATTGTCTGTTCATGCAGGAGTCAATATCCGTTCAGCTATCATGTGGGTTGTCAAATTTTACGAGGCGTAGCCGATAAAAAGGGAGCTATTGGACAATGATCTTTCAAACCAAAAGCAAATGGCTTCGAAACAAAGGGCGGTCTATTGAAATTTGGAAGCTTAAGTTTCTATACCTTCACATGAATAGCGGTTATGTACTTAGCTCAAATAGGACGGGAAAGCGTCCTGTCTGGGTTAGCACCAGAGCATTTCGCATCTCTAACCGAAACTTAGAAAAAAATGATAGGTTGGTAGGAACCTTTTGCAGAAACAGCTTCTTATCTAGGGATTGGGCTTGCCAACCTAATCGATACGGTTCATCCAGTTTGGAAACATGGTTATACCCTAAGAGCCATCATCCTTTGGATGGTAGTAAGTTCGTGTCCCAAGCCAAGGTCAAGGACTAATGAGCAATTTAGTTACAATGTTAGGTGGAATATTAAAAGGAACTTGAAGGGAGAAACGTATGGAAAAAAGTATCTCAGAAATGATAGATACAGATTGGCTTCGTAACTTATCAAAAAACTATCCTCACTCTGAAAAAGGAATCGTTAAACACTGGTCTTGTAATTCAATCGGCGCTGTTGATAAGAATCTTGTGACAGGAGGGGTCTATCGGATATCTGGAACAACCGAAATGGATAGTAGGGCGCAGCAATCTTGGTCATTTATTCTGAAAGTAGTTAATCCTGCGTGAAGACCCAGCCAGCTCATTATAATTAATGGCGAGGGACAAGAACATATTCCCATTGAAGTCGCTATTTTAGCGGCTTTTTTTATTTTATCGGTACAAGTTCTTGTCCCAAGTCAAGGACAAGAACTTGTACCGATTGCCGGAATGGACAAGAACATAGTCCGATTGCTGATTAGGTAAATATCTAAACATTAAGCATATCACTTAAGACCTCATTTATCTTAAAAATAAGAATTTAGTTGTGAAAGACATGGAGAAGTAAATAATCCCCCACCTAAGCAATGGCTTTGAGGTGGGGGATTATTTACTTCTCTATTCTAGGGGGTATATGGGCTGAGAATCGTACACTTTGTTCCAAATTATTCATCGTGTACGTAATAGAAAGTGCTGCGAAAATTTGCTTTACAATAAATAATCCTAAGCCACTTCCACCCGTATTCCGATTTCTTGATTTTTCAACTCGATAAAAGGGTTGAAAAATTTGTTGAATATCCTGTTCGTTAATTTGTACACCTGAATTAATAACTTGAAATTGAATGTCTGATTGTTGTGAACCCTTTGTGAGTTGGATATATACTTTTTCACCAGATGGAGAACGGGAAATTATTTTTGCCGAAGATCGAATTAAATATGACCTCGAACCAATCCATTGGCATTATAACGGACCTGAAGCGAAAGCAGCTTTTGATGAATCAATTAGTTGACCATTCCCAATATTACATATTTCGAGCTGGGCAAAATGAGTATATACGTTTAACGGTAAAAGAACTGATCACTTTTCTAATCCAAGTAACAGAGGACCGAGAGTGTCGCTTTGTTGCTGGATTATTTTACATTATAAGAAGAGCGGAAGGTAAAAATCAAGGACTTAAGCTCATCGAAAAAGATGTATGTAACATTACTACGTGTATTTTTTGCACATCAAGCTACTATTGTGTTGGAGAAACCCTATATTTAGGCCGTTGTATGCGTGGGCAGCTTTGTTCTGTGCACTTTACCCTCCGCTGCCGACATGACCCTCGGTTCTACTAATATCAAAAGTAACTTCAACATCTCCGGACCCTAAAGCTTGTGCCAAACCTGCGGAATCTTCAATGCTACCAATTCTTGTATAACTATAAGAGGTATTAAAACTATCATAGAACAAGACGAGAGTTCTTGATCCATACAACATTAAATCTCCTGTATTGATCCGTCCGGGATTACTTGGATTGGTTGTTAATCCACTCGATAAATCAAAGAATTTTTCATTTGACAAATGATCTTTCAGTGTCACTGTCATTGGCAATAAGCTAATAAACTCTCTTGCTGTTTGATTATCTTCTATTGTTGCTTGAAACGTGTGATTATTTACTCTAATGGTTAAATCTGACAAAATACCTTCCTCCTCATTGTTCGATTCTTCTTCTGGTTCAGTTTCTTCATTTTCTATTGGTATCTGAACCTCTGGCTCGTTATCCGGCTCTTCTGAAGCTTCAGGTGTCGGTGCACGGCTGCAAGCAACAAATAATATAAGTCCTAGTGTGGATATCAATACAGTTTTAAGTATTCTAGTCATAAATATCTTCCTGCTAATTTATCTTTAATTATTGACATACAACTAACTCTCCTTGTATTTCGTTCTATTATTAAGCTATTCCACTTGTCAACACAGACAGGTTTGCGGCTAGTCACTCACGGAAAATGTAATTTGTACACTGCCTGAACCAACGGCTTCTGCAAGACCCGTTGTGTCGTTTATGCGTCCGAGCTTTACGTAGCTGTATGAAGTAGAAAATGTCTTGTAGAATAAAACCAGAACGTTATCTCCATAGAGCATCAAATCGCCTTCACGGATTGTGCCTGGATTGACAGACCGGTCTGCACGCAAATTGTCTGATAAATTATAAAACTTTTCATCGCCATTGAGTTCGGACATATCCATTGTTAATGGAAGTTGGGCAGTAAATGCCCTCGCTGTGTCGTTATTCTCAAGGGTTGCAGTGAAAGTTGTATTGCCGATTATGATATCCACGTTAATCCTGTCATTCGTCCTGGGTGTTTCAGGAAGCGGCGAAATAGGCTGTTCCGGTTGCATAGGGGACTCTGGATCTGTGGGTTCTACAGGAACAGTAGGTTCGGGCGCTTCTTCTTCCGTTACGGTTTCCATAAATCGCATGAGTATAACTGCAGCTTGGGCACGAGTGGCATAACCACCAGGCGTTAATTTACCGCTGCTGCCCTGCATGATCTGGCTGCCTAATGCCCAATGCATCGCATTTATTGCAAAGGAGCTGACTTGGGTTGCATCGGAATAACCGTCAAATCCCGCAAATGCAGAAGTATTATATCCCTTAAAGTTGGCATAACGATGCAGGATGGTGGCAAACTGCTCACGGGTAATCATGTTGTTTGGCGCAAATATGGCATTGCCGATACCCGTCACAATATGATTGTCAGCCGCCCATGTTACCGCAGCGGGATAATAGCTGTTATCAGGTACATCGGAAAAACCGCCATCGCCAGATACCGGCGGAGTGCCTTCCAAACGATGCAAAATGGTAACCAGCATTGCGCGGGTCATAGGTGTGTCCGGTTCAAAGTTACCTCCGCCTGTACCGGCCATGAGGTTATTCTCTGTCACATAGTCCACGGCAACACGATGCCATGCGTTCTCTGTTATATCGTTGTAGTCTGCCGCGAAAGCAGTAGGGATCATGGATAAAATCAGAACAATTCCCAGTAGCAGACTAATGAAACGCGATGTTTGCTTTTTTCTCATAAAATCATCCCTCTAAATTCGTTTGCATTCTTTTTGATTCTTGAGGCACGTCGATTTTTTTTATGACTTTGGCAGGAACGCCGCCTACAATCGTATTTTCCAACACATCCTTTGTCACGACGGCTCCGGCTGCGATAACGGCATTGTCACCAATGGTTACTCCTTGCAGGACGGTCGCATTCGCGCCGATCCAAACATTTTTCCCAATCATAATTGGGGCAGGATAAGTCGTGCCTCGATCTTCCGGCATGAGACCGTGATTGAGCGTCGCCAACACCACGTTATGTCCAATGAATGTGCCATCGCCAATGATAATACCGCCTTGATCTTGGAAATGACAGCCGGAATTAATGAACACATTTTTGCCAATGATTATGTTCTTACCGCAGTCCGTGTAAAAAGGCGGGAACATACTAAAGGAGTCATCTACTGGTTTGCCGATCAGCTTGGCGATCAAGGCGCGGATTTCTTCCGGTTCGTGATAGGAGCAGTTTAACTCACTCGTAATTCGCATAGCCTCATGACTAAGTCCAACCATATAAGTATGGATTTCTGAACCACCAGGTAGCGGCAATCCGCTATTTACATGATCTAAAAATTCTTTGAGGTTCATTGTGTACACATCCTTTTCTGCTAATCTGTAAACCACCTATAAACGAACTTTATCTTGTTATTTATTCTATCCCCATTTCTTTCAACATAACAAATACTCATATCTTATAACATGATATGCTTGATGAGCATTTCCAAATGGGTACAATAGAAGGGGAGGGATGCAGATGGAAATTAGAGTTTTGCGTTATTTCGTTACGGTCGCAAGGGAAGGAAGCATAACCGGTGCCGCAGATTTTTTACATGTGACACAACCCACGCTTTCCAGACAATTGAAGGATCTTGAACAAGAATTGGGAAAAAAACTGTTTATTCGCAGCAGTCACAGCATCATTCTCACCGATGAAGGCATGCTTTTAAGGAACAGGGCAGAAGAAATCCTAGATATGGTCGACAAACTGGAAGACGAGTTTAAATCAATGGAGGAAACGGTAGGCGGAGATATCTATTTGGGTGGTGGAGAAACAGACGCTATGAAACAGATCGCGCGAGTCGCAAGAGACCTCCAATCACGTTATCCCAATATACGATATCACCTTTACAGCGGAAACGAAGATGATGTGACAGAACGGCTTGACAAAGGATTGTTGGACTTCGGGGTTTTAATTGAACCGGCTAATATATCCAAATACAACTACATCAATATCCCGGCTAAGGATGTGTGGGGCGTTGTGATGAGGAAGGATAGTCCCCTTGCTGTCAAAGACTCAATTCAAGCCTCGGATTTGATTCAAGCTCCATTAATCTGTTCTCGACAAGCGATCAAACAAACTTTTTCCAAAAATGATTTTGCTGATTGGTTCGGTGAGGATTTCAATAAATTAAATGTCGTAACAACCTACAATCTGGCCTATAATGCAGGGGCTATGGTTGAGGGAGGCATTGGTTACGCCATAGCGATTGATAAAATAGTGAATACGTCCAATGAGAGCAAGCTGTGTTTCAGACCGCTGGAGCCACGACTTGAATCCGGCTTGAATATCGTTTGGAAAAAACATCATGTCTTATCGGCAGCAGCCGATAAGTTGCTAAAAGCAATTCAAGAAAAGTTTTGAAAACTGGCGAACAAACCGAAGAAGATGCTTACAGCATTTTCTTCGGTAACACGGAGTATTACAGATTCATAGCAGCCATGTTGCACTACTATGAAAATTCATAGAAATGGGAATCATTATGCTAACCGCCAGGGAAGAAGTTGACGATCGAGTCAAGGCTCTTAATCTGGGGGCCACGATAATGGGATTCCATAATGGTAATGCCACTACACCTGATGACTTACGTGCTGGATAAATGACCTATGTTTGGCTTGCTGAAGGTATCGAAGAAGGTACGGGTATCACAGGAAAATACTTTTTCCAAAGTGAGGAAGATTCAAATGCCTCCGATGTAGAATGACATAAAGTTACCAACCATGAAATCCCTTATAGAATAAGGTTTTTTTATTCTTTGGTAGAGAACTTTGTGTCAATTAATGTACTGTCGCAGGACAAGAACATTGTACCATTCCCCATTAGAATGTTATCTAAACAGTTGCATGATAGGAATTATGTCGATTGAAAAGAGCACATTACCATAAAAAGTCGCTAAAATAGAGGGCGTATGAGCTAAGAACAGATCCCCAAAAAAAACTAATTGTAAAGTAATATCCATTTTTAAAGTTAACGGGCAGTTTAGTTTAATGAACGATGCTAAAATAAAGAAAATATAAGAATAAATTGAGGTAAGAAATTGAAAACAAAGAAAAGTATGAGACAGATATGCCCAAAATGTGGGTACGAGAAATGTGTTCCCAAACTGTATATCGATAATCCAAAATATCCTTCTGGTTCGATTCTGAGATGTAAGCAGTGTAAATCACTTTTTTCGCTTAAAAATGGAGGATGGGTCTTTTGGAAGGAATGGGAATAAGCTAACGAGAACCGTTAGCTCAATCAAATACATAAAAAGCAGCCGATCATATGCGTTTGGCTTCTTTACACCGTGATCCGTGAGAAGTGCAGTATACTAACATGGCGATTTGTGGAGGGACAAGAACATGTTCCCATTGAAGTCGCTATTATAGCGGCTTTTTTGTTTTATCGGTACAACTATGGCAAATTAAACAAAACAAACAAACGTATCATGCATTTCCATCAGTTTAATCGTGAACGAGATACGGCAATAGTTTCACTAATCTTAGGATCAGGGCTTAGATTATCAGAAGTTTCCGGAATCAATCTTGAGGATTTAGATCTGACGAAATCATCAGTAAGAGTAGTCCGAAAAGGGGGAAAAGAGCAATATGTTTACTTTAGCAGCCAAGCATCCCTAGATATTGAGAATTATCTGCAGATAAGGGAAACAAGATATACCCCAGAAAAAAATGAAAGATTTTTGTTTATTGCAGCACCTGTAGGACGCAAAGGTAAAAATAGACGTTTAACACAACGTTCTATAGAAAAACTTGTTGAGAAATATGCAACAGCCTTTGGAAAGCCGGCTTTGACGGTTCATTCTTTGAGGCATTCATTTGCCACACGTTATCATATTGAGAATAATGATGTCCCAAAATTAAAGAATCAATTAGGACATTCTACAATACAAACTACAATGATTTATACTCACTTAACAGATGATCAAATGAGAAGCGCTGTAAATAACATGGATAAATAATCTGGAGGGAGTGACATAAAGTTTCCTACCAGACTGGAAAATTGACACAAAGTTACCCACCAGACTGGAGAATGACACATAAAGTTGCCTACCAAGTACCAAATTTGCTCCGTTAATTAAAGACAAAGGGCATAAATGCAGAACTTTGTGTCAATGTACAGTACAACATTGTCGAGGGACAAGAACATGTTCCCATTGTAGTCGCTAATTTAGCGGCTTTTTTATTTTATCGGTACAAGTTCTTGTCCCAAGCCAAGGACAAGAACTTGTACCGATTACCGGAATTGACAAGAACATAGTCCGATTACCGATTAGATGTGAATCATTGATCACATGCACCTAAACAAGAAAATATTCACGATGTTCGTTCTCCATTTTAGAATGAGTCAGCAATTCGTTCTATTCGGCAGTATGTAGAGGTTTATTTAGAAATCTTGATCAGTAAAAATAAATGACATTTAAGGTTTAGCTGCCACAATGAATAGAAGCCTTTCACTCGTGAGTTATTAGTGAAAAGCTTCTCGTGCTGCCCCCATGGTCGACCGTCTCCATCATTAAACTGGAAACAAGATGAAGGAGCCTGTTTCATAAGTAATTGAGACAGGAGTATACGTTAAAAAATACATAAACCTCTTGTGTCCCAATATGTTAATAAATGTAATAAACAGTGTCCCAATTGCTCATTGAGATAAGGGAAGAGAACTTATATACTCACTAATGAGAAAGCGTTTACATCTAAAAGCTGGTTACCTTCTCAGCTTCCGATGAATGTTTTCAACTTAATTAAGGGAGGCTAAAGCATTTGATACGTACACTATTTTCTAAAGGGAAACTGCTGCTATTGGCAGCAGCAGTTGTCAGCTCCACACTTCTCTCTTCGTCGCAGGTATCAGCATCTACTGCTTACACTGGTATGCGCAATATCTCATCTCAACAAATCGTAAATGAAATGAAGGTAGGTTGGAATTTAGGGAACACGCTGGATGCTACAGGTGGAGAGACGAATTGGGGCAATCCATTAACAACGAAGAGCATGATCGACAAGATTAAGGAAGCCGGATTCAATACGGTACGTATTCCAATCACCTGGGACGGTCACATGGGTGGAAGTCCGAATTATATTATTGATTCGAATTTTATGGACAGGGTGGAGCAAGTCGTTAATTATGCACTGGATAACAATATGTACGTTATTATTAATCTGCATCATGAAAATGCTTGGATTAAGCCATTTTATGCGAATGAGGCTCAAACTACTGCACAATTGACAAAAGTTTGGACTCAGATTGCGAACCGTTTCAAGGCCTATGGAGATTATGTTGTTTTTGAAACTATGAACGAACCGAGACCAGTAGGTACACCTTCTGAATGGACTGGGGGGACTGCTGAAAACCGCGATGTCGTGAATAAATTCAATCTGGCTGCAGTCAATGCAATCAGAAGTACAGGCGGAAACAATACGAGTCGTCATATCATGATTCCGACTATTGCAGCATCAGCGAGTTCTATAGCCTTGGATAATTTGGTCTTCCCTAACAATGACAGTCGGATAATCGTATCCGTTCATATGTATTCCCCGTATTTATTTGCTATGGACAATGCGGCTACTTCCTCCTGGGGAACCGCACAAGATAAAGCGGCTCTTGATGCAGAGTTCGATGCAGTGTACAACAAGTTCGTTAAGAATGGTAGAGCTGTCGTTATTGGTGAGATGGGAACGATCAATAAGAACAATACTTCCGTTAGAGCATCACACGCTGCATATTTTGCTCAATCCGCAAGAGCCAGAAGCATGACTCCCATTTGGTGGGACAACAATGCTACAACGGCTTGGCAATCCGATACCTATGGTTTATTTAATAGAAGCGCCTTGAGCTGGTATTTCCCCGAAATTGCACAAGCATTTGTTAACGGTGCTGGAGGAGTACCTGGTGGAAATTCAACAATTCTCTTTAATTTTACGTCGAGTAGTGAGGGATGGACCGGGGCTAATTTAGCAGGTGGACCTTGGATGGTTAATGAATGGAGCAGCAATGGTAGTAGTTCCCTTAAGGCGGATGTTAACTTATCGGGAGCAGCTCAATATTCTTTGTTTAGTTCAACAGGTCAGAACCTAAGTGGAAAGTCACAACTGAAAGCTGTAGTCCGTCATGCTACATGGGGAAACCAAGGAACAGGGATGAATGCTAAAATTTATATCAAAACAGGAAGTTCATATACCTGGAATGATGGAGGTAGTGTCCAAATAAACTCAAGTACTTCGGGTACTGTATTGACACTGAACCTATCTGGTATAACTAATCTACATGATGTAAGAGAAATTGGGATTCAATTTATTACAGGAGCAAATGCATCAGGAGCTTCATCTATCTATGTAGATTATGTAAATGTTCAATGAAATTGAAAATACAGGAATAGTTAACCGAAATCCAAACGAATCCCAACGTTATCTTTTCTGAAATGAAACTAATACATTTTATATGACGAAGGAGGAAGAAGATGAAGACAAGAAGAGCACGGAAGTGGACGATGATCTGCACACTTGCATTGTCACTTATAGTACCTTTTGTTGGAGGTACTCCTGCAGACGCAGCAAACGGGTTTTATGTCAGTGGATCGACTCTTAAGGATGCTAACGGCAACAATTTTGTAATGAGAGGAGTAAACAATCCCCATGCCTGGTTTGATACCCAAGCCTATACCGCTCTCACTACAATTAACAACAATAAAGCGAACACCGTTCGAATTGTGTGGTCTCTAAGTGGGAGTGCATCCCGTCTTCAACAAATCGTTGATCGCTGTAAAGAATTGGGCTTGGTAGCCATGATAGAGTTGCATGATGCAACAGGTTCTGATGATGCCACAAAATTAAATCAACTTGCTCAATATTTTACACGAAGTGATATTAAACCGATCTTGACCAATAATGAAAAGTATGTACTCGTCAATATTGCTAACGAGTGGGGGAGCGCTAACCTGTCTGATACAGGTTGGAGAGATGCCTACAAGACAGCTATCAGTACAATTAGAAATGCTGGAATTCATAATACCATTGTTGTAGATGCCTCGGGTTGGGGGCAGAATTCTTCACCAATCAAAACTCAAGGGAAGGCTCTACTAAATCACGATCCGGATCATAATATTTTATTTTCAATTCACATGTATGGTTCATGGAATGATGCATCTCGTATCGGAAATGAACTCCAAGCCATTAAAAACCTTGGTCTTGCCGTTATTGTCGGAGAATTTGGATACAACTATAATAATGGGAATAATAACCTAGGAAGCCAAGTCAATACACAGGAAGTCCTTAATCAGGCTCAGGCAAAGGAGATTGGATATCTGGCTTGGTCCTGGACTGGGAATGACACTGCAAACTCATGGCTTGATCTTGTTTCAAGTAGTGATTGGCAAACATTTACTCCATGGGGGAATCTCGTATTTAATGGAGCGAATGGAATTAAAGCTACTGCTGTCAAAGCATCCGTATTTAACACGGTTGGCAGCAGCATTATATATGACTTCGAAGGAAGTAATATACAGGGTTGGACAGGCTCAAACATAACAGGTGGGCCTTGGTCCGTAACGGAGTGGTCTTCGAGTGGTTCAGCTTCTTTGAAAGCGGATATCAACCTAGGCGGAGGTCAATTTACTCTTAGCCGAGGAGCAGCTCATGATTTTAACGGCAAACAAACATTGATGGCGAAAGTGAAACACGCGGGATGGGGCAATTTCGGAAGTGGTCTTCAAGCCAAGCTGTTCATTAAAACAGGATCAGGATACACCTGGTATGATTCAGGCATTGTTAATATCAACTCTTCCAATACAACAACGCTGACATTAAATCTAGCTGGTGTTGTTAATTTGCACGATGTGAAGGAAGTCGGTGTTCAATTCATCTCACCTGTGAACTCTAGCGGTACAACATCGATCTATCTTGATAGTGTAGTCGTACAATAAATTATTCTCAGGGAGCCCTTATAGTCATAGCGGGCTTCCTTTTTTGATATTCCTAAGATTGAAGTTCAAGTGGAGTCAAGTACATGTGCGTGTTAATTTCCTGTCTTCTAAAAGCTCCCGGCGTCAGACCAGTCCATTTGGAAAATTGCCTGATAAAGCTTTGCACATTGCCAAAACCAATTCGGTATGCAATTTGTTCAATCGTTTCTTCAGTATTCATTAGCAGCTGGATGGCCTCTTGCTGCCGCAAAATAGTTAAATATTCTCGAGGAGACATACCATAAGCTTCTTTGAACACACGGCTGCAGTGTCTTCTACTTCGTCCCAGCTTAGAAGAGATATCTTCAAACCAGTTGATGTTCAGATCAGCCTCTGCATCAATGCCGAACACCACTAGTTCATCTATCTTTCTGGCGATTTCATAAGACAATTCCGTTCCCAAAGAGAGCATGGAAGCTTTTTCATCACAGTAATTCTCAATGTGAAGTGAAATGTCCAGTATGGTTTGGAAAATGGATATATCAGATGCATCTTTTTTAAGCTTATTCATTAAGTCATACACCAGCGGTTTTACTAGATCCGTTAATTCTGAATTCCTTTGCTGGATGAACAGCGGAGCAATGGTAGCAATTTTCTGCAAGAAATTGATATCAGTTATTTTAATATGCGCAACAAAAAATTTAGTGAATTGAGCTTTCTCCGTTTTGTATTGATGAACGGTCATTGGCGGTATCAATACAAGTTCTCCTGTATGCTGCTCATATGAGTAGTCATTAAATATCACGACCTGTGAGCCCGCAAGCACGATATTTACCTCAAACATCATATGATGCAAATGTCTTTGACATATCGTTCTCGCATTATTAAATCCTGACTCGTGAGCACCATGTAAGTAGATTTCCATTCGTTTATTCTCAAATATAAGATGTTGAAATGACGCGTTCTCCATCTTCGACCCTCCCCATTTAATGTTCTATCGTGATGAATTAGAAGAACTATGTCCCATTTGGTTCATTAATAACGCTTTTGAAGTCCTTGTTGGTTATCCATTAATTCAATACATAGTTTTATAATCAATTTAATTCGTATGGTTCATTTCATAATCGGGAAGGGGGCAAGTGCGATAGACATTTTATATTATAGTTGCTCTATCTCAAATATGAAAGCGTTCTAATTTTGATGAGTACTATAATAATACCCAATCGAGGAGTGGATAAGAATTGAAAAGTATTACGAACAGTAGAACCAAACATTTCTACCTGTTTATTTCACCATGGTTGTTTGGTTTCTTAGCCCTTACTGCCGGCCCAATGATTTACTCCTTGTATATGTCCTTCACAGATTGGAAGTTATTTGGGGGTTCTAGCTGGATTGGATTGGAGAATTATCGCTTACTTACTCAGGATTTTATCTTTTGGAAGTCTCTATGGAATACGTTCTACTACACCTTTGTTGGAGTGCCTCTAGGCTTGGTGGCGGGATATCTGCTTGCCGTACTGCTAAACACCAAAGTGAAATTCATGGGCACATTTCGTACATTGTTCTACTTGCCTTCCCTCGTTCCAGCGGTGGCCAATTCGTTATTATGGTTGCTCATTTTCCAACCCGAGTTCGGGCTGGCCAACACCGTCTTATCCTCTATCGGCTTTCCCACTTCAGACTGGATTGCTAGTGAAACGATGGTCAAACCAGCACTGATCATCATGAGTCTGTGGGGAGCAGGGGGAGGGATGGTTATATATCTAGCCGGTTTGCAGGGTGTTCCTCAATCATTATACGAAGCTGCAGAAATGGACGGCGCTGGCCGATTCAAAAAATTTATCCATGTCACAATACCAATGACGTCTCATGTTATTTTCTTTAATCTGATTATGGGGATGATTGGTTCATTTCAGATCTTTACGCAATCTTATGTCATGAGTAACGGAGGACCCAATTACGCCTCGCTTTTCATGGTTCAGTATTTATATCAAAATGCCTTTGATTATTTCAATATGGGTTATGCTTCGGCTGTTGCATGGGCATTGTTTGTCATTATTCTCATCTTTACGGTAATTCAGTTCAAAGTCTTTGGCAAGCGCGTCTACTACGAAGATTAAGGAGGATATGATGGCTAATACAGTTCTTAATACAAATGTCTCTGAGCAAACCCTTCAGAGTATTCAAGCTTCAAAACGTTGGGATCGTATCGTAACTTATATACTCCTTGTGTTCATGTCTATTTTGTTCCTTTTACCTTTTATATGGCTAATTGGGACATCACTGAAACCAGAGGCAGAAGCTATTAGTTATCCGCCATCGCTTTTCCCTAAAGAAGTGGACTGGAAAAACTATGCAGAAGTCTTTGATCTTGTTCCCTTCCTGAAATTCTATCAGAACACAATCATCGTTACATTGACTTCTGTCGCGGGTACTGTGTTCTCAAGTGCGCTGGTCGGGTATGGTTTTGCGCGTATAAACGGAAGGGGGAGAAACTTTTGGTTTATGATGTTACTTGCAACCATGATGCTTCCTTCCCAAGTCACCATGATACCGGTCTACTTAATTTTTGCTAAACTCGGTTGGATCAACACGTTTTTACCATTGATTGTTCCATCGTTCTTTGGTAGCGCATACTTCATATTTTTACTTCGTCAATTCTTCAGAACCATACCCAAAGAGCTAGATGAAGCAGCTATAATTGACGGCTGTGGTCCTTTCCGGATCTTTTGGAATATCATGTTGCCACTTATTATTCCCTCTTTATTAACAGTTGCAATTTTAAGTTTCATGGGGAGCTGGAATGATTTCTTTGGCCCATTGATTTATTTGAATGATACGAGCAAGTTTACGTTATCTCTGGGGATTCAGACCTTCAAAGGACAAAACACGATGCTGTGGGGACCTATGATGGCAGCAAGTACGATGGTTATCACCCCGCTTGTTGTGTTGTTCTTTTTTGCTCAAAAATATTTTATTCAAGGAATAGCAACTTCTGGGTTGAAAGGGTGATACAGATGATAGTAAGTAAAACAAAGTTGCTGAGTGGTTTAGCGATTTTAATCCTGATGTGTATGACGCTTACTAGCTGTACAGAAGCAGCTCAGGAGGATTCGTCCGGTAAAAAGACAATTCGTATTATGATGTGGGGGAATGGTCCTGCTGAAGTAAATGGCGATCGTCAAATTATTGAAGAATTTGAAAAACAAAATCAAGATATCAATGTTGATATCGTCGTGGCACCTTACGATAATATTATGCAAAAATTTGTAACGATGTCCGCAGGGAATGATCAGCCGGATTTGATATGGATACAGGACGTATACTTGGCAGATTTTGCAGAGAAAGGTTTACTTCTCGAACTGAACAATTATATGGAGAGCAATAAGTTAAGCAGGGAGGATTGGCTGCCTGGAGCCATGGAGAGAGGCACATGGGCAGATAAACTGTATGCGCTTCCTAGAGATTTGATTACGATTAATATCGCGTACAACAAAGATATGTTTGACGAAGCGGGTGTTTCTTACCCGCAAGATAACTGGACCTGGGATGAGTTTTTGGATGCTGCAAAAAAACTTACAAAGCGTGATGACAAGGGTAGGACTCTTCAGTTCGGCATGGCTTCTTATTCTTGGCAAGAAGCTGTAGTAGCCAATGGAGGCGGACTTTTCAGTCAGGACGGTAGTGAGGTGTTATTGGATTCTCCGGAAACGATAGAAGCCCTTCAGTGGGTCGCCGATTTAACGACAGTTCATCATGTTGCGCCAACTACGGCGGAGTCTCAAGGACTCGGGGATTTGTTTCTAGCCGGCAAAGCAGCGATGACATTTAGTGGTCCATGGAACTGGAAAGCCTATACGGAAGAAACTAATTTTACCTTCGACGTGGTGGAAACGCCAGCAGGTAAAGCAGGCAATAAATCTCAGCTTCTTGGTCTTCCGATTGCCATCGGTTCACAGACAAAACACCCTGATGAAGCATGGAGGCTTCTTGAGTTTCTGACTCATGGAGGTGGGCAGGACATCCAGTCCAATATTGTAGGAGCGTATCCTTCTGTGAAGCGCGCGGAGGAAACTTTTCTGAAAGGTCAGTACTCACCTGATAGTGTAGAAGCTGTTCCAAATGCCATGAAAGAGAATACAGTCGTTATGCCTTCATTTCCGAACTTGGCACAAGCACAGGATCTTATTCAGCCTGTCGTAGACGAAATTGCTAGAGGAAAGCAACGTGCAGAAGTTGCCTTACCCAAACTCGCGAATCAAATTCGAAAAAAATTCGATATGAAATAAAAACTTTTGAGGAGGGTCACTTGAATGCTATTATTTTCTTCAATTCAACCCGATCATGTATATTTGGAAACAATTCAAGGAAGGACAGCTATGAAAAAGGATACTTCAACATTGAAGTGGAGAAATCACTCTACGTGTGTTGAATTCTCTGAGAAAGGTGAGCAAATGGAAGTAAGGCTTCAATCACCGGCATGCGAAGTATTCTATGTTGTCCTTCGATGGGAGGCTCAATGGCCGCAACAAGTGAGTATTCTGGGTGACCACTTTGAGAGAGGATATGGTGACCTGGAGTGGCGAGGGCACGTAACTGACAGAAAATTGCCGTGGTATTTTCTCGTTAACACAGGAGAATCAATCGATGCCTTGGGCGTGAAGACCCGTGCTGGTGCGATTTGTTATTGGAATACAGATCCGCGAGGATTTACATTAACATTAGATGTCAGAAACGGAACAAAGGGCGTCCAGTTAGGCGACCGTGTATTAGAAGCGGCAACCATAATATATCGTCATGGTCTCGCTGAGGAAACGTCCTTTGAAGCGGCCTGTGAATTTTGTAAATTATTGTGCGATGATCCCCTACAGACGGACGAACCTGTATACGGAAGTAACAATTGGTATTATGCCTACGGGAATAGCTCTTACAGCGATATTATTGAGGATAGCAGGTTGCTTGCTGAATTGTCTCCGATTGGTGGTCCTCGCCCGTATATGGTCATTGATGATGGTTGGCAGCCAATACGCCTGAGCGGACAATCTTGTAATGGAGGGCCGTGGGAACGCGGAAATAATCGATTCATGGATATGGAGAAACTTGCTGCTGATATGAAAGAAATTGGGGTTAAACCGGGGATATGGTATCGTCCTTTACTGACCAGTGAAAGACATGAGTCGCATTTTAAACGAAGAACAAGTGAAGGTGACGGTTCAACCATCCTGGATCCCTCTGTGCCGGAAGTACTCGAACTTATTAAAAAGGATATCCGTAGATTTGTAAATTGGGGCTATATGCTGATTAAACACGATTTCTCTACCTTCGATATTTTTGGTAAGTGGGGCTTTGAAATGAATGATTCATTTTTTGCGTATCGTGAAGAATTTAAAGATCGCTCAAAAACCACAGCTGAAATTATCGTTAATCTATATAAAGCAATTCGAGACGCGGCTGGGGACGCTGTCATTATTGGATGTAACACCATTGGTCATCTGGCAGCGGGTCTTGTACATGTACAACGTACAGGTGATGATACAAGCGGTATTGAATGGGAAAGAACGAGGAAGATGGGGATTAACACTTTGGCGTTCCGCATGCCCCAGCACAACGCCCTGTTCCAGGTAGATGCTGACTGTGTGGGTATAACGGATAAGATACCATGGGAGTTAAACAGGCAGTGGCTTCAACTCCTGTCCAGAAGTGGAACTCCATTGTTTATCTCTGCTGATCCCAAAATTGTTGATTCCGAGATGAAAGAAGAGATTCGGGCGGCATATGTAACATCTTCTAAATTTATACCCGCAGGATATGCGAGAGACTGGATGAATACGACCACTCCGGAGAAATGGGTACTTCAAGGACAGGAGGTTGAATTTAACTGGCATGAGGATGCTGTCCTTGAAAAAAAATGATATCTCATGAAAGTGTTGAGATACTGCATTGGTTCACTAAATTATGACCAGATATAGAAGGATGTGAACGTATATGAAAATCGTACTTATAGGCGGAGGCAGCTTCGTGTTTGCGCCTACTGTACTGGAAGATGTGATCGTGAAGCATAGAATCTCTGGTACCTTGGTATTGGTGGATTTGAACAAAGAAGTCGTTGAAGCAATGGCAGGTGCGGGACGAAGAGTGGCTTGGGATCTGCAAGTTCCAATTCAAATTGAAACCACAATAAATCGCAGAGAAGCATTAGTGGATGCGGATTATGTCATCATTTCAGCTTCTCCCCAAGGGGCACAACGTTGGCTTACAGATTTCAATATTTTGTCAGAATATGGATTGGCTGATCAAGCAAGAGAATGCGGAGGGATCGGCGGACTTATGAATACATTCCGTTCGGTGACGCTGATTCTCGACATCTGCAGAGATATGGAGAAACTCTGTCCGAATGCC
Organism: Paenibacillus sp. FSL R5-0517; assembly: GCF_037974355.1. Taxonomy (NCBI): domain Bacteria; kingdom Bacillati; phylum Bacillota; class Bacilli; order Caryophanales; family Paenibacillaceae; genus Paenibacillus; species Paenibacillus sp. FSL R5-0517. The sequence goes on from NZ_CP150235.1 coordinate 3,793,607, forward strand.
ATTTTGCTGGATGTAACTAATCCCATGCCGCGTGTAATCACAGCGATCGAACGCTATACTACGATTAAAGCTTTTGGATTCTGCAATATTGCCTTTCGCGGACCTAGAAACTATGCTTTTCTTGCCAGTTTGGTTAATCGGTCAGGTGATGAAATCTCCGTTGTTACAGCCGGCCTCAATCATTTTTCCTGGGTTATGAAGATAACAGATAAAATAACAGGCGCAGACCTACTTCCCGAATTAATTGGTGCGCTCCGGGAAGCAAGAGGGGCCAATTATGATGAAGAAACGAAGAGAGAGCTTAGAATTATGGGAGAATGGTATGATCTGTATGGAGCGGTACCAGCAGGCGCAGTTGATCATCATGCGGAGTATTTACCATACAGTGAGGAAATTCATTATACAACTTCCCCCCCGTATCATGGAACAGCCGCAGAACGGCAGAAACGATTACAGGAATTATTAAATATTGCAGAAGGGAAGCTGAATTGGCAGCGGTTGTTTGTAAATCCGAGCTGGGAACATCCCATTGATCTAGCAGTAAAACTCCATCAAGGTGGTCAAACAGAGATTCCAATACTTAATGTACGCAATAACAATGCTCTTCCTCAGTTGCCACGAGATCGAATTGTGGAAGTGCCTGTCACTGTTGACAATGGTGTGATATCGTCTGTAGCTGTTCCTCCATTTTCAGCTCAATTGGCAGAACTTCTCAATGAGATTTCCTACATTCACGAAATTAGTGTTAAAGCGGCAGCTACTGGGGATAAATACTGGGTCAAATTAGCAGTTGATTTGGACCCTGCGATCACCCAGAAAGAAACAGCTTACAAAGTGGTTGAGAAAATGTTAAACGCACATGCGGATCTGCTTCCACAGTTTTAATATCGTAGAAGATTTATCCCCATGAGCATTATAACTTTGAATGATATACTCTAAGGTATAGCTTATTGCCTATGGGGCAGCATGACTACGTTGACCTGAACAATAAATACAAGATAGTGAATATTCATATGATAATCACTGGTTCATCCTGCTTGTAAACGACAGTATGGGAGTTAACACCTGATAATCCGTTAAACTAAGGAGAAACGATGGCAATAATAGCAAGAAAGCAGCTGATCGCATTTTATTATGGCTTTAGACAGTAGAGTGCGTAAAAGGTGCGAAACGAAAAACCACCCGCTATACGGGGTGAGGGATCCAGACATGACAGAACCGATTGCCGGGAGGGGCATTAAGATAATAGTTTAGAAAACTTAAAAAAGGCTATTTTACATGAGATTTTTCATAGCAGTAAAGAAGGGAAATCGGTAACTCTATATAAGATAAGAAACTACATTATACCTGTACCATTGTAAGCTTATACGGGGTCAACCAGAACTAGTCTAGAGAAATGAAAGTAGCATTATAGAAAACACAAAGAAGGGGATGCGAATATGTGGAAATCAATATATTTACACGTCTTTTGGTGTTCAGCATAATTCTAATTACCACCCCGGTTAATACTTTAAGTTATCTATCATAATTGAAAGCAAAGGAAGTTATAACTTCAAGCGTTCTTAAAGCTAACATGCATACTTTGAGCAATTTTATCGGTATAAGTTCGTGTCCCGAGCCAAGGACAAGAACTTGTACCGATTACGGGAATGGACAATAACATAGTCCGATTGTTGATTAGATGTGTATTTAAATGAAGAACAAGCTCATTCTGAACTTTTTTGTTACTATAATCAAGAGAGTATATCTGCTCAAATTGACACTACGGTTGCTATATACTATATGATATTTTTGTAGAATAGGGGGTATCTATTCGAGCTAAATCAGTAGGATTCGATGGGGTTGAGATCCATGGAGCAAATGGCTATTTACTTGATGAGTTTCTTACCGATTATACCAATACTCGTTTAGATGAGTACGGTGGCAATACAGAGAACCGTGTACGATTCCTAGTAGAAGTGTCAACGGCGATCAGGGAAGCTATTGGACAGGATTTTACAGTTGGAATTCGTATCTCTCAAGGTAAAGTGAATGATTATGCTCATCAATGGGAAGGTAAAGAGAAAGATGCAAAGATCATCTTTGAAGCGTTAGGACAAGCGGGTCTAAATTATATCCATGTTACTGAGTACAAAGCTTGGAAACCCGCTTTCCAAGAATCGGATAGAAACATCAATGAAAAATCGCTGGTGTCACTTGCAAAAGAATATGGAAAAGTACCTGTATTAGCGAATGGACATCTGGAAGAACCAACGAAGGCAAGCGAAATGATTACGTCTGGAGGAGCTGATCTAGTTACTCTTGGCAAAGGAGCACTTGCGAGTCATGATTGGGTGAAAAAGGTGAAAATAGGAGAACCAGGGAGAATTTAGATCAGGAAAAGATACTAAGACCTAATGCAAAAATAAAAGATCTCGAAATGAAAGAAAATTGAATGTTAAACTTCTATCCATTCAACTAATGGGAACGAGATAGCTCAATATTACCAAGAAAGCAGCTGATCAATGCGATCAGCTGCTTATTCAGTTTGTTTCACTAAACTACCCGTTAGTAAAAAAAGCAGCATCCTCGAACCTTTGTGAAAAAGTTTCTGACCGATAAAGTTGGTCAAAATTTAATAAAATGCTGTAACACGAAGCAAATAGTCTCTTTGAGGCCACTGTTGGTGTTTTTTTATTGAATATGTATAAGTTGTTGTCCTAAGCCGAGGAATTAAGGATTTGCCGAAGAATAGTTCCTTTTTCCGAACACAGATACGTTTTTTAAAAGATTATACAATACTAAAATGAAATCAGATGGCCAGTCACCTAGAGTTGAAAGCGCATACATTTGCTTGAAGAGGAGGTACGACAAGAGTAGGATTCACAACATGCTTAGGTAGAATGATTGATTAAAGGAGGCAGGGAAATGGTCAGAGTTAGCGTTCCACTCAAGAAAATTAGTTTCATTGTGTGTGCGGTTTTGTTGCTTACGGGACTACTGCCAGGAAAAGCTATGGTCAGCGCAGAAACAGACATCGAAACAGAGTCTCCGAGCGGAGTGGCTCCGATTTCCAACTTGGACACATCAACCTATCAGAAGCCTACACTGGTCGCCAATGGAAAACCGTTCTTCTTTAATGGCGTTCAGATCAGGGATGACAAGATTTTAACGCGTTTTAATTACACTGATGCTCAGATGCAAAACGTATACCAGTTGGCAGCAGACGATGGTTTTACTGTTGCAAACTCACAAATCCTGTGGTCGATGATTCAGCCAGATCAGGTATTCTCAGCCACGGAATCCACTTATATCTCTGGAGGTACCAACGCCAGTACTAATTTCTCAACCAGTAAATCGGTAAAAGCAAAATATGATTCTACGAATGTGAGTAATCAGGCTCTAACCTATTTGAAGTTTGATTTTACCTCCTTATCTGAAACCTCAGCCGACGCTGCCAAAATCAGGATCTACGTGAATAGTATGGATGCTGGAACCGCTAATCTGCATCTATATGGTATTACGGATGACTCATGGAATGCATCAACGATGACTTGGAACAGTGGTGCGCCGAATCACGATGGGTACCAGGTTTCTGGGACGTTGGGCGTCGATTATTTTGACTTAGGCATCACCCCGTCTTACGATCCTGTAAATCAAGTGGCTATGTATGATTTCGACGTTACGGATTTTGTTAATAACCATGCGTTTGGAGACGGTAAGAAAGCAAGCTTTATACTTCAGACGGATACCGTCAATAACGTAGGCGTGACAATGGATGGGACACAAGGAGCCACCTATTCACCTAAGTTAATCATTTCCAGGGCCGATGCTTGGGATTATTCATGGTTAGACAAAGTTATTGGATTTGCAGAGACAGCCAATCTGAAGCTGGAATTAATGTGGTTCGGATCGGATACCACAAAAATGACAAACGATCACAGAGTTCCCTATTATGTCATTCGAAACTTTACAAAGATGCAAACCAATGATGGACAGGTGCTTCTTGAAAAAGCAGCTGGCTACACGAACGAAGCCGTATATACGTTTCGTATGTCCAAAAACGATCCGAATTTGAGGGCTCAGGAATACACTGCTCTAAAAAATATGTTTGACCATGTGGCTGAATATAATGCTACCCATGGTAATAAGCAAACGGTAATAGGTGCGAACATTAGTAATGAACCCGGTAATGGTATTGGGGGAACACGTTCCTACGATTCATATAGCAACGCCGATTATACAGCTGGTGGTTACACATCACACAACAGATTTAACTGGGATTCGTATTGGGTTTGGGCTCAAAATTTAGGTGCCGCAGTAAAACAGTCTAACTACCCGGTATGGACGAGGATCAATTTTCATACCTTCGAAGGGGACTTCATTTTCAGGAATGAGGAAATGAAAGCTAGAGGAGAAACGACTTATGTGGATTTTGTAGGATACGATCCATATATTGGTTCAACCGATGAGGGTTTTCGATATGGATTGGGACTCTGGCCGGATACCAGTTATCTGCCTTACAACTATGGGGGGAACTTTCCAATGATTATGGAGACATCCGGATCAAGATCCACTTCAGATTATCTGAATATTGCTACCCTTGCAGGGGGATCCACCTATAATATCTATAACATGATGGCAAATGACGGTAACGATTTGTACAACAATGGTCCGAATAACTTGCCTGTAGCCAAAAACAATAATACCACAGGAATAAGAAAAACGAACTTGTGGCTTAAGACAATCTGGTACGATCTTGCGACTAAAAAGCCGGATAGCTCGGGAGGAACGATGCTCAAGTTTTTTAACGAACATGCCGATAATGCGGCCAACGTCACTAAAAATATTCGAGATATCAATATTGTCTACAGTACTGCAAATAAAGGAGTCGGTATGGCGATAGAGAGAAGCGAAAACGAAATAGCCCTAGCTAGCAAAACGGCTTCGACATTTACACTTGAAAATTTGCTTGCCTACGGTCCCGTTACAATGACCACTGGTTATTACGATGAAAATAACAGCTGGGTATCGACGGGGAGCAAATCCTTTACCACAAACGGAAATGACGTTACTGTAGCTATGAATGAATATGATACCGTAAGAGTAGTGAGTACGAGTTCTCTTCCAGAACTGAACACATATTATTCAATTAATGACGATTTTCTCAATTCATATGCAGGTTGGACGACCCAAGGAAAAGTAAGTATCGCAGATAAACCAGGAGTACTCGATCAGAGTCTTCATATTGAAGGGTCTTCCTCATCCGCTGAAAGCTCCTTTGCCGAGAAAACGTTCACGCCTGTGAGCGGCGATGTAAAAATGGAGTTTCGTATTCGCCGAAATGAAGCAAGTGGCACTGTTATTGCACCTGATGTGTATGACAACTTAGGTAACGTTGCCCTAAGTCTGGCCATGGATACTGCAGGCAATATCGTCTATAAGAATGCAAGCGGTGCATGGGCGACATTGCAAACCTACACAAACAGAACCTGGTACAAGGTTGAAATGGATGTGAACACGAATACCGATACCTATGATCTCTACATTAACGGTGTGAAAATGTTAGAACAAGAACCATTGGCAACTCCCGTAACCAATATCGCCAAGATCAGATACTTGGCTGAAGATGCAACAAGCGAAGCAAACATTGATAAGGTCAAGATTTACCAGGAAGGTGCACCTACTCAACCAAGCGAGGAACCCTTACATTTTGAAGCTGAGACGACTCCTTTTTCAACTAGTGGTATTACCATAAATAATGTCTCAGCGAATGATGCAAGCGGAGGACAATATGCTCAAACAAGCACATCAACAAACATAGGAGATTGGGTCCAGTATACTGTTCAGGTTCCTACTGCCGGAACCTATAATTTCAATGTCGGATATAAGACACATAAAAAGAGCAGAGGGACCGTACAATTGACGGTCGATGGCGTGAACCAAGGGGCTCAAATCAATCAATTAGCCGCCACTGAAGGATTTACCTCAGTTGATTTAGGCGAAGTTACACTATCTGCTGGAGAGCACACATTTCGATTTACAGTAACGGGAAAGAACGTTTCGAACAATAGCTATGCTGTTACCATTGACTACATCGACTTAATTCCCGCTTCTTCAAAAAATAGCGATCCACTTGATGTACACTTTCACATGAATAACTTATAAGCATAGAGAGGAGAGAATCTCCTCAGTCTATTGTTCTGGTAGAATGTTCTTAACCGAAATTAGAATTCTATTCGAGGGGTGGCAGCACCATGTGGGCATTTCTGAAATACAGACATACGCTGTCATTTCAAAAGAAGTTAATTCTTTTTTTCTTGCCATTAGCTCTGATTCCGATGATTTTCTTGGCAGCGCTATCAAGCTGGATTTACAATGATCAAATCTCCCAAGGGATGAACCGTAATTTGAATAGTACTGTAAATTTAATAAATGATCACCTCAATACATATCTGAATGAATTGACTAGATTGTCAGTTCTCCCCTATTACAACAACACCATTTTGGAAATCATGCAAGGGACAGACAGTGTTAGCACTTCCGATTATTATCAAGTTCAAGGGCTCCTAGTCCAAGCCATTCGAAACCCTAGGGAAGATCTACAGAGTGTGTTCATTTATCGGCGTGATGGTCAGATCTTCTCGAGTGCCATTTACAATGCAAATATAAATGATCAATATAACTTTAAAGATTCAGAGTGGTACCACAAGTCAGTAAAAGCCAATGGAAAAGTTGTGTTTATGGGTAAGGCAAATGATCCTCGTATATTAAACCGCCCAGAGCCCACATTCTCTATTGCCAGAGCGATTAAAATTTATAATGGCCCCATTATAGGGGTGATTATTATCGATGTAAACTTCACGGGGTTCGCCAGCATATTCCAAAACGTAAACTTGGGGAATAACTCAAATATTGTAGTACTTGACCAGAACAAGCATGTTGTATATAGCAAGAACGAACATTATTTGTCGGTTGCGTCTGAAGTAGGTCCTGACAAACCGAATGTACAAGCAGAAGGTGAGCAATTAATCATTAGTCAGATACAGTCTGAAAAAACAGGCTGGAGCATTATGGGAATTGTATCTGAAACGGAGCTTAACCAGGGTAAGGCAACGGTTTACAAACTTATCTTTACCGTAGCAGCTATCGTATTTTTTGTCATTTTAATGGTATCCGTATTCCTGTCCAATACGATTACCAAGCCGCTCAGAACACTTCGCCGGCTGATGGGAAGAGTGGAGAGGGGTGATTTCAACGTGGCTTATAACTCATTAGATGAGAATGTAGAAATTAGTCAGGTGGGGCGCGCCTTCAACAAGATGAATCAACGGATCGATGAGCTTATTAATCAAGTGTTGGAAATCAGATACAAGCAGAAGGAAGCCGAACTAAATAATTTGAAGCTGCAGATCCGACCTCATTTCCTGTATAACAACTTGGAAGCGATAAGGGCTCTAGCTGAAATGGGGGATCGGGAAGGAATCACAGAGATGACATCTGCACTGGGCGGAATGCTTAGATACAGTCTAAATAAACAAGATACGAAAGTCACACTCCGTCAGGAGCTGGAGCAAGTACAAAATTACATTAAAATAGAAAAGATTCGGTCGGGCGATTCCCTAGTTGTTCATTATGATGTGGACACGGATCTATTGGATTGTATGACCATTCCAATCCTGATCCAACCCATTGTGGAGAACTGTATTCACCATGCTTTTAATCACTCAACTGGAGTAAAACAGATTGAACTTGCCATATTAGCAAAAGGAGATGATATGGTCATATGTTTAAAAGATAATGGAATCGGAATAACCGCAGAAAGATTGACCCAACTATCAGCTTACTTGAGAGATGACGTGGAGGAACTTCCATCCGCTAATTTTGGCATCGGGTTAAAAAATGTCCATACCCGAATTCAATTAGAATACGGTCCTACTTATGGACTCTTCTTATTCAGTGAGTATCAAAAAGGCATGATCGTGGAGCTTCACATCCCAAAAAGATGCTAGGAGGTAGGCATGTTTCGATTATTGGTCCATGATGATTATGTCATCGCGCGGCAGCGTTCCGACAACAGAAGTTGTGTTATTGGAAAAAAGGGAAAGGGCTGTTCTCGTTGTGGAATAGTATGTCCTCTGTAGTTTTAATTTAGTATTTAAAGTCCTTTGCAAGCCCTATATCGGATAGACATGTCCTCCGACAAGCAAATTTCCGGGCAATAAAGTGTCGTACATATGTACAAAATACGAGTTTTGTGAAACAGTACTAATGATTTAAAAGCTGCACAGTGATTTTAACCCTGCACAGCCAATTCTCATACGCATTCGTTTTAATCCCAGACTACTTCTGTTCCTGCAATAAAATCATGAATCGCACGTCGATCCTCACGCAAACCAACCATAAAAGCACTCACAATAACTCCGATACCCAAAGTTATTACATACACAAGTCCAGCCACAACAACTCGCATCAGCATCGTACCAATTTTTGGCGGTTCATGTGTATCGTATTTACGGATTCGAATTCCACATATACGTTTTCCAATGGTTCGGCCATACCAGTAAACTGGTAATAAAATTGAATATATCGCACTAAGTAATTTGGCAATCGGTTCATCCGTATCAAAATTACCCGTAAGCACACCTGCAATAATAACTAACGGAATTGAAATAATAAGACTATCCAATACATTTGCTCCTAATCTAATCCAAAAACCTGCTTTATACAAAATGTTTTCCTCCAAACTACAATTTTAAACTAAATTTCTAAATTACTTCCTGAACTCCCTTCATTAAAATATCTAACTTTATGTACACAACTCAAATAGTATAACAGAAAATTTTACCTTTTCACGATAAAACTCCTATTTCATTTTAATTGCAACCTTTGTGAATTTTATAACAAATTTCGAATTAACTTAACTTCTGTTCACACTACTTACTCTTATCTTTTCTAATATTTAGCTTCTGAGTCTCCAATAAAAACACCATAATAATTATGTAAACCAAGAAAGCTACTCAACATTTGTTAAGTAGCCTTCTGTTCGTTCTGCATCTGCCCTCTTCGCCAAATCTTATTCTCCACAATGGCATAGACTAAACCGGCGATGGCAAATATCCATATCGATGTCATTCGGTTCAGATGGTATCCATTCACGAAATATGGATTGTACATGAGATCAAAAACCCACAGCCCGCCCCATCCAAACCCAATCATATAGATGAAAGTTCTCATCATAGGAAAGCATACATATTTCCGCAGCAGCCATGAGATCGGGATAAGAATAATAACATAAAAAGCGACTAAATAGTGACCGAATCCCAGGATAAGCGACAAAATATATATCAAGCCCCCTAGATTACGTATGCCGTAATACTCTGTCGTTGTAATATGGTACCCTTCAATCCTCTCAAGAACGATGAGTGCTGTAAAGAAGATCCCGATAAATATCAGTCCTAATACCATGTAACGTTGAACCGCGTTCACCAACATCAGATCACCCCAATGTCTAAAACGCAGCCAGAACCGTTCAAGTTACATGATTTTGAACAAATTACACAATTACACATAGGCATTATTAGGTTCTGTTAAATGTTAAAGTTAATCCATTGTTTATATTTTTATAACTCAACGACTACTTTTGCCCTTCCAGAATCATCGTACCTAGGCGGTCCATAAGCTCCATTCTCCCCATCGCTGTGTACGAATAATTGTTTAATTATCGACATTAGAGATTTCAGGCCCCATTCACCGTATAACATCTCAGCTGCCCCTTTATTGGAATAGATGACCAGGTTGTTTGGATATGTCTCAATTACGGCAAAGGATTCACCATGTACAACCGCCTCCAGCTTTTGTTTCCACTCTGCAGATTTCGCATCATATTTGATGACCTCGTCGCTTAACTTGAGAATGAATGGTGAAGTAGTTACATTCTCGCCAAGCAAAAAAAGTGTTGTCGGAGAAAATTTTCGTTTTTTATTGTATAGACAAATGTGACTTTTTTGATCTTTAACTCCCGTAATATTTTCCATTTATTATGGATAAATATGAGAATCGGTTACTTATATCATTAAACTGTCGCCTATTGAATCCAACTGCTTGTATGTTATGCTATATTTTAAAATGTTATAACATACAAAAGGAGTGATGCAATGCAATCGCCAGTATTAACTATTGGAGAACGGTTAAAAGAAATACGAGCAACTAGAAATCTTACACTTGAAGATGTTTCTAAACTGACTGATGTAAGTAAGCCTATGCTTGGACAAATTGAAAGAGGACAGTCTTCACCAACGATTACAACTCTTTGGAAAATCGCAGTCGGCTTAAAAGTTCCTTTATCTTTATTATTGGAAGAGCTAGAAGATGAGTGCAGTGTGGTTGATACACGGTCCAAAGACGCTATCGTTGAAAATGATGGAAAAATGAGAGCATTTCCTGTTTTCCCTTTTGACCCTACCCGTAACGTTGAAATATTTTATATCGAATTTGATCCTGGATGTCACCATCCATCTGAAAGACACCTTGATGGTGTGGAAGAATATATTTTTGTGGTACAAGGTATGTTAGAAATGGTAGTCAACACAAAAAAAATTGTTTTAAAAGAAAATCAAGCACTCCGCTTCCGTGCTAATGTTTTTCATTCCTATAATAATCTCTATCAGGAACCATGTATCATTTACAACATGATTTTTTACCCAAGAACATAGACAAGTTTCATCTGTGATCATCTAGAAAATATTTAAAATGAGGTGTGGTGATTATGGCAATTGAAAAAGTAAAAGATTTTTTTAAACAATATGGTATGAATTCTCAAATTATCGAATTTGAAGTATCTAGTGCAACCGTGGATTTGGCTGCATCTGCATTAGGTTGTGAGCCAGAGAGAATCGCAAAAACACTTTCTTTTATGGTGAATGGACAAGCTGTTTTAGTAGTTGCTGCCGGGGATGCAAAAGTGGATAACAAAAAATTCAAAGAGTATTTCAAAACAAAAGCAAAAATGCTTTCTCCTGATGAAACCATGGATATGGTTGGTCATGCCATTGGAGGTGTTTGTCCATTTGCTATCAAAAATGATGTTTCTGTTTATCTGGACATATCTCTAAAACGTTTTGAGACAATCTATCCAGCTTGCGGGAGTAGCAATAGTGCTATTGAACTTACAATAAAACAATTAGAAAAATACTCTAGTTATTCAGAGTGGATTGATGTGTGTAAAGGCTGGAATGTTTGATTTATAGTAGCTCTATATGGGGTAGCGCCAACATTTTGACTAATTTATACGCTAAGTATCAGCGGGCATTTGCTTAAAGCAGGAAAAATCCGCTGTCTTTGCGCCTTAACGTCCTTAGTGTATATTTTCGTTAAAATGTTGGCTGTACCCTCAATCAACTATGAAAAGCTTTCCAGAACGAACCTTCTGTATTAATGATATTTTTGATCTGCACAAACGGAATCGTAAACGTTGGAAACCCTGCTGCATAAGGTGCAATATCATATGGATTGAAATAAAGATGCAACGCATCCGCTGTGACAAAAAACGGCTGATCCGCACTAATGCCCGTATAAGTGTCTGGAAACACATAAGAGTATTGAGGATCATTTTTGATCTGATCCCCCACAATCTGGCTTAACACTTTGACATAGTCACTATTCGGTTTAAATAAATCTTTCAGCTCATACAACTGACCGTTCGTCAGATTAATAATCGCATAGATCATCGTAGGCATACCATGCGCTGCACCAGCCGGGTAGTTATAACCTGTGAGTTGCAATTGCAATAATTGCTGCTGATAGAACGTGATATCAAAATCCCCTGTATACGTGTAATCTAGCTGCTGATCGGCAGGGATTGGTTTAACCTGTGAGAGCTCCTTCAACTTGGCATTCAGCGCAAGCTGCTCCGCTTGGTTCATTAATCCTTCCACTTGCGGATAATATACGAGGTAGTCCCTGTTCGGTTTGTACTTCTCTTCGCGTACACGGTACGGCGGATGAAGTGGAACGATTGTATTTTGCCGCCAAATGATCTGTCCTGCCCGGTTCACATATGATAAGCGCTGATCTACATAGGCTTTAATCAGATCTGGTGCCACGACCTCCAGCGTACCCGAACCTTCTACATGGGGATATCCAGCAGCAGGTCTTCCACTCCGATCCAGCAGATAGGTCTGTCTTCCGTCGGATGCAGATGCCAGACCGTGTGTATAATTGCCTACATCGCGATATATGAAATCCGTAAGCCTTCTGCCATTAATCTCTGCAATCGCGTATACAGAACCAATATAAGGCTGCTCCGGATGAATGGCTTGCCCTAACGCATAACGATGCTCTCCTAATTCGCGAATATCATTATACGCGGGTTGAATAATAAATGATCCTTGCGTATTAATGACACCATAGTTCGATTTGTAGTCCTCCGCTGTATTAACAATCGCTTGCCCGCCACTAAAAGGAAATGCCGATGAAAACTTGGGCTGAATGCGAATATTCCCCCGTTCGTCGATATACCCATATTTGCCAGAAGCCTCTTTTTGAAAAGCAAGCAGTCCATCCCCCAGTGGTCCCACATAGGCATAGGGATAAGTAGCGAGTCGTTGTCCATTGCGATTAATAAGCGCATATTCATTATCTTTGATCTGCACAACCGCTTTGCCATCTTGAAAATCATTCCCTGATGTGAACTGTGCCGGTATCACCTCATTGCCCGAAGCATCCAGATAACCATACAGACTCACCGTTCCATCTGTCTGACCAGGATTGGAATCGTAAAACAACGCTCGGCCGTCCTTCATATTCGAGATATACGGGTATGCCCGTTTGATCAGAACTGTGCCTTGTTCATTAATCATCTTAAATCCTTGAGAATCAATGGTTATCGCCCGTTCTTCAGAAAAGGAATTGATGGAATCGTATACAGGTTGAACGACATACTTCCCTTGAAGATTAATTACGCCGGCATGACCATCCTTCACAACCACAGCCAATCCATTGGGCTGGAACGCTTGCGCGTCATCCAGAACTGGCTCAAGCCGAATGTGACCTTGGGCATCCATATACCCCCAACGCGTCCCATTCGTGGTTCGAATTGAGATGGGGTATAACCATGTTGTTACCCGAGCCTGGCTTATGGGGACCATCGCCTGCTTAATTTTCTTTTCCAGTTCCTGTAGTACTTCCCTGGAAGGATACGCTTCCGGGAAACGGAGTGCCTTCTGAACGGAAACGAGTGCTGCCGGATACTGACCTGCATGGTACTGAGCATCCGCAAGGTAATACCAGTAGAAGATATAATCAGGATATTGCTGGGTTAGTTGCTCGTAATATTGCACCACTTTGGGATAATAGGTTGCATATACGTCCGGTGCAGGAACCCATTTCCCGTTCTGCCATCGGATAATCTCTACACGATAGGCTTCACCTGTGTCATGAATCCAGAGTGCAATCTCCACCTTACCATCTCGACCATGCGGACCAGGCATATCTATAATCTCTGCATAGCTATAATATAGATCGTCAGGCGCCAGATCTTTGAGCCCTGATTCAGTCCACTCATATACAGCAAGCTTAGACCAAATAGATCCAATCTGCCAACCAATGATGAGATTGTTCCTTGCCGTTGAAGTTACAGGGGAAGCAGTCATTAAAGTCACCCCATAACCCAATCCCTTAATTAGTGCCATCTTGATCCAATGCCCTTGAACAAATTTCAGAATGAGCAAATACAGCTCACCATTCAACTGATAGACTGCAGCAATCTCCGGCATACCGTCACCGGTAAGATCTGCCGCATAGATTGCTTGATGTTGAACAGGTTTATCAATAGTGACGACCGTTGCACCAGCCGGAATATGTTGATTCACAATTTGCGTTAACAGCGGTTCGCTCATGGACATCTCAGTTTCCTCCCTTATGACCGCATTCGCCTAATGGTATGCGTCATAAATTGGGATATGACATGTAATTCATTTAATCTTACTCCACGATAAAAAAGATTTGCAGTGACCTTGTGGCCTTCTGCAAATCTTCTTATTTCTATGCTATATCTTATTTTCTACATTATATCGCTTCATGTGCCTTCGCTTCGCGGTTATTATCCAGTATCACGTCTCTTCTTGCACACTAAGCTGTACATATTGCGTGAGACGGCAATACTGAAATAACAGCATCTCTTCATTACCTTGTCCCAGAGCCACGCTACGCCCTTCCTTGATCATGTGATTTAACAACTCGTGAAGGAAACTCATCTGCAAACGCATGGATTCCGCTGCCAGCTGCTCAAGAACTTCAATATCTCGGATCGCAAACTGGGATCCCCCCCGCAGGAGCAACTCTTCAGACCAGCTGCTGATTCTTTGCATGAACTGATTATGCTCTTCCAAGTCTTCCCATCCTTCCATTCCCGATATCCAGTTTAAGACTAAGCACCGTTTGACCCTTCAGGAAACTGATTGGGCTAATCCGTCTTGATTCCACACGCACGAACGCATAGAAGTGTTCAAGGGATTGGGAACCATATCCTGATTCCAGTCTTTGGATCATGGTCTGCCAATCTGTTGAATACGGGAGAGTGAGTGTCAGTAGTTCTCCATCGGCACTCTCAACCTTTAGGACAAGATCTTGCGTTTGTTTGACAAAGCTATGGTCCACAATTCGAGCAACTTTGATCACAGCCAGTCGTTCTCTAGGCGCAGTGAATAAGTCAAATGTTCGCGATTCCTCTTGAAGTACAGACGATGCATCCTGCATGATTTTGCCCATATTCAGCGTTTCCACGCCCGAACGTGGCAAAATGGTAAGCTTGGCGCCTTCTCCGGAGGAAATCCGGTGTTCTTCATTCACTTTCACGGAGTGGAATTGAACTTCTTCACCCACGAACTGACGAAAGGTCACATGAGGCAGCCATGGTGTAAATGCACCATAATGCTCTGTATATGAGAACTGCTGATCATCATAATACACAGCACGTACATCGCTATAGGTGTAGATTTCCCCATCATCGAAACAATAGAAGTAATAGGTGATACCACGGAAACCGGATCGTGTCTCCCATGCATCGGCTCCCAGTCCATATAGGTGAAGTGAAGGAACCGTAAAGTATTTACTTCGAAAACTGCCAATGAGCTGACTCTGTTGAATGGTTGACACCTGTTTCTCTTCAAGAGCCTGGAGTGCAAGATACAGCTTGCTTACCCGATCCAGCATGGATTGCATGGAGAAACGGATATGTCTGTTGAGAAACAACTGTAGTTCGCCTTGAATCCCTCGCAGACTGCGTTCGATGTCAGGCAGGTTGCCACTATGGGCAGCAATGGCCAGTGTCTCCAATTGTGCCATATAGGACTGCGGAAGACGGGCCAGTCCCGTCTTCAACAATCCTGCCAGCATCATGCGACATTCCTGCACGGTCTGCAAAGAAAACTTGGCTTCGTACACTCGTCCACTTAATGCATCCGTATCATCCAGCCCTTTTAGTGCACGATACCGTAACAATGCTTCAAGCTTGGCCAGCTTTCCGGCTGTCTGCGGCACCTTGCAAAGAGCTTTCGCAAGACTGGCTTCCTCAGTAAAAGACACCTCCATGTTCTGGCTTGTCAGCTGTACCGTAAGAAGTGAATCTTCAATGATCTTCACCTCTTCAGGGTACCTTAAGCGGAATACAACTTCCTCTATCATGGAGGCACTATATGGTTTAATTAACACGCTAGGATCAGACTCCGTCATCCAGCGGAAACGAGACTCGATCTCACGAGATGCTCCATGCGAAACTACGTTTGAATCATCCCTATTTGATCCTACGTTTGACACAGAGTCTGGTACTGTTAAACCTTTTAATACGTCCAAGGAATTCTTTTCCGATATCCCTGAGTCCTTATCTGGCATTTGCTTCTCGTCAACACTGATCGAATCCTCTAACGAATGTTTCCGTTGATCATATAGAATTGCAATCAGCACATGCTTGCAGATATGCTCTGACGGACAGGAACAATTCCAATGATCCAGCGTATCCTCAAGCGTACATTGTGTCCCATCACTTAACTCGCAGCTCACGGATGATTCATTCCATGTGTATCTTACAGTTACACCATTGTCCAACTCTTTCAAAGACCTTTTGTACAATCCCTTGTTGGCGTAACGGATCAGATAATCCTCTGCACACAGCTTCGAAAAAATCCGGAATTTCTCCTTGAACGCACTCACGTTATCAACGCCCCGTTGCTCTCAAAATATCGTAGATCGTTTCACTGAATACGCGACCTGAAACGTTGCCCAAAGCAATGGGTTTGTTGTCACCGTAGTAATAATATTGCTTGTTATTCGGTTTGAAGAAATGCAGGGATTCCAGGGTAATGTCATCCAATCCTTCGTAATACGTAATACTCGTACCACTGAATTGCAATTCCGCAACAAGATCTCCGTACTCTTTATAAAATTCATGATACCAGCCGCCGTCCTGTGCAGGCCCCTTGATCCAGCCGTATTTCTCCAGTGCTTTGGGGAAAGACGTTGGTGAGAAATCAGACTCAGGTAGACGATCGTATTCATTCTTGGTCTTGTCCTCATCTTCAGGCTGATGAATTTCACGATTCAGTTGTTCAAACGGCTGCTTGATCTCGTAATCCTCCAACTGCGTTATCCAACCTTCAAGCGTCGCCTGATCCAGTTCCAATGGGTGTATAAGTCCCACTTGTGCACCTGAAGGCAGATCAACCTCATCTTCATCCACGGAATTAAAGGTGCCGTCCTCCATATAACGGAACGTGCTGATCAGAACGCCATCCTCATACGTTCCCCAGATCAGACCAACAGCAAATTTTTGCATGATGACATTATCAACAAACAGAGATTTCCACTCATCGGCAGACCACAGACGTTGCTTGGACAATGATTCTTCCAGACGCTGCGCCTGAATGTTAACCATGGATTTGAGATCTTTTTTCAGCTGCGTAAAACGTGCCTTGGACTGTGCTGCGAGTTCAGCATCGTCTTTCTGTGCAGGAGCAGGCAGACTCTTCACGGATTTGCCCGTTTCTTCATTGAGTACAACCACTTGCAAGTCTCCATTCACCTTAACCAGGAAGGAGCGCTCCCCGTAACTCAGCTGCATGGTCCCTTTTTCATCAAAACCAAGTGTAGTGACCAACCGATCTTCCAATTGTTCCGAGGTAAGTCCCATATTATCAGCTGCAAGCTGCAATGCTTCTTCAGCTGCACCTTTCACTTGGCGGTTCTTCACACCACGTTTGATCTTGTCAATCGCCATAAGAGCGGATGGATCTTTCAGATAAGCGAGCACTTTTACAGCATCCGCTGCAATCGCACCACGACTGTTTTCGGTCCATTCCTTAATTTGCGGAGCCAGAATATTTACAATCTGAATATCACCAAAGAGTGCTGAAACATACATCACCCACTTCTCTTTCGCGGGAGCACCTTCCTGAATCCAGACCTGAAGCAATTCACTTGCAAAACGAGCGAGCGATGCCTCACTTACGTAGTCCCGTAATTCATTTAACCTTTCATTGGGACCAGATGTATGATCCAAGGATTGCACCAGCACATAAAGCTTAATTCGGTCATCTACCTTTTCATTATCCTCTGTCCGTATCAGGGAAGGGAGATCTTTCAGGGACAACCAGCTTAGTCTGGACAGCTTTTTGCTATCTGCCTGATCAGCAAGCGCAGCATGGGCATACTCCGGGCTCAGATCCGCGGTATCGAGCAGAATTTGAATCAGGTTCTTCCAATCGGCTGCCTTCTCCTTCTTCAAAAGCTCACCGTACAGCTCCTTGCTGTTTTCCAAACTGCGGATTGCGGTCAGAGCCATCTCTTTGATTCCCACTTTTTTCTCCGAAAGGTATACGAGTGTATACAAGTCCTGATCAGGTATCCGATTGAATTCGGCTAACGCCACACCGTTGGCCTTCTTGGACGAATCCTGCAGTCCGGCACGAATCGCTTCGGACAGTTGTTTCTTCGAGAGCTCATCACGCTGTTCAAAAGTAATCTCCAGAATTAAAATGCGCGTATCCGTTGGCAGTTTCTTGTACTGTGTCAGTGCATAGTCCAGATTCTGCTGAATGATTCGGCGGTATTCGTCATGTGGCATGGCTTTGTATCTGTAGTCGGTCATGCCATTGAGAGAGATCAGGCTGGTCAGCAATTTTTCACGTTGCACCTCAGGATCTTGTCCATAACGTTGAAGCAGTTTCTCTCCACTAAACGCGTATGAATTATACATGTCTGAGACAATATCCAGCGTCCAATCGGGATGAGTGGTCAGGATTGCGAATCTGCGCATTGCTTCCGACTCCAAGGGCAGAAAACTAATACTGATGAGAATATGAACACGCTTCTTGTCCCGATTCAGTTGATTAAACAACGCACGACTATTCGAGTCTTGCCAATATTCCTCAAGGGTGTTTTCCCCACTTAAGTATCTTGCAATCGCAATTCCCTGGCGCCCCCCATCCAATGGATGCCGCAAAGCGCTGAATACTGCTTGCTCCAATGACTCCTCTGCATTGGGCAGCTCCAATCCCTGATCCTCCATGAATTTTTGAATGCAAAGTTTGAGGAATGGCGTTTTGATCAACTCGTAAGCTCGAATTGCTTGTTCAGGATGATTCGTGACCGCGGATCGTAGCATGTTCCAGGATATGGTATACATATTAAGCTCGTCTCTCAGCATTTCAACCAACTGATAAGGCTCATCCAGAGGCACAAGTCCAGCAAGCAGATCATTGGGACTCTTTGCTCTCGGGTCCATACTCAGCAAGTAACTTCGAACTTCAAGTGGATAAATCTCATGTAACTGATGCAGGGTGTGAAGCAAAACATTCCCAATCTCACTCTTTGCATCAAGAAACCGTTGTTTGCCTCCACTAATATTAATCAGGTACAGCAAGGCACTGCTCACCAGTACCATCGTTTGATGGAATACAGCGTGTGAACATTGCTCTTTAGGAGAGAAAGACGTATTGGGATACAGCTCAGCTATGAGCTGACTACGCTTTTGCTTGAGGAATTCATCTTTTAATTCTTGGGAAGAGCCGTTATGCTTCCCTTGAATGTTACTGACCACTATAGGTTCGATCAACGTATGTAGCTCATTCCGCAACTGATCAGGATCATTCGCCATCACATGTTGAAACAACGCTGGCAACGATTGCGCAGCAGATTCAACCTCTGCATGAGAAGAGGTATCACTTAGCTTCGAATATAGTTGCAGGAGCATTAATGCATTAATGACATCCCGATAATTCCCCTGACTGTCCGCTTTTTTGGAATCAAAAAGCCACTGGGCACGTTTTAATTTGCTCTTCAATTCAGCCAGAATTTCGTTTTCGCCCGCAAACTGTTGGATCTTCTCCAACCTGGCCAACAACCCGCCCATGCGATCAGAACTTTTGCTCTTCCCGCTTAAGCCGTAGGCTTCAGAATCATTTCCCATACAGATGGTAAAGGCATCCGTTCTCCATGTATTTCTTTTGGAATAAGTCGATTCCAGATATATCACAATAGCCCCGGCACGGTAAAAGATGTCTCCGTCCTCTTTTTTGGCGAGCTTCATGAGCAGATCAATCGTCTGATACACATAATGACTCGAATTTCCCAACATATCCGGGAACTTGTCTGTCGTTCCCAAGACATAATCAATAATCTCGGAGCTTCGATCTGTTTTTAATGAATACTCGTTTGAACACGTTACTGCGAATTTCTCCACCAAAGTTTCTACTGCACGATCTGTGGTAAGCATTACACATTCCTCCTTGAATTTAAGTGATGATCTCGCCAATCCAATCCGCAAGCTCGTTTGGGGTAATTGCTGCTACATGTGCGCCCATATTGGTCAACGTCTGTGCGGCATGTTGGTTATAGACTGAATCTCCGTTAAAATCGAGCGCAGTGAGAACCAGCAATTTGCAGCCTGCGTCGATGATATCTTTACAGGCTTTGTACATCTGCGCGATTGGGTAACCTTCCTCCAGGTCACTGACCAGAATAAAGATCGTTTTGCCTGGATTATCGATTAACGTCTCGCCGTAACGCAACGCTTTGGTAATATGTGTGCCCCCGCCGAGCTGAACATTCATGAGCACGTCTACGGGATCCTCCAGTCTGTCGCTCAGGTCAACCACCTGCGTATCAAAAATGAATAATTTCGTGCGCAGCGCATTCAAGCGATAGAAGATGCTGGCCATCACCGAACTGTAGATAACTGAATCCAGCATACTGCCACTTTCATCCACCCCAATAATGATGTTCCACTTGTTATGAGGTTGTATATTCCCGTCGAAATAGAGGCGATCAATCACAAATCTGCGCTTATTTTTATCATAATTTTTCAAATTTTTGGTAATGGTTCTTTTGAAATTCAGATTGCGCAAGGATCGTACTGAACTCGAAGTATAACGACTGCGCTTACCCATGATACTGGCTCGAGTCTGAGATTCCAGCTTGCTGCGGAGTTCCTCAACCACCGTTCGCACGATCTCTTTGGCGCTCTTTAACACCTCACCTTTCATCCGTCCTTTGAACTGCATAATGTTCTTGAGCAGATTCATGTTGGGTTCAAGGGACTCAAGCAGCTTTTTGTCTGTTAACAATTCAGTCAGTCCATAGCGGTCGAGTGCCTGCTTCTCCAATATTTCTACCGTTGGTTTGGGAAATAGGTCCCTGACCTTGTGTAACCATTTCGGTACAGTCAGGTTGGACGCACCGCGTCCTCCTTCTTTTCGGTAACCTTGTTCTTCACCGTATTCACGGTTGTAGAGATAGCCCAGAATCTCATCCATTTCCGTATATTGAAATTCACTCGAAGTGTATTGGTCTGTATTGCACAGCCCTTCTTCGGCCGATTCACCAAGAATCAGACGCCAGCGATTTAAGGTTTCAGCAGAAGGATGCTCCCCTCGTTTGCCTCCATCCAGATTGGAACTTTCCTTGATTACTCTGGGTTCGCCCGCGCTCCGATTCGCTTCATTCATATTAGCTTCCATGCGGCAAACTCCTTTCGAAGCGCTTCGTCCCATGCTTTGGACTGGATCAGCATCTGTTCATCAACCGCAGGTCTTGACATCTCCACTGGTTCAACCTGATGCAGACTTGCCACCCGTTCAGCAATCAAGCCTGTTTCCATTGGTGTAAAGTAAGTGAATGCCAGCCTTAATTCCGGTACCATGCTGATGAAGTCGTCGTATGACAGCTTTTCAATCAACACATTCAACTCGGATAAGAGCTGATCTTCATATAAAAAAGCGTCACGTGCGACTGTGAATACGCCCTGTAAAAAAAATGCCGTTTGACGGGTCTGATCCGGTGTACCATGGATATACCCGCGAGCACGATCAACAATCTCATCTCGGGGCCTGTCGCCGAGCCCTGAGGAAATAGCCACACACACACCCTCCAGCTGTGCAGGAAGCTGGTGATCAGACAAAAGCTCATTCAGATGAATTCGGAATGTCTCATCCTGAAAATACGCCTCCGATGACTCCGCGAGCATGGCTAGCAGCTTCAGTCCCTGAATAATGGCTTCATGTTCATCCGGATTGGCTCTGGAGAGCTGCAACAACTTGTCCACGGCGTTCCTATAAGCTTCGGATACCAGGTCAGGGAGATGTTGCTCGTCAGATAATCCCAGCAACCTGCGGTGTTGATGAATTCGGTTCAAGACTTGCAAGCTGTTACATAAGGATAGGAAATTCCCGTCGGTTCTCAGCGCCGAGCGCACCTGTTCATAGAGCTTCATTGCTGTGTTCTGAAGTCCCATGAGCAGTGCTTGAAGCATGAGCCCGGCAAGTTCACCGCTATGATGATCCGGGATCTCCTGCATTTGTTCTTCCATTTTGCGTGTGGCTGCTCCAGCAAGCGTTCCGCCATAAAGGGAGTTCTCTATCAATCTGGCCTCAATGCGGGAAGAGTACATATAAACCCAGGTTTCACGAACCAGATTCATGTCACGCTCTGCGATCCAGTCTGGCCCCGATTGCCGTTTTGCGAATTCTGGAACCAGATACGTGATGCATTGAATCAATTGGCTGATCTGACGATGCTCCGGTTTCGCATACAGATCCA
The DNA here is from genome assembly GCF_037974355.1 of Paenibacillus sp. FSL R5-0517. Classification (NCBI taxonomy): domain Bacteria; kingdom Bacillati; phylum Bacillota; class Bacilli; order Caryophanales; family Paenibacillaceae; genus Paenibacillus; species Paenibacillus sp. FSL R5-0517. The sequence goes on from NZ_CP150235.1 coordinate 3,815,675, forward strand.
GCACTTTCTTGTGTTGTCCTGTTGTGCGAATCTGCAATTTGTAGACTGTACAACGCGCCTTGAAATCCTCCACGATGGGGATACTGAATGAATTGGGAGCCACGCTTCCAATGACGTCTCCTGTCAATAACTGCTGTAGCTCTTGCAACGGTTTATCGGTAGCCAAGGTAAGCTCCCCCTTCACAAAGGAAGAGAGTGCTGCATCCATCAACTCGTACACGCCGCCTTCCCTTTTACCCCGAAGACCGGCAAGGCCCTGAATCATACTGTACGCCTCAATTGCATCACTGGTTGATACATGTTCGTGACCGTCCCGTAATTTGCGCATCAGCCGAGATAACAAGTCCAGAGCCGTTAGATTGTATGGTGTACTCTTCTTGCGAAGCAGCTGGTTCCAGATCTGATCGTAATAATTCACATAAGGCATGCCGCTTGCATATCCATTAAGCCGATCTGCTTCAGCAAAGGTATAGACCATCGGGTACATCTGTTGGTGAACCGCACTTGGATCAAACGCACTGTGTGGAGACCTACCTGGTTTACCTTGTGCATCCAAATGTTGTTCTGCATGTTGTTTATCCATTTCTGGCTGTTCCAATTCTGATTCATGTTTCTCTGACATCAACAGTCCATAAGTATGAAATCCACCGGTAATGACAAGCACACGCTCATGCTCAAGTACCGCTTGTTGAATACGTTGTTTCATATATGCTTCTCTTGCCAAATCACCTGAAGACTGTAATCGTTCCGTGGAATAACACATTCGGGATAGCGTACAATACGTGAATACATCCTGCACGAATTCCTCAGTAGATTTCTCCAGTCCACCAATCTCAAACACCTTTTCCCACAATTCATCAAAACTGCGACAGTTTGTTTTTTGGCACAATCGGTTGATAAATTCCGACCCTGCAAGCAAGGTTTCGTCTTGGATGGAGATCTCCTTTTGCTCTATCTGGCCGGATTTGGATGCATGAGTGGAGAAATGTTGGTAGTCCAGGTCAATAAACTTCGCCGGAATGCCCAGTCGTTTTGCTTCTTTCATGGCCACATATTCAGGCGAATAACGAAGCATCGGATAATAGCAGGCTTCTCTCTGCAACTCACTCTCATAGGTGTAGTACAGACTGACAGGAGGCAAGGTTGCCTCATCACTCAGAACCGAAATGAATGGATTACCGCTCTCTGGTCCTTCGATCAGAATGATATCCGGCTTGTACTCTTCGATTAATCGTAACAAGTGATATGAACATACAGGACTGTGGTGTCGTATTGGGTAATAGACCGTATGATTACTCAGGTTATAGACATGGGACTTGAACAAGGATTGTAACTGATCAACATCAGGGTCCAGAACTGCTGTTAACCGATCCATTTTCTCTCCTCATAATAGTCCTTCCATATTCCCTCTTCCCTGGAACGTTCTTTAACAACCTTGGAGAAGTAGGTTTTGAGAATGGACAGATCCTTGTCGTTTTCCTTCGCAATGGTCCCTAGCATGTTCTGCACTAATCGATCCAGCGCAATAGCCTTATCTTCGTAGTAATAGGAAGTCATCGCACTCTGGACATAGACTGACACCGCTTCTGCTGTACTCATAGAGGCTTGAGGTGTATCAAGCTTGTAGCCCTCCCGTGTCATGCCGGTGCGCAGTTCCATAAAGGTTGTAGCCAGCAATTCAACCACATCCGGGTTAATTTCAATATCAATTCCACTATGTAATAACAGGCTTCTTGCCTGGGATTCAATAATTTTGGCTTCCATCTTCACGTTATGAATGGGCTTGATCGTTTCAAAATTGAACCGCCGTTTCAAGGCACCGCTCATTTCGTTAACACCTTTATCCCGAATATTGGCTGTAGCAATAACGTTAAATCCCGGCTGGGCAAACAGTACACCGCCATCCAGTTCGGGAATGCTCATAACCTTGTCACTGAGAATACTGATCAGACTATCCTGCGCTTCAGCGGGACAACGTGTAATCTCTTCAAATCGGGTAAGAATGCCTTTCTTCATTCCGTTATATAACGGCGATGGTACAAGCGCCGCTTCCGAAGGGCCTTTATCCAGCAACATGGCGTAATTCCATGAATACTTGATCATGTCTTCCGTCGTACCTGCTGTACCTTGAATCGTGTTCAGGCTGGTGCCGGAGATCGCTGCGGTTAATAGTTCGCTAAGCATGGTCTTGGCTGTTCCGGGTTCTCCCACAAGCATTAATCCCCGATTGCCTGCCAAAGTGACTACTGCACGTTCGATCAACACGTCATTGCCATAAAATTTGCGGGTAATCGGGATTTCTTCTCCATTCCATAGCGCTGGCTTATCCCTGCCAATAATAAAATCACGCACATAGGCGGGAGATAACAGCCAGTTCGGGGGACGTTTTCCCTGATCCTCTTCTCGCAGTGCACGTAATTCAACCTCGTATAATGTCTCGGCGGGTGGTTTAAGCATCTCCATCGTCAAGGTGTCTCCTCTCACATAAACAGATCGTATGTTCTTATTCCTATCATTTTATCACAGCACCCTGACATCTACCCGGTAAAACGATAAAAATGGTTGAAACGTCCTTCTTATCAGCACTCTTCCTAAGCCCATGGACATATCCTCTAGCACAAATATGAAGTTGAATTATCCTTATAGTCGTTTCGACACACGGGTTTCGAGCAAAAGAGCATGCTTATGACTAGTACATTCGCAGTGTAGGTCATATGATCATAGGAATCATTACACTTTCCATATTGTGTTTCAACCAAATGAGGCCAGATATCACAAAGAAAGACACAGCTCAGCAACCGTGTCTTCTTCTACAATCATCTTTCACACAATATCTATTAATTTTTCGATCAAAACGAAGCAATCCTCTGATATCTCTAGTTACATCCTACGCCCGCATGAAGCGGAATACAGCTCGTACCACTCATAACGGGTAAGCTCCATATTTGCTGCATCACGACAGGCCAGAATACGTTCTGGTCGAATCGAACCAATGACTGGCTGAATCCCTGCTGGATGCTTCATTAACCAAGCCAGTACAATAGATTCCGGTGTCACCCCACGCTCCTTGGCCATTCGATCAACCAGCCCAGCCGTATGCGCAATCTCCGGGCGTTGCCCTTCGACGACCCTGCCCGTATATCGACCTTGAGCAAGGGGACCCCAAGCTTGCAGTTGAATATGTTCTGCCTGACAATATTCCATCGTGCCATAGGGAAATACGTTGTCTCTGGCTTGGGGGCGATTCACCGTCACACCAGCTTCTACGAATCCAATTTTGTCCAGACTCATCTCCAACTGATTCACAATCAGAGGTACTTTACTATGAAGTTGAAGAAGGTGAATCTGTTCAGACCCCATATTGGACACACCAAAATGGCGTACCTTACCGGAATGATGCAGCTCAGCCAGTGCTTCTCCAATCTCTTGTGGATGGGCTAGTGGATCAGGACGGTGTAACAGCAAAATGTCCAGATAATCGATGCCAAGCCGTTCCAGGATACCGTCGACACTCGCCAGGATATGTGCACCTGAAGTGTCATAACGCTGCGGTCCTTCATCATCACCCACAAGACGTATACCACACTTCGACTGTATAATGATCTGTTCACGTAAGCCAGGAGTTTCGGATAAGACTCGCCCCAATACATGCTCTGCCTTACCACGTGTGTATATATCCGCCAGATCAAAGTGATTAATCCCTATTTCGATAGCCGCTTCGACCGCTCGATGACCCTCCACGACAAGATCTGAAGTAATGGGAAACCCGTCCCATTCGCCCCCAAAACGCATACAGCCAAGAACCATTCGACTTGCCGGAATCCGGTGTTGATGCAAAGGAAGTTGTGTGTAAGACATGTCAGCGTTCACCTCGTTTTCATTTTTACCAAGCATATTAATCATTTCTATCTACCATGTCTTCTTCCATCTTCCTCTATTTTCCTGCTCAATCATTCACCTGGACCAAAAACAAGGTTTCAAAAGCCTACGTATTGAATATATAGAAGGTGCAGACATATGAAGGAATATGAGAGGAGATTTTGCATTTGAAACCGAATGAAATAAACGAATCCTCAAAGCCAGCGTTTTTTACCAAAGAATTCACACATAACCCTTACCCGGTGTATGAAAAGTTAAGAAAAGATGAGCCTGTTTTCAGAGTCATGTTTCCACATGGAGAATTCGGTTGGATTATTACCCGATACGAGGATGCAGTCCAGATTTTGAAAGATCCTCGCTTCAGCAAAGACATGGTCCGACGTTATGGCGCTGAAAATCAAAGCATTTTCTCGAATAATATGTTATTCTCCGATCCGCCAGATCATAGACGTCTTCGGGGACTTGTGCAGAAAGCATTCACACCCAAAATGGTCGCTAACATGCGAAGCCATATTCAGGACATCGCTGATGAACTGCTGGACAACCTCCCGTCACAGGAAAAAATGAATCTGATCGATGATTTTGCTTTCCCGCTGCCCATCATTGTTATCAGTGAAATTTTGGGAGTCCCTGCCCAGGATCGTGACCAATTCCGCATATGGTCCAATACGGTAATCGACGCTTCCACAGCGGAGAGCGCTGAGCTGTTTGAGCAGCATTCGAAGGAATTTACGGATTACCTTACGGCCTGGTTCGCGAAAGTACGCCAAGACCCGGGCACAGATCTGATCAGCCAGCTCGTCATTGCAGAAGAATCCGGGCAGCAGTTAACTGAACAAGAATTGCTTGGCGTGGTCTCCTTATTAATCATTGCCGGTCATGAAACAACCGTTAATCTCATCGGGAACGGCATTCTCGCCCTGCTGGAGCATCCGGAGCAACGCGAACTGCTGATCAAGCAACCCGAGCTTATTCACAATGCCATTGAAGAGATGCTGCGTTATAATGGATCGGTAGAGTTCAGCACATCCCGTTGGGCTCTTGAAGATATTGAATTCCGTGGACAGCATATTGCTCAAGGTGAACTTGTCATCGTTGCGCTTGATTCCGCCAACCGGGACGAACAGCAGTTTAAGGATGCTGATATCTTCGACATTACCCGCGAAAAAAGTTCACATCTGGCTTTTGGCAAAGGCATTCATCTCTGCCTCGGAGCCCCGCTTGCTCGTCTGGAAGGTGAGATTGCAGTCAGCACACTTCTGAATCGTTTTCCAAATATGCAGCTTCAGGCAGATGTGAATGAACTGGAATGGAGACCTGGCATGATTGTTCGTGGTGTCAAGGAAATCCCGGTTCAACTTAAATAATGGCTAATAAGGAATACATGAAAGCGAGGCACATGACATCATGGAAATGAACACCTTGATATGGATCGTTCTGTCGCTTCTGATCCTAGTAGTATTGATCCGAGTTACCAGCCTGCAACGCCAATTGAATGAATTGAAAAGAGATGTGGAGCGTCTGGAGAATGGTTCAACCGCAATCGCCAGCCCACGCTCCGACTACAATTACACCTTGTCGCCGAAGGAAGCATCTCCTTCACACACAAGCCCACCGGGTCAAACTGATCTGGATTTGGAGCTGCTTGCACTTATACAACAAGGGAAAAAAATTATGGCGATCAAACGACTGCGCGAGGCCAGAGGTCTTTCGTTGAAGGAAGCCAAAGACTATGTTGATTCCCTGGAACGGTAATATACAACTATATACAACTCACATCACTCTCGGGGGAAGAATCTTCGTCCGAGAGTTTACTTTTCAAATGGCATATGATACTGTATTTCTATATTACTAGAAATAAGAAATAAAGACGAAAGGACGGATGATGATGCAACCAAACCCGAATGAACTTGAACAAGTGGTCAAAATTCATAAAGCACTTGGTGAACATACACGCTATAAAATCATTCAGATTCTATCGGGCGAAAGCAACCTGTGTCCTGCCGATCTGGAGAGTCGCCTTGTTACCGTTGCCCTATCAACTCTGTCTCATCACCTGAAACAGCTGTCCGATTGCGGCTTGCTCACCTCACAGAAGAAAGGTACGTATATCTACTACAGCCTGAACACGGAGACCGCACAGAAGTATGTTCCCTATCTTCTAAATAAATAAAAAATTTAAGTTATATTTCTATATAATTAGAAATATCGAAACAGTGAACAATTATCATTGTAGAATGAGGTCACATAAGTTTATGCTTATGCCAATCTTCAGGATCTCAGTTGTTACATCACCATTCGCAGATGGGTTACATTTCACATATGATTTGCATTCACAGATTCATGCCTTGTTCTCTCGTCTTTATTTCTATATTTCTAGAATTATAATAATTATGAACAGAAAGAGGTTATGTATCCATGTCTTCTACGCTCAAAATCTATGTTCTTGCCTTGGTCAGTTTCCTTGTAGGAACGTCCGAATATGTCATTGCCGGCATTTTGGATCGCATTGCAGATACCATGAATATCTCTTTGATCGCTGCCGGGCAACTCATTACGATTTTTTCGCTCGTATATGCGCTTGGTACACCTGTCATTATTGCACTGACTTCGCGCTGGGATCGTCGCAGGCTGTTGCTGTACTTCCTTGGTCTGTTCGTTCTAGCGAATGTACTTGCTTATCTGTTGCCGGGCTATGGTCTGTTCGTCGCAGCACGTGTCTTGATGGCTCTGGGTGCAGGCGTCGTTGTTGTCACGGCGTTAACAGTCGCTTCCCAAATAGCTGCCGAGGGCAAACAAGCTAGTGCAATTGCCACAGTAATCACTGGCTTTACCGCTTCATTGATTGTTGGCGTTCCGCTAGGAAGGCTTGTAGCTTCATCATGGGATTGGAAGCTTGTTTTCGCAGGTATAGCCGTTCTCGGCATTCTCGCCATGCTGGTTATTGCGGCCACCATTCCGCCTTCAAAAGCGGAAGCATCTGTTCCACTGAAGAAACAACTATCGTTGCTCAAACAGCCACGAATTGGTTTAGCACTGCTCGTGACATTTTTCTGGTTAGGTGGTTATTCCATTGCTTACACGTATATTTCACCTTATCTCGTAACCGTTGCAGGAATGAGCGAAGCACTGCTCAGTTCGGCTTTACTCGCATTCGGCATAGCTAGTCTGATTGGTTCAAAAGTAGGAGGATTCAGTGCTGACAGATGGGGTGTCAAACGGACGTTAATCACAGGCATGACACTGCATATCGTGAGTCTGGTCCTGCTGAATATAACGGCAAGCTCTCATCTCACTGTCTTGCTTGTTCTGATTTTGTGGTCTTTTGCCGCATGGTCTTCGGGTCCAACTCAGCAATATAATCTCGTGACGATGGCTCCCGAATCCTCAGGGATTATGCTTAGTCTGAATAGTTCGGTCATGCAACTAGCCATGGCCGCTGGAGCAGGTATTGGTGGCATCGCGGTCAGCAGTGTATCATTGTCATCGATTACCTGGATTGGGGCTGTCGGGGTCGTTGTGGCCATCATCATTGTTATTGGCTCGTATCGTTCATCATCTAATAAAAGCACACAAACTGATGCATCACACAACGTTGCCTGATATGGATCCGCAATACCATTCGTAGCATAAAAGAGGAATCAAAAAGAGAGGCACTGTACACATACAGTGACCTCTCTTTGACCATCTTAAAAACTATTTTATTACCGATAAGCTTAACGCTTATTGAGCTGTTACTGCACCATCGATCGGGTATACTGCACCATTGATATATGGCGCTTCATCTCCCAGAAGGAAGGAAACCAGGTTCGCGATCTCTTCCGGTCTGCCAAGGCGTCCAGATGGAATGCTGTCCACCGTTGCTTTGAACACTTCAGGATTATCTTTACCAAACTGAACAACCATCGGTGTCTCAATCGTGCCTGGCGCAATCGCGTTCACACGAATATTGTCCTTGCCATATTCAATTGCAGCTGTGCGGGTCAAGCCGACCACGCCATGTTTGGTTGCTGCGTAAGGTGCAACCGCGGGTACACCAACAATACCGGCTGTGGAGGCTGTATTCAGAATGGAACCCCCACCTGTCTTGAGCATTTCCGTAATCACATACTTCAACCCGTAGAACACACTTCTCAGGTTAATATCAATAATTTGGTCAAACTGCTCGATCGTATGTTCAATCAGCTTGATCCCAGGACCCGCAATACCTGCATTATTAAAGAACATGTCGATTCGTCCGAACTCTTCGACTGCTTTTTTTACATAATTCTCAACTTCAGGTGCTTTACTCACATCTGCTTGTACAAAAATAGCTTTACTTCCCAGCTTCTCAATCTGCTTAACCGTTTCACGACCTGTCTCTTCGACAAGATCCACAACGACAATGGATGCGCCTTTCTCAGCCAGCTTTAGCGCTGCTGCTTGGCCCAATCCACTCCCTGCTCCAGTGATAATGGCTACTTTTCCTGCGTGACTCATGTTGATCTCCTCCATGTGTGTGTGTCATCTTGTGATTGGATCGATGAATACGATATGAAACGTACGTACATGCAATGATGCCATATGTAGGTCAAAAATGGCATAAAACCTTCCTGACTTTACCTATTCTAATAGACTTTCGACATAAAAACAAATCATATAATATGTATCCATATTATATGACATGTCACATTTTCATCATTTCATGGAAGGAGCACGCAACTAGAATGTCTTGTTGCATGCTCTCTTTATTACATAAATAACCCTATTAAAATTAGTGGTTCCACACCTTCAAACGTGCATATCCACTTTAACGTAACGCCTATCTCAGCAAATTGGTTTTTGCCAATTCAATGATCTCGTCACCGCGTCCGTTCAGCACGGCTTTCATCATCCATAAGGTGAATCCTTCTGCCTGTTTGAACTCAATTTTCGGAGGTAAGGACAATTCCTGACGATTCACCACGACATCAATCAGTACAGGACCATCATGCTGAAGTGCACGCTGTACAGCCCCTTCCAGTTCAGCCGGATCTTCAACGCGAATGCCTTCCATGCCCATCGCCTGGGCAACCATCGCAAAGTTCGGATTGACAAGCTCTGTTCCCGACTCCAGGAATCCGGCAGCCTTCATCTCTAGCTCAACAAAACCAAGTGCTCCATTATTAAACACCACAACCTTGATCGGCAGATTATGCTGTTTCAATGTCAACAGATCACCCATCAGCATCGTAATACCACCATCACCCGACAACGAGATGACTTGTCTGCCGGGATCAGCGACCTGGGCACCAATCGCTTGTGGCAGCGCATTGGCCATCGTACCGTGACTAAATGAACCGAGCAGTCTGCGGTTGCGGCTCATCTCAATATAACGGGCTGCCCATACTGTCGGTGTACCGACATCACATGTGAAGATGGCATTCTCTGCGGCGGCATCACTAATGACCTTGGTCAGGTACTGCGGATGGATGGGCTTTTTACCCGGTTTTCCAACAGCCAGCTCGTCCAGTTCTTTACGTACTTTCACATAACGATCCACACTTTTACGCAAATGTTTGTCACTGTGTTCTTCTGTTAGATATGGAAGCAAGGTTTCAATGGTCGATTTTACATCCCCACACACGCCGTAATCCAGCTTCGTACGACGGCCGAGATGGGAAGATTGTATGTCGACCTGAAGTACTTTTGCATCTTCGGGATAGAATTGACGATATGGGAAATCCGTTCCCAGCATCAATAATACATCACAGTCCATCATGGCATGATAACCGGATGAATACCCGATCAGGCCGGTAAGACCGACGGAATAGGGGTTGTCATACTCCAGATATTCCTTGCCTCTTAGCGCAATAACCATGGGGGATTTCAACCGATCACAGAGCTGCATCAGGGGTTCACGAGCGCCCGCGCAGCCTGCACCGCACAACAATGTAATTTTTTTGCCTTGATTCAGATATTCCGCCAATTTCATGAGTTCCGGCTCAGAAGGATGGACCACAGGGTTGGTCGCATGATACACATGTTCAGGCACAGGTAGGTCCGCCGCCTCAAGTCCAGCTACATCCCCCGGCAATACAACGACAGATACACCTGAACGTGCGACTGCTGTCTGGATCGCCATCGTAAGGGAACGAGGCATCTGTTTTGCTGTTGTAATCACTTCACAATAATCACTGCATTCCTGAAACAGATACTCCGGATGAGTCGCCTGAAAATATTCGCTACCAATCTCGTCACTTGGGATATGTGCAGCGATGGCGAGTACAGGCACACGATTGCGATGACAATCGTACAGACCGTTAATCAGATGCATGTTACCCGGACCGCTGCTACCTGCGCAGACAGCGATACTTCCACTGACCTCAGCGTCTGCCCCGGCAGCAAAAGCAGCCACTTCCTCATGCCGCACATGAATCCACTCGATCTTGCCTGAACGACGGATGGAGTCAAGCACCGCATTCAAAGAGTCTCCAACAATGCCATATATTCGTTTGATGCCAGCGTTCAATAAGGATTCAACCAGAACGTCCGCGACTGTTTTTTTCATAAGTGATGGGTCTCCTTTGATAGCTCATTTTGATTATGTTTCCACTCGGGTAATATACCTATTCTTATACCCCAATCTGCTGAAAACCGAACCAAATCATATGTATATCTGGATATATGAATAATTAAGCACCTTATAACGGTTGTTTCATTGTTAGCAAAATTCCAAAAAATTAGGCTTTTCAAAAAGAATACCGCTTCTCTCCAATGACTAACGAACGCCGACGAACCTACTGCACCTTAAAAGGAAGATTATCATCAGTTGCAAGATTTAACGAACCCCAGCAACGCTATATAGTCATAAACGGGCTTCTACACCTAAAAAATCAAGTGAATCGACGAAATAACGTCTCTGTGATTCGTTAGATCTCAGATCTCGGCAAATGGGGGCGAATAACGTGTGTCAGGTTCATTACAAAAAAAACAAAGCAAAGAGGATGCCCCCGCCATATTCATGACTTATGGGACACCCTCATTAAGGTTGAACTCTTATTCGTATTTAGATGGCAGGCATCACATTTCCACCACTTACCGGGATATAGGCACCTGTGATAAATGAGGACAGATCCGAAGCGAGAAAAGCAACTGCATTGGCAATTTCCTGATCTTCACCCCTGCGCTTCAGTGGCACGGTACGCGTGTATGCTTCATCGTGTCCAGGCTCACTGGAGCGATCACGTTCACTGATTGTCCATCCAGGTGCAACCTGGTTTACGGTAATCTGATACTCGCCAACTTCCTTGGCTAGCACGCGATATACGCCATCCATTCCACGCTTACCAGCGGTGTAGGCCGATTGGTGAGCGAAGTTTTGCATCGCACATTCGGTATTAATGCCAATAAAGCGACCTGCTTTGACGTTTTGCATATGTGGAATGAAAGCTTTGGCAAGATACACACTCTGCATAACACAGGACTCGAACTGACTCAAATAATCTTCAGGAGACTGTTCCAACACCGTTGTCCATTCATATTGAATGACCGCATTGGCAACGACGATATCCACTCCGCCGAGGACAGGCTGAATTTCATCACGAATCCGAAATGCCGTATCCTGCTTCGTAATATCTCCCTGTACAATTACAGCCTTACGACCAAGTGCTTCAATCTCACCCTGGAGCTCCCGAGCTTTGGTATCATTATTAATGTAATGTAAAGCCAGATTGGCGCCACAGTTGGCCAACGTGCGTGCGATGACTCTCCCCAGTTGTCCGGTTGCGCCTGTAACAAGAGCCGTTTTTCCTGTGAGATCCAATTGCATAACAGCGAAAACCTCCTTTAATTTATTTTAACGAAAACGGTTTCGGGAAGTGTTGTATTATCTCTACAATCACGCATTATGAAGAGAAGAATACAGCATTGTACAATGCTGTATATGGTAAGTCAGCTTGCTTCCCTATATGTAGAGAATATTAATGATTATGCTGGATCAGATCAATTTCCTGGAAGCGACTGACTTCCTTTTCCCAACGCTCTTCTACATATTGACGGTGAACCGGGTGATTGTTGTATGCATCATACGCAGCCTGATCCGCGAAGACCATCGAGAAGCTGTAGTCAAACTCATTCTTCTCACTTACCTGTCTCAGAACCCGAAATTGCTCTACCCCAGGAATGGCTGCCAGTGCATCCGAACTTTCCTTCAAAAAGGCTTCTGCCTCCGGTGTATCTTTACCTGCGTATAGTGTAAACGTTACCATATGTGTGATGCTGCTCATCTCTATTTCCTCCTTCATATGTTCTTGCTCTGTTTTCTAGTGTACATCCGAATGTGTTGTAAGCGCAATAATTGGTTGAATTAATTTTTAATCAGATGGTTATCTCTATATAAATTGAACTACAGAATATTTACACTGGTCACTTTGATGACAGAACAACCTTCCGATCGCTGTTATCCCCAGATTTTTTTGATTCCTTCTATAAAAGGGGTAAATCCGGGGATAGCTTATGCTTCCGATGTAGCTTTCTTGCAGAAAGCTTGTAGGCGAACGCTACGCTTATTCAGGTTCTTTCTGTCCTCTCCGTTTTGTGTAAATGTTTAGTTCAATTTATATAGTTACAAATATTAATTAAAAATCACAAGGTTTTACCCTGAATATGTACACAAAAAAACCTCAGGACGAACCCCGAGGTTTTCTTGTAATGTATGGACAAACTTATTTGTTGATGTTGTATTTACGGTTAAATTTATCAACACGACCACCGATATCCACGTTTCTTTGTTTACCAGTGAAGAACGGGTGGGATGCGGAGCTAGTGTCCACACGGATTACCGGGTAAGAGTTACCATCTTCCCATTCCATAGTTTCGTTAGAGGACTTCGTGGAAGAACTCAGGAATTTGTAATCAGCACTTGCATCGTAAAAAATTACGATTTGTGTCTTTGGATGGATGTCAACTTTTGGCATAATCTATTTACACTCCTTTAATATGGGTACTTCTTTAGAATCAAACTAAATTTTATTATACTCTTTTTTTGGACAAAGTACCAGCAGGATTTGAGGAATAGCCAAAAAAAATATGATATCTGTGATTTTGCACCTGATCAGGTGTTACGCCGTCCCTTTCTCCAGTACATTCAGCATGTACTCCAAAGCCTCCAGTTCATCCCTGCCCCTTGTCTGTAATCTGACAACACTACCATATCGAATGGGTAGTAACGCCATTCCAAGCAGGCTTTTGACATCTACACGATGCTCATGCTCAGACTCCATATACGACAAAATAATATCCGAGGAAAAACGTGACGCTTGAGAAGATACCGACATCAGATCATCCCGATGAAAATCAGCGTGAATCATAAATTCATGTACTCTCACAACTTTCATTTCCTTTCGCTAGGTACTTATTCAAGGTACTTATTCACCATGATGGTGTGTATCCTTTTATATATTAAAATCTTCATGAATTATACCATGTTATGGGAGCTTGTCTATCCCTTAATTTTGTGAAAAAAACAAAAAAAGAGTCCTGAACTGCCGGACTCTCTCAAGTTGTGCCTATCTGCCGTTCGGATATACCATGACCTTCAGACTACCGCTCTTATTGTGTAATGCACGTTCCATCGCCTGCTGTGTCTCTTCGAGTGAATAACGATCTGTAATCAGGGACATTACGTCATGCTGGCCGGAGCTCAGGAACTCGATCCCTGCCGGATACGTGTTGGCATAACGGAATATGCCATAGATATCAACTTCATTGTCCGCAATAAATGGAACATTGAGTGCAATCTCATCCTGTGCAGGCAGACCCACAATCGCAAGTTTACCTCCACGTCGAAGGGAATACAGAGCAGATTGTAGCGCCTTTGGATTGCCCGCTGTTTCCCATGCGGTATCGACACCCACACCACCTGTTAACTCGCGAATCACAGCCAGCGCATCTTCATTCCGCACATTAATGGCATGAGTGGCACCCATGCGGCGTGCCGCTTCTAGCCTAACTTCTTCCAGATCCGTTACAATGATCTTCTCTACACCGAAAGATTTGGCAGCAGCCACAGCCATGAGTCCAACTGGACCCATGCCCATAATCGCCAGGGTTGTACCCGGAGCCAATTTGCTCCGGCGTGCAGCGTGAATCCCAACGGAGAATGGCTCGTTCATTGCTGCTTCTTCATAAGACAGATGATCTGGAATCGGGAATACCATATCTTCACGCATCACCATGTATTGTACAAATGCGCCATCCACGGGAGGGGTCGCCAGAAATTGTACATCCGGACACAGGTTATAGCGACCTTCCTTGCATGCCGTGCAACGTCCGCAAGTCACCCCAGGCTCAATAGCAACCCGATCCCCTGTTTTCAAACGTGATACGTTCGAGCCCACAGCAGCAATGATCCCCGCACACTCATGACCCAGAATGATCGGTTTTTCCACGACAAATCTGCCTATGCGCCCATGTTCGAAATAATGCACATCCGAGCCGCACACCCCGACAGCCATCACCTGGATTAACACCTCATCCGCTTCTGGTTGGGGAACGGGTTGTTCCTCAATAATAATATGTCCTGGCTTTGTCATGACTGCGGCCTTCATGTTCTCGGGCAGTTGATGTTGTCCCATACGTATCTCCTCCTCAGGTATGTCCATGCTGTCTATTCTACATCAAAGAAAACAAGGTATCTTCCCTCTTTACATCACCAATCAATAGATTGTTCGACCTTGTTCATCCGCAATACCGCTCTTGCGATAGAAATACGTATTGATCATGTCCCGCCATTCCTTGGCATGTTCGGCCTGGTTATCCTGTAATGAAGCAACTTTGCTGAAAATAACCGGGTCGATATGGCCCTCAAGCTGTCTCCATGTCTCAGCTAATGCCTCTGCCTGTGCAACACCTTCAAAATGTGTATCATAAATATGCTGAATGACCGTTTTACCAGAATGCAGAACATGGGTATATGGCACGTGATGGAAAAATAAGATCAACTCATCCGGACAGGTGTCCAAGGACTCATAGCGATCCGCATTCTCAGGGTGATACTGTGAGGTGTATCCTGTACCGCTCTTCACGGTTCGATCTACACCAATGCCATGACAATCGGCAAAGTGATACGTCCCCCATTTGGAATACTCGTATCCATCTACATTCGGTCCATAATGATGTTCGGGATTAACCATCCAACCCACACCGAGAGGCGCCGTATAATTCTCATAGATATCTAGTGAAGTCAAAAGCATATCCGTAACCTTCCGCACGACTTCGTCTTCATGTCCAAATGTGAGTCTCACCCACTCATCGGCAATCTCTTCTGCCGACAGCTCCGGATTCCACGCAAGTCTCCCGTATCCATACAGATTCGCCTGCGCGAGTGGGTGTCCTGTCCAACAGGCATCAGCACCAATGTTGGAGACTGCCGCGAAGCCGCTGTGAGGTCGTTTATACAGAGAACCATCCGCGATTCTCTTGATCTCTGAACCTTTGCCTTTGGCGTAGGTGTCAAAGTCCAATACTTCTTTCCACTGGGGAACCAGATAACAGAGATGACGCTGTTGTCCGGTATACTCCTGTGTGATCTGGAATTCAATCACCTGATTCGTATGTTCCATGGCTCCGAACAGTGGGGATACCGCCTCCCTCACCTGAAAGTCCATCGGCCCATTCTTGATCTGCAAAATGACATTTTCGGCAAAACGCCCGTCCAACGGCGTAAAGTGGTCATATGCTGCACGTGCACGGTCAGTGGAACGATCCCGCCAGTCCTGCTTGCAGTTATAGACGAAGCAACGCCATATCACCAATCCACCGAATGGTCGAAGGGCTTCCGCCAGCATGTTTGCACCATCAGCATGATCACGGTTATACGTGAACGGTCCCGGACGATTCTCGGAGTCTGCCTTGATCAGGTAACCGCCAAAATCCGGAATGGCTGCGTACACCTTGGCCGTTTGAATGTTCCACCATTCCCGTACCTGCGCATCCAGCGGATCTGCTGTACGTAACCCGCCAATCTCGATTGGACTCGCGTAGTTGGCGCTCAGGAACAATCGAATACCATACGCTCTGAATTCAGCAGCAACCTTCGCCACATCGCTAAGGTAACGTTCCGTCAAAAACAAGCTCTCACGGCGGTGTACATTGACATTATTGATCGATATGGCATTGATGCCTGTCGAAGCGAGTAAACGTGCGTAGTCCCTGATGCGGTCCAAGTCCAGTGTGAATTCCCCGTTATCATAGAAAATGGAGTCTCCTGCGTATCCACGTTCAATGCTGCCGTCCACGTTATCCCACTGATTGATCATCCGTAGCGCATTGGTAGGCTGCTCTGTAATGAAGCTCCATTTACTCACAGCGCCATCCGCCTCACTTGCACTTCCTTGATCCATTGTCAGTTCCCGAAGCAGATGGAATGCACCATACAATAATCCTTGGGGAGTCTCTGAACCAATGACCAGCACACCCTCGCTTTCACGAATGATGTACCCTTCTCCTTGAACAGCAGAACGCTCTGTCTCACTGAACGACGCAGCCACCGAATCGCTCCCTGTCCAAGTACCGATTCGTATGGCGGGCTCGGAATCGTGATTGTGCCGCTCACTTTGCTGAGCATCAGACAGCTGACTGACTGTCGGTTTCACGCCATACAGCTTCTCCAGTCCCCGTGAAAGTTCGGTCAGCGCTGTTGTGATTACTCCATGCTTCTCTTCCGCCAGTATCAGCTTGCTCCACGCAGGAGCCTTCTTACGGGCAATTCCATTCGCTTTTGGCAATTCGGAGTGATACCCCAGCCATGCATCATACTGTGGACCTGACAAAGTAGATTGAACGATAGATTGGTTCATTGTACCGCCTCCTTGGTAGCATAGATCTGTGCAAGGTGATTCCCTTTTCCTTCGAGTAGCCATAGAATCGACGTTACACCACGCGGATAGTACTTGCTGCCAACCGCTACACCAGACAGGATCTGATCACTCCAGCACCAGTACGATTCCTCCGGATGCAACAGCCAGTTGACATGAGCCGCGTCTGCTGCCTTGCCTGTCTCATTCCATTCCACATCCAGCAGCTCTCTAGCGATGAACTGGGACAGATAGATTTTGCTCAGCCACGAGTTATTGCTTGTTGAGGACAGTTTCCAGCCTCCATCTTCGAACAGGCATGTTCCTGGTACAAGAACCGTCTTCAGATGAGTTTGGAGTGCTTTCAGATAAGGTCCAAAACGACCATTGATATCCAATGCTGCTTCACAGCCTGTAAAGTAAGGGAATACCAGACCTTCAATCGCCGGAATGATTCGGGAATCATTATTTTCTGCAATAACAGCTGGAATGTAGCCGCCATCCGTCAACTGTGCAGCAATACTGGCTGCGCAGCGATCCGCCTGAAGCCCCGCTTGATGTGACAGATCCGCCAACTTCTCCGTTGCGAACAGCTTCTCCAATGCAACATAGACCGCCCAACATTTACCCGCCAGATAGATATTATTGCGCGACTGACCCAGTGACACATCAAGGCTGTCATAAGTTGTAATTTCCGCTCCACCTTGGGTACGGCTGCTATCTAGGCCCATCAGACCGTTACGCTGCTCCGCGATAGGATGGTCACGATTAAGCATACTTTCGAAGCAATTTTGGATAACAGGCAGCATGTTTTTCACAAATGCTTGATCCTGTGTCTGTTCAATGTATACGGTCGCGCAGCAGAGCCAGTTCACCAGTTCCTCGTGGCTCATCTGTGAAAAGCAGTCGTCAATGCCAACCAGTTCATATGCCGAGTGTCCGGGGCGTGAGAACACGTTGGCAACACCCATATCATGGGTAAAGGTTATTCCGCCCGGATGTAACTTTTCTTCCCCCGGGAAACGAACCTGATCGGTATAACTGTATCGTTTGACAAACCACTCCAGCTCATTACGCACCGTCCATGGATTCAAGGCAAGCTCGAAGTACAACTGATCGGCCGTCAGATCAAGTGTGTTCATCATCCGATACTCCCCTTCGTTCACCACCCAGAGTGGCTCGCCATCGGCATCCAGCAATTGAGTACTGGCATAATAACTGTGAATGGAATGAGCAAGCATGAATGATTGATCTTCGGTCAAAGCAGCCGTTCCAAGGCGCTGTTCAACCTCTCCACAGGATGCGGTCAACTCACTGAATCGTTGGAGTGCATACGCTCCTGTTGCCTGAATATCGGAGAAGTAGCGCGTATACCAATACGTTGTGTCCATTCCAGTTGTCACAATGCCCCCGCGATAGAAACATACGGCGAATTGATACGTACGTTTCTCTCCAGCCGGCACCTCCATCAGTAGTGCAGCGGTTGAGCCAAGTCCAAATGCCAGATTATCCCGATGTTTCTCCTGCAAGAGCTTCTCCAGCGTGAATCCGCGTGCTGGCCACAGTCCGTCATCTGCCGACATAATCGCTGTAAGTCGACCTTGTCCCACACCTGTGATGGAGCCGCCCTCAGGTCCCCCAATTAGACGCATTGCAGAGTACGGATCATTGCCCTGATAGCCAAAATAGGCTTTACGTGCTTGCTGACCTTGCGTATTGTCAATCGTCATCTCGACCAACACGGCAGGTACGAGTGCATCCATTAAGGCTTCACGATCTCCACTCGTTGGATCAGGTACTGGACGTACAGGCGAGTAGATACAAAATGTCAGATCTCCTGCAGTCCATGTATCTGTACCTGAGGTGAATTCACGGGTAATCTCTTCATCACGAAAAGCCGCAATCAGAGGTTGCGGAACTTTAGACGCTGTGGTCAGCGCCGTGTCACCATTTTCCAACTTCTCTACATCATAACGGCTGCTCTCATCCTCGGAAGCTTCATAAAAAGGAAGCGCCTGATAATTCTCTCCATCGCGAGATTGTAATCCAATATATACATTCTGGTCTGCCGGTTTGCCGAGCTCAAGACCCAGCCCGCCTTTGGCTCCTTTATATCCCAGTGTAAAACTCGCAAAAGCACCAATCGGTGCGTGATGTGCGTTATAAAAGATGGATTTCGATGTGCTCACGAATCATAACCCCTCTCAAAATAGTTTGCATACGTTTTCATTAGCCCCATCCTAACATGTGGTTCCACCACAGACCATGATCAAATCAATCTGATATTTACCCAAATCAAGCTGATAGACTATAATGGATTAAAGCGGTTACACAAAAGCATTCCATTTGAAATACGTACGTAATCAAAAGCGCTTTTTTGAACAATCTCTATAAAAGGGGGATCTTCCATGTCGTCAACGTTCTTGCCTCCTGCTTTGGGAGAAAGTGTCCATGAAGTTTTTTATCCAGATGTGCAAACAACGGTCAATCTGTTCGCCATTCATTTACGAAGAGTTGGTACGGACTGGGATTATCCGGCGCATGAGCACCCTCAATATGAACTGAATTATGTTACCGAAGGCGAGCAAAGGATGATGGTGAACGGTACCCTATATATTCAAAAGGCTGGCGAACTGCTCCTGATTCCACCGGGAAGCATTCATTCCAGTCAGAGCCATAACGGCAAGGGATTCACGTATTTTTGTATGCACTTTGATATTGATGATCAGTTGTTCCTATCGTTGTTGGCACGCATCAAGCAAATACGATTCAGCGCGGATAGTCCGGTTACACAGCAGATTGAGCCGGTTTTACACAAATTGATGTCATCTGCGGATGATGAAACTGCTAATACGATGGTGCAGCGTATGCAGTTGCAATCTGCGGTATTCGAATTATTTGGTCATCTGTGGGAGGCGGTCTCGCAAGAGGCAGCACAATGGTTTACCGACGGACATGAAAAGATCGAACTCGCCCACCAGATTCGCAATCGACTGCAGGGCCTGATGAGTCAGCAATTCAAACAGGGACACGAATCGAGTGGTCACTATGGCATTGATGATATTGCAGCCGAGCTGGGTATCAGTTCTTCTCACTGTAATCGCGTGTTCAAGCAGGTATTTGGTCAGTCTCCCCGTGCTGTATTGTCCCAGTTGGTTTTGCATGAAGCGAAGCTACTTCTGGGCAATCCGAAGCTATCCGTTCAGAATATTGCCGTCATGCTTGGTTACAAGGATATTGCCCATTTCAGTCGTCAATTCAAGCGCTGGTCCGGCATGTCACCATCCCGTTACCGACAGGAAAAGCCTGCTCTGGAGTGAAATCCAGTAGCAGGCTTTTTGTCTTTCTTATTTATTTCAACAAACGTTTAATCAGCTTCAGCTTGTTATCATAAGGTGGATACAGAATCGGCAGATTCAGTTTGGTGCTTTTTTTCAGTACACTTTTGAGATGGGAGAACGTTTCGAAGCTGTACTTTCCATGATATGAACCAACACCGGAATGACCAACACCGCCAAACGGCAGACGCGGATTCGCAACATGTGTGATCGTATCGTTAATGCAGCCACCTCCAAAAGAAACTTCCCGCAGCACCTTGTCCTGAATCTGTGTGTCGGAAGTGAACAGATACAAGGCGAGTGGTTTCGGCCGCTTTACGATTTCCACAATGGCTTCATCAAGCTTACTATAGCTAATGATCGGCAGAATCGGTCCAAAAATCTCATCTTCCATCGTCGCTGCATCCCAGGATTCAGCATCAATTAATGTAGGTTCAATGAAACGGTCTTCCTCATCCGATGCGCCACCATATATCACTTTGGCCTGATCCCGTTCGATCAACGTCGTCAGACGTTTAAAATGACCCTTGTTCACGATCCGCCCATAGTCCTTGTTGTGCTGGATATCCGACCCAAAGAAGGATACGATCGCTGCTTTCATCTCCGTAATTAACGGTTCCTTCACGCGCTCATGCACGAGCAAATAATCGGGTGCGATACAGGTCTGTCCTGTATTGAGCAGTTTGCCCCATATAATGCGCTGCGCAGCTACTTTGATATCCGCCTGTTCATCAACGATGACCGGACTCTTGCCTCCCAGTTCTAACGTAACGGGAACGAGATTTTTGGCAGCTGCCTCCATCACAATCTTGCCTACCGGTACACTGCCTGTAAAAAAGATATAGTCAAATGGCGCATTAATCAGCGCTGTCGTTGTGTCTTTGGCACCTTCAAGCACTTGTACGTATGCCGGTTCGAACACACTCGCAATCATTTCTCTTACAACAGCGGACACTGCCGGTGTATTCTCTGACGCTTTGAGCACGGCTGTGTTGCCTGCCGCAATCGCCCCTACCAATGGTTCAATTAAGAGTTGAAATGGATAATTGAATGGTCCGATGATCAGAACGGCTCCATAGGGTTCAGGTATAATAACACTTTTGGACCCCAAGAGTGCCATTTGCGTTTTCACTTTAACGGGTTTCACCCATTTTTTCACTTTACGAATGGTGTGTGTAATGCTGTCCATCATAAATCCAATCTCGGTCGTGTAGGATTCGAACTCGCTTTTGCCCAAATCCTGATGTAGAGCTTCTGTCAGTCTGGTCTCATACTTTTGAATCGCCTGCTTGAGTTGGGTCAGACGGGCAATTCGAGCTTCTGCTGATCGTGTGGCCCCGGAATGAAAGAATTGTCGTTGCTGCTCCAAAATCAGTTCAACTTCCTGACTGGTTACTTCCTGCATAGTCGTTGTCATATATACATACTCCTCTGTTTAGTTTTGATTAAGAGTTTAAACTTACGAACCTATTAGGTACATGCAAAAGCATGTTACAGCACTATTCCTCTACAGGCACTCTTCTTCCAAAGCAGCTACCAGTTCCTTCAGCAGTTCCACCGATGCATTCAATGAAGCCGAATAATATCGCTGTGTGCCCTTTTGTTCCACGGATATAAGCCCCTTCTCTAACAAAAGCTTGAGATGATGAGATATGGCTGGCCGGGATAGACTGGATTGCTCAGTAATTTCATTCACGGTCATTCTGCCCTTCTCGGTGAGTGTCAGCAAAATGGCTTGACGGTGATTGTCACTTAACACCTGAAATAACGGGATACAGGTTTGAAAAACGCTAATTGCTTTTTGTCCCATGGTTTCACCTCTATACGATTTCTGTATATTTCTTTATCAATATTCCAACGTGTAATTTCTCCGTTATTTGCGTCTGTTGGTTTAAACATTCGAACCTAATAAACTGAATTGTACTCTGCATTTCCTTGAACTGCAAGTGAATCATCAACTAAATTTAATATAATGCCGATAAAGCGCTTCCATACTACCATACAAGTATGGTAGTATGTCAATGAAGGAGTTGAAGTTGTGGAATATACCCCGAAGTTATCATCCAAAGCCGGTTTGTTACCTGTTGCGAGCAGCATGTCCTCCATGAATAAACAATCTTATTCAACGCGAGATGTCGTTTACTTCACGCTGAAACAACTCATTTTAAGTCTGAAAATGCCTCCAGGAACAGCTATTTCTGAGAAGGAAATTTCAATGGAGTTTCAGGTAAGCCGGACACCTGTTCGAGAGAGTTTTGTAAGACTTGCTCAGGAAGGTCTGCTGGAAGTGTATCCACAGCGTGGCACATACGTCTCTCTGATTCAGGTCGATCTCGTTGAGGAAGCACGGTTCATGCGTGAACAGCTCGAACGAGCCGTAATCAGGCTCGCCTGCGAGAACTTTCCAAACGAACAAATGGTAGCTCTTGAACAGAACCTTGCGTGGCAGCAGGAATGCAGGATCAAACCGGATGATGAACGAATGTTTCAATTGGATGAGGAATTCCATAGCACTCTTTTTGCAGGCTGCAATAAAAGCAACATCTGGACTGTTATCCAGCAGATGAATGTACATTTGAATCGAAGTCGCATGTTACGCCTGTCCTCGGATCATCAGTGGGATCATTTAATTGAACAACACCTGTCGATGGTCAAGGCCATTCAACAGCATGATGCCGACACAGCAGAGCGACTGATGCAGGAACACTTGCATTTAACTGTTACCGATTTGGCTGTCCTGCAGGATACATATCCTTCCTATTTTCAATGACTGCATTTTTCTTACTACTATTCATGATGAGGTGAACGTGATGAGAATGGTTTTTCGCTGGTTCGGCGAAGGCAATGATACGGTAACGCTGGATCATATCCGGCAGATTCCGGGGGTTGAAGGTATTGTGTGGGCACTGCACGATGTTCCTGCTGGCGAGGAATGGCCAATGGACAAGATACTCGCTGTCAAAACGGCAGCGGATAAGGCCGGGTTACATCTGGATGTCGTTGAGAGTGTGAACATCCACGAAGATATCAAGTTGGGTCTGCCATCAAGGGATAAATACATTGCGAACTATATTAAAACGATGGAGAAACTGGCTCAGGTGGGTGTGAAGGTCATCTGTTACAACTTCATGCCGATCTTCGACTGGCTTCGCACGGATATGCACAAGGAAATGGAGGATGGTTCAACTGCCCTCTTCTATGAGCACAGTAAACTCGCAGATATAGAACCTCTAGAACTCGTTCGACGCATTACGGAAAACTCCGCACTTACCATGCCAGGTTGGGAACCGGAACGATTGCAGTATTTAACAGGTCTGTTCGAAGCCTACAAGGATGTAACCGAGGATCATATGTGGGAGCACGCACGTTATTTCCTGCAAGAGATTATGCCTACAGCCGAACGGCTGGGGATTCGAATGGCCATCCATCCGGATGACCCGCCTTGGCCAATCTTTGGATTGCCGAAGATTATTATAAGTCAGGAGAATGTTCGGAAATATTTGAATCTTTATGATAGCCCTTACAACAGTGTGACACTATGCAGTGGCTCTTTGGGAGCAAATGCGGATAATGACATTATCGGCATGATACACGAGTTCAAGGATCGGATTCCATTTGCCCACATTCGTAATGTCAAAATCTACGAAAACGGCGACTTTATCGAAACTTCACATCGCAGTCAGGATGGTAGTGTTGATATTGCGGGGGTTGTTGAGGCTTATCACGATATCGGTTATGAAGGTTATGCAAGACCCGACCACGGTCGTCATCTCTGGGGAGAACAGTGCCGACCTGGCTATGGACTCTATGACCGGGCTTTGGGAATCATGTATCTCTGGGGCGTCTGGGATTCCCTGCAAAGGAGGGCAAAAGCATGAGTGAACACCAATATGAACGCTCAACTCGTCTCGAAGGCAGAACAGTTGTAATCACCGGAGGTGCTGGGGTATTATGCCGCTCCATGGCGGAAGAACTCGCTCGACATGGTGCAAACGTAGCCATTCTGAACCGTACCGTGTCCAAGGGACAAGAAGTTGTAGCTACAATTGAAGCTGCGGGTGGCAGAGCGATTGCTGTTGCCTGTGACGTAACCCAGGCTGAGAGCGTGCAAGCGGCGGCAGATGCTGTGCTGGAGCAACTTGGACCCTGTGATATTCTTATTAATGGCGCCGGTGGCAATAACGCCAGTGCCAACACCACGAATGAAATTTTCAGATTGGAAGATCTGGCGCAGAGTGATGTCACTACGTTTTTCGATGTATCTGTAGAGGGATTTCGTCAGGTGATGGATCTGAATTTTGTCGGTTCTCTCATCCCCACTCAGATCTTTGCAAAACATATGATAGAGCGCGATGTTCCTGCCACTGTCATTAACATTTCTTCCATGAGCGCTCCATCGCCCATGACGAAAGTTCCAGCGTATAGTGCTGCGAAGGCCGCAATTAACAACTTCACGCAGTGGCTTGCCGTTCATCTGGCCGAATCCGGTATTCGTGTCAATGCTATTGCACCCGGGTTTTTCCTGACCGAGCAGAACCGTAATCTATTACTGCAACCAGACGGCTCACCTACGGAGCGTTCCAGTAAAATTATTGCACATACACCCATGCGCCGCTTTGGCAAACCGGAAGACCTGCTTGGCACATTGATGTGGCTTGCGGATGAAAGACAGTCCGGCTTTGTCACTGGCACAGTCATTCCGGTAGATGGTGGATTTATGGCGTACTCGGGTGTATAACGATAAAAGCGAATGCTTCCTTTTCATAGTTTTTTCTTTTATCTTCGTTACATGTAAATGATTCAGTTCAACTCATATAGGTCATTATTGAAACCGATACTTGGAATACTTATCCATGTGTCGGTTTTTTGCGTTCAAGCATAAGATCACCCAGCCTAGGAAATGCTTGTCATAGAGAATTGGAGAAGTGAAGTAAAGGAAGGTGATACATATATGATGGAAGAAACATGGGTTGTTGCAGTAAGGTCTATTATTGCCTTCCTGACCCTCATCATCTACACAAGGGTGCTGGGCAAACAGCAAATGGGTAACTTAACGTATTTTGATTACATTAACGGCATCACAATCGGCTCCATTGCGGGAACGTTTGCAACTGATCTTTCCTCCAAAGCGTGGATTCATTTTGTGGCCTTGACCATTTTCACAATCATTACGATCATCTTTCAGTATATTACACTGAAGAATCGTACCATCTCCAAACTAATGGACTCTGACCCCACATTGATCATCCAGAACGGTAAAATTCTCGAACAGAACCTGAGCAAAATGCGAGTTAAATTTGACGAGTTGACCATGATGCTTAGGCAAAAAGATGTATTTGATATCACGACGCTAGACTATGCCATTCTTGAACCGGATGGAAGCCTCTCCGTCGTTTTGAAACCTGAGAATCAGCCTGTAACCGCAAAAGACATGCATATGCACCCGCCCAAGAGCAAGCTGATGACAGAAATCATCATTGACGGCCTTCTGATTAAGCAGAATCTGGAGGAACGAAACAAGGATATCAATTGGCTCAGCGAGCAGCTGAAAAAGCAAAAGATCACGATACAGGATATTGCTTTTGCCGCGATATTGCCCAATGACAAATTGTATGTTGATCTGTTCAAGGACAAGATCACCGATAAAATCGATATGGGCGATTATGAGGGGCCTTTCTAAACTCTTTACATCAAGGAGGCGGTTGAATGAAAACGCGTTTCTGGCTGTTATATGTGCTTCCGATCTGCCTCATTCTTGTGTTCGTTGCAATTATGGCTAGCGGAGCCTTTCTTAAAAAGCCATTTGGCACCGATGATCGCTTGCTTGAATCTATACAAACATTAGAGAAACAGGTTGAGGGTAAAAAATGGACTGAAGCCAAGTCTCAAGTTAATTACGCCATGAAGGCCTGGGATAAAATTGTCAACCGCATTCAGTTCAGTGTGGAACGTGAAACCATATATGATATTCTGGGCACCCTTGCGCGGATCAAGGGCGGCGTTGCGGCAGAGGATGATAAGGCGATTATGGAAGAGATTTATTACTTTTATGTGCTATGGGAAAATCTCGGAGATTAAATTCCGTGTGATCTATATCCGATGTAAATCCAACAGCAAAAGGCACTCTCCCTTCAGGCAGAAAGGAGGTGCCTTCTTTGCTTGGTATATCTTCATATTCGTTACGCTCTTCGTAATCCCCGAGAACGTGATGATCGCGAAGTACTTTCTTTGCGGAAAAAGAGTGTCAGCGCACCTTTGGCGCACCACAGTGCAAACAAAGCAAACAGTGTTCCCCAGAATAGCGCCGGAAGGAATGTCTGCTGAGCGAGATTCGCGGCATCGCCTGCCCGAGAAGGTTGAGTCCAGGACATCAGTCCAACGTATACGGCACTAACGACAGACTCTTCCAGTGTAAGAAACGCCAGTAGTAGATAATAGTACTTCACAATCTTGGCACCGAAAATCATAATGACAACGTTAAGTACGATGAACCCGGTCAGCCATAACATGCCGAACTCTCCTCTTACATATAACAGGAGCGACACCAGAGCGACAGCCGTCATAATCCCGAGTCCCCACATATGCAAGCCTTTGCGGTATAAGTAAAACAACAGCCAGGCGAACAAGGATGCACTGATATATCCTGCGAGAGAAACCAATATAGATCTGCCTGGCGTCAGCATGGATGAATACGTTACACCGCTATGATCAGCGTACAATTCAATCCGCAGCACTTTACCCGACAATATTAACGTCATGAGTGCATGGCCGAATTCGTGGATCATCGTATCCAGGTTGCGGAACAGGGACGAGAATGGGATGAATCGTGTGAGAAAGACGGAGCCTAATAGAAAAAGTATCGTTTTGACCCATTTATTCAATCGTGTCATACCTCCTTTACCTTCAAATAAACAAGCCTATCCTTTATACTACGCTTTTTTCACTCGATTCGTTTCGGCTTCCGAACTGTAAAGCACAGTGCTCCATCCACCAGCAGAAGCTCCGATTGTGTCCAATGAAAAAAGAAGATAGATCATAGCGGCCTTTTTCGGCCTCTAGCGTAACGAGTAGTCGATTCCGCATCCGATGGAGCGCGTAGTGCACGAATTGATCGGCAACTTCACTTTGTACCAGAGTAACATAAGCATAGAGGGAATGATCAACAGGTTCATCAAGCGGACTCACCCCTGCACATGAAAATTCCGTCGTTACCCCCGCCTTCTGAAGGATGGACAATGCGTTCACGAGCTCGGCATCAACTTCAACACCGTTCCATATCTCCGTTTTCTTCGCAGAAACCGTATGTTTGTCGCGTTCCGTCCAGTGCATCAGCTCCAGCTTGCGCCGTCTCCACAGATGGGCAGGCTGTTCACTTAGCAGCACTTCATGTTCTTCATTTAAATTCATCCAATGCGTCCTCCTGTTCTCCTTGATCCGGTCACCTCATCAACAAAGAGAGAGCACATCCCTGTGCTCTCTGCTTCGCAAAAAGGCAAAGGAATGGCACTCCCATTCCTCAGCATGTTGTATTATTGTACCTTTTTCAGTGAAAGGCATCAAACTGATCTTTTATTATTCGTTCAATGCCAGTTTTAGAGCCTCCAGATTCTGTCTCATCACACTAATGTAGTCCATTCCCGACGCGATCTCTTTCTCGGTGAGTCCCTCAATCGGGTTCAGTACTGCCGTCTTGGCTCCCACTTCACTTGCAATCGTCTCAGACACTTTGGAGGACACCAGTGTTTCGAAGAAAATCGTCTTCACCTGATGCTCTTTTGCAAAGTCAATGACGGATGCCATCTGCGCTGCCGAAGGTTCTTGTTCCGGAGACAATCCTGCGATGGGCACCTGTTGCAATCCATATTCCTGTGCAAGGTAGCCAAATGCAGCGTGTTGTGTGATGAAATCCTTGCGTTTGCTATCCGCCACAGCCGACTTGAAGTCTTGATCCAGTGACTCCAGCTGAGCAACGTAGGCATCTGCATTCTTCTTGAACTGTTCAGCATGTTCCGGGGCAGCCTGTGCCAATCCCGCTTCAATATTACGTACTTCTTTGACAGCCAGTGCAGGTGACAGCCATACGTGGGGATCCAGTCCACCGTGATCGTGATCATGTCCTTCTTCCGCCTCAGCGTCATGATCATGGTCGTGTTCATCTGTAGTCGCTCCATTCGCATGGTCATGGTCATGATCGTGTTCTGTTGCCTCAGAATCTCCATGATGGTGATCATGTTCTCCACCTTCAAGCAGGTTGATGCCTTTGCTTGCCTCCACCTGAATGAGCGAAGCATTGCTCAAACTTCCAGTGACCTGATCCATCCATGTTTCCATACCCGCACCGTTGTATACAAGTACATCTGCTTTTTCAATGCTGGCAATGTCCTGTGGTGTGGGCTCCCAATCATGAGGCTCCATCCCTGCTGGAACGAGCGTATGCACCTCTGCCAGATCCCCTGCCACATTTTTGGTGAACTCGTACATCGGGTAGAAGCTGACTTGTACGTTTAGTTTGGCAGCTTCACTCTCTGTGGGGGCCGTATTACCGGTACCTGCAGAACTTGCATTTGTATTCGAAGCGGATTGTTGTCCGCAGCCTGCAACGATAAGTGTAAGACTGAACAATAATCCGAGCGTAGCTTTTTTACTGAATTTCATGTGATGTTTTCCTCCTTGAATGGTTGACCCGAATGACGTGCTGTGATTTTGTTTCTCTGCGGTGACGCTTGCGATTGTATCGTGCAATCAGCTTTTGCGCTGATATTCCAGTCAATAGAAAGACCAGCAGGATAAGAGCAATTGTTCCTCCTGGAGGTGTATTTAGATGGTAAGATGTTGTGAGTCCGCTAAAAATACCGATTAATCCTGTAATTACCGCGACAATAATCGCTGCTGTAAAACTTCGAGACACTCTCAGTGCCAAGGCAGCGGGCAGTACTATGAGAGCTGATACCAACAACACACCGACAATGGGCATGGCTGAAGCTACAGTCATTCCTGTCAGAATGGCAAAGGCAAACGATAATCCTTTCACCTGAACACCCCCTATCGAAGCTGTCTCTTCATCAAAGGTAAAGCTGTACAAAGGTCTGCGTAACAGAATGAAAAAAAGTAAACCAAACACACATACACCTGCCATCATCCACAACTGTATATCGCTAACTGCGACAATTGATCCGAATAAGTATGAGCTGAATGCCTTCGACAGATTAGTTTGGAGACTCATTAACACCACAGCAAGGGCCAGCCCCGAAGTCATGATGATCGCTACAGGCACCTCGCTGTAGGTTCGATAACTTCGCCGCAGTTGTTCAACCAATAATGCACCGATCAATGCGACAGCGAATCCACAGATGACCGGGTTAAGATTCATGACTGAACCGAGCGCAACCCCTGCGAGTGAGACGTGGGATAACGTGTCTGCCATTAGTACCTGCCGCCTGAGCATCAGATAGACTCCGAGAATTGGAGCGATGACTCCAATCAGTCCCCCTGCCCAGAAGGCACGTTGCATGAATTCGTACTCAAACACTGCCATTCCTCACTTTCTTGCCGCTCCAGAGTTATCGTTCGGTCCAATCGATCTCCCATTTCTTCCAGCCCGTGAGTAACCATAATAATGGTGATCCCATGTTCATCAGCATAGTGGCGCATCAGATTGTAGAATCCTTCACGACTGTGGCGGTCCATTCCTGTTGTAGGCTCATCCAGTACCAGAACCTGCGGTTGCCCAGCCATCGCTCTCGCGATACAGATCCTCTGCTTCTGTCCACCGGACAGTTCACCAACTCGTGTATTCCGATACTCCCACATGCCAACTTCACGCAAACTGCGTTCAACGATGGCATCCTGCTCTACTGTGAATCTGCGGAATAGTCCCAGCTTGGTGTAACACCCTGACCGAACCAGTTCAATTACGGTGCTGGGGAATCCACTATTAAACGATGCCACCTGCTGGGGCACATAACCGATATTGGAGTTGTTCCCACGTTTCAACTGTGGATTCATATGTATCGTGCCGCTCCAGGGCTTGAGCAGCCCCAGCAGCAGCTTTAACAGGGTCGTTTTGGCAGAACCATTGGGACCTGTGATGCCAATGAACTCTCCCACATGGATATCCAGCGACAGTTGATCAATGACTGGCTCTTTGCCATATCCAAATACAACATCACGCATGGAAGATAGGATCATGCCGCTCCCTCTTTTCGTAAATTTTACGATTTAAAAACAACAAAAAAATTCATCTGGTTTCCCGGTGGATCGTCATTTTCTTCAAACGTGGGGAATACTTTTTCATCTCAAGTCTCTCCGGATGGTTACGCTTATTTTTGGTTGTTGTGTAGTTGCGATCGCCGCACTCGGTGCAGGCTAAGGTTACAATGACTCTCATGGTTGTTTCCTCCTCTTATTTAATCGTAATAATTACTATTTAATGATATTAGCCTATGCCTTTTCTTTTGTCAACTTAATATCTACTACAGTAAAATTTTGTATGCATATTATAATTTCATATGATATACTGCTTTGGTATCATTACACTTTACCTACGGAGGAACTAGATGAAGATCAAAAAATCAACTTTTATTGGGTCATTGGTAGCATGCAGTTTGGCTTTCGGTGCCCTGGGTGTAGCAGCTTCAAACGGAATTCAAGATATTGAAGCAGCACTCGACAGCAACATTAGCTTTAAAGTAAACGGTTTGTCTTGGACACCCAAGAATGAAGCTGGAGATAAACTGAATGCTCTGGTATATGACGGTGATATATACTTGCCTGTAAGTACCACAGCCGAAGCACTCGGAGCCAACGTATCTCTGAATGTTAGCAACAAAGTTGTAAGTATCACTAATTCAGGAAGCAGTAAGCCCAGCAGTTCGAGTAGTAATAACAGCAGTACAGGTGCCAAAGGTTCTGAAGATTCAAGTAAACCAAGTAGTTCAAGTAACTCAAGCACTTCAGGCTCAATCAAGATGACTGGAACTGACGCTCAGATGATCGTCAAATTGCAAAAAGAATCTTTAACACTGATCAAAATGTATGGTAAAGCACTTAAAACAGGAAGCACTAGTGAATTTGATAAATACATAGATGCTAAAGTTATTGAAAATCCCGAGATCGACATTTTTGATCTGGGTAAGCAATCCCAGAAAGATAAATTTAAGACTACAGTCAAAGGTATCATTGCAGCAAATGATAAAAAAACGCTGACTAAATATGCAGATCAGTTGATTAATGTGAAATCAGCTGATTTTAAAGTGATTGCAATGGATGATAAAACCAAAACAAGACACAGTTTCAAAGCCATTTATTATCCACAAGGATGGACGGGTTCCTATGGAGTGTACCTTACCTTTGTGTTTAGTCCGCAAAAAAGCGGCAACGGTGATTTTTATTTTGGCGATTTGTACTTTAGCTAAAACCTTCAATACAATATCATCATTGATCTTCAGGGGCACTATTGCACTTGAAGATCTTTTCTTTTGTCAACTCCACGCCGGAAAAGGATCTTTCAATTCACGCCAGTTCAATTGCATCTCCTCCTCCGTAAGAAGAGTCTCATCCAAAGTACGTTCAATCTCTGCCCGATCCATATCAATGCCGATAAATACTAATTTCGTCACCCGGTCACCCCACTCATCATCCCAATCCGGTATGTTTGGTAATGTATCGCCAAAGTGAAGTTGCCTTTCCTCCTCACTCATCGCACCTACCCATATTCCTGCTGGCGCAAGCTGCTTCGATGTCCCTGCATGACTGAACGAAATCGCCATATGGTTCCTTGTCGCCAGCCACATCAGACCCTTGGATCGCATGATGCTATCTGGATATTTGGCAATCCAACGCAGCAAGCGTTCCGGGTGGAATGGACGTTTACGATGATAGACAAACGAATGTATTCCATATTCTTCGGTCTCGGGTGTATGCTCTTCTTTCATCAATTCGCGGATCCAGCCCGCGGACTGGCTTGCTTTTTCAAAATCAAAACGTCCTGTATTCAATATTTCTCTGGGATCAATCTGCCCATGTGTTGTGCGAATGAGCTTGGCTTCCGGCTGCATGGCGTGTAACGCCTTTTCAAGCTTTGTCAGTTCTTCCTCCAACACCAGATCACATTTATTCAAAATCAGCACATCACAGAATTCCACTTGGTCCGTCAACAGATGAACAATTCCTCGAACATCGTCCTCGCCGGCTTCCTGTCCACGGTCCTTCAATGTTTCTTTGGAATAAAAATCACGCCAGAACTGGGCAGCATCAACAACCGTAACCATCGTGTCCAGACGAGTGAATTTCGTCAAATCAATGCCGAGTTCCTCATCAATATACGTAAACGTCTGTGCAACAGGCACCGGCTCTCCAATACCCGTGGATTCAATCAATATGTAGTCAAAAGAACCATCCAGCGCCAGCCGCTCAACTTCTTTCAGCAGATCCTCCCGCAACGTGCAGCAGATGCAACCATTCGACATCTCTACCAGCTTTTCATCAATACGTGATAATCCTCCACCATCTCGTATTAAGCCTGCATCGATGTTAACCTCACTAAGATCATTCACGATGACAGCAACCCGCATTCCCTCGCGATTATGAAGCACATGATTGAGCAGTGTCGTTTTGCCTGCACCCAAATATCCACTAAGTACGGTTACTGGAACCCGATGTTGAACCTGTTGATCTGACATTTCTACTTCCTCCACTCTGTTTAAGTTGTAGCCTTAATCGTAATTATTACTATTAAGTATGATCAATCCGAACTATACCTCAGTTTTCTTTAGATTGTCAACTCTACTATGATAAAGAATCTTGATTAATCGTAAAAATGTTGATTAGAACACAGGAATGATGTATGTTGCCGCACGTACAAGCATATATTTTAGCAAAGTCCGAGTTGTGGAGGTCTGTTTCATGAAAATGGCAGCCAATCTGAAGCTCCTGTCCTTCCTGATCCCTTGTGCATTTCTTGTTCCCGTGTTGATCACGATGGCTCCAGATCTGAAGGAAGCATGGAACAGTGAAGCTTTGCAAAATATGAAAACCGTATTCATAGGTATTTTCCTTGAAGCCGCACCGTTTCTGCTCATGGGTGTGTTATTGTCTTCGCTCATGCAGTGGTTCGTATCCGAAGAAATGGTCCGCAGACTTACGCCTAAGAACCCGATCGGCGGTGTGCTGGTTGCGGGGCTGCTTGGTATTATTTTTCCTATCTGTGAATGTGGCATGATCCCGGTCGTAAGAAGGTTGATGCACAAAGGCATGCCTGCCTATATCGCAGTTACGTTCATCTTGAGTGGGCCTGTAGTGAATCCCATCGTATTTACCGCAACCTTGCTCGCCTTTCCCTCCCATCCTGAGATTACCATTGCCCGCATGGGACTGGCCTTTGCCGTGGCAGCTTCCATAGGTGGATTGGTATATGTGTTCGTTCGTCGAAATCCCCTTCGGTTGCCAAAAGTTGCAGTGACAGAGGTCAAGACGCATCCTGGATTTAAAATGGCTCAACCTCATGCTCATGCAAATGCTCATGAACACAACCATGTGAAAAACTGGCGCAGCTTCTTCATTCATGCCGGAGATGAATTTGTCGATATGAGCAAATATCTGGTGATCGGTGCCCTGATTACAGCCTGCATCCAGACATTCATTAGCCGCAGTGATCTGATCTCACTTGGCAATGGTCCTGTCGCCTCCTATGTGTTCATGATGGCCTTTGCTTATGTACTGTCTCTCTGCTCCACTTCGGATGCTTTTGTGGCTTCTGCGTTCTCCCATACGTTTGCACTGGGGCCACTGGTATCCTTCCTTGTGTTAGGTCCGATGCTGGATTTTAAAAGCACGCTTATGCTGCTCTCGACCTTCCGTACCCGGTTTGTTATCGGTCTAAGTCTGGCGATTATCACACTCGTCTTTGTCGGCTCTTGGTTGATTAACCTGCTGGTATAAACGTTGAGCAACATACTTCATGATCTGAATGGTTAACCCCATGAACTTTCATCCTGACTATGATATAGAAATGAGGTGATGATATGAACCACACTGTTTATACGATAACCAAATCTCCTGTTCCAAGATCACACTTCATCCAATGGCATAACCTGATCCGTGCAGGATGGATCGGCGGGTTAGCAGTATACATTATTCACTTGAATTCGAGTGATTCTCTTCATTATTATTTGGCACCAACGATGCAAAAATTGCTGTTATGCTGCCCTGTTCCCTTTTTATTTATTGCTGTTATCATGGCTTGGCATGGATTATTCGGCAGAAACGAGGTTCATTGCGACTGTGAACATCCACCGCCTTCCGGTTTGCTACGTAGCTCGTTGGTCTATAGTCTGATTGCTATTCCCTTGTTGCTGGGATTTCTGTTACCTGATCGGGCTCTTGGCAGCTCTATGGCCAGTCAAAAAGGCATGTCTCTCACCTATGCTCCTCCGGAGATTCGTCGTAAAGAGCCTTTACCTGAAACAGTAAAATTAAATGTACAGGATCTGACCCAACCATCAACGGCTGTTCAGTCTGCATCGTCTGCAAAAGTTCAATTCGTTCCGCCGGATGAGTACAGCCGTGAATTCGCAGAACTGGCAGAGAAGTTGTATGCCGAACAGGTCATTCGAGTCTATCCTGAAATTTTCTCTGAAACACTCGGCACGATCGATATGTTCCAGCGACAATTTGCAGGCAAAGATATCTCGTTATCCGGGTTTGTTTATCGGGACAAAAGCATGGATCATGAATCACATTTTGCACTCGGACGATTTCTCGTCATGTGCTGTCCTGCTGATGCTGCTCCCTTCGGCGTCATGGTTCACATCCCAGAAGCAAATAATCTCCCTACTGACAGCTGGGTGCAAATCGATGGCACCATCGGCTCTGCACAAGTAGATGGCAAAGATACCATTGAGATTCGTGCAACAAAGGTGACACCTGTATCCGAGCCGTCCACGCCTTACATTTATACAAGTGCGGACTCGGTGATGGCGTATGAACAAATAAAGAATCAATAATCGCTAGTGAGTAACCGTTTTTTCTTCAGTAAAAAAAGCCCCAAAACTATGGATTTCATAGTCTGGGGCTTTCGTGTTCAGTCAGATATTAGATTAGATTTCATCTGCTCTGATTTGTTTATTATTCCGTAACGATATCATGAACCAATACAGGAGCATCGGCATGATCCGCAATCGTAATGTTTTCTTTGATCTTCGCAATGACATCTGCTACATCTTCACGATTCGCATGGATCGTTACGAGGGACTCACCAGCTTTGACTGGGTCACCGACTTTTTTGTTCAGCATCAGACCAACCGCGAGATCGATTTCAGACTCTTTTGTTGCACGGCCCGCGCCCAGCAGCATTGCAGCAGTTCCGATTTCGTCAGCAACGATTCCGGCAACATAGCCGTCTTTGTCTGCTGGAACCTCAACCAGGAATTGTGCTTGTGGCAAACGATCTGGATGATCCACAACCGAAGCGTCTCCGCCTTGGTTTGCCAGGAAATCTTTGAATTTCTCCAGTGCTTTACCATTCTGGATCACTTCTTTCAATTTCTCCTCAGCATGCTCCAAAGAATCTGCCTTACCAGCAAGGAATACCATCTGACGTCCAAGTGCCAGGCACAATTCTTCCAGATCTTTCGGGCCTTTACCTTGCAGGGTGAGGATAGCTTCTTTTACTTCAAGCGCGTTACCAATCGCCAGACCCAGTGGTTGGGACATGTCGGAGATAACCGCCATCGTTTTACGTCCAACATTGTTACCAATGCTAACCATGGCATGTGCCAATTCTTTA
Organism: Paenibacillus sp. FSL R5-0517; assembly: GCF_037974355.1. Taxonomy (NCBI): domain Bacteria; kingdom Bacillati; phylum Bacillota; class Bacilli; order Caryophanales; family Paenibacillaceae; genus Paenibacillus; species Paenibacillus sp. FSL R5-0517. The sequence continues at coordinate 3,851,491 of NZ_CP150235.1, forward strand.
GCATCTTCCGTTGTTTTCATGAATGCACCTGCACCCGTCTTAACATCCAATACAATCGCATCTGCACCTGCTGCAATTTTCTTGCTCATGATGGAGCTGGCGATCAGTGGGATGGAGTTAACGGTAGCTGTTACATCACGCAGAGCATAGAGTTTCTTGTCAGCTGGCGTGAGGTTACCACTTTGTCCGATAACGGCAACCTTATGCTCGTTGACGAGACGAATGAACTCTTCTTTTTCAAGCTCTACATGGAAACCAGCAACGGATTCAAGCTTGTCGGTTGTACCACCCGTGTGACCAAGTCCACGTCCGGACATTTTAGCAACAGGGACATCAAGCGCAGCAACGAGCGGAGCGAGTACCAATGTTGTTGTATCACCCACTCCTCCTGTGGAGTGCTTGTCTACTTTGATTCCTTCGATAGCAGACAGGTCAATCGTTTCACCGGAATTCACCATCGACATAGTCAAATCCGCGCGTTCCTTGTCTGTCATATCTTTGAAGAATACCGCCATCGCCCATGCGCTGACTTGATAGTCCGGAATCTCTCCTTGTGTATATCCTTGAACAACAAAATCAATCTCAGCTGTTGTCAGTTCTTTTCCGTCGCGTTTCTTGGCAATAATGTCTACCATTCTCATGATGATCTCTCCTTGTGTGTGTATTGATTGTATAGAACACTTTGTAGTTAGACCGTTCTGGCCCCGGATCGTTCTTATGATCGCTGTTGTCTCCAAGTATTTTTGATCCATTTTACAATGGAGAAAACTCCGAGACAGCGTATCCTTCCGAAGCAGCTTTCTTTCAGAAAGCTTTTAGGCGAACGCTAACGCTTCTTCAGAATCGATTCCGTTTCCTTCACTCCGTGCTTAAAACAAAAGTTTCGATCAAAATCAAATGATGATGAATATAAAATACAACAATTACAGTGTGATTGCTGTGTCCAGAGCCACTACCATCATGTCGTTAAACGTTTTTTGACGCTCTTCGGCAGATGTTTCTTCGCCTGTCAGCAAGTGGTCACTTACTGTCAGGATGGTCAGTGCGTTAACACCGAACTTGGCAGCGATGGTGTACAGTGCTGTTGTTTCCATCTCTACGCCGAGTACGCCGTGCTTCATCAATTTCTCAGTGACGGAACGATCATCACGGTAGAATGAATCGGAGCTGAACACGTTACCGACATGAATCTTCATGCCTTTAGCTGTTGCACGGTCATATGCTTCTTTCAGCAGAGAGAACGTAGCGATTGGCGAGAAGTCATATCCACCAAATACATGTTTGTTCATGCTGGAATCCGTACATGCTGCTTGTGCAAGGATGACGTCACGTACACGTACATGCTCCTGCATACCGCCGCAAGTCCCTACACGAATTAGGTTTTTCACGCCATATTCACTGATTAACTCGTTAGCATAGATTGCAAAAGACGGAATGCCCATCCCTGAACCTTGTACCGAAATCCGGTGTCCTTGATATGTACCTGTGTAACCAAGCATTCCACGAACCTCGTTGTAACATACAACATCTTCGAGGTACGTATCTGCAATATACTTCGCGCGCAAAGGGTCTCCTGGCAATAGGATTGTTTCTGCGATATCTCCGGGTTTTGCTCCAATATGTGTACTCATGAATGAATCTCCTCCAGTTATATATTTAGTCTATTATGATGGCAGGAACCGGAGCAGCAGAGCTACTCCGATATCCCCTATCCAGTTTTCAGCAAAAACCTATTTCAGATCCTTCAGGAAGCTTGTGCCGTGTTCCGGCATTTTCACGCCAAAGTTCTCAGCTACGGTTGCACCAAGGTCAGCAAAAGTGCTGCGCAGATCAAGCTGTTTGCCCTCGCTGAAGCGCGGAGAGTAGGCAAGCAGCGGAACATATTCACGTGTATGATCTGTACCACGGTAAGTTGGATCGTTACCATGATCAGCTGTAATCAGCAGCAGGTCATCGTTGGTCATTTTGGCAAAAATCTCTGGCAGTCTTGCATCATAGTCTTCAAGCGCCTGAGCATACCCTTGTGGATCACGACGGTGACCATATAGGGCATCAAAGTCAACCAGGTTCAGGAAGCTGAGTCCAGTGAACGCTTCATCCATCGTTTCAGACAACTTGTCCATGCCATCCATGTTAGAAACGGTACGAACAGCCTTGGTTACACCTTCGCCATCATAGATATCTGCGATTTTACCGAGGGCAATCACATCAAATCCGCTATCTTGCAGTTCATTCATTACTGTACGACCAAAAGGTTTGAGCGCGTAGTCATGACGATTCGCAGTACGTTTCCAGTTACCCGCTTCACCGACAAATGGACGGGCAATAATGCGGCCGAGCATGTACGGATCTTCAAGTGTTATTTCACGGCAGAACTCACAGATCTCATACAGTTCTTTCAGTGGAACAACGTCCTCATGTGCTGCAATTTGCAGAACCGAATCCGCGGATGTGTAGACGATGAGCGCGCCAGTTTCAACATGCTCTGCACCCAGTTCATCCAGAATTTCAGTGCCACTTGCCGGTTTGTTACCGATGACCTTCCGGCCCGTTTTCTCTTCAATGCGCTGAATCAACTCATCGGGAAAACCATTCTCGAACACACGGAAAGGTGTATCAATATAAAGACCCATGAGCTCCCAATGACCTGTCATGGTGTCTTTACCTCTGGATGCTTCCTGCATCTTGGTGTAATACGCTTTAGGTGCATCCGCTACAGGCACACCCTCAATTTCTTTGATATTGGACAGTCCGAGACTGGCCATGTGAGGCATGTTCAGACCTCCGCGTTCACGTGCAATGTGACCAAAGGTATCTACATCAAAATCATCAAATTCTGCTGCATCCGGCGCTTCGCCGATCCCTACAGAATCCATAACAATCAGATGTACTCTTTTAAATGTTGACATAACCTAAGCACTCCTTCCAAATAATCCAGCTTACAAGAACAGTCCAGTAATAATCGCTGACAGCACGCTGACAAGCGATGCACCGTAAAGCAGCTTAAGACCGAAGCGGGCGACCACATTACCTTGCTTCTCATGGAGTCCCTTCACCGCACCAGCAATGATACCGATGGAGGAGAAGTTGGCGAACGACACGAGGAAGACGGATACGATACCCGTTGTTCTGGCAGACATTGCAGTCTCCTTCAAATTAAGCATAGCGACAAATTCGTTGGATACCATTTTGGTTGCCATAATACTTCCTGCCTGAATCGCTTCTTTCCATGGAACACCCATGATGAAGGCAAATGGTGCAAACACATAACCAAGCAGCTCTTGGAACGAAATGCCAAGCACCGAGCTGAAGACTCCGTTAACAAGGGCAATCAAGGCAACAAAACCGATTAACATCGCAGCTACGATGATAGCAACTTTGAATCCATCCAGGATGTACTCGCCGAGCATTTCGAAGAACGATTGTTTCTCTTCATCCTGCACTTCCAATATATCTTCTTCTTCCGTCACCCGATAAGGGTTAACGATCGAAGCAATGATAAAACCGCCAAACAGGTTCAGTACAAGAGCTGTAACCACATATTTCGGCTCGATCATGGTCATATAAGCACCAACGATGGACATCGAGACCGTGGACATCGCCGAAGCACACAAGGTGTACAGCCGATGTTTTGGCAACAACCCAATTTGTTTTTTCACAGAAATGAACACTTCAGATTGCCCCAGTACAGCCGAAGCAACCGCGTTATATGATTCCAGTTTGCCCATTCCGTTGATTTTGCTTAATACCAGACCAATATATTTTATAACAAAAGGCAAGATTCGGATATACTGCAATATCCCAATAAGTGCCGAGATGACAACAATCGGCATCAACACATTCAGGAAGAAGGGCGCCCCCCCGCTCTCTGCACCTACGGTAGTTAAACCCCCAAATACAAATGCGATACCTTCATTCGCATAGTCGAGTAAACTTTTAAATACGGTAGCGAAACCGCCAATTAAAAAAGTACCCACTCCTGTATTCAACAGAGCATAAGCTAGTATAACTTGCAAAACAATCATGATAGCCAGCGGCCGGTAACGTATCTGTTTTTTACCGTTGCTTGCGATATAAGCCAGTCCAAAAACAACGAGTAAGCCGATAATGGCAATTAGAAATTTCATTTGATCTCTCCTTTGAAGGTAGTTAAGCCGGATGTGAAATTCAGCTCAAAGGGTGCTTAAAGCATTTTTAACAGTAATCTTTCAGAAAACTTATGAAGCGCTTACAATAAGTTCCGTTAATTAAAATATAAGTGTAAATTGTATTCCCTGTACCTGAGACGAACGCTCAAGTACAGAGAACATAACATTACTTTTGTTGGATAAGCTTGTGCTTGTTCAACCTTTTGCTTAATAAGAAGATGTAGATTGACCGCCCTGCATAATCTTCACGCCAGAGCTTGCACCGATCCGAGTCGCACCCGCTTCAATCATTTTCTGCATATCTTCCAGGCTACGTACACCACCGGAAGCTTTAACGCCAACATCAGGACCTACAGTACGACGCATCAAAGCGATATCTTCTGGCGTTGCTCCACCTGTAGAGAAACCTGTAGAGGTTTTAACAAAATCAGCTCCAGCTCGTACAGCTGCCTGACAAGCACGTACTTTCTCATCATCCGTCAACAGACAAGTTTCAATAATAACTTTCACCAAAGCTTTACCCGCAGCCGCTTCAACGACAGCACGAATATCTTGTTCAACATAATCATCCTTGCCATCTTTCAAAGCACTGATGTTGATGACCATATCGACTTCAGTTGCACCTTTAGCAATCGCATCCTTGGTTTCGAAAGCTTTTGTTTCCGTTGTGGATGCTCCCAGAGGGAAACCAATAACGGTGCAGATGTCTACGCCAGTACCCTGCAACTGCTCAGCAGCATAAGCAACCCAACCTGGGTTAACACATACAGAAGCAAATTGATATTGCTTCGCTTCTTCGGTTAACTTGGCCATTTCACTTTGCGTTGCGTCCGCACGAAGCAACGTATGGTCGATCATTTTAGCTAATTGTGGTGTAGTCAATTGAATCTCTCCCTTATCTGAACTAGTTATTTTCTATACCCTTACACTAACATGAACATATGTAAAAATCAACTTGAACTTTTGTTCACACCTTGACTTACCGTTCTTGCCTCATTATATTTTCTGCCTAACAAAGCAAAACATCCGCCCTTTTTACGTGGCAGATGTTGTCATCCATATCCATTTGAAATTAGAACCGCAGTAATGCCTGGGCTGTGTACTGATCCGTAACCAAAATATTCGCATAATGACCTTTAAGCGCGGCGTGAATCGCTTCAATTTTGCGTTGGCCCCCGGCGACCAGGATTGATTTTTCCTTATTTCTCAATTCAGCCAAGTCAATACCGACGGTTCTACTGTTAATCTCTTCACTGATCAACTGACCTTCCGCATCGAAAAAGCGTGAACAAATGTCACCTGCACCAGAGTTCATTAATAATTGTTGCTCTTCTTCATTGAAGTAACCGAGCCTGAACAGTAATGCATCTTCTTTCACAGTACCCACGGTGAACAAAGCGATATTGGCCTGTCTGCCAAGTTCTACAATTCTGCCGATATGCCGATCGGCCTCCACCATGTTCTTCACTTCAATGTTGTCGAAAATAACGGGCAGTGGCAAATACCTTGGTACCGTGTGGAAAGCTTCAGCGAATAAATGTACAATCTCAGCGGCATACGTATTGACATGGGAGTGGCTTACTCCCCCCTTCAATTGTACAACTTCGACACCTTTAACCTGCTTGGGACGGAGCTGACGTGCTACGGCATGCATGGTTGTTCCCCAAGTCACCCCGATAATATCCGCATCCTGAACCGTCTCCTGAAGGTAGTCTGCTGCTCGTTTGCTGATATGCTTCTGTATTTCCTCATCACTCTTCAACGGGGCAAAACACACAAGTGCCGTATCCAGATCATATTTCGACCTGAGTTCTCCGGCAATGATATCGATATCCTCCAACGGGTCCATTATTTCAATCCGGACGTATCCCCGATCTTTCGCATACTGAAGTAACCTTGATACGGTTGGACGCGACACGCCCAATCTTGCAGCAATATCCTGCTGGCTGTAATCGGACTGATAATACAATTTCGCTGCTTCAATGCTTAATCGTTGCTTCTCCAGGTCCATTCCCATGTGCGCTCATCTCACTCATCCCTATTATCGTTGGAACACAAATACTCGTCCTGTATATTATACATGGATTTAGTATCTGGTTACTATATAGCATTCAATTCAGTATCGGCTCCATCCATTCAATTCCTTTCTGACGTATAAAACGAGGAAAACGATGCATACTACTGCGGTCGCTTCATTATTGCCAAGATTGGTTCGACCATTAATCGCACAGAGAGGAAGAACTGCATGTCTACCTTATTGTATATTACTGCCCATCCTCATGATCATGAAACCTCCTTCAGCATGGCTACGGGCAAAGCATTTATTGATGCGTATCGTGAAAGTCACCCTTCCGATGAGGTTGTTCACCTCGATCTGTACCGCTCGGATATTCCGCATATCGATGCGGATGTCTTCAGTGGCTGGGGCAAACTGCAATCGGGCAGTGACCTGACTTCGGAAGAGCAGGCGAAAGTAAGCCGTTTGAATGAACTGTCGGATCAATTTGCCTCAGCAGATAAATATGTTTTTGTAACCCCGATGTGGAACTTCTCATTTCCTCCCATTCTGAAGGCATATGTGGACTCTATCTGTGTGGCCGGCAAAACATTCCGGTATACAGAACAAGGTCCTGTTGGACTGTTGTCTGACAAAAAAGCGCTGCATATTCAAGCACGCGGTGGCATTTATTCCGAAGGCCCAGCGGCTCAGATGGAATCCGGTCATCGTTATCTAAGCATTATCATGTCATTTCTCGGTGTGCCGAAGCTTGATGGCATCTTTGTAGAGGGACATAATCAATATAAAGATCGTACAGATGAGATCAAGCAACAAGCCATTGAACAGGCGCGTACTTTCGCAAAACAGTTTTAGAGAGGTAGTTTCATCCCATCTTCTCGGTACTGAAAACCTAACTTTTTGAACACTCACTTAGAGTGTATTAAACAAAACTGAACCAAAAACAAAACCCGCGTGTGACCTAGGGATATTCCCAGGAAACACGCGGGTTTTCAATGTATAATCAACCTAGAGCTTATTGACGTCCAGCGCTGGCACGGCTCATCGTTTCAAGTTTACGTGTAATCGCATGACGGTCCACTTTCAATCCCCATATCATCTCGATAATCTGCTCTTTCTCTTCCGGATTGTCCGCATGCTTCAGTTGCATTAACAGATCATGCATCTGTTCATTAATGCCTTCAAATTGGTTCCATAGATCCTGTCTTACCTCTGTTGAATCCAGATGATGATTCGCATCGACTTCTTCCTTCAATGCTTGCAGAATGGCATCTTTCCATTCGTCATCACCTAGCTGTTTCGCAATGTTCAGGAGATCCAGATAATCGTCAACAAGAAGTGAGTTCAATTCAGCATGTGTTTTCATCGTTTATTGCATCCCCTTTTCGTCTATTTACCAAGTATTATACTCGGTATTTCAGCATATGCAATAGCTGTCGGAAAAAGTTGCTTTATGTAGCCTGTGCCTATCCATTCAGATAGCTGCATAACAGTCCGCGTTCTGTTCCGCTTACGCCTGGACCAAGGCAGTAGAAAACCAACTACAACGCATTGTTCGGATTTGTGCTGATAGCCACGAATCCAACCTTCGATGCTTTCTAATTCAACAATAAAAAAGAGCATTTTACATCCTTTAGTCCAACGTTTAGCTGGAGGATGCAAACTGCCCTCATGGAAGTAATATTTTGAATCATGAACACACTCACGAAGGAACAAATAAGGTCTCAGGACTCGAGTTGTTGCAGCAACTGCACACGGTATGCTTCACTCTCAAGGGATTGAATTTCCTTGTATTCTTCGGCAGTAAGCACTTTGGGTTCCCCCGCTGCCTTGGCGATCATATACACCTTCGCACTTTCTTCCACGACCTGGGTGCGGTAATAGGCTTCACGGAGGTTTTTACCCGTTGTGACCAATCCGTGATTGACTAGAATGAGTGCCGTATGTTCCTCTACCTTTGCTGAGACTGCATCCGCGAGAAGTTTGGTCGTTGGCAGAACGTAAGGCACGAATCCGATATCACCCACCAATGCGGATTGATCCGGAAACAAGTGTGGCAATTCATTGAAAACGAGACTGAGTGCGATTGTATATGCCGGATGTGTATGTACAATGGCTTGAATATCCGGATTCACACGATAGCTGTACAGATGCATCAAGACTTCAGAGGAAGGGCGTGTTGCTCCGGCACGAGTCTCCCCTGTCTCGATATCAATTGCAATCCATTCTTCAGGCTCCAGATCTTCAAGCGCGTAACCACTCGGAGACAACAGCATCGTTCCCCCAGAGCGGGCACTCAGATTGCCGCCGGGTCCTACCACCAACCCTTGAGCAACTGCTCTGCGGGCATATTTCGTCAGCTCTTCCCTTATTTGCTGTTCAGACATGTTCCTCACCACTCCTCGAACTTTTCTTTTTTAGCATTTTGCGTCCATGCTCATTACTTTGAATCTGTTCATTACCTTTTTATGTGATTCAGACTTTGGTAGTTTTCATAAGCTTCTTGCCACACCTCTGTATCCTCAGGTTCATAGGTTTCGGGGGAAAAGGAAGCAGCCATGACCTCCCGAACATCGGCCAAGCTACTCACTTCTCCATGGGCAAGGAATTGCAGCATGCAATTCCCGGCTGAAGTCGCCTCTGCGGGGCCTGCCACCACCGGTACACCGGCTGCATTGGCTGTAAACTGACACAATAGTCGATTGTGCACACCGCCACCAACCATATGAATGACACCAGGTCTTGTACCTGTAATCAACTGCAGTTCATCCAGCGTCTGTCTGAATTCCAGAGCAAGACTTTCCAGAATGCAGCGTACAACCGCTCCAGTCGATTCAGGTACAGTCTGTCCGCTGGCGCTGCATTGTTGCCGTATTCGCTCAGCCATATTCCCTGGCGCCAAATATACGCTATCTCCCGGCGATACGTAACTTTGATGCGGCGTTGCCAAGGCAGCCAGCTGAACCAGTTCTTCATGTGTGAAACGTTGATTCTCCCGTTCCCATTGCCGTTTGCATTCCTGTAGCAGCCACAGACCTGAACGATTTTTCAGGGTACGCACTTTACCACTTACGGTGCCTTCATTGGTGAATCCCAATGCACGGCTTCGGTCATCCAATACAGGTGTATCACGCTCCACACCCATAAGAGACCAGGTTCCACAGCTGATAAAAGCGAAATTCGAATCCATCGCAGGGATGGCTGCCAAGGCAGATGCGGTATCATGTGAGCCCACAGAGACCACCTGCATCGGTCCAGTCCGTAATTCGGCGCACAACTCAGGTGTTAAATTGCCCAGTATGGTACCAGGCTGAACGAGTTTTGGAAATAATGTTTCCGGTAGACCGAGACGCCCGAACAGGTGCTTATTCCATCGCGCCTCACCTGCATGCAACAGCCCGCTGGTACTTGCAATCGTATATTCACAAGCCTGCTGACCGGATAGATAATAGTGAAATAAATCCGGCATGAATAACATCCGCACATCCGGACGCAAACCTTCGGCCTGCTCTCGTACACTCCCTAGCAGTTGAAATACGGTGTTGATCTGCTGCGGCAGGACACCGGACATGGCATACAGTTCTTCTTCTTTCACCATGTGCAGAACTTCTTCCATCCACTGTGCATTGCGTGCTTCCCTATAGTGACGTGGGTTCGAGCACAATCTTCCCGCACCATCCACCAATCCATAGTCCACCCCCCATGTATCCACTGCTATTGAACGGACCGATGGAGAGATACCTTGCGTCCCTTTCACAATGCCTTGTTTTAATTCATGAAAAAGTCGCAGGAAATCCCAATACAATCCGCCCCCCAGCTGCACGGGTTCGTTGTTGAATCGATGTACTTCTTGTAACGAGAGTTTGCTTCCATCAAAAGAACCCCGGACTACACGTCCACTACCAGCACCGTAATCGGCAGCAAGCACATGTGTTGCTTGATCGCCCAATCTACCAAGCCTCCTTAACGCTACGCGATGAGCCGTATTCAAGTTCTGAACACAGCTTTCAAGAGAACGCCATGGTACCTTCATTTCACAAGGAACATGGCGTTTGACAGGAATGGAACTTTATTTTAACGATACAACGGGCCAAACACACTGCAAGCACGGTAGTCTGCACTCTCGGGTTCACTGGTGCCGAATAATCCCCATGCACGCGGGCGGAAAATCTCCGATTCTGGTACATTATGCATATTTACCGGAATGCGAAGCATGGAAGCGAGCGTAATCAGATCAGCACCGATGTGTCCATACGAGATGGAGCCATGGTTCGCACCCCACTGATTCATGACCTCGTATACGGAAGTAAACGCTCCTGCCCCGGTTAGAACAGGTGCAAACCAGGTGGATGGCCAGGTTGGATCTGTCCGTTGATCCAGCGTATCATGCACGGCTTCAGGCAGATCGACCGTGTAACCCTGAGCGATCTGCAGCACTGGTCCCAGTCCTTTGACAAGATTCAGACGTGTCATCGTTACGGGCATACCACCTTTGGTCAGGAAATCCGCAGAATAGCCGCCTCCGCGGAAATATTCAACGGATGCCGGTCTCCACGATGTTGCTTTCAGACAGTCCTGAACTTCCTCATCTGTAATTTCCCAGAAAGGCTTAAGGACAGGCTTCCCGTCTCTAGACTGTTGTCCTGTGCCATCCAAAGCTGCGGAACCGGAGTTAATCAGATGCAAAATGCCATCCTTCGCGTTTCCTTCCAACTGATGCCCCGTCACACGCTGTACCGAATCCGGACTCCAATACGTACGTACATCAGCGAAGATCTGAGCCGTATGTGTGAGCAACGAACCGAACAACATCGATACGCCATTCAAGCTATCATTCTCTGTTGCAACCAGATAGGGCGCGCGCTTGCCATTCCAGTCAAAGGAAGAGTTTAATATCGACTCCAGAAAATCTCCATTTGGAGAATGGTCCGTCCACTGCCGTTGTCCCTGGAAGCCGGATACAATCGCGTGGTGGCCCATCGATTCCTCTGTAAACCCAAGCTCTGCCAATCTCGGGTTGCCCGCCATCAAGTCACGCACGATTTGGGTCATTTTCACAACCGTTTCCCATTCGTACTCTTTGCGTTTACGATCCGTTTGCAGATGGGCAGCGTTGTTATCCGGACCTTCGCTACAATTCTCCTTCACCCATGCCAGCGCGAGCTTATACTCCTCGGGGTCGTAGATTTCTTCTCCGATACGGCGAGTAAGTTCGCTCATATCCACGTATTCATTGCGCATACCCAAATACTCCTGGAAAAATGAATCATTCACAATCGAACCCGCAATTCCCATGGATACCGATCCAATGGACAGATACGCTTGCCCTTTCAAGGTAGCGGCTGCAAGACCCGCACGGCTGAACCGGAGCAATTTCTCACGCACATCATCAGGAATCGTTGTATCCCCGCCGTCTTGCACATCCTCTCCATAGATCCCAAAGGCCGGAATCCCCTTCTGTGCGTGGGCAGAGAGTACCGCTGCCAGATATACTGCACCCGGACGTTCAGTCCCGTTAAAACCCCAGATGGCAGTAGGGATGGATGGCGACATATCCATGGTTTCCGTACCATAACACCAGCATGGTGTCACGGTGATCGTTACGCCCACATTGGAACGACTGAACAGTTCAGATGCTGCGGCCGCCTCGGCCACACCGCCAATACAAGTCTCAGCGACAACACATTCCACCGCGGAACCGTCCGGGTAACGCAGTTCGGCTGCAAGCAGCTCGGCAACGGATGTCGCCATCCGCATCGTCTGCTCTTCCAGTGACTCACGGACCCCTTTGCGTCTTCCATCAATCGTTGGACGAATACCAATCTTGGGGAAAGCCTGCTTATAACGATAATCCTGATGTGTCATACTAAAGTGTCCTCCTTCAATTCGTTTCATAGAATTTGGGTTGAATTGAGAAATCTTTTGTCTGATCCATGTGTATTGAATGGCATGAGATAGTGATGGTATTACAACCGATACCCGGGTGGCACACAAGAACTGCATATACAGATTATCAAGAGCTTTCTCGACTATTGAATACGTTTACATGTTTGAAAAAATACCAATAAACCATTTCATTAATCAGCTATATATGTAGTTCCTCTATTCTAGAAAATGGAACGTGCATGAGCAATTTAACAAAATGGTTTATGTGGTAGTGACGTTCAGAACCCTTTAGGGTTATCGGTAACCCTAACATAGCATGAGCCTATCTTGCTGTCAATTGGCATTATCCTATAGAATGGTAAGACTATGTTGCGGAAAGGTTAGATCTCTTATGATTACCATTTACGATATTGCCAAAAAAGCCAACGTCTCCGCCATGACGGTCTCCAAGGTCATTAACCATACAGGCCGCATAAGTTCCGCTACACGTGAACGTGTGCAACAGGTGATCGACGAACTTGGCTACATCCCGAACTCGAATGCGCGCAGCCTTGTGCTTCAGCGAACCCAGATGCTCTCGCTGCTTATTACGGATATTACCAACCCTTTTTATACAACTCTCGCCCGTGGTGCTGAAGATGCAGCCCATCTTCGAGGGTACCGTCTTTTATTTGGCAACAGTGATGAAGATTACAATAAGGAAAAGGACTACGTGGATGCGATTCTGTCAACTCGCGTCGATGGTGTACTCTTTGCCCCGGCGGGAGATCGGTCTCTGCCTCATCTGAAACAGTTACAGGAACGTCACATTCCGTTTGTCTTTCTGGACCGCACCGTACCTGGCATTACATCGGATATCATTGCGGGTGATAGCCGGGAAGGTGCAATTGAGCTGATCCGTTATTTGGTGCAATTGGGACACCAGCGCATTGCACTGGTCAATGGTTCTTCCGAGGTTTCTACCGCCAGACTGCGGGAGGAAGGTTATATAGAGGGTATACGTGAGGCCGGAGCTGAGATCGATCCCGAGCTTGTGCTTCGAACAGGGTACCGGAATTTCACCGATGAAGAGGGACTGGATCGACTACTCTCACAACCGGAGCAACCAACCGCTATTTTTGCAGCCAACAACATGCTGGCGATTGGGGTCATCCGACTTTTGCGCAAACGTGGACTACGTGTACCAGAAGACATATCTGTCGTGTGCTTCGACGATCTGGATCTGGCTTCTGCCTTTGATCCATTTCTGACCGTAGCGGCACAGCCTGCATATGACTTCGGGTTTCAGGGGGTACAAATGCTGATTGACAGGATTGAGGGAAAAGCCCCTTCCGAGCCCCAAACCATCATTTTACCGTCAGAAATTCGCATAAGGGCTTCTGCCTCTGCTCCACGAGAGCCACACTGACAGAACAACCTACCCATTGCTGTTATCGTTATCGTGTACGTGATTTCTCCCTCCTATCTGGATTGAGTCACGTTCAAATTCTGAAAAAAAGTACAACATAAAGAGGGTGCACCAGAGATTACGCTCTGGTTGCACCCTCTTTATGTTCATTCCGTGGTATTTCAGTTCTATCCAATGCGATATGTCTACCGCTCCGACTGTAATGCGAGAGCGACTTCTCGAACAAGTCCCGGGAACCAGTCCATCAGAGGTTCGAACGTATATCCAGCTTGTTCTGCCTTGGTCGTCACCATCGTCCATGATTGCTCAACGCCGAAGGGAGACATATCTTCTTTCACCGTTTCCGTAAGGATCTGGGACTGCATGCCCGTGACCGTCTCGATCAGATGTATCATGGCTGACAGCGTAATTGCACCCTTGGAAGCTGCATTCACCGGCCCGGTAATGGACGAATGTCCAAGCCAGGCAAGGAATCTTGCCGCTTCGGTGGAATTGATAAATCCAATCTCTGCATCCGGATTTGGCATGCCAATCGGTTTTCCTTTTTGCACATGTTCAATATGAAAATGGAGTCTTCTCGTATAATCATCAATCCCGAGTACAATTGGAATACGCATCGCTACGACCGGGAAATCCGCTTCCTGAAAAAAGACAGCCTCTGCAAGCCGTTTACCTTCTCCGTACGAAAAATCCTCCGCACTCCCATACTGTAATGGATATGTATACGGGTCAAAATCCGTTTCCTTAAATCCAGGTCTGGGATCACCGTAAACGGAGAGTGTGGATGTCAAAACGTATCTTTTGGTTCGCCCAGCGAATGCCTCGCATGCCGATTTTGCCGCATCTGGTGTATAACAGATATTGTCGTACACGACATCCCACATGTCTGTCTGCGCAACCTCTGCCAGAGATTCCGGGTCTTCACGATCCATCTTGATCCGGTTCACTTCGGGTCCGAAGTCGACATCCGTTTTACCACGAGTGGCGACTGTGATCTGCGACTTCCCTTCCCACAGTAAGTGATCCACGAGACGTTTTCCAAAAAAGCGTGTACCCCCAAGTATAAGGACTTTATTCATCCGAAAAACCTCCTATCTTGTTCAATTCTATTTAACAATGTGAAGCATGGTGTGAGCATTCCGTTGAAACTCATATGACGTTGGTTCTTCGGAAACGGCGTATCCACGCTGTTCGAGTATTAATTTTAATTCATCCATGTGCTTGTAACGTTCGCCAGACAGATCCACTGTTGGGAAAATGCGAACCTCTCGTTTGCTCACACGCAGCAGCTCCATTACGGTTGCAACATGAAAATCAACATGCAATCGATCCGCATACGTAAACAGGAAATGAGCGGATAACGTCAGATCGAATTGTTCATCGGCAAAAGGAAGATCCGGGAGCGCAGACGCCACATAACGGTCAGGGAACATTCTCATATCTGCGATGCAATCTGTGATGGCACGAGTTCGCTCTTCCTTTAACCCCTGGATTGATCCAAATTGATCCCACACATATATGTTTTGCACGGGTTCCATATGTTTCATCGTATGCTCAATATCCTGATATCCCTTTACTTCAAGCTCGTCGATCCCGTATTCGTAGGCAATATCTATCGCTATGGGGTCTGCACCCAACTTGCGCGCCTGACTGCTGAACGAACATGCTCCGCCGGGACAATCCAGAATCGACTTGCCAGTAATCTCCTCTACCGTTAAGTTGAACATTTTCATATATTCCTCGAAGGTTCTTCCTATAAAGACAATCTGTGACAATTCCAAACTACCAGAATCATTGGAGAGTTTGTTGCTCTGCTCATCTCTGCTCATCTCGTCTCAGCTACCTTTCCTGTTTTGGAATCAATCGTTAGGGAACACAAGCCCAATCTGCTTCCGAATCTGATCCATGACCTGCATCGTAACATAAGAGCGTTCATACGTGTTCATACTGGACTCCATCTGGCCTTCCTGAACCAGATTCACGAACTCCTCCACTTCATAATACATCGCCGGATGGTTTTGTTCGACTGTGAGTTGCTCCACCGTACCGTCATTGTATCGTATCTCTGCATGTTCTGGTGAACCAATCTTGTCAATGATGATGCTTCCCAGTTCCCCCATGATTTCGCTTGGTACATGAGAGTTGGAGATTTTGGAATAGGTAACGACCGCATCCATCCCATTATAATCCAGAAGCACACTCCCTTGTCCATCCACGCCAGATTCCAGCATCATCGCTTGGGACTGGACACGGTTAGGTGCACCAAACAATGTAATCAACGGATAGAGACAATATACACCGAGATCCATTAACGCACCATTGGCGAGTTCAGGCTTGAACGCGTTCAGGACAATCCCTTCTTTGTACTTGTCGTAACGCGAAGAATACTGAGAGTATCCTGCTACGTATTTGCGGACAGGACCGATTTTATGCAGGTTTTCCTGCACCATTTTGAAGTGGGGAACAAGAGTAGATTTCATCGCTTCCATAAGCAGAACCTGATGTTCTTGTGCTGTATCGATCATACTCCGAACTTCGGCGCTATTTGCAGCCAGAGGTTTCTCGCACAATACATGTTTGCCATTTCTCAGAAAAAGTTCAGCCTGCTCTGCATGAACCGTATTCGGTGTTGCAATGTAGACTGCATCGATCACATCACTTGCCGCCAACTCTTCCAGATCGGTGAAGCGATGCTCAACATCATATTTATCTGCAAATGCATTAGCCTTATCTTCAGTTCTTGAATACACGGCGGTTAATTTGAATCCTTCAACCTGTGCTGCGGCTTCAAGAAGCTTTTCTGTAATCCAGTTGGTACCCACTACGCCAAAACGAACCATGCCTACCTACCTCTTTCATCTATAAATTTCATTTGAGTTCTATATGAATCCAACTAAAGTATCTACACTTACCACTCCGATGACAGAATAACCTTCCGATCGCTGTTATCCCCAGATTTTTTTTAATTCCCTTCTTCAAAGGGAAAATCCGGGGATAAAGGCGAACGCTTCGCTTCTTCACGTTATTTCCGTCCTCTCCGTTCTCGTGTAGAAAGTTTAGTTGAACCTATATAACCTTTTATACCATCTTGTATATTGTAGCTCATATTTCGTTCAGATTGAAGAAAGGTACGGTATCCCGGTATTGATATCTTGCTTTTTAAGCTAAAACTTCGTCAATCCCTTGGAATCAGGGGTATAATTAGAGATGAGGTGATCACCATGGAAAGTCCGGATCAAGATCGCATACTGCCCAAATCGATAGATGAAAAATACTGGCGTGCCATCATCCACAACGATAATTCTTATGATGGAACGTTCTTTTACGGTGTACAGACAACAGGCATTTTCTGCCGCCCTTCCTGTAAGTCCAGAGCACCCAAAGCTGAAAATGTGCTGATATTTCAACGTGTTGAAGAAGCGTTGGCACGAAAGTTCAGGCCCTGCAAACGTTGTAAACCTACAGGGGAGCGGGTACCTGATCAGGAGTGGATATATGGGATCACCGATTACATTGAACATCATTACGCCGAACCGCTAACCCTGGATGTCCTTGCCACCGTGAGTCATGGCAGCCCTTATCATCTGCATCGTGTATTCAAGCGGATTACAGGCCGCACACCGGTTCAATATATTCAGGATAAACGAGTGACCGAAGCCCGGAATTTGCTTGAACATACCAGACTAACCGTCACGGATATTGGACGCCAGGTCGGTATACCTAACTCGGCTTATTTCATTACTGTATTTCGCAAACACACAGGTCTTACACCTGCACATTACCGCGAAAGGTATGACAACTCATGAAAACCAACCTTTCTTACAAAGTACCTAAAACGTTACTGAACAAAGGAACAGGTTTCCTTAATGGATATACACATACGTTGAATCCGTACACAGGCTGCGCCTTCGGTTGTTCCTATTGTTATGTCAGACAGATGCCAGTCTCTCTATTTCGCAAAGAGGATTGGGGGAGCTGGGTTGATGTGAAACAGGAGGCCTCCCGAGTGTTCGCCAAAGAATTGCAGCGTGCCCTGGCGAAAGGCAAAGTCACGCTGTTCATGTCATCCAGTACAGACCCGTATCAACCCGCCGAATACAAGGAATGTATCACGCGTTCATTACTTGAAACGATGGTACAGTATCCGCCCGATTTTGTATTGGTCCAAACCCGCAGTCCCCTCGTTACCCGGGATATAGATCTCTTACTACAGTTAGGAGACCGGGTTCGGGTCAGTATGACTGTCGAGACGGATTTGGACGATATGCGCAAACATTTCAGTCCTTCTGCTCCACCGATTGCAGGCCGATTACGTGCATTGGAACAGTTGCGGGATGCCGGAATACCCACACAGGTTGCGATTGCTCCCGTATTACCCAGCAGTGAGGATTTTGCAGCCATCTTGAGACCTCTCGTTCAGCGTGTATGCATTGACGATTATTTCATGGGCGATGGCAGTGAGGGCAAGCGCACCCGGCGACTCGGCATGGAGTCGCTCTACCAGCAAGTGGGGATGGCGGACTGGTATCATCCAGATGCGTATCAGATCGTCGTTGAGCGGATGAAAGACTATTTTGCCGAGGATGAAATCTGGATCAGTCAGGCTGGATTCGAGCCGTAAATGACTATATAAGTTGTCCAAAGAATATTTACACTGGACACTCCGATGACAGAACAACCTTCCGATCGCAGTTATCCCCAGATTTCTTGGATTTAATAAAAAATAGCCCCTTTCCTGATTTGCAGGAAAAGGGGCTATTCGTTATGACATAAACAATAATGGCTATCTTACTTATCCAATGTATACAATGGCAGATCCGCTGGCAATGCAGCCGGGCGCTGACACGAGCTTTTCATCTGGTAGAAAGTCTGTTCGTCGGATGAATCGTGGAATGCCCACATGGCCTCAAGAACATGGTACGCCAGTTCCCCGCTCGCCCGATGTGCGCGTCCGCTATGAGCTGCATAGGCCATATCTGCCACACCAATGCCGCGAGTATTTTCCTGATACCCTGGTAGAAGCGGAACTTCCGTCCATTCCTGTTCACCCAGCAAGCGGTAACGAACAGGACCGCCGAAGGTGTTGGGATCAGGTACCTGCAAAGTACCGTGCGTGCCATATATCTCAATCGGTGGCAGTGCACTTCCGCCAAATACGTCAAAGCTCGTAATCAGCGTGCCAATGGCACCCTGCTCAAACTGCAACAGACCCGTAACGTGAGTTGGAATTTCGACGGGAACCACTTGACCTCTTTTTTTCTCACTCGTAATCGTGCGTTCTTCCATGGCTTTACCTGTCATGCCCGCAATGGACTTGATAGGCCCCATCAGTTGAACCAATGCCGTGAGGTAGTACGGACCCATGTCGAACATTGGCCCACCGCCTGACGCGTAATAAAACTCCGGATCTGGGTGCCAGTGCTCATGACCACGGCTCATCATAAATGCGGTCGCCGCTACCGGCTTGCCGATCACTCCTTCCTCCACCAATTGAAGTGAAGTCTGGATGCCTGATCCAAAGAACGTCTCTGGTGCGCAGCCTACGAGCAGTCCTTTACGCTTCGCTGTTTCGAGCACAGCCTGACCTTCCTCACGGGTAACTGCGAGCGGTTTCTCCACATAGACATGTTTGCCTGATTCGAGTGCCCGCAAGCATACATCCGCATGAACGGAAGGAATCGTCAGGTTGATGATCAGCTCAATCTCGGGATCAGCCAAGATTTCATCCACGCTGTATACGTTTGGCACGTTATAGGCTGCAGCCTGCTCCTCTGCACGTTTCCGATCAAGATCCGCAACAGCAACAAGTTCCAGCACCTCGAACCGGTGACAGTTTTCCATATATATACCGCTGATTTTACCGCAGCCAATAATGCCTACTTTCATTGTTTTCATGCCTGGGGCTCCCTTCGCCGTGGATCAGAAATGGTTTATCCATTGAGGATGAATTGTTGACACTGAAGTTACGTTTGCAATCAAACTACGATCTCATTAGTTCTGGTTGTCCGCCATACCTGTATACACTTCAGTTGCGGCACTTACTCGACTCTTGGCAAGTTCCTTGCCTGCTGCTGTCCATTTGAAACCACTGCGCATCATTTCAGTCACAGGTTTCATGTCTACAATGTCTGCATGGTGTCCCAGTGAGTTGTAAAATACCCGTCCTGCTCCCCATCGTTTCGTCCAGACAACAGGCATATCTACGGGGCCATTCGCTGCATGCGGACCACTTACCACTGGAAAACGAGTTGTGGCCAACACTTCCACAGCCGGGTCAACGTGCAGGTAATACTGTTCACTTTTCACCTGAAAATCTTCAATATGATCCAATAACGGGCTGGAGCCACGTTTCATGTTCACCATGTATTCCACACCATCGTTACCTGGATGGGCAACCCATTGTCCACCCGTCATAAACTGCCAGTCCACGTTATTTCGGAAGGCATCACACATCCCACCATGAAGACCAGCCAAGCCCACACCGCTCTGAACAGCCGCTGATACGTTATTGACCAGTTCCTGCTCAATCTGCCCCATCGTCCACAATGGCACGATCAGATCCAGACCCAGCAACTTCTCTGCATCTGCATAAGACTCCAACGTATTCGAGACTTCAACCTCGAACTGCTCTTCCTTCAAAATGCGCTCAAAAATCGCTGCTACTTGCTCCGGTTCATGTCCATCCCAGCCGCCCCATACAATCAGTGCTTTACTCATCGTTTTATCACTCGCTTTCGGATATATTAGTTGTGTTCTACTCTAATCCTGATGTCTCTGTCTCGCTATCCATCTTTGCTTACATTTCTTCAAGCGTCACCCAGCGCCGCTCCGTCACCGAACGTTCCACCGCTTCCAGTACAGCCTGACAAGCGACCCCATCGTGGAAACTCGGTGATGGTTGTCGTCCTTCAGAGATCGCTGTCACCAGCTCCAGCATCTCATGTGTGAACGTGTGCTCGAATCCAATCGTATGTCCGGCAGGCCACCAGGCCTCAGCATATTTGTGTGCAGGATCAGTTGCCAGTACACGGCGGAATCCCTGTACGTCCTCTTCATCCTTTGTAAAATATACTTCCAGTTCGTTCATCCGCTCAAAATCAAACCGTACACTCCCGAGACTTCCGTTAATCTCAAACGAGTTCGTACTGCGATGCCCCGCTGCAAAACGTGTAGCCTCGAAGCTGCCCAGCGCACCTCCTGCGAATCGTGCCAGGAACAGCGTCGCGTCGTCAACGGTCACTTCTCCTTTCGGTGCATCCGCATTCGAACTGCCCTTAGCGCTCAGTCCTGTCATCTCGGCTGCGAGCGGTCGTTCTTTGATAAATGTTTCGCTCATACCGATAACTTCCTGGAATTCACCAACGAGGAAACGAGCCAGATCGATTAAGTGTGCACCCAGATCCCCATGGGAACCGGAGCCTGCAACTTCTTTTTGCAAACGCCATACCAGCGGGAACGAAGGGTCCATGATCCAGTCCTGAAGGAAAAACGCACGGAAATGATAGATTTTGCCCAGTCGTCCGCTCTCCACCAGATCCTTCGCTAATTGCACTGCTGGTGAGAATCGATAGTTGAACCCGACCATATGAGCGACTCCGGCCTCCTCTGCGGCCTGAAGCATCTCACGCGAATCCGCGAGGGACAGAGCCAGTGGTTTCTCACAAAAAAGGTGCTTGCCCTGACGGGCTGCTTCCAAAGCAATTTCCTTGTGGGCATCACTTGGCGCGTTAATATCAATCAGATCGATATCATCCCGCTTCACCAGTTCGCGCCAATCGGTTACACTTTCGGACCAGCCGAACTGATTCGCTGCCTCCTGCACTCCCTGCTCGTTACGTCCACAGATCACAGACATCTCAGGCTGCAGCGGAGCAGACGGGAAAAACATCGGCAGACTGCGATAAGCATTACTGTGGGCCTTTCCCATAAATTTGTATCCAACCATTCCGACACGAAGACGATTTGACATGGTCATTTCCTCCTTTGGAATAATAAAAATTCTTTTCATATGTGTACCAATAAACTATCGACGGATAGAAGAAGCACGGATGATCAGTTCGGTAGGCAACAACGCTCTCACTGATTCGGTTACCGTTGAAACAGGGTTATTCGCTTGATGCGTCTCACCCACAGACACATGCATAACCTTCGATGCTGCAAGTTCACCCATCTCAAAAAATGGAACCCTGACGCTGCTCAGCGGCGGAACCGCCATCTCGGCGGCATCGGAGTCGTCATAACCCACAAATGCCGGAAAGTCAGCAGGCCCTATTCCCCGCTCACGCAAACCATGCATCACACCAATGGCCATCCGGTCATTGGCCGCAAATACAGCATCAATCTCATGTAGCCGATCTGCTACAATCGCTGCCGCCTCAATGCCGCTTCGTCTGCTATAATTCCCCTCAAGCAACAGACTCGGGTCCAGCTCCATACCTGCTTCTTGCAGGCCAAGACGGACACCTTCCATTCGTTCCTGGCTGTTGGAATAGCTGTCTGGACCATTGAGAAAAGCGATTTTGCGATACCCCTGATCCGTAAGATGACGTATGGCAAGCCTGCTTCCTTCCACATGATCCGCATCCACTTCCGTGAATGATTGGCCCTCAAAATGCTGATTCATGACACAGAATGGGTGTCCTTCCTGGTGAAGCTGCTGCATGGCCGCCAGTTCTTCATGATCATCTCTGGCACCAAGGATAATGCAAGCGTCCACTTTCTGACGCCGGAACAGATCCGTATAATTCATTACTTCACCGGGTGTCCGGAACATAACCAGCAGATCCATGCCATGGTCTCTGGCTTTGCTTCCAATCCCACTCAGCATTTCCGAGAAAAAATACGCCGAGAACAGATGCGCCTTCGGAACATAAGGTAATACCACGCCAAGGTTCCCGCTTTTACTTCTGGCAAAACTGCGAGCAAGAGCGCTGGGCACATAGCCTAACTGTTCGGAAGCTTCAAGAACCTTGCGGCGTGTCTCTTCTTTAATAGGACCTACCCCATTAAGCACCCGGGAGACCGTTGCCTCGGAAACACCCGCAAGATCAGCCACTTCTTTACGAGATGCCATGAATTTCAACCCTTTCTAGCTCATCATTAAATCATATAATGGTTAAAAATAAATATTTATGTACGCGCGTACATTTTCTCATGCCATGTAACCGTTGTCAATGCTTTTAACACAAAAAATAATGAGGGCTGTGGATTAATCCAAGCCCTCATTATTATCTTACCAGAGATGGTACTTTCAATGATTCAAGCACCTGTAATCTTAGGGGTTCAAGTTACTTATCAACACTCAATACAACGATTTCAGTTGATCCTATTTGTTCAATTATGGAGAGTCCAGCTCACAACGTGGTTGGAACGCCATGATCAACGGAGGATTGACTAAACTCAGCCTGCTCCATCGTTTTCACAAGATTCGGAATGCGGTCCGATGGTTCTGGCGTGGATTGGAGCTGTCTTACCTTGTGCAGCACTTCTTTGTTAGGTAAGAAGTGTTGGGAACGAATAAACCGAATGGTTTTGGTTTTGGCACGCATGACAATCGAATCCGTCTCGGCGCGATCATCTGCAAGATATCGTACCCCTCCCAGGATCTCCCCTGGCGTTACACCCGTTGCGGCAAAAATGACGTCCTCCGTGCCGATCATATCCTGCATCGTTAACACTTTGTATGGATTATCAATCCCCATCTGCAGGCAGCGCTGGAATTCGTCGGCGTTGGCAGGCATCAGGCGACCTTGAATCTCGCCCCCAAGGCAAGATAACGCTGCGGCTGCCAGCACTCCTTCTGGCGCTCCTCCAGAACCGACATACAGATCAATGCCTGCCTCCGGGAAGGCCGGTGCCATTGCACCCGCCACATCACCGTCACTGAGGAACTTGATCCGCACGCCTACCTTGCGCAGGGTTTTAATTGTGCTCTCATGGCGCACACGATCCAGAATCATCACCGTTAGATCCGAGATATTTTTGTTCAATGCGGTAGCGGCTTTCTCCAGTGTGACTTCAACCGGATCTTCAATGCTGACCTTGCCTACAAGCGCAGGTCCTACCGCCAATTTCTCCATATACATGTCCGGTGCGTGGAGCAGGTTACCTTTTCCCGCCACTGCAATAACCGATAGAGCGTTGTTTAGTCCTTTGGCCACGATTTCTGTACCTTCGAGCGGGTCTACAGCCACGTCAACCTCAGGCCCCTCAGCGTTGCCCACTTCCTCGCCGATGTACAACATGGGTGCTTCATCCATTTCTCCTTCACCGATTACCACCGTGCCGCGAATAGACACGGAATCGAACATGGCGCGCATGGCCAAAGTAGCCGCTTCATCTGCACTGTTCTTGTCACCTCGTCCCATCCAGGGTGCTGAAGCTAACGCAGCCAATTCTGTTACTCTGACAATTTCCAACGCCAGTTCGCGTTCCATTTTTCCCACTTCCTTTCCAATTTCCAAAAGCATATCGTGAAAGCGCCACTAAATCCATCGCAAATCTATATGAAATTGATCTGTAATCGGCGCAGCAGCGCCTTTCGGACGATTTATCCCTTATTTATCCAATTAATATTTTGATTGATTTCAGTCCTTTTTTTGGCTCGTTTCAAGAGCCTTATTCGCCTGATTTTCACTTAAAATATTAATTTTATTTTCCATTTTCCGCGTCTAAAACCAAATAGTTTAACATGATGAATTAGCACGCCCTTTTCATGCGCAAGAAGTTCTTTTAACATAGTATATGTACAACTCATATAGTGATTATTAAGAACGTAACACGATCTATTAGACGACAAACGAAAACGATTTTCAACTGGCTGTCCAAACGCAGAAATAAACTAATACATTGTAATAACATACTTGAGACCAGCCTGCTCCCTTGAGGGATATTGAGCTAAACAATACTGCCAATTATGTATTAATCAGGACTTTAACTTTTACTAATGCCATAGATGCAGCTTATAATGGTCATCGAAAATAATAAGTTTACATAATATTTATTATGAAATGTTTCTCGTCCATTTCTACATTTTATTATTCAACGGTTCTGGCAAAACATAAAAAAGCCCGAAAGAATTCTGCTTAATTAGCATTTTTTCTCCCAAGCTTTCCCCTCAATGAACCAGTTACAGTATCGTTTTGGTCATTATCAAATCAATCTGTTCATCATCTCCCATGTAAAAAGCATGAGCTCCAGTCTGTACAAACCCCATCTTTTCATAAAAGGCGATGGCATTTTCGTTTTTCTCCCACACCCCTAACCAGATACTCGTTTTGTGATGTTCTGTTGCCATCTCTATGGCTTTATGGAGCAATACTTTACCAAGGCCCTGCTTTTGGAACTCTTTTCTGATGTATACCCGCTCAATCTCGAGGGACTCCAAGCCCATCTTCTCAGACTGCGCATCATTGATATTTACCTTCATATACCCTGCAATTTTATTGTTCACATAAGCAAAAAGAAATTGTGATTCCGCATTGGATAGTTCAGTCTCTAATTGCTCCCGATTAAACGCCTTTTCCAGATAAGCATTCATATTTTCGGATGAATTTTGCGCTTCAAACGTTTCATTAAACGTCTCATAACTAATCTCCTGCAGTTCACATACATGTTCAATGGTACATATGTCTATACGAATCGTCATTTAGGTTCACATTCCTTTAACACGTTAATCATGAATCATTTGTTGCAAATGCAATAAAAAAGGATTACATTAAATTTATCTTATTTTTGTTGCACTTGCAACATAATATCAAAAAAGAGGTTGAATGAATTGAAATATGTGCTTTTTGTCGCAGGTATTCTCATCTTGACGCTTGGCATTTCCCTTACCATCCAATCTGAACTGGGCACCTCACCGTTTGATGCACTTCTGGTGGGGCTTTCCCAACATGTAGGGCTAAGTGTAGGAAGCTGGGAGGTCATCATTGCACTCTTATTAATTGGATGCAATTCGCTTTTGAAGCAGCAAAAACCCGAGTTTTTGGGTCTCGTCACCGCGTTCATTACTGGTATGGGGATCGATATATGGTTATATGTATCTGAATCTATAATCACGCCTGAGGTCTGGTACAGCAAACTGATGACTTTTGTCATTGGATTAGTGATCATAAGTATCGGCACGGCCATCTATTTACAAACCAATTTCGCACCCATTCCAATTGACCGCTTAACCTTAGTTCTGCACGAAATCACGCGAACGCCCTTATTTGTATCGAGAACATTGATTTACTTTGTATTTTTGATGCTGGCATTCCTTTTTGGCGGACCGATCGGGCTTGGTACATTATTAACTGTATGTTGCGCAGGTCTGCTTCTTCAGTTCATCATGGGCCATACGAATAAGATCATAGATCGCATATGAACAGATAGGTATACATTGTCACGTACTGAGCTTTAAAAAGAACATTCCTTCTAACGAATGTACACCGTCTACATCATAAAAAGCTGGATCAGAGGTTAACTCCCTGATCCAGCTCCTCAATGTTCTCTCTTCCTTACGGCTCAATTCCCCATACCAGCTGACCATTCACATACCCGGTAACCTTATCATGGTTTGCAAACTGACTGCCAGATGCCTTGAACGAGTAATCATTAGTCTGGGTGTAATTCGTCCAATTGTTTTTGGAGAAGCGAGCTTGAACCTCTGCGCTCTGCCCTGCATTCAATGTTCCCGCTGCACTTGTAAAGCCCACTTCAAGATAATGATCTGCCCCTGCAACTGGAGTGGCCAATTTAACGAATTGACTGGTTACATTTGCACTTCCCATACTGGCCCAGTCCGACCAGAACGTCTGAGTTTCTTCCCCGTCAATCGTATAGTAATACCGAAGTTTGACATCACTCAACGGAATGGCCGAATCACCAGAGTTGATCAATTTGAATTTGGGTGATATTCCGTTGGTGGATGCACTTGTATTGCCGTTAAACGCTTGAATCGTCATATCTCCGGCAGGCACAGTAACTGTACTGTC
Source organism: Paenibacillus sp. FSL R5-0517 (assembly GCF_037974355.1). Lineage (NCBI taxonomy): Bacteria > Bacillati > Bacillota > Bacilli > Caryophanales > Paenibacillaceae > Paenibacillus > Paenibacillus sp. FSL R5-0517. Next base: position 3,877,927 of record NZ_CP150235.1, read on the forward strand.
TACTACCTTCACTGTTAATACAGCGTTATTTCCTCCATTGAAGTGAAAGGTCAATACGTTTTGGCCCAGCGGCAGCGTGGCAAGATAGGATTTGTTCAACACAATAGCAGCGCCGGATGCCGTATAATCCTGACCCGCTACAAGCGTCACATTCCCCTTCGTGATGCTTGTAAGCTGACGGCCATTCAAGGTGAGAGACACATTCATATCTTGCGCGTAATTCGTCGCTTTATCGAATGTTGCATTCACAGGTGAAATCACAGCATCGGTACTCGGTGTTGAATCCACGATTTTGACTTTTAACACAGGGTCCTGGCCTTGATTAAAATCCAGAACAATCGAATGCTCGCCAACGGGTAGTGTCGCCAGATAAGCTTTTTTCAGCAGCAGCGTACTTCCGCTCAGGGTATAGTCCGTATTTACGGTCAACACATGGTTGCCGGCCCGAAGAGCGGTTAGCGTATGACCATTTGCATTTACCGTTACGACTTTGTCAGCTTGATTGGGTGCATATTTATCAAATTCGACGTTTGCAGGTGTAATGGATGCGCTTGGGTTGGGATTGTTAACCTTTAAACTCGGCAGCTCATCCAACGTAATGACATAATCACTTTGATAAAGCGTTTTCAATGTTGCCGGGTAATTAAATGCAGAACTCATCAGATGCTCGCCATACCAAGGACAGAAGTACAGCCAACCTGATTTCTCCTCTGTCAGATTTTTCACGCTTGGAATCGTGTCGTTCTCCGTCATCGCTACCATTTTGGTACCACCCGTCAACTCAACAAGCTTATAGAAAATCGAGGTAATCGCATCCTCATTGGGCACGCCCGACAAACCGTCATAACGGTTGTAGATCGTATTGTATTTGTCGTATCCGACAAGATCTACCTGGTCATCACCCGGATACCAAGCCGGAGAAGTACTATATACATAGCTGTTGTACGTCCAGATCAGATTGTGCAAGCCATACGTCTCGGTCAGTTCAGTATAGAGCAGATCCCATAGCTCTTTGTACACGTCTGCGCCTGCTGAAGCCCACCAGAACCATGCGCCTTCCCCGTTCAGTCCGCCGTTGCCCTCCGCTTCATGATACGGACGGAACAAAACCGGCACGTTGTTGTCCTGCAAAATCAGCAGTTGTTCTGCCAGATCCTCAATGGTCATCATCACGTATTGATACTCTTTGGTACCGGGAATGACCGCATTCGCTGTATTAAAATTCGTCTCGGTTGGCTTATACGTAGCTTCTTTCCAATCAACAAAGTCCCCTAGTTCATACGTATTGAAATTGCGGGGTACATTGATATGCCAGGAAGCTGTTGCAATACCTTCACGATTATTCACCCAATCAATCATGCGATCGGTTGTACCGTCCTCCCAACCATACAGCGGATTGTAATTCATCATATCAAAGCCGCGAATAGCCGGATACTTTCCGGTCAGATCATGAATCCATTCGAATTCAAGTTCTGAATCTCCGTCATTCCCTCCTCCGTAGATTTCTTGCTGCCCAGAAATAATATGGTTACCATATACCTCCGTTAAATAGTTCATCAAAATTTGTGTTTCCGGTGTCGCCTCAGGATCACTTAGAATTGGCTGTACATTCAGAGGGTCCAGTTCCGCATAATCCACGGTAAAAGTATCAAAATACGCGAAGCCCCAGCCAGCCTTCAGCTCAATGGTATTGCTACCCTGGTTCAGCTTGTGAAATCCAAAGTCGAAGTCTGACCATGTTGTCGTGTAAGGCAGCATGTACGCACCTTTTGTAACACCATTTACGATTAAATTTTGAGACCTTCCATCCGCACTGAGCTCCTGCATATATCGTGTGGAGATTGCGTACATGCCGGTTTCCGGGACAGTAACGGTGAAGGTTAATGTGCCAGAGTTCTGCATCCAGACAAAGCCAGCCCCTGAGAATCCGGGCTTGGGTTGTCCATAGATCGAAGTGACCACTTGAAGATCCGGGGTGAGCTGCGCATCTTCGCTTTCGATGGTGAACAGTGGGGTGTCTGCATGAACGGGCGCTGTCATTAATCCAAGCAGCAGAGCCAATGCCAGCATCATTGCGGTTGCCTTTTTGAGCAAATTTTTCATCCATTCCATCTTCCTTCCCATGTAAAATATAATAATGAAATGTCAATGAACCCATTCATGATGGCGCTTTCATTTTAAACATATCACGCCCGTCAATATTTGTAAATATATGGTTAAAGTAAACATTTGAAATTCCTTTGTACCAGTACTTTGAATGCCATATTCCTATTATTTCACCAATATTGATGACAATCGAAAACGGTTCATTATCTAACCAGAATCGGGCGTAAACCTCATCTCCCATTATATGATTGTACTTGGCAGAACACCTAAAAAAACAAAACAAAAAAAGCATTCCTGGATCGAATGCTTTTCTAAAGAATGATTCTTCAATTCTCCTAGTTTTTGTTTTTATGCCTACGCATACGTCCCGGCACCCATTCAACTAACGGTTTCTTCGGCAGACGTTTCCTTTATCGCACAGCGTTCCCCTGCCTTGCGTACCGCCCGAATAATGCCACCATAGCCGGTACAACGACACAGATTCCCGCACAACCCCGACTCAATCTGTTCTTGAGATGGCTCTGGATGTGCATCCAGTAATGCCTTGGTTGAGATCACCATGCCCGGAGTACAGTAGCCGCACTGGAAGCCTCCTTCCTCCACAAAAGCTTGTTGAATCGGATGCAGGGTGCCTTTCTCCTCGCCATGCAGACCTTCAATGGTCACAATGTCACTGCCTTCACATTGATAAGCCATGACAAGACAGGAATTCACCGGCTCTCCATCCATCAGAACCATACATGAGCCGCAGCGACCAACTTCGCAGGATACTTTGGTACCCGTCAGTTGCAAATGAGTCCGAAGCACATCGACAAGTCGGGTCGTTTGCGCAATCTCCAGATGTTTATGTTCACCATTCACAATGGCTGTCCAGTGATTCTTAAGTGGCTTATTCATGATGGGCTCACTCCTTCCTGCAAAGGTACATTTAAAGGTCTGACCAGTTGTTCCCTCGGTACAGGAAGACGGTTAACCCATACACCTGTCGCCTGATGTATTGCGGCAGTAATGGCTGGCGCAAGCGCTACGGAACCAATCTCACCGATCCCCCTCGGTCCAAACGCATCACCTTCGGGTAAGTCTTCAATCGCTTCAACCTCCAGTTGGGTATGAATATCCTGAATGGTTGGGATCATATACGTGTCAAGGTTCGTGGTTACATAACGGCTGTCCTGCATGACCGCATCCTCGGTCAACGTGAATCCCAGCGCCATGACACTGCCGCCTTCAATCTGTCCAATATAGCCCATAGGGTTGATAACTGGACCTGCCGCTACGACATGGCGTGTATCGAGCAGCTTGGTTTCTCCGGTCAACGTATTGACTTCCACCTCTGCCGCAACCGCCGCATACGTATACAAATAATGCCCGCCTACCACATTGTCCGGCGTAGTTGGGTAATCGAACTTTGTATCGAAAATCCATTCATCGGCTTCGCCCTGCGTCGCGAGTTCAGCATACGAGATCACGAAGTCTGAACGCTCTCCTTCTTTCGCCTTCGCTTCAATTCTTTCAGCCTTCTCTAGTTTTTCTGCTTCTTCAGACGTTTGAATTATGCCTTCCAGCGCCAATGCTACTTTCTTCTCGCTCTTTCCTGTCCCTTGCACATCTGTTTCTACTTCTGAACTTTCGGCAGGAAGCTGACCTTTGCGCCATATCCCCCCAGGTCCTGTTACCAGTTCATCCGCCGGAATGCCCGATGCCTCAGATGCAACAGCGAGGACATGGGAACGAAATGGAGACTGCAAGCGTTGAAGAGCCATCCAGGCCATCGTTGTTGAACGTGAAGCTGTACTTGATCCGCTGTGTGGCACACGATCCGTATCTCCAATGATAATACTGAGATCCGATGTATTGCACTGGAATAGATCACATAACATAATTTCCAGCGTTGCAACGAGACCCTGACCGAATTCCTCGTAGCTGAATGCCACCTCAATCTTGCCTTCATTATTCAGGGACAAGCGACCGCCCGCAGGATCTGGAATGCCATAACCGAGCCCTGCACCATGCATGGCAATTGCTGCTCCGACACCACGCTTGATCCATGGTGGCAAAGTAGGATCTGTCGGGGGATGCTGATGTTTTTGCCACAGTTCGGAGCGATCCAGTGCCTCCCATACTTGGGACAGTCCATCCGTGACCAAAATGCGTTGATTCAGCGGTCCGGGATCATTCTTTTCCCTCATATTGCGTCTGCGGAACTCCCAAGGGTCCATGTTCATGATTTCTGCAAGCCGATCCATCTGGCCTTCCATGGCAAAAATCGCCTGGTTCCCGCCAAATCCGCGAAACTCACCCGACAATCCATTATTCGTATACACAGACACACCTTCCACATCCACATTCGGAATGGCGTATGGTCCAAGGCAATGTTCGGTACAGAAGTTCAGCACGGGTGCACCCAGTGTGGCATACGCTCCCGTATCTGCTGTAATACGGACACGATGCGCTTGTATGATACCTTCTCGACTCATACCGGTCTGCATTTCAATCTTCATGGGGTGCCGTTTTAGCCCTGCACGCACGGATTCTTTACGTGAATTATGCATTTTCACAGGACATCCGCATCTCAAGGCCAGCAGTGCACCATAAGGCTGTACGTTGAGTTCATCTTTTCCGCCAAATGAACCACCAATCGGTGAAGACACCACGCGAATATCTTCTTCAGGACAGCCAATAATGCGTGCAAGCTGCATCCGGTCTTTATAGCCATGTTGCGTTGCCGCGTATACATTCAGCCTTCCCTCTTCATCCGGGACAAACAAGCCACCTTCTGTCTCCATGTACGCATGCATCTGGCGAGGCGTATAATAGGTCTCTGTCACGATATGATCACATGTGGCAAAGGCTTGCTTGGCGTCTCCACGTTTGATCTCCGTCCGATGCAGCACATTACCTGGACCATGCTCATGCAACTCTGGTGCGCCGGGAGCCAATGCAGCATCTGTACTATTCAACGGTGTGAGTTCCTCATACTCTACACGAATCGCATCCAGCGCAAGTGCCGCACGTTCCGGGGAATCCGCAGCAACCGCTGCAATGGCATCCCCAACATAACGAACGATATCCTCGCAGAACACAGGCTGATCCGGGGTCGCAATGCCAAAACGATTCAGACCAGGTACATCTTTGGAGGTCAGAACCGCATAGACACCTTCCAACGCCTCAGCTTCCGAAGTATCTATAGACAATATGCGAGCATAAGGATATTCGCTTCGCAATACTCTGCCATGAATCATGTCAGGCAGCGTCATATCCGTCAGATATTGAAGCTGACCTGTTACTTTGGGTGCCCCATCTGGCCGCAGGTGCCAGCGTTTCCCGCTCTGTTTCCGATTCAGCAGCATAATCCTCTCCCCCTTTGCTTGATCCCTTTTATCTATACGTGAAGTGCCTCCCATAGCCCGGCACCAAGAAGGTTGCCTGCGGTCTGTTTACGATAATGTTCCGTTGCAAATGCATCGCCATAAGTCGTAAATTCGTCAACCACAGCAGTTGCGAGGGTCGCTGCTTGCATGACAGAAGCTTCGCTACCAAGAAGCTGTTGTTCCGACTTTAGAAGTCGCATCGCCATGCCCGAGCCTCCACCAGCCGCAATCGCAATCTTGGTCCAGCGATGATCCGAATCAATCTCACCGTATAACGCAACCGTCACCAGCGATGCACTGAACGTCTCCCGTCGACCCAGCTTGCGGTAAAAGGATACCTCTCGTGCAGCAGGCTTGTTCCCACTGTCCACATCAAGCAGAGAGGACGGTCTCATCGGGATATGAATCGAGATTAATACGTCCCCTGGATTACGGCTGCCATCCGGTCCACCCTGAAGCCAGGAAGACACACTTCGAATTTCAATTCCGTTGTCCGTTAACCAGTGCAACTTCGCATCATATACGAGCAAAGCAGTCAGGGTATCCCCGACTCCAGACACAATATTCCCGCCAATGGTTGCCACATTACGAATGGAAGGGGCAGCAATTCCATTCACCGCTTCTTGCAGGATCGGCAGTTGATGCAGCAACGCCTGTGAAGCACATTCCTTTAAACAGGTCATTGCGCCAATGACGATCTCATCTTCACGATTCGATATACCGCTCATTTCAGGAATACGAGCCAGGCTAATCATGTGTTCAGGTGCCGGAACCAAGCCGCCCTCCCACTGGGTTCGCAGTAATGTTCCACCTGCTGTGAAACAACATATTCCCTTGAATCTAGTTCTCAACGTTTGCAGTTCTTGCAAGTTCTCAGGCTGCCATATCGAGGGCAATGCTCCAGAACCATATGCCGGTGTTACCATCGCCGCATCCCCTTTCTCTCTCTTCCATGGGCAGGACATTCAACCGTCTGATCCAGATAATTCTTCAAATCATATGAGAGTTAAGCAGCAACGTCAATTACCTTCACATCGTTTTGGATAAATGTCTAAAACCTGAGTTCTATTTGTGCTTGATGCATTATGATCTATCAAAAGCTAACACGAAGTTTCTTTCACCACACGTAAAAAGAAGACAAACAGGCCAACCAGAATGCCTGGCTGACCTCATCATGTAATTAAATTATACATAGTCATTAATCTTCTCCTGTTATATAGCCTGCCTGCCCCGATTCATATACATGATTCAAAATGCGTTCCAATTCCGGTTCTGTATCCGCGTCCCAGAAACTAGTCTCAGACAGTGGCACATGTACTCCTGAATAGTTAGCGCTGCGCATAATCTTGCGTGCCCCCTCATCTCCATGCAGAGACAACAGAAGACCGAACATATGGGAGCGAAAAGCAACGGGCGGCTTGCCTCCCTCACCGTCGGTAGCTGCGACATAGTCACTCAGCTTGTGGGTAGCCAGTGCTGTGCTCACCCGATTAATATCCTGTGCTTTTAATAAAGGCTGATCACCCAGTAACATGAGAATGCCCTCTGGTTGGTACTCCATGGCCGACAATACGCCAGAATGAAGAGAGTTGGCCATACCGCAAACATAGTCAGCACAGGCTACAATTCGAAGTCGCGCTGTGGGATGATACGCATACGTGGCAGAATCAATCCATTTTACAGGCAACCAAGCCAATGAATCTTCCGGTTTGACCACACAGATCACCTGATCCAGATCCGAATCCAGCGCAGCTTCCAGTGACCATGCAGCCAGTGACCTCCCGTCTGGCATGACAACCGAGAGTTTATCCCGACCAAGGCGAGAACTCCTACCTGCTGCCAGAACGATGCCCGTCATTCGCATGTGCAACGCTTCCCATCTGTCCTACCTCGGAACTCAAGGAAGAAACCTTATGTTTACATGCGATCAATTCCGCTGCAATGCTGATGGCGATCTGTTCAGGACCGTCTGCTCCGATGCTCAAACCAACGGGAGAATGCACATTTTTCAATGGTAGTAAACCATCCAGCAGACGGGCTGTTCGTGTTTTGGAACCCATGATCCCAAGATACGCATACTCACAGTCCACTAACATCTCCAACAGTTCACGTTCGCGGGGGAAATTGTGACTCATCAAAATCAAATAATCCCCTTTGTTTACGTTTAACAGAGGCATGATCTCACATGGGAAACCCAATACGAGTTCTGTTCCAGGGAACCGTTCCAAGGTGCATATGGACTCTCGCCAATCGGCTACAACTACACGGAATCCTGCGGACCGGGCGAGTCTGGCAACAGGAATAACATCATTTCCGGCTCCGATGATAATCAGGCGAGGTTTGGGTGTGTACTGCGAAGTCAGTTGCTGCGGGAGATCCCAGGGATTCGTTGAGATCGCATCGTTAGTCGGTATATCAGCCTCAGAGATATGTTGTGAATCACCAGATAGATCGGAAGAGTGAGATCCGTTTGACGTAGCAGGTATCATTTCAGGCACAAGCGTAAGGCGAGGTATATCGGGAGAATGTTGTGTTGATGCCGTATGTTCATGCTTGATATTCCCACTACTGTGTTGTACATCAACCTGCAATGAAGCTGGATTATTGTTCGTCACGCGATCATGAGGAGGGACGAGCGAAGGACGCAAGACCGGATGCCCCTTTGCCGTAGGCTCAACTCGTTTCCAGCCATATTGAACCCTTGTGTAATCATCATGGAATGTTCGGATTAACGTTGTTGCAGCGCCGGATTGCAAACACTCATGCATCTTCTGCAACGTAGATCGGAGTTCACCACACACAGGTTCAAGCAGCACAACAACGAGTCCGCCGCAGCCAATGGTCTCCCCCCAGGACAGATCATCCTCGGGACGCATGTCGTACTCCACGAACTCCATCTGGTTTGTATCCAGCACATGGCTCACCCGGGCCTGAAGATCACTCTCCAGGCATCCCGGACTGATACTGCCAACCATTTGGCCTTCCTCGGTCAACAGCATAGAGACTCCCTGCTTACGGTAAGCATGACCCTCTACCTTGATCGCTGTTGCGAGCACACAGCGCATTTCACGGGCTGCGATTGCACACAGATCATGCATTTCCATATCGGTCTCCATCCTTTCTGAATTGCATACGTTTCTTTCGATCAGATACGCTTCATCAATCTCGCAATGCTTTTATCCGACTCACGCAGTACAATGCCACGATCAATTGTCTGAATCTTGCGATTCTTGAGTACAATGCTGCCATCGATAATTACGGTGTCCACACAACTGCGTGTTGCGGAATAGACCACGCGTGAATAGACATCCGTCTCATAGGAAGGGTACGTGTGGAAATCATCCAGATCCAGCAGCAGCATATCTGCCTTTTTGCCCATTTCGAGACTGCCGATTTCCTTCGACAAGCCGAGCACCTCTGCACCACCCATGGTAGCCATGCGCAATACAGTCCGGGCATCCATCACTGTAGGGCCATGAGGAATCTTCTGCATCAGCGCTGTGAGGCGCATCTCCTGAAACATATCCAGATTGTTGTTGCATGCGGCACCATCGGCTCCGATCCCAACCGCGATCTGACGATTCAGCAGATCCGGAATATCCGCTACTCCGGAGGAAAGCTTCATATTCGATCCAGGGCAGTGAGTGACTTTGACTCCGCGCTTGCGGATGATCTCTTTCTCCTCCTCACTCAACCATACACAGTGGGCCAGCACCAATCTTGGGGTAGCCAGACCAATATGATCGAGGTATACGATGTTACGCATTCCACGTTCATGCTCTACCAGTTCAATCTCTCCGCGATTCTCGGAGGCATGGGTGTGGACTTTGACATGATATTTATTGGACAGGTCGCGGACCTCTATCAGCAACTCTTCGGTACACGATACAACAAAGCGTGGACAGAACGCATATTGAATGCGACCTCCGCCAAATCCGTTCCATTTCTCCAGCAGATCCACACTCTGTTGCAGCGAAGTTGCTGTATTCTCACGCAAAGGTTCCGGAACCTCGTCTCCATGATCCATCATCACCTTGCCGGAGATGACCCGGATGCCGCTCTGTGCCATCGCCTGAAACGCCGAGTCTGTGTGATGTACCGTCTCCATATCCAGAATGGTCGTGGTTCCGCTGGAGATCAATTCGCCAAGTCCGAGCATTGCTGAATAATATACGGACTCCTCATCATGCGCTGCTTCCAGCGGCCAGATCCGTTGACGGAGCCAATCCATCAGTTCCAGATCGTCCGCACGTCCACGGAATAAGGTCTGACACAGATGAATATGCGTTTGGATAAAGCCTGGCAACAGCACTTTGCCACGCGCATCAATGACCTGATCAGCCTGAACATCGATGTGCGTTTCAATCTCCTTGATTTTGTTATCCTCGATCAACAGATCTCCAATGAACACTTCTTCCTCTGCATTCATCGTCACAAGCTGTGCGCCTTTCAGCAGGATCGTTCCCATGCCAATCTCCCCTATCTGTATCTGTCTATATCGTTCAACTCATACATACTTACACTTGCACTCCGATGACAAATTAACCTTCCGATCGCTGTCTGTTACCATCCAATAGCTATACCATCACCTCTGGGGTCTGCCGCGCCGCTGATCATGCCGTCCTCACGAATGACAATGCCTTGCGACTGTCCCATAATACCGTCCCACGGTGCTCTGGCTTCAACGTTATGTCCCCACTGGGCGAGGGTTGCACATACGTCATCATGATATCGGTTCTCCACACGCATCGTATCGCCCTCTTCGCCCCAGGTACGTCCGTACACCCAACGCGGCAAGCTGATTGCTTCCTGAATGTTCAGCCCGTAATCAAGCACGCCGGTAAGCACCGATAATTGGGTCTGCGGCTGGCCTTCTCCCCCCTGTGTACCCACTAGCATATAGGGTTTGCCATCTCGTGTAACAAGGCCCGGCATGAGCGTGTGGAATGAGCGTTTGTTGGGTTCCAGAACGTTAGCATCCCTCGGGTCCAAGGAGAAAAACGACCCCCGGTTCTGCATGATAACCCCCGTATCCCCTGGGACATAGGCTGCACCAAAGTCAAAATACAGGCTTTGAATGAAGGAAACGGCATTACCTTCGCTATCAACAACTGCTGCATACGCCGTGTCCTGACCTATTGTTTTGGACAAAAACGGCTGTGCCACAGGTGGAGCAGACTGAATCTCATTCCACAATTGGTCTCCGTAATCCTTGGATAACAGATGTTCCAGCGGAATGTCCCTGAAATCCGGGTCCGTCAGATATTGGTCACGATCACGAAACGCCTTTTTTACCACTTCCGCCATCAGATGATAGAATTCCGGTGAGGTACGTGCAACCGAGGACAGATCAATATGCTCGAGCATATTTAACATCATTAGCATGGAGAAACCCTGCGAATTGGGCGGCATCTGATGAACCTCATACCCACGATACCCCGTACTGACGGGCTTCACCCATTCTCCCTGATGACCCGCAAAGTCCGCTGGTGCAAGCATGCCCCCATCCTCACGAATAGCCGAAGTCAGACGATCCGCGAGTTCTCCTGTATAAAAAGCATCTCGCCCTTCCGTCTGAATCAGACGAATCGAGGCAGCAAGTTCAGGCTGGATCAGCAGCTCACCTTCCTGCAAAAGTGTACCCCTAGGGGCAAATACCGCTCGCAGCGGTGTATGCCCCATAATGAAATCTTCATCCCTTTCCATCCACAGGCGGAGATTCCGGGATACAGGACATCCTTTTTCCGCATACTGCGCAGCAGGTTCAAGCAGTTGCCCCCAGGTTAACTTTCCGTACCGGGACCAAACTTCCCACCACGCATCGACCATTCCCGGAACCGTGATAGCACTAAGTACACCGCGCTGAGGAATGGCATTCATACCCATCGCTTTGAACGTATCCGCATGAATGCCTGCGGCTGAGCGGCCACTTCCGTTATAGGCGGTAATCTCACCGCTGGCTCCATCATGAATCAGGAAGAAGGCATCTCCGCCAAGTCCGGTCATATGCGGATATACCACGCCCAGTGCTGCACTGACCGCAACAGCAGCATCATAAGCATTCCCGCCCTGCTGGAGGATGGAGCTTCCCACTGCACTCGCCAGATAATGAGGAGTGGTAACCATGACTTCTCTGGAGATTGGCATCTGGTTTAACATAAGGCACCCTCCTTCCCTGCATACACATCCAAAGCAGCCTGCACTGCTTCACCGGCAGGTAATACGTGTCGATGACGCAATAGAACAGCTTCCAGCGCTCCGAGCACATGAAGTACGTTTTTGCGTTGGCAGCTGAATCCCATGGTACCGATCCGCCAGATTTGCCCTTTCAACGGTCCGAATGAACTGGCAATTTCAATGCTGAAGTCGTTCAGCAACATGCTGCGCACCGACTCACCATCAATTCCTTCCGGGATCGTAATACAGGTAACCACCGGAAGTTTACTGGACATATCCCCGTACAGTTGCAGTCCCATTCCCTGAATTCCGGCGACCAACGCGCGTTCATTCATCAGATGTCTCTGGAACCTGGCTTCCAACCCTTCTTGCAGCAGAATACGTAATCCTTCGTGAAGGCCGTAGAGCATGGAGGTGGCTTCTGTATGGTGATTCAGCCGGGCCGAACTCCAGTAATCCTGCAGTTGGCTCAGGTCAAAATAATTACTGGCAATGGTGCGGCCTTCTGCCCGCGCACTGGTTGCGTCTCGGAGTCCACGTTCAACAGTTTTGCGGCTCATCAGCTTCTGTTCCACACGACTGTTGTACGTGAGAGGTGCCATCCCTGAAGGAACCGACAGGCATTTCTGCGTTCCGCCCATCACCGCATCCAGATACCAGGCATCCGTCTCTACCGGTGTCCCGCCAATGGTTGCTACAGCATCGACGACGAGTAAAATATCAAGGTCGCGACAGGCTTTGCCAATGTCGGCAAGGGGCTGCATCTGGCCAGTGGAAGTCTCACCATGAACCATCGCAACCAGACTCGGTTTATGGGCATGGATTGCCTTGATCACCTCTTCCGGATCAAATACCGTTCCCCATTCCGTTTCAAAAAAGACGACCTCTGCACCACAGCGTTCCGAGATTTCAACCAGCAGATGTCCGAATCGTCCATAGATCGGGACCAGAACTTTGTCACCAGGCTGGATCAGACTGACCAACACCGCTTCAATGCCTGAACGGGATGTGCCATCGATCGGATAACACCACTCGTTATCTGTCATATATAACTCACGCAGCATCGCCATCGTCTCGTTCATCAAGGATGTGAACTCGGGGTCAAACTGCCCCAGGATCGGGAAGGATAATGCTCTGAGAACACGTGGATCAACTTCAACCGGTCCCGGGGTCATAATGGTCCGCAAGGACGGAGATAACTCTTTATAGCTGGACATCTGCATTCAACTCCCGTAACCGTATTTATAGAGTAGCCGAACCAGAACCCGAAAACCGTGCATCAGGTCTGCTTCAGCTGTATATTCAAGTGGATTATGACTGATACCGTCCTGACTCGGCACAAAAATCATGGCTGTCGGACAAGCCGGCTGAAAAATCTGCGAATCATGTCCCGCTCCGCTTGGCATTAGCCAATAGGACAACTGCTCCTGCTCACAGGTATCTTGGATGTCTGAGATCATTTCTGCATTCATAGGAATGGGCGTCACCGACAGATGTTCTTCCCAGTCCAGTCCGAGCTGCTGCTCGGCTGCGATCTTACTAAAAACCTGGAGCATATCCTGCCAGCAGCGATCAATACTTTCCTGCCGAATATGACGGATATCCAGTGAAAACACAGCTCGTGCTGCAACCACATTCCCCACACCCGGATCGGCTGTGATTCGCCCAACCGTGGCTACCAGCGGTTCTCCTGCTTGCAATGCAATATCCCTTACTGCAGTAATCATCTCAGCTGCTCCGGCTAATGCATCCTTGCGCCAGGACATCGGTGTCGTTCCCGCGTGATTCGCTTCTCCGCTGACGGTGATACTGAACCGCTTCTGACCTACAATATCGGATACAACGCCAATCGAATGTCCAAGACGTTCCAGAACCTGACCTTGCTCAATATGAAGCTCAATAAAGGCACCATATTTTTTTGCGGCCGGTCTATATGCACTATCGGGTCCAAAGCCCGCATCGCGGATCGCTTGTGCAAAGGTGACGCCGTCTTGATCCTTCAAATGCTCTACATCTTGCAGAGACGTTGTTCCTGTTATACTGCGTGAGCCCCAATATGCAAAAGGGAATCGACTCCCCTCTTCCTCACATAGGGAGACCACTTGAAGTGTGCGCTTCGGTGCTCCGAAATGCTTCTGCAAATACTCCAAAGCAAGGACACCCGCCACCACACCGTAAGCACCATCATACTTTCCACCATACACCACGGTATCGATATGTGATCCGGTCACGATTGGTAATTCTTCAGTACCAGTCGCTGATCCCTTACCCTCGCCCTCCAGTGTGCCATACAGATTACCGGACTGGTCGAACTCGGGAGACAGCCCTTTTTCCTGCATTTTGGCAGCAAGGGCACCTTGTGCTTCACACCAAGCCGAGTCATACAACAGTCGTGTGACGCCGCCCTGTGCATCCGCACCATATGTCGACAGCCAGTCAAGCATGGCTTGCAGCTCCACCTGTTCCACATTTGGCAAAGGAAGCGGTGCGTTATTGGTACCAGATGACCGGTATACTCCAGACTCCGTCATGGCGTCTCCTCCGTTCCCACTTCAATGGGACTAGAAGAATAAGCCGCAATGTGTTGCCCGACAGGCAAAGGAGATAACCCGGATTCCGAGTTGTAGACGCGCTGACCACGGCAAAATACATCTGCAATCTGACACTTAAAGGTACGTCCCACATAAGGGCTCTGTTTATGCGTGTAGAGCAGATCCTCCGTGTTCAGGGTCGTGCCCTTACCCCAGTCAATCAGAACCAGATCTGCATCCATGCCAATTGCAATCTCCCCTTTATTCTCCAGACCAAGCCTTCTGGCAGGCTGCAGAGAGAGCACTCTTCCGAGCAACGGAAGGTCGATATTTCGCTGAAGATGTCCTTCCTCCAGCATGATTAGCAATGTGCTTTGTGCCCCGGATATACCGCCCCAGATTTCAAAGAAGTTATCCGATTGTTTCATGGATGGTGGGCAAGGAGAATGGTCTGAGGCGATAACATCAATCAATCCTGAATTCAGTGCATCCCATAACTGCTCCTGTTCGGAAGAGCTGCGAAGAGGTGGAGCGCATTTTGCTACAGCACCCAATCGAACCACATCCTTCTCGGTCAGCGTCAGATAATGAGGGCATGTCTCCGAAGTGACGTCTTGCCCACGCCGTTTGGCTGCTGCAATCAGATCCAGCGCTTCCCGGGTGCTAATATGCACAAAATGCAGCGCACACCCGGTCTGTTCGCCGTATTTCAACGCTCGGGCAACCGCGACGACTTCAGCTTCCACAGGACGAGACCGGATATAATCCATCGGTTTCGTCTTTCCCTCTGCGATGCTTCTCGTAGCAAGTTCGGCAACGATGCCTTCGTCCTCTGCATGAAGTGCCAGCACACGGTTTAATGTTGCAAGTTCTTTCATCCCGTCCAGCAGCGTATGGTCATCAGCTCTGGCAAAGATGTCTTCCCCATCTCCACCCGGCTCGGACATAAATGCCTTGAATCCCGCAGCCCCCAGCCGTGCCAGTGGAGCAAGTTCATCCCGGTTGCCGGGAACCAAACCTCCCCAGAAAGCAAAATCAACATACGATTGGTCTGCGGCTGCTTTCATTTTCATCTCCCATGCTTCCGGCCTTGTGGTTGGGGGTACGCCGTTAAGCGGCATATCAACATAGGTCGTGATTCCTCCTGCGGCAAGGGCTGCCGAACCTGACTGGAATCCCTCCCAACTCGCGAGTCCGGGTTCATTGAAGTGTACATGAATGTCCACGACACCCGGCATCACTGTAAGCCCCTCAGCTTCTATGATGCAAGTCGCTTCACCAGCAGTCAGCCGCGTGGATAGTTCCGTAATTTTCTCACCCGTAATGCCAATATCCAGTTGCTCTACCCGATCTCTCAGCACCACCCGGGCCCCCCGGATGATGGTATCAAATGTAATCATGTGGATGACCCTCCCCCTGAATCAGAACCGGATATGTGCATGTTCAGCTTCCCCGGTATGTACTGTAACCTCCTGGAGCAATCAATAATGGAATATGGTAATGGCTTGAGGCATCAGATACGGCAAACCGTATCGGAACAATCGTCCATAATGCCTGCCCCAGCTCCTCCAATGAACGATGTGCGTAATAACTCTCGACATGGAATTGAAGCTCATATATCGCTGGCTCCAACTTGCCTCCATCCAGCAGCGGTGCATCCAAACGCCCATCCGCATTGGTCACCGACTCAGCTACTTTTGTCTTGTTTTCTTGTTCACCATCCCTCTTCAGGGTATACAGTTCGATCCGAACACCCGCAGCAGGCACACCTTTGGAGGTATCCAGCACATGTGTTGTAATTCGGCCATCAGACATCGACATTAGACGTCACCTTCTTTCCCGGCGTCACGGCCGCCTGTTCCCAGATCATCCCTTGTCATCGAGAAACCCTGGAATCCATAAGGTGGTCTCGGTTCGGTAAATACTTTGCCTTCTCCCTCCTTCACTTCCTCCAGCACTGTCTCCCAAGTCCGATTGTTGGATTCAAATGAAACCTCACTCAGTTGCTCAAATCGACTTAACAACCTCCGTCCAATCTGGTAAATCAGATGTTGAATGGAAGCAGATCGACACTCGTGAAACACCGCAGCAGCCAAGTCTCTGACCTGTTCCGCCGCTACATACCGTCCACGCTGATCATCCATGCCATCTCTCGGATCTTCATAACGCCAATTGATGTTCAGGAAAATAAATAACGGTCGATCCCATGTCTCTGGAAGAGTGGTATATTCATCCTGCATAAATCCGGCAAATTCACTGCCTTTGACCTTGATCAGTCTTAGATCGGCTACACCACTGAAATGGTTGCTTAATTCGATCGAGTCTCCTGTTCGTTCTGCTTCCACGGCAGCTGTCGCACGATCATTCTGTGAATAACGAAATACGAGCGTACTCGGTCGATAGCTTCCTTCTAATCCAATGGGTATATCTTCAAAAGGAATCTGGTCCGCTGTCATCTGAACCTTGCTCATCTGCGGATACGTCTCCAGGAAACGACGGCTTACCAGCGCAAGAAATCCTTCCACCGTTGCCCCTGTATAATCCGCTGCATGTTTCAGAATGAAATTTTTCATTGAATCAGTTGCGACCACCAGCGAATTATCCCCTTCTGCAAAAGAAGGCAAGAATTCATCACCCTGCACAGCGACCTTAATGTTTAATCCAAACAGAATATTGCTGCGTCCCATGAACGGCGATTCCGGAATGGACTGTATGCCCGTCAACGGTTTGGCGTAGGAACGGTACATCCACACATCCCCTTTGCCGTAATACATGGTCCGCTGCTGCACTGCGGCTGGCTTGCTCACAAACTCATGTTCATGACCGATCTGTGCGAGCCACTGCTCCAAGCGAATGCCCGCAATCTTGAATACTTCCCTCAAGGCAGTCTCGAATTCTTCTTCCCTGCCTCGGCGATGACGTTGCCTCATGGATTCGAGGATGGAGCTTGCGGTATGGCCTTTTACAGCCAGTATGAATGGAAAGCCGAATTGGCTTGTATATGCTTTGTTTAATTGTTGAAGTTCGTTGTATTGCTCTTGTGAGAGTGAATCAAGGCCTGCACCAGCTTGTTCCTGAACGGAATTGCTGCTCATGCTGATTCGTGCTCCAAGATCCGGGTGATTTCGAAGCAATTGCAACTTCACCTGGTCATCCGATGCCTGAACCACGTTCTTCATCACGTTCATCATCTGTTCAAATGAATCAAACGGTCGTAAAAGCCCGGAACGCTCAGCCACCCATGGTGATTCTTCAAATAAGCCGCCAAACGTATGCACGAACTGCGTGATAGACCAGTTGTTAACAAGTTTAATTAAGTCGCTCATGTTAGAACCTCCGGTCTGTTATGGATTATTGTTCTTCATTCTAAGTGTCGTTCAATGTCGCGACAACAATATTTACGCAATTTTGTAATATAACATAACATCAGAGTTTCGATTTGTTTGCTGTGCACGGGAAGTTCAGCTTTTATTGTCCTTAAACATGAAAAAACCGCACTCCATCAAGGGAATGCGGTTCATGGGTCTAAGACCCATTAGCATTGTCATCTTGCACAATGCGCGGTTAGAGTTGCACATTATGCGGTCTTGCAGCTGCTTTGTCCCGCACAAACTTGCGGAAGGTGAATACCAGCTTTAATTTCAGCAGATCATTCGTCTTCTTAAAGTCCATTTGCAGCAAGCTGCCGACTTTCTCCATACGATAGGTGACCGTGTTTCGATGCACAAACAGCTGCTTGGCAGCTTCATTGATCAGTCCATCGTTCTCAATAAAGGACTCCAATGTATTCATTAATACCTGATTGGGATCACCGTCTCTGGCAAGTAACGGTTCAAGTACTTTATTGCAGTAATTCTCCATGATGTTATCCGGTACATGTTGGAACACATAGGCAAATTCGAGCATTTCAAATTGCAACGCACGGTCTTTCATGCCGAATCGACGAGCCAGTTGTCGAGTATCCAGACATTCCTGATACGCTTCACGGAGCGATTTGGGTTCATGTTTCATTTTGCTGATCCAGAAACGCGGAGCCGGTGCCCCTTTTGCTTCTTGTGCTGCCAGCACATCACCGAACCGGTTCAACAAAAAACCTGACAGTTCCTCTCCATAGTCTCTCCCTGTTGGACAGGTATAGATGGACAGAATGCCATCTTCGATCTGAAAATGCTGTGAGGCCGTGAATTGCATCAGCGGATTGTATTGTAATTCACGATGAATCTGTTTAAGCAGCTTTCCCTCGGCGAAGAGAGTCGGCTCAAGCGTAATCAGTACGCACTGATACGTTCCCTGGAACAGATGTACACCTTTGTTTTCACTCAAGGTGGTCAATTCCTGAATGGTCATTTTGTTATCCAGATACTGTGAAAGTAGTATACGCATCTCATCTTGAACGGTTGGATTAATATGCTCGCGATAAGTCATATCCATATAAAATGCCAGTACATCGGCAGCCTGTTGGAACAGTTCTTCTTCTGCCCGAAGGGATAAGGCTGAATCGGTAAACACCAGCAACGATCCGTATTCTTCATCATTCTGCTTGATCGGTACGCGATGACAACTTCCCTGATTCCATTTCACTCGGTGCATGACGGATTTCCATGGCCAGCCCTGGGTTACAGCATCCCCTGCAATGCCTTCACTGCCATAGAGCACATGCCCACGTGAACCAATGACGGCAAGCGGATAGTTCAACACCGTAGCAAGTTCGGCAAACACATTCCGGTGTGGCTGTTGTTGCAGAGCAAACTGCATTAATTTCTTTTGCTTCTGCACAACCTCATGCAGCAATCGGTTACTGCGTTCATGCTCAGCCTTGAACAAGGCATTCATCTGGTCCGAGAAGGTGAATTGAAAAGGAAGCTCCAGCAATGGTAACCGAAGTCGATCCGCTTCCTCGACAATGCCTTGGGGAATGGACTGCCAGAAGCGTCCCAGCTTGATGCCGAGTCCTGCGCAGCCACGTTCATTCAAGCGCCGCATCAAACGCAGTGCGTCTGTTTCACTGTCTTTCATAATAAAAGCGGTGGTGAACAACATTTCTCCGGATTTGATCCAATCCGCGATATCAGGAGCGTCCATGACATTAACGGATTTCATCATCCGTGAAGTCCCTTCTCCACCCGCAACCAGTTTGGCCTCGGACAACGGGTATACCTGTAAAGCCTCTTTAACCGTAAGTTGCATGGACACTACCTCCCATATATATAACACAAAATCATGTTATTTTCGTTTCAACAGAATTAATTCTGGATTACATTACTAATTACATCTATATTCATCCATTTAACTTTGTTTGTTGTTAAGTATTATAACATCAATTTATTCAATAAAGCTTACACGACAAAAAAATAAAACCTATGACCTAATTACAGCGCACTTTGCTGTAATCGGCATAGGTTTTATTAAAATTATTATGATCCACATAAGTTGAAGTAATCCATTTACACGATAACGGAGAGGGCAGAAAAAACCTGAAAAAGCGAAGCGTTCGCCTTTATCCCCGGATTTTCCCCTTTAAAAAAGGGAATCGAAAAAATCTGGGGATAACAGCGATTGGAGGGTTGTTCTGTCATCGTAGTGTCAGTGTAAATAACTTTTAGTTCAACTACGATCAGATTTCCATGGTTTCGTGATTCATCCATAATTTCATACGGGATAACACATCTTTGACATTCAGCGGTTTGCTGAGATAGTCTGAAGCACCTGCTGCAATACATTTCTCCCGATCCTCTTTCATGGCCTTGGCTGTGAGTGCAATAATCGGAAGCTGAGTCATGCCAAGCCGTTCACGGATCTGGCGAGTCGTCTCATAACCATCCAGTTCCGGCATCATAATGTCCATCATGATAATATCAGGCTTGACGCCTCCACGCTCCAACAATTCCAGACATTCATAGCCATTCTGAGCTGAAATGACATTCATGCCGTACTGCTCAAGAGCGTTAGCTAGCGCATATACATTTCGAATATCATCATCAACGACAAGCACTTGACGACCGCTGAGCAAAGATTCTTCCAGAGGTGTCAATAAAACATCAGATGGTTCGGAAGTCATTGAAGGGAGCTTATTAATCTCAGGTGTAGTGCTTGCCACCTCATTCAGGAACAACCGCGATGCATTCATGGTCTCCGGTTCATCTCTTCGCAGTGGCAGGAACAATGTGAACACACTGCCATGTCCTTCACGACTTGTTGCCGAGATTGAACCCCCCAGCAAAGTTGCAAGCGATTGAGAGATCGACAGACCAAGTCCTGTCCCGCCATATTTACGTGCCGTAGCTCCATCCGCCTGTTTGAATGCATCAAAGATCTGCAAAAGTTTGTTTTCCGCAATGCCAATCCCTGTATCACTGACGGAGAAAGCAATCACTTCGGTCTCTTGGTCTTTCACTTCAGGATGAGCCAGACTCATTCTGGAGATGGTTAAGGCAACTTCACCCTCACTGGTGAACTTGAATGCGTTTGAGAGCAGATTTCGGAGAATCTGATGCATTCTCATCTCGTCAGTCACGATGGTTTCCGGTAAAGGACTCTGGAGCTGAATTCGGAAATCTATTTTTTTCTGCTCCGCTGTTTTCAGGAAATACTGATTCATGACTTCAGGCAGGCTGCTCAGATAGACATCATCAAAATCCACTTCCATCTGCCCGGCCTCTACCTTGGATAGATCAAGAATATCATTGATCAGATTTAGCAGGTCCTTGCCTGACTTGTGAATGACCGAAGCATAGTTCTGCTCTTCACTATTCAGGTGTTGGTTTTTATTCTCAGACAATATTTCGGACAGGATCAGCATGCTGTTAAGCGGTGTCCGTAATTCATGGGACATGTTCGCCAGGAATTCGGATTTGTACCCCGAGCTTGTTCGTAACTGATCTGCCACAACTGCAAGTTCATTGGCTGATGTCTCAGCAGCGCTCTTCTGTATTTCCAGACGTTCATTAAGCATATGAAGCTCTTCAGTCTGCATTTGCAGTTCCTCTGTCTGAGACAGCATTTCTTCGGTCTGAGACTGAAGTTTCTCCGATTGTGCCTGTAACTCTTCATTCAGAACTTGTGACTCATCATATAATTGCTGTAATTCCATGCGAGTGACGGTCGAGTGTAAAGAAACACCAAAAATGTCCGTCAGTTCTTGCATCAGCTTCATATTATTCTCTTGCAATGGCTTCATTGAAGCAAGCTCGATGACCGCAATCGTTCTGCCTTCAAAGAGGACCGGTACTACGGTAAGAGAGGTGGCAGATGTATATCCGAGACCCGAAGAGATTCGAATATAGTTCTGGGGCAGATCATTCATGCGCAAGACTCGCTTCTCCACGGCACTTTGACCTACCAGCCCCTCACCGGGGGCAAGCGACACTTTACCGAGCGAACGTTCTTTCTCACCATCCGCAGCATATGCAGCCACACGCAGCAGTCGATTGTCTTTCCAGTAATACAAGACGCTGTAGGGAACTTCAAACAACATGGCAAGCTCGCTCAGGAACAAGCGGGACAATCCCTCCAGATTGGTCGGATTCTGCAAGAGTGTCGCAATGCCTGTAATCTGGTCCTTGACCCGATTCTGTTCCTGTACTTCATCCAGTAATTTGTTGGTTTCGTGGCCCAGATCCCCCACTTCATCATGTGTCCGCACCTGAATTCGCTGCTTCAGGTTCCCACCTTTGGAGATATCACTGATGGTCTGCATAACATCTCGCAACGTTTTGACGATATTTCCAGATATCACAAGAGCCGCTGCAATCGATAATGCTGCAATAATCCCCCACAGCGTATACATAATGGTCAACAATGTGGAGCTCCGTGTGGCTAGATCGGTTACCCTTGCCTCTGTCAATGCGATCTCTGTGTTACGGAAGGTAGTAAGTTGGGAGCGTAGTAGATCCATTTCAGTTTTACCCGGATCAGTTTGAAAGAATGCAACAACTTTGGCTTGATCCTCTTGCTTTTTCAACTTTACCAACGGCTCCCCAGCAATCTCAATCCAGCGCGTAATATGAGTTTTGATGCTTTGCAGACTCTGCTGCTGCGAAGGATTGTCACTAATGAGAGCATTCAACTTATCATAGTTGGAACTCCACTGGGATAGACCTTGAGAATAAGGTTCCAAGTAACTCTCATTGCCTGTAATCATGAATCCACGCTGTCCTGTCTCCATGTTCAAGACATTTTTTTCAATCGCGTTGGTCAGATTATGTACTTCCAGATCATGATGAGAGATAAAATCATTTTCCTTCTGTAGTACATTAATTTGGGCCGTAAGCACTAGCAGAACAGCTCCAAACAAAAGCACAACCACAAGATAGCCCAATAAAATTTTGGAGCGTATCGTAAATCTTCTCGTTTTTGACAACGCGGAAACCTCCAAATATATACGAATCCCATTCTATTAAATGAAAACCAGTGCATATGTAGTTTATATGGATACGTATAGTCTGACAAGCTTTAAGTTCATCGGTAAGCATAAGAAAAACGACCTGCTTGTGCAGGTCGCCCTCTTCATTGATCTATATTGTTCATTTGGTCTGATTTTAGGCCTTTGGAGCGATCATTTTGGCTGGATCGACATATTGATCAAATTGCTCTTCGGTAAGCAGGCCTGTTTGTAACGTCGCCTGTTTCAAAGACAAGCCTTCTTTATGCGCAAGCTTCGCAATTTTGGCTGCATTCTCATATCCAATATGCGGGTTGAGGGCTGTAACCAGCATGAGCGAATTGTTCAGATTATGTTCAATCTGATCCAGGTTAGGCTCAATGCCTACGGCACACTTGTCATTAAACGCAATAATGGAGTCCGCCAGCAGTTGCACGGATTGCAAGAAGTTATAGATGATAACCGGTTTGAATACATTCAGTTCAAAATTACCCTGACTTGCCGCGAAACCAATCGCTGCATCATTACCCATGACCTGCGTAACCACCATAGTGATGGCCTCGCTTTGAGTTGGGTTGACTTTACCCGGCATAATGGAACTGCCTGGCTCATTCTCAGGAATACGGATCTCGCCCAATCCACTGCGGGGGCCACTGGCCAACCAGCGAACATCATTGGCAATTTTCATCAAATCAGCTGCAAGCGCTTTAACGGCACCGTGCGCATATACAACTTCATCATGACTTGTAAGGGCGTGGAATTTGTTTGGTGCAGATACAAAATCTTTCCCCGTATGTTTACCAATCTCCTTGGCAGTGAAGTCCCCAAAGTCCGGATGAGCATTGATGCCCGTTCCGACAGCTGTACCACCGATCGCAAGCTCCTTCAGGTACTGTACACTTTCACGGATCATACGCTCACTCTTGCCCAGCATGGCTTCCCAACCACTGATCTCCTGGCCAAGCGTAATTGGTGTTGCGTCCTGAAGGTGAGTACGTCCAATCTTGATAATATCTTTGAATGCCTCCGACTTGTCTGCAAAAGTCGCTTTTAATACCGCAATGGCCGGCAAGAGTTGATCCTCAACAGCTAGAACACCTGCGACATGCAGAGCCGTTGGGAATGTATCGTTGGAGCTCTGGGACATGTTCACGTCATCATTTGGATGCAGACGCTCTTCTTTTCCCTTTTGCTCCAGCAGTTGGTTCCCCAGATTGGCAATCACTTCGTTCACGTTCATATTGGATTGCGTTCCGCTACCAGTCTGCCACACGACCAGTGGGAAATGGTCATCGATACGACCTGCAATAATCTCGTCTGCTGCATAAGCGATGGCATCGGACTTAGCGGCAGATAATTTACCTAATTTATGGTTACTGGCCGCAGCACTTTTTTTCAAAATGGCAAGGGCACGGATAACTTCCATCGGCATATGTTCGCTGCCAATCGGGAAATTCTCCTTGCTGCGCTGCGTCTGAGCTCCCCACAGCCTGTCGGCTGGTACTTTCATTTCGCCTAACGTATCTCTCTCAATGCGGTATTCCACTTGCTTGTCCTCCTCCAAAAAGATGGTTTGGGTCTCTACAAAGCGTGTGTATCTCGTCATATTATACATGATTTACGAGCAGGTTTTCACCTTTCGACAAAATTGTAAGCGTAGCGCAAAACGAATATCAATTATTTTTGTGCCGCAATTGGATACAATCGGCTGCTCTGTTCGAATAGTTCACCTGGTTCCAGACCGACCAATCCGATTTCTTCTGCCGGGATGCCTTCAACATTAGGAGCGTTAACCAGGTTCATCTGTGGTTCAGGACAGAAGAATTCGCCACCCATGTTATTATTCCAGATCATCCAGTGCTTGTAGGAAGTACCTACATCATAGACCAGTTTGTCTCCAGTACGGTGGTCCGTGAGCTCCATATAGTTACGACCATTTTGCGGTTCTGCAGTGTAATGATTATCCATGGCAGCAAAGAACGGACTAACTCCGTCTTTCTTCAATTGTTCTTCCTCAGGTGTAAGCGGTTGAAATTGTCCTGTTGGCAGAGAACGCTCATTCAATTCACGTCGTTGTCCAATCGTAACTTTGGCCGTGTAATCCGAGGATTGACTATCCGGTGCAAAAGGAACAGCAATTGCCGTGTGGAATGCAAACAGATTAGGCATGTATTCTTGCCCGTTATTACGAACAATTAATTGTTGCTGAAGCCCTTGGCTGCTCAAAGAGTAACGAAGCGTCACGGTGAACGTAAACGGCAGGTACTGATGGAATGTATGTCCTTCTTTCACGTCCTGGCTAAGCAGTACATAGCTTTCCAACTGATCAGAACCATATCCTTCGACCTTCCACTCCGCATCATGCAAAAATCCATGTAAATGGTTACCTGTAGCCGGTTCGTTCACAGGCAACTGATAGACTTGACCATTCCAAGGGAAACGTCCATCCTCATAACGATTCGGCGGAGATAGAATCGGAATTCCATAGACCGCTGGTGCAGCCATAAACTCATCCATCTGATCCTGATTCGGCTCTCTTAAGTAACGGAAACCCTTTTCTGTATCACGGAAAGCAACGAGGTTGGCACCCACGCTTGGAATAACAGCCGCTTCAAACTGATTAAAACGAAGCCAAATGGCCGGTATCCCTCCAAATTGTTCTTCAAATGCTGCATTTTGTTGTGTCATCGTTATATGTACCTCCTGCATACTAAGGTTATATTATACGGCTCGACTATATCATGCCCGAGCACAAAATACCAATCTATGAAAGAGAACAAATTCATGATAGAAAAACAAAAAAGACAGGAAAAAGACAGCTGCAATCCCCTGCGGCTGTCTCTGCATACTTTCATATGTTCGTTGAATTAATCCACATATTTGCCGTGATCCGGCACAGTGCTTTCTTCAAAGTCCATATCAAGCCTCTTCAGGGATTCTCTCAGCATATCTCCGCTCAAGGCATGCCCATGCCCGGTAATCGCAAGTTTCGGCTCCAGATGCCTTATATGCTGGACCGATTGATGAGCAGCCTGCCAATCGGTTGTAAAATAGGAAGGCGGGCCATGCAACTGTTTGTCCTGAAGCAACACACTCCACAGCGATTCCTGCTTCACTGTAATGATTGCGTCTCCCGCAATTAACAGACGGTCCGCTTCACGAAACAGTGACACATGTCCAGGTGTATGACCTGGCGTGTGCACCCACTCCCATCCTGCTAAGCCTGGAACAGTGTGATCTTTGGGTAGACTGAATATCCGATCATCCAGATTGATTGCCTCATTGGGATACGCGAATGACAACCTGGACATTAAACCTCCACCTACAGAAGGGTCCGCTGGCGGGTAATCTTTCAATCCCGTTAAATACGGAATTTCAAGCGGATGAGCATATACGGGCACACCCCAGAATTGTTCCAGTTCAATAACGGTTCCTACATGGTCGAAGTGACCGTGTGTCAAAATGATCGCAGACGGCGGACCTTGAAATCGTTCTGTTGCAATCTGAACAATATGATCTGTGAACCTCGCCATTCCGGTGTCCACGAGGACCCAGTTCCTGCTTCCTGGCTCTCCGATGAACACGACATTAACGAATAGTGTACGTAAACTGAGAATATCGGGCGCGACTTCTTCAAGTCCCGTCAACCCTTCTGTAATCAGATTGTCAGATGCCATTCACGGTTACCTCCCATTTGGCGGATTATTTCTCTGGTTCCATTCATCTCGTAGACTTCCCTTTTCTGGATCATCTATTCAACATTTCCAATAAAATAGACGGTATACACCCTGTTTCGGGCATACACCGTCTAGTATAGTCATCGACACGACACAATAGAACAAGAACATCTCGGCCAGTTAAGCCGGATATGCCTCCAAAGCAGCATCGAGCAATTGATTGTACAGATCATCATCATTCTCCAGTAACTCGTCCATACGCAATAGCTCTTCTTCATCACCGGATTGCTCCGTGAAATGCAAACTGTAGTCCCAATCTTTTCCGTTCTTGCTCATGAAGGTAATCTCATATACTGACTTTTCGCCTTCTGTACGGAAAACAGTATTCCCTACGAAACTTTTTTCATCTTCACGGCGCATTTCAGCACTTATAATTTCAATATTCACAATCATTCTCTCCTTTAATCTTTCATCTACAGCCGGTCTCCAACATTTCTGGTAAACCTAGTTTGGTAATTATTATTGGTTAATTGTACAATATATAACGTAGCAACGTATACCTTATTCAATGAAGGAACCATTTGAGTCCTTACATAGTTGTAATGAGGACTATAATACGTGTTTGACCAACATCTATAATCGCCAACAAGCTACGATATTATTATCACATTGGAGGAAAAAATAGCATGAATAATTTCGAAACGAATCTGCAGCAGTATGCTGAACTGGCTGTACAAGTCGGTGTCAATATCCATCCTGGACAGACACTTGTGGTTAACGCACCAATCTCGGCAGCACATTTTGTACGACTGATTGTCAAAGCAGCTTACGGTAAAGGTGCCAAATTGGTTAAAGTAAACTGGAGCGACGAAACGGTTACACGTCTACATTACGATCTTGCACCTGATGAAGCCTTCTCCATTGAACCGAAATGGTTTGCAGCTGAAATGACTGAACTCGTTGAAGAAGGAGCAGCTGTACTGCACGTCATTGCTGAGAACCCGGATCTGCTGAACGGTGTAGCTCAGGAACGCATTATTACGAGTCAAAAAGTGCGCGGTAAAGCGCTCGAAAAATATCGTTCATATCAGATGGCTGACAAATTCAGCTGGTCTATTGTAGCCGTTCCTTCTCCGGAATGGGCAGCTAAAGTATTCCCGGACCTGCCGGAAGCACAGCAAGTGGACCGCTTGTGGGATGTTATTTTCAAAACCGTACGGATCGGTGAACAGGATGCTGTTGCCGAATGGAAAACCCATTTGCAAAATCTCGATTCCCGCGCTGACCTGCTGAACAACAAAAAATACAAGAAGCTTCACTATACAGCGCCAGGCACAGACTTGACCATTGAACTTCCAGAAGGTCATATCTGGGTATCCGGTGGAAGTGTGAATGAGCAAGGACATGTCTTTATTGCCAATATGCCTACCGAAGAAGTATTCACAGCTCCCCTGAAAACCGGTGTTAACGGTACCGTTCGCAGCACGAAACCACTGAGCTACGGCGGTAATCTGATTGACGGATTCTCCCTGACATTTGAGAATGGTCGAATTGTAGATTATACCGCTGAGCAGGGACTAGACGCACTGAAAAACCTGATCGAGATGGATGAAGGCGCACACTATCTGGGTGAAGTTGCTCTTGTTCCTCATCAGTCACCGATTTCGGATACGAATATTCTGTTCTACAATACGTTGTTTGATGAGAATGCGTCCAATCATTTGGCGATCGGTAATGCCTATGCCTTCTGTCTGGAAGGTGGTAAAACGATGTCCAAAGAAGAGTTGATTGAACGTGGCATGAACTCCAGTCTCACTCATGTGGACTTCATGATTGGATCTGGAGAAATGAACATCCACGGTGTAACCTCCGAAGGTGCGGAAGATCCGATCTTCCTGCAAGGAAACTGGGCTGTTTAATCGCTTTGATGTATTAGGAGAGAGGGGATCACTCCTCTCTTTTCCTGCGTCAACAGGTCACTAATTCAACAATTGGAGGTAACTCATATGTTAAGTTTTGAACAAAAACTGGATCGTTACGCTGAACTGGCTGTAAGAGTAGGCGCAAACGTGCAGCCAGGACAAGTATTTGTCATTAGTGCAATGATTGATACCGCTGAATTCGTACGCTTGCTTGTGCGTAAGGGATACGAGGCCGGTGCCAAGCAGGTTATTGTAAAATACAGTGATGAAACGGTGAATCGATTGCGGTTTGAGATGGCCCCAGAGGAATCCTTCCAAGAGCCGCCGAAGTGGCATGCATCGGAGCTTGAAGAACTGGCGGCCAATAATGCAGCCTTCCTGACCGTATTGTCATCCAGCCCGGATCTGATGAAAGGTATTGATCCTGCGCGGATCTCGGCCCATCAGCGTACATTTGGTCAGGCGATGGCCAAGTACCGACAGTATCAACAAGCGGATAAAATGAGCTGGACGGGTGTGGCTTGTCCTTCTCCCGCTTGGGCAGCCAAAGTATTCCCGGATCTTCCGGCAACGGAGCAGGTTAACCAGCTGTGGGAAGCCATTTTTGCTGCGGTGAGAGCCGACCTGGAGGACCCTGTAGCGGCCTGGGAAGAGCATATTGAACGACTGGAAACCAAGGCTGTGGCACTCAATAACAAAAAGTATCATGCACTTCATTTCCTCTCCCCCGGGACGGATCTTACAGTCGAGCTTCCAGAAGGCCATATTTGGGCGCAGGCGGGTAGCGTAAATGAGCAAGGCATCCCTTTTGTTGCCAATATCCCGACAGAGGAAGTATTCACCGCTCCATCCAAGCATGGCGTTAATGGTAAGGTGTCCAGCACCAAACCACTCAGCTACGGTGGCAGTATCATTGATCGTTTTTCACTCACATTCGAGAACGGACGCATCGTTGATTTTCATGCTGAAGAAGGTCAGGACACACTGGAAAGACTCATTTCGATGGATGAAGGATCACATTACCTCGGCGAAATCGCTTTGGTTCCCTTTCATTCACCGATCTCTGAGAGTGGCATCTTGTATTACACGACATTGTATGATGAGAATGCGTCCTGCCACCTTGCGATTGGCAGTTCCTATGCATTCAATATCGAAGGTGGCAAAACGATGTCTCCCGAAGAACTTGCTGCTCGCGGCATGAATTCCAGCATTACTCATGTGGACTTCATGATGGGCTCGCCCGAGACGGATATCTACGGTATTACGGCAAACGGTGAACGTGAAGCCATCTTCCTTAAAGGAGATTGGGCATTTTAACTGATTACGGAAAAGTGCTCGAAAGAAACATTCTCTTTTCGGTCATAAGGCTGTCTTGCAACCATGTGGTCATGGTTGCAAGACAGCCTCTTTATTAATTTTCAGCAAACTGTCCGGAGGCTGCACATGCTCTCTTCTTCTGGTTTTTCTCGGACCAACCTCCCATTGTATCGTTTCCATATTATGTTGTAAAATGTAATGATACCAATGTTTGTGGATTGTTCACCAGAAAGGAGAACATCATGGCCAATCGGCTCCAGTTACTACTCGCCTCAGATTTCCATAATTTAGGCTCTGCACTTCAGGAAGAAGTGTATTATGAATATTATAATATGGTACATGGTCTTATCGTTTATATCATCAAGGAGCGTGCTGCAGCAGAAGATATTATTCAGGAAGCTTTTATCAAAATTATTAAAAACAAACCCATTTTCGAAGACGAGGTCAAACTGAAAGCCTGGCTCAAGGTCGTCACACGGAACACCGCTATTAATTATCTGAGAAAAAATAAAAATAACCGTAACCAATTGGATACGGATAGTGTTTTTATAGATATGGAGACGATGAATCAGACAGCAGCTTCCGTGGAAAGTATGGTAGAAACGCAGATGATGGAAGAGTCCATTGAATATTATCTCGGACAGCTCAAACCGGAATACCGTGTACTGGTGGAGTTACGGTGGAAAAAAGGTCTCTCCTACCGAGAGATGGCCGAACTGCTGGATACCTCCGAAGAGATTGTGAAGCAACGCTTGTTCAGAGCCCGCGGCAGTATCAAGAAGAAATTACATAAGGAATGGGGTGGAAGCATTGAGCAAAGGCAAGTCCGATAAGCATGTGGAGCAATTCGATCCCGAGCTGGAAGACGAATATTTCGACGCTGCGTTTGAAATGGCTTTTGATGAGGCTTTCCATCAAGCTGTCTCTGCCCCTTCCGCCTCCCATACCGAATCCATGCAGCAATCCTGGCAGAAGGTACAACGGGAAATTAACAGAATCGGTTTACGTAAAAAAAGAATACGTACCTTGCGACTTTCAGTTGTCGTAGCTGCATCCGTGACCATCGGGGCGGTTATTTTCAGCCTGCCATCCGGTACGCAAGCGGTATCCCCATTCGTGCAATCCATCAAGGATTGGGGCAACGGCATGAAATCCATTATCATCGAAGATCGCACGACCCATCTGGGGGCTGATCCGTCAACCGCCAAAACGCCTCCACCACCGGAAACATCATTGGAAGATATTCTTAGAGTACAAGAAGAAGAGGCTCTTAATACACCTTCGTATGAGTTATCGCGCCACGTGCTTCGTCCAGTGCTTGTTACGGAAGAGATTGCACGTGAAGGGTTCATGGGTGACTTTCTGTTATCCAAGGCCATTCCGGAGCGATTCAATAAGGTCAAATTCGAACTTGTGCTTGATACAGAAAACCCTGTGAATCCAGACGATTATTATGAGTCCACCCAAATGAGAGTTCAATATACCAGTGAAGGCAAGAGCATAGAAGATGAGATTATCCAGTTTGATTATGTTTATGTCATGCCTGGGGAGAAAATTGAAGGGGCCATGCTTCGTGATATGAGCACCGTTAAGCTGGCAGACGGTACGGAAGCACTAATGTATATCGGCCCACCCTATAACTCCTTTCAGTGGATGATGGGCTCGAACAATATGAGTCTGTTTGGCACCCTTTCAGAAGAAGAAATGACTGCGATTGCCAACGATTTTCAAGAGCAGAAGTTTCCTGGCAGTACCCGCCGATAATATCAAAACAACACGGTGCCAGAGACATGTTTGCTTGTATCCGTAGTACTTCCATCATACGCTGTATGAATACTGGTAACGCGATAATAATATCCTGGCATAACGGTCCAATCCGATGAGGCATTGAGTAAGTTTGTATTCATTTCATTGTTGGAACCAGCTTTGAAAGTCACCCATGCTGTTCCTGTCCAACGCTCAAGCCGATAATCTACGGAAAGTGTCTTCATTGCTGTATAGGTCGTAGTCTTGGTATTCACGATGGCCGACAGTCCTCCACCAGGGATGACTGCACCGACCGCTTGATAGATATGTCCCCGTTCGCGAGTGTTAGCGAGCGAATGGATGGATGGTTCTGGCGGCGGTGGAGCTGTAAGTGCACCAGAGGACACCTTCATAATCGGGCTTGCAACGGCTGGTTCAGACGTAGGAATAACCAGAAGTGTTGGCACCATGAACAAGGCAACAAGGGTTATTTTTAGTATAGATACTGCACTCTTATTATTCATCTTCCGCATATTGATCCATCCTCCGCTTCTATACTTCATTTTGTGTAAGGGTATAAACGGACGAATCAGGTGACAGGTTTCAAAAAAAATTAGACGCTCCGATTCTATGTCGGCAGCGTCTTTTGTTTTTTTATACATTTTCAAATATGGTGAAACCTAAATTATTCCATCCCGTATGTATTCAGTAATGTAAGTATTGTTGTTCACACCCCAGGAATCATGAGCATGCAAAGAAGCCGTACGATGACCATTCGTCACCATACAGCTTCATTTGTTCGAATTTCGATCTGGCTAAGCGCCTTCTTCTTCAACCAACAGTTCCAGCTTAATCACATTCACTCGGGAAATCCGCTTATGCTCTGTCTCTTGAATGACAAATACATAACCTCCATACTCAACCGATTGACCGACCTCAGGTGGAATGGCATCCACTCTGGAGTATAGCCAACCTCCGATGGTATCGTAATCGGCACGGTCCATCTCCAGTCCGAATCGTTCACTGACTTCTTCAATCAGCATCATGCCATCAATGGAGTATTCCATCTCATCCACTTGCTCAATGGCAGGACGCTCCTGGTCGAATTCATCCTGAATCTCGCCTACGATCTCTTCCATGATATCTTCAAGTGTGACAAGCCCGGAGGTTCCCCCGTATTCATCAATCAGAATCGCAATCTGCGTTTTGCTACGCTGCATACGCTTAAGCAGATCACTGATCAGGGTGGTATCTGGCACAGCCAGGATAGGCCGGATCACGGAGATGGTATCCGTAAGTTGGGATCGCATCAGATCCTTAATGTGAATAAAGCCGATAATATGATCCTTGTCTCCGTTATATACCGGATACCTTGTTCGCATACTCTCACTGGCAATCTCCAGATTTTCCAGCATGGACTGATTGGCATTCAGACAGATCATTTCCGTCCGCGGAATCATAATTTCACGGGCGGTTGTATCCGTAAAATCAAATATATTATCAACAAGTGCTAATTCAGTATTATCAATTAAACCGCTCTTATTGCTTTCTTTCATGAGAATACGTAATTCATCTTCACTATGCGCGTCGTCCATCTCGGAAGCGGGTGCCATTCGGAAAAGTCTCAACAAGCCATTAGCCATACCGTTTAGTGCCCATATGAATGGATACATTAACTTGTAGAAGAACGTTAGCAAGGCTGCAGACCACAGCGTGATCGTTTCAGACTTTCGAATCGCCATCGTCTTGGGAGCTAGTTCCCCCAGTACAATATGCAGGATTGTAATAATTACAAATGCAATGGCAATAGAGATTCCATGAACGTAGACGGGTCCTAGTCCAAATGCGGTAAACATGGGCTCTAACAAGTGTGCAATTGCGGGTTCTCCCAACCATCCAAGTCCCAGTGAAGCGAGCGTTATACCTAATTGGCAAGCTGATAGATATGCATCCATATTACGTATGATATTGGAAGCATATATTGCATTTTTGTTGCCTGTTTCCACCAAAGTCTCGATCCGGCTTCCACGAACTTTCACCATCGCGAATTCCGCCGACACAAAGAAACCATTCATCAATACAAGTAAACCAATTAATACTAAATTTAAAATACTCGGTAAGGGGTCACTCAAATTTTCATCCTATTCGCCGTCATTCTTCGGCAAATAGGTCCACCTCCTTCGAAAATGTAGGATATTAGCCATTCTGCCGTTCATATGCAATTTCAACTTCCCAATGCTTCCACCTCCACCTTGTTCTGTCGAATAACAAAGATATGCTTCTTTTATTATATAATTCTACACTACACAGTCAATCCGTGTCCTATGACAACGAAATGGCACAATCGCCT
Source organism: Paenibacillus sp. FSL R5-0517 (assembly GCF_037974355.1). NCBI lineage: Bacteria > Bacillati > Bacillota > Bacilli > Caryophanales > Paenibacillaceae > Paenibacillus > Paenibacillus sp. FSL R5-0517. The sequence continues at coordinate 3,911,504 of NZ_CP150235.1, forward strand.
TTTTTCTTTAACAAAAGTAATGATTACGCTGTTTTTTTTAACATTTCACATACAATCATCTAACCAAACCAAAGAGAGCACCCTCGCTCATGCTTCCGCATGGCTGGATACTCTCTTTTACAATACTGTTCTTTCCCCAGATTCTATCCACTAATTACGATGTAGACTCAATCTCCACTACAGTCTCAGAGGCAGGATTCCAGCGCCAGCTGGGCTGTTTCCCACTTGCATTATGCAATCCACCGATCCAGAATTCATCCTGTTTCAGCAGTGCCCAATCGACTTCTCCATTCAATACCTGAATTCCGAGTTCCGTTAGCGACAGGACTCCATCCCGGAATGTTTCATCATGCTGCTTGAAATTAGGGAAAGTTGTTGCTCCAATCATATGAAGCAGAGCATGAGGGCCTTCTGTCATCCGCCTCAGATGTGCCCAGTATTCAAGATCACCCATCCCAAGAATATGCAGCTTCTCCCCTACCTCGCGAAACAAAGGATATGGACGATCTACTCCCGCTCTAACGGTCTCCAGGGTCGTCTGTTCAATGACTCCAAGACCATTGGATACCGACGGTACACGGGACAAATGCGCCTTAAAGGCAGCTTTTGCGAAGGGTAGCGCAGAAGTATCTGCCTGTAAATAATCCAGATGATTCCGTATATCCGTTGACGTATAGGCTTCCCAGAACTGTGCACCTGCTTGTAGCTCCTTTTTCTCAATCAGATGCCAACTCCCGGACAACCGTTCGATCTGCGAGGAAGTAAGCTGACCCAATCCCCTAAAGTGCTCAATCTCTGGATACGAGTCAATACAGAGCAGGTTCAGCTTCGTATTCTGGAGCGCTTGTCCGTTGAAATAATGTAACAGGTAAGATAACATCGTCTGGTCATAGAGATCGTATTCAAACCATAAGACAATCTCCTTATATTGTTGAAACGAATGCAACTTGCGTTCAAGTTCCTCAATCTGCAAGTATTCCGTCTGTGGAATGCCCAATTGCCGTTCCAATACGGATGCCCGATTCTTCCGCTCTTCTGCGTCTCCCATATCTTGGACTACCGGTCCAAACGTATATAATTCTCTCCATACGAGGATATCCCCCTCAATTCCACTCTCTCTTAAACGATTGGCAGCGTGGTCCCCATTCATAATGTGTAACAATCCTTTTCCTCCTTCATATAAATCATTGAACATCGAGGCAAGATCTCTCACAGGCATAGAGCGCTTGAGTTTGGATCGGGCATCGAACAGTCTTTTCTTTAATGCAGGTACGTTGACTCCGAGGAAATCCGATATTTCCTTGAGCGAGTATCCTTCCAAATAAAACAGTTCAACAGCTATCCGCATCGATGATGGAAGTATTGCAATAGAATCACGCAGCGTACGATTCATTTCGTTTTGCACCGCTTGTTTTTCCGGATTATGCGCCTGATCCTCTTCCTGGAAAACATGCTCCAACTCCTGAACGGGAATCATGGTATGCTGCTTGCGTCGTAGCCAGCGATAACATTGCCTCTCTACGATTACCTTGAACCACCCCGGGAAGGCCTCTGGGTCCTCCAGTTTGGACAGATTGCCAAAGGCCTCCGTAAAGGCCTCCTGCACAACATCTTCTGCCCAGAATGGTTCCCCCAGCCGGTGATGGGCTACAGTAAGAGCCATTCCGCGATATTGCGCCATCAGTTGCGCATAAGCTTCGGGTTCGCCCTTCATTGCTCCTTCAATCCATGACTTCAATGCTATGGACTCCCTTCATATAGGCATGTTGCTTGTTCTGTTCATATATAAGTGCCATCTTTTTATCAAAAGGTTACGTCTGACTCAATTATTTTTGTAACGATTTCGCTTAAATGCTTATGTAAAAAGCCGTCCCGTCCGCGGATCATCTCCACATTCGGGACAGCATAATATATCAGGATGTGTTAGACATATCCAATCAATTGAAACCGAGTTAGAATCTGCTTGGAGCTTGTGGGTAATTGCCTACCACGCCCGGATATTGATACAACAATGGCTCATCAAATGTAGCATAGTCGAAATTGACCATCAACAACATGATCCGTCTACCAGTCTTCGGGTCGCTGATAATAATATGGTCACGGCCCGCTGCCTCAATAATACCTTGGAATATGCGAGCATTCCATTCTTTGTTGCCTTCATATGTCATGTAGAACGTGCCGTACTTCCCAAGATTCAGACGCAGAATATTTTCAATGTACGATTGCTCAAATTGAGGAGCCGTTGTCGTAACCACAGCACCCGAGGGAGTCATTGGACTTCCGCTGGATACGAGTGGCGGTACACTAGTTGAGCTAGGGGATACCATTCCTGGCGTTGGTGACATGCTAGGCATGCCGTTACCAATTTTGTAAGATGTACCTTGAACCTGAGAGTTGGCTTGTTGACCCAACACAGAATTCGCTTGCTGGCCCAATACGGAATTCGCTTGCTGACCCATAGTTTGAGTCGTAGGTTGATACGGTTGATTAATCATAGTGATTCCTCCCCAAATTTAATAGACTTCCGGACAGTCGTCGCCTGTCGGACTGAAGAAACAATGTGCTTTGAAACGTCCTGTATTTTGCTGGTTATACCACGTATCCGGACAGTCGCCCACAGGTCGGAAAAACCACAATGAATTGCTGGCTGGCCAAAACCGTTCTCCATTAATTACACGTTGTGCCAGACGAATCTCGGATTGTCTCGCCCGTTGGTAAAAGTAACCCTTCTGTGTTGACTCGAAGCCTCCGGGGTTCTGAAATACCATGCGGTTGATGTCACGAATATCTTTGAAGTCCAGACAATCCACCAGCACCCGGTTCACACCTACATTACCTACAAGCAGCATGCCTTGTTCGCCGTCACCTTCAGCCTCCGCCCTCAGCAGCCTAGCCAGCAGCTTGACGTCCTCTGAGTTGGCTTTAATAACAGCCATAGTCTGTTTCCTCCTTTGTTTCAGCTGTTCATCACCGTACATCGTATTGTGCAGGAGCCCATTCGGTGACACGATTCCATCCTTTTTCCATAAAAAAAAGCCCGGAACCCCACCCAAGGTGAAGTCCCGAAGCAATTCGTTTCTTATAATACTCGCCGGTTTAAGGCTTGGCTTCAATCCAATAATCATAGGCATGTACAATGTTGCCTTGGTAAGCCTGATGCTCGGCCAGCAGATCCGGAAGCTTGGCGAGCTGAAGTTCCATTTCCGCCGCCCCTTTCTCATAAAAAGAAATATGCTGACCTTCATGGTTCTGCTTCATTTCTACCGAAATCATTAACCTTTTGCCCAGACGATCTGCAATCTCCATCTCCTGACTCACAACAGCAGCAATGCCATTGGACCCTTCTGCCTGATTACGGAATGCCATCATCGACACATGATCAAGTGTATCGATCATAAACTCTGTCACAGACATGTCTTTTCCCGGCAACGGGAAGGTATCCAGCCATACAGCAAGGTCTGCACTTGTTTCGAGATCACTGTCCTTCTTCGTTTCTTCCTGGAAAAATGTAATGTTGGCTGCCCATTCGGTCAACAGGGTGTCCCGATTATTCTCCCATTCCGGCAAAGTGTAAGGTTCAATATCCAGATGGATACCTTCAAATCGTTCATCCGGCTCGGATTCCGCATTATAGTTTTTCACATAATCAATCAGGCGCTGAATGCGTGGACGGTTTTCCTTTTTGCCCCAGATCGGATGTCCGCCCATGGCATGGATTTCAATGCCCTGTGCATTGGCCCGTTTTACAAAACTGCGGTAACTCGAATACGGTTGATCCAGATCTAACCGAACATACAACCAGTTAATATTTTGCGCTCTGGCAAACTCTAGTATGTGCTCTCCCCCGTCATTCGTCACCTGAGAGGCCTCCCAGATATACGTCCCCCGAATCTCGGGCTGATTGGCTGGAATCTCCGGTAATGGCAGTTCTGACGGCTCCAGTTGTCCCCAGTATACGATGTCATGTACAGCAGAACCGGCGTATGAAGTATGTTCACTGAATGCGGAGGCAACTTCTTCAATAACGCTTTCCAGCTGCGCTGCACCTTTACCGGCAAAAGTCGTGAATTCCTCGCCAGGCATTGGTTTGGTGTTCAACCCAACCGTGACACTCACATTGCTGGCGTCGGCCCAGTTCATTTCCTGTTCAATTAAACGTATGATACCGTTGTTTCCTTGTGCGTTATCACGGTAAGCGAGTAAAGTGACATGATCCACTTGTTCGATGAACCAACGTGACAATGGTTCGTTATCTGCATCCTCCGAAACTCTATTCCCTGTGATAGTATAGGAATCCAGCCAAAATGGCAGGTCCATATTCACGGCAACCGCGCCATTCTGTCTCACTTGCTCAAATAACAGATTCATATTGGCCACCCAGGATTGTACCAGTGGCTTAGCATCTTCTTGCCAAGCTGATAACACATAGGGCTTGATATCCAGATGTATGGCATCAAATTGCTCGTTGGGCTCAGCAGCCTGATTGTAGTCACTTACCCAGGACGCTAATCTGAGCATGGGGCCTTCACGGCCACTGACTGCCCAGGATGGATCGCCTCCTAGCGCTTCAACCGCGATATCTGCACGGCTGGCTTTGGCTATAAACGTCTGGTATACCTCCTTGGACAGCGTCATGTCTACATTTACGTATAGCCTGTTTATCTTATGTCTAGCTGCATTGGCCAACAGCTCATCTCCGTTGCTAACAGACTGTGCCTGCCATACCCAGGCCGCCCGTATATCCGCGCCGTCAGCTTCAGCAGGTGACTCATTCCCTATCATTATCATCCCTCCGATCAGCAGTAACAGCCAAAATACCTTCCGGGATTGTTTCCCGAACATATACTCCCTCCATTCCTCTACGGTTGTAAAATCACATTTATTATAGCAACCGAGTTATCAAAAACAAATAAGCCCAAGTGCTTAACTTGGGCTTATTACTCTTAAGTTGGTATAGTGGCGGGCTCGCCCGGATCGATCCCGGTTCTAGTCCTCATATATCATTTTTCGGGTCATGCCTCCATCAATAATGAGGTTGGTCCCTGTGACAAAGGTATTGCTTGGATCAGATAAATATAGACAAGCACGGGAGATATCCGAAGGAACACCCACTCGACCGGATGGATGCTGTTCATGATCCTCCTTCTTCAATTTCTCCACGTCACCCGTTTCAATCCATCCCGGACTGATACAATTGACCCGAATTTGGTCTTTACCCAGTGAGACCGCCAGCGCATGCGTGAGAGCTACTATCGCTCCTTTGGATGCGGCATAAGCTTCGGTATCCGGCTCAGACATCAGTGCACGTGTAGAAGCCATGTTGATAATGGCACCCCCGTGCTCATTGCTTTTCATATGTTTGGCTGCTTCCCGACTTGCCAAAAAGCAACTTCTCACATTCGTATTGAGTACATCGTCCCATTCTTCCAGCGTTAGCTCATAGGGGGACTTCCATTTGGCGAGTCCTGCATTATTCACCAACACATCAATTTGATTGAACTCTTCCACGGTTGTGCGAAAAAGGTTCGTAATGTCCCGCTCACTCCGAACATCACATTGGACAAAAATGGCTTCTCCACCTTCATTACGAATGGAAGCCGCAGCTGCCGCACCCTCCGCTTCCTGGTAGTCAGCAAGTACAACTTTGGCACCGGCGACCGCGTAAGCCTCAGCCACACTCCGTCCAATTCCCTGTGCCGCACCGGTTACAACAACAACCTGGTCTGTAAATGACATGTTCATTGCCTCCTCTATGGTAATGATCCTTTGATCATAATCTCAGTATGCCTCTTCTTATATAAATACACGTTAAAGCCATTAAGAAACGCTTGTCCAGCAAATAATCAAAAAAAGCTCACGCCATCCTGGCGCAAGCTGCTTAGTTTAACCCCGTAGGCGTTCGGAATACACACGATTATATCGCTCGAAGCCTACATAACGCGTTCCTTTGAACGAGAGCCGTCCTTCGTCTCCCTCAGCACACAAACCATACTCTTCGCCATTAACTTTGAATTCGAGTCGATCTCCACTCTCCACTTCAAAGGTGACGTAGTATAACGTTCGTGCTGTACTGCCTGGTTCAGATTGCGTCTGGCTCAACTTCATCCGTCTGCTGGTGATTCGTGAAGGCACGGTCAACAGCGGCTCCGAGTTGTTGCGTCCCCACCTCCATACCTCTTTTCCCATCGACAGAAGGACTATACCTATAATCAGAACAAATACAACCGGAAAGACGGTTCCAAACAAATCAAACATCCAGGATGATTCAATGCCCATGTCTCTCCCTCCGTTCATACAACTTAGGACAGCCGGAGTCTTGACCCGTCTCCTGTAATGTATATGCGGACGGACACGGAACTTGTTAACCCGATTAAATATTTGAACAATTAAATCAAAGAAGGAGTAAATGAATAGGTATGCTTCATTGAATAACTCTTGTCCTCTACCTGCTACCGAAACAGGGCTAATATTATTTTTTGGTCTTCAAATCTAATTAATATGTACAACATCAGCCCCAACGGAGATAACAGCCTGAGTAAAGCACTGAGATCTCCGTTCAAGCACACCAATGTTACATTGGGGATGCCTATTTAATAAAGCAAAGTACACTTAGCCAGGGCTGATAACGGACTCATGCTAATTGTGTGATCACAAGATGTGCCGATACAGGTCTTGTTCCGCCCGCAAGTGGCGTAATTGTTAACGCAGTAGAATTACCAGCCGGGTTTCGAACGGTCAGAATAGAATTAATCACGGTTGTCTGTACCAAGGCCATACCCACAATCTGAGACGTACCCGTAGCTCGCCCAACTACTGTAGGGGCCAAATCTGCCCCATTGAGGGTCAAGATTAATTGACCCGCTTCATTGATGCTCACTTGGAACAAAATCTGATACGTACCAATGGCTGCCAGATTGAATGAACTAGGCCCCGTGCGGGCGATAGTTGTTCCACTTGTTGGCCCATCCTGAGGAAAGCTTACATCCGTACCGGGAGCAACCGTTGCAGCATTATCAGGTGGCATCAGTGCGAAAAAGTCAGCGAATCCCAGCACGCTTCCGGCTGCTCCGGTCGCTCCTGTAGATCCTGTTGCCCCAGCGGGACCAGCTACTCCTGTCGCTCCTGTCGCGCCCACTGCTCCAGCAGGGCCTACCGCTCCTGTTGCACCAGCTGTGCCTGCAGCTCCAGCAGGGCCTGTTGCTCCTGTTGCACCGGCTGGTCCTGCCGGGCCTACTGCTCCAGCAGGGCCTGCCACTCCTGCTGCACCGGCTGTGCCTGCCGGGCCCGCTGCTCCTGTCGCACCCGTCGGCCCAACAGCTCCAGGGGGACCAGGAAAACCTTGAGCTCCAATTGCACCGGCAGGCCCAGGATTACCTTGCGGACCCTGTGGCCCTACAGCCCCTGCTTCTCCCGGAATGCCCTGGGCTCCCATGGGGCCAGCAGGTCCGACCGGACCTTGAGAGCCTACGGCTCCAGCAGGACCAGGCTGTCCCTGAGGTCCTTGTGGTCCAGGCGGCCCTCCCGCTGGTCCTTGAGCTCCAGGTGGCCCTTCTACCCCTTGTTTACCTGGAATACCCTGTACACCCTGCACGCCTTGTATCCCTTGCGGTCCTGTTGGACCAACGACAGTAGGGGTAGATATATTCACTTCTGGAGGCGGACATTTTACGTGAACGAACTTCTTAACCACTTTCAATCGGCGTTCTTTTCTTTTAAGTTTACACGGATATAATGTTGCCTTTTTTCTCTTCATTCGTTTCTTCACTTCTGAATGACTCACCGTGTGGACACCTCCCTATGGACATAGTTTAACGTACGTATGTAGATAAATAGATGCGTGGACGAACAACCAATTAATTAAAAAGCTTAGCCTGATTTATAAGAAAAACTATAAATTCCGTAGCAATTGCCCATACGTTTTATCTATATTCCATAACCATCGACTAAAACGAACTTGTTTACGTGAGTAGATTTGTTCACAGAAAAACTCATGCCAATTGGGCATGAGTTTCATATTTTGACCATGCAGAATTTTCGAATAATGCCGATTCGTTCGTTCAAAGTAAAAATACCTGTCCCTTGAGCGGGCCTTCTTAAGTCTTCTTCGGATGTACGACGATATATGAGTTCTGACAAAAGGGCAACCATGACCTCCATACCGTGTTGAGTTCATTGATGCTGATTTTTCGGTTGTAATACTCTTCATCACAATTAACCTTGTGATCTAACGATTCTGCCAAGTAAAAATGCGTTTCATCATAACCAACAACGGGAACAAAATGCAAGTAACGTTGTTTGGCATGGACTTTAATAAATAAAATAACAGGCACCCCTTGGCTGATCTGTTGCTTCAACGTATTCACATTACCACGTAAGTACATTGCCTTGTATCCTAGCTTTCTGAAAAAAACAACAACCGCTTTCGGATATACGGTTCCATCCAGTAATTTGCGAGGATAGGATTCATAAAGCTTAGTTCCGTTGGACTCCAAACCGAAATGTCTCAAGACGAACGCACTGGAAAATGCAGCACATTCATTATTCTTTTGCATATCCAGTTGATTGGAAGATTGAATGTAATATGTACTTGGCACGTTGACGCTGTTCATGCGATCTTTCTTGGGAAAACTGAAATAGATAGATATCACCCAGAGGATGATCAACCAAAGTAATCCATTGAGAAACAATCCGTGCCCTCCTTCGCTTAGCAGACGATATACTCTACCGTTTAAGTATCCCATTCACCAGATAACAGACTATAAGTCAATATATTCTCGTAATGATCGTAAACCCATTGAGCTTCTCGTGATGTACCCTCATTAGTAAATCCGATTTTCTCAGGTATGGCTCTGCTTTTAAAATTGTTTTCTGCACATTGAATGATTACACGATTTAACTTCAACTCGTTGAAGAGATATTGAAGCAATTGTTCTATGGATTGGGTAATAATTCCTTTACCCTGTGCTGACTCAGCTAAAAAATATCCAATGCTCGTTGCTCTATTGTTCCAATCAATATAGTGCAACCCTAACATCCCGACCAATTGTCCATTAAACCATATTCCGGAATCAAAACCGTTTCGCTCTTCATAATTACGTGTCCATAACTCTATTACAGAATCTAAATCTTGGGGCGATTGCCGTTTATCAACCCAGAGTAACCACGTTCTCAAGTGCTTTCTATTCTCATCTATTAATGCATACAACACATCTCGATCTTGAGATTCGATCAGCTTTAATACAATAGATTCATTTACTTGAAAAGGTAACATCTGTTCCTCCCACTCAATCTAACTATAAGGTTATTTTAGGTGTTCATTCCTCGCACCAGTTTTTTAGAACCCATTCTTTGATCTGTTCAGCTACTTCCTCTGCTGTAAGTTCTGCCGTTTCGATTTTTTGCATGGGTGGGTCAAATGCAGTTTCCGAATTCTGGAGTAGCCAATTTGCAAAATCCTTGTGATCTTCGATCGAGTTCTCATCCCACCCACGAGCTCTTAAACGCGTCTCGCGAGTAACGTCGTCACAATGCAAATTCATATATAGAATCTGATCGAATCGATCGATGTAGTCGGACGATGCAATGTTTTCCGGCACCATCGTTCCGCATAAAACGGTTCCTCGTCCACTTAGGGATATGCTATACGCAATCCTCAACCAATTCTCTTTGGCAATCTGCCAATCCACATTATTGATGATATCCATATCAAAGACGTCAATTTCGGGAAGCAGCTTGCGAACAAGCGAAGAGATCGTTGTTTTTCCTGTTCCACTTGCGCCTGTTACTATAAATAGCGGTAATTTTCTCATAACTAGCTCCTTTAAATACATACATTTTAATTAATTACGTTCTCCATTGATCTGCTTTCAAGCCATAGATAATTCTGTTTAGATAAACACCGTTAATATATTCGTAATCTCTTAATTCACCATCATGTTGAAAGCCTAATTTTTCAGGAATTGCGCGGCTTTTGAAATTATCTGTCGCTACGCCAATTTCAACCTTATTTAATTCAAGTTCATTAAAAGCGTAATCAATTAGCATTTTAATCGATTTTGTAATAAGTCCTCTACCTTCATATTCCTTACCTAGCCAATATCCTATTTCAGTTTTCTTGTTTTCTTGATCAATGTATAAGTAGCCAATAGAACCAGCAAGCTCGTCTTCACACCAGATTCCTAGCCAATAACCATCATCTTCAGCATATCGTATACGTGTTCTCTTGATGAAGGATCTTGAATCATCTTCTGTTAATGTCATATTGGGGAACTTCAACCATGCTCCTATATGATCCCTGTTACGATCAATCAAATCATATAATTGGGGTGCATCTTTCATTGCCAAAAGCGATACATAGGTAGCTGTATCCATTTGATATTTAAACATAGTCCACTCTCCGATTCATTTCATTTAATTATCGTTTCCTCGCTTTGATCACAAAAGTTACAGGTAACACCTTCGCTCTTTTAAGGAGATTATCGCTATTATCATGTAATTGCATGATATCCTCATCGGATTCCTCGATCATGTGTTCAATGACAAATCCCGCTTTTGCCAACGCATTGATATAGGTTGATATTTGACGATCCGCTAAAGTTAGTTCACCCTGAACAAAGTCAGGAGATACCGCATTCCACGATTCATCAGAATATGGCTTATTGAAGACAAATCTATCGTTTTCTTCAACGACACATCTATGAATTGGATGAGACCAACTGAAAATAAAAATGCCATCTTTCTTTAAATAAGAAGCGATTCTGCTGAAAGTACCTTGAAGATCAGTGGTCCAACCGATGGCATAAATTGAATACACAGCGTCAAAATAATTCGTAGGAATTCCACATTCCTCTTCCATGGGTGAACATATCAATGTTGCCGAAATACCGTGTGTCCTCAAGTGTTGTTGTGTCTTTTCTATCTGTTTCTGTGATATATCCATACCCCACAGTTCACCAGCATTGTGATCCCCATGATACTGCAAGGATTGGCCATCTCCACAGCCCACCTCTAACATTTTTAATCCTGAGACATCCCCAAATAGTTGGTGTTTTTCTTCTGATATGAATGCTCCATAATGCGGAAGCACGATTGCTCTCAAATAGTCATTCCCTCTTGTATCCCAATAGAAGCTGTTTGTTTCATAAACACTGTTCTTGTTCATCTGTTAGCCTCCCATTTATACACTACATCCAGAACATCATTTGTTACCTTCGTTGAAATATGTAATCTCATGGCCATTAAGTAAGCTTTTAAAGCCGCTCTTGTAGTACGGCATGAGCTCATCTGCCTGTGTAATATCCAACCATGCCATCTCAGAGATTTCATCTGGTCTTGATATCCCTTCTCCCCCTCCGACAATTTCTGCTCTGAATGTTATAAAAATCGCATGTTCCTGTATTTTTTCAAATTTACACTCGTTGATTGCTACAATACCGTGCACGCTAACATCAAGTCCCGTTTCTTCTTGGGCTTCCCGGATTGCTGCTTGTTCCCATGATTCACCAGCTTCAACAGCTCCGCCAGGCAGCGACCAGCTTGAACGCCCTACATTCTTTACTGCAAGCACTTTAGACTTGGATGGATTGGTCAGTAGTGAGTAAACTACATCGACTCGTTTCATTGATTGACTTCCTTTCCGAAAACATTAAATATTACTCTTATCACTGAACTCAATGCAAAAAGGTTGCATCTCAGGGTTTAAACAAACCTCTATTCTTTCTCTGAAGTTTTTCCATTCGACTTTTAAAATGGCTTCTTCAATTGGAAAGAAACCAGAGTCTAAACTCTCCGATGATGTCGTTAATTCCCCACCTATTGGTTTGGCTAAAAATAATGTGTTACATATTGAATTTTCGATATTCTGAAAGATGCCGCAGAATTTGATGATTTCAATGTCGATGCCAGATTCTTCTTTCGTCTCTCTAATTGCAGCTTGACTAAGAGATTCTCCTTCCTCCACTTGACCACCCGGCATTTCCCATCCTCTTCGTGGGCCTCTAATAAGTAATAATTCATTTTTGTCGTTGATCACGATTGCAGCGGCAGATACGATATGTTTTGGAGGGCTCATTTGTTTTACTCCTTCTATAGAGATTGATATACGTTGGAATATAATAATATAAAACCAAACTAAAAGAAGTTATATATCCCGTCTTCAAAATAATAGTACTCTTCATCCGTTATTCTTAACTTTCCATAACCGTTATAAAATATTTCTTTATCTCTTTCATTATCAAACGCATTAGGTTTCGGTCTAATGGCTAATGCTACATCATATCTTGGATCGCCATATGCCGCTCCTGCCCAGTCAATAACTCCAACAATATTGCAATCATTAACTAGCACATTATCTATAGTAAAATCTCCATGAATAAAAGTATTATCTATTGGTCTTGGCCGTGCTTCTTTCAACTGTTGAAGTCGTTCTGCTGAGCCGTCTACCGCAAAATGAGTTAGATTATACTCTGCTTTGCTAAGCATTGTATCTAACCAAGGACTGTCATTGCTCAATAATTCAACAGGACAAGAACATTCATGTATTTTCTTTAAACAACGCCCAAAGTTAAAAATCGCTTTTTCTTTACTTTCAAGGTCAGGCATTGTAGAGAGAAATTCTCTTAAACTTATTCCGTCAATATAATCCATCAGAAGCCATCTCGATGTCTCCTCCGTATGAAACGAATATACCTTTGGAACAGGGAGTCCCGAATGATGAAGGTATTGAAGCACCTTATATTCATCGGATAACCATTCATTATAAAGAGCGTTTTCTGTCTTCTTGATGATGTACTTTTGGTCGAACGTATCCAGAATAGCCACAGTAGAAGTATGACCTTGCTTAGGAAAAGTGATTTTCTGAACTTTCCCTATATGTTCTTTTGTTTCAATGGGGAGATCCTGAATATTCATGGTTTCGTCCTTTCTGTTATTTCGTACCCTTTCTGATTGAGTGCACGTTGCATATCGCTCTAAAAGTACAAATCCCATCCCATAATAAAAGTAGCAAACAGGAAAGCAGATATGCCAGACATGATGTATACCGCCTTTTGCTTTTTGCTGTAACTTCTCTTCAGGAGTTTGTAGAACATCAAGACAAGGTACGCTGCTGCTAGAATCACATAAACCAGGTTTAAGATGAGATGTACGCGTAATGAAGAATAGGGGGCAAAGCCTAAGGCTCGCATGAACAATAGGGTCGTATTTAAAATCAATGCTAAACTGGCAATATTAATAGCAATATGATACTTATCAAAGCCTGTACCGGGTCTTTCCCAGTTTTTTAACTTGTATTTGGATAACCTAATAAAATAGCCAATTATCGCTCTCAAACTGAGCAGGATGGCTACTGCAAGCGCAATAAAAGATGCTTTGATCAAGTTTATCGTCAAGTTGGATACGGGCAAAAAGTCATTATAAGGAATGGAGACCTTCTCAATAGTCCCGTTACGCTCAACAACATTTGCAAAGTTACTAAGGTCAAATGTTGTATACTTCTGCAGACTTAACATTGAATATGCCTTCGTAAAACCGGAAACGACCCGTCGCGCAGGCAGATAATATCCTCCACTCTCAGATGTAACCGAATTTGTACTGAAGCTACTTCCAAACACTTTTTGGACAAGACCAACGCTATAAGCCATTTCATTTGACTGGTTTGTCATGACCACTAACCCAAATTTAGACTCCGGGTCAATAACAAATTTACTTGTAAATCCCGCCGTACTTCCAGCGTGTTCAAGTGTAGGCACCCAGTACTCCACTTCAAAGAAGCCATGTGCAATTCGAGGATTAGAAGTTCCATCATAATATAGACTTGGTGACAGCATCTCGTCTAACGTTTCCTTATTCGTGAATAATAAATTACTATGATCCACCGGCATTAAAGCTGCGAGAAATTTAGCTGCATCCTCTGCTGTGCCAATGGCGGCCCCCGCAGGGTATAAGCTTATGTATGCTCTGTTCTTAGGGATGAGTTTCAGACTCGTAGTGTACCCTTGAATCTCATTTCTCTTTTTCAAGACGTTTAGATTATCATGCTGTGACGGGTGCATCGAAGTTTCTTTCATATTCAGCGGTTTAAATATATGTTCATTTACATATTTATAAAAGGGTTGTCCGCTTTGCACTTCAACGATGTAAGCAGCCATAGCCGTACCATAGTTCGAATAAGCAACGACACTCCCAGGTTGATCAATCTGCCTTGGCTCAAATTTTTGTAAAGCTTCACCTAACTCCACAATATCACTCTCGGATGAATACCATAAATCGATCAATCTATCCTCCCACCCTGCGTTATGATGCATTAGGTTCCTTAGGGTGATGGGAGCATCGTATTCAAGCTTCTTAAGAAACCCTTCTGGTAAATATTCCTGAATATCGGTATCCAAATCAAGCTTCCCCTGCTCTACAAGTTGCATAACACTCGTCCAGACCAACAGTTTAGAGGTTGAACCCCATTCAAATACAGTAGAGGTGTCTGCCTGTCTCTTTTGCTCAAAATCTACGTAACCATAGGCCTTATTCACAATCGTCTCACCGTTTTTGATAGCTACAACCGATACGGCAGCGGTTTTCTTTTGATTCGTGGCCACATATGAATCAATCGTTTCCTCTAGTGAAGACAACGCAATTCTGGAGGGTGTTGTCTCCACCTGCTCTACCTCAGCGCGCACAGATCCCGGACATGTCATTATGATGATTACAAGTACAAGAACAGAAGTGATTGCTTTATTAACATAGGAATATTTTTGATTAATCTTCATTCGCTACCCCCTTATTATCTACTATAGTTTTTGTGCCTTTACCACAAAGGCTACAGAGAGCAGATCCCATAATACGAGCTTACTTTCGCAAAGAGTTACTGAATATCCGGATTGATAAAAGTAACATGTTTCAAAAACAAGTCTGTCATCTCTTCAGCAACACATTCAATTCCACATTTTGAGAAAATTACCTTAATTATTTCTATAATAACCCATGCTGCAATATTTGCGAAGTACTTTTAAAAGCGCATACATTTCACTCCAAATAAAAAAATTTAGTTATAGAACGTATCACTTATATCTGGTTTTATTCGCAGAGATTGTGATCTTTTATAATAAGCTTCCTCCCTGTCGTGGGCAGCGGGAGAGGGTACGGAAATCGGATAATTCAAAACTTCTGGGTATACTACAGCAAGTCAATTTAACATCGATAAGGAGGATGAGCTAATGAAAGAAGAATTGAATTACGGTACAGATTATAAGTTTATTCCTGTAACTTCAGTGGGAAGTGGTGTGGGGACTGAAATACGACCTGATTTATTTTGCTACACGATTCAAATTGTAAATATCTGTTTATTAGGTAACCCGAAATCTGACGATTTCGTTTTAGTAGATGCCGGAATGCCAAAGTCAGCAAATGAAATAATTTCTGTCATTGAGGAACGTTTCGGTGCAAACAGCCGGCCCAAAGCAGTAATTTTGACCCATGGACACTTTGATCATGTCGGAGGGGTGATCGAACTCGTAGAACACTGGGGAGTTCCGGTTTATGCACATCCATTGGAGATCCCCTTCCTCACAGGGGTTAAAAGCTACCCGGAACCAGACCCTACGGTTGAAGGTGGTTTGGTAGCAAAGATGTCGCCAGCTTTTCCTAACGAACCAATAAACCTTGGAAGTCATGTACAAACGTTACCCCCGAACGGAAGTGTACCCCATATGCCAGGATTTAGGTGGATTCATACCCCAGGACATTCTCCCGGTCATGTTTCGTTGTTTAGAGAAAGTGACGGAGCGTTAATCGCAGGTGACGCCTTTGCTACTGTAAAACAAGAGTATATGTATAAAGTATTAAATCAGGAATTGGAAATAAGTGGACCCCCTCGCTATTTAACAACAGATTGGGAAGCTGCAAAGCAATCTGTTGTCAAACTTGAGAGTTTAAAGCCATTGGTTGCTGTAACTGGCCATGGACTACCGATGTCTGGTGAATTACTAACAACAAGTCTGAGAAAACTGGTTAATGAATTTGACCGTATTGCCATACCGGATTATGGAAAGTACGTAAACTAATTTTTCCCTTCGAGCATAGTACTGTGAAGTGATATGAGTACGCTGTGGAAATGTGATTTTTTCAGTTGTTTTCAAAAAAAGAAAGCCCCCAGCAGGGGGCAAAACGTTGATATATCAGCCTTTTTTTGATCAGTTTTGATGACTAAGCGTACATCATATCCATAAACCCGCGAGTTACTTCTCCACCTTCGGCTGGTTCGGGCTGGTCTGCCTTTGCGTGTTCTGCCATGCAAGCCTTCACTGCTTCTTCTGTCGTACAACGATTGGCATCATCACATGTGTAGCATAATTGAAGCATATATCTGGTTAAATCATCCGCCTGCGTGAATTGAGTCTGACCGTTGGTTCTCATCTTCATCACTCCTTCTCTTGTTGAGTTAAATATATCACCTTCTAACAACTTTATTTGTGATTTATTTCACAAACTAAACAAAAAAGAAAAGGAACCTTTCGGCTCCTCACTTTCCCTATATTTAATCACATCGATAACACTCTACTTTTAAAGCACTTTCCAATGTACACCGCCGTCCATCGTTTGCAATAACAACGATCTTTTGGCATCTGTATTCTCAACCAATATCCAGCCAAGTTTGGAGGTAATCATCTGAATCTTCACGATCTCCGGATAGTCTTCAAGAATTTTCTCCAGTACACTGCTCGCAGGAAGAGCGCTCCATGTTTTGCCCGCATCCTTGGTGTGGTAGGTTATGCCCTTTTGCATCGCCCAACCTTCTAGAGCGTTCAGAAATACCGGTGAAAGGTTACGATTCGGACCCGTTTGTTTATTCAAAGTAAAATTGGATAGCTTCCAGCTCTTTCCACCATCTGTAGTGAAAAAACCATTAAATGTCGTGCTCTTCCCTTGAGAACAGGACATTGACATCCAGGCTGACTGTGCTTCACGTCCGAAAAATTGGGGTGAACTGACACTAAAATTACCACACCCGTTGAATTTGTTTCGATCAAAGAAAGATGGTCCTTTATCCCAGTTCTCTCCACCGTCTGACGTTACGTACAACTTCGGTGTGCCGAACTCAATCGCCGTCAGGAAACCATGCTTCGGATCGGAGAAGGTCATACCTGTTGTGTATCCACGTTGAGAAATCTCTTCTGCTTCCTTTTTGCCATCTTCATCACTGGAAGACATCCGATTCCAGGTGATTCCACCATCTTCGGTAAAGTACAGTTTCTTGTCCTGCTTACCAATAGCGGTATCCACCGTAGTGAGAATCCATCCTTTTTCAGGAGATACAAAGGAGATCGCAGTCACTTTATCCGTCTTGGACAGCGATGACAGACTCCAACTTACCCCCCCATTGTTGGTACGAAGCACCATGGTGTCTGTTCCACCCATGCCTTCGCGAACAATCCAACCGTGCGTACGATCTACAAAATAAATGCTTTGTCCATATTGAGGGTTAGCCGGAAACTGTACATTTTCCGAAGGTGAAATATTGGTCCAGGTCTTTCCTTGATCCTGTGTATAGTACAGACGCAGCGCATTACGCGTCACCCCCCATGCCAATCCTCCATTGTCATTAAGCAACTGAAAATCGGTCAAACGGGTTTGTATTTGATACTTGGCCATATCCGCAGATTCTGTACTGTTGACAGGGGGAACGACAGTTAATGTCTGCCCTGTATTCCCGGCATCCTCCTGCTGCTGTGGAGGTTCTGCTTCCGGAGGTTGATCTGAGTCGGTGCATGCAGCCAGTAAGGCTGCTATACCTATAGACAGCAATGCTGTCTGCGCGATTTTGATCCATTGCGAACGCAAGTGGGTTCCACCTCTCTCATCCAATATACAGGCGCGCATGCCTGTCCTATGGCGTTATATTTACGATTCATCAGAATCCACTGCTCCTATTCTACCACAAACCTTGCGTAAAAGGCTCATTGCCCCCTCTAGGGCTGCCCACTCCCTTTTTCCAACTGAAGATCTGGGCTAAGTGTTGCACATTAATTACCATTAATTTCATCCTAAACTGTTTTTCGACGGAATAATTGGTAAAAAGACATGTAATGTGAACTATTTTATAGACAACACTCGCTTTCTATTCTGTAATCCCTTAATATGGATGGGAGTATAACCCAAAAGGAGTGGATGTGAACATGACAAATAGTGCAGCATTGAAACCAAGTCGTGTCGTGATTGTAGGCATGGGTGCGGTGGGAACAACAACGGGATACACGCTAATGTTGAGACAGCGTTCGTCCGAGTTGGTATTTGTGGATGTGAATCATGATAAGGCAACCGGCGAAATGCTGGATATGAACCACGGTCTTCCGTTTACGGGAGGCGTGAAAGTATGGGCTGGCGATTATTCCGACTGCAAAGATGCAGATATCATTATTATTACAGCAGGTGCCTCCCAGAAACCAGGCGAAACCCGGATTGATCTGCTGAAGAAAAATGCAAGCATTTTCAAAGAAATTATTGAGCGTATTACTGAAGTGAATTCTCATGGTATTTTGTTAATTGCAACGAATCCTGTAGATATTTTGTCCTATACTTCATGGAAACAAAGCGGATGGCCTGCTTCCCGTGTCATCGGTTCAGGCACATTGCTCGATAGCGCACGTTTCCGTTACCTCATTGGTAAGAATAAAGGGATCGACCCGCGTAGTATTCACGCCCACATTATCGGTGAGCATGGTGATTCCGAAGTACCGGTATGGAGCCTGGCTAACGTTGCAGGAACAGATCTGGAATTGGATGAAGAAACACAGCAGGATATCTTCGACCGTACCAAAAATGCAGCTTATGAGATTATTAATGCCAAAGGGGCCACTTCCTATGCAATCGCCCTTGCTCTGGACCGCATTGTAGCTGCAATTCTCGGCAACGAAGGCTCCGTTCTGAACGTGTCCACGTTGCTTGAAGATTACAATGGCGTATCGGATGTATATCTGGGCGTTCCATGTGTTGTTGATCGCAACGGTGTGCGTGAGATCCTTCCTCTTCCGTTGAATGAAACCGAAAAAGTGGCTTTCCAGGCTTCTGCTAACAAATTAAAAGAACAGATCGCTGGCTTGGAATAATCCGACTGCTTATCATTCATGTCGTGAACGATTAAGCACGTTAACCGTTGTGATTTAACATATCTGTCATACCCAAAGGGACCATTGGAGTCTTCCAGAGAGAAGCTTCAGATGGTCCCCTTTGGTTTGATTTTGATTATAACTATGATTGTGAATGTGATTATAATTATGATTATTTAAATCATAAGTTAACATAATATATATTATGTTATTTATTCTCCTCTCCACATGAAAACAAATAAAAGCCTGTCCATAGGACAGACTTCTCTTCAGATTAAATAAGCGTTATTTATTAATATGTCGGAAGTTTAACGTCAAGCAGAGCCATAGCCTCTTCTTTCTCCCTACTGGTGACATGTGTATAGACAGTTGTCGTTTGAATCGATGCGTGACCGAGCAGCTCCTGCACCGTTCGCAAGTCGGCTCCGCGCCGTAACATCATGGTCGCGAAGGAGTGACGCAGCTTATGACTGGAGTAGTTTTGACGCTGATTGGCTGGTGATTCCTGCTGGAAGCGTTCAAAGGTTTCCGTAGATATGAGCTGAATGCTGCGAATCGACAGTCTCTTTCCTTTTTGCGAGACAAACAATGCTTCCTCTTTCGGTCGCCAAGGTTCCAAACGCTCTGCCATAGCTTGAGACAAGACGTTTGCCACGGTCTCCGGTACAGGTAGCGAGCGCCATTTACGACCTTTACCAAATACATCCAATGTACGCCGCTCCGCATTATAGTCTTTGCAATCCAAAGCATGCACTTCTCCAACCCGTAATCCCATATACCCCATCAGCAGAAAAACAGCCAGATTGCGTGTGCGATACTTGCCTTCTACCGACTCCAGAAAACGTGTCAGCCCACTTTCATCCAGGAAAACGGGCGCACGGTTTTTCTCAGTTTTGGATTTTTTGATCCCAAAAGCCGGATTATTCGTTAACAATTCGAGTTCAATGAGGGACTTGTAAAAGCAGTTCACCGCCGCATGTTTGCGATTTCTCGTGGCATCACTAACCCCACGCTCCCGCGCACGGGACAGAAAAGACAACACATGCAGCTTTTTGACCTGCTCCAGTGACTTTCCTTGAATGGAGACCAGGAATTCCACCACGTCACCCGTGTATGATTTTACCGTATGGCCTGTATAACCGGCGTCCTTCATCCATATGTGAAAAGCTTCTAGCTCGTCCGCATATTTCTCCTGGATCTCCTCAGTCATCATCTGTCTACGTCACCTCGATTCGGTTAAAATTGGCTCTGCTGAACACAAACCCTATGTTTCATCCACTATAACAACGTCCATCAGCGGAAGGATCGCTTCGGGTTTGCCTTGACTGCGCGTAAGTACAAACGATGGCAATGGATTCTCATGCAGCCCATTCACGGATTCACAGATCTGAGTATACAGATCCATATGCAAAGTCTCACCTTCACCTGCCACATCGATAACAGGCCAATCGTTCTGAACACATGCAGGCCAGTAAGCCAGTTCATTCGCCGGCACGATACTTAATTGCTGAATGGACGGGTCCATACAGTAGATCCCTTGCCGTTCAGGTTCATCACCCAGCTTGTCTACAGCTATCATTCGAGCGGACTGCTTGTCTGGTGCAGAATAGAGTGAATAACACCAGGGAGTCACGCCCCAAGCCATCGCCATCAGACCTTCTTCCAATAAAGTATCTGACAGATCCCCTTCCGCAAATTGTTCAATCAGATTATGGTTACCCGGTCCAATCAGTTCTTCTACACGCTTAGCGAGCCGAGGCAGGTCAGCAAGAATGAATCCTCCTCTACCGTAGGAGTCAAAAACATGATGGTTTCTGCTCCATACAGCTTGAGATGGTGAATTCAACGACGCTGCTTCTGCCGGGAAAAGCGATATATATACGGTAATCACCTGCGCGTACTTAACCATGGCAATCTGCTCAGGTTCGAGCGTGCCTTCAGCAATACGGGGTGTTTTAATATGCAGGGAGATTCGAAGTTCGTATTCCCCTTCTGTAAATGCTGACCAACCCAGATGAACAGGCTGTTCAACACCTTCAATTGAAGCAATCGAGATCGTGCTATCTGGTTTCAGGTTAACTGCATATTGTACGTATGCCAGCTCATGACCATAGATGATATGGGCGTCTTGTCGATTGACGGGTGATTCCAACGGTTGTGCAATGACAGATACTTTACGTCCATCCCTCAAAAGGCGCTGTGGATCTATATCCAACTGTAAGGTTTGTGAAGCCTCTGAATCTGAAACAAGCAACTGAGCCTCCGCCAGTACGGTTGAGTCAGCCAAGGCAAATCCAAACGCTGCATTTTGATGCTCTGAATTCGTATGTAATGGTGTGTTCATGATACATCCCCTCTCTTCTGTCTGATGGCATGTCACATCCCCAAATATATTTCATATTTGGCTTAGCCGCAACCCCGGCTCCCTAATTATGTTAATCATGCCCCTTAATACTTACCCATATATGAAGGAAATACCAACCTTCTCCGGCTGTTATCTCTCTTTTTCCTTCTATATAAAAAATCCCCATCCCGTTTCGCCTAAGCGATACAAAATGAGGAAACTAGAAGATATTTCTCGATTTAATCTGTTCTCTGCTTGTCTACTTTACTTATCCTTCGCTCTCATAGCACTGGAGATTCGGCGTGCCGGATTCAGATGACTATAATGGCGTCCATACGCAAAGTAGATAATCAACCCGATGATCAACCACGCAAAAAACGTAATCCATGTCAGAGCCGCAAGGCGTGTCATCAAATATACACAACCCAAGGCACTCAGAATCGGAATCAGCGGCACAAGTGGAACGCGGAAGCCTCGTTTGAGATTCGGGTTATTTTTACGCAACACGATAATACCCAGACTTACGACTGCAAAAGCAAACAACGTTCCGATGTTCGTAAGTTCTGCCAAGTGTCCCAGCGAGATGAACCCGGAGAACAGAGCCACGATAATGCCCGCAACCCAAGTCCCTACGGCTGGTGTCTGACTCTTACCACTAACTTTGGAGAAAACGGGAGACAGCAGTCCATCACGAGACATGGAATAGAGCAGTCGTGTCTGGCCATACATCATGACCAGCAATACCGTCGTAATGCCCGCAATCGCTCCAAGAGATACAATCCAGGATAATCCCTTTAATTGAACAAATTCAAATGCAAACGCCACCGGATCACTAACATTCAACATGTTATACGGCACGATCCCTGTGAGAATCAATGATACAACGATATAGAGAACGGTACAGATCGCCAGTGACGCAATAATTCCAATCGGCAAATCCCGTTGTGGCCGCTTAACCTCTTCTGCAGCTGTGGAGACCGCATCAAATCCGATATAAGCAAAGAATACGGTTGCTGCTCCCGCAGTTACGCCTGAGATACCAAAGGGCAAGAATGGCTGCCAGTTGGTTGGCTCTACATAGAAGACTCCCACACCAATAAAGATTAACACCACGATAATTTTAATCGCAACCATGATGCCGTTCGCACGAGCCGCCTCCTTCACCCCTCGGGTTAGCAGGAAGGTAATAATTAACGTAATGACCGCAGCCGTGATATCAAAATAAGTTCCCTTCTCCGGGCTGAACGCACTCGTCAGTGCATGTGGTAACTCCAATCCAAATCCGGACAATAACGTTTGGAAATATCCCGACCATCCGCTGGCTACCGCCGCACTCGCGAATCCATACTCCAATATCAGATCCCATCCCAGAATCCAGGCAATCACTTCACCAAAAGCCGTATAACTATACGTGTACGCACTACCCGATGCCGGTATGCTTGAGGCAAACTCCGAGTAACACAATGCAGCGAAGGCACATATGATACCTGCCAGCAAGAATGACAGTACAAGACCCGGGCCAGCATACGTTGCGGCAGCTACACCGGTCAGCACAAAAATCCCGGTACCAATAATTGCACCTACCCCAAGTGTGGTTAAGTCCAAAGGGCCGAGCGCCCGTTTTAATGCACTGCTGTTATCTCCCTCCGAAGCAATTGGTTTTTTACGAAATAATGAAGATCGATGTTCGTTCTCACGCATAGTCATGTTCCTCTCGTCATGAATCTTGAATGTGCTATGGATGCAGCAGAGATTAAATGGTTTCCCATCTGTTCTATGAAAAAGTCATTTGTTCTATCTTATCGATCACCTATAAAAACCTATCGAATTCTACACGTTATCGCGTTGCTTGGTTAAATTTATTTTTAAGGATCTCTTATTTTGTTCTTTTTTCGCGAAAATTATCATGAACTGTTGCACGGGATTGAATATGAAAATCGATTTAAAACAAAACTGCGTATAATTTATATTATGCGCAGTTTTTATGAGCCTTATTTTCTAAGTAAATAATCTATAACCCTCTGTTATATGAAGCCAAGAGAATGAGAGCTTTTTTCGTCTTTTTCCGCTGTCCCTTCCTCCGTTATCCTGTCTAATTCGACGATATGCAAGCATGTAAAAGAGCCACATCGCATGATATGGCTCTTCCTTTCCTCTTTATACAGCTAGAGGTGTATATGAAAATACGAAGTAACTATTTCTTGGCTTTTATGAAAAAGCGAATCAGGAAAAAGCAATTCTCTCCGCGTCTGACATCCGGTACTGGGATAACAAATATTCTTGGCTCTGCATCGCGGTATGACGAATGGCGTCCAAATCAACATGGAGCAGCTTACCCTCTCGCTTCACGAGTTTACCTGCTACAAAGACCGTATCCACATTGGAAGGATTGGCGAACTGAACGACAGCGCCGATTGGATCATGGACGGGGAACAGATTCAGATCCGTAGTACGAATCATGATCAGATCTGCTTCCTTTCCTGGGGTCAACGTACCGACCTTCTGCTCCAATCCCAATGCTTGTGCACCAGCCGAAGTTGCAAATCGCAGTACTTGGCTGGACTGCAAGTTCAATTCACCTGGCATCTCACCCTGCTGCAGAAGTTGTTCGTTGGCTCTGGATCGTTCTGCCTGAAGTGCAAACTTCATCTGCGAGAACATATCTCCGCCTGTGGACGTGACAACATCTACACCAAGTGTAGGGGTTCCCCCATGTTCAAGAAAATAGCCGGTGGCCGGGTATCCATGACCCATCATCATTTCAACCTCAGGTGTGACCGACAGGGAAGCACCGCTATCCGCCAACATTTTATATTCATCCATCCCCATGGTGTTACCATGAACAATATTTACTCGAGGACTTAACAACCCCGCTTCATACATGTGACTAACCGAGCGATCTACCGATCCCCAGCTGCCAAATCCGGCGTGCATGGAACAGATGGCATCCAGTTCTTGGGCCAGCTCGATCTCTTTTACCGTTGTATCCCAATGACTGAACTCCGGACCACGAATAGCAAGCCCATAAGTAAGCAATTGATCCCGTGATGAAAAATAACGTTCTTTGACTCTTCGCACATCGTTTGAATATGTCAGTTGACTATCCCGGTTCCAGTAGTTCGTCTCACCAGGAACTCCGTGAGCAAATACTGCCCGAATCCCCGCATCCTGAAGACCACGAATCAGTTCATCCGTATGGTCTGAGGAATACGGCATGCTCCAATCCAACACTGTCGTAACACCTGCATTAAGCGCTTCCAAGGAACCGAGCAGGTTAGCAATATAACTATCCTGTGGGCGGAGCTTGCTTCCCATCGCACCATAATAGAGATTCTGCAAATAAACAGGCAATGACCAATTGGTTCCCGCTGTTTTGACCAGTGATTCCCACATATGCCGATGTGTATCCACCAGCCCAGGCATAATAATCATGGATGAAGCATCGATGACCTCCACATCCGGAATATCTAGGTCGGGTTGAATCGCCATGATTAATGAATCCTGAATTAGAACGTCCGCCCTTTTATACTGTCCAATCCGTGCATCCATCGACAACACGCAGCCATTTTTCAACAGATAACTAGTCTTCACAAGACACATCTCCCATCTATTTTGGTTTGAAAGACGATTACATCCTGCATACGAACCCGTAATGCTTCTGACTATTATTTCGCTAGTATATATACATTATATAGCTGTTGTTAATATTTTTCAATTTTGGGTTTTGCGTTTGGCTCGAAATCTTCTGACCTTCATCAGGTTGCCGCACATCTTATCATCACAGTACTTCTGAGTTCTGCTTCGGGTATCATCATAGAACATCCAGCGGCAATCCGAATTATCACAGATCCGAATTCTGCCCCCTTCTCCCTCCACCAACGTTGTTGCAAAGTCAGCAGCTACCTCAGCCATAACCTGTTGCCAATGAGCTTCTACAGCTATTAGTTGGAGTTTCAGTCCCTGATCAATTGTAGTCAATGTTCTTTTTACATACCCTGCTTCCATAACATCATTCAGCCATTGTTGTTCTTCATCCGTTAATGATGCTCCAGAAGACAAGCGGGCTCCAAGAGCCATCAATTCATTCCTGAAGTCTCTCATCAATAACTCATCTTCTGGAGAAGCAGGAACAGAAGCCTGAAGTTGCCATCGATCCAGAAATTCTTGCTGCCAGTTCGCCTTCCCGAGCCTGTCCTCCGATCGATCTCCCCCACGCCAATCGTGATAATCGCTGTTTACAAAATCAGTCCAAAGTCTGTCCATTGTCTACCTCCGTTTAGTGTAACCATCTTAATTCAATAAAGGTGGTTACACTCTGTCTTTGATGTGTTATATTAAGTGTAACCTCATTAATCAGTTTTAGCTAGTTACGTCATACATCACAATAATACTCAAGGAGGAACGGCAATGACGAAAACAACAGCATTAGATGTGTTACTGATTCAAAAGGATGATACATGGGATCAATGCAATTGGATTGTACCTTTGTCGAAGTCTTTGGAAGGTCTTACAGCAGAGCAAGCAGCCTGGATTCCACCCTCAGGAGGATTAAGCATCTGGCAGTTGGTTAACCATATGTATTATTACAATCATCGCTTATTATGTCGCATGCAAGGTAAAGAACCTACCCTTCCTGCTGTAGACTCCAATGAATACACGTTTGGCAATCCTGGAGATGCAACGGACACAGCCGGATGGAATACACTGATGAAGAGTACAACTCGATTAGCCCAACAATTGCGAGATCAATTGGCTGCACTTGAAGAGTCAGACCTTGAAGCTGCGTATATGGACTCCGAAGAGAAATGGGTACACGAACTTGCCCGCTGGATACTTCATGATGCCTATCACGCAGGACAGATTGTGCTGCTTCGCAGACAGCAAGGAAGCTGGAAAATCGTTTTCTAAAAAAAATGCTTGAACTGCTAGCGCTTACAGGAATAAGATGAACTTATTAATGTTACAGCTTGTTCAACACACTATATAATTGAATAGGATCTTCGGGGTAGGGTGCAATTCCCAACCGGCGGTGATGTTCTTCGGAACCAGCCCGCGACTCGCTATTTGTTCTTAACAAAGGACATTTAGCGACTGACTTGGTGTGAATCCAAGGCCGACGGTACAGTCCGGATGAGAGAAGATCAACACATTGACATGCCGTTCACGGGAAGGCCTCTTTCCTGACGCATGTCCTTGGATGAGCCCCCGTTTATTTGGTATATACCAAAACGAGGGCTTTTGTCGATTTTGCCAACTGAAGATTCCGTGTTCTGACGAAGGAGTCCTGAATATGGAAAAGACATCAGCAGCATCACCTGTTTACCGCAAGGAACGAAGTAATACCGGATTCTGGCTTGTAGTTCTCGGCGCCGCTTTATGGGGTGTCGACCCACTCTTCCGCATTATTTTGCTAAATACGATGACATCCACGCAGATTGTACTGGTGGAACATATCATCGTCAGTTTGATTGCCATTCCTGTGCTGTGGAAATTTCGGGCTGATCTGAAAAACCTGCGTGCTCGCTACTGGATTGCCGTGATCTTTATCTCATGGGGAGGTTCAGCTCTCGCAACGGTGTTGTTCACCATGGCACTTACGCATAATGATCCAAACACGGTTCTTTTATTGCAAAAAATGCAACCACTCTTCGCTATCGTGCTGGCTAAGCTGTTATTGAAAGAGACGTTACCACGTCGCTTCGGTGGATTGTTCTTCATCGCATTAGCAGGAACGTATCTGCTCACATTCGGCTTCACATTGCCATTAGGTAACTGGGACAACTGGATTCATGCTGGAAGCTTGTTATCCCTTGGGGCTGCTGCCTTATGGGGAGGTTCAACCGTTATGGGACGATTGATGCTGGGACAGGCGCGTTACGAAACCGTCACCTCCCTTCGCTTTGTCGTTGCCCTCCCACTCCTGATTTTTATGACGTGGAACGAAGGTGCGGCATGGACGTTTCCATCCGGAACGGGTGAACAGACTGCTGTTATCCTCAATATTCTTGGTCAGGCATTGTTACCAGGTTTGCTAAGTCTTCTGCTGTATTACAAAGGTCTGTCCTCAACCAAAGCTTCTGTTGCAACACTCGCAGAGCTTAGCTTCCCGATGGCAGGTGTGTTGGTGAACTGGATTGCTTTCCGTACACTGATTACATGGGAGCAGTTGCTTGGTTTCATCTTGATCTGGGTTGCCCTCTTTGCCATTTCCAAACAGCAAGAAAGATCATCCACTGTTGCCGATGCCGCACCAAAGCTGCGGACAGAGTAAGGTAAATCCGAGGATCACATCTAAAGCAATAATTATCAAATATTAAAAGAAAGCCATTGTACATCGGATTAGATGAGCAATGGCTTTTTCATTTCCACTCCATTGATATGACTAGATCATTTTTTCAATTAGTAAGACGAGCTACTAACCCCCTGTTTTATTTCGATATCGCAACTGATATCGAAACTCCTCCCCTCTTTTCCCTTCAACCACATATTGAATATGCAAATCATTGCACTACGTCTCTTCTATGTTTTGTCTTTTGTCTAATCCGGTGGTACGATGACATATGGAATAAACAGATGAATTATATTCAGAGAGGAACGATCATCATGTCTTCATTCTCATATACCTCCTACGACGCCTTAGGTTTGGCTGAACTGATCCGATCCCGGGAAGTATCCCCGGTTGAATTGCTGGAAGCGGCGTTTGCACGCCTTGAAGAAGTGAATCCGCAACTCAATGCGGTTATTCGTACATATGAAAATCGCGCACGAGAGGAAGCCAGTTTGGTTCGCCCTGGAGAACAACCTTTTGCCGGTGTGCCCCTGCTCCTGAAAGATATCTCGCAATCCTTGGAAGGTGAATTTCTGACTTCAGGCTCCCGTCTGTTCAGCGAGCATCGGGCATTACGCAATTCCAATTTTGTCACTCGACTCCGAGATGCGGGTTTTATCGTCATAGGACATACGAATACGCCCGAGTTTGGCTTGAAAAATATTACAGAGCCCCGCCTCCATGGTCCAAGTCGCAATCCCTGGAATATCAACCACTCGCCAGGTGGATCAAGCGGTGGTTCCGCCGCGGCTGTAGCTTCGGGTATTGTTCCCCTGGCTGGAGCCAGTGACGGAGGCGGTTCGATTCGTATCCCGGCTTCCTTTAGCGGATTGTTTGGATTGAAGCCAACCCGCGGGCGCACACCTGTAGGACCGGGAGTTGGTCGTCAATGGCAAGGCGCATCGATTGATTTTGCCCTCTCTCGCTCGGTTCGGGACAGTGCTGCATTGCTGGATACTTTACAAGTCATACAGCCTGAAGCTGCGTTTCATGCGCCACTCTTTCCAGGCAGTTACTTGGCAGATATGAGCTATCCACATCAACGCAAACTGAAAATTGCATACACAACCGATTCGCCCGTAGGTACACCCGTCAGTCCAGAAGCCAAGGAGTCTGTATTCAAGCTCGTTCGCTGGTTGGAAGAACAAGGTCATCATGTTGAAGAAAAGCTGAGTCCAGTCAACGGCGTCAGATTAATGGAGAACTATTACATGATGAACAGTGGAGAGATGGCCGCGATGATCTCTTCCATGGAACGCTCCATGGGCCGTGCTCTGACCTCCGATGATATGGAGATTGAATCCTGGGTTCTGGCTGAAGCTGGCAAAAAGGTGTCGGCAGCAGAATTTGTACATAGTTTAGCTGAATGGGATGTAGCCGCAGCTCAGATGTCTATCTTGTTTGAGCGTTATGACTTCTACGTCACACCTGTTAATGCTTTTTCTGCGCCTAAGATTGGAGAATTAACACCTCACGACGAACAGATCCATAATCTGATGCGAATTAGTGAATTGGACAAGACCCAGCAGCAACAACTCATCTATGAAATGTTTGAGCCCAGTCTTACGTATACACCTTTCACCCAGCTTGCGAATCTGACCGGCCAACCTGCGATAAGTGTACCTCTGCATCTCACACCTGAAGGTTTGCCAATGGGTGTTCAAGTGATGGCAACCAAGGGACGTGAAGATTGGTTATTACATCTGGCTGCACAGCTTGAACAATCAGACCTCTGGATCGGGATGAAAGGTAATCCACTTTTTCCAGCATGAAAACTTCATCTGCTCCGCATACTGAAAACAAAAAGTAGCGGAGGAATGTGACGGATGAATACGAATCAGCGCCATAAACAGTCTTATCGTATCCCTGCCAAAACGGGATATGCTCTGAAAGTAAGCAAAGGTTCCTTACTACGCATAACGGATCTTGAGGGACAACAAGTTATTGATTTTGTGGCGTACGATGCTACAGATGCCAACCATCGCTTGGACCCCGGTGTGACCATGGACGTATTGCGTACTTACCGAATTAAACCGGGACAATATTTGTATTCCAATCAATATCAACCAATACTCAAGATTGTCCGTGACACCGTTGGGGTACATGATTTCTTCAACTCCGCTTGTCGTCCAGAGATGTATGAGGTGTTATACGATAAAAAGGATCACGCCAGTTGTTACCACAATCTGAACACGGCACTGGAACCCTTTGGGATCTTACCACCGGATCAACACTATCCCTTTAATTTGTTTATGAAGTCCGTTGTAGACAGTGAAGGCAAGATTGATGTTGTAGCTCCCGATTCTCGTGCGGGGGATTATATCGAGATGGAGGCATTAATGGATCTCACGATTGGGCTCTCCGCTTGTCCTTGTGAAGAAAGCTCTTGCAACGGCTACAACTGCACCCCAATCCAATTGGATGTGGAACTTTAACAGAATAAACAATGCCTTGATACAATACGATAAAAAGCAGCTTGTTCTAATTCACTCCTTGCGGGAATACGATGACTTGTACCCATGTTCTGTGACGACTGGTACAATTCATCGAACCCGTTAAGGAGTGAACGTGTTTATGTCTGTACTGTTCAGTTATATTATTCTGGGAATATCATTGTCCGCTCCAATCGGTCCGATTAACGCCGCCCAACTCGACCGTGGAGCCCGACATGGATTCATGCATGCATGGATTTTGGGGCTCGGTGCCATGTTTGCGGATCTGGTGTATATGCTGCTGATTTACTTTGGGGTTGCCCATTTTCTGGACACGCCGTTCATGCGCTCTTTTCTCTGGTCATTTGGTAGTTTTATTCTAATTTACACGGGAGTGGAAACGCTCTCGAAGCTGAAACAGGGGATTCAAGGTACAACTACTGCAGAGGCCACTGTTCAGAAATCTTTTATATCCGGCTTTTTGATGGCCCTGTCCAATCCACTGAATATTTTGTTTTGGCTCGGGATCTACGGCTCCATTCTTGCGACGACTGTGAAGCATACCGACACGGCCCATTTGCTGCTCTACAGTTCAGGCATATTCATCGGTATCCTGGTGTGGGATGTCATTATGGCTGGCATGGCCAGCCGATTCCACAAACATAGTAATGAGAATGTATTGCGCTGGATCTCCATCATTTCGGGAATCTGCCTGATCGGATTTGGTTTATATTTCGGGTACGAAGCTGTGCGTTCCATTTTTTTCTGACAATAAAATCAGGCTGGACAGTCACCCAACTTCCCCCACATTAATACTGTAACGGTATCATGTGGAATGGAGTTGGGTATTCATGGCGGAGCTGTATAGTGCCGACGAAATAAATAATTTATATGAGCGTCTTCCATCTTGGCAGCAGGACGCTTATTCGCAATTTGCCAAGATGATCGCCGATGAAAATAACACGTATCCGTGTGTACCTGGACGAATGGGATTTCTGTCAGGACATTTGAGATACGGCTTTACGTGTGACCCTCGTTCAGAACAGGCCGCTGTAGATATGGCCGATCTGCTCAGACAGTATGGTCCTATGTCCAGAGATACCGGTCAATACGCTTCGATGGTTGTGATCTGTGATACGCCAAATGATCTGAAAGAGCATACAACGGTAGAGCAATATCAGACGTTATTCTGGCAAATGCTTAATCGGGTAAGTTCACACGATACCGAGCCGTGGCCTGAACATATTTCAACTGATCCTCATGATTCATCATGGGAGTTTTGCTTTGGCGGAGAGCCATATTTTTGTTTCTGTGCGACTCCAGCACATGAACTCCGAGCTAGTCGGCACTTTCCTTATCTCATGTTTGCCTTTCAACCACGATGGGTATTCGAATCCATTAACGACAACACGCCTCTAGGCCGTAAAATGAAAACTTTGATTCGCAAACGTCTCGCTGCGTATGATGCTGTACCTGCTCACCCTTCACTGATGTGGTATGGTCAGCAGGATAATCTGGAATGGAAACAGTATTTCTTGCCTGATGATGAGCAGACACCTTCCAAATGTCCCTTCATGCGGATGAAGCAAGCTTTAGGCAAGTTGACGAAATAATCCTAACATCAATCCATTAATATACTGCTTAACTTAGGTGAAATTGAACTTGCCTATGGTCTGGATGGTGAAGACTGCGGCGATTTGGAGCCACGTATTTTGTGAACGATATACGTGATGATCCCAAGAATTACAACAAGTCCTACACTTGCCAGCAGACCCGTTCTGCTGGCTTTTTCCATCGCTGTTCCTGCCACAGCAGCCACAATTAATATCATGGCAATCCATACTTTGATGCGATTCCATTTCACAGGCTTCAATTTCTTAATGTATGTGATGCAGATAAGTAGCCATGTATACATCAAGACCAGACTACCTGCTGTCGTCACATATTCAAAAAGACTTTTGGGCATCCATAATGCCATCAACGTAGACAAGAGTAATCCAGCCGCTGTGCAACACAATGCCTGAAGTGGCATGTCCTTTTTCCCCCAGGTCTTCGTGAACAGCTTAGGTGCATCTCCATCTTCTGCGAGTTTCACCAACATGGACGTAATGGCATATAACGAAGCCACCATCGTCGAGAATCCGGCAATAATCAGAATTCCGTTGAGAATGTGAACTACTACGGTTAACCCAATGGTTGACATGGCTTTGACCAGAGGACTTTCATCCGGGGTCAATTGAGCAGAAGGCACAATAAATAGGATCAATGCAATGGCAATCACATAGAGTGTACTCACCGATAATAGCATTACTCGGCCTGATTTCACTGCATCTTTTGGTTCTTTCAGGTTGGCTGCCATCAAGCCCATGACCTCGATCCCGGCAAAAGCAAAGAATGCATAGATGAAACCAGTCCATACCCCTTTACCTCCATGAGGGAACCATTCATTCTTTAATTGTTCGGGCGTCACTTTTACAGGTAACCACCCCAGACAAGCTGCTCCTGCTATAACTATAAATGCAACGGTTGCAGCAATTTTAATTACAGCAAGGATATTCTCCGTTTTGGTTAATCCCTTCGCTCCCAGTGCTGCAATGAACAGACCTATAGCGGCATAGATCGCAACAAATGCCCACAGCGGAATCTTGGGAAACCAGAATTGAGAGAATAGCCCAAGTGCAGTCAATGAGCTGCCCATGATGAGCATTTCAGAAAACCAATACATCCATCCACTACCAAAACCAGCCCAACGTCCGAATGCTTCGCCCGCATAGGTTCGAAAAGCACCTTCCTTTGGATCATCTGCGGTCATCTGTGCCAGCGCACCAAATACAAAGTAAGTCCCTGCCGCCGCCAGCACCAACAATATAAGCACGGATATGCCAGCCCAATGAATCGCGAGACTGGTTCCTAGAAAAAATCCCGTTCCCAGTGTGCAACCCGCGCCAAATAAAGACAGGCTTACCCAACTTAGTTTTTCTTCGTCGTTTTTACGGTGTTGCTGACTTTTCATGAAGCTCCTCCTTCAACCTGTTCCCCTTACGATTTACAGGTCATGGAGGTTTTATGTCCGTATTGCCAAAAGAATTATTATTAGTTTACATAATATTTAATATGTATTTAAAGATGTATTGACCTGTAATTATTTGTTGTCTCCGTTATATGAAAAACTTGTTATTTATCAATTCAAAAAAAGAAAAACCTTCCACGTGTAAATATTGTGAGAGGTTTTCCATTAGGTATATCTAATCAAACTCGCATCAATCCTTATTTTTGTGTTGCTTCGTACAAGCGATGTAAAATGGTTGCTGCTTCAGCACGTGTCACAAAATCTTTCGGACGAAGGTATCCGTTATTCGCAGTAATAATGTCCATATTAGTCATTGTGTAAAACGCTTCTGCCTTAAAATCTTGAGAATCACCATCATAATAGTATTCTCCTTCATCCTGATCAATGTAAATCACCGGATAGTTAACCGAGAAATTATCATAGTAACTTGCAGGACGTACTTTAATATCCTTATAGTTTGAAGCTGCAGAAACTACATCTTCAATTTCAGGGTGAAGGGTCTGATCAGTGAAATTAGTTCTAATAGAAGAGATCATCATAATGTCCCAGCGAGTTAAAGGTTTATCAGGTTTAATAGAAAATTTATAGTCTGGGTATTGCCCATCTAAACTTTCAAAAAAACTCCACACGTAATCCCCATTAATTATAGCTGCAAAATCTTTGTTTGCCCAATGTTTACGTGCATCTACAAACTCTGAAGATTTTCCATCTGAATAATTAATTTCTGGGAAAAGCTTATGAAACATATGTACAAACTCTGCTTTGGTTATCGTCTTTCCTGGCTTGAAACTTCCATCCTTATAACCGCTAATAACGCCTTTTTTGACCATCAAATCAATAGATTCAGCAGCCCATTCATATTTTTTGCCCTGCAAATCAATAAATGTATTTGCTGCATATGAGGATTGGGCAAAAAACAATGGCACAACAATCAGTGGCATTATTAGCCACTTCTTTTTTAACATTAATGTTCACTCCCCTGTCTTATCTAGATTAATCTACTCATATTTATATCGTCCTTTAAAGAGGTCGTTATTAGAGTAAGATAAGATTATTCCTGTCTTCCATCGCACCTTGTATATTCACTTAAAAATAATCATTGACTTCTAACGCTTGGAGCGATTCTCCTTTTAAACATGTTGGAGCGTTAACGAAACTTTATGTGATATGGTAACTAAGGTGAAAAAACGATCTTACTATTATGAATTTTTCATATGTTGAAATATTATAATAAAGTTGTTGTTTCATTCGTATCGAACGCAGACTTGATATTTTTCGTTTGATCTCAACAACTCCAGCTTTTTTGAAAAATTTAGTCGTTTATCAGACGAAAGGTTCCCATCCCGTTCTTGGACTGATCTCTTTTATCCCTTTTCACCTGTTTTCTGACTAGGCTGATCTAAACATGATTGCCTGAAGTTTTCGCAGCCTCTGTTCCGAATCTATTATGAATTTTTCATATGTTGAAAATATTTTATGTAGGGTATAAAAAAAACCGCCAAAATGGCGGCTCCCTAAAATATATGCATTTTATTAAGTACGGCCCGTCCAATCTGCTCCGGCGATTTCTTTCCATCGTGCTCTAATCTCATCATATAATTCCTGTGGTAGTGGCCCTTTGGCCACAAGGTCAGCATTTTGCTGCCAGCGATTGGGCTTGGCTGTTCCAACAATCGCTGTATCTACGCCTTCCGTACTTAGTGTAAAACGCAGTGCAGTTTCTACCGCTGCCCGGGCATCTTCACCCAGAAAACCATATTTAAGCTCGCTTAAACGTTTCCAATATACATAAGGATATGCTTCTTCGGAGAGTGTTTCAAACGTCCAGGCCACATTAGCTATGGGCCTTTTGGCGATTACCCCCATATTTCTCTTTCTCGCCTCGGGCAATGTCAGTTCAATCGCTTCCTGATCTGCTATATTTAATGAAGTCTCCAGGCTATCAAATACTCCGGTCTGAATTGCATATAACGCATCTGTTGTATCGCCACTATATCCGATAAATCGGGTCTTTCCTGCTTCCTTGGCACGTTGCAGTACTTCGATTACTGCTCCTTCTCGAAGTACTTCTTCAGAACAGCTATGCAAATGAATAACATCCACATAGTCCGTTTTCAACCGCTTCAGACTACGATCAATCGTCTGCGTCAGTACTTTAGCATCCCAATCCGGACCATCAATCCCGGCAGCATGTCCACATTTGGTGAACAAATAGTAGTCACCGCGCCGATGTGACAACACCTCACCAATTAACTCCTCGCTATCACCATAACATTCAGCCGTATCAATCACATTTAATCCCGCATCCAAGGCACTATTCAGCAATTTTTCAACATCGCTTCTGGATGAATCCCGGATCTCCGACCCACCGAATCCAAGTGTGCTTACTTTCATACCTGTGTTTCCGTAATTACGCGTTTCCATGGTTATCTTCCTCCAAGTTCAGTGAATTGGGTACAGATAAATAGAAATATAGGTTAACATCCCTTATGTTATTACCCATGTGTTGGTGATGCCACCCACTTTTTCAGACTCTTACCAACTTAACTCATCTAAAATCCGTAGATCGACATCCCACCGTCAACCAACAACGTTTGACCCGTTATATATCCAGCTGCATCTGATGCTAGGAACACAACCGGTCCTACCACTTCCTCCAGTTCACCCACTCGCTGTAGCGGTGTGCGGCTCACAATTTCCTGCAAATACTGGGGATCATCCAGCAGTTTTTCGGTCAGCGGTGTTCGGAAATACCATGGTCCCACTGAATTGACACGGATGCCATATTTCCCCCATTCCAATGCGAGAACTTTGGTCATATGAATCAATGCAGCTTTGGTCGCACCATATACGACACCTGTTCGTAGAGCTGTGTGGCCGCCTACCGAAGAGATATTGATGATCTTCCCACCCTCGCGCTCCTTCATATGCTGACCCGCCAATTGCGAAGCAAAGAAAGCGGATTTTAAGTTTGTCTGCATGATGGTTTCCCACTGCTCGTCCGTAACTTCAAGTGCTGGTGTCCGTATGTTCATACCTGCGTTATTCACCAGAATGTCCAGACTCCCCATCTCCGAGATCGCCTCTTGAAACGTCTCTTCCATTTGTTCTCTTGAAGTCACGTCTGCAGTTAGAGCAAGCGCTTTACGCCCTGTCTGTTCATAAATGTAAGCGGCTGTCTCCTCAATTTCTTTCATTGTTCGGGATACAAGTACAACGTCACTGCCTGACTGGGCAAGTCCAATCGCAATTGCTTTTCCGATCCCTCTCCCTGCACCTGTCACCAGTGCTGTCTGTCCATCGAGATGGAATGTGGGTACGTTCATGTCACTCACTCCTTCATTAAATTCTTCATTTAAGCAGAATGCTTTATATGTAAGTAAATCCCGATTGGGATCAGGTTACAAAATACTGGCTTGGATTACCCAGTTCCGGATGGAATTTCTCTCGAAAACGGCCTCCCGTATAATCTCCTATAATTTTTCGCCAAAACGCCTGTGCAATGACATTGTTACGAACCTGAGTCACTTTCCACCTTCCTGGGAAACGTTTAAACAACTCATAGGCTGCCCGAGTGCCCACGCCACTGCGCCGATATTTTTGCATCACAAAAAACTCAGTCAAATAGTAGTCATTATCCTTGCTTCCAGGTTCCAATTTCTCCACCAGAGCAAACCCTGCTGGTGCCCCATCACTTGTAATCAAAAAAGGAAATTTGCGGTCTTCTTCTGTCCAGAATGCCTCTAGACCGGGATATTCAGGAAAAATGCCGTTACTGTCCACATCAATATTCAGATATTTGGTAAAATCATAGAGATAAAATTGCATTAAATGCCGAATCACCTGACTGCGTTCACGGGGAACCAGCTCTATTTTCATATTCATCCGGTTCACCTCCTCTGCTCTACGTATACTGATTACTTTAAAGGTTTACGCTCCGAAGGGCAAGGAAGCATCCCATACTTACGCTACTTTGGTGAACAAGCTGTGAGCATGTAAATTATGGTACACTAGAGAATAGAATACGATTAGATTGAATATTAATTTTATATGTTTTTTCACATGGAGGTGTCGAACTTGACCAACGTGCAAAAAGAGATTGATCGACGCAAGCTGGATGATAAACTACCTTCCATGCCTTGGTTCGTTCAGCAATTCATGGACTACAAGCTACCTGACCTGTCCCCCTCTACCCTGCTCGAATATCTGAGAGATTATGAAGCTTTCTTCGGTTGGTTGCGAGCAGAAGGGCTGTCCGAGGCAAGCTCTAATAAAGATGTAACGTTGAATGAACTGGAAGTCCTGCGCATGGATTCGGTTACCGCCTATCGGTTATTTCTCACAACCAAACGGGAAGGAACCAATTCTAGAATCACCGTCTCTCGCAAACTCTCTTCCCTTCGCTCTCTTTTTCATTACCTGAGCCAGATTGCGGAAGATGAAGACTTCTACCCTTTGCTGAAGCGGAACATTATGGCCAAAATCGAGATCAAACGAACCCATAAACCCAAAGATACCGCTGCCAAACTCAAAGGTAAAATTCTGGAGGAAGAGGAACTGCTGGAATTTATCGGATATATCCTTGAAGGTTATGCTGTCGATATGGAGAAGAACAAGCAGGCATTATATTCCCATGAGCTCAACAAAGAACGGGATGCCTGCATTGCCAGCCTGATTCTCAATTCAGGTTTACGAGTATCGGAAGTTGTGAACCTGAACGTCGATGACCTCGATCTGAACAACAAACTCTTGTATGTATATCGTAAAGGTAATAATGATGAGACGTACAAAACACCCGTTTATTTCAGGGAACAGGCCAAGGACGAACTCGCGAACTATATGAACTTGCGGCAATCACGTTACCGTACGCCCAAGCGGGAGAAAGGTCTGTTCATTGCTTTGCGTAACGGAGATTCAGAAGGAAGCCGAATGACCAAAAGAGCGATTCAGGCCATGATCATGAAATATGCCAAACGTTTTGGCAAACCCTACTTGACCGTGCACAAATTGCGACACTCATTCGCAACCGACTATTATTTGCAAAATGATATCTACAAAACCAAGGAGCAGCTTGGACATGCTTCTACGGAAACAACCGAGATCTATGCTCACCTTACTGACAAAACGATGTCCGAAGCCATCGAACGTCGTACGGACGACGGGATGTAACATCTTAAACAACATAAAGCAGCAAAGCGCTTCAAGGATGAGGATCCGAGAAAGGCCTGCTGCTTTTTTGATGAATTCTTCTTTTGCTAATATAGATGTATCTTGATTCGAAGTGACCTTATAAACGGTTTTAGTTTACATAATAAATATTACGTTATAACATTTCTCCTACCTTACCCACGAACTACTCATTCGCTCTTGACCCTCTCTAACAACGATTGGGCTATCTCCTGCGTTTCATGAACGGAGTACCAAGTCATATCTCTTCTTACGATGCTCAGCTCCATAAACTTCTCTGAAGATAACCATGAGATTATACCCACTACCCCTTCAAGCTGATCAACCAAGGTCAGATGCTTGTCTTCTCGAACCATCACGAATTTGGGATAAGAAGTATCCTTGAATCCTTCAATCACAATCCAATCATACCCGGACAGATGACTTAACATATCCTCCAACCTGGTTGCTTTCCTTTCCATAATTGCAGTACGTTTCTCTGACATGACAACCACAGCTGCGGCCCCTGCCTCATCAAATTGATATGAATCCGTTCCTTGTTGATCCATCTCAAAATGATCGTGTCCATCATGCTTAATCGCCGCTACCTTAAGTCCCATGGAAGAAAAGTGCCCGATCAATGCGGCTGCCAGGGTTGTTTTGCCCGTATTTTTGTATCCGACAATCTGTATAATATGTGGTTTTGTATTACTCATTGTCGTCATCGATCAACTACCTCACATGACCTGTGGGCAGTTTGAGAATACGTACCTGCTCACCCGCAGGAATACCTTTTTTCTCAGGTGGAACAACAATCAGGCAATCACTGTCCTTAATGGTGATCATCACACTGGACTCATCTACACGGGAAGCAGCCGGTATCGCGTACACCATTCCGTTGCGGATCTCTGTACGTCCACGTACGAACCGTGTAAAATTGTTCACTTTCGTATATTCTTCTTCCAAAATTGCAGTCCATTCTTCCAAATAAGGATGAGCATCCGCCTGCATGGAACGAATGGTTGGGCGAACAAAGAGACCAAAACCCACAAAGCAAGCCCCCGGGTTACCCGAAAGTGCAAAAAGTAATTTATCTTTATATACAGCAGCTGTGGTTACACTTCCTGGTCGCATCGTCACTTTGTTAAACAACATCTCCACATGTTCTTCCAGCACAAGTTCGCCCATAATATCATAGTCCCCGACAGAGACACCACCTGTGGTCACTACGATATCATTATCTTGAATGGCTTCTTCCAGTTTGGCTCTTGCCGTATTCACATCGTCCGCAATTGAACCATACATCACAGGCTCTCCACCAGCTTCAACAACCAGAGAGCGCAGCATGTAACTGTTACTGTTGCGAATCCGACCTGGTTGTAATGGCTCATCCACATCAAGCAACTCCGTACCTGTTGCGAATATAGCCACCTTTGGACGTTGAAAGACGGGAACTTCTGCTATGCCAAAAGTAGCTAACACGGACTGTTCTCCTGCTCTGATGATTGTTCCTGCTTCCAGCAGATGCTGTCCCTCTTGGACTTCCAGTCCGATTGGTGTGATGTTAGCACCCGACAATATGTGCCGTTTCAATGCAATCCACTGTTCCCCGTTCTCAATCTTGCTCTCCGTCATCTCCATCATAACTACCGCATCTGCACCTTCCGGAACCTGTGCACCCGTCATAATGCGAGCGGTCGTACCTGACACAATGGTGTGGTCCGAGGTGTAGCCGCAAGGAATTTCATCAATTACACGAAACCAAACTTGATGATCACTCGATGCTTCTATAGTATCTGTACTTATAATTGCGAATCCATCCATGCCTGATCTCCGGAAGAATGGATACGGATGAGGTGCCTGAATGCTCTCTGCAAGAGTACGTCCATGAGCAGACTCAAGGTGAACTTTCTCTATAGAGCCTGAATTTACGTGTGCTGCTACTTTGGCTTGAGCATCCGGGACCTGTACAGCTGTACGGTTGAACTTGGCAGTTGTCATATCATGTGAATGTGAGTTCAGTTTCAAAAGTATTCTTACCTCCTAGAGACATATCATCTTTTAAGAAAGTGTAGCCCGAATGCTGTAAGATAACAAGCACATCAGTTAATTGAATCCTGTGACAAAATCTTATTTTCATACAGGTGTAACATTCGTCGACCTTATATTTAACATGAAAGGACTCTTGTCTGCCCATAATATAATTTACAAAAGGAGGTAATCATCATGGATGACCAATGTGAATTGTGCGGAAGAGAACCTGTGGACACGACCGTTCATCATCTGACACCCAAAGAAATGGGAGGAACCTTTCTGCCTACGGCCAACTTGTGCATCCCTTGTCACAAACAGATCCATTCGCTATATACCAATCGTGATATTGTAACGCTTGGTCTTACGGATCTGCAGTCCTTGAGACAAGATGAACGAATGGTTCCATTTATCCGCTGGATTCGCAAACAACCTGCTTCAACCATTCCTCGTGTACGTAAATCCAACCATGTTCGCAAATCGTAAACCAAAAAGAACAGCTCCAAGGTAAATGTGCCGGCAGAGATAAATCCGCCTTACCTTTTCACTGTTCTTATGAATTGGACTATTTGAGGGTAGGTTACCACGCTTAGGATTAGATTATTATCTACGCCTCATAATGCGGCCGCCGCCCACTCTGGTTTTCGGTTTTTTGTAGGATTTTTTGGGTGAATCAAACAACCCGCCCAGACCACCACTGCTTTTGTTGCGATCAATGGTTCCCTTGCTCTGATCCTTGTTGCGGTTGAATAATCCTCCGCCAGATCCCACACTTGAATCTTTATCACTTCCGCGCCTTGTAATCGTACCTTTCCGATCGACAGTAATAGGTGGTGCAAGCTTCTTGTCATTACTTGTCGGCGCACGGTAAGATCCTGCACTCGGTTTATACGTATCTTTATTGGTATATCCCCTATAGTTGCCATAACCTCGCCCGCCAAACGAATCAAAAAGATTACCAATTAATGTAGCGGTCAGGTAGCCTTGTAGAAAAGATGAATCGTAGTTCTGTCGAACATATTCTTTGGAGTCCACCTCAACCAAGGTATCCTCCGGCTTGTTCGGGTCTTGTTGCAGGTGATAATACTCGTCCTGATACACGAGGAACATACGCTCTGTGTTCTCTGCCGAGATCTGATCCGGTTGCCTTTGGTCAGACAATTCCTGAGCCACTTCCGGAACGGTGCGGTCCGAAGCCCGGTACACATAAGACGTTGAGTTACCACTGCCGTTAACCGATTCAAGTGGGTATGTGTCCTGAACAGAAGGTGCTCCGCACGCGGACAACAGAGACATCACAAGGCTGAGGACCAGCATTAATTTTAATCCATGTGCCAAGCGTTTTTTCATTGGAACCTCTCCTAGCTCGAACGAATCACTTTGATATCCGCAGGAAGAATGGACTCACCCTCATACAGTGTAAATCTTCTGTCTTGCCACTCCACGCGAAGAAGCATATTATCATCGGACTGATACTGCCATACCAATTGTTCTCCAGCCT
This sequence comes from Paenibacillus sp. FSL R5-0517, assembly GCF_037974355.1. Classification (NCBI taxonomy): domain Bacteria; kingdom Bacillati; phylum Bacillota; class Bacilli; order Caryophanales; family Paenibacillaceae; genus Paenibacillus; species Paenibacillus sp. FSL R5-0517. The sequence continues at coordinate 3,953,473 of NZ_CP150235.1, forward strand.
GGCCATACGGTGTTCTGCCTGCTGTTGACACCATTCCTCCATACTCTTCCTCCAGATGATATGCGCGTCCATCCAGATCCAACAATGTAGGTACTTCATCAGGTGCATCAAGCCTGCCATCAATGGGTGTATATAGGGCGTAACGTGTGAGTTCCCGTTCTTCGATATGCAAATATCGAAATGCGGTACCATCCTGCAGCGTGAGCACAACTGCATTTCGAGCGCGATTTTGTACCCGACCAACGACTTCATAAGTGACGAGAGAAACCTCACAGATATCACCAGGTGCAAGCTGAAGCATGGTTTTCTCTGCCTGCGGTGGTTCAGGTTTCGTTAGTATTCCTTTAATTCGTTTCCATACACTCATGAGAATTACTCCTGTTCCTTATCTTATAAACAAGCTGCAATAATCAGTGCGCCCACGATATGTAAAGCGCCAGAGAACAACCCGTATCCTGTCTTACCTTGCTGAATTCCTGTATCCAGATCGAGATTGGCCCATCTGCGAATCATAAAGTGAACGACACTCTCCAGAATCAATAAGATGATAAAGGATACCACGGACACCAACAACGCTTCTCCAAGATGACCAGCCGTAGAAATGGACGTAGCAAGTACATAACCTTGTGCAAATAATTTCATCACCATACGAGTGGTAACCGCCATGTTGCCAGCCTTAACTTCAGCAAAATCCTTATATTTCGTGAACAGTGAATCGACATACATCAAGACAAACAGCAAAACCGAACCAGATACCGTCCAGACCAGCATCGCCAAAATGTTCAAATCCATTTACACAGCCCCCACATCTCAACATGAACCGCATTTAAAAGCGAAGGAGAAACATTCTTCTCCTCCGCTGGTTAACCCTGCTGACAACCAAGGTATTAATTCTTGTTATCGTACTGTTTCATCAATGCTGCGAGTTCATCTTCAACAGCCTGATCTTTACCCAACTTCTCGAACTCTTCATCAAGCGATTTGCCTTTGGAAGACATCTCGTTGCTTGCTTCTGCCTGTGCTTCCATCTGCATCATTTTTTCTTCCATGCGTTTCATACCCGCACTTGCAGTATCGGAGCCAAACCCATTCAACGCTTTGTTAATTTCCGTTTGGGCTTTTGCTGCATTATAGCGCGCTACCAGTGTTTCCCGTTTGTTCTTCATTTGAGTCAGTTGCTTACGCATCTCGTCCAGCTTGCCACGCAGGTTATCTGCTGAAGCCTTGTTTTGATCATAACTGGTTTTGTACTCAGTCATCTTCTCTTCGGCTGCTTTTTTCTCTTCCAAAGCCCTGCGGGCCAGATCCAAGTTTTGAGCACGTGCCGCCGTATGCGCCTGCTCTTCACGTTTTTTCACTAGAGCTTCCTGCTCTTCGAATAGCTGCTTGAATTTCTTCTCAATGGCGATCTGTTGCGCTACTGCTTTCTCCGCATCTTCCAGATCCTCTTGCATGTCACGGATATATTGGTCCGTCATCTTGATTGGGTCTTCTGCCTTGTCAATAATAGCGTTGATGTTAGACATGGTTAGATCACGTAAACGTTTGAAAATGGACATTATGTTATTCCTCCTAGTCGATATTACATCGTATATAAACATACATACGTAACAATCTACAACTCGTTTCAATTTTAGCAAATAAAATTAAAACATGCGATTGCTCTTTATATTAGGAAGATCGTTTATCCTTGCTCAGATGATCCTCCATTAGCCTCTCTGCAGTCTGCACGATTTCATCGATCTGCATCCGTGTAATGGAATCAAAATGGATACCCATAATTACCGTAACGGTCATTTTTAATTGTTGGGCAGCCTTTCGGGCAAGCCGCTCACACAGTTCTTGTTCCTTATGTCCCGGAATATGGACTGTCGTGCCGCTGACCCGCTCATCTTCCACATAGAACGTGGCTACAGCGCCAATATGAGCTTTTCCTCCCGTAACGAGAAAAACCTTATCCTCTCCTGCTTCAATCACCTGTAAACGTATCGATTTCAAATCATATGTACTCATGGCTATTCCACCGCTCCTTTTCTATATGTTATATATGGAGGAATTATGGCTGTCATGAGTTAAATCAGCAATGAAACTTCTCACACTGCGCATATTTTCTCAAGTCCACGGGCATACCATAGAGAACGTCATTTTGGAAAAGGAGGCTGTTATTATGCGCGTACGCCTCATTATGCTGATGGTTATCGTTGTTTTTCTCGGAGGATATCAAGCACCACCAGCTTCATCACGGGATGCTTCAGACCCGCCAAGTGAATCGGTATCCAATACTGATTCCGTGGAAGAAGAACAATTAACATTGGGACAGTTACGTCAGAAATATGCCGATACGTTCAAAACTAATGGTCCTTCAACCAAACAGGTTGCGTTAACATTTGATGATGTGCCCGATCCACGGTTTACTCCGCAGGTGTTGGATCTGTTGAAAAAGTATAAAGTCAGAGCTACGTTTTTCATCGTTGGTAGTCGTGCTGAGAAGCACCCCGATTTGGTAAAAAGGATTGTTAAGGAAGGGCACATCGTTGGCAATCACAGCTACAATCATCCGGAGTTCAGTAAGCTGTCGATGAATGCCTTCCGCAAACAAATTTTACATACCGGGGATATCATTCGCCATTTGGCGGGATATACGCCCAAGATGATTCGACCTCCGTATGGAGACATTAATGAAGAACAGCTGCAATGGGCTGCCAGACAACATTATAGTATTGTGAACTGGAACGTTGACTCTCTGGACTGGAAAGGTCTTTCCAAGGAAAAGGTGAAAGATAACATCCTGTCTGCTGTAAAACCTGGCTCCATCGTTCTACAACATGCAGGAGGCGGTGTTGGATCGAATCTGAATGGCACGATTGAGGCTTTGCCTGAAATTATTGAGGAACTGCGTAACCGGGGATATGAACTGGTCACCTTGGACGAAATGCTGGGATTACCGAAGGCGAAAGAATAGAATAACCGTGTTAGGTAATCATGGAAATATTAAAAGGGTGCTGTTCAATCGCAAGTTAGCGACTGGCAGACACCCTGTTTGAATTCAGTTTAAATGAAATTTACGCTCTACTTCAGAATGTACAACTCGATATCCTGAAAACCAAATGTGCTTACCGACTGTTTGCTACCAGGGATAAAGATATCAATCCGGTGACCCTTGATTGCACCGCCCACATCACGTGCTGTAGCCACAAAAGCCTGTTTTGGCAATCCTGGATGGCTGTGACCCGTTACCAGTACTTTGGTTCCAAGAGGAATGACACTAGGATCTACTGCAATCGTACCCAGTTCAAGGTCATTTCCGAAATAATCGACCGCACCCCATCCTCCATTTTCAGACGGATCTGCAGAGTATGCTGTTGCTTTCACGTTCACAGTTTTACTATAATCAAATGTTTTACCCCACGCTTGAACCACTTTGTTATCTGTGTTAACGTCCAAGCTTGCTGTCGTAACCGTTTTGGCTTGGGTCTTGCTCTCCGTCGCCGCGGCAGCTACATTGTTTGCCTTACCGGGAATAGTAATTTTCAAACCACCATAAATGTTGTAAGGCGAAATGTCATTGTTTGCTTTAACTAACGTGTTCATTGATACTCCGTATTGTTTCGATAAGGTGTAGAAGGTATCCCCCTCTTTGGCCACATGAACTGAATCGGCGTGAGCCGGAACGGCTTGAATGAGCATTGCTGTTGTCATTAATGCTACTGCTGTTTTGGCTATACGTTTCTTGTTAATCATGGTCTTCCTCCCTCATTGTGCCTGCGAAGTTAGTTGTCGGATTCGGATGAGGAGCCCACCCTATAGGTCCATCATTACATTTGAAACGATATGTACCCCTAATTCACCCCAAGCAGTGTGCTGTAGATCTTCCCCCTGCACTATCTGCATCGTTACATCCCCCGCACTCCCTGTCCGGAAGTTTCGGCAGAGTTCAATATATCACAATTTTGTAACCTGAACTTGTAGTAATTCTTACCAAATGGATTCAACATGTATAAGCACGTGTAAGAATATTGAATAATCTAAAAGTGTTTGGGCCAGATATCCGCTATATATTTGGTAACAGAATAGTTACTTTTCGAATCCCATATGTAATTATTTTCAACAAAAAAATAGCGTTACCGACTCGAAGTCAGTAACGCTATTTAATCGATTCATTTAGAGTACTTTCGCAAGGAAGTCACGTGTACGTGAATTTTTCGGTGCTCCAAACACCTCATCAGGTGTTCCCTCTTCCACAATAACCCCGCCATCCATGAACAGGATACGGTCTCCCACTTCACGTGCAAACCCCATCTCATGCGTTACGATGACCATGGTCATCCCGCCTTCTGCAAGACGTTTCATGACATCCAGAACTTCGCCGACCATCTCGGGGTCCAGTGCCGATGTAGGCTCGTCAAACAGCATGACATGCGGCTGCATGGCCAGTGCTCTAGCAATGGCGATCCGCTGCTTCTGTCCACCGGACAGCTGATTCGGGAATACATCTTTTTTATCGTACAAGCCCACGGTGTTAAGCAGATCAGCAGCAATTTTTTCCGCTTCCAGCGTGGATTGTTTCTTTACTTTGATCGGAGCGATTGTGATGTTTTGTTCTACCGTTTTGTGTGGGAACAGGTTGAAATGTTGAAACACCATACCCATTTTCTCACGAGTTGCGTTAATGTTGTGCTTCGGATCGGTGATTGACACGCCTTCAAAATCAATCTCTCCCGAGGTAGGTTGTTCCAGCAGGTTCAGACAACGTAAGAATGTACTTTTCCCTGAACCGGAAGGACCGATGACCACGACAACCTCACCTTTGCCAATCGTCACGTTAATGCCCTTAAGCACATCGTTATTTCCATAAGATTTGTGTAATTGTCTAACGTCTATCACTTGCACTCAACTTCCTTTCCAGTCGTCCCAGCAGCTTGGACAAAATGAACGTCATTACAAAGTAGATGGCTGCTGCAATCAAAAATGGACTCAAGCCTTGGTACGTAATGTTTTTGACCACACTTGCCTGATACATAATGTCCACCATACCGATAACGGAGATAATGGAGGATTCTTTGATGATGGTTATAAATTCATTACCGATGGCCGGTAATACAGCTTTGAAGGCTTGCGGTAAAATAATATAACGCATTGCTGCCCCTCTACCCATTCCCAGGGAACGAGCTGCTTCCAACTGACCCCGATCCACACCTTGAATACCTGCACGGAAAATCTCTGCCAGATAAGCACCACTATTAATTGAAAGTGTAATGATACCTGCCTGAAGTGCAGTGAAGTTAATGCCAAAGCTTAGGGAAAAACCATAGTAAATGATCATTAATTGTACCAGCATTGGTGTACCACGGATCACTTCAACGTAAGCAGTACCGATCCACCGCAAAATTGCAGCGTCATGCAAACGGAACAAACAGATGATCAATCCAATAATTACCCCGAAGATAACCCCAAGTGCAGACAACAGAAGTGTGTAGCCTATACCTGTAGCATAGAAACTTTTGTACTGCCAGAATACTTGGAAAATATTTTGTGATTTGTTTGCTTTGTCCGCCATCAAGAGGCTGGCGTCCGTCACCATCTGATTGATTTTATCTTCGCTTTTCAATCGCTCCAGTGTTCCATTTACGGCTGCTAGCAGCTCGGTATTGCCTTTACGAATCCCGATTGCCGCTTCTGCTTGCTCTTCGTCCGGAACAGCAGCAGCAAGTCCAATGATATCGTCCAGATAACCTGCAGCCACGGTATCTTCTACGATTGCCGCGTCAATACGTTTGGTTTGCAGTTGAAGCACGATATCCGAGATTTTATCAAGCGCAGTAAGCTTCGCTCCTGGAATACTCTGTCCGATCGTTTCCTGAATGGAGCCTTTCTGAACGCCAATCTTCGCATTTTCAAGTTCGGTCATGGTTGGATATTTGTCTTTATCCACATTGCGAACCATAATCACTTGTTTTGATTTATAGTAGGTGTCGGAAAAATCGATACTTTTCTTCCGCTCATCCGTCGGCGTCATACCTGAAATCACCAGATCAACACGCCCGCTCTGCAATGAAGGCAGAAGACCGTCGAAGCCCATATCCTCAATTACAAGCTCAGCGCCAAGATCTTTGGCAATCTCTTTGGCGATCTCAATATCAAAACCAACGATTTCATCTTTACCATTAATCACTTTATGGAATTCATATGGTGCAAAATCGGCACTTGTACCGAGCACCAGCTTTTTACTGCTTGAATTATCTGTAGTTCCACTTGCCAATGCCACAGGAACGGCAGTCGTCAGCAGAATAACAAAGGTCAACAGCATCATGGTGTAACGACTTATCAATTTCAACCTTTTTCTCCCCTTACAGTACATTGTATGCTTCTCATGTTGATGACTGAGTCATTATAAAGTACAATGCATGATTATGCAATGCATTTTGAAATTACAAATCTTGACTTGTTTCTGAAAAAATAAAGCAAACATGATATAATCAATGAATTATTTTCATTACGCATAAGGAGTTTACCAATGACATCTAAAAAATCACAAATTCTTACGGTTATTGATCAATATGCTTCCCGTTTTAAAGCCATTTCATCATATATCGGTGCGAATCCCGAACTGGGAAATGAAGAGTATCTCGCTTCTGCCCGTTTGAAAGAAGAACTTCTCTATCATGGTTTCACTGTAGAGGCTCCTATTCTTGGACTGGAGACAGCCTTTATCGGAACGTATTCCGCCGCCAAACCCGGCCCTACCATTGCATTATTGTGCGAATATGACGCGCTGCCGGAGATCGGTCACGCTTGTGGTCACCATCTGATCTGCATGATGAGTCTTGGAGCTGCTGTTGGGCTTAAGGCCATTCTGGATGAAGTAGGTGGAACAATTAAAGTGTTTGGCACACCTGCTGAAGAGACTCGTGGTGCCAAAGTTCCGATGGCGGAAGCAGGCTTGTTCGATGACTGCGATGTTGCCCTTATGGCGCATCCATACTATGCCTACGAAAAGTCAGGCAGCTCGCTGGCGATTGATGCTGTTCAATTTGAATTTCATGGTCGATCTTCACATGCTGCCGCAAGTCCGCATGAAGGCATTAATGCTCTGGATGCCGTCATTCAAACGTTCAACGGAATCAATGCATTCCGGCAACAAGTGAAAAGTACCGTTCGGATTCACGGTGTGATCAATAACGGAGGTCAGGCAGCAAACATCATTCCTGACTACGCTTCTGCACAATTTTATGTGCGTGCTGCAACCCGTAAAGAACTGAATATCCTCACTGAACGTGTGATTCAGATCGCTGAAGGTTCTGCGCTGCAGACAGGTTGCAAGCTCGTGACATCCAACTATGAAACGTCCTATGACGAGATGGTCACCAATGAGGCATTCTCAGCGGCATTTAGTCAAAATCTGATGGAACTCGGTATCCCGCAAGAAGAGATTGTGAGTGGTAACGATCATGGCTCCATGGACATCGGTAACGTTTCCCTGAAATGTCCCGCAATCCACCCCTACATCCGTGTAGTGGATGAAGTTCATACCCTGCACTCCATTGCCTTCCGTGATCTTGCACTTCAGGACCGCGCGCTGGATGGCATGATTCTGGGAGCAAAAGCACTTGCTACAACAGCCTACGACGTACTCAGTCAGCCAGAACTGCTTCAAACCATCCGAACGGAATTCGAGCAAGCTATTCGCTAAGAATCTAATCAACATGTGATATAGGCACCCTAAACAGACTTGAATTCCAAGCTGTTTCAGGGTGCCTTTTTCTTAATTAGCTGTACGTATATTCAGCAAGAAGCTGGAGATGCTGTGAAAGAAACCTTTGAAAACGATGAAAATAATTCATTTTATTACAGTAAATGTGGTTCATTTGCTGGCTAACTTGGTTATTTATTGATATAAGTACGTGTTCAAAAAGACCGGTTTTCATAACTTATCCTATATTGAGGAGGTGCTGTCATGCTGCTCGAAGCCATGTATCATGTTCCTCGTGACAAGTGGGCTTATGCCTATAATTCGTCTACCATACATCTGCGTGTACGAACCAAACGAAATGATGTGCAATACGTGACTGCACTGACCGGAGATAAGTACAATTGGAACGGAACGTATAAGGAAATACAACTGGAGAAGGCTGCTGCGGATAGCATGTTTGATTATTGGGAGGCTGCCGTCAAGCCACAATTCAAACGTCTCACCTATATATTTCGAATAACCGCCGGTTCGGAAGATGTTTTTCTTGCCGATAACGGAATTCATTATGAGCTCCCCTATCCAACCGGAGGATATTATGAGTTCTCGTATATACATGAAATCGATGTGTTTAAGGTACCTGAATGGGCCAAAGAAGCCGTCTTTTATCAGATCATGACTGAACGGTTTGCTAATGGTGATCCCAAGCTGAATCCTCCAGAAACGCATGAATGGGGTGGCAAACCGGAGTTGGACAATTTTTTTGGTGGAGATCTGCCAGGTGTGCTGGATCATTTGCATGACTTGACCGAACTTGGCGTGAACGCCATTTACTTTACCCCGCTATTCCAAGCCAATTCCTATCACAAATACGACACAATAGACTATAAAAAAGTCGACCCTCATTTTGGTGACAATGCCCTGCTCAAACAATTGACAGAAGAATGCCATCGTCTGGGTATCCGAGTGATGCTTGACGCTGTGTTTAACCATTGCAGTGAAGACTTCCCTCCTTTTCAAGACGTTCTCCAGAATGGAAAAAACTCAAAGTATGCCGGCTGGTTCCACATCAATGAATATCCGATTCAGATCAAAGACGGTATCCCTACCTACGATACATTTGGTTTCTATGGCAACATGCCCAAGTTCAATACAGCCAACCCAGAGGTTAAAGCATATCTACTTGATGTAGCAGAGTACTGGATTAAGGAAATCAAGCTAGATGGCTGGCGTCTGGATGTAGCCAATGAAGTGGACAACCATTTCTGGCGTGATTTTCGCAAGGTTGTTAAGGCGGCGAATCCGGAAGCCTATATTGTTGGTGAAGTATGGAGCGACTCCTTAACCTGGCTTATGGGTGATCAATTCGATTCCGTCATGAATTACCCATTTGCCGACAAAGTGCTTCAGTTCTTCTGTGGTTCAATGGATGGTTATAACTTTGCCAATGAGATGGGTTCACTGATTATGCGCTATCCACAACAAACCAACGAAGTCATCTTCAATATGCTGTGCAGCCATGATACCCCACGACTGCTGACCCGGTTAGGAGAAGACAAACGCCGTTTAAAGTTGTCGGTTGTATTTCTTTTCACCTATATCGGTACACCCTGTATTTTCTACGGCGATGAGGTGGGAATTAGTGGTGATGCTGATCCAGATTGTCGAAAATGTATGGAATGGGCCCCCGCCAAGCAAGACAGAGAACTGTATGATTTCTATCGTCTGATGATTGATTTACGTAAAAGCAATGAAGCCCTGCGTAAAGGACGCTTCCGTTTCCTTAAGGCGGATCACCATGATCCCTGTATTGTGTACGAGCGTGTGGATGACAACCTTCACTTTACCGTATGGATGAATAATACACCTCAAGATCGAACGCTTTCTCATCCCATGGAAACGAAAGACTGGAAGGATGCATTAACCGAAGAGCCTGTATTTCCAACCGATGGAATGATGAATATTAAACTTGACCCGTATGGGTACCGCATTTTGTATAGACAGCTTGATCAGACAAACATCCAACACTATTGAAGTTTATATTCAGACATATAAAAAAAGAGAAAACACTTCCACTGTCTCAGATGCTGACTTTCATTCTGAACTTAGGAAGTGTTTTTGTTTATTAGTTTAAAAAAAGCCGCAGCATGATATGCTGCGACTCATTCAGGATTACATCAGTTTACAGGCTCATGTGTGATCCGGCGATATATGTCCATATATTCTTCAGCTGAGACGTTCCAGCTGTATTCCCCGCTCATTGCATTTTTCACAATCTTCTTCCAATGTTCTGGCTGTTTGTAGATTTCCTCGGCACGTCGAATGGTATTCATCATGTCATGTGCATTAAAGCTAGTGAATGAGAATCCATTCCCTTCTCCAGTATACTCATTGTATGCCTGCACAGTATCATTCAGCCCCCCCGTTTCCCTTACCAGAGGCACACTCCCATACCGCAGAGCCAGTAACTGACTAATACCACATGGTTCGAACCTCGATGGCATCAGGAAGATATCACTCCCTGCATAGAAGCGGCGGGATAACCCATCGTTAAACGTGATCTGGGCAGACATTTTGAGCGGATAACGATTAGCGGCTTCACGGAACCAGTGTTCATACGTTGGCTCTCCTGTTCCCAGTACAGCGAATTGAATGTCATCATAGTACAACAATTCATCCAGGATACGGCAGACCAGATCAAGCCCCTTTGAGTCCACGAGCCTTGTCACCATCACCATGAGAGGTACATCGGGACGAACTGGAAGCCCAAGTTCCTTTTGCAGCTCAATTTTGTTCTCCGTTTTCTTGGCCAGACTCGTTCTGTATTTCACTGGAATTTTGGTGTCCGTTGCCGGGTTGTAGCTCTTGGTATCAATCCCGTTCACAATCCCGCTGAAACGATCTCCAAGTGAACTTAGCAGTCCGTCCAATCCGTATCCATAATAAGAGGTTTGCACCTCCTGAGCATATGTTGGGCTCACAGTTGTCACATGGTCAGCATACACAATTCCTGCTTTCAGGAAATTGACATTACCATAATATTCGGCTCCATCTACGGTGAAATATCGATCGTCCAACTCAAGGATTTCACTGAATAACTCATGCGGGAATACCCCTTGGTACAACAAGTTATGTATGGTGAATACCGTACGAATATCACTGTAGAATGAATCATGTCTGTAATGGGCTTCAAGTACCAAAGGAATCATTCCTGCATGCCAGTCATGACTGTGCAGCACGTCAGGTTTGAACTCAATCTGTGGCAACACTTCGAGAACTGCACGGTTGAAGAAGGCGAAACGCTCGCCGTCATCCATATACCCGTACACTCCATCACGACCAAAATAATACTCATTATCCACAAAATAAACTGGAATTCCATCATAAACCAGCATTTCTATTCCACAATAAGGTCTGCGCCAACCAAGAGGCACATCAGTTGTGATGACTGGTTGCAATGCCTCTTTATATTCATCAGGAATCCCTTTGTATTTAGGCATAATCACCCGCACGTCTGCCCCGTTCTTCTTTAATGCGAAAGGGAGAGCACCGATTACGTCAGCAAGGCCACCTGTTTTGATAAATGGATGTACTTCAGCAGCAGCAAATAGAATATTCATGCCTTTGTCCTCCTCTTCGGCTTTAGCGTGTTGTTTTCTTTCTTATTTTTCGTTGTTGAACTGACGGAAGTAATACTCGCAGGCGATTCATCCGTTTTCCGACGCGTGTTCTTTTTTAGAATCACAATGCTCAGCGGAGGCAAAACTAATTCAAGACTATGCGGATGCCCATGAAAAGGAATCTTTTCGGTAGGCAGTTGCATATCATTAGTAATGCCTGAACCGCCGTAGACGGAATGGTCACTGTTCAGAACTTCGGTATACATACCGGGACGCATGACACCAATCCGGTAACGCTCCCGCTTGACCGGCTGAAAGTTTATGAGCACAAGGAGTGTATCCGCAGGTTTTTTTCCTTTGCGTACATATGAAATGACACTCTGGTCCTGATCATCCGGAGTGATCCATTCATAACCGTCCAAGGAATGATCAAGCTCCCACAAAGCTTTTTCGCTCAAGTACAGGTTAGACAGCTCACGCTCAAACTGATGTAAATTGCGGTGACTGTCATAATCCAGCAAGAACCAGTCCAGTTGATCCTCATCTTTCCATTCGATGAACTGGCCAAATTCTCCACCCATAAACAACAGCTTTTTCCCTGGGAAAGTCATAAAATAGCCCAGAAAAGCACGCATGCCAGCAAATTTCTGCTCATAGGTTCCTGGCATCTTGTCGAGGAGCGACTTTTTGCCATGAACAACCTCGTCATGAGACAGAGGAAGCACATAATTTTCAGCAAAGGAGTATACGACCGGGAAAGTCAGCAAATGATGTTTGGAAGGACGTTCATGAAAATCAGATTCCATGTAATCAAGCGTGTCATTCATCCAGCCCATGTTCCATTTGTAGTTAAAGCCCAGACCACCTTCATGTACTGGTAAAGTCACCATTGGCCATGCACTTGATTCTTCAGCCATCATCAATGCATAAGGGAAATACTTAAACACCGTCTCATTTAGCTGCTGTAAGAAAGCTACAGCCTCTTTGTTTTCAAGACCACCTTCATCATTGGTACGATATTGTCCTGGCTGCTTCTCAAAATCAAGCCGAAGCATACTCGTAACTGCATCAACACGGAGTCCGTCAAAATGATACATCTCCATCCAATATAATGCATTGGAGATCAGAAATGAACGAATTTCAGGTTTCGAGTAGTCAAAGCTGAGTGTACCCCAACCCGGCTTCTCCGCTAACATCGGATCTGCATACTCATACAAAGGCGTACCATCAAACATACGCAGCCCATGAGCGTCTTTGGCAAAATGTGCAGGAACCCAATCCAGCAATACGCCAATCCCAGCCTGATGTAATGTATCCACCAGGTACATCAGATCTTTCGGATGCCCATAACGACTGGTTGGCGCGTAAAATCCTGTGTTTTGGTATCCCCACGAAAGGTCGTATGGATGTTCACTGAGGGGCATCATTTCAACATGTGTATATTTCATTTCTAATAAGTAAGGAACAAGTAAATCAGCCATCTCGCGATAATTATAGAGGCTTCCGTCTTCTTTTCGCCTCCAGGTTCCCATATGCATTTCGTAAATATGTAGAGGTTTGTTATACATGGTACGTTGTTTGCGTCTCCAGGCTCCATCATTCCATTTATACCCTTCGATTGAACTGGTGACAGAAGCTGTCTGAGGTCGAACCTCTGCTTGAAACGCGTATGGGTCCGCTTTGAGCAATTCTGTGCCATCTTCCGTTAATATTCGGAACTTGTATAAAGTTCCTTCACTGATTTCCGGAAAAAAACGACTCCAAAATCCTGATTCGGGTATCTTATATAAAGGTTCCTTTTCGCCTTTCCATTCATTGCGGTCCAGAGCCAGTCCTACTTCTGCGGCATTTGGCGCCCATACGGTAAAGCGATACCCCTGAAGGCCATCGCAAGTCTCAGGCTGTGCGCCCAACATTCGATAACTGTGATGAAGGTTTCCTTCATGAAATAAATAAATATGCTCCGGCAATATATCCGGATGTGCTAACGGTTGAATGGCCAAGAGATCACCTTCTTCTCAAGAAAATAGATATAACAGTTACCATTACCCCATTCTAGCCAAGTTGAAAAGAAAAATGCGGTGCTTTAGAAAATGTTGTATTTTTTCTGAATTTTTACAGCAACAATAGTTTCAATTGTTCTACTTTGCGTTAATGATGTACTACAATGCACAATATTTTGGGAGGGAAACGATTATGTTTAATAAAGATTGCATCGCTATGCTGTTGGCGGGAGGAGAAGGGAAGCGATTAGCCCCTTTAACCTCGAGTATCGCAAAACCCGCTGTACCGTTTGGCGGGCACTACCGGATCATCGATTTTCCTCTCAGTAACTGCGTAAACTCAGGGATCGATACTGTAGGAGTATTGACGCAGTACCAAGCGGAATCGTTACATGATCATATTGGTGGAGGAGAACCATGGGGACATGGCAACTCAAATGAGGCAGGAATTTCCTTACTTCCATCTTATCATACAGGAAATGACGAATACTTGGGAACGGCGGATGCTATTTATAAAAATATTGACTATATTGATCAACAAAACCCCGAAAATGTTCTAATTTTGTCGGGTGACCATATTTATCATATGAATTATCGTGATATGTTGGAGGCTCATCAGGCCAATAATGCCGCAGCAACGATTTCAGTTATGGAAGTTCCTTGGGACGAAGCACATCGTTTTGGCATTATGGCTGCCGATGCTGATCTGCGTGTAACAGAATTTGCCGAGAAGCCGGCTGAACCAAAAAGTAATCTGGCTTCAATGGGCATTTACATGTTCAAATGGGAGTACTTGAAGCGCCATCTATTGGAAGATGCTGCTAACCCTGAGTCCAGCCATGACTTCGGTAAAGATGTTATTCCACAGATGTTGAACGAAAACAATCCCCTTTTTGTCTATAACTTTAATGGGTATTGGAAAGATGTCGGTACAGTTAAGAGTCTGTGGGATGCCCATATGGACCTGCTCTACAACGATGAGAACTGGAGTCTGCAAAAAGAAAACTGGCCGATGTTTACTCGCGGCTGGCGTTCCAAGCCAAGTGCTTACAAAGCCAGAAATGCGAAGATCGAACAGTTAGCTTCCATGATTCATGACTCTTGTGCCATCGAAGGTCGTGCAGAACGTTCCGTTATCTTCTGCGGCGCTGAAGTAGGTAAAGGCTCTGAGGTTAAAGACAGTGTCGTTATGCCTAACGCACGTATAGGCCGTGGGGTTCACATCGAACGCGCCATCATCGGTGAAGGTGCAATTATCAAAGACGGTGCAATTGTGAAGGGTACAGCGGATGAAATTGTTGTCGTTGGACCTAACGAGGTCGTCTCTGCCAAACCGGCTGTCCGTACGCAACCCGTTCGTATGTTGAAAGAAGTATATGAAAAAAGTGGGCGCTTGCGCGCTGGTGAACTTTCTTCATAATGAAATAAACGTTATACAAAAAAGGCGAGCCTTGGATGGCTCGCCTTTTTGATATTGATATGAATATTGTGAAGCAGACCTGGTCGGTGATCGCAAATGGATTCAAGCTTAAGACTTTTCCTGATCCAATTTTACATCACTTGCTGCTCGTTCTTCAGGCAATGCATGATCACCAGACTGCGTTACAGATTCTTCTGTACCCGTCTCATCAGCCACAGCCGGTAACGTCACCGTAACGATTGTACCCGATCCAAGTTCACTCTGCATCGTAATTGTTCCCTCATGCAGTTCAACCAGTTCTTGCGTAATCGCAAGTCCCAGTCCCGTTCCCCCATTTTGATGATTGACCTGGAAGAAGCGATCCCGTACTTTAATCAGGTGTTCTTCACTAATTCCGATACCGGTGTCTTGAACCGCTGCAATAATCTGACCATTCTCTTCTTTAACAGACAAGAAAATCCAGGAATTCTCATGTGAAAATTTGATCGCATTATCTACAATGTTTAAAAAGACTTGTTTCAGTCGATTCCCGTCTCCATGGACATTATAAGCTCGAGTCTCGTCTGTTTCCAGCTTCAGATGAACCTGTTTTTGTTCCGCTTTGGCCCAGACATTCAACATCGTTTCCTGCACAATTTCACGTATGTTGACCGTTCCTTTAACCAGCTTCATCTGATTCTGCTGCAATTTGGAGAAATCCAGCATCTCTTCGACCAGTCCAATCAATCGTTCGGTTTCTTTGGAAATGATACCCATGCCGATACGGGTTTCTTCCGGATCATAACCGCCTGAGTCCAGTGTCTCGCTCCAGCCCTTGATACTGGTCAGCGGTGTTCTTAATTCATGGGAGATCGACGAGATAAAATCATCCTTGATCTGATTGCTGCGCACAATCTCATGTGCCATGAAATTAAGTGTTGATGCCAATTCGCCCAGTTCGTGCTTGTAATTCCCCTTTACCCTGACATCCAGCCGTCCTCTGGCCATTTGGGCAGAGACTGCGGTGATGTTGTTGATTGGACGTACAATGGAATTCGCCATCCCAATACTAATGATCAAAACGATAGCAAGCACGCCAATACCGACCGCAATTGCAAGCATTCCCATATTCAGTAGTTTGGAGTTCACATTTTCAAGCGATGTAAGGTACCGAATAACATACGTATTTTCGCCGCCAAGATCAAACTTATGTGAAACGGCCATGACAGATTCTCCAGTACCTGGTTGTCTTCCAATCCAGCGCCCCATATCCCCGTTCAAAGCCTGCATAATATCACTTGTTTGCAGCACCGCACGGTCGGATTCAAAAGCAGTTGAACTTGCCAATACACGCCCGTTCAGATCCAAAATTTCCAATTCAGTATTGGACAGTGCCAAATTTACAATTAATCTGGACAGATTATTGCCATCTTCCGTGTTATTCTCACGAGCGATCGGCTCGAAAAAGTCCTTTGAATTGGAAATGTGGGTACTAATCGTATTGTAGATACTTTCATAATAATACCTTTGCACTGCTAACATAAATACGAATTCGACCAACAGCAGAGCAAGAAAAACTACAAAGAAATAATGTAGTACGATCTGCCGTGTAATGCCTTTTTTAATCATTGCTCCCGGCCCTTCCATTTGTACCCGTGACCCCATACAGTCTGCAGGTATTCGGGCTCGGAAGGATTGTTCTCAATTTTTTGACGCAAACGACGAATGTTAACATCCACAATTTTGGGATCACCCATGTACTCTTTTCCCCATACATGATCTAACAATACATCGCGGCTGAGCGGTGTATTCTCTTTTTCCAGGAAAAACTGAATCAGGGAAAACTCCGTTGGAGTCAGCTCAATGGCTTCATTTTGTTTCTTAAATTGCTTCGAAATGAGGTCCAGCGAAAATGGTCCGGACTGGAACGTAACCTTCGCCGCAGTTTCCCGATGCACGTTCACACGGCGTAATAACGACTGAATACGTGCAATCAACTCTGTTGGGCTGAAAGGCTTGCTTACGTGATCATCTGCACCAACGGAGAGTGCGTACACTTTATCCTGCTCCTGAACTTTCGCGGTCAAAAAGATGATGCCCAGACGTTCATTGGTTTCACGGATCCGTCGACACACCTCGAATCCATCAATACCTGGTACCATGACATCAAGCAGAGCCAGATCAATATCCGGTACTGTTTGCAGTATGCGAAGCGCTTCATGACCGTCACCCGCTTCAAGCACTTCGAATCCGTTTCTCTTTAAATTAATCACTATAAAACTGCGGATGGATTCTTCATCCTCAAGAATAAGTACTTTACTCATTAAGTTCTCCCTTTCTATTCAGCTGAGAAATATTGCTCAGTGCATCTTTACCCGCCTCTGATTGTGCTACTCGTGAAGCAATAACCCGATCTTTGGTACGCGTAATTTCCTTCCAGCTTTTACCCTTCTCCTGTTCCCACTTGGAAAGGGTGAAATATTTGATCTCTGCCACGGTTTCATCCGTATCAATCATTTTAAATCGAATATATTTTTCCTTTTCCGATTTGGTGTCTATAGTGATCTTACCGTACCACTCTGGCTTGAGATTTAGATGAAATAAATCAGCATCATCCCGGAATTGGAACGAGACAAATTTCTTGCCTTCTTTGCCATCCCATTGATAATAGGTATAGAACCACAACCTGGAGTCAAAAACGTAATGCTCCCAACCTTTTGGAGTCTCTTTAAGTCCAAACTCAATAATACCATCATTATCGACATCACCGCTTAAAATTTTGTCATCTCTATACGTTTGATCCGGTGATTTAAAAGCATTAATTAACTTGTTATCCTTAACATACATGATTTGCGAGAAGGAACTCCGATCATCCAGCTCAATATCCAGTACAATCCCCATTTGTCCTTTGGAGATCTCTCCACCAAGAGCACTATAAACTTCTTTAACCGTATAATCGGTCTGCACCCGATCAACTTCCTTGAAGCTGCCATCTTCATACTGATATAAAGCAGTGGTTGCAAAGCCGCTGTTGTTGAGCGAAATGATAACAAAATCGCTCTTGCCGTCCCCACTCAAATCCAGCGTGTTTCCCTGCGCATCATCAATAATATACTGGTTATATGGTACTCCGCCCAGAACCTGCTCCAGCGCCCCGCCTTTATAAGAGTAGGCAGTCAAAGCTTTCTGCTCCTGTAAACTTACACCAAGAATAATATCCGGATTCCCATCATTCGTAATATCCAATACTTTAAAGGATTGCAGCTCATTTCCCGGCACATCAAATGTAAGCTTTTTAACCCATGCGCCTCCCTGCTCTTCCAAAATCATGCCATGGATTCGCACATTCTCGTTTGGTGTCTCATAAAAGACAATTGCTTCTCGAGTTCCATCCCCATTCAGGTCTTCTACCCGAATCATACTGGTGTTATTCATATCCTTGGGACGGATCAAGGTGCTCTCTGGTGGTAATTTAAGCTGAACCACGTTGTATAGTTTTTCCTTATCTGTGGACATCATTGGTTTTCTCATCAAACCCTTGGGGTCACTTATGACTGTGCATCCGCTCAGAACAGAACCAAGCATAATTGCCATAGTTCCTGCTGCAATGAAGCGTCCCCACCGTGAATTAAACAATCTCATCACTCTTTTCAATAGTTTAAATCTGGTTTTTTTCTTGCTGCGTCAGTCTCCGTCCACGAATATCAAAAGCAATCTTGCCTTCTGCCAATCCCCAGATCCGCGTGGCATGTTTCTCAGCAAGCTCAATAGGCAGTACTGCAATGACTGTAGCACGTTCTTCTTTACATAATTTGCGCAATGTTTCCAGCACCGAATCTGCCGTGTGAGGGTCAAGACCAATCACAGGTTCGTCGGCCAGAACCACTTTGGCACCATGAGCAAGTGCTCTTGCAATGGCAACACGCTGCTTCTCGCCACCACTAAGCTTTTCTGCGATTTGATGTGCCTTATCGAGTAATCCCAATCCTTCGAGATAATCCATAGCACCCATATAATCATCGGAACGTACCATACCGGTTACCATTCTCCATACTGGAGTCTGACCCGATCGCCCGATTAATACATTTTTAAGAGCTGTACGTCTGGGGAATAACTCAGGATTTTGCTCCAAGTATGCCCATTCCCGTTTGATTTTCCGTTTTCCAGACCAGCCTTCTTTCAAGATCTCGGCACCATCCACCGTGAATCGGCCAGAATCCCATTTTTCCATCATGGCCAAACATTTAAGCAACATGCTCTTACCGCTGCCGCTTGAACCAACGACAGCAATCATCTCACCTTGTTGCATATCAAATCGAATATCCCGCAGAACGGGAACGCGGTCCACGCCAACGGATTTACTCAAGTTCTCTACTCTGATCATCGCGATGTCTCCTCTTGTCCATGTTTTTCCCTACCACTAGTGTACTCGGAAATGGACATCAATTTCCATGCGAACACCAGCTTCTATTTTAACACAGATTCGAACTCAGGTTTACGACGAAATAATATACCTGCCACACCAAAAAGAAGGTACATGATTCCAAGCAGTGTGAACATACTTCCGGGTGAGATCCAGTTGATCATCTGACCACCCAGATTCGGTCCGATAATGCTTCCAATCGTGAAATGAAAGGATGCCACCACGTTGGCTGCGGGCAGCAACACTTTAGGCAAAATGTCTGCGGCATAGGCCAAGCCCAATGAGAAAAAGGAACCGACCAGACCACCTGCGATCGTTAACAATACAAGTGTCCACCAGAAGTGCGTACCTGCAACAGGAACCAGCATGAATACAATCCCCCCACTGATGCCCGCAAACATCAATATCTTCTTACGCCCATATCGGTCACTCAACATTCCGAGGGGCAATTGAAGGAACAAACCTCCAATACCGATAAATGGAAGCAACGATGAAATCTGATTGGTATCGAATCCAATCCGAAGGCCGTACACGGGGAAGTTGCTATTCATACCGGCCTCCATATATCCGTATAAGAGTGCTGGTAAAAGTGCATACCAGGCCCATGCCAGACTGCGACGGAAGCGACGTTCCGGCAGTTGGCCATGCTCTGCTTTTTCCGGTTTCGTATCCGGAAGCTTCATTAATACTAGGATAAGTACTGCTGCAATACAGATGAACAAGACCCAGAAAGGGACAGCATCACCGAAGCCAAGCAGCTTTATTCCGAGAGGACCAATACTGAATCCGAGACCGTAGGACATGCCATATAACGATATGTAACGTCCACGCTTTTCAGGTGCAGTAACAAGCAGCACCCAGAGCTGGGCCGCATAATGTAGTGCGCTATCTCCTATTCCAACGACCAGACGTAAAATGAACCATATTTTAATATCCGGTAAATAAGGAAACAGGATCAAAGGAACCATGACCAATAACAGGCCGCCTACAATCAGCTTTTTGAACCCCAATGCACCCAGTAGTCGCTCCGCAACTAACGTCATGGCAAATGAACCAACGTACAAGGCGGCAGCGTTTAATCCGTTTAAACCTGGTGAAACCCCTTTTTGCTCCAAAAAAATCGAAAGCACAGGAAGCAAAAGCCCTTGACTTATGCCCGCCACCACAATAACCGTAATCAGAATCAGATAATTGGCTGTCGAGTGTGATCGTTTGGGACGAGTAATCGATGACACGAATTCATTCCTCCTGCAAGCACACAAAGAAAAATCGCCATCGCTGACGACTTTCGTATGTTATACATATGGTTTTAAACTGCTATTCATAGACCAGGGCTTTGCCCCGGACTTGAACATTATAGTGGACAACGCCCTGCAAAACAAGCCATAATAGTAGTTAAGTCGCTGCGTACATTTAGATGTGACGGGAGGATTCTGCAACATTATGGCTTATCATGTGAAAATTGATGTTTCACCGATATATGAAATGCTTAACAGCTTTCTGGTTTATGTCACGAAAAAATGGATTCAGCATCTGGATATTGGTCCTGAATGGATTCTGGAAGTGGAAGGCAAACTAAGTTCCAATGTACGAGCTGCGCTCGCACCTGCTGCCACTTGGCCTTTTGATGATTTTGATGTTTTGTTTGCATGGGCAGCATATCAAAATGACACATCAGAGAATCGTGATTTCCTGGACATGCTTGCCGGAATGACAGCGGAAGACTTATATGCACGTGTGTCTCCTCTTCTGCCCGCACTTACAATAGAAGAATCTACACGCATTCGGAACAGTTATGTCCCATTATTGCGACTATGGGATGAACACTACTGCCAGAATATGAGCGAAGATCAGCGTGTATGGCTGGAAGAAGATGCCGAGGAAAAACGCATTTTGCTTGATAAAATGGGCTCTGAACTGCTTATTGAATATGCTACAGCGGGCGTTCTTGTTGAACCGATGCCTGGATTGAACGAAGTTATCCTGTTTCCAACGGTGCACAATCGCCCTATTAATATGTACTGCTTCTATGAGGGAATGATGATTATGCAGTATCCGGTAGATGCACCTGAAGAAAATGAAGATCAGCCGCCAACATGCCTTTTACGATTCACCCATGCACTGGCTGATCCCGAAAGACTTCGCCTGCTTCGTTACGTATCGGATGAACCCAAGTCTCTTGCTGAGATGTGTGAAGAATTGGGCAAAGACGAAGATACGGTCAAAGATCAGGTGATGGCGCTGCGCATCGCAGGTCTGCTGCGAACTCATCTGCTCGGAAGCAACCGTAAAGAGAAATACAGTATTCGCCCAGATGGCGTATCTGAATTGAATATGTTTCTGGAATCTTACATTCGCATATAATTCATTTGACCCAATGTGGAGTTGCTGGCTACAAGGAGTGAGTTAGATCATGAAATTAATGAAACAACATATTTTGTTTGACCTTGATGATACACTCGTATACTGCAATAAATATTTCAACCTGATTTTGGGAGAATTCTTTGAGAATATGCAGGAGTGGTTTGATGGACATTCTTTGACAACGCAAGAGATCCGTGAGAAACAGCTGGAGATCGATGTAACCGGAGTGGACAAGCTTGGCTTTGCAAGTCACCATTTCCCGCAATCCCTGATTGATACCTATCGTTACTTTTCTGGGAAGTTTGCCAGATCAACTTCTCCCAGAGAAGAATCTTATCTGAGCAAGTTGGGTATGAGCGTGTACGAACAGGAAGTTGAACCCTATCCTCATATGGTTGAAACGCTTGAGAACCTCAAAGGCGCAGGACATTCCCTCTACTTATATACCGGCGGCGAAACTGTGATCCAGCAGCGTAAGATTGATCAGATGAAACTCTCGGCGTATTTTGATGATCGGATCTATATCCGACAACACAAAAACATAGAGGCACTGGAAGGCATTCTGTCTAACGGTCCGTTTGATCGTCGTGCGACATGGATGATTGGCAACTCACTGCGGACAGACATTATGCCCGCGGTAAAAGCCGGAATACACAGCATATATATCAAACAACCAAATGAATGGCAATACAACATCGTAGAACTTCAACCCAATCCGGAAACATCGATGTATACCATCACTGCACTGGAAGAGGTACCCAAAGTCATACACGAAAATATACAACAGCAGCAACAAAAAAGGACCCTTGGATAAGGGTCCTTTTACTTTATCATGACTAACATCAAGCATCCTGTTTCTCACCAGATAACTTGCCTGTTACCACGTCTTGCAAAATAATACGTGCCTTCACGGTACTCCCGTCTTTTCGTTTGAACGATAGGACCTGGGTACTCCCCTTCTCAATCAGCGATTTTAACATCGTACTGGTGATTTTCTTGCCCGCATACTCTTTCCATACCACAAACGAACAGCCTTCCTTGAAACGTGAGCATCCATAACCCTTCTTGCCCTCTATAATCTGACCTGTACAGCCGGGAGAAGGACAAGGTGCCAGTAACTCTCTCACTCCGGTTGGGCTCGCAGTGGAAGATGGCGCCTTGTTGGTGGTGCTTTTCGCACTGCCGGCTCTCGATGAAGATGCCGAAGTCTGACGGGACGTTTTTACAGTTGAACCGCCACTAGCTGTCTTGGATGATGTCCTTGTATTACCTGCCTGGGTTCTGGCTCCCTTGCCTTTCCCCCTGCCTGCACGCGAATCTTCTCCAAAAGCATCTGCCGGCGCCGGGGCTTGCACACGAACCTTCTCAATGATGGACAACGTAAATTTCTTAACGTTCTCCATGAACTTGTCCTGCCCCGCCTCACCTTTGGAAATCTGATATAACCTTCTTTCCCATTGGCCTGTCATCTCGGGTGAGGTTAACAGATCTACGCCTGCTCGGCGAATCAATTCGATAGCCGTTCTGCCTTTGAGCGTTAACTGCATTTTTTTCCCCTGCATCGTAATGTAACCTACGTTTTTGAGGCGCTCAATTGTAGCAGCACGTGTAGCCGGAGTACCCAAACCACTGTCTTTCATCGCATCTCGCAGCTCTTCATTCTCGATCTGTTTGCCTGCACTTTCCATCGCTTTTAGCAATGTTCCCTCGGTATAACTTTTGGGAGGCTGGGTCGCCTTCTCTTTGAACTCACTTTTTGTACATTGAACAGGCAATTCAGGTTGTACGCTAAATGCCTTGTCCGTCCACTCTTCAGCTTCCTCTTCTTCATTGCCGTTTTTCTTGGTCTTCTTCTTGCCTGCCCCGCCCTGTTCCTGATCTCCGGAACCGAGAACCACTTTCCATCCGAGGGACAGCAGCTCTTTGACAGATGTCTTAAACTGATGTTTCTCCACTTCGGTGAGCACGGTATGTTGCTTATACTCCGCCGGAGGATAAAAGTGAGACAAGAAACGTCTTACTATCAAATCATAGATGTTCTGCTCATCCTTGGATAAGGTACCTGGTCGCTTCAAAGTAGGTAGGATCGCATGGTGATCTTCAACCCTGCTCGGATTACATACCCCTTTATTATTCTTATGAACAAGCTCTGGTTTAGCCCCTTGCGCAAGCTCACTATAGGTACCATTTTTAAGCAGGTTTAGCGTTTTATGCATACCTTCAATATTCTGTTCCGTAACATAGTTGGAGTTCGTCCGCGGATACGAAATTACCTTGTGTTTTTCATACAAGGCCTGCGCGATATCCAGTGTTTTTTTGGCACCATATCCGAATTTGGCATTGGCTTCACGCTGTAAAAGGGTCAGGTCATACAAACGATATGGATACTCCTTCGTCTGCTTCGCTTCATATTTGGTAATCTGCCCTGTCTTGCCCTTCACACTGGTTGCAATGGCCTCTGCTGCCTCCGCATCGGTCAACTTATCTCCTTGACGCAGTCCCCGGTACTCGACACCTTCCTGCCGAAACCAGGCGGCCACTTCATAAAAGGTCTGCGACTGAAACGCTTCAATCTCTATTTCCCGATCATAGATTAGCGCGAGTACCGGCGTCTGCACACGGCCTACAGACAACAATGCATTATGACGGGTTGTAAATGCCCGTGAGGCATTCATGCCGATCAGCCAGTCGGCTTCACTTCTGGCGCGAGCAGCATGGGTCAAATTTTCAAATTCAGAGGCATCCTTCAGACCATCAAAACCACGCCTAATGCTCTCTGCTGTCAAATCCGATATCCATAAACGCTTTACAGGCTGACGCAGCTTCAATTGCTGTTGTATAAGAGCGAAGATGTACTGCCCTTCTCTCCCTGCATCGCAAGCATTAACGATCGCTGAAGCCCGTTTCGCCAGTTCTCCAATCATTTTGAGCTGATCTTTCGTTCTCGGATTGGGTACAATCTTGAACTGATCGGGTATGATCGGCAGATCCGCTATATTCCAACGCTTGTACTTCGTATCATAGGCATCCGGTTCAGCCAGTCCAAGCAAATGCCCTATCGCCCATGTGATGATGTAATGCTCACCCTCCAGATAGGTGCGATTGTTCTTGGCCTTTGGTTCTATGACGGCAGCAATGGTTCGACCCATGTCGGGTTTTTCCGCTATAACCAGTGTCTTCATCCGTCCATCTCTCCTCCTTCACCGTCCGCATGACGGCAAAAAGGGGCCTTCCGCCGACGGAAGCCCCTTGCTTCTGATACATATTATATCAGATTTTGGATTCGGGAGCACCCTCCCAGAATGAATTAAACTGCAGCCTGTTCTTTCAGTACATGTTTTAGTCTGCACTCTTTGCATACACCTTGGAAATCCAGACGATGATCCGTGACAGCAAAGCCATACTGACGCTCTATCTGTTGTTCCAAACGAAGCAGACCATCTTCCATAATCTCTTCTACTTTCCCACATTCGGTACAGATCAAGTGATGGTGATGATGAGAACCATCTGTACTTCGCAGATCGAAGCGAGCAGCACCATCGCCAAAGTTAATCTTTTCAACGACTTGAAGATCACTCAGCAGTTCGAGAGTTCGGTATACCGTAGCCAATCCGATCTCAGGGAACTGCTCTTTAACCAAGAGGAAAACTTCCTCTGCACTAAAATGATCCTTTTCATGTTCAAGCAACACACGTACAGTAACTTCCCGTTGTTGTGTTAACTTATATCCTTTTTCAACCAATTGATTTTTAATGTGAAATATCTGTTCTGAAATGGACTTGTCCCGGTTACTTGCCATAGCAGGTCGCACCTCCGGTTTATATTCATTGAAATTTACTTTTATCGTACGGATTCGTGGTTTCATTCAATCCTTATTTATAATTATTATAATATAATAATAAATCTTTATCACGTAAAAAGCAATGCTATTGCTCACACTTATATGAAATATGTAGTCAAATTGGTTAAAATAACAGCAAACAACCCTCGCTGATCGCGAAGGTTGTCATTGATATCTCGATCTATACTTTTTACACCAGAACCGAAGCACCCATCAAGTATTTGTCCACTTCACGAGCAGCCTCACGGCCTTCATTAATTGCCCATACAACCAAACTTTGGCCACGACGCATGTCACCTGCTGCGAATACTTTATCCACATTGGTGTTGTATTTGCCGTAACGTGCCTTAACGTTAGTACGACGATCTGTTGTAAGACCCAGTTGCTCTACCAACGTTTGTTCCGGTCCATCAAAACCAATGGCAATCATGGCCATCTGAGCCGGGAATACACGCTCCGTACCAGGAATCGGCTGATAAATTTTGCGACCAGTTTCATCCACAATACGCTCGATCTGTACTGTATGCAATTCTTTGAGGTTCCCCTCATCGTCTCCGACAAATTTCGTTGTCATGATGGAGAATTCACGCGGATCTTGACCAAACAATGCTTTGGCTTCCTCTTGTGCATAATCAAGTGTGTATACGTTCGGGAATTGTGGCCAAGGGTTGTTAATGCGATCACGTTCCATAGGTGCTTGGGTATGCGTACCGAATTGAGTGATCGTACGACAACCATGACGAAGCGATGTAGCTACACAGTCAGATCCTGTATCACCGCCACCAATGACGATAATATCTTTGTCCTTAGCGGACAGGTATTGACCATCTTCCAGATTGGAGTCCAGATAGCTCTTGATACTGCCATTCAGGAAATCCATGGCGTAATGAACGCCTTTCAAGTCGCTGCCTTCAATATTGAATTCACGCGGCTTCGTTGCACCACCACACAATACAACAGCGTCATATTCATCCACCAGTTGTTGTGCTGCAATATCTTTACCGATCTCGGTGTTTGTAATGAATTGGATCCCTTCTGCTTCAAGCAGATCGACACGACGTTGAACGACCTTTTTATCCAATTTCATCGTTGGGATACCGTACATCAGCAATCCGCCGACACGGTCCGAACGCTCATATACGGTTACCGAGTGTCCTGCTTTATTCAACTGAGCCGCAGTAGCTAGTCCCGCTGGACCTGAACCTACCACAGCTACACGTTTACCCGTACGTTTTTCAGGAGGCTCCGGAACGACCCATCCTTCTTCGAAACCTTTTTCAATGATTGCTTCTTCAATCGTTTTGATGGTTACAGGCTGACCGATTAAGCCAACTGTACAAGATCCTTCACAAGGAGCTGGACAGATGCGACCTGTAAATTCCGGGAAATTATTGGTTTTGTGAAGGCGCTCAAGTGCTTCTCTCCACAGTCCGCGATATACAAGATTATTCCATTCCGGAATCAGGTTATGCACGGGGCAACCTGACGTGCCGCCAGTCATATCTATACCTGTATGGCAATACGGGGTACCACAATCCATGCATCGTGCACCTTGTGTTCTGAGTTCTTCTTCAGCCATGTGTTTATGAAACTCTTCCCAATCCTTGATCCGCTCCGCTGGCTCACGATCCGCTGGCAGTTGACGTTTGTATTCCATAAATCCAGTAGGTGTAGACATCTTACGTTTTCCCCCATCCGTTCTTGTCTTAATCCCTTCATGTGCATGGTTCTATATGAAATGGATTACTCATTACTTGAGTTTTTGTCTATTGTATCACAAAATCTTCTCGAAGATATTTCAATTATAGTAGCATTTACTGTGGTGAATATTAAATGGATTATCCGCATAATTATTTGTATTTTATACATCATATCTTTGAAGTCTACCTATGGTCAATACCCTTATTTTGGCGTTAAATGTGGTCTTGAACTCCGAAATCTGGTGTTTGATAAAGAGTTAATAAGTCGAAACGTCATATAAATGTTAGATAATTTGTCATGAAATTCAACATATTCTGCTAGGAATCGTTCGTATTTCCGAATTCCAGACCTCTTTTAGGGCTTCACAACGTTAAATCCCCAAATCTTTTACACTTTTTTACTATTTAATGCTGAATCGTATGTATAATATACATACATTTCAATCATTCATGTTATATAAATGTAATATGGATTCCATTCTAAACAAATGGCTATGTTTTTATAAAGAAAAGACGCTGTTCACGAATATTTCGCAATCAGCGCCTCCCATCATACAACCACGACCGAAGTCAGGATTTTTATATGCCATATTTACTGTTTACGCTCATAAAATTCAAACGTATATGCGTGAACATTTTTTTCATCCTGTTCGCCTTCAATCTGGTCAATCAGTTCCCATTCAGACCAATCCACGTCGGGGAAAAACGTATCTCCCTCAAAATTCTCATGAATTTTGGTCACCACAAGACGATCTGCAAAGGGCAAGAACTCGCGATACACTTGGGAACCTCCAATTACGCACAGTTCCTCACCTTTGGTTACGCTCAGCCCTTCTTCAATCGTATGTACGATCTCAGCCTGGTCCACCTTGTAGTTCAGATCTCTTGTCACTACGATATTACGGCGCTGAGGAAGCGGCTTACCGCCAAAAGATTCCCACGTGTTACGTCCCATAATAATCGTTTTGTTTAACGTACGTTGTTTGAAAAAGGCCATATCTTTGGGTAACCGCCATGGAATCGTATTATTCAATCCGATCACACCGTTCTCCCCCATTGCCCATACCAATTCAATACTCAAGGGTAATACACTCCTTCAATCCAAGTCTCTTCTAGAGGTTGTTCAAAAAATCCACTTTTGATTACGAATCATGCCTAGCGGCATCATCAGCGTCGAAGTTGAAATTCAACCGAAATGTCCGTTGCTCACGTAGTTTGCCTACGCTCCGCTACTCCATTTCTAGCTTCATTCCATCTTCTTGTTACTGAAAACCAGACTTTTTGAACACGCACTTATCGAGATTGAACACATAATTAGACTGCAATTGGAGCTTTAATGCCCGGATGATGCTGATAGTTCTCAAACTCGAAATCTTCAAACTTATAATCAAAAATCGAATCGGGCTTACGCTTGATTACTAGCTTAGGTAACGCATAAGGTTCACGCTCCAGCTGAGTTTTGACCTGATCAACATGGTTGGAATAGATGTGAACATCCCCACCAGACCAGATGAAATCACCCACCTCAAGGTCACATTGCTGCGCGATCATATGAGTTAAGAGCGCATAACTCGCGATGTTAAAAGGCAGCCCGAGGAAGGTATCCACTGAACGCATCGTTAGCATACATGATAATTTACCCTCTGCAACGTAAAACTGAAACGCAAAGTGACAAGGTGGAAGCTTCATATTATTGATCTCTGCCACATTCCATGCGCTGACAAGATGACGTCGTGAATCTGGATTATTTTTAATTGAATCAATGACTGCAGAGATCTGATCGATCTTCTCCCCATTAGGTGCTTCCCAAGTACGCCATTGTGAACCATACACCGGTCCAAGATCTCCATTTTCGTCCGCCCAGTCGTCCCAGATCTTCACACCATTTTCTTTCAGATAAGATATATTGGTATCGCCACTCAAAAACCACAACAGTTCATGAATAACCGATTTGAGATGAATTCGTTTGGTTGTTACCAGCGGAAATCCTTCGGAGAGATCATAACGGAGTTGTCTGCCGAATACGGATTGTGTTCCTGTTCCCGTACGATCTCCTTTATGAACGCCATTGTTCAGAATATCCTGTAATAAATCGAGATAGTTTTTCAAGTTGATTTCCCCTCGCATCTCTATATATGTTGCCACTCAGTTCCAGATTGGTCTGAGTTACATCATGTCTGATCATCTTAACAGTTTATCACACTGTGCACGATGGAAAAAGAGTTGAAAACACATTCAATCGGACCTATGTTTTACGACACAAAGTACATGATATAACTCTACGGAAGGTTCTACACTCACAAAAAAGAGGTGAATAACGCGTTAGCGCTATTCACCTCTTGATATACGTATAATGCCGGACGGATCCGAAGCTTAGATGATCTTAACGGGAGATGATGTGGATCGGGTGACCCATAACCAATTCCGCAGCTTCCATCACAATTTCGCCCAAAGTTGGGTGAGCGTGAATTGTGAGAGCCAGATCTTCCAAAGTAGCGCCCATTTCAATTGCCAATCCAAGCTCAGCAATCAAGTTAGAAGCTTCCAGACCTACGATTTGGCAACCCAATACAAGGCCGCTTTCCTCGTCAGCTACGATTTTCACGAAGCCTTCAGCGTGGTTCAAAGATACAGCACGACCGTTACCCGCATAAGGGAATTTGCCTGCTTTAACTTTGTAACCTTTCTCTTTAGCTTCTTTCTCCGTGTAACCTACGCTGGAACACTCTGGATCTGTGAACACAACAGCCGGCATACATTTGTAGTCAACTACAGATGGTTGTCCTGCGATTGCTTCAGCAGCCACTTTACCTTCATAAGAAGCTTTGTGTGCCAGAGCCAAACCAGATACGATGTCACCGATAGCGAAGATATGAGGAATGCTAGTACGACCTTGGTGGTCAACTTTAACGAATCCACGCTCGTCAACGTCTACACCGATCAGGTCCAAACCAAGCTCACCATCTGTGTTTGGACGACGTCCAACAGTTACCAGCAGGTAATCTGCAGTTACTTCTTTGGACTCACCATTTACAGAATATTTAACAGTTACATCTTTATCCGTTTGCTCAGCACTTTCAGCTTTTGCACCCGTTACGATTTCGATGCCTGTTTTCTTCATGTTTTTAGCCACAAGGCTAGTCATGTCTTTATCGAAACCTGGCAGTACTGTATCCAATCCTTCGATGATTGTTACTTTCGCACCAAATTTGGAATACATTTGACCAAGCTCAGCACCGATATAACCGCCACCGATAACGATCATGCTTTTTGGTACTTCAGGCAAGTTCAGAGCTTCTGTTGAAGACAGAATGCGTCCGCCAAATGGGAAAGGTTTCAGTTCAATTGGACGGGAACCTGTTGCGATAATTGCATTTTTAAATTTGTAACGCGGAGACTCGTGGTCGTTGAATACACGAGCTTCGTTTTCATTGATGAACATGCACTCACCGTTGAAAACTTCAACTTTGTTGCCTTTGAGCAAACCAGCTACGCCGCCAGTCATTTTCTTAACAACGCCGTTTTTGAATTCTTGAGTTTTGCTGAAGTCCACTTTCACGTTCTCAGCAGAGATACCAAAAGCTTCACCGTGAAGTGCAGACTCATATTGGTGTGCAGCAGAGATCAGGGCTTTGGATGGAATACATCCACGGTTCAAACAAACACCGCCCAGTTCGGATTTGTCTACAATCAATACGCTTTGGCCCAGTTGAGCAGCGCGGATGGCAGCTACATAGCCGCCAGGACCCGCACCAATTACTAATGTGTCGATATTGAGAGAAGCGTCGCCTACTACCATATCTTACACCTCCATAACAAGCAGCTCAGGGTTAGCGAGCAGCTGTTTAATGTAATTCATAAAGTTTTGTGCTGTTGCGCCATCGATGATACGGTGGTCAAAGCTCAGGGAAAGAGCCATTACAGGTGCTGCAACTACTTCGCCGTTTTTGATCACTGCTTTTTCGCTGATGCGTCCTGTTCCGAGAATAGCAACTTCAGGGAAGTTGATGATTGGAGTGAAGAACATACCGCCAGCAGAACCGATGTTACTGATGGAGATTGTGCTTCCTCTCATTTCATTCGCGCTCAATTTGCCGTCACGTCCACGAGCTGCCAGATCACGGATTGAATCAGCGATCATCCAGATGGATTTGCGATCAGCATCTTTGATAACAGGAACGATCAAGCCGTTGTCTGTATCTGTTGCGATACCGATGTTGTAGTATTTTTTGTAGACAATTTCGTTAGCTTCTTCATCAATCATAGCGTTCAGAGCAGGGAATTGGCGGGAAGCCGCAACCAGTGCTTTAACGATGAATGGCAGATAAGTAACTTTTGTTCCTTTTTTCTCTGCAATAGGTTTCATACGAGTACGGAAAGCAACCAGTTCAGTTACGTCCACTTCGTCCATGATTGTAACGTGAGGTGCTGTGTAAGCCGATTTAACCATTGCGTTAGAGATCGCTTTACGGATACCTTTGAATGGTACGCGCTCTTCTTCAAGGTATTGTTCACCTGCAGCCGCTGCTGGTGCTGCGGATTTTTTCTCTTCTTGAGCCGGAGCTTCGGAAGATGCCGCTGCGGAAGAACCGCCACCGTTTTTGAAGGATTCAACATCTTCTTTGGTTACTTTACCGTTGTTGCCAGTACCGTTAACCTGAGCGATGTCTACACCTTGTTCGCGAGCAAATTTGCGCACGCTTGGCGTTGCCAGAACGTCTTTGGCAGGTACTGCCGGAACGCTGTTGTTTCCGCCTTCTTTAGCTGAATCCGAGCTGGAAGCTGCTGCAGAAGAACCGCTAGTATCAGCTCCGCCTTGAGCTGCATCTTTCTCTTGCTCGCCTTGATCGCCAGCAGGAGCGTCTTCTTGCTCAGGAATTTCACCTTCTGCATCAATGATGGCAACAACTTCACCAACGTGGCAGACTTGACCGTCTTTAGCGAATACTTCAGTCACTGTTCCGTTAACCGGACAAGGTACTTCAACTACCGCTTTGTCGTTCTGTACTTCCATGATGATATCATCGTCAGTTACTTTGTCCCCGACTTTGATGTGCATCTTGATGATTTCGCCTTCGTGAAGGCCTTCGCCTA
This sequence comes from Paenibacillus sp. FSL R5-0517, assembly GCF_037974355.1. Lineage (NCBI taxonomy): Bacteria > Bacillati > Bacillota > Bacilli > Caryophanales > Paenibacillaceae > Paenibacillus > Paenibacillus sp. FSL R5-0517. The sequence continues at coordinate 3,985,604 of NZ_CP150235.1, forward strand.
GTTCAGGGAATTTATATTCAAATTTAGCCAACTGAAAAACCTCCTTGATTATGTGCTCAATCCTGAAAACAACCCTTAACTCCAAGAACCAACTGTTACTGCTAATGCAAATAACTGTTACTCAAGGGGCTAATGGCTGTTTACAGTGCAGCCTGCGCTGCGGTGTGAATCACCATACTGCGCCTTGCGGCATGTCAGATGATTAGATTAGAAATTCACGACTTTGTTAACCGCAGCAACGATACGTGCCGGGTTAGGCAGCCATGTATCTTCGATTTGTGCAAAAGGATATACAGTATCCGGACCAGCTACACGCAGAACCGGTGCTTCCAAGTGCAGGATTGCTTTTTCATTGATTTGGGCAATGACTTCAGCTGCAACACCTGCGCTCTTTTGAGCTTCCTGTACAACAATTGCACGGTTTGTTTTCTTAATAGAAGCAACGATGGTATCGATGTCGATCGGGCTAACCGTACGAAGGTCGATAACTTCAACGTTGATACCTTGTTTTTCGAGTTCCTCTGCTGCTTTCACAGAAGTATGAACCATCATACCGTAAGTGATGATCGTTACATCGGAACCTTCACGAACAACGTTCGCTTTACCCAATTCAACAACGTAATCTTCTTCAGGAACTTCTGCACGGAAAGCATGGTACAGGTTCAAGTGCTCCATGAAGAATACAGGGTCATTATCGCGAATAGAAGCGATCATCAGACCTTTTGCATCGTATGGGTTAGAAGGAACAACTACTTTGATACCTGGTGTTTGCGTGAGCAGACCTTCCAGGGAATCTGTATGCAATTCTGCCGCTTTTACACCGCCACCGAATGGTGTACGGAATACGATTGGAGAATTGTATTTTCCACCGGAGCGGAAACGCATACGAGCAGCTTGCACTACCATTTGGTCAAGGGCTTCGAAGATAAAACCAACGAATTGGATCTCAGCAACCGGACGGAAGCCTTGCACACCCAGACCTACAGCCAAACCGCCAATAGCGGACTCCGCCAGTGGTGTATCAAATACACGCTCTTCGCCAAACTCTTTTTGCAGACCTTCCGTTACACGGAAAACGCCGCCTACATTACCTACGTCTTCACCGAAAAGCAGAACGTTAGGATCACGTTTCAACTCCACGCGAAGCGCATCACGGATTGCTTCTTTCATGTTCATTTGTGCCATTTGCTTCATTTCCTCCTTAAACATTGACAGTTCACATTTGAATTCGTACATGTATACCGGGACATTAAAGTCGCGGATGTTTATGCTTTATCGGAAAAAACTTATTGGAAATCAGCTTTTTGCTCTTCCAAGTGCTTAGGCGTTTGTTCGAACATGCTGTCGATCAAGCCCGAAATCGTCATTTTCTCGGTTTTTTCCGCTTTTTTGATTTCTTCATTTACTTTAGCTTTTGCTTCTTCTTTCACACGTGCTGTATCTTCTTCAGTCCAAAGACCTTTTTTCTCCAGATATTTAGCGAAACGTGCGATAGGATCTTTAGCAGACCATTCAGCCTCTTCTTCTTTTGTACGATACTTGGAAGCATCATCCGAAAGGGAGTGAGGGCGGAAACGGTATGTTACTGCTTCGATCAATGTTGCGCCTTCTCCATTACGTCCGCGTTCAGCAGCTTCCTGAACAGCTTTGATAACAGCGAAGATGTCCATACCGTCAACTTTAACACCTTTGATCCCTGCTGCTACCGCTTTGTGAGCGATGGACAGAGCTGCTGTTTGTTTAGCAAAAGGAGTTGTGATGGCATAACCATTGTTTTGTACGAAGAAAATTACAGGCAGTTTGTATACACCAGCGTAGTTCAGACCTTCATAGAAGTCACCTTCAGAAGAACCGCCATCACCTGTGTACGTGATAACAACTTGTTTTTGTTTCTTCAATTTGTAACCCATAGCGATACCCATTGCATGCAGAATTTGTGCACCAATGATAATTTGTGGCATCAATACATTAACGCCATCTGGAATTTGTCCACCATGTTGGTGTCCACGGGAGTACAAGAATGCTTGATAAAGAGGAAGTCCATGCCATACGAGTTGCGGAATGTCACGATAGCCAGGACATACAAAGTCTTCTTTTTCAATTGCAAATTCACTACCAACCATTGTAGCTTCTTGACCAGATACTGGAGCATAGAAACCAAGACGACCTTGACGGCCCAGGTTTACTGCACGGTCATCCCAAGTACGGGTAAATACCATGCGGTACATAATTTCTTTTAATTGATCATCGGAAAGTGTAGGCATCATGTCTTTGTTAACAATTTCGCCGTCAGGAGACAGCACGGACAGAGCTTCTACATCCTCTGTATACACTTCATAAGGAACCTTGCTCATTTTTTTCTTCACCTCAACAAAAAATTTGAATATCAAGTTCCGCTGTTATAATATTATTATACACCTGTTTCACTCCATACGTCAAAGAAATCCGTAATTTTTTTATGTTTCCTGTCGGATTGTATGTATAACAGGGGCTTAATATTGGTATAACAGCATAATACATGATTGCGTGTTTGACCTAACCCCGCACAAGGGTAATCTTACCGTATTGCGCGGTCGAATGCAAAAAATTAACCGAGAAAGGTGACGTTTTATGACGGATTCCCGCTATTTGAAACGCACGATTGTGAAGGAAGAGATTGAAAGTCGCTATCTCGGAGAGAAGCGAACACTCCGTATTTATCTTCCTCCGGGCTATAACGAATTACTTAGCTACCCTGTCGTATATTGTCAGGATGGTGAAGAGTTTTTCAATTTCGGTCGAATTGCCACAACAGCTAACCGAATTATTTTGGACGAAGGAGCTGAACCTTTCATTATTGTAGGTGTTCAGGTCGATGTGTCTGTGAGAACGCAGGAATATGCTCCATTCGGAGATCGGTTCAAGGCATATACCGCTTGCTTCGCTGAAGAGATTATTCCCTATATAGAAGAGAAATATCCTGTGCGCCGTTCTCCGCAGGAACGTATTCTTGCCGGAGACTCACTAGGTGGCAGTGTTTCGCTTCATCTTGCTCTGTTATATCCGGATCTGTTCACACGTGTAATCAGCATGTCCGGTGCCTTCTATTCTGCTTCTCAAGAAATCTATGCTGCAGCCGAAGATCTGTCCTGGCTCTCGATCTGGATGATCGTTGGTTTGCAGGAAACTGCATTCAAGGCAGACACCGGTACATATAATTTCGTTCAATTAAACCGGGATACGCGTGATTTGCTGGAAAAACGTGGCGCTCTCGTCTCCTATCAGGAGAAAGACGGGAACCACCAATGGGGTTTTTGGCAGAATGAATTGCCAGATGCATTGTTATATTTTCTTCAGGAAAGATAAAAATAAATTGGATCACTTCAACAGGCGGCTGAAATGCCGCTTTTGTTTTGCGCCATAATGATACCGCTTACAATTGTAATCTAAAAAAGAAGCAGGATTCCCTGCCGGGTTAAATGCCCACTCCTGCTTCTTTGTCCGATTACAAGTTAAGTATCAGTTCAGGTTTAGTTGCTAGGCTATGGAATGTTCATCTTTAATTTTACTCAACAGAACGTCGCAGCCTGTGTTAACCAACTCGTACACCTCTTCAAAATTGCCAGTGTAATACGGGTCAGGTACTTCCCTGAGTTTTTCCTCCGGAAGCATGTCCATAAACTTGATGATTTCCGCCTCAGCTCCGCCTGGAACGTTCCGTACATTATCTGCATTCGAATTATCCATACACACAATATAATCAAATTGATCAAAGTCTTCGCTGGCGAATTGTCTCGCTGCCATGTTGGCATAAGAAATCTGGTATGAATCCAGCAATTTTCGAGTCCCTTCATGCGGAGGTTTACCAACGTGCCAGTTCCCCGTACCCGCTGAGTCCACACGAATCTGGTGTTCAAGCCCATTCTCCAGGACTTTGTGGCGAAGAACTGCTTCAGCCATAGGTGATCTACATATATTGCCCAGACATACAAATAAAACGTGAATCATATTAATCCCCCTTGCTTAACGTACCTTGAAGTACCGACGATGTTGGCTGTGTTACAAGGCTTTCCGGCTGAGGACCGATGTTTCCCGTCTCAGATGGCACCAACGAACGGCGTGGCAGTTTCCATTTATAATGTACAGAACACATTCGGAAAAACACAACAGCCGCGAAACATAACAATAATCCGGCATTCGTTGTTAACCATCCCATACCTATGACAAAACCGGCTGTCATTGCCCATACAGCATAGATTTCATCTCGCAATACAAGCGGCTTGCGCCCTGCAAGCACATCACGAATAACGCCCCCGCCAATCCCTGTCATTACAGCCGCTACAATAACTGCGCTAATAGGATGTCCCATGTTTGCAGCGTACAGTGCCCCTTGGATTGCAAATGCTGCAAGTCCGATTGCATCAAACAAAGCCTCTGTTCGCTTCCAGTGACTAATCCACTTAAGAGGTAATATAAACGCAATCGCTACAGATACTAAGGCCAACATAATTAGTGATCCCTGGCTCCAGAGTGTAGTTACAGGTATTCCTATAAGTACATTCCGAATAATTCCGCCTCCGAATGCCGTGACAAGTCCCAGCACAAGTACACCCAAAATGTCATACTCCTCTTCCATTGCCACGAAAGCACCGGACATTGCAAATGCGATGGTGCCTATAATACTGAATACTTCAAAAATGTGTAAGTCCAACCTGTTCAAACCTCACTTTTCAAGTCATCTCCATGTCGCTCTACCCATTGTATCCGCGAGCACTGAAATTGTGCAACCACATTTTGTGGATTATACTGGTTTGGTGAATATATTTGTACAGTTTCCTACAACATATCTGAACAACGAACTATTTTTCTTTGACCTAGGAAGGATGAAATAAAATGACGGTGAAACGGATTGTTATATTTACAGGCGGAAATCTATCTCCAGAATTACTTCAGGAAATACGTGATGATGACATGATCATTGCGGCTGATCGCGGCGCATTATTTTTAATTGAACACGGCGTTCAGCCTCATATTGCAGTTGGTGATTTCGACTCTATCTCCGAAGAGCAACGTATAATTGTTAGTAACAACAGCACAAAGTTCATTACATGCGACCCTGTTCATAAAGATCTTACCGATACGGAAATGGCTTTTGAAACAGCGTTAGATCACGAACCTTCTCACATTCTGATGTTAGGCGCTACAGGTACTCGGATGGATCATACACTCGCTAATGTACATATTATGGTTCGTGCAATGCAGCATCATATCTCATGTGTAATTCAGGACAAGCATAACTATATGACTCTGACAACTTCCAAAGCTGTAGTTGAACACCGTGACTATAAATATGTTTCTTTACTCCCCTTAACTCATGAAGTTACAGGAATAACACTGGAAGGTTTCATGTATCCGCTGAATCAAGCCACTATTCGCATGGGCCAATCCCTTGGCATAAGCAACCAACTCCTAGGCGCTTCAGGTACCGTTACTATCGATAGCGGCCTACTACTAATCATTCAAAGCAAAGATTAAATGTATCCGCATGGCATTTTAATTATTACGTTTTTGTAACCAGTGATTTCGATCATAAAATAGATTCATACACAACAAAGACCCTTGAGACTCAAGGGTCTTTTCTATTTCATCTTTATTTATTATTCGTCAATGATTAATTTTTTGACATTTTTAATTATATTTTAATAAACATACCCAAACCATTGTGGCGCAAGGGATTACACATGCCCATCCAATTTCTAGGCTGTTACAAAGCTGTTATACTCGCTCTAGCAACTTAACGAAAACGAATTTTGGAGGTACTAACTAATATGAAAACAAACATCTTTGTCCAAAAGGCCGTAACCGTCGGGTTGTGCGCTACACTAGGTTTTGGAGCTGTATTAATGACTAACGCCCCTGTCGCACAGGCAGCAACTGCATCTGTGTCCACAGGTCAACAAATTGTTAACTATGGTAAAAAATTCACTGGAACTCCATATGAATTTGGTGCTTCAACAACAACAACCAGAGTTTTTGATTGCTCTTCCTTTATGAAATATATTTTCAAAAAGTATGGTGTAGACTTGCCACGCACTTCCGTGAAACAATCTAAAGAAGGTAAAGCTGTATCCAAAGCTAATCTGCGTGTTGGTGATCTTGTATTCTTCTCCAGCGGTAGCCGTTCTACAGGCTCCAACGTTACTCATGTAGGCGTATACGCAGGTGACGGAAAGATTCTGCATACGTATGGATCTCCAGGCGTAACGATCTCGGATCTGAACTCCGGTACTTGGAAAAGAACTTACGTTAAAGCTCGTCGTGTACTCTAGAACCGTTTATAGTTCATATTTAATCAGTAAGGGCCGGATAATATGATCCGGTCTTTTCTTTTACCCTTTTTTCACCACACTTTAAACTGGAGATTCATGGAATGGTTGAAATTTCTAAATTTTATCATGAAGCATATAGCCGATCCCACGCACAGTATGAATCAGCTTCACACTTTTTCCCTTATCTACCTTAACCCTCAGATGTTTGATATACACGTCCACTACGTTCGTATCCATGGCATACTCATACCCCCACACTTCCCTTAAAATATCACTCCGGGTACATGCTTCATTCACATGCAACGCCAGAAATTCCAGCAATTCGTACTCTTTTGGCGTTAATATTAGGTACTCACCCGCACGATTTACCCGCCTTGAACGTAAATTCACTTTAAGATCATGAACTACAATCACTTCTTCACTCTCCTGCGTTGCATTCGCAAAAACACGCAATAGATTTCGTATTCTGGCTAGCATCACGGTCAAGTGAATGGGCTCCTCCATCACGTCATTAGCTCCGTAATCCAGCCATTCCACGATGACCTGAGGAGATGCATTTGAAGTAATAACCAGCAGAGGGATCACCTGTCCGCTCTCTATCCAACGTTTCAACTCTGATTTCTGATCCTGGTTAAGGTGTGCATGCTCCTCTTCCCGGTCTACCAGGATGATCAGGTTAATATGCTGCAACGAAGGCTTGACGGATTGGTTTAGTTCAGAACACTCCATTCGTTGCACCTCATACCCTTCAGCACATAAAACGTCGTAAATAAGGCTAGCCTGCTCTCCTGCTCCAATCAGCAAAATGGCTGTTTTCACTGTTTTTCACCCGGCCTGTCTCTATCCCCGCTGCGCGTAGCAGTGGTTGGTACAGTTAGCATGCCGTAAAATGAAAAAGTCCATTCCCTCAAGGGAACAGACTTTGTTTCTTTCTTGCTTTAACCAAAGTAACGATGAACGAGAGTACGCGCTTCAGCTGTATCTTTTGTTCCGTGTACGAGAACACGTCCATCCTGGAATACGACCATTCTATGAGCTCCTGTTGTAAAAGAAACCAGAAACGGATTGGATTCCACTTTTCCTTCTTCAAGTCTGTTCAAGCGATCCGCCGTTTGTTGAAGATTCAAATTCATGCGCCGTGCAGGGCGGATCTGAACGGTATCCCTTCCACACAACACATCGGTTTTTTCCAGATTGGACGCAGAAAGATATGGATACGTTGCCGAAGGACCGCATGAAGGACAGTCTTGCTTTTTCGCACCATCCACATTGATGGATATGTATTCGTTCCTCCACACGTCAAATGACAACAACTTGCGTCTCAATGCATTCTCATTGCCACTAAGCAGCTTCATCGCTTCTGCTGTCTGATTCGCCGTTACCATTTGTACCGCTTGTGGAATGATGCCAGACGTATCACAGGTATCTCCACCCAGGGGGACTTCACCCAGCAAACAATTTAAACATGGCGTCTCTCCAGGCATAAACGTATAGGTGATGCCGTAACTCCCCACGCATCCACCATAAATCCAGGGAATACGATGCTTTTGTGCCATATCATTCATGAGTAGTCGGGTATCAAAATTATCCGTTGCATCCATGATCAAGTCTGCATGCTGAATGAGTTCTTCCAGTTCATCTACTCTGACATCCAATACCTTTCCTTCCACATGAACCGTGGAATTAATGGCAGATAAACGTTTTTCCGCAGCCATCGCTTTCGGCATCCGTTCAATTGCGTCCTGCTCTACATATAATTGTTGCCGCTGCAAATTACTCCACTCCACATAATCACGATCCACGATCGTTATGTGCCCGACGCCTGAACGCACTAACGTTTCGGCAATTCCTGTTCCGAGTGCGCCAGCGCCTACAATTAAAACTCTGCTGCCCTTTAATCTGTCCTGGCCTTCCTTGCCAAGTGGCGCATACCTTTCCTGTCTGGAATACCGGTCGGCCTGCTCGGAGGAAATTGATTGTTGTTGATCTATCATGTATGAACCATTCCTTCCACCGGACTACTGGCCGCTGCATAACGCTTCACAGGAATCATGCCTGCCTCATATGCCAGTCTACCTGCCTCTACACCCATTCGCATCGCTCTAGCCATATTCACCGGATTTCCTGATCCGGATACTGCTGTATTCAACAATACACCATCTGCACCAAGTTCCATGGCATAAGCAGCATCTTTTGGAGAGCGCAACCCTGCATCCACAATCACAGGCACAACGGCCTGCTCAATGATGATCTCAAGATTATAGGGATTAATGATGCCTCTACCTGCTCCGATGGGAGAAGCGCCAGGCATTACGGCATGTACTCCAAGCAATTGCAGCCTTTTGGCCAGAATGACATCATCTGAAATATAAGGCAGCACAGTGAAGCCCTTTTCAAGCAAAATTTCGCAAGCCTTGTACGTTTCAATCGGATCTGGGAGCAATGTCTTTCCATCTCCGATGACTTCGACTTTTATCATATCACAAAGTCCCGAAGCCCGCGCAAGCTCGGCGATCCGCACCGCCTCTTCCGCAGTGGAAGCCCCAGCCGTATTCGGCAGAAGCGTATATTGATCCAGATCCAATGTATCCAGGAAATGCTTCTGGTTACGTTCCTCCAGATTCAGACGACGAACAGCAAAGGTTAAAACTTCCGTTCCAGATGCATCCACAGCCTGACTCTGCACTTCAAGATCCGAAAACTTGCCTGTTCCGAGCAATAATCTGGACTCAAACGTATATTTACCAATGTTCAACATCATCAACCGCCTCCTACAAAATGTACAATCTCGATTTGATCGCCTTCTCTTAATGCCGTTGACTCATGATACTCACGCGTTAAGATATGCCTGTTCAGCTCGACAACTACAGTCTTGACTGGCAGGTCAAACGATTGGAGCAGTTTATCCACACGATTTAATCTGTCTTCAATCTCCATCCGTTGTCCATTAACAATGATATTCACTGCACCACTCCCTTTCTGTTCAAACGCTCTGGATTCAGCGCTTCAATTCCGAGTTCTTCTGAGCTTTTGCCAGCGATTAACTCCGCGATAAGCCTGCCTGTTATCGCACTTAGCAAGATACCATTACGGTAATGCCCAAAGGCAGCGAACAGTCCAGGCATACTCTTGCATGCACCTATATAAGGCAGGCCATCTGGCGTTGCCGGTCTTACACCTGCCCACGCTCGCTTAAATTGCGCTTCTTTCATCCCGGGTACCCAGTGGGTAGCCGCTGTTAGCAGCTTCTGAACACCCTGTACAGAAACATTCAAATCCGTTCTGCCCGGCAGACTGGTTGCCCCGAGCCAAACTTCGCCATTGGCTTTGGGAACAATATAGACATCCTCTGCATAAACCGTTCTGTCAGGCCTGTACCCTGCATGTTCATCTGAGAACTGAACGGCAGCTATTTCTCCTTTTACCGACCACACAGGTAAGCTCAGATTCACATGTCTCATCAATGCTTCACTCTGTAATCCAGCCGCTATAACGACATGTTTGCACGTTATCTCACCGATCGATGTGGTAATCCCCTGCACGCCGTGTTCGTTTGCTCGCACATGTATATCCTTTATGTTCTCCATAAACCGCGCTCCCATTGCTTGAGCAGATTCCGCATATGCCCTAGTTAGATGGACAGGAAGGATTTCACTCTCGTATGGTCTGTAGTAGGCTCCGTATGTATCTCTGTTAAGCCACGATGCCTCCTGTTGCACAACCGAACGATCCCACCACACCTCATCAGCAGACAAACCGGAATTTCGATTGTTCTTATAGCGGCTTAATTCACTGTATGATCGAAAAGGGGTGAGGAATCCATGGCGTTGCAGGCCAACCTCTACCCCACTGAGGGCATCCATTAGCCCTTGTTGCTCAATAAGTAACTGTCTACTCTGCCTGGCAAGCTTAGCCATCAAAGGATGAGCAAAATCCTCACTATCCGCCGCCAGCATTCCAGCCGCTGCGCAAGAAGTGCCTCCCGCAATCGCGGAACGCTCCAGCAACAAAACATCCTGTCCACGGGAAGCAAGCTCATACGCAATGGCACAACCAACAACACCTCCGCCTACAATAATCGTTTCTGCATGAATTTTATCCGGATTATCAGTTACACTTTTGCTTCTTGATTCCGTTTCAGAGTTCAGTTGATGACTGAAATGATTCCTGTTCTGACCCGTTACGATCTCATTCATCCTCTCATCTCCTTTCACCGGCTTAGACTTCCTGTAGCAACGATAGCCTGCCTTAGTGATGCAGCTGCCCTATCCGGGGAATCGCTCGACCATACATTTGAGATCACGGCGACTCCCTGTGCCCCTGCAGAGCGAATCGCGTCGATGTTTCCCGGCTCTATGCCCCCGATCGCGATGACAGGAATGGAGACACCTCTGCATACTTCATCAAGAGCATATAATCCTCTTGGTTCTAGATCTGGCTTGCTGTTGGTCGCGAAGACATGCCCGAAGAAAAGGTAATCAGCTCCCTGTTCTTCAGCGATTTTTGCCTCATCGATGGAATGAACAGATACACCCAAACGAAGCCGCTGCTTTTTGCTTATGACAGCATTGTAGGAGTTGTACTTGCGCAATGCGTCTTGCCCCCAATGAACACCGCCATAGAGATCATTCTGTGAAGGCAGTTCTGAACCATTGATAACGATGCGACAAGATGGAACGCCAACACCACGCAGACTTTCAGCCCAACTGATCTTGTCTTGCCATGTAAGTTGTTTCTCTCGTATATGAATATAGTCCACCCATGGCCAAACGTCCTTGGCTGCTTTTACAAAAGATGCTCGATCTCCTGCACCCGTAGATACAACATGCAATTCAAATGATTCGTGAACATGCTCATGAAAAATTGCGGTCCCCTCCCTCTCCTTCCAGGCGTGAATGCTATGAAACACAAAAAAAGCCACTCCCGTAGGGGAGTGGCTGCGTATGAATTATAGGATCAGATCACTGACTGATGCATACAGTTCATTTCGTGCAGTACAGCTATAGACCTATAGCCATAACGTTATACACGCAACTGCATGTCAATTTGCTAAGCAAACGGTTGAAATCCTCTCGAGTTGCCGTTTGCTCACGTCATTCACTGAAACGCGCTCGCCACTTCCCTACGCTGGTATGATCCAGATCAGGTGCAAAGGGTCCGGAATCGCATTCATCCATCTCAGCCGCATCGTGCGGCCCCCCTAGTGTTCATATGAAGTTGTAGCCTATGTTACCATAGACGGATTTTTTTGTCACCGTCATTTATGCTAAACATGGTCTTGAATCGTCTAGTTTTTCTCAGACCACTCTTCGACATTCCATGTTTTGGTGACCCAACCCTCGTAAAAATCAGGTTCATGAGAAACCAGTAATACCGTTCCCTTGAATTCTTTCAAGGCCCGTTGCAACTCCGCTTTGGCTGTGACATCCAGATGGTTCGTTGGCTCATCGAATAAAATCCAGTTGCTTTCACGCATTAAGAGTTTGCATAAACGAACCTTGGCTTGTTCTCCACCACTCAGCATGTTGAGCGGACGGGTAATGTGCTCATTTTTCAACCCGCAGCGAGCGAGATGACCCCGCACCTCGTTCTGGGTCAAATGGGAAAACTCATTCCAGACATCCTCAATCGGCGTGATATTCCCAGCACGAACTTCCTGTTCAAAATAGGCCGTTTCGAGATAATCTCCCAAAAAGGTCTTTCCACTCAGTGGAGATATTTTCCCAAGGATGGTCTTCAGCAGTGTCGATTTACCCACACCATTACAGCCTACGATGGCAATTTTCTCACCACGTTCAATCGTCATCGTCATTTTGGGAAGCAAAGGATACGTATATCCAATTTCAAAATCAATACCCTCAAAGACCGTTTTGCTACTCGCGCGGGCATCCTTGAATTTGAACGTTGGTTTAGCCGCTTCATCTGGGCGATCAATACGTTCAATCTTATCCAGCTGTTTCTCCCGGCTCTTCGCTCGACCTGAAGTTGAAGCCCGCGCCTTGTTACGCTGAATGAAATCTTCCTGCTTCTTGATGTACTCTTGCTGCTTCTCGTACGCATCAATATGCTGGGCTTTATTCATATCAGCCATCTCCAGGAACTTGTTATAGTTCGCTGCATATCTCGTTAATTTGGCAAATTCCAAATGATAAATGACATTCACGACTTCATTCATGAATTCCGTGTCATGGGAGATTAAGAGGAACGCGTGCGGGTAGTCCTTCAGGTAACGTGACAACCACTCAATGTGCTCTACATCCAGATAGTTGGTTGGCTCATCCAGTAGCAGAGCTGTAGGTTTCTCGAGCAGAAGCTTGGCAAGCAGCACCTTGGTACGTTGTCCACCACTTAGAGCTGCAACATCTCGATCAAGACCAATTGCAGACAAACCAAGACCATTGGCCATCTCTTCGACTTTGACGTCAATCAGATAAAAGTCGCCCTGCTCCAGTTGTTCCTGAATATCGCCCATCTCTTCCAGCAACTGCTCCAGCTTATCTGGATCTGCATCTGCCATCTGGTCTGTGATATTCATCATTTCTTTTTCCAGTTCAAGCAACGGAAGGAAAGCATCCTTAAGCACATCACGAATCGTTTTGCCTGGCGTAAGCTTTGTGTGCTGATCCAGATATCCATAACGGACTTTAGGTGTCCATTCCACTTTTCCACTGTCTTTAAGCAATTTACCGGTAAGGATGTTCATTAATGTAGATTTACCTACACCATTGGCACCAACAAGTCCTACGCGCTCTCCGGCGAGTAAACGAAACGATACATTTTTAAATAACGTGCGATCTCCAAAATTGTGACTCACGTTCTCTACTGACAATAAACTCATAAGATGAGGTTGCTCCTATCTATTAGACATTACTTTTATTATGGTTCCGAAACCCTATTCTAGCACAGGTCTCATCTTTTCTGAAAGTAATGTAAACAGTTCAGGAACCTCTTCCATGATTTTTCATACAGGCTTCCCTAACGATTAGAGCAGTTATATTCGAAATAACCTTGCGCAGCTGCTTGTTTTGCATCTGTGAACACCTCTTCGGCGCGGTAACCATTACCACATGTGGAGCGATAGTAGTACTTGATACCCGTTAATGGATCTACTCCACCTACGATTGCTGTTTTCTTCACAAGCCTGCCTCCACCAATTGCGTAATTGTTGATCTTCTGGTCACCAACACCTATACCTTGGATAAAGGCCATAATTCCTGTATCGTTGATGGAGTTGTACCAATCTTCCTGTGCTATCATGGGCATCGTAAATGTATAGGATACACCGTTCTTTCTGGCAAACTCATTATGGCGATTAATCACATCAGCAAGATCATCCTGCACAGAAGTCACAATCCGGCTTCGTCGAACTTGTTCAAATACGCTGCTATCTTGAAGTAAAGGAATCTGTGTGGTTGAAACCAGTTCTTTTTGAAAGCCCTCCACCCATCTCCCTGCGCTTGCGTCGTAGGCATAGACATAGTCGTCCAATGTAAAGTTAATACTGTTACCGTATGAATCTGAATATGTATAAGGTTTCTTGGGACTCCATACTTGCCTGAAAGAATCTTCCAGGTTACCTGTCAACTCTGTTTCTGTGGACAACATATAATAGCCATCGTAATCCAGAATAACCACGGCAGGAATGTAATTAAACATGTTTCGAATAGCTGCGGCATCATCCTGAATCCCCATATTCAAAGCCATCGTCTGAGTAAACGTCAACAAGGCAAGCTCCTTATCCGCTTTAACAAACTTGGTTGAATCATAACCTGCTTCATCACTTTGTTTCTCATTTTGATGCATAACTGCACCTGCATCCATCACTGCGGTTTGAAGTGCAGATCTGTATCGATGTCCAAGAAAGTTAGCCTCTTCGGCATCTTGGGTATGGAGTGAGATGATCCAGAAGAGCGGGAAGAAGATCAGCACGAATACTATGGATAGCTCAGTAATCTTCATTGAGGACCATACCTCCGTAGGTTACAAATACCGCTGAGGCCCGAGCCGTACCACTAAGCCATTCACGAATGAGCATGGAAGGTGTACGGTTTGTATTTTGGAGCGTCACGGTAAAAAAATCTCCTGTTGTCAACGTGTATCTTCGACCAGGATCATCAGCCGGAATCACACTTGAGGTAGGGAATAGTCTCTCTCGAATCTGAGCTGCATAATATCCATCCTGTACAACCTCGTACGTCCCAGTAAAACTGTTAATGTCCAACGGGTCCGTATAATGAGGTACATATTTCTTATGTAAATGTTCCATCGACACCTCATACACATTGCCCGTCTGGGCCAGTTGCTCCTCAAACTCAGCCAACATTCGAGGTGAAATATACCCTTTCGTGCGGACTGCATCGACAAAACGTGTTACATTCTGTATAGCCGTCATACGTGCTATATCATCCTGCCGATCGGCTGTTTCAGCAGCTGGATACACATAGAGCAGAAGAACTGCGAGCAATACGGCAAGCAACTTGGATGCAGCATTAATCAATTCACACTGGCCTCCTTCCAAAAAACAATCTTGAGCAGTTCTCCAGTTTCATTTCGTATCAACTCTGGTCTGTAGGTAGCATCGAGCTGGACAGGAATAGTCGCTGTTTTGCTGACTAGTGTATCGATTACATATGAAGTCCCGTCTACCTCCACAGGCACGCCTGTGCCTGTCATCTGTCTTACGGTATGTAACACTTCCGCACCACTATACTGAGATGGTTTGGTGGTATGCAATGTTGTTGTCAGACGACCTTCCATGCCGACTGCTGTCCGCACTCTATCGTTCAATGAAGCTGATAAAATCTTAACATTCTGTTGCCCGTACAGGCAGGCTGTCACAAACAGGACAACCGCCGTACAAAACAACATAAGATGCTGGGTATTCTGGGACATGTTAAACCAACTCCTGTCAGGATTGCTGGAAGATTAGCCCTCTTACCACGTTGGAGCGGTCTTTTACAATAATGGCTTTGAATTTACCACTTGGATTGACATATTGATTGTCCTTTTCACTCATAGTCTGGTTAATAATCCCTACTTTATCGTCAGGAGCAATAACCGAGCCGTAGTCCGCGTTATTGAGATCCTGTGAAATGTTCAATTGGTTGCCATACCATTGACCCGCTTTATTTTTACCTGTAATGACTTGAATACCGAACTGATCCTTGTCCGCGTATTTACGCAGCGCATTAGTTACCTGTGAGCCACTGATCGTTGTTCCGTCATACACCGTGAATGCAGCCTGAGACAGCTCGGTTTGAATATCAGCAAAATTGTTCTGCGCTGTCTTGGTTGCTTCCTGAGCCGAAATAAATAACAGAACTACAATTGTGATCAGAGCGATTGTCAAAAATATCCCTGCTGCTACCTTTAAAGCGCTTGATGCATTGTTCATGATAAATCCTCCCAAGTTATAAATTATTAATATATTTCAGACTGTCACACAGAAGAATTGTGCTACAGTTTCTGAATTTGTTCATAATAGATGTTCATCTGCAGGAAGCTCATACCGACCAATGGTATGACCAGGTACAAAAAGATTAGGGCATACATGGGAGCAAATCCGATGGTTCTCCCCCAGGATGCTTTAACATCAATCATTTTGCTGTACTCCTGCTTGCGTTGTTCAAAATAGAATGCCATCATGCTCTCAAGATCATCAAAAGCTTCACGTATTGAGATTTTGCCAAGGGCAAGCTGCAATTTATCAATCAGTCGCTGGAATTCGGGCAAGCCCGCCTCTTCCTTTAATTGATCAAGTGCAAGCTCTGGCCCATGTTCAAAATGCAACAAACACTTTTGCAGCGGACGCTTGAAAATGACGGCAAATCGATTAAGCCATTCCAATATCTCCTCGACTGACATCCGATCCATCTCACGCAGAATGGATATCACTGTCTGAAATTGATAGATTTCATGCCGCATATCCAACTTTCGCATTTTCCGCTGAAATAACATGAGCCATATGGGCATGTAATACCCTGCTACACCGATGAGAATTGCTATAATCATTTCCCACCAGCGTACATATTGCTTGTTATACACCTCAAGTTTCTGCATGATGCGCATGATGGTCTCACTCTGGGTATCATGGTCCAACTGAACGGGAGATAACTGCTGTAACGCGTTGGAGACTTCTTCGTATGTAGCTCCTCGGTTCATCTCTACACTTTCCAGCACGGATTGATCCAATGCTGTTTTTTCCTCGGCTTTCCTGAGATCCGCTTCAGCCATTGCACCAAACATTCGATCATCCCGGATTGGATCATGCAAGATGTGGTTACGTTCAACCTGGTGCAACAGCAAGATGCAACCCAGTGTAAGGACCAAACAACCTGCGAATAACATCACTCGGCGAATGGCGAGCCATTCGTATTTCAACTCCGAGCTACTCTCCCTCATAAGCCGTATCGTTTGGCTGTACTGTACACTGCCAGGTTTCGCCGCAAACAACATCGCCAATTTCCGGATGAAGGTCTGCCTGTATAGAAACTGATCCAACCATGAATGCTTATGTCCTGAGCGGTAACGAGTTTCATCGTATTGCTGGAGCCTCTGCAGAAGCAAATAAGCAAGAATGATGATGACATAAATTGATATTTTGGTAACAAAACCAATCTTGCTGCGATAAAATTCATCCATCGTTGGAAAACTGACTCTGGCCCAGCGTTCAATTGGAGCGGTGAATAATACCGGGGCAAGCGCGATGATATTAAGTCCTTTAAGCAGGTAATCCAATTTGTCACGCCGCAAAATCTCCAGATGAATCTCCTGTGTCAGGTTCCCCAGTCCCTTAAGATAGATAGACCCTTGTTCTCGGTCCTTATCCCCGAACTCCATGACCATATAGGAAACGCCAGCGAAGCCTTTGAGAAAACGGTTGGGTGCCACTTCATAGTAACGCTCAAGTGCTTCATTCGGATCTGGAGAAGTTAGAGCTTCATAGATCAGTCTTACCTGTTCTGCTGCTTCTCCTGTACCGGCTTCAGCCGCTTCATAAAGTGCTTCCTCAACCATGCCATGCTGGTGATACCGATGTCTTACATCTGCAAAGAGATCCAGCATCTGAACCAGCAACCGTTTCTCCATACGACTGAGGCACATATCCAGCACCAAGCTGTTTAGCACCACAGCACAGAGCACGGACAATATAACAAAAGCGATACCCGGCTGCAGAAGGAACAGAATGACACTTATGCAGCCATAACCTCCGAAAATAATGAGAACCACTGTCATTGTCAGTCTCCGAAGTGAAGGCTCATCTCCCACATGCCGAAATGAAATACGCTTCTGCACTTGTAGAATATAGGCGGATAACAGTGGGACTTTCATTCCCAGGCGGTAGAACTGCAACAAGAGTGACCCCAGTCCCTTGAAACCCTTCGTTCCGGGAGTTAGAATAACCCCGGATGGACTTGTTGGACCACCTCCTCTGCGACGTAATACATTTAAAACCAGAAGTGTGATCAGCAACCCGCCCGCACAAATACCTAATACGAGGAGCAGAATCCATTTAATTGTCATGCGGATCACCCCAGTGTTGCTTCATAAAATGTCCAAATTTCTCGGCATCCTGCAATGTCATCTGTTCTCGCATATCCAACATGCATTCCGAGGAGATTGGAGCTGTTGCTACATACTCTCCATCTCTGTACTCCACTACATTACGAAATGTAAAACCTGCCCTCTCTTTCACGCTGTCACCTTGATTCGCGCGAGGAAGACATTCCGTAATACGTTCGATATATCTTCGTCCCTCAGCATCTTTCTTCATATGAACATCGAAATTGATGACACTCACAACCTGCTCCTCAGCAATATGCTCATGTTGAAACATGCCAGTCTTGAGTAAGGAATTACGAAGAGAGAAGACCAGATCACGAAACGTTTTGGCATGGTGGGTAAACAGGGTGAACAGACTGGCAACCTGAGACATTTGAATCATCCATGCGGCCACTTCATCACTCGCAACCTCACCAAGAATATTGACGGTACCATCCGTTTTTTTCTGTAAATCTAGCCCTTGTTGACCTGAAATGTGCTCAGTTTCTCGGAAACTCAAAATATTACGTCGGCTATAGATCCGTCTTAATTGAAGTTCGAACGCCATCTCCTGCACCCGAAGGGTGTACGATGCATAGATGTGTTTGACCATAGCCATAAGTAATGTCGTTTTACCAGAACCCTGTGCTCCGGTTACCGCTGTGATCCGGCTTCCTTTCATCAAATATTGAAGCAATGTAATTGGTAGATCTGCGTTGTTACCCGTAATTAATTGCTCAAGTGAAGCATTCGGAATGTCGAACTTCCGGACGAAGAACGCCCACGATTCTGCAAAAGGAGGTCTGACAACAACCACACGGGAACCGTCTTTCATCTCGTTCACTTTGTATCCACTTGCTTCTGACAACTGTCCCGGATAATTGTATTTGTATATATTCTGGCATACCCTTTTCAGTTCACGGATGCTGCCGAAGGACAGAAAAGGTAGATGAATGGATTTCCCTTTATAGAAAATCCAGACACTCTCCATGCCGCTAAGCGGTTCTTCATGAGTATCATCCTCCAGTCCTTGCTCCAACAGATCATTCCATGATGCCGGTCTCTGAAATCCAATATTATGAGCAGTATCCAACATACCGCTGACACCACCACTAACGCCGTCAATACGTTGGTCCCTTATCTCATCAACAACCGAAAATCCTTTGTAATGCTGATAGATACGCTGCACGATGATATCTGTCTTTTCTCTGAACCCAAGCTCTCGATATTCGCACTCAAAAACATAGTGAATGTCTTCCTCGGAAATATAATAACTCCCTCCGTCCTCCGTTCCTTCCTCCATTCTCAGCCTTCCCAGATCGTAGGTATCAATCATTCGGGAGAGTGCATCCACACCGAATTGCTGTCGGTACAGATAAAACACAATTTCGAATCGGTCCTGGATCGTCAATAAATCCGGTTCTGCAAACAAAATGACTTCATCTACATTTGATTTGTTCAGTCCTATGCTTCGGATCAGAAGATCCCCTATCAGATTTTTGACATACGTTTTGTCACTGATACTGCCTGAGACACAGCCCTTCAGCGCTTTTCTCATCTCTGCACGTTGATTGATTCTTCGACGATATTCTTCTTCATGCAGACCTGCATCCGCGAGCTGACTATGACTAAGCTCATGAAGTGAGTTCTTCACCTTCTCAATCAACATGTCAATCGTGAAGGATTGCTGTTCAGGAACACGAGCATTCTTTTCACGAAGAAACGCACTATACTTGAACCAGACATAAGTCAGACACAGAATCAAAATTAAACTTATCCATATGGTATTCCAGAGCATTGGAGGTTCAGGCTCCCCTTTCCAGCCTCTTCAGAACTGTGCGCATACCTGCACCGTCCATAATCAGGCGAGCGAGTTCGCTCATGCTTGCAGCAAAGCTCCCTTTACGAATATCCTTATCCTCAGACAAACTTTCCAACTGCAAGTACCTGGCGACATCTCGCCGATTCATTGCATCCAGGTAACCAGTTGTGTACGGTATCGCAGATATCGTACCTTTGTATCTAAACTGGCGCCGAATATTGGAAAGCGTTGCACGGGAGTGAGAATCGTATTTGTTAATGACAACATGCATATTCTTATTGTTCATTCGTGTTGGCAGAATCTCTTCAAAGAACAACTCCAGATTTCGCATATTTTGATCGAGATTAATGACAACATAGTCCGCTTGTTGCAGCTTGAGCTGCAAATCGACACCAGCATGATCCGCATCCAGAAGGACTAGATCATAATACTCGTTAGCTACTTTCAGCAGCTTTTTCACAGTCTCACCATGTTCCTGCGGGGAACGTTCCATCTCATCAATTCTCCCGGTCAGGAAATCAAGTCTTTCTTTCAAAAGTGGCTTAGTATAATCCCTGAGATTGTGCTTATTCAGACTTCCGCTCGAATGCAGCCGTTCAATCGCATCCCAGCCCCCCTCTTCGAAGGAGAACATAAAATCCGCTGAATCCGAATCTTTGGATGGTAGAGCAGCTTCTGTGCCAGTTCCAGCAAGGCCTGCGTTAACAAGTAACACTCTTGTCCTGTAGTGAAGTGCCATCGCATAGGCACTAATTAATGTGCTTGAAGTGCAGCCTGTTCCTGCAAAAGGGCTCCAAAAGGTAATCGTGCTCATGCTCTCATCCTCTCTGCTTCTTTCATCGCACGGCGACTACGAACACTTTCCCAACCTGTTAGCTGCTCGACCACGCGGCACAACGATTTTTTGTAATTTCGTGATAAAGGTCCAAGATGAACTCGGCGATGATGCTCATTCTCAAGCTTAACCGCCGCTGTTAACTCATCCCACGGAAGCACTAAGGATTCTCCTGTCCACACAAATGGACTGCCCTCCAGATATGCCCACAGATAACGAGCTTCAAGTTTGCAATCAACCCCGTTAATTAAGAGCCGCTGAAATGACAGCTCACCAGGCAATGACTGTTCTTCAAGCAACCGCTTCAACCAACCCTTGCCACGTTCCAGATTATAACGCTCATAATCACTCACCCAGACTCTTACATCAGCGCTTAGCCAGAGATTACGTGAAGCAAAATGTGAGGTCTCCATGTCATATAACACATAGTCATAACTGTCCAATCGTTCTCCGTTTACTTCTAGATGATTCTCTACAGCTGCTGATGTGACAAAATGACAAGCGATATCAAATCCTTCAAATTCCGTAATTCGCAAAGACTGCTGACTGTCACCTACACCGTACCCATACTTTTGTAGTAAGGTTCCATCTACGAGTAAGACCTTGTTACCTGTCGAAGCCAATATCTTGCAAAGATATAACATCAGATCATTCTTCTCACACAAACCTGCAAAGATCCATGATCGCATAGATGTTATCACTCCCTTCCATTTCTCAAAAACCTTGTTATCTGAATTTTATTCAACTGAACACGTGAACATTGCTATCGGTCTCTACTCTCCGCCTGTTAACAAACTCTGCTGTTCTGTCTGTAAAACTTCAACGGGATCATTTACACTTCCAGTATTAGTTTCTGCTCCGTTACCTGAACCATCATTCCACATCACTGCATCCGATGTTGCCGAATTATTCGCTGATGGACGACTGTTATAGGTAACTGAGGATTGTGCCACATCCTGTTCAACGCCTTTTGACGGTGCTGTCACGGAGGCAGCCAGTGAACTTTCAAGCGAACTTCGCACCTGTCTGGATAACTCCTGTTCCGCTCGTCGAACAATATTCGGATCACTCTCCAGCAGTTTTAATACTTCTGAATTGGCAGGATACGTCGCGATTGCAGGTGTCTGAAACTGTGGTTCTACATAGGTTAAGGCATAGATTGAAGCTTTATGTAAATAGGCATCTACAATTGCACTGGAGAGTGACAGAATCTCTTCCTCCGTCATCGTAATCCATAAGGTAGCTGAATTGAGTCGTTCCACTTTTTTCTTCGATAAGAGAACATAATCCTGCCCTGTTGGGAACTGAATACGAACATCAATAATATCTCCCTTAACGAGTGAGGATGGCAATAATACAACTTGCAGCTCTCGATTTCTTAAATCAGGCGGAGCCGGTGTATCCTCATACACCATCTCGGTAGTAATGGCTGTTCCTTTTTTCAACTCTATTTTGGCCACTTGACCTTCCATTTGCTTGGTACTGGACCAGAGATTTCGTGGTGCTTGTGCATCTGGAACAGCAATGAGCTTCAGATCCTCCGCTAATATCGGTTCACCTGCTTCAATATCCCGAACCGTGACCCATCCTTGTGCTCCCGAATCCCATTGTTGCTTTAATTCAGCTTCCTTTTCCTCATATGCCGATAAATAACGGGCTTCTACAGCTGACCTGACATCACCCATCGTTTTGACATTATAAATAACATATCCTCCGAACACCAACCCTACAGCGCCTGCTCCGATAAGCCCGGAATAGATCAGTTTACGGCTTTGTTTTCTTAATTTAGACAAAAGAGGCTCTCCTTTCGTAATCTCGTCTAATCATGAACTTTCCTTCTTGAAAAGAACGAACGTTTCTTGGGTTGCTGTCCCATCATATGCGTTAAAATATGAGAAAACACTTTATCCATCTGTGCGTCCTTGTCAAAAGGGTCAATATGTAACGGCAGACCATATACACTCGATGTATCCAGCGTTTTACGAATGCGCTGAACAGCTTCAGTTGCTGCGAGGGGCAGACAATATATCCATTTCTCTCGTGGATACCGATGATGTGATCGAACAAAGGCGCCAATTTCCGCCTGTCTCCATTCGGCACCTGAGCCAATAACAATCGGCAGATCTGCACGCAGAAATTCCTCCAGCCGGTTCTGGTCCTGACCACTACCGAGGTCCATCACGATGAACTGATAGCTCCCCCCAAGCAAAGACAAAATATCTGCTCGCCCGGATTGTTTCCAATAATGCACACCATCCACTGCAAATTGTCTGCCTGCCGGCACGAGTTTACCGGCTTGAGCGATTTGTTGGATTCTTGCAAAGGATTGAGAGCGAGGTGACATTTCAATAACTGCCACTTTAAAGTTTTGCCTTTCGAGATAATGACTGATAGCTATAGCGGTGTGGGTAACCCCTACACCAGATGAAGCACCAGTTATGGCAATAACTCTTGTTCCGCCATTCAGAGTCATGGTCGCATCTCCACCAGGCGTTATTCCACCAGGTATGCGGAGCAGTTCCTTCCTCACCTCATCCGCAGATTGGAATCGCTCCTCGGCATTATACCTTAACAGTCTTCTCGCCACAGGGATGTACGTCCGTGGAACATCACTCCGAATAGAGCTTTCTACACCTTGAATCCATTCCGTATACGCCCCACCAGTCATAAGATATAGCAGCAATGCTCCGAGTCCATATAGATCCGAACGGGCATCGGTCTGACCCGAGCCATATTGTTCTGGAGCGGCGAAACCAGCTGTTCCCAACTTGACGGTATCTTCTGCACTTTGCGGCTTGTAACTTCTGGCGATGCCAAAATCGATTAATCTTACTTCATGTTCCGGGGTGATCATGATATTGGATGGTTTCAGATCCCTATAGATGACAGGTGGATTCAGACTATGCAGATAACTCAACACATCCAGCAATTGAAGCACCAGCTCCGTTAACTGCTCCATCGGAATTTTCCCGCGGCACTGCTTGAAATACTCACTGAGCGTTAACCCTTCGATGTATTCCATCACCAAGTACGTGTACCCATCTTCATCCGGGACAAAAAAATCAACAATTTGCGGTAATCTTGGATGGCGGAGTGATGTCAGGAGAGCGGCCTCTGTCTCCATGCTGCCTTCATACGGCATAGCCGTTACGCTTTCTTTAATTGCCCATATCTTGCCCGGCAGCTTCAGATCCTCCGCCTCGTATACATGGCTCATTCCGCCTGTTCCCAGAATGGATACGATACGATATCTACCTCCCAGCAGGCTTCCGCGTTCCAGCCTGGCCGGATGTCTCATACCAATTCCTCCTTCAATACACAACAAAAAGGGAAAACTTCACCGAAGAAGAACAGACCGGATATCCGGTTTCGTTCGCTTCGGGATGCTTTCCCTTAGGTTTGTTATGGTTAATATTGGTATCATTATAGTACAGGCCGGAATAGATTGTAAAGCACAAAATTTAATGTGCTTAATCGAATCAATTTCATAATACATTTAGCTGCTTTAATCAAGGCTAGATCTCTTAATATTTGACCATATAGAGTGTAATCTCTTCCCGGTTATGGAACAACTGCTTGGAACGTTGAATCTGCATTCGCGAACGCTCAAACGTATCGATAACATCCTTAATGAGTGCGAGCGGTTTTTTATGCAATAACTTCACGGTAACAATCGCTGTTCCCCCAGGTTGAAGACTATATAGAAGGTCTGATACAAGTCGGCTCATCAGCTTGGGACTCCAACTCATATCACATACGAGCAGATCAAATTCTCCTTCGCGAAAGCGTACATCGCCTGCATTTTTCTTTAAGAAAGTCAGTTTTGGTGATGCCAACAGCGTCGCATCCATCTTCGCGGGATCTACCGCAGTAACTTCAAGCCCGCGTTCAAGCAGGAACGAGGTCCATCCACCTGGCGCTGCACCGATATCAAGTGCTTTACGAAATGAAGTAAAGTCAATGCCAAACGTTTGCTCGGCTTCAAGCAATTTGAACTTGGCACGCGAGATCTGTCCATCTTCTTTTTGAAAACGTACGGCGCCCCCGTTCCAGTCTGACAGGTTCTGTTCAGGTCTGGATACGCCTGCATACAACATGTCATTCGCAGCAAAAACGGAAATGACATATTCAGCATCACGTACAACCCATTCACAGCCTAGCTCATCCAGTTTTTCTGTTAGCAATTGTTTCAATGAAGCTGCATTTTCTTGCCAAAAGGCCCCGTCTGTCTTCCGTACCTGTAGTACGACAGGGGTACCCGTCAGTTCCTTATGATTCATTACAAATGCAATCAATTTCTCAATAGACTGCTCCGAATCTTCTGTATTCTCCTGAAACTGAACAGGCTGGATATGACGTAAAAACGTTGGATAATCTTCCAGCAGTTTACCTGCAACTTCTTCCTCCGCTACAGGCAGCCCCGCAAGCAAAATTTCTCCCGGTACGAGTACTGTGCTCTTCACCGCACCAAACGTACGGCGTAATTCTTCCTGTGCATAAGGGGCAAAGCCATGATTGGCTGTGCAGATAAAACGGGAGAAGTTGCCTTCTTCCCAAGACGATTGTGTACTCAAATTGTGTTACCCTCCAGAACGTACGCGTATCCACGGACGACCGTCATCCCACTGGATATCGACCGGAACATCGTACGTATGCTTAATTGTATCTTGTGTCAAAACTTCATGCTTGGGGCCAGCCGCCGCAATACGTCCATCGCGGATCAAAGCCACATGCGTAAATAATGGTACGATCTCTTCAACATGATGCGTTACATACACCACTGTAATGTTACGCTGGCGCAGACGATCAATCTCAGCCAGCATTTTCTCACGTTCATATAAGTCTAACCCGGCACAAGGCTCGTCCATAATCAGCAGTTTTGGCTCAGCCATTAATGAACGAGCTAGCATGACTTTTTTGCGCTCCCCTTGGGATAACGTTCCAAGCGGGTTGTTGGCGAGGTTGGCAAAGCCCATGTCATCTAGTAAACTCATTGCCTTTGCTTTTACTTCATCAGGAATGGTCTGATAAAAACGCAAAAAAGCATAAGCTCCTGTAGCGACTACCTCCCATACCGGATCTCTCGGTGTGAGTTTCTCAATCAACGTTTGGCTGATATAACCAATTTCCTTACGTACTTCCCTGACGTCACACTGTCCATACAGATTACCGAGTACTTCAATGCGTCCCTGACTTGGAAACATATATCCGTTCATCATTTCCAGTAACGTTGTTTTACCAGAACCATTCCGACCCAGAATAACCCAATGCTCGCCTTGTTCAATGCGCAGATGCACGTTATCCAGAATCTGATTCTCTTCTCGTCTGAGTGAGACATGTTCCATTGAGATTATACTCATTTCAGCACCGCCTTCCGGATCTCCGAGAGTAAATGCTCCACAGAGCTCATCCGATAAACCATTTTTGGAACATCTTGCTGGCCGTCAAACAGCATCACGGCTGGTACGCTTGAAATTTGAAATTGTTGTACAAGTTCAGGAATGTCATGGATGTTCATTTCGGATAAAATACCTTCTGGCAGCATGTGCTCAACAACCTCTAACATACGCCGTGCAGCCGCACATGTCCCACATAAAGGGGTGTATATAAACACAGCCTGTGGCATGCCTTCCCATACGCCGCGCATTAACATTTTGGATGTAATTGGCTTCATGAACTTTCTTCTCCCGCAGCAACACGCAGCATAACCTCACCCGTCATAGGACCATTATGAATGGTAACCGTATCGGGTTTATTGCTATATAACATCTCGTACATCTGGCGTTTCCCAAACATACTGGACGTATGCAAATAGATTTCACGCGGAAATAAACCTTCTCGTACAATGGATGCCGCAACCTCACCGCCATTCGGCGAATCCGGCCCAAGCTCATAATCCAGAGACAAAATGTCCACGTCACCTTCTCTTAGCAGCATCAGGCACTCTTCTGCATTCGTTGCCAGAACAAATCCTTTTGGACATGCCCGATAGTCGTCCAAAAAAACATGCATACAATCGCTCCTCTCCCCATTATAACCAGGAACGCATGAGCGCTATATCATCACGGTGCGTTCCATCTTCGCCCGTTTCTGTCTCGAGCACAACAACCGCCTTTTGGAACTCAGGCGCATTGATCAATGTTTTCAGTGATTCATTTCCGATATATCCCTGTCCGATCCTCGCATGTCTATCCTTACACGAACCAGACGCATATTTGGAATCATTAAAATGTACAGCAGCAACATCATCCCAGTATCCGAGCACCCTGCCTTGATCAAGCATCTCTGATTCGTTGCCTGACGACCACATACCAGAAGCAAAAGCATGACATGTGTCAAAACAAAATGCAATATGCTCTGGATATCGAGACAATTTGCGAATCTGTATCATTTCTTCCATTGTCGTGCCCATGGGGCCATGATCACCTGCCTGATTCTCAAGCAGCACCTTCGAATGACCATTCCAATTCTCCAAGGCGGTATCCAGACAATGAATGAGATTCTGATAACCCTCCAGCGGATCATTTGTTTTGATATGTCCAAAATGGACCACCGTCCCAACGGAACCGCAAGCATTCGAAATTTCAAGATCATTGCGAATAGAAGCTATTGTAGCATGAAACCCCGCCTCTCCACGGGTTATACCCAACGCCGGATTCGTAGGATAGGGTGAATGGGCAATTGAAGCCAGTCCATGCTGTTCACACCAATCCCTGCACTGCTCAGCATCCTTGAGATCCAGACTTTTCAGACCAAGACTACGCGGGTTCTTCGGAAAATACTGAAACGCCGTTGCTCCCATCGCATGTGCTCTTTTGGCTGCCTGTAGAAATCCACCTCTCGTGCTGACATGTGCCCCGATTCCGTTGTTAGGCTTCATGCTGGCATTTCGGACAGAAGAATGCCTTCTTGCCCGTAATTTCCACTCGTTCAATCGTTCCCCCGCAGCGCGGACAAGTCTCGCCTTCCCGATCGTACACCCGACATTGCTCGTCAAAGCTTCCTGTCTTCGTATCCCCTTGCATCAGTGGCATTTCCATATATCCACCTTCAGATGCTGCTTCGCGCAACACGGACTGCATCGAATGGAACAAACGCTCCGTCAGTTCAGGTGAAGTTGCGATGTTCTGCGTTTTGGAGCTTGGTCTCAGACCTGCAGCGAAAGCAATTTCATCCGAATAACAGTTGCCAATCCCTGCAATGATATGCTGGTTAACCAACGTTGTCTTGAGTGTCCCCCGACGACCTTTCAACAGAGAAGCAAAACGTTCCACGTTCATCCGTCGATCCAAAGGTTCCGGTCCAAGATCGGACATTGCCGCTTCTGTCTCTTTTGAAGTAAGTAGATGTAAATACCCCAAGCGCAGGCCAATAAAGAATAAAATGTGATCTCCAAACTGGATTTCCACTTGTGTAGAACGATCAGGGCGTTCCTCTTCCGTGCCCCAGAAAATCATACCGCCCAACATGAGGTGCAGCACCAGACGTTTGCCATTAGCCAGGTGGAAAATCAAATGCTTCGCTCGGCGCTCAACAAATATGATGCGATTGCCTGTAAGTTCATTGATGAACAGATCAGGCTCCGTATTTATCGTTTTATCCCGGTTAATTACAACACCTGTAATCGGTAGATCAAGTATTTTCTCGGACAACAAGGTCCGGTAATTTTCCATTTCCGGCAGTTCCGGCATCGTACATTACCCCTTTTTGGAAGTTTGGTCTGTCTCTTGCGACAGCCACTCCATCAATTTATGCAAATCTTCAAACACATGATCAGGTCGAGCCTTGGCTGCTTGAATGTGTCCATCCATATTTTCCCGTGTTGTCACACCAGTAAGTACCAGCAGCGTCTCACATCCTGCTGCGACTCCAGCTGCGATATCGGTTCGCATATTGTCTCCGATCACTGCCACTTCATGAGATGCCAGGTTCAGCCGGCTAATGGCTGACTTCATTATAACACTGGATGGCTTGCCTATGACTGTAGGACGAACTCCGGTTGCGGCTTCAATTGCTGCTCCAATCGTTCCAGCACCAGGCGTCAGTCCATCATCGGAAGGAAGCTGCAGATCCGGGTTGGTCATGATGAACTTTGATCCCGCATTAATCCACCTTAGCGCCTTGGTCAGTTTAGAATAGGAAAATTCACGATCAATCCCCTGTATCACGTAATCAGGTGCATCTTCTGTCAACTGTAGTCCTGCTTCTTCTATGGCTTGCAGCAGTCCTGCTTCACCAATACATGCCACTTTTGCACCCGGGGACTCTTCGGCAACATATTCAGCAGCAGCCACAGCAGAAGTACACACTTGAGACGCATCGGCAGGTATGCCCATCCCGTTCAGATGATCTGCCACACCTTGTGGTGTACGAGAAGAATTATTGGTTACGAATAAATACGGCTTGCCTAGCTCTTGCAGTGTTCGAATAAGCTGATCGGCTCCTTCGATACGATGTCTGCCATGATAGAGCGTACCATCCAAGTCAATCAGATAGGCCTTAATCACACACAGCACTTCCTTTCTTTATTCCATTAACGTTTCATGTCCTTAATCATTTACCTTGAACTTGACCGCGAACCTATGTATTCAGGCAAAAATAATGGCTTGCTGACATGTGCACGCAACAAGTCGAACCAAATCGAACACCGACGGTTTAACTCGCGCGTCTTCTGTACAAGCTTGTCATTTCCTGCGCTTTCCCGGAAAATAATTTGAATCATTTCCCTCTTCATATTGCCCATCCTACACGCTTTCTGACCAGATTGCAAAAGGGACCGCGGGAGTTCCTCTCCCTCAGTCCCGTGCAATTACCCGGTTCATTATATGACGTGTTTAGCCGTGCAATGGATCGCAATCATGGTTAAGATTCTTGCTTGCGATGCACGACAGGAATAAGCTGGTGTTCGTTTGCGAGTCTCGTATTCGGAAATACGGACTGTGCTTCTTCCAAAAGTGGCTGCAGTTGATCCTCGTCCTTATAACGTGAGCTAAAGTGAGTCATGATCAATTGGCTTACATTGGCTGCTCTAGCCGCTTCCGCCGCTTGTTTTGAAGTACTATGATAGTACTCATGCGCTGTATCGGCCAGATCATGCATAAATGTAGCTTCATGGACAAGCACATCTGCATTTACGGATAGAGGCAGTACATTGTCGCATGGACGTGTATCACCCAATATGGTGATTACCATGCCGCGTTTTGGCGCGCCCAATACATCTTCTGGACGAAGCGAATCACCGTTATCCAGCGTAATGGTTTCTCCACGTTTCAGCCGGCCGAACAATGGGCCTGGTTTCAAACCGTATTCCGCCAGTTTGGCCGGGTCAAGGCTTCCTGGACGATCTTTTTCCGTAATTCGGTATCCGTAGCTATCAATCCGATGCTCAAGCAAAGCGGCTTCCACGATAAAACTGTCATCCTCGAACAGGACGCCGCCCGTATGTTCCACGATATTCAAATCGTAGTTGACCCGTGATTGGCTAAGCTCCATGGTTGTACTGATCATTCGTTCCGTACCTGGCGGACCATATACCGTTAATGGTGTAGTGCCACCTTGATAGGCTCTGCTCGAAAGCAGTCCTGGAAGTCCAAATACATGATCACCATGCAGGTGAGTAATAAATATTTTCTCCAATTTGCTTAGTTTAAGCGGAGAACTTAAAATCTGATGCTGCGTTCCTTCCCCGCAGTCAAACAACCACAAAGCTCTGCGCTCATCCAACATGCGTAGCCCAATGGAAGTTACATTCCGTTGAAGCGTAGGTACACCAGCATTAGTTCCCAGGAAATATAGTTCCATTCTGGATCGCACCTCTTTCTGTTGCCAGCAAAAAACCTCCGACAATGCGGAGGGCTTTGCCTGACACTCAACTGATTTATGCCTTTTCTACGTTAAAATACTTGGCTTGCGGATGGCTGAATACCATCGCTGATACGGATGCTTCAGGTTCCATCATGAAACCTTCCGTCAATTCCACACCGATATCCTCAGGCTGTAACAACTTGAACAGCGGTCCTTGGTCTTCCAAATCCGGACAAGCCGGATATCCAAAGGATACCCTGATCCCCTGATAACGCGCACCGTGTCGTTGCTTCATCGTCATCTGCGCAGAATCTGGGAATCCCCAGATATCTCTCATCATATGATGCACACGCTCAGCTAATCCCTCTGCTACTTCGAGCGCTACGGATTGAAGAGCATGCGAGCGAAGATAATCCCCTTGATCTTTCCACGCCGTGGATAGTTCACGCACACCGTGTCCGGCAGTAACAACCATAAAGCCAACGTAATCCATTTGACCGGATTCAACAGGTTTCAGGAAGTCGGACAGGCACAGGAATGGCTCGACCTTTTGACGTGGGAATGTAAATGTATGCAAAATATTGCTCGTGTCCTTTGGATCATAGATAATGATGCTGTTACCACTGGACTGAGCCGGGAAGAAACGATACATGGCATGCGCCTGTATAATCCCGTCACGAACAGCCTCTTGCATGATATCATCCACCACTGCTTTCAGGTCGGTAGCCTTTTTGTCACCTGAAGCAAGCAGTTGTTCAACTGAACCGCGCAACCCTAAATGGTGTCCAAGCAGCATCTGCATGTTCACGTATGGCAGAATATGTGATAACGGATAGTTGCGCATCGTATGTCGCTCCAGATCCGGCGGTACAAGAACCGGATGATCTACAGCAATATCCGAACGCTCCACTCGTGTAAGCTCTGGAAGGGCCTGAGCAGCTACAGCACCTGAAGCATCCGCTTCTTTCTCCGCATCCATCTCCAATTGCATGGCTTCACGTGTAACGGGATTCATCAATTTGTTCGCCAGATCCAGACCATCCATCGCGTCTTTGGCATATACAACCATTCCATCATACTCAGGTCGGATACGGTTTTTAGTGAATTTACGAGTTAGCGCCGCTCCGCCAACCATAATAGGTACATCAATCCCTGCTGTTCGCAAATCCTGAGCGGTAAGAATCATCTGCTGGGCCGATTTTACCAATAACCCCGAGAGGCCGATTGCATCGACTTTCTCTTCTCGGTAAGCCTCGATAATACGTTCTGGTGGTACTTTTATACCCAAATTAATGATCTGGTAACCGTTGTTGGACAGGATGATCTCTACCAGGTTCTTCCCGATGTCATGCACATCACCCTTAACCGTGGCCAGAATGATCTTACCTTTAACCGAAGTCTCGTTCTTCTCCATGAATTGCTCCAGATATGCTACAGAAGCCTTCATAACCTCCGCACTCTGCAACACCTCGGCTACAATCAACTCATTGTTGTTAAAGAGACGACCTACTTCCTCCATCCCCCGCATAAGTGGACCATTAATCACTTGAAGTGCTGTGTATTTGGCAAGTGCCTGTTCGAGATCTGGCAGTAATCCTTCTTTGCTTCCTTCAACAACATATGAAGCGAGACGCTCTTCTAATGAAAGGTTCGAGATTTTTTCCTTCTTCTCCACCTTCTTGTTACGGAATGCCGCTACGAATGCCGCCAGTGTATCATCATTCGTGTTATATAAAAGCTCTTCCGAGAGCCTGCGTTCTTCTTCAGGAATGGATGCATAACGCTCCAGTTTCTCTGTGTTCACGATGGCATAATCGAGACCTGCTTTGGTACATTCATACAAAAATACAGAGTTCAGCACTTCACGGCCTGCCTCAGGCAGTCCGAATGAAATGTTACTGATCCCAAGTATCGTATGACATTCAGGCATCGCTTCTTTGATCACTCTTATACCTTCAATGGTTTCTTTGGCTGAACCGATGTACTGTTCATCTCCCGTACCTACCGGGAACACCAATGTATCGAAAATAAGGTCTTCTGGTTTGAGTCCATATTTGTTCACCAGCAGATCATAAGAACGCTTGGCTACGTCGAGCTTGTCTTCCCGACTAATCGCCTGACCCCGCTCATCAATCGTTCCGACAACAACCGCACCACCATATTTATGAAGCAACGGCGTGATCAGCTCAAATTTCTCTTCGCCATCCTCAAGGTTAATGGAGTTAATTATCGCTTTACCTTGCGAGTACTGAAGAGCCAAATCAATGACTGAAGCATCTGTCGTATCGATCATGAGAGGAACCTTTACTTTTTTCACAACCAATTCAAGGAACTTCACCATATCTTCTGACTCTTCACGGTCTGGATCTTGTACACACACATCGACAATGTGCGCTCCATTTTTCACTTGAGCACGGGCAATTTCCGAAGCTTCTTCATATTTTCCTTCGACAATGAGTCGTTTGAATTTCCGTGATCCCAGCACATTCGTACGTTCACCGACCATGTAGGGACGATTGTCCTGTTCGATATAGATTGGTTCTATACCAGACAATGCCGGTGGATGTGTTCCGTTCATTTCTCTTGGGGGGTACTGGGCAAGCGTATCACGCATAGCCCGAATATGTGCAGGGGTTGTCCCGCAACATCCACCAGCGATATTCAACCAGCCCTGTTCCGCAAATGCACCTATCTTCTGAGCGAGTGAGTCTGGTGACTCATGATAATTACCGTTCTCATCCGGGAGACCCGCGTTCGGGTAACAACTAACCGCAACCGATGCCATTCCGGAAAGCGAACGAATGTGATCACGCATGAATTCCGGACCCGTAGCGCAGTTTAGTCCTACCGAAATTGGGTTAAGGTGTTCTAAGGATATATAAAAGGATTCGATGTTCTGGCCCGCAAGGGTCGTTCCCATCGGTTCGATCGTTCCTGAGATCATCAGGGGCAGTGTAACACCGCTCTGTTCGAAGGCCTGCTGAATTCCGATGCTACCTGCTTTTACATTGAGGGTATCCTGTGAGGTTTCAAGCAGTAGCGCATCAACGCCTCCCTCTATTAAAGCAAGCGCTTGCTCCAAATAACTGTCGATAAGTTCTTGGAACGTTACTCCCCCAGTTACAGACAGTGTTTTGGTTGTTGGTCCCATCGCACCTACCACATAACGTGGAGATTCCGGTGTAGAGAAACGATCAACCGCAGCTTTCGCAATTCTGGCTGCTTCCAGGTTGATTTCGCGTGCCCGATCCTGAATATCGTATTCAGCAAGCACGACCGATGTCGCACCAAATGTATTGGTTTCAATTAAATCGGCGCCAGCCTCCAGATATTCTTCATGAATGCGCTGGATCAGCTCTGGACGAGTAAGCACTAACATTTCATTACATCCATCCAGATCTTCGCCGCCAAAATCTTCGCCAGTCAGATCAACTTGTTGAATCATGGTCCCCATCGCACCGTCGAGGATTAATATTCGTTGTTTTAATGCATCGTGTAGACTAATCTTATCCAATATCTTCACCCCCGCAAAACGTTAAATCTTAGTTTAACAGAAACTAACTTAATGTGAAAGATCGGGTTTTCTCGCGAAAGATGGCGGGTTTACACGAATTATGAACGGAATTTGAGAATCGACAAAAACAGAGGTATCCGATATAATTCAATTAAACCAAGTGGAAAAGAGGGAAAGAACATGGCTGAAATTGTTATCCGAAATACGAACGAACGCATCACTGGTGACGAAAATGTTCGAAATTTCTTAAACAAATACGAAGTATTATATGAGAAGTGGGACGCATCCAAACTGAACACTGATCTGCAAAATAACTTTGGATTAACGGATGAACAGAAAACCGAAGTTTTGGAAACTTACGACTATGAGATCAGAGATTTGGCTGCACGTCGCGGGTACCAAATCTGGGATGTGATCACACTGTCCGAGCAAACACCAGATATCGAAGAAAAGCTGGCCAATTTCGAAGAGATCCACACCCACGCTGAAGATGAGATCCGTGCGATTGTCGCTGGTAAAGGAATCTTTGTTATCAAAGCTACTGATGATGTAGGTTACTTTAATGTAGAACTGTCTCCTGGAGACGTCATTTCTGTACCCGAGAATACACCGCACTTCTTCACCTTAATGGAGAACAAACAAATTATCGCTGTACGTCTGTTCATCGAAAAAGATGGCTGGATTGCAGATCCATACCCTGATCCTACATTTATCAAGAACGCCTGACACTCTCGTGTTATAACTTGCTTAACCAAAACCCCTGTTCAATTGAACAGGGGTTTTCGCATATGCATATGGAGAGTATTATACATCATCCGTGCATTATATAAAATAATGCGGGTATTTCGCTTTTATCGATTCTTGTTCAATCACAACCAGTCTGAGATGAGCTTCCATCACCTGAACAGCCTGTTCTGTTTTACGCTCTGTGATAAGCCGATATATATCTTTGTGTTGGGAGATAATAACCTCCAGGTTGGAGTCCTCCGCTAGACGTAACAAACGCAACCGATTAAACGGAATATTCAGTTGTTGCAACATTTTCCATGTTCTTAGCTTACCCGTGCCCTGGAACAAAATCTGATGAAACTCTTCATCCAGCTCAAAAAGACGATAGAAATTGTTTTTTCCTATACAAACTTCCTGCATCGCAATGTTGGTTTCAAGTCGAAATCGGAATTCTTCAGGAAAAGAAACACATGCCAAAGTCACGATTTCCTTCTCCATCTTTTCCCTCGTAAACCTGCCTTCTTCCACATGCTCCAGATTAATATGAGAGACGATCGTTCCACTCTGGGGAATAATGTCCAGCAGTTCTTCTTCTGCAAGCTTCATGAATGCTTCTCGCACGGGGGTTCTGCTCACTTGCAATTCATCTGCAATCTCTTTCTCTGAAATCTTGGTACCCGGCTTAAGTTCCAGATGCAGAATTCGTTCCTTTAACAAATTATATGAATATGCCCGGGTCGAGCCTCTGATTTTTTGATTAATTGACATGCCTTGACCTCTTTCTCTCAGCCGTATTCATTCATATTAGCACAAATTACCGTTCCACTTAAATATCGGTGTGAAACGGTAATTTGGCCAACATCAACTATGTTATTGCTTATTTTCTTTGTAGGCTTTGTACGTGTCATTTGCCAGCTTCAGATAATTGGATAGACCCTGACTGTCAAGTTCTTTAACAAAAGTGTCGAATTCAGACAAGTTTCGCTCACCCAAGATAAATTTAAGTGTATTTTGGTCTGAGTAATCTTTCAGTGGAGTACTCAGAAGTGTCACCCGTTCACGGTCCTCAGAAGAGTATGGAATCGGTGGTTCAGCCGGGATCACTTCTTTGGTATCCTTCATGTCTTGCTGGAATTTCAACTCTTCTTCACTAAACATCGATTGCAGCAGATCTGTTGTACCTCCGTAGGCAAATACACCACCCGAGAAGCCAAAGTCAATACGCAGATCCTTCGTTCCTTTTGGATTCAAACCATTATAGTTAACGTCTTCAACCAATTTACGTGTTCCGCCCTCTTTGGTAAATGTTTCGCCTTCAACACCCCATTTGGCAAACTCTTGACCCTCATCACTGTAGTATAACCAATCAATAAATTGCATAATGGCTTTGAAATTTTCGCTTTTTTGAATTTTCCCAGAGATCATGACACCGTTTTCAAGTCTGGAGCCTGACATTAATTGGCCTTTTGGTCCACCAGGAACTGTAATCTTCTCAACTGAGAATTTGCCCTCTCCCAACGTTTTGTTCATATCATTTCGGTGCAGCACCAGCGTTTGGGAATTGCCGTTAATCATAAAAGATTTGCCGGATACAAATTTCTGTATTGCCTGATCGTCATCCTGTGTAAAACTTTCTTTGTCCAGCAATCCTTCAGATACCAACTTGTTAAAGTAGGTCAACAGCTCTTTGTATTCTGGTGTTGTAGCCGAGTATACGAATTCATCCTGATCTTCTTTATATGTCAATCCATTACCAAAACCCCATCCAGCCTTGGTACCAAAACCGGTAGCAGCGATGTTCAATGTACTATTGAATTTAAATCCATCCGAAAATGGAATGGAATCCGGGTAGATTTCTTTCAGCTTTTTGGCTGCATCATACAATTCGTCCCATGTCGTCGGGATGGCGATGTTATTTTCTTCAAAAACATCTGTTCTTACCAGTAATGTATAATCCGGCCATACTTCTTCATGCAGACCCGGGAGCACATAGTACTTTCCATCTTCTTGCCGAAGTCCTTCCAGTTCATCCTCCAAACCCCATTTTTCCACTTTATCCTTGAAGTTCGGCATCAAATCAATGTAATCACTAATGGGCAAGACCGCACCGGAAGATACAAATGCAGATTCTTCACCAGGATAGGTTTTGGGAATAATCAGCGGTGCATCGCCTGAACTAATTAGAAGGGATCTCTTCTGAGAGTAGTCACTCATGGGAACAATCGTTGGCTCAAGCGTAACACCCGTCAGTTCGGTAATTTTATCGAAAAGTAACCAGTCTTTTTTATAAGGATAAATAGGATGATCACTGTATAGTATGGATAGATTAAATGGCTCGGTCGCCTTGAATGTATCCCCAACATTGTACGTTTCCATCGCTGCCTTGGTTTGAACTTCCGTGACGTCGCCTCCAGCTCCAGTATCGCTGCTACATGCTGCCAGAACGAAGGTCATCATTGTTGCCAACACCATTTTACCAACAAACTTACGTGGCTTTTGATTCATTTAGGTTATCCCCCTGAATTTGGTTTAGGTTGACTTTGCCTTTAACTTTAAACAACATCTAAAAATTAATCATGTGAATTACTCTAGCTGCTGCTTTTTACTGTTTGACAGACCCTAACATGATTCCGGTTACAAAGTATCTTTGGACAAATGGATAGATGGTGAGTATCGGCAGAATGGTTAATACCATCGTTACTGATTTAATATTGGCAGCAATCTGTGTCAGGTTATCCGCTGAGGTTGCACCGGCAGACGCCCCACTTGTCGCTCCTGCAATCATATTGCGCAGATAAATGGTGACCGGGAACAGTTCTTTTTTGTCCAAATACAGAAAGGCTGGGAACCAGGAATTCCAATGGCCCACTGCGTAGAACAGCACCATGGTTGCCATAACTGCTTTACTTAGTGGCAAAATAATGCGTAACAAGATTCCGTAAGTGTTCAAACCGTCAATCGAGGCAGCTTCCTCCAGTTCTTCAGGCATATTTTCAAAAAATGATTTCATGATCAGCATGTTGTATATGCTAATTGCGCCAGGAACAACAAGTGCCCACATGGTGTTGTTGAACCCAAGGGAATTAATCAACACATAGTTTGGAATCAATCCACCACTGAAGAACATGGTGAATACGGCGAACATGGTCAGAAACTTGCGACCCATTAATCTCTTTTTGGACAGGGCATATGCGAAAATAGTCGTCATGAACATGGAGATTAATGTACCTACCACGGTGTAGATAATCGTATTTTTATAATTCGTCCAGAACATGCTGTCACGTGAGATCGTCTTGTACGTCTCCACATTGAACCCTCTTGGGAATAGACTAACTTTTCCCGAATTAATATACGACTCACTACTGAAGGATTGAGCCACGACATTTAAGAATGGATAGAGCGTTATAAATACCACGAACAGCAGAAAGATAACATTGAATACTTTAAATACCTTGTAAGATCTGGATTCCTGCATGATGCTCCTCCTTTACCATAAGCTTCTTTGTGTCAGTCTGCGTGAGATCGCATTTACGGAGAACACCAGAATCAGACCGATCAGCGATTCGAACAAGCCAATTGCGGTAGCATAACTGAAGTTACTGGATTCCAGTCCGACCCGATACAGGTAAGTCGAGATGACATCAGATGTCTCGTAGATTAGCGGATTGTACAAGAGTAAGATTTTTTCGAATCCAACAGCAAGGAAATTACCCATGTTCAAAATCAATAATGTCACAATCGTTGGCAAGATCCCTGGTATCGTTACATGAATCGTTTGCTTCCACCGATTGGCACCATCGATACGTGCAGCTTCATACAGAGAATCATCTATGGTTGTCAGTGCAGCCAGATACAGAATTGCTCCCCAACCCATACCCTGCCATACCTCAGAAGTGATATAGATTGTTCGAAACCACTCCGCCCGCTGCATAAAAGGAATATTGTCTCCAGTGAAGAAAGCTACCAGTCCATTAATGGAACCATTCACTGCTGTCAGTTGCAGGATCATACCCGCCACGATAACGATGGACAGAAAATGAGGCAGATATGACGCGGTTTGAACAAACTTTTTGAATCGTTTACTCTTCACTTCGTTAAGCATCAAGGCAAAAATGATTGGAACCGGGAATGTAAAGAGCAAACCGAGTCCGCCCAACATCAGCGTGTTACCAAATACTCTCCAGAAGGTAGGGTCCTCAATGAACATTTTGAAGTATCTTAACCCAACCCACGTTTCTCCAAATATACTTCCTCCGGGAACAAAGCGTCTGAACGCAATTACATTTCCGATCATCGGCCCATATTTAAAAATAAGGAGATAGATGATGGGAAGGATTAATAGTGAATACAACTGCCAGTCTTTGCGGAACAAAGTTGCTGCCGTTCGTAATCTGCTTTCTTTACGTAAAGATGTCATGGTTAACGTTGTTTTAGCGGTTTCCGACTCCATGTGTTTTCACTCCAATCCAGGACTTGATAGATATAAACTATTTCATGAGCAATTCCCATCGCTTCTTTGGTAGAAAACAACCAATCCTTCAATTTCACCCCCACCACGAAATAGAGTACAGCCCAATGTAAGCGATATCATTTTGATATTTTATGTAAAATCACTCAATCCAAGGTGCTTCACATCATGCATTAGCACTTAATAATTGGTGTGATCTCCAAATCGAAAGAAGGTCTTCGAAGTGTATAAAGCGCTTACAACAAATAAGAAATAATTAGCAACAACCCTCGCTTCCATTCAAATGAATTCAAATGAATTAAGTCAAAAGAAATTGCTCAGAATAATCTAAATACTAGTCATACTAGTATGTTAGTTATATTTTAATCCAGCTCCCCCCTAATTTCAATAACTTTTAGCAAAATAAATGGAAATCTCATTTAACAAGGCAACTTAGTTAATTTACTCAAATTAAAAAAACATTGGTAACTTCAAGAACGATATCATCGTTCATTGAAGCTTCCAATGTTTCATAGTGCTGAGGAAAGATGTTATGGCTGATTTGCTCAGAACTTAGCAATAAGTTGATCTAATTCGGATAAATGCGTAATTTCATGGTCAGGCGCATACGTTTCATTGTTGGTCTTATGCTCACGGTTAATCCATACGGCTTGGATGCCTGCTGATAGAGCACCACGAATATCCGTCGTCAACTTGTCCCCAACCATCATGCTCTCTTCGGGTTTAACACCCAGTTTACTCAAAGCATGCTCGAATATGGACGGATCTGGTTTTCCTTTTCCAAAGTTACCCGAGATAACAATCTCATCAAAGAAAGGAGTCAATTCAGGTACACCATCCAACTTCTCTTGTTGCAAAGCAGGACAACCGTTCGTTAAC
Organism: Paenibacillus sp. FSL R5-0517; assembly: GCF_037974355.1. Lineage (NCBI taxonomy): Bacteria > Bacillati > Bacillota > Bacilli > Caryophanales > Paenibacillaceae > Paenibacillus > Paenibacillus sp. FSL R5-0517. The sequence continues at coordinate 4,025,504 of NZ_CP150235.1, forward strand.
AGCAAAAGTTTGTATTTCCCTTGTAATTGACGCAAAGTATCCATCGTTTCTTCGTACACATGAGGTCTGGATCTACGTTCTACTCCAAACTGCACGGCCAGTTGTTCAGCAAGATCTTCCCGATCTATACCCAACTTCAACAAGCCACGACGCCAGGATTCTTTACGATAAGCTGGAGCAAGTTGTTCCAACTGACGGAACTCAGCTTGATCCCCACCAGTAAAGTTGGCCCAAAGGCCTTCAAACGGATTGATTCCAATCATTTTGGTAAAAGGAAAGGTCTCATAAGATTCATACAGTGCACGTGCCTCGTTACGAACAGCTTCTTCAAGTTCCTCCGGTTTGACCCCAGTCTCTTGTGCTGCAATTAGACAAGTCTCATGAAATGCTTCTCGAACACTGCGCTCATCCCACAATAAAGTATCATCCAGGTCGAACAAAATCGCTTTTAACGCCATTCCGATCATCTACCCCTTTATGCAATAATTACTTATCGATCGTTTCCACGGTGATCTGGTGTGCTTTTGCAAACTTCAGCAAACGTTCTGCAATCGCATCTGTATCGTAACGATTCAATAACTTGGTGAACACCCATCTTTTCCCGCGACTTTTATGTTCGATAACAACTGTGCCTGGTTCAATTCTGAATTTGACAATATCTTCAACCCCGATTGAACGTTCACGATTACCCTTTGTCGTTATAATCCGATTACTGCTGATCTTGATGTATGGACGACGAAGCATGAAGATGACTGCCAAAAATACGTAAAGCAGCATCGTCACCCAGTCCCAGGTTGTCATCGGAGCTTGCACAAGGAACGTGCTCATAAACAGATACAAAAAGGCGAGACCGATCAAAAATATAGGGAACAAAAGGCTACGTCCCTTAAAGACTTCTTCACCTGGTGTACCTGTGATGGGCTGACCACTTTTTTTGCGTTGCTGATTTAACTGCTTGGAATTTTTCTTAACCGTTCTCTCGAACGAACGCGACATGAGAATCCCCCTTATGTGTCTTTGTATCGGCTTACATAACTGTAAACCAACATTTCCCCCTATAAATTGCATACTCAGAATAACAGGAAGAAACCTAAATATCATAATGATATCATTAGGTTTCGTTAGTGTTTGAGTTTGCCTTGGTGGCCTTTGTCATTCTCATCATCAACAATCTCAATGGTATCCAGTTGTTGTCTGAAATTGCTGCGAATATTACTCAAATAAATCTCTCTTAGCTCGGCACGTTCAGCAAGTTCTTCCGCCGACAATCCAGTGGACTTTTGCTTACGAGCCAATTCGTTAATACGTGCTACCAGACTATCTATATCCAAGCTTGTCCCCTCCAAAAATACAAAGTCATATTAACTTTGCCATGATAAAGGCTGCTTGTCAAGCTGACACGCGTTAACTCTCATTGATGTGCTTTTATTCTGCGAATTGCGGTAGAGTTAGTACTTGTCCCACTTGGATCGAAGTCGCTTGAAGTTGATTCACTTTCTTAATTGCTTCTATATATATACGTGTATCCATATTAGTCGGTTTATGTTCCAAAGAAATACTCCATAATGTTTCCCCTTGTGAAACGGCTATCTTTCCTCCAGGCAGAACATCATTCTCATTGCCAGCAAATACCGTTAATACAGTGCTACATCCAATAAATATAATCAAAGAAGTGATGGCTACCTTTAATATCCATGAAGAAATCTTGAAACGCGCTAAAACCTTCTTGTAGTTCCCTATGTTAGACTTCACCAGTTCCGAATTCATCGGTTCATAAATACTTTGATAAGTTGAATATCTCATTAAATACCCGCCTCCAAACGTTTGTTCCTATCTATTGAAATCAATATAACACGAACACTTGTTTTGTTCAATAGATTTTTAGAACAATTGTTCGCTTATTTTTTGAAGGAGAAATATCTTAATTCAAACCCTTCTGCGAAGCATTTGCAGTATTTTGCTCTCACTTTTGAACAAATTCTGTTTTATAAGTTAAAAAACACTGATTATATGCCATTTTATTTAGAACTTATGTTTGTACGAACGGAGGTTCTATGTTATAATTTTCCCAAACGTTACTAAAATGGGGTTGATACGGTATGTCGAAGATATCCAGCAGGCAGCAGGCAATTCTGGAATTTATACGAAATGAAGTCCGGTTGAAGGGGTATCCTCCTTCCGTACGGGAAATTGGTGAAGCTGTTGGACTGGCTTCCAGCTCAACAGTACATGGACATTTGGATCGCCTGGAGAAAAAAGGTTTGATCCGACGCGACCCTACCAAGCCAAGAGCCATTGAGCTTTTGAGCCAGGAAGAATCTGAGCATTCTCATCAATTTGCTCATAGCGTTGCACGTATTCCTGTCGTTGGTAAGGTTACAGCCGGAGTTCCAATTACTGCAACCGAGAACATTGAAGACTACTTCCCTCTTCCTACACATTATGTAGGTGAACAGAAAGTGTTTATGCTTTCGGTAGTCGGAGATAGTATGGTGGAAGCAGGAATCGTTAACGGAGATTACGTTATTGTCCGTCAACAGCAAACTGCTGATAACGGTGATATCGTAGTGGCAATGACTGAAGACGATGAAGCTACAGTGAAAACGTTCTATAAAGAGAAAGATCATATTCGCCTTCAACCGGAGAATGCGACCTTCGAGCCTTTACGTTTGAAACACGTTAGTATTCTGGGTAAAGTCATTGGCCTTTTCCGAGATATTCATTAATAACTAACCTGAGTAACAAAACTAGATGCAATACACTGAATACAAAAAGAGGTTGCCCTGATGAACAGGACAACCTCTTTTTATGTTTATATTGTTTTATCTGCTAATTATTCACTGCGTTTCAGAACACTCTTGTGATGCGAGAACACATCAAAGCTCTGTTGTCCGTGATATGAGCCCATACCACTCTCTCCTACACCACCAAACGGAAGATAATGCGAAGTCATATGAGAAAGCGTGTCATTAATACATCCCCCACCGAAGGAAACTTGATTCAGCACCTGATCCTGTAGTTGCTCATCCTGTGTGAAGAGATATAGTGCCAATGGTTTTGGCCGGCGAACAATCTCATCCAGCACGGGATTCAGGTCGCTGTACGTAAATATGGGAAGAATCGGACCAAAGATCTCTTCTTGCATGACAGGTGAATCCCAGTTCACATCTCCAAGTACAGTCGGCTCAATCAGCAACTGCTCACGCACAGACCGTCCACCTATCAGCGTTTTGCCATCTGTAAGAAATTTCGACAACCGATCAAAGTTACGCGCGTTGACAATATGCGGGAAATCAGCATTCTGTAACACATCATCCCCAAATTTATCTTTGACCTCTGCGCCAATCAGATTAATCAATTCATCATGAACTTGTTCATGCACAAGCAAGTAATCCGGAGCAACACATGTTTGCCCTGCATTCAGGAACTTACCACGAACAATACGCTGAGCTACCAGCTTCAGATCTGCGTCACTATGGACAATAGCAGGACTCTTACCGCCTAATTCAAGAGTTACAGGAGTCAGGTGCTCCGCAGCTGCCCTCATAACAATGCGACCAACACCCGTACTGCCTGTGAAGAAAATATAATCAAACTTCTCTTTCAACAATGCTGTGCTGGCTTCGACTTCCCCTTCCATAACGGCAATATACTTTTGAGGAAAGATCTCCTGAATAAGATCATACGTCAGACGAGATACGGCTGGTGTTAATTCAGAAGGCTTGATAACTGCACAGTTACCGGCTGCAATTGCTCCAATCAGTGGACCAAACGCCAGTTGGAAAGGATAGTTCCAAGGTGCAATAATAAGAGCCACTCCGTATGGTTCAGGGTAAATGGTGCTCACCCCATCCGGCATAGCTGAATTGGTTGGGACTTGTTTTGGCGCAGCCCATTCCTCCAGATGTTCTAATGCAAAATCCAATTCACCCAGAACAATGCGAATCTCGGAACCGTAAGCTTCGGCCTCGGATTTGTTCAGATCCGCCCGAAGTGCATCTTGAATCCGTTGCTGATACTTTTCGATTCCTTTTCTAAGCTGTTGAAGTGCATTAATCCGATACTCAATATTTTTAGTTTGTCCTGTATAAAAAAATGTACGTTGTTCTGTCACCAATTGTTTTGCCTGATCCATATTAACATCTCCAATTAATTATTTAAAATTAAATTGCTCAAAATTCAATTAAAGTATACCTCTTCTATATGAAACTATCAACATAATATTGAAACTTTAATTTGAAACTTTCTGAAATTTGGCAGGAATTTAATAGAACAGAGTTAAAAGTCCCTTTTGTTTCATGACTATCAGAATTTACAGGAAGCTTGATTTAAACTTTTGCTGCCCACAATTTAATGCACTTTAGAAAGAGTCCTAATTTCAGTTTTTTTTCATAGATTACTAGATAAATAATAATGGTTTTTCGCTACAACAATTATGAAGTGATACAATTCATTAAATTGAGAGGTTTATTAACCATATATAAAAAACTCTCCTTTCATTAATGATAAGAGAGTTTTTAGGATTATCTATCGGTGAAAGTATGTATTTTGTTAGTTATATGTAAGCCTTGGTTACAGACAAACACAGAAATGCTATGTGGATGACCAAGAATGCTTTAGGGGACAATTGGGGGCATTTTGGGGGCACTTTGATTTTTCTTTAAATGTTTAGGGATTTGCCCACAAAAAGAAAAACCCCTCAGCGCTAGAGCGCCAAGGGATTGAGCTATTAGTACAAAGTGATATATTGATCGCGTTCCCATTGGTGGACTTGTGTTCTATTTATGTTCCATGCTTTCAAAGTGAATCATCCACCATCGGAAATCGGCTTAAAACAAGTATTATCAGTGATCAGCTTTTCAAAACTAATCATAATTATTCAGACTTTTGTGGGCATTTTGTGGGCGCTTTTGTGGGCGCCCTTTTTTTCTTATTATAATGAAGAAACACGTTTCAAATATCCACTTTGATTGTATTACTACTCTGACATATGACGCTGGTTAATCAAAAATCTCCTAATTAAAATAATATGCTTATACAGATATTATAAAGTATAAGCTCGCAATTCTAAAGCGATACAATCTCATTAATTAACAGAGACAATTTCGGCTAAAGAAACCCAATCCTCCAACATCATCTTTATTTCACACCGTGCTGAGTTTAATCCCACAGCTACTCCTGATATCGGCTCTTCGAAGAAAGGGTTAAATAATATCAATTCAACATTACTACTTCTATTATAAGAGTCAACAAGTACTTCACTGATCCGTTGCATTTCCTGATCGTCCAGTTCCGGCTTACCACGTCTCTTCTGTTGCTCACACTGAGCCAACCATGCCTCTCTATGTCCAGGCATAATCATTCTGGATGTATCATACAACCCGTTATACTTCAGTCTGCTACGCATGACAAGCTCCCCCTTAATATTGAGTCCAATAGTCAATGTTCCCAGAAGGTGGTGTGTGGTCTACCTTAGGACGTTCTCCCTCACGTTCCCACCCTTCCAGTATCACTATGTTGGCCGTGTCAGACTTATCTTCCCAATGTATGTATTCCGCAACCACAAGAGCGTCCAGAGCAGCCATTACGTCTGGCTTATACTTACCCGTTTTGACAGTCAGTTCGTGGATCGTGGGAAATCTCCGCCGTCCACCTTTGTAGTTGTACAAGATCCTCAGTACCTTGCGTTGAAAATCCGTCAACATTTTAAGTCCCCTTAAGCTGTTGTTATTATTGGACGGCATGCCAGTAAACCAGATTCCCTAAACGTACGTGGCTGTCCCGACAATAGATCATCAGCTTTAATCATTCCCGACCGTATGCTCTTGACTTGGATACGTCGTTTGGTAATCTTTCCACTTTGATCCTCATAGATAATTTCAACCAACCAACCCAAGTATTTCACTGGCATGTTCATCCCCCCCCCAATTTAATAGAACATTTGTTTGTATTTTTATTATATGCGAATGTATGTTCGTTATTCAACAGAAAAAAATACCCAGTCCAGAGACCGGGCTCCTTTATACCAAATTCACAAAATACAAATAAAAAGGTTCACTAGCAAATAAATGCTGGTGAACCTTTTTGTTATAATTCAAGCCAATCTTTAAACTTAACTTCTTCTTCATCAAGAGTCCTACATGCGAGCAAAGGAGTCCACTCCCAAAAATAATTCCCATTGCTTCGTATAAAGTATTCTAATAATTCAGCAAAGGTGAGACCCAAATAATCAAAATCTGATCCAGATGATCCTAAGAACAAATTTCTTTTATCCTTCTGAGAAGCAAAAAATATCGTGCCTCCCGCATATTTAATCAAGGGGAATAATCCTGGAGCAATATCTGGAGAATAAAAATCGGCTTCTTCATCCATTTCCTTTACGCTATATACAACCAGCGATTCACCATCGCCAGTATCAAACAATGAAGCACCATTACTTATTTTAAGAAACTCAATAATATCTTGTGGCAGCTTTATTTGATGTTTGTTTTCAAGCGCATGGATATCATTTTGAAGAGCAGGCTTATGAAAAACAAATTTCGCCTTATAGAGCTCTCCATCTCCTCGAAGCACATTTAAAGAATTTTCATTTTCCACTTGTGAAATCAGAATCTTAAGAAACTGACTGACTCCAGAATTAGTCATATTCATACTCTCCTTTTATTACTTATATCCAGCAAAGAAAGATGTATAAAGTTTATGGACATTTTTGCTTAACGGGATTAAGTTACTATTATCATTGGTGCCACCAAACTCTTTAGGTCTGATATGATGTATATCAACTAAATCCCAATTATAATTGGGTACGTTGTACGTTGTTTGGTACCACTGTCTAAATGGTTTGCGTTCTTTATCAGTCCAATTTACAGGAGTAGAGGTTTTTGCCCAAGTCAAACTAACTGGGTCTGTAATTCTTTTTCCTGATACAGGGTCAACATAGTCCCCAGGCCAAGGGCGAGCCGTTTTACTAAGTAGTAGCGTTGAAGACGAAGATACCAAAGGAACTATTTCTTTTGGGTAGTGCACACTTACTTCAAAAGTAACCGAGTAATAACCTACACCTGATAAAGCGATGTTTTTCTGAGTCGACGATCCAAGCCCTGGGAATGTGATGTTATCAGAGGTTCTAGATATGACTTGTGGCGTACCTCCTTTAGTCATAGCTTTTTTTAGAACGTAGTTTACACCTACTAAGACAGGTTTGGAACCGACTACCTTTGTAACGCCCAACCCAGCAGTAATCTTGCTTGTGCCTCCCTGTGGGTTCAAAACAGGTTGAATACCAATTGAATTTACTCCCACTGCAGCAGGAGAAACTTTTGATGTTGCAGGTACTTCTGCTAAATTTGCTTCTGTTGAAATTAACGGCTGTTGCATATCAGGCGAGGAATAAATATAAATACTCTCACCTGGTTGAATTGTTTCTCCATTTACTTCAAATGTATAAGTAGTTTCTGGAGTTGTACCGTAAATGTCAGGAACATCACTATTTTCCTTGAAATCATCAACGAGATCACGATCAACAACAGGATCAAGGTCTATTTCAGATGAAATAGCATTCTCGTTGATATTTGGATTACTATCTTCTTCTGCACTAATTGAATTAGGGAAAAGTCCCAGCATGAGTGCTAAAGCTAATAACAAGGCGAAGTTCTTTCTTAATAGTTGTTTCATGAATTATCTTACCTCCAAAGGATTAGTATATTTATGCCCTTCTACCCTCCATTCAAGCTTCTGATCATACAAATATTATTATCTATTAAATTACCATAATAAACCATGGGCATTATTAACTAATATACAACTGATTCCTAATACCCTTATGTATTTCATATAAAAGAAATAAGCCCCACTAACAATATGCCAACAGTACCTTTCATTCCTAACTCAGACACATGGAGATATATCTGGAAGTGGAGCTGGGATATTGTTGCGTTTTTACCGGAGTCTGATCGGTGAAGATTCGTGCAGCAGGAAATTTAATATTTGGTTTTTCAATTTAACTTTAGATGCGATCATCGCAAAAACGACATAGAATTTAAATTAAATATCCCATAACTTACCGACTCAATCCTTTATGGCAAAACGCTATAATTGGGTTGAGGTGTTTTTATGTTTATCAGTCCTATGTTATTAGCAACAGCACCGGGCCCCTTCTCACATTCAGAATTCATTTTTGAACCTAAAGTTGACGGTCACCGGTTGATATATTCTCAACAAGCCGGAGAAGTCCGGCTATTCACTCGCCACAACAACGACTGTACCCGTCAGTACCCGGAATTACTTCTGCCGTTTGACTCTGATATTATCTTGGACGGCGAGGTCGCTTGCACTGATCCAGAGACAGGGCTTAACGACTTTGAAGCAGTCATGAGTAGATTCAGCACAAAGCAGGCCAGCAAGATAACGCAGCTCACTCATAAACTGCCTGCCACATTTGATATTCTTTTCTTCCAAGGACGAGATCTACGTAAGCTACCTCTTATGGAACGCAAGATGATCCTACACAATCTATCTCTTCCTTCCTCTAACTTTGGAGCTGTGCCTCATATAGAAGGCGCTGGAGAGGAGTTATACACTCAGATAGAGACTATCGGTATGGAAGGCGTAGTTGGAAAGCGCAAAGACAGCCAGTACATTAGCAGGCGGTCCAAGGATTGGTTGAAGGTTATTAACTGGTCATATGCTGACGTGTACATTACCGGATACAAAAAATTCGAATTCGGGTGGCTTGCTGCTGTTCCAGATCCAACTGAAAGGATGCGCCCAGTAGGGATCATTGAGCATGGTCCAAGTCCCAAACATAAGCAGGCTTTCCGCGGAGTGTGCCAGCAGCTTATGACTGGAGAGGACAAGAATCACGTTTACCTGGAACCACGTATACAAGCCAGGGTCAAAATGCGGAGCTGGACCAAATCGGGCTTACTGCGTATACCTGTATTTGATCAATTTATTGTCTGAGATAATGCAAAAAAGGCTTCGCAACTTAATGCGGAGCCTTTTTTATTGACTTCTTAGTATTCGCTCACTTCAAACGTTAGGACTCGATCAAACAGGATGTAGTCTTTACGGCTCTTGAACGGACCTCTGTTATTGTCATGCTTATCAATCGCGTATGATGCTTTTCCGCTTCCTGCTTGTTTTGTTTCATACCAATCAATGAAACTATTTACTTCTTTCATGCTCAAGTCAAACTCTTTCTCAAGACCGGTAGTCATAGTCACGACAAGGATTGCACGATCACCTTTAGGCTGTTCCGGTGTTGGTGTCTCGGTATTATCATTATTTATAGTTAATGCTACTTCATTCGAAATAACTGTTTCTACTCCATTGAAAATAGCTACGATTTGGAAGTAGTAAGTTTTACCGAATTCCAAATTTGGTACTTTATAAGTTGAGCTATTTTTACCTTCTACTGTAATCGAATCTGTGTATTTTCCTGACTCAGTACCATATTGAATTTTATATCCTGTAGCATCGTTAATTGTATTCCAATTTAAGGTAGCTGTAGTTCCTGTGATAGAACCATTTAGTTTGATATATTCAAAACTGCCTAATGTAATTTCATCGATTGCCAACCAAGAAGAACCACCATCCCCCTCAATCTTTATGCCCTCATATACTCCTTGCGTAACTTTAACCGGGGGAGGTGTATTAAATCTTTCTGAAAGTGCTTGGGTTTCTTTAGGGCTTATAGCAGTCCAGGTGCCATCTTTTAATCCATAGATTTGATATGTAACGGACCTTATCGGTTGTGCTGCAGTGCTAATATGAACAAAGTTAAATTCAACTGCTTCGGGAAATTTTAGTTCAACGGTACCTCTATATGTACCTGCATTCCATTCGTTTTTCAGCTTACCATCAATCACATTTTTCGCAATGTATGTAGAATACTCGCTACTTGCCTTTACTTCAGTTCCAGTGGGTGGAGAAAATCCAAGCATTCCATCTACCTTATTACTTAATGGAGAGTCCGCTCCTGTTGTTGATTGAGAAAACAACAGAATTATAAGCAGAACAGTCAAAAATGCCAAACAATTTTTTTTCATCGTTAATCTCCTTATTCTTTATTATAGAACTAACTATAACGACCTACAGGATTAACGTCTAAACATAAACTTGCTGATCTATAAATATCATCTAATTTATTGCATTTTTATTTTATATTGGATGCGCATCTCCACAAATTACCCGTTTCTATTCTTAAATATTTGAGTATTATTACATAGTATAGAGTCTCAAAGGAGGCATTATCATGTGCGGAAGATTTACAATTATTGATCCCATAGACGCTATAATGGACAGGTACTATGCATCTATAGCTGATGGCTTTGAGTACAAACCTAATTACAATGCAGCACCCATGCAGTTCATTCCTACGATCATCGGCAGCAAAGACGGTAATCGATTGGGTTCTCTCCGATGGGGACTTGTACCCGTTTGGGCCAAGGATGACAAGATCGGGAATAAGATGATCAACGCCCGGGCCGAGACGATTGCGGAAAAGCCAGCCTTTAAACGTCTGATCAGTTCTAAGAGGTGCATCATACCAACGAACGGGTTTTATGAGTGGCGTAAGGAAGGAACGGCAAAGCAGCCAATGCGCATCTTGATGAAGGATGACCGTATATTCTCGCTTGCCGGCCTGTACGATACTTGGACAGATCCGGATGGAAACAAACTGAGCACATGCACTATAATTACAACTGAACCAAATAGCCTGATGGAAGACATCCACAACCGCATGCCGGTTATCCTGCGTCCTGAGGATGAGGCTGAGTGGCTTGGAAGAGATAATGATAATATTCAATCACTACTTGGCTTGCTCAAGCCGTATCAAGCTTCTGAGATGAGAGCATATGAGGTGCCAAAGGAAGTTGGAAATGTGCGGAATAACTCAGTGGAATTATTGGAAGAATTAAACTAGTAATTGTGCTTTATCGACTAATGTACGTCGATAGAGCTTTTTTCATTTATTTAACACTTAATTGAATAAATAGACTTTATTGTTTAGACATGGAATTAAGGAAATTGTAATATCAACTCTGCCAATACATTTGAAGGAGAATACATATGAAGAAAATTGTTTTACCTGTTTTATTGTCATTGTTATTAGTGTTTAGTCTTGGATCAAGTGCGTTTGCCTCTGAAAGTTTAGAAAAATGGGAAGAGAAAAACAATCTTCCTATTTCAAGAGGTTATCCACACGTAGCTATAGCTAATCAAACCATTTATTTAATTGGAGGTACTTCGTCCGGATATACTCAAGTTAAAAATGTATATGAATATAATCAAAATGATGACTCATGGACTGAAAAGGCTCCTATGCCTACTGCAAGATTCGGAGCAGCAACGGCTGTAGTAGATGATGTGATTTATGTGATCGGCGGTAAAAGTGGATCTTCATATTTGAACATAGTTGAAGCATATAATTCAAAAACTAATACATGGACAAGCAAGGCAAAATTACCTGAGACAAGAAGTTACACTTCTGGAATTTCCATCAATAATAAGATTTATGTTATAGGTGGATACAATAGTTCAGGTTCAAACACAAAGACAGTCTATGAATATGATCCCGCTACAGATAAATGGTCAACAAAGTCAAATATGCCTACTGCTCGATCTGGCGTAGGACTAGCGGTCTTAAATGGAAAAATTTACGCAGTAGGTGGAGAAAATGGAGGTACAACAGTTGAAATCTATGATCCTGTTACAGATACTTGGGAAACTGGCGTACCCTATCCCGAAGCTGCAATATTTATTGGGGTGACAGAACTTAATGGAAACCTATACGGAGTTGGTGGTGGAAAACCTGATGGTTCTACTAAAATAAACTCTGTTTATGAATTTAATCCTCTTAAAAATGAATGGACTAAAAAGTTGGATATGCCCACAAAAAGAAGACCAGGTGTAGTATCATTTAATAATGCTATTTATGCAATAGCAGGTGAAGCAACTACCTCTACTAATAAAGTTCAGGTTTATTACCCCGGCATTAATGAAGAACCGACAGATCCGACGGATCCGACAACGCCTGTGGAACCTAGTCCTGATCCAGAACCGTCAGGTGACCGTGCTATTCTTGTAGTAACAATGACAACAGGATTGGAGAAAGAATACGATCTTCCAATGAGTGATATAAATGCATTTCTCAACTGGTACGATGCTCGTGATATAGGAATTGGCCCAGCTAAATTTGCCATCAATAAATACAGCAACAACAAAGGTCCATTCAACATTCGTACAGATTACGTGATCTTCGATAAGATATTAACGTTTGAAGTAAGTGAATATACGACCAACTAAAACGAAAGAGCAGTGAGGTTATCCCTCCTGCTCTATTTTTGTACCCTAAACTCAAACGTATTACGAAAGTATCTCTTCCCCATGATCTTAATAGATATTGCGGTATAAGACTCCACCGGACCGCCATAGTCAATGATGTTCTCTCGATCGTCTAAAACATGCCAGACGGATACCCTAACCTGTATTAAGGCTGCCGCGAGGTAATCCATATCTGTTTGTAGTACTCTATATGTATTCATTCTCCCACATCCATACATTTTTATAGAAAATTATACCTAGGTCTGATAGACTATGTTTTGTTGTTAATTATTACTATATCAGGAGGAAGAAGATTGAAAAAGCCTATTCAGAAAAAATGGTGGTTTTGGCTTATTGTTGTGATAATAGTGGGAGGTATCTTTGGCAACAAAGATGAGGAGAACACTGAGAAAGAGGCAGCTGCGACAACCGAAGTATCTGCTCCTGTTGAAACCAAGCCGGAAACTGTTGTTGCTGAAAAATCTACTACTAAGACCGAGGAAGTTAAGGTAGCAAAAGAGAACGTAAAGAAGCAAGAGGAAAAGAAAGTAGAAATACCAGGAAGTCTCGGAATGACTCCAGATGAATTTCGGAAATCATTCAACAAACGTGCCGATGAACTCGGTAACCCTAAACTTAAAATCGGCAAGAAGCTAGAGATCGAAGAAGGTCCAGTTCAAAATGTATTTCAGTACATGACTACAGATTACATAGGCATTACTGGTTCAGTAAACAAAGTAGACGGATCGTTACGGGATGTAATGATGATTGGCCAAGGAAACGGCACTCTTTCCTCCGGAGCAGATATTATTATAAGTATTGGATTGGTTATATTGGGAACCAACCCCGACATACCTACATCAGCCGTAGGCGACATTATGAAAGATTTGGGAGTCATCGACGAAGGTGTAGATTGGACAACAATTGATGAATCTACAGAGGTTAATGGCGTTCGCTATACTCTTACCGGTTCTGATGTTCTTGGAATCATGTTTAGTGCTAGTGACGCAAATGATAAGTAATCTATAAAGGAGACTATTATGAAAAGAGTACTAGCTTTACTCTGTGCCGTAGCCATGTTTGGATTCATTTTTAATCCGTCTTACGTTAATGCTTCTACAGTAAACCCAAAGACACTGTTAGAGAAGAAATTCCCTAGGGAGCGTGTAACAGTCAGTAAATCAGTAGACTTAAACGGAGACAATAAGAAAGAACACTTACTTATCACGGAATCAGGCAATTTTTATCTCATTAATTCTAAAGGTGTCATAGTACTTATCAAGGAAAATATTATCAGCGACGATGAATTGGATTCACCAGATATTCATATTTACCAAGTATCTAAAAAAGAAAAACATGTGGCAGTAACGTTTAATTATTTCCCCTCTAACACACAGCTGGATGCATACAACTATAAAGATGGAACCTTAAAGAAAAAGCTCTCCATTATGGGCGATCAAGGAGTGAAGATATTAAAAAACGGAGTCATTAAGCAATATTGGAAAAACTTTTATCCAGAAGGTGGATGGAAGTTGGCCATTGCCACTTACACATGGAGCAATACAAAAAATAAGTATGTAGGTTCAGGTGAATTACCCCGCTAGACTGAGCTATTGTCGTTTAGTTAGATTACCACTAGAGTAACAATATTATTATGAGTCGTCTCTTTTAAACAAAATACTAATCTATGAATTGGAGTTCAAGTTATGAAAAAAGCTATAACACTAGTAATACTGCTTATATTAGCACTACCGGTTCAAGCATTCGCTTTTAATATGTCTAAATCAGAAGTGGAAAAGTCCTATTTCGAAGACTACAATTCACGAGTGAGAGAAGTCAAAGCAGCTCTGAAAAAACTCGCTCCAACTGCATGTGCCAACGTAAAGGTCGCATCAGAAAAATATAAAGCTTCTATCAACAAATATAAAACAGTTGTGAAAAGTAAGGCATCGAAAGAAGTGATCGCAAAAGCCAAAGGACAACGAGATTCAGACAAGAAGCTACTTGCAGTCGCAAAAAAAGAATGCTCTCTGAACATTAAGGAAATTAAACAAGGTACAAATGCTCAACTCAAAGAGCTGAAGACATACAAAGGCCTGCTCATTCAACAAATTGTTGATCATTACAATGGTAAGGACAAACTGAAGGAAGACGTTTTCAAGAATCAGGTTTACAGTGGACTAAACTATATAGACGAAAGTTTTACAAGCATATTAGAATCACTAAATACATTTTAAATAAACAAAGGCGGCAGATGATTACTGCCGCCTTTGTTTATTTAAAATATCCGACAAGGAAATTTTTGTGTATACGCTAAGCTAAGTAATTTTTTCTCTAATCAATGAATGTTGTAGACTTACCGTTTCTAGCCTTTCTAACTCCAAATCCCAAAGCCCTTGACTAACAAGGTAGTCTTTAACTTCAAAGTAATTTTCATCTGTTAACAAAGCATATGAACAGACAGTACTATATTCGGAATCAGGCTGGCAGGAAACAAGCAGGTTTCTAAGTTTACCAATCAACTCATTCTCATCTTCTACTTTCGTATCCATATTTATTTTATCCTTAACTTTAACTAAAGACTCTATTGCCGCTGCTATAGCGTCTCCTATCTTAAATCTTGGTAACACAAGACGATCAGAATCATTAAGTTGAAGAACTTTTATAGTCCTCTTTCCTATATCATTTAATCCTCTGTATCGATAGTCCTTTATAAACAGGTGATCCTTAGGCTCATCAACAGTAGGATTAATAATTGGATTTATCTTAGTATCATGATCTCTTTTTAAACCGTTGCATCTTTTACAAATCGGTAGTAAATTTGTCCACGAAAGAACCTCTTCTGGATACAGAGACTTCGGGTGGAAATGTTCAACCTCAATATATTTACTCTCTTCGCCTAGCTTGCATTCACAAAAAATGCACTTACTATTAGACATGTCTAATAGAGCACTTTTAATGTATTCAAGATTCCACACATTTCTTTTGGTATTTATATACTCTTGAGTTAACCGCTTAACTTTTTCTGAGTCAAATTGATGTGGTGGCGATGTTCTTATTATTTTTATCATCCCTAATCACCCAAAGATCCTAATTGAATTTCGAGTATTTTCCTCATCGGACTTCTTGGATGAAGCATTTTGGTTAAAATTTCAAATGATTTAACCGCATTTTCATGATTTTCATCTTCTAATGCGTTCTCAAAATCTTTTCTGATATTGATATATTCATTAGATCTTGTTTCTTTAAGGCCCATTACATCTTCCAATATTTCTTCTACAGTCCAACCTTTAAAACCATACTCTGAGTTTATTGTTTCAAGCCTAATAACTTCATTGTTTTCATCTAGACCAAGAGGAATTAATTCCTCGTTTTCTGCTGCTTGTATCATATGAGGACTATGAGTAGTGACAATTATCTGAGCACTTGAAAAGATAGTCCTTAAAGATTCAATTAGAGTTGCTTGCCAATACGGATGGATGTGTGCATCTGCCTCGTCTATTAATATAATACCATTAAATTCAGTGACTTTTACTTTAGGGTTGAAATTGAACTCAATCTCTTTTATTATGCCAAGCAATATAAAGAACAGAGACTTGTATCCTGACGAAAGGTATTCAAAAAAAATTTCTCCTCTTGATGTTTTAACCATAATATCAAGAGTAGTGTGATCTATAAACGAGAACTCTACAGATTTGTCAAGAATTGAAAAGGTTTGCTTCGCCATGTTAAGATTGAAAATCTCCGCCTCACTAAACCTTCCTTGTGGCTCGAAGAGAATCCTGTTGGCCAACCAAGTTTTTATAGTTTGAGGATTAACTCCGTTAATCATGAAATGTTTGTGATTTGGTTCGTCTCTTACCTCATCTGGTGTGATTCCACTTAGGGACTGATGTTCAAGTACTCTGTGTTCTTTTATGTAAATTACTTTTAAAGCTTCACCTACAACATCCAACTTTTCTCTTTGGTTATCATTGGGCAGAAAGGCTAGTGTATCAAAAAAACCTTGTTTACCATCAACTTTCACCCATGCAGATCCTTTGTCAGCTCTTACATTGCGCTTCAGCTTTGTACTTGTAGCAAAACTAAATGCCTGCGCTATAACTTCAAGTATAGTGCTTTTACCTACTCCATTCATGCCGCAAATGATATTTATGTGGCTGTTCATATCTATAGTCAAGTCTTTGATTCCGTTAATATTCTTAATCTTAATTGATTCAACCTTCATAAATCTGTCATCCCCTTTCAATTAAAATTATATCACAACAAATCCATTACATACGAAGCCTAAATTTCTCAAGTAACATTTTTTTAGTTACAAGTTCACAATCTTTGAACCAATCCTTAGTGTTTTTCATTTGTACGCTACCTATAAGAGCATTTTCTCCCTTTGAATCCACTGCATATAATACACTTTCCTCATTGTTCACCTTGTTTACAATAATTATATTAGGCACCCCATAAGGAACTAGAAATTTTTCAAATTCATTCATGTTAATCACCTCCAGTTAATATGTACTAATGAGAACATAAAGATATGACGACTCTTTCCCAGAATCGTCATATCTTACATTTCAGTATAAAAACACAGATTTCCAAAAGGTGTCGGTGACTTTTCTATTTTTATTGCTAAATAAGCTAAGATGCTTTAAACCCTTAAACTTTGGTCTTCTCTTTCCTATATGAAATGACTAAATGACGCCAGAGGTCATAACTCCCCGTTTTGTCAGACATGGAATCTTTGTAATATTCATAAGCTGACTCTGCCCATTTAGGACATTCCATGTTCTCCTTAGCCTTCTGAGCCGCGATCCACTTTGCCTGAGATTCAACTGTAGCCTTGAGTTCCTCCATTTGTTTCTTTTCTTCTGATGTCATCGGATATCCATCCCCTTCCTTAATTTGCTTAATCTCAGTTTTGACAGCAGGAATAAATCCTCGTTCCGCAGCAGATCGTGTATTCCCATCACCAAAGAATTTGGTTCCTGGACATGTCTTGCTGGACTTACCTTTCTCATAATCACCTAACCATGCTCCAGATGAGGTATACCAGGCGTGATACACGATATGTGATGTATCAATAGGTATGTTTAGCTTGAACGCGAGACAGGCGTATAGGTGGATTACAGAGTGTTTCTGTGCAGTACTCATCGTATCTCCGTCTTGATCAAAGTTGCCTATGATCTCTATGCACAAAGCACCTGTATTGGCCCCTTTGATTCCAGCAGGCGTTTTATTGAGATCCCGATCCAAACTGATAGCAATACGCCCATCCTCAAGCACAGTTATGTTTTGTCCTGTAGCAGACCAGCCCTGTGACAAATGGAAGGTCCTCATTCCCTCAAGACATTTCCAGATATCCTGTTTGGCTACTCCGTTAATCATCTGACGGGTAGAATAATTGGGTGCAGCCGTATGATGGACCTGGAGCTTATCTATGCTTCTTGTTATCTTCTGTTTGTCGAGCCACCCTTTAAAATCGGATGGCTCAAGTAACAAGAAATTGCCTTTTGAGATCATGACTGTTCAGTTCCTTTCTTCGCTTGCTTAATCACCTGGTTACCGAACACCGCAAATGCTCCAACCAATATCCCTTGAATAAGCGATTCAGGAGACCAGCCAAGCGTCCAACTTGTAATAACAATAGCGAATGCAGTCACGATGAAAACAATGGTCCAGTCCGGAATCTTCGGGATACGTTTTATGCCAATACCAAGGACCCAGCATGCAGCCAATACAACGAATAACTTAGGATCAATAAGTGAAAATACAATACTCCAGTCCATATCCTACACGCCTCCCGTTTTCAAAATTAGAACAATTGCTCCGATAGCTATACCAATCAGAGTCGTAGCAATAGTCCTCCACAACCAGGTCTGTGCGTTCTCAATCTTATCGAGCCTGTGATGGGCCGATTTGGTGGATTGCATAGCTTCCTTTGCCAGATCCCGTGTAGCTTCCAACGTGGCAGCCATTGCCGGTACTCCTTCAAGTGTCTTTTCCATCCGGGCCAATTGAACTTGGATACCCATAAGAACTTTTGTAGTCTCTTCCACAACACTGTTCACCTCACTTAAAGTTGTGTCAGTCAAATGAATCCCCCATCTCTCTGTTCAGGAAACATTTCCTGACCTATTCAATAGCTTCCGAGTTCTCTTTCTGTTCTTTAATCTCAACTGTTGCCAGTGCATTCCCAATTTCCAAATCTAAAGCTGTCAGAATCTCTTTTTGATTTTGTGGATGTGAACTAAGAACACTAGTAATCACCTGTGTCAATTCTTCAACCGGGTTATTCAAATCCAGTTCAACTTGGAGTATGTGTGTCATCTTTGCCAAGACCTTTCCTCCTCTCTATACGAAAATAAGCCCCTTCCAATTAAGGAATAGGGCTTTCTATAAGTTCATCTTATTTGATTGTTAATGCTATTGCACTACGGATCATAAGCTAAAAGCTCGTATTAAGTTCACAAATAACCCTTCTTTTTGTTTTTAAATGCTAATTGACATGGCTTACAAAGCCATCGATCTTCGTAATAGTATACTTTCGTACTTAAATAGCACTTGCTACAAAAGTAATAGGAGGTTTCATTAATAATGTTTTCTGCGGCTTTGGGAGTAATATCCGTCCATTCATCCTCAAAATAAAAACCATTTTCAGATTTTATAATATCAACGAAATAAGAAAATATATCTTTATTAATTTTGTTCCAAGCATCTGAGATCGACGTTGGATACGAAGTCTCGAATAGTTCCGAACTAAATTTATTAAAGAGCATACACCTGTACTTATATTCTTTAGTAAATTCAATTACAGAAAAAGTCACACTTAAATCATCTTTGTTACAATAACATTCACCTCTATAAGCAACTTCCCTATTACAATTTACACATCTTGCTTTTGGTTCCCATTCTTCTTCATCAATATCGTCTTCAAAATCATCATCGTCATCATAGTCTCTAAACAATGTGTATTTAATTGAATTTACAGTGAATTGAAACTTTGATTTTGTTTGATTAAAATTCTGAATTCTAGTTTCATTTGATAATATTAGATTATCTTTATTAAATAGGATGAGCACTAAAGTATCGCCGTCCAAGATAATGTCCTTAGCTTCGGCAATGTAACCACTTTTTGTGCTATCTCCTATCTTCCAGAGCATCGCTCTCCCTGTTAAACTAGAAAAGGAATTAATAAGCTCATCGAATCCTCCCAAACCTGATCACCTTTCTAACTCAAGCCCTTTTATTTTGCAGTAAGTAATGCTTCATCAATTACATAAGATTATTGAGATCCAATTCATAAACAGCATAAGTGTCTGTTCCATTATAGAGGAAAACAACTTCAAAAGGTTTTTCATAATCAAATTCACTTGTTGGAGCAAAAATGGCATGTCCTACTTCTCTAGTATACTTCTTGCCCGTTGATGAATCTCCATCATAAAAAACATCGTGCTCAACTTCATCCACTGTATACCCACTGCCACCAGGTTGCAAGACTAGGTCTCCTTGCCTCAAAACAATGTGGAATTTAAACTTAGTATCATAAATCGTTCGATACGCCGCAGTATAAAATACAAGAGTGTCTCCCATATCGATCTTCGATTTCATATCATCCAATGTTACACTATCCATTTTTTGAGTTGCTCGATAAGATTCTCGAACAATTATATTTCGTGGTGTATTTATAGTTATAACCGGAGGATAATCCTTCGCATAATGAATCTTATTTTCCTTTATCGGAAGCCTGAAGCTTTTTAGATAATTTAAGTACCCGTATTCATCTAAATTCTCACCTTTCCTTATTAAAGAATTTATGACGTAGTCACTCGGATGATAAAAACGTTCATATGTCGTGAGTTCTTTGTTATCTGTTTCATCTGAACTTGCATCATTAAAACCGCCTGCTGATTTAGTTAAGACTGCAATTCCGATTAACAAAACTATCGATCCTATTATAGACCAGAATATAATGTTTCCTTTTTTAGAATCCATACTTATTTGTCAGCCAAATTCAGAGCTTCGTCAATTAGCTTTAATTCTGCTTCGTACTTGGCAATTTCAGAATCATACTCTGAAAGTCGTTGCTCCGATACTTTAAGCGCATCTTCGTTCCCTATGCTTTTCAACTCTTCTAAAGCTGAAGCAGTTGTTTCTCTGGCTTTTTTTAGTGGGGCAATAACATTGTTAACAGTGCTATCTCTCAATTGATTCAAGCTTGATTTAGTTCCGCCAATATATTTATTTGTCTGAGAATTAGTGGTGTTAGAGTTGTAACTGTCATTTGTATCATTACTTCCTTCCACAGAAGTAATTGTTATTACTTTTCCGCTCACAGAAACATCAGCTCCTAGTGCTTCGGACAAAGCGCGAGCCGGTACATTAGCCTTGCTATCAATTACCGCTCCTTTATCCGATAACTTTGATCCATTAACGATAACTGTGTATTCTCCAGTTACTTTTTTACCTATTAGAGATTTTAACTGATCTGCAAATGCGGCTCCCGCTGTCATGAAAACTACTCCGAGCAAGAAACCCATAGCAATATAAGCAACCTTTTTCATTGTTTTACCTCCGTATTGGTGCAATTTACCTTTTATGATACATTACGGAGTTGATGTTGGGAAGGTTCCTCCCCAATTTTGAGCATTTGAAAGGCCGTGGTTGTGAGTTGGCAACGTAATATTATGAGTATGATTGTAAAATGCGTATTGCAACGAATCAATTTTGCTTTGTAATGAAGTGAGCTGACTCTGAAGTCCTACAATATCAGAGACTGATATTCCATATACAAATCCTGTTCTAAATGTTGCTGTTCCCCCAAAGCTAACTGCTCCCTGTAAACGAATAGGATTTCCTGTGTTGTTTGATCCAAGAAACAGGTTGTTACTGAAAATAGTCAATTGTCCGCTTGAATCATAAGAATTAATTTCCCCTACTGACGCCCCGTTAACATCTCTCCAAATTATTGCGGCTGCTGTTGCATCCTCTGTAGTAGCAATTTGAATACGCACTCTATTACCAGCATCATACGAACGGAATCCTACAGAGTCTTGCTCAATCCGCCTTCCACTTGCTGCTGTACGGATCAAAGCACCGGTGATTGTACCCCCATTAATATTTGTTCCTGTTACAGTGGAAGCAGTAATTGATCCAGAGAAGTTCGCACCTACTGCGGACATAATCCCACCTGAAGTAACTGTGAACATACCGTTACCTACGTTTATTGAGGAACCAACGATGGCTCCGTTTTTAAAGTTGGAGTACTCAATGTTGGCATAGTTGGCGGTTAAGCTATTTGCAATCAAATCACCCTTCATGTTCAGTCTGAAAGGCGCGTTATTAAATGACGACGCTCCTGCTGCAATACCGTTTGTATTGATTTGTACAATGTCTTCACGGTTACCGATCAGCATGGAGACAAAGTTACCTAATTGGCCTATTACTTGCTCAGCTACAACTCCCCGAGCTGTGATTGCTGCTCGTATCGACTTCCAACCATCAGTGGATATCCCAATTCCTTTAGAAGTCAATCTGACTTGTTCTAAGGGATTCGTTTTCTCTTGAGCCAATATGCCCCCTTCTGGTGGATAGATCAGTTCGGTTTTGCTGTTGTTGATATCAATAACTGCCTGCTTCGCAAACGATTCAAAAACATCCGTTCGAATCTTTCCGTTTGAAAACAGGTTGTTGGTGATATTTTTGTTTCGTTCCAAATCGCTGATAATATCATCGTAATCTCTTAAATTGATATTGGAGATCGTAGGTTCAGCATGCTTGTCTAAACTGTATGGATACTCTGTCAGTTCAGTGATACGGGCTTTGAGCCGGTTCATACCCATATCTGGATCGATACACATGACATCATCACCTAAATGAGGTTTTGGTTCTGTGTGGTCGATCTTAAACAAGTCTGCCGTGGATATGGTTGCCTCCAGAGAAACTACCTCTTGTTCAAGCAACGCCTTACGTGTAGCCTTCAGCAAGTCCTCTGCTTCTTCAATATCCTGCTCGATGATCTCCCCATCATAAAACGGAACCGAATCACTCGCCCAGTACTGTGCAAAAGGTGATATGAGGTAGTTGACTGTGAGTTTACCATTAACAATCGTTCCTGGTATGCTCGACAATAAACTTCTCTCCAGATCCGTCAGCAAAGACGCATCCATACCGATGAATGTCCGACCATCCTTCATTTGAGCATACATTCTAGTGACAAGAGATTCGCCCTTGTCCTTGAATGAGCTGGATACGATATTCTTCTTGAGCCGGTACTGCAAGCCGTGGTCTGATCCTATTCTCTTCTTGAGGTTAATCACGAAATTATCAGGCTCTACCTCGCATTCATACATATCGACGATCTTATTCAAAGCTTCAAGACATGTACCCCGGCCAAAATCCTTAACGTCATGTAGATCAAACGTATCGTGGATAACGAATGTAAATCTCCCGCCTGTAGCTTTTGTAATCAACTCCGTTAGTTCGTTGAGATGTACGCCATAAGCTTCATCAATATATGACGAGTACGGAAACTTGAAATCATTCAGCTTGAACATAATGTGGTTGCAATAAATTGAAGCCATCAGCTTGCGACCTTCACGGGACCGGCTACGGGACTGAATGACATAAAATTGGCCACGTTCGTCTTGAACATGGCCTTTAATCGCTATTTTTTCGCGGTAATCATCTGAGGTCATTGGGACCATAAATGTTACCTCGTAATCACTGTTAATACGTCTTCTTCGTTGTATATCTGAACTATCAATCAACGTACCTACACGCCGAAGGTTCTTGTCGAATACTTTCATTGTTGGGTTAGGCATATCACACCTCATCAATTAATAAAGGAATTTGTCTCTATGTGTAACACGGATCAGAACGTTTCTTCCTGTTTCAGGATCTGTCCATGTGAGATTGTTTTCTCCAAGATTCAAGTCAAAGAAATCACCTTCGAGCAAATGTGAAGCATTTACTCCGTTTTGTGTGATCTTATACGTATTGGCATCAATGATAACTTGGTCACCTGGTTTGAATGGCCCGGTGAATTCAAGAAACTCCACGTGGTACCGACTCCCTTTGGCGACTGTTCCAAAACCGACATTCATAATCGCCCGTTTGGTAATCTCTCGAATGAAATCCGCCTTGGTGCCAGCAGCTACATCCATAACAGCCGTAAATGAGATTTCACGGACAAAATCCCCTGATGCTCCCGCATTGACATCCATAACCGCCGAACCCGTCATTTCCATCGTTGCAGCAGCTACAGCAGATCCTGATATGTCAGCAACTGCCCGGCCAAAGACGAATACGGATATTTGGCGGTTAAAGGCCATGCGGTTAAAAGCCCCTCTGTTAAACATGGCCTCCACCCCTTTCAAAAGGAAAAGCCCCCTGACCACTCCAGAGGGCATAATAAAAGCGCACCATTTAGGTACGCCTTACTTTAACGTTATCCTTACTAGTACCGTAGTGTGTGACAATATTCATCATTGACCTCCTATGTGAACACGCGTGATAGTGTGGTTATACCACTCTGGTATAATTTCATTAGGGTATTAGCGTGCGGTACCGTTGTACTTATGCTCATAACAATGGATAGGTTTTTTAAGTTAGTAGTTGGGAAGTTTTTCACTACTGGTGAGAAGTTAGATAATGTTTTGGATGTTGACCTTTGGTATGTCATGTATCCATTTTGGGGGTCAATGACCAATGCGTTAATATATTGAACATAGTTGGCTGTACCTGTCCCACCTGAGTTTGAAACACTAAACCCTGTACCATCTAATACGACTAGGGACTGCCATACATTATTGCTATTTTGATATGCCAGGTGTAAGTATGATTGGAGATTAGACCCACCCCCGACAGCACCTGTTAACTCAAGGTAGTCGGTTGAGTAAAGAATATTAATTCCAGTTTCGGATAGTGGGTATACCTGATAGAAAGTTTCCGTCCTTGTTGCACCCTGAATAAGTTTGTTACCAGCACCCCATTGAATTACATCAGTTGGATTATATGTCCCCTCAACATCAAATATCTTAACCCCCTTGACAATATTCCCAGGAACCAAATTTGGCTCCCCCGCGACGATAATGTCGCCGCCGTAAATCCCAGGTGGATTCGTTTTGGTATTCACCCCTGGCGTAATTGTCAATGTATCTGTTGTCTGTTCTAGCAAAGTCCCTACAATATCAACTTGATTCGAATTAGAGAAGCTTTTTCCCGCGCGTACATCAGAAGGGTCAGCATTCCCTTTAGCTCTTACTACTCCTGCCAACTTGTTAATTAGGGAATCCCATGATTCTGATGTGGATGCCGATACACCTATGGAGTTGAGCGCGGCAACCACTTCCGCTTTTCGCTCAACTCCAGCTTGAAAAGCCAGTCCAACTGCCTTTTCAGTAGCAGCAACATCTTCTCTGTTCCCGTTTGTTTTGCTCGATAACTGCACTTTACCTTTTTCAGTCAGTGATGCGTCTGGAATGTCCATCTCGCTTACGGATTGGCGAAGTTCTTCTACTTCTTCTCGTGTTGCAACACCCTCATCGATCTTCTCAAAGATATTATTGATCCCAACACGACTCACACTCTCATTCCCCAAAGGTAGGGGCAGTTTTAAACGATTCGTTTCAATTGGCATTATTAATTCCTCCATTTTGTTGTTATTAGGTCTATACGACATAGCTCGTAAGTTGTTAAATGGTCTGAAATCAGACATAAAAATAGCGCTCCATAATTGGAACGCCTGTTACACGATATTTCCGTTTTCGTCCATCTCTGCCACTTCCAATACAGCAGCCACTTTATCCCGGCTACCTACTGGCACTTGCTCCAACTTGATCAAGCCCTTATGAATCATCATTACGTATACAGTTAACATGGTGTCACCTCCCCTCATGAGTACTACGCCCCAATGGATCAGTAGCCTGGCGAGATTATTCCGCATCTGGCATCTCGCCAAGCAACATCATGTGAAGCTCCATGAGAGCTAACTGATTGGCGTTACTTTCAGAGGCTAATTGCTCATAACTAGCTTCTGAAGCAGCAAGTCTGCGTTCCAGTTCTACGTATTCAATGGGTTTGTTGGCTTTGTCTACCTCATCTTTCAGGGCTTGATCCAACACAGGTTGTCCATCCTGCCAGCGATAGTATCCGCCGTTAATCCCAATCGGGAGCGGTGTTGGTATCTCTACCTCTTGATAACCCTCATACGGGTATTCGATGATGTCTCGAATAATCTGAGTTTGCTGCTCGACTTGAATGTAAAAACTCATTTATATCAGCTCCATATCTTCACTATTTTTTTAGCTTCCCCTGCAATCCCGCTTTCTTTTGCATAACCTAGTCCAATATCTGAAGCTGATATAGAACTCCTTACATTTGAACTTAAATAAACTCCATCACGCATATCGTAAAGTGTGAGTGCAGGAAGCGCACCGTGAGCAACCCCTAAAAAGTTTGAGTCTGGGCTAAAATCAACTCCATAACCAATACCAGTAGGTAAAACACTCGGGTTAGGGTACTTGCTAAAACCGCCGTTTTTCAAATCATAAAGACTCATATATGGACTGCTATACATAGCAAAAGCCATATACCTATCATCTTGACTGCATCTTATGTCATTGATCACGTCAATTGATTGAGTGGTGATGTTGACTTTAGTAAATGAATCGCCGCTTCGTGTATACCACAACAGCCCAGGAGTTTGACTAGTGCCAATAAATAAGGAATTACCGCTGCGATTGAAAGCCAGTCCGAAACCGTTGTTAGTTCCAGGTAGACTCGGCAAGTTAGCTAACTTCGTGAATACATCCCCACTTCTTTTATACACGCTTGCAATATTGCTGCCCGAATGAGCCACCGCTAAGTAATCCGCATTTGGTGTAAAAGAAATACCACAAGCACCACCAGGCGGTAATACAGTAGGGTTGGCTAGTTTTGTAAACGTATCTCCTTCGATTTTATATAATGCAATATAAGGAGCTTCAAGCAAAGAAACTGCTAAATACTTACCATCTGAACTGAAGTCTGTGTAATTAGAACGAGCACTCGGGATAATAAAACCCGTAATTTCTTTGAATATATCTCCTTCTTCAATTTTAAAAATCCTTAATGATACGGCTCCTAGACTCGGGACTGCAAAGAATTTAGAATCCAGGCTGAACGATATATATCTAGTGGATTCAGATATAGATGGAAACGGTATTTGACTATACTCATCTCCAATTCTCTTAAACATAGATATTCCTACTGACATAAAGCATACAGCCATGTATTTGTTATCCGGGCTAAATCGGACCGATTGACCATTGTGTGTGAAATTCGAAACTAAATCTTTTTTCTCGATGTTGTATCTAGTTTTTATTAGATCATTTTCCTGAATATTAGTTTTGAAAATACCAACTGCTTCTTGCTGACCGTTAATCACCGTTGCCGTTGAAATAGTCCCGATCCCATCCGCAAGCTCTGCAAAAGAGTGTGGGGAAGTCCCTGCTACCGTTCCCCCTTTGACGATGACGGCGGTTTTGACGATCTCTTTCCCCTCATCGACATGCGTAAAAACCTCGTTGAGCGCATCAACCAGATTGTCCTTGTCCGTCGTCTGTAGGTTGGCCAGATTACCAACTTGCCCTTGAACCACACCTACAGCGGACTCCGTAGCTGCTATGGCATCCCTATCTCCAGTTGTTGAATTTGACAGTTGGACGATACCCTTATCTGTTAAAGAGGCATCCTGCGGTGCAGGGATGTTGTTCAGTCGTTCGTCCAAGTCTGCTATGTTTTCCCTGAATGTATCGTGATCGTAAGCTGTAAAGTATCGGGCCAATTTGGTTCCTGCTGCCCATGTTTTGGCTGTACTCTCAAACCCTCTCGTTACACCTGTAACCTCGTTTTCAGATAACCCTGTATAAAGTACTGTTTCCGCTGATTCATCGGTGCCCAGCGTAAGTAGGTTAGGTGCAGGAGGTAATACCGAACCATCCAGCACCGTGAAGCTCGTCTGAGTATCGTCAATAGCCTGTGCCAGCTCCGTCTGCCTGCTGTTGACCGCTGCCGGATACATTGTTTCAAACATCGTTCATACCTCCTTAGTTCAACCGGATCTCAACTTGACCCGTTAGGAATTTGAAAATGTCATTGTTCAAAATACTACGCGGTGCTTCGAGAGTCCCGAAATAATAAAGGTTCCCACCTGAAGCAGCGTCCCGCAGCCCAAAGTGTGTAACTGTGCCCCAATTGGCTGTCGCTACCGCAAAAGCTACATCTGCCGCAGATTTGATGGACATCTTTTGCATATTGCTCAAAACCCCTGTAACTGGGTGAAACTCTTGGACAGTAACTTGAGCCGGTTCAGCAAAGGTGAGCACTTGTCTCGCATAGCCTCCACCAGACACTTCTTGTCCCGTATCATTCCAGGTTGGATCGGAATTATAAAGAGCGACGTATAGCCTATCTGGGAAAGTGAATTTCTCCCCTCTTGCAGATACATTCAGTTGTTTGGTCGCTAAATACTTACTGATGTTCATTAGATCACCCCTCTAACAAGTATTCATTCTGAATCTTTAATTTTTGAATTGTTGTGGAACCGGTGTTGGTTAAAACAATCACTGGACTTGCGCGTTCATCACCCAAAGAAATTACTTTGATTTTTTCCGGAGAATGAATAATAGTTTCTTCCAGCATGTTTTCATCGCTTTCCGGAAAGGGATGTTCGCCCATTTTGATTGGAATAGTCAGTTCCCCGTCGAATAGAATCTTTTCGATATCAAGAGTACCGGCATATCTTCCGATGTATCTTCTTCCTGGTAAATCGTCGAATGTGAATACGATATCCCCTTTTTTAGCATTAAAAAGAGCCGCCACTTGGGCGACTCTTCTATGGTAGTCAAGGGTGGAATCATCAGCCATGACTATACACTCCAAATTAATTACTCTCGGACCGTAGGTGCTTCCAAAGTCGATTTCTCCGTCACGCCCTGCAATCTCAACACTGTAGTCCCTCGTTGGCGGCAACACTGGTATGTTATGTTTCTTCAACCCAAGCCCGATTGATCGGAAAGACTTTCCATCCGCTGTTGCATCAATCATCAGCCTTTACCTCCCCTTGCCTGCATCCTCCGCATCAAATTATCACGTTCACTCCAGAAGACTTTCGCAGCCGATTCGTCCGCGATATAAGTATCTCCTGATTTAATTACGAATTGATTACTGGTTCTCTCCGGATTTACTCCGTTTGAACCTTGAGGAACTGAGAACTCAGGCATTGTGAAGTCTAGTCTGTGCATTCGTAGGTTTAGGAGATTAAACAACGAATCCTGTTGTCGGTCATTAAGGATAGCTTCTCCAGCGTGCGCAATAACCGGGACAGCCGCACCGCGAGGACCTTTGACTACTCCCCCTTCACTAAAATGCTGGAGTTTGCCTGTGTCTTTATCGATTCCATATTTCTTACGAATGGCATCGTTTTGTTCTTGAAGGAGTCGCATGGTTTCAGCATCGCCACGAGCTTTAGCTGCATCCCAAGCATCCTTGTTAGCGTTATAGGTGTACAGATCAATTTCCTTCTGATATGAAGAGTCCTTCGATGCAGTTCCAGGAGCCAATGATCCACCAGCGACACCAGTCACTCCAATTGCAGCACTTGCCGCAGCAATCTGATCAAGACGACTCTGATACTCCAACACAAATGCATCAAGCATTCCGAGGATCGTTTCGTTCTTCTCGCTCTCCTTCAAAATCTGAATGTTTTTCAAATTCTCGGCAGACAATTCAGTATTTGAAGAAAATTCATCATAGGTTGCTGAAAGATTATCATAATGCGATTTAGCATCTTGAATTTTATCGTCAAAATCTTTTTCGCGAGTTGTTTTCTCCTCTTGTAAGGCCGTTTTCTGATCCTCAAGCGCCTGTTTGGCAAGCTTGCGACCATGTTCTCTATCCATTTCTTCAATGTCTTTTTGCACTTGTTCTCTCTCTTTGATACCTTCTGGCCCAACAGCTGACTGAAGTTTTTCCAGACGCGCTACTTTCTCCGCACGCAACCTTTCAAAGTCATCCTGATCATTAGTTCGCTCCATAGATTGAATCAAATCATCGATGGCTTTGATTTTGGCTTCTTGTGCTGAAGTAAAGGCGTCTTTCTCAGCTTGGATACGTTTAATTTCCTCATCTCTCGCGCTGTCCAATAGCTTTTTCTGCTTGGTTACCGATTCAGATACTGCCTTGGTCATTTCGTCCATAAGTTTTTTCTTTAGATCGTAGACCTTCTCATCCGCATCCATTCGTTGATCGCTTCCAACCAGGTAAGCTGCCTGAAGCTTCATATACTCAGCAAGTTCCTGCTGAGTAGTCATTTCACCGATGGCCTTCAAGTGGTTAATTCGTTTCTCAGCAGCAGAATAGTATTCTTTGTCCAGATCATTTCGTTGCTTATATATTTTCTGTTCAAGATCCCATTGCTGTTCAGCAGATAAGGTTTTATCAGCCTGCATTTTTAGGTACTCTTGCAGCTCCCATTTCATGATGTCTACTTTTTGAGCACCGGACATTTCCATTTTCAAAGCTTCTTTAGTCATCCACTTCTCTGAGAACTCATAACGAGACGAAATCAGTTTCTTGGAAGTGTCTTGATACATTTTCTCTGCTTCAGCTCGTTGTTCTGCTTTTAGCGTAGTATCATTTCGCATCCGATTGTAAGCCTCAGCCTGCATTTGATAAATCTCAACCTCAGACTTACCTTGACGCTCCATCTGATCCGTTTGTTTATCAATCCAATTCGTTGAATTTTTAAATTTCAGATCCGTAACCTTATTGGTCAGGTCATACACTTGTTTAGCTGATTCGACACGCTGCTCCTCAGTTAGGGCAGTATTTTTGAGCTGTCCCTGATAAAACTGAAGCTGCGTCTTGGTCATTTCCATCTCGGAACGACCTTGTTGACGCATGCGTTCAACACGAGCTTCCATATTGACCTGTGCGGTATCAAATTGGTCGCTGGCATACTGATCCTTCATGTCTTCTTTCTCGGACTGCACATCCCCGATTTTCTCAGTCAGGCTTCGTCGCTTATTAGTCAACTCATCTGATTTCAGCCCGGATTGTTCGATCATCTGACGCTGTTCCTGCATAAGTTTTTGAATTTCTGTTTTGAGTTTCAACTGAAGCTCATACTTAGATTTGTACTCCTGTGAGTCTTTCTTCAAATTTTTCTGACGTGCCTCGGATTGTTTCAAAGCCAGCTCTTTATCCGAAATTTTCATATCTTTGATTCCGAGTTTACTCTCCAGTTCTGAAACATCGATGTTATAAAGTTCATCACTAATCCGAAGCAGTTCGCTATCAGCAGTGTTTTTTGCATCCTTTAATTGCTTTTGTGTAGGCGTAGTTGTAGAAGCCTTTTGTGGAGAATAATCAGCCAATACTTTATCAACATACCCCACATCTCCGTATACATTGCTTTTATAAACTTTCTTGTATTTCTCTGAATACGCAGCCATATCAGCCTTATTGTATCCACCAGACTTTTTGAACCAATCAATAATTCCCGATCCCATGTTGTATCCGCCCAGAGCCATGGCGACATCTCCACCAGATTTCTTCAGTAACTCGGAGAGCATCTTAGTCCCTGCATCAATACTCTGTTTTACTGTCGCATTGTTCATGCCATTGACTTGCATGACATTGGTTACGCCCCTAGCTCCAAAAGTTGATTCGCGTTGGATCACAGCAGCGACAAGGTATGGGTCAACATTAAATTGATTAGCAGCAGCATTAATCTCAGAAGCGTATTTACCAGCATACTTCACGCCACCACTGGCCTGAGAAACAGTTGCCGAACCCGGAGATGCGTTATCAATAGATACACCAGGAACACGAGTTGCCCCGTTGTATTTCGGTGCCCAGTAGCTGCTATTCAAATCCGAAACCTTTAATCCGGATTCCCCCATTTGAATAAACTTGCTATCACCCATATAAATACCAACATGTGAGTTGTCTTTGCCATTCGTATTGAAGAACACAAGATCTCCAACTTGAATATTTTTCTTTGATACCGCAGTTCCCGCTTTAGCTTGTTGAGCTGCGGTACGTGGTACCTGTACTCCGATTGTTTCAAACATCTCCTGCACAAACTGCGAACAATCTGAATAGGCTCGTTGTTTGAAGTCATCAAACGAACCGGTAAATTCACCGCCTATTTTCTTGTATCTCATCACACCGGAGTTTGCCAGATCTACAGCGGTGGATAGCATTCTAGTAATATCTGAAGACGGTGACCCAATTGTTGTTATTTCCGCCTGTGATGATACGAGTTGTGACGGATCGTTGTATCCTTGCTCGTAAAGCTTCTGTTCCTCCAGCAATGCCTTACGCTTTTCAGCGAGTATATCAAGGTATTCTTTGGACGACTTCGCAACTCTTTTCTGTTGTGAATCCAATTTTTCCAAGGACTTGTTGTAGCCTTCAATCGCCTTCTGTAAGTCCGTCATAATTTCTACGGTTTCTTTTTTCGCTTTGTTATTGTCTTCTACCCCGTAAGTGTCATCTTCCAGAAGCTTAGTCATGGCTTCGATCTGGTCATTACTTAACTGTAGTTGACCAGCATATTTTTTTACGACGTCGTTTAACTCATTAAGTTTTTGTTTTTTAGCTTCAAGTTGCTCATTGGCCTTTTGTTGAAGAAAATTAGCTATACCTTGATTCATAAGCTGTGTGCTATTTAATTCAGAAGCATTCTTCTTCTGTTCTTCGGTGATTTTTTTTTCAATATCTTTGATTTTCTCGCGTGCTTCAGCAAAGGTTGAGATAGATTCAAACTCTTGCCCATAAAATTGAATTCGTTTTAAACTCTCCAGCGCCACACTGCGCGTTGTATCCCTCTCTGCTTTCAGATCATCAATTGCTTTCTTGATTTTTGCTTGCCTCAATTTTTCTATAATTTGACCTTCAAATATCCAACCATCCGTTGTTTTTCGTATCTGTGAAGCTAATTCAGGATATTTCAAAATCAAGTCTGCTACAGCAGATGCACTTAAAGACTGTCCTTTGGAGAGTGTGTCTGCAACTTGATTCAGCTCAGAAACAGAAGAAATACTCGCTTGAACGGATTCTCTCAAAGCCTTGGTCTGCGCAACCAGTTTTTCGGTCAGTTCTTCAATCGTATCCGAAGCCTTACCGTTTATTCCAGCTAAAGCATCTGTCTCCTTTTGAGCTTCAACAGATTCGACTGTCATTTGTTGCATCTGAACATTCGCATCACTTAATGATGCCTCAAGTTCGCGATTTTTGGTCTCTAAAGAGTCCAGTTTCAATCGTAAATTCTCCAGTTGGTTGGATGATTCGTCCACGCTTTTGAAACTGAAGATGTTCTTCATAAACTCCACGCCGCCAGCGATCAAACTATTTTCAAGAGACTCTATCTTCTCCTTCGTTATTTCAATAGCTGCGATGTTTTCATTCATTTGGTTCTGTAAACCGTTTTTCTGATCTTCTAATACAGCTTTTCTGGCTTCCCTTTGCTTATCAATGAGCGAATTAAGCGCAGCAATTTGTGTTTGAGTTGCCTCATCCGTGAACCCCGCAGCTTCAAGCTGTGCCAATCCTTCTTTACCTATTGTCATCGCCAGAGCCTTAGATATCTCTTCCAGTTGACGTTTCGCCTGTTCCTGTTTACTTGTGGATAGCGTTCCGCCATCAATCATCGCTTTTAAGGAATTATGAGCGTTGACCATCTTTGGCAACAAATCAATCTGACGTTGATACTGACTAATCATTTGTTGACTCGCTGAATCGTTGTCCTTCATCATCTGAATCCGATCACGTTCTGCTTTTTCGGCTTCCCCACTTTTCATCGCAAAAATAGCAATAGCACCGACCAGCAGAGATAGTCCCGCAGTTGCCGCCGCCATGGTAACCGTAGCAGCAGCCTGCGCCCTGCTCAATGCACCGGTTGCCACTGTTGCCGTGGTGGTCGCTACAGCTTGCGCTTCCCTTGCGGCTGTCTGTTGAACTGTGGAGATAGTTACGCCTTCGCTGGAAACGATATTAACCGTATTTGCTGCTGAATTAGCTGTTGTTGCAGTTGTACTTGCGACTGTTGAAACAGCTTCTTGCGCTTTGGCAGCATTCAGCACTTGAATTGCCGCAATTACAGACGTAATCGGACCGCTGAGGGCTTTATATGCCAGCAACAAACCGCTCAACCCTGCGGCAGCAGCGTATACTCCTGTAGGGATTTTTGTTAGTCCAATTAAAAGTTGGTCAATTCCGTCTAACACATCTTTAATCATCTGGCGTAATCCATCTTCGCCAGCAGTATTAAAGATTTCAAGCAGTGAAGTTCTGGTTTGAGCTGCCTTGCGTTGGATCGTATCCATTTGAACGGTCAGATACTGCATTGTAGATCCGGAAGAGCCAACAGACGCAGCAGTTCCCAGCAAGATATCCCCCACGTTAAGCGATGCGGCAAGTTTTGCATACTGGTATACCCCACGAGAAATATCCGCATAGGATTGTGTGAGGTCATAGTTTTTGTCTGTCACCTGAATGGACAAATCTAATAGGATGTCCTCGGCCTTCCGCCACTGTTCTACCCCATCAACAACTTCCTTGGTTTTCACACCAAGTCGTTCAATCTCATCCACCGCTTTATCCGTCCGTATTGTACCAAGGACCGTTTTCCACATGTTACCCAAGTTCTCCCCGGATAAGGCAGTGTTCCGCACACCTGAGGAAATGAGACCGTTCATTACATCAAATGATACGCCTGTTTCAGCGGCTATTTTACCAGTACGTTGAAATGCAGCTCCAAGATCACGCGCCGGTGCCATTGTATCGTGTGCAACCTTAGACCAGGAGTCTAAGACCCGATTACCAATAACCATAGCTTCGTTGGCATTGGTGATATGGACTCCATATTGAGACATTACAGATTCCATGGACTTGGTAGCGTCCTCAAGCTCAACCATGTCCACCGTGGACAACTTGGTAGATTGACGCACAAGCTCTTGAACAACGTTAACATCTTTGTACATCCGACCCCAGAGACGAGCTGATTCCGTAACATCCAGAATGTTTGATCCAAGTTCATGGGCCGTTTGAATGAAAGCTTTCGTCTCACGGTTGAGCTTTTGTGTATCCATAACCATCTTGTTCGTTCCATCTTCGAAATGCACAAAATAGTGTTCGTTGGTCTGGACGTACCCCGCCATGTTGGATTCAATATCCACCAAACCCTCTTTCATGGCTTGAGTGACTTCGTGCATTGCTTTATACATCGTGTGGAAGACCACGGCATGTGTGGCCATATCTCCTAATCTGCCAATCCAACTTTTAGAGACAGCATCCATTGTGGACCCCATCCGTTTGGTTTGCTGTTCAGTTTGAGACAAAGCTTGCCGAATCCGTTGTTCCTCTTGCAAGACCTTTTCCCGGAGAGCTTCTTCTTTTCGCTGGCGTTCTGTCAGAGCAACACGTATCTTCTGTTCCTCTTGCAGAACACGTTCCCGCGTGCGCTCGTCTGTACCCGTACCGGTTGCTTTCGCAGCCTCTTGCCCGGACTTAACTGAACGATTTTGCAATATCTGCATTTTTTGCTGATGTTCACGTTCGGATTGCTCAATCTGCTGGTTACGCCGTTTGATCAATGCTTGCTGCGCCTGCATCTTAGCATCAATTAAACGATTTGTTTGCTCCAATTGTTGAGCCTTAGCGCCTAGTAAGGCTGTTTGAGCGAGTTTCTGCTTATGTTGAGCTTCAACTTCAGCAAGTATCTTTTGTCGACGTTGATCCGCAGTTAAGGCCATCTTATCCATTGCTGATGATATATTCTTGTATGATTTCTCAGCCGTGGATAACTCAGCATTCAGCGCCTTGAATGCATCCGCATTCCCCTTAGCCCCTGTATCAATGTTTTTAAATGATTGTAGCACCGTACCGGTGTCTAATTTTATCCGCGCAGCAACGACATCTCTATTTGTACCCTCTGCCATATTGCCTCCTTCCTACCTTGGCTGGAAGAAACCAAGATCGGATAAGTATTTTGCTTTCTTCGGCTTTTTATTTTCAACCGAACCGCCATGAAGAGTGATTTCGAATTCACGAGAACGTTGTTTTTCATTCATCAGTGCTCGTATTTTAGGTATGGTCATATTTGGCCACTCTGTATCAGATATACCGTTGCTGATACAGAGTGCCCATAGACCCATCCAGTCCGTTCCTAGTTGATCTACTTCACCATCATCCGAATCCTCGTCATCTTCATCGGAATCAGGATCTGGAGGAAAAGACTCCTTATAGAAATCGATCCAAAACGTTATCCAAAGCCTGGATGCCCTCCATGTCTACTTGTTCATACTCTTCATCCGCTAGGCCCTCAACAAAAATCAGATCGAAGGCTTTTTGATACGCCTGCTCAATAGCCGGACAGTCAATAGCTGGGATATCCTGCTCACCAACTTGCGTTGCTTCAATAGGATCACGTCCAATTACATAGCTAAAGCGAATACCCCCGAGGTTCTTCGCATGCTGCCGTACTTCCCGGATCAATTTTATTGTCCCGAGCTTGATAGTCTTATGGATACCTTCAGCCAGACGTACGGTGCTGCCAATGTTTAAAGTCTGGTCCAATGTTTTCTCTTCTTGGGTTTCAGCTGCTTGTTCTACTTCGCTCATGTTCATTCTCCTTTTAATTGAAAAGTGGTTTTTACCAAAAAAAGAACCCCACCGATTACCGGCAGGGTTGTGTGTGATATTTTAAATTCCGAACTTGATAGTCATTGCATGACCATTCGGGTTATCTGGTGTGCGTTCAGGCTCCATGACTTGCAAATCCATGGTGGAAGTATTAGCTTTTTTACGTTCTTGGGATACGTCAAGCGTACCACCGCCCAAGGCTTTGTAAATGGTGA
This sequence comes from Paenibacillus sp. FSL R5-0517, assembly GCF_037974355.1. Lineage (NCBI taxonomy): Bacteria > Bacillati > Bacillota > Bacilli > Caryophanales > Paenibacillaceae > Paenibacillus > Paenibacillus sp. FSL R5-0517. Next base: position 4,061,734 of record NZ_CP150235.1, read on the forward strand.
GCTGGCATTGAATCTCATTGTTCGTTTTGTCATCGATCAGTTTGAATCTGTGCGTGAATTTGAACGCTGTTGGGCGACGAGTTCCATCAAATGAAGTTTCAGTCCCCTGGTTAGACCATTTGTAGGTAACAAGAAGCTCTTTGTCATTATTTGCAGCGGTAGATTCAATCACTCCCTCAGCAGTGATTGTGTATTGTTGATCAGTCGGTGTTGAAGCCACACGGGTAAGTTGAGTCAATGCATCTGTATCCGGGTCTTTAATATAGACTTCATCACTATCCGCTACCAATGTTTCTCCGAAGGCCAGTTTGTATTCGCCATTCTTCAGAAAAGCTGTTTCTGTTTCGTCAAACACAATTTCTTTCTTCTCTGTTTTACCACCTTGAGACATATCAGCGATTGCCGCAGAGTAACGTGGTACTTCAATGCTCACTTTGTCTTGTAGATCCCCCGCTGTGTAGTGGAATGCATATCCACTGTCGCCGCCCATGACTGCCTGCCAGTCAAATTGCAGTTGTAACGTAACCTTTGTCACCTTGTCCTCAACGTACTTAATTGTTCCATCCAAATTACGGGCTACGATTGTTCCTACGCCATCAAAAACGAGTGGTCTCATATTTATCCTCCTTGGGTATAGAGTTGATTAAACAAGCTCCCAGAGCCGTGCATCAATCTCTTCAATTCGTTTATATTCCTTCGTGTCTTCATACCCTTCAACCGGTTCCTTGCCATCCATCAATCCGAGTTTTTGTGCGAGACGAACCTTTTCTCGGATCAACTTCTCCAGCTCAGGAAATTCTTCCTTAAGTTCCGGTTTGGTATTTGTTACTTCCGCTTGTTTTTCAGACATATCCTCACCTCAATTCATTCGGAGATAATCAACATCAAAAATTGCCTTGTATCCTTTTACACCTTGGATGCCAGTTGCAAAATCAGCATCATAGGTTAGTACACAGAGGTATGTCGCCCAACCTGGCATCGTAATCCGTTTATCGTGCAGCACGCTAAATACTCTCTCAAAAATCACCTTCGCTGCATATCCTGTCCCAGCATAAAAATCAAGGCAAAACTTGCCCTCAAACACCAATTGATTAGGCGAGAACCGACCAGGCATCACATACTGGCAAATATGTGGTACTGTCTCATTACTTACAACGATTTCCGGCTCCATTCCTTTGGTAAACCTCTTCACTACCTCAGTAGAAGGAGATGAAGAGTCTAGCTCAAGTAACTCCATAAGCTCAGCGTCACCTTTAAGCGCATGCTGAACTGCATCCAACAATTTAAGACTCAATCTCTCACCTCCCTGAAGTAACGATGATACGGAAACTCGGTTATGACACGACTAATCCCGTTTAATATCCGATCACGATTGGATTCAAGAGCTATACGCATAAAATAAGTAGGAGGAGTGGCTTTGAACGAAGGATCAAGGTCCCCGCGTTCTGCCAACTCCTCCAAATCTACACCTGCGTATCCGCCTTTGGACTTTTTAATAGTTCCATCGATGGCTCGGTAAGTACCTCTACCCCGGCCCACAACAACTCGACTTCCCTTTGACCTCAACTTGTTCCATGCTTCACTGTTCATGTAACTTACCAGACCCGGGTTTTGACTCGGTCCAGCCATAAGTGATCCTTTACCAAACTGTTCCAGCCAGGCTTGCCAGTAATCAGCGGTGATGTCTCCTGAAATCATTTGGTTCGCTAGCACGATCATTTGCATCTCCAACCGCTCACGGACAGCAGGGTAGTACCGAATGCCGGTCTTCGCAGTAAGTAATACGATTTTCGTTAGACCTGTGATTTCAACCGCCAACTTGTTTTCCAAGTCCTTCGCTGCACGCTCAGCATCATAACCGGTAATCATCGCCTGTCCTCGCATAACTGAATATGCAGAAGATTCGGATACTTAATCCGATCCACTACGTCCACTTGATATTTCTTACCAGCAATCACGATACGGTCTGGACTTACCAATGACGGATCACTCGGTTCCCTGGCATCAACACTGGTCTGTAAAAGAAGAACCAGCGAAGTTGTAGATAGAAGACCAGGTTCTTCTTGTCTCAGCTGAGCAGAGACATGTTGAGCGAAACCAATGATATCCCCGGCTACGAGTGTAAACTCAGGTTTGCCCTTTGGATTGTCATTCGTATCGAACTCCTGCATGTACCGCTGGACTTCCGCGGTAACGTTCGTTTTAATCAAGGAGCAATATTTGTCTTTGGTTGTGGTGTAACGGAGAGTTTGAACCAAGAATGTCATATCATTCTGCACTACATCCCCAGGTAATATAGGGGACTTAGGAGCAAAAAGGCCGTTGTACATGTACTCTTTACCGAGAACCGTGGTCGCCTTTGTTTCTCTGGACAGAATGACTTTATCCTGTTCCCCATTTACAGTGCAGGGAGAATGTCTGTGAGCGAAATCTTTAAACATTAGAAACGCCGCCTTTCCTTCTCCCTAGTGGGACCAGATAACATAAATAATGGAGCATCCAAGGTCTCTTGAAAACTTGAGATCAAGCCGATGAACTCATTCGCCTCATCAACCAGTTGTGACGCACGTCTATCCCAATTGACTGCCTGATTTTCGAAAGAGAAATCGAAATCTTTCATCGTTTTTTTAATTCTCGCAGCCATAGATGGAGCCAGTATAGCAGCAACCATACAAATAGCTGCTGCATATACATAGGCTTGATCATCACCAATCAAATCAGCGTAATCTGGAACTCGCTTTACAATCCTCGCTTCAGCGATTGGTAAAACAGAAATAGCGTCTATTCCGGAGTCAGATATTACATCCTCACCAACGCCTAGACGCCCTCTTATTTCTTCGTGATATGTTCCTGTCGTAAGTATCTTATTCGCCACCATCGTCACCGCCAGTTGCAGCAATGGCCTCTTTCAATTCTTCGATACCCATTTTTGTATAGCCAGGGATCTTCATTTCCTTCGCAACAGATTTCAATTCTTTCAGTTCATCATCCGAATCACTATTTTGGATGTCAGATTGCAGTTCATCAATCTGCGCCAAAAGTTCAGCCTCGCGCTTCTTTGATTCGTCCAACTCTTCCTGAAGCATTAATTCTCGTTCCGATTGGGTGTGCGTAGAAATTGAATCGACTTCAACAATCTCTGCCAGTAACTCACCAGTTGCTGCATTGCGAACTTGCTTTTTAGCAATCTCAACAAGTCCATCAGGGGCATCTTTTACGAAGTCCCCTGCGTTGTATTCACCAACAGCATCAACCAAAATTTTCACAGTAGTCATAGGTTATTCCTCCCTCACGCCACTGTAGCAAAAATGTGCCAGTTGACGTATTTCAAACGTGGCAGCACAGTTGCCCCGTTTATTACTTGCCATTGGTCAGGGTCGCCTTGAATCAGTTTAGCAAGTGCGAATTTTCCGGTGTGACCTGTAAAGATGTCTTCGTAGTTGTTCGGGCTCGTCACTAGGTCCATGATAGAACCTGTCATACCTTGACCAATGATAATTACGGCGTTGTCAGGGATGAACGGGAAGAATGTTCCTGTATCGTCAATATATCCGCCATCATATACTTCGTATTGAAGACCATTCAGGTTTTGGCTGACGATTTCTGAAAGCGAACCATCCGTTACAATATCTTTGCCGTAGGTGAATTTGATCAGATCGCGGATTTTTTCGTTTTGCTTCAGGTAACTGTCTACTTTTTTATTAGCTACAACCTTAACACCTCTTGCGCCACTCCCCCGGAATCTAAGAAGCCATTCATCTAGATTTTTCAAAGGATCAGCAGTTGCGATATTGTTCCAAAGGACATCAGCTGTAGGCTTGTTATTTGCCGGAACGCCGTAGTCGATTGTCCGAGAAGGTTTATTTGCAGTTGCTGGAACAACAAGGTTGCCTGTAAGTGATTGCCAACGCATCCACTCGAATCGAGTTTCAAGACGTTGGTTGAGATTTACCATTTTTTCAATCATATATTCTTCGCTCCAAGTTTGCTCAAGACTGTTTCCAGGCTTGCGAAGGGTAGCGATTTTTTCTCGATCAATGATCGCTTTTTCACGCCATTCCTGATTGGTGAACTCCATTTGTTTCACAACAGGAGCGGCATGGATCGGTGAAGGATCATTGAGTCCAGTAGGTGGAGTCATGCCGGTATCGTCGTAGGTAACGTCATATTTAATTGTCAGCCCGAGTTCTGGTTTGAAATCCACACCATTTGTCAGAATTTGAGCACCTCGAAAACTGTTAATATCTGTACGAATGTTCTGAACAACTTCCGTTAGGAAGTACGGGTCGAGTACGTTTGCCATTTAATTTGTTCCCCCTTATACAAAGTAGCAAAGTTTCAGCGCTGTTTTAGCCGCTGTATCAATGCCTGTAATTTTAGATTCAGTGAAAATACCAGCAATCCACGCAGAAGCACCGATATCGGTAAGTGTAGTATCCTGATCATTGTCCAAAATGCAAACAGCGATTTGCGAACCGTCAGAAGCTGAGGAGAGATAAGGAACAAATTTATTGGAAGCAGTAACCCTCCCAAGGATAGTCCCCTTTTTAATCACTCCGTTTCCTTTTTCAAGCAACACACCGCCAGGAATCCGAGCTTGCAAGTCCGTGGAAGCAAGAACTTCAACAAATTCCTGTGTGTAAATCTGACCAGGTCCCGGTGCACCGTTGTATTGAGATCCAATCATATTACTTATCCTCCTTCAGCAGATTACTTCTGCCGGTATTTTTGAGGGCAGCTATAGCATCAGCTCTAGCCATTTCTTTTGCGGCTGTTTGGAGTTGTTCTGGTGTCTTTTGACCAGCAGCCTGCGCGTTAGTTGGCGCTGTTCCATTGGCAGCTCCTGCAGGAAGATCAGGGTTATCACCCTCAGTATGACGACCACCACCACCCAATGCAGCTTGAGCCTGAGCTTCGTAAGTCGCGCCGATTTTTTCAATCTCAGATACTGGCAAGTGGGACAGCATAGCTTTCATAGTTTCCGTATTAAAAGCTTCTCCCAACGCACGTACACCAGCTCCGCAAGCTTGCTCCGTAACCTTTGTCTTGTAGACTGCACCATCAGCAGCCTGAGCGCTAAGTGTAGCCAACTTTGAGGTAATGTCCGCATCATTTTCAACGCCCAGCGCAGCCCGGACTTGTCCGAGTACACTATTCGCAGCAGTCAGCGCGATTGTTTGAGTTTGTGATGCTGCCAAAGCAGCCTTTTGTTCTTCTGTCATAGTGTCATCTCCTTCGGCCTGTGTTTCGGCCACATTGTTTTTTTCTTGCTTGATTACGAATCCATCAAGACCGGATTTTCCGCTAAAAGAATAAAAGACACGTCCGCCGCTAGGAAGCGACTTCGTATCTTCTGATAAAGCTTCCCATTTCACAGTTGGCTGTTGCTCAGTGGCATTGCTCATCCCCACTACTCCAGCACCTGGATAAGCACCGTCAAAGACGAGTGAGTTCTCCATAAGATCACCGTCATTAATATCAACAGTGCAGAGTTTTGTGTCATACTCTCTGCCGCGTATGTGAGGGCAATTCCCGCCGAAATATTCCTGACCACAGATGGAACACGTTTGGCTACTTACCGTGAAGCCGATTGAGGTATCAAAGATCGTTCCGGCATCAATACCTTCCGCTATCTGATCTATCTTGATGTCTCCGACCTCTTGGCCCAGCTTCATGTAATGGTCGGCATATAATGCCAGTTCATCGCCATCCATTTGCAATCGGCTGTCAAAGGTTCTGCCGAGTGGAATTGTCATGATGCCTAAGTTGGCCCATGAGTGATCCAGAAGCAGTGACACACCTTCTCTGGCTTGGACAGCCATCTTTCGAAGGAAGTTCGGTGTTAATCGGTAAAATCGGCGTGGGATGATTTGATCCCCCACAAGTTTTGCAGGAAACACATAGGCTTCTTCTTCTGTGAGTGGAACACGCGCAAGTTGATTAATTCTCGCTAATTGCTCGGTTGTTGGCTTTGCCATTTACTCCTTTTCACCTCCTTCATGTAATAAACGATTCTTCTTTCTCAACTTGCTGAATCATGATCATTATCATCAGACCCATACTTCTCCTCAAGACCAGCAAGCAACTCAGACGGTATATTAGGATCAAGCCCCATAATCCACCGTGCTTCTGTCGCCGCTTCTTTGGCAGTGATGTAGCGTTCCTTCTCCGCCAGTACATAGTTGTTAAGCTTCGCTCTCAGATCGCGCTCTCTCTCCATTTCAGAACGTAGATCAATTGGAGCGTAGTCCGCCTCAACCAGGGTTTGAACGCCTCTCACTCTTGCAGCAATAGAAAAAGCCCGCTTCCAGAAACGTTTGGTTACGTTTCGAGCGGACTCTACGGACTTGATATATATTTGAGTATCTACGGAACTATATGTCTCGGTGGAACCTTGATGCCTGGACAGTAATGTGAGCAGCGTCTTCAATCCAGTTGCCATCTGGGTATCAATAATATCAATCAACTTCTTGATATCGATCATCGAACCTGAATTGCCGCCTTTTAGGTGTTCTACCTTAACACTATCCCAATGAATCATAGCATCGTCAGGATTAAGCGAATTAAAATGTCCCATAATTTCACTCATACGTTCAGTCAACCACTTTTGCTGACCAGCAGGATTATTCTTATATTGATTAGGCATGTTTTTTAATAAAACTTCCTCAACCACGGATATATCCAGTCTTGGGTATCCCTGATTGTGAACAACTGCTTTCAAGTCCTGCAAAACCTGTAAATGAAAAAACACCGCTTGAAGAACAGGTAATATCGGTGTTCGCCCATACGGATCATCAATCATCGGATCAAACTCTTCATAAATAAATGTCGGCGTGTCAATCTTCTTATACTGCCCAAACCATTCTTCACCAGAACGAGGACGTGGATTCTTGATGTATTGCCAAGGAACAAGTCGATTGGTTCCTTCTTCTCTCCTGAACCAAATTGTCGCAGGGTCAACAGGTACGATATCAATCACATCATTACAGCGCTCATTTAGAACTACTTCACCAGCACAAGCCCCACGTACCATGATCATCATCCGCTGAATCGTATCAAGCTTGTCCAGCGACCTTCCATGCTGATAACCAGGTGAGGGAAGTGGAGAATCCAGTAAGTTCTTGATTGCATCTAACGATCGCTGCCCATTCTTGTCGTCACTACCACTCTGCTTCTTTGCTGTAAATGTAAGTGGTGTGTCACCCATACGCAAAAAATTGTAGAGCGCATGCGAAATATCGGGATGAACAGACACAAGAATCTCAAGCAATTCCTCGGCTGTATGGTTTTGGAGTTTGGTCAGATCAATATTATGAGCACTCTGATACTTTTTCGGGAGCCAATTGAATATATCCCATCCGTTTGATGATCTTGGAGATGTCAACCTGCCAATCCCCATCATCTGACGCTTTACTGCAGCTGGAAGAACCGAATTAGCAAATGAATAAATGGCTTTATGATACCATTTCAATGTTTCACCTCCAGACATAAAAATAGAAGGCAGGAAAAATTTCCTTACCTTCTACATTTCTTCATACTTCTATGGATTTATAATATCATCGAGTTACTATAGTGTTACTACGGATTTAATCCGCAATCCTCATACATTCATCACCACCTCCACAACATAAAAAAAGGATGACCTTTAAGTTCATCCCTAATTTAAACCATATTCATTTTTGGAAAAATATATTTTCAGAAACTAAATCTTAGCTTCAATATTTGATGCTGTTTGTCTATAACCATTTATGGCACTTAATATCGGTTTAGTAAATTTATCTAGCTCGGATATACGTGTTTCCTTTAGTTGAGTTCTATACTTCTCTTTATTAACATACTCAGGAATTTGTTTTAAGAACAATAAATCTGGTTTCCAATTTTGATCAGGACGTTCAAAAGCGCCAATAGGATAAGGGAAGCACTTTTTAATTGTTTCAGTATAATGAAAAGGGGTTGTTTGGTCTACAAACGTAATTGTTACCTCATATTCAGCACCTGCTACATACTTTGATTCATTATTAAGACATATATTCGGACCTATATATTTTGCATAAATACCCATTTCACTGATACCATTTCTCAACGGTTCATCATATTTCTTTAAAAAATCTTCAGAAAGCTTTGAATATTTCCTTGCATTTTCCATAGCTACTTGGTAATAAGAGAAATCCTGGTCTGCAAGCGCGCGAAGAGTAAGAATATACACGTTTATACCATAAATTAGTGTTGTCAAAACTTCTCCCGAAGGATCAAACTGTAATAACGTATTAATTTTTTGAGTTATATCATTCAAAAGGGGATGTAATATACGCTCATCTTTCGTGCTTATAAACGTCTCCAAATTTTCCCCTAACCCTATGATCGCTCCAGTATGTTCACGCAAAAATGCTAAATCAATTGACCTTCTGATATTTTCATTTAAGGTGTTGAGGGCCTCAGCAAATTTATCGTCTTCTCCTGCAGAAAATAAGGACGACATTATTTTATCTGCTAACGCTCCCCCTATCGTCCCACCAAACTCTGTTCCAAATGCAATCACTGCGGCTTCGATACCTTTGTTGATGATTTGTTCGTAACTCTCATTCTCTTCAGTAGGCACTTATCTCACTCCTAAAGTTTTTCCTTAGCATGCCCACCGATTATAAGTTGATACTTCACCCAGTAAATGTTTACATTTCATCCTTCTGAAGCTTGATATCCAATTCGATCAGACGTTCCAGATTTCATGTTTCACCCTGAATAGACTTTTGTATTAGGCACCCTTCTATCAAGATTAAATCTCCTCATAAGCAGTAATCTATGTTGGTCATGATTATAAACTTCGTACAATACACTGATCTCATGATCAGAAGTGTCCGTGTCTAGTAGTTGCATAAGACTTTCCTTTTGCTCAGCGGTTAGATCAGAATTTAGAATGTACTGTAAAATATAAAAAAATGAGTTTAGGTAATAATCAAAATAAATAGCCTTCTCTTCTTTTGACATTTGTGAATGATGCACCATTTTAATTAATCCTTCTACTCCGTGATGTTCTTCTCCTTTATGAATAAAACGAACTGCTTCAATTCTTTTGTTCTTGCTTTTTACTAGTTCATTGACTGTCGTCATTGTCAGTTGGAACCTTAGCATCTGACTCTGGCCTTCCATTTGATCTACAGATCGGGCCGTTTCTTCTCGTTGCATCCGTAGCTCTTCGGTTTGCATTGTTATAGCTTCGCGCTGGAGAGCAAGTTCTTGCCTTTGAACTGTTATTGTATAAATAAGACCCGCAAACGCCAGCCCCGAAAATAACGCATTAACCGCTCCAAACATATCCCCAAATGTTCCCGCTTCTAAAGTCTCCTTAGGATACCATAGCGGAATGAAGTACCACGTAGATCCCCACATAGAAATAATCAGTAATACGATTAATAGTAAATATCTCTTTTTCATCTGCGCACCCCTAATCTAATCTGAAAGAATATCTTCCAGTATCAGACAATAAATCAATGTGGTCAAGAGCTATAGTTCAGATTCTTAAAAGCATTAATAATCACAAAAAAAGCCACCTCGTTAGCGAGATGACCTAATGCTTTTGGATGCTGTCCCTAGGTATAAGCTATAACCAAGCAACCATTCTCTCCCGCAAGCCACCAGGGACAGCGTTAATACGGTATATCTCATCAGCAACATTCCTTTCACTTTCAGGGAATTGAACCAGTCACACATTGCAGCACCTATGAAACCCGAAATCAAGCTTGCAAGGTACCAGTTTGATGTGAGATGAGTTAGAAGTACGGAGATGTAAGGAATCGAACCTACGCTGGTGGCATACGCCTTTAGACATTTATATTAACACATACTCACCTATATTTTCCAATAGCGTTTGTGTTGAGTTGGTTTCAATGTTTGGGTGACCATCATATGCATGCGTAGGCTCACTCAGACGCTGTTCTCCGCTCTTCAATCAACTGATCCCTACAAACGGACGTTCTCATACAATCAAGCTTAGAATGGTTCACATTCTGTCATATGAGAGCAAAGAAAAAGCACCACAATGGGTGCCATCGACAGATAAACTTTATCTAATAACTAGTGAATTCTTTTCCACAGTATGATATCTTTCGTTTGTAATACCGCAGTTAGGGCAATCTACACTCGCTATCATTTCGAGTACAGTTACATTTACATTACTACTCTTTACATCTAAGTATGAATTTTTCACTACTAAACTCGCTTTAACGTATTCCGGCTCCATAGGTGAGTTTTTATTGAAGTTGTATTTCCATACAAATTCCTTATCACAAACCATACATACCACTTTACCTCCGGTTGCTAAAACATCATTATTCATTCTTAATGCGCCTCCCAATAGAATAGTTATGTAACAGATAACTATACGTCTTTGGGACATTTTGGTAGCAATATTTTTTCTCCATCTTTTTGTATTTAAGCAAAAGAAAAAGCACCACAATGGGTGCTCTTGCTCAACTCTCGTAATCCCTAATCTTAAATGTACGCATTTCACCAGGAGAGTGGGAACTATCCATTTTAGCAATAACTCCCTCAAACCTGTGCTCTGCTATAAACTTAGTAAGAATACGGTGTGCTTTCATACGATCAATGCCATTTGATTCTAAGCGATGTTCAATATCATAATATCCCTTAAACGAATTCAATTTTTCTTGATCAATATGATATTCGTTAAGAACATTAGATACAACCTCTACATCTTCAGATGACACAAAATTCAATTCTTCAAGTTCAGAATTAAGTGTATCTTCAAACCCATTAAGCAGTCCGTAAATAACATCGTCTCCTACTGGGCAAGAGATTCCTTGATCGTGTTTTTGGATACGATAGATTTCACCTAGTATCTTTCCAAAAACAAGCTTGCTTTCTCTATCCATATTTCCACCTCCCCTAACACTATCAATACGTGCTAAAGATGATATACGCCTTTGGAACATCTTGGTTGCAAAATTAATATTATTCGTTTGTGAGCAGAGAAAAAGCAACACAGCGGGTGCTTATTAACTCAGTCTTCTTCTTTCACAGCCTTGTAAACAGTTCTATACAATTCGGCAACAGCTTGATCGCTCAAATACTTCTCCAAATGGGGCGCCTTATTGCTGGTTTGAGCAATCGACTCGCCTCTCGCCTGTAATGCAGCTTGGACAATACTTGCTCCAACTTCACTCTTACTACTCATGTGAACACCTCACTTCAACATCAAAATTCGACAATCAGGAAGGATTCCCCTTTTTCACACAACAATCAGGAGGTTTGGGACAGAACTGCTTCACTCCATCCCATCTGCCCCATACACAACCATAGCATTGCCCTGGTTGCATCTTCGCAACATGGGTACAGGTGGCTCTTTGATTGCTACCAAACTCTGCATACCCTCCCTTCATATTTACAATCTCGACACAAACATAGTCACATATCGGAGTCATTCGTACCCGCCCCCTAGCCCTGGGAAGGACCCATAGAAGTAAAAAAACAATATATACTATCACTAAAAAATAAATTATTGTGCATATTAATGTTGTTCAACAAATTATAAATAAAGGGAGTTTTACACTATGAACAAAACCGATCCAGTTTTGGTGCAACTTTAACGTCTGAGAATGATAAGGATATACCTCCAGGATCTACACTTCCAATTGAACTTCCTGCTCCAACTAATGGTCGGCCCTTTTTCTGGGGTTACGAAATACCAGAAGGTAAAAAAGTGTTTCTTTTAAGTCAAGATGTAGTAGGTACTTCAACGTTAAAGCTTAAATTTTATAACTCAGAACCTGCTGGTACTCCATCCATTAATGTTAGAGCCTTTACCAGACAATAAGCACATCACTAGTCTTAATCACAAAATTTATATTGTCTGTGAAGGTCTGCATTAAACAAAAAAATAAATTGAAAGAAGAGATAAATTATGCAAACAACTTCTAGAAATGGTCATGGGATTATAAAGCGTAAAAATGATCTTCCTAAAGATGCCCAGAGTTCTAATTTAACGACTATTACGGGACTACGATTATTAAAAAATTTATACTGGACTGCTGAATTCACTGAGCCAGATGGCAAAAAATATTCAGTAAAGGGAATTGAGCTTACTGTACCTTCTGAAACAAAATATATCGCCATGACTCTGGGTGGGCATGACTTTCATTTCGGTCATGATACCTACATCGAGAGACCGTTTGGCCATATAGGGATGTACTATGGAATAAAAAATTGGGATGAAACTACCAACAAAGTAAGTATTGAGGTTTTTTCCATCCTTCGAGATAGCAACGGTGATGACCCTTGGAAAGCAAATGTGGATGTTTCACTATCTTGTTATGGTGATTAGAACAACTTGTGCGCCGGACCCCACTAGGTTCGGCGTCTTTTATAATTAGTTGTACTAGATATCAGCTACCGTACTTTGATAAATAATTGTTACTTAAGTACATTTATTTTACAGTCTTGATCTGGTTGCCAATTTTCATGATCCCAGAACAACTTCATGTCTCCTTTGTGCGGTTCTATATGTCGACTACTGCAGTGTTCCGCTGCTGTTCCACGTTCCTGTTCCATCTGGTGGTTCACCTGAATCTTATGTACGTCACAGTATTGTTCTTTACTCAGCCGTGAGCATCCTGGCTTGCCACACGGTCTATTCGAACGCACTGGCATCACATTTCCTCCCACCGATTTTCAGTATTCAGGAATGAAAACAACTTCATTAATAACAAAAAAAGTCATCCAAAGGGATGACCAGAAAAAGATAAATGTAAATTTAGTTGCTAGACAATTGATCATTGCTAACAGTTTTTAATCACTAATTGGTTGCTCATTAATATCACTTTTATTTCCTTTAACCGTAGGAGTGAATACCTCCTTTTGGGCACTTTGTGTTTCTTTGTTTTCAGATAGAACATCCGTTAAGATTACTGTTACTATCCTTATTATTCGGTAAGTTGAGAGCAGAAAGAAGACAAGTAATGTTACAAATAAACTCAATAATATTCTAGATGTATATCCTGAACTTTCAATAAAGACATTCAAAACTAGAGAATACGTTACCAATAACAATCCAGAAATAACAGTCATATTGATGTAGGTAATAAGATCACTCTCACCATTATTCTTGTTTATTCTCTTCATAACTGATGAATTAGAGATTGAAATAAGGATTGAGATCATTGTTGCTACAAAGGCAATGATGATTGAACTTAATGTTACAGAAGAACTTAAGATCATATCAAACTTACTAATTTGATTAATTTCAAGTTTTAAAAAGAAAGAAACCGCTCCTATTATGATTGAAAAAATAAAAGGATAAGAAATCTCTAGCCATCTAGGCAATTTTCCCACCTCCTATTCATAAACACTATTAATTTGTTCAACTCTATTGCGGTAGATACGTTGCATCTGTCCCATCACGGTTGTATGCAGAATGTTTCTTGATTCAGTGTTAATATCTGTATCAGGGAAGGAATGATAGTCAATCAACCTATGTTGAAGTAAATCATAAGGTTCAACTGATGCATCTTGATCCGCTTTAACTTTAACTTCTGCTCGTTTAACATTCTCATCACTCACCAAATCCATAATATCGTCGTAGATAGGTAACTTACTGTATTTTTTAGAACCTTTCTGAGCTATAGAAATCTTGAATACTACATTTACACTTTCTTCAATATTTTCAGCTCTACCTACGATACTACCCAGTGATCTTTTTGTCTGAGGTCTTGCATTTTTTATATCAGCAACTGCAATTTCAGCACTTTTTATAAGATGGTCTTGTTTCATTAATTCCAGAGAACTTGGGTGAACAAGGGGTTTTATAAATATTGTGTACCCTTCTTCATCAACTACTCTTGTAAAATAATTGGTTATTGCTGAAGGTGCTAGACTATTCGCATTCCTTCTGATCATTATTGCACTATTAGTTGGGTCATAAAGAGCTGACACCTCTTCTCCAAACCCTTCTGCGTTAGTCAAATCATCGAAAAAGCCGATTTCTCCATTGTCGTTTGTTTTAAGCGGGAAGTGCTCTTTCCTTATTCTGATGAAGTGCATCTCCCATTTATCATTATTTAATTCTATGCTCTGAAGTCGAGCCACATCATTCTTGACAGCAAATACTCGATTTTGGGGCTCCATTTCTTTAAGCGTTTGTAACAAAACACTTAAATCACATGGCCTCTCCTCTGCTCTGTTTGTTTCAGGAATGTTTCTTCTAGCATAAACTTTGAAATAATCAAATCTAACATGTTTTGGCATTATGTAGTCCCCCTATAAGTCTTAATAAGAGGTATTCGATAAAATCCAGGGCTTTCCTCCTAATTTAAAGAAAGGATTCTCCTAAATAATCATGCAGCGGGAGTTACTTGTACCTCTGCTAATTGAATAATTAGAATGTTCAAGTTAGATTGATTTATTCATATCTATATCTTTGCATAACTGCACTAACATAGAAGGTTTCATCCTGTTTTCTAAAAATGAATAATTCATAAATCAAATCGGGGCATTGTTGCTCAATCTTCTCATTTGGCATCTAACCCTCTTCCTTCTTCTTGTAATCTGGCGCCTTACACATATGAACTAGTCTAGCCCATTTTTCCACACGTAACCTCCACATTAAACAGGCTATATGTAGGATATAGGAGGCTCCTTAATAGCAATAGCGTGCCCCCTTTGGACATCCTTAAAACCTCCCTTCATATTTACAAGCGCTTGGGAAAACGAAAAAGCACTCAAAAATGAGCGCTATTGTTTGTCGATATTATTCTGTTGTACACACTCACATTAACTGATGATATAATAAGCGTGTGTCGAAAGCATGTGGTCGTTGCAACCAGAAAGAGGCTGCACATGACGATGTACGAGATCATAAGTTTGGCACTAATGACCTTAGCAATCATCATACCTATGATGAAGAAGCAGTAATAGTAGTATAGGGTGCATTGCTCATACCCACATGGATTCTGAACGCTAATCAAAGGGTTTCTTTATGCTCTACTCTTACTTTTAACCATCTCTGGTAAGAGTATTGATGCTAGTACATTGGTTGATGGCACAACGTATCACAATAAAGATTATACCTGACATCAAGCCGAAAGAATTACATAATATGAGCAAAAAGAAAAAAGACTAGGAGCGGCTACTCCTGGTCTTTTCCTTTTTCCGGGGTAACTGATTCTGACTTGCTCATTACCTTTTTTGTCTCTCTTGGAGTACAACAAAGTCGTCATTGATCTATTTCCGTTACTTGTCATTGCTCGACTTTGTATATTGGCACACTAACAATTTTTTAAATTGCTCTCATGACAATATCTTCATAACCTACCTACATTCGTTACCCCGTTTGACTAAAGAACCATCTCTTGGCTTGAGGCTAACTACTGACGTTGAGATCATATTGGCAATTTGATTTTACCAAAGTTCAGAGCACTTTGCCATACTTATCGGCGTAACCTGATTGTTGATCATAATAGTATCACTATTTATATCCCGCCCGGTTGGAGCGGCTGCGGGGAATCTAACCCCATCCCCACACTGCACCCTTGACGATCCACGTCTAAGGAAACGCCTTCCCACAGCGCAGCCGAGTATGCTGCGATAACGGGCAGGCACACCGGAGAGGGGTTATCCTCTCTATGTGCCTAGTTTATTGCTATTTCGCCGTAATCGATCGGCAACATATAGTGAAGTTACCTTCAGTTTATCTTTTTATTGACACACTACTTATTGACGGAAGCATTATAGACTGTGGTGTTCCCATCAAATATTCACCGAAGGTGAGAACATATGCGTCAGCTCTGTCCGGTGATTTTAATCCTCGTTTCTTCATGTCCTTCTTACTTTCAAGTAGTATCTTACCCTTGCTCGTCATTAACCATTTTCTTGCAGTCAATTGGGAAGTAAGTACATCATCATGAGGAAGTTGTAGGACTGCCTGCTCATTGTTAATATAATTGCTCATGTTTTGTTCCAGTTGCCCCTTTATATAAGCCCACATTTCAGCACCGAGGTTTCCATAATGTTCATCCAAAGATGATGATCCGTTGTTAATTGGAATGACTTCATACGGAAGCCCTTCTTCTGCTATAACCTCATTCAAACGATCCGTGACACCACCACCTACACCGGTATCATCGATTCTGATTCTCGTATGAACAACTTCCGGGTACAGTGGTAACAATTCTCTTACCAAGCTCAGCACCCAGCCAGCAGTAACCATTGTATCTTTCTTGAAATGATGATGTTGCCCAACTGTTACCGGCCCTATCCCTGCGTAAATGGACGTCTCATCGTCACCAAAACGGGCAACGTCACAGCCGATGGTCAAGGTATCACCGATAGGTGCTAGGATCACATCTTTGGCAGCAAACTCAGCCACTTCCAAAGCAATGAAGGTTTCAGACTCGCCTCGCGGGAACTCACCTTCCACCCTAACTCGCCAAACGTCCGAACCTTTTCCATACTTTCGCTCAAGCATCGCAATATTCTCTTTACTTGTACGAGGACTGTTCAAACAGGATACTTTGTGTGTATTGTAATCTGCCCGGTCCCTGTTGTGAGAGTCATAAAAGACCCCGCTGGTACGAGTCGGGTTTCCACACATAAGCAACTTATTGAATTCGCCTGAAAGTGTACCCAAGATCGCTTCCATGATCCTATCCTCAACCCCAGAAGCTTCGTCCACTATAAAAAGCATGTAGTCTTCATGAAAACCCTGCATATTCTCGGGTTTGGTGGCTGTCCGGGCTGTAGCAAACCAGCGTTCCTCGTAATTTCGCATATAAATCTTCGTTTTAGTCCATTTGAGAATACGTTTGAGTAAGGGACTTTTCTCTTGCCACTTGCTAATCTCTGCCCATAAGACATCATGCAGCTGCTGACGTGTCGGTGCTGTACAGATAACCTTCGGAAACGGGAAACACGATAGGAACCATAGTGCCACCGCAGCCTCAAGACCGGTCTTCCCAACACCTTGCCCGGATCGTACAGACACTCGTGGGTTCCCAGCTATGTCCATCAATACTTCCGCTTGCCATTCGTCAGGCGTGAATTTCAGCAACTCTACGCAAAAAAGAACCGGATTTTTCCGGTACTCAGGAATACGTTTTTTGAATGCAGCAAAGCGGCGTTTCGTTTGTGGAGATTCTTTACTCACCTGACTCCACCGCCTTTACCCAATCTTCAATCAGATCCTCCTCTGTATCTCCATCACCATTCTTCAGTTTCTCAATCTCAAGGCGGGTTTTATCAACTTTTGCCTGCATCTGATCCAGTTTCAATCGGCGCTCATCTTCCTGCGGCGCGATATCAAGGAATTGTTTGATAGCTCCCCTGATCTCACGCATGACCGTAGCCTCTGCCTTGATAAAACTAGCATATTTATCCCAAGCGAATTGGATTTCCCATTCGTATTCATCTCCATACTCACCTGGTTTCTCCCTTTTCAACTCTTTGGTCATATCCTCTTTGTCTTTGATGAAGAAGATACGTTGCGCCCAAATGATTTTACGGAATCCCTGGGTGATGTTATGCCAGATCATGTCTATAGGTTCCATTTGCTGAACGATGTCTATGAGTTCTAGATACTCAGGATCTTGCGGCTCGAACTTACGGAACAATCCATGTGTTACAGCTTTCTGATTGCCCAGCGGCCCCCCTTTTCCACCTCGATTACCTTTAGCGTTCTGATTGCCACGAGGAGCACCAGGTTTAGCGTTCGCAATCTTCCCTTCCCATTGATCAAGTGACTTCCACTTCCGGACTGACTCAGGTGTGATGCCCAACTTTTCCGCAATCTCTTTCGGCTTCATCACAGCGCCACTATCTTTCCAAATTTTGAACGCCTTCTTACGATTCGGATTCTGCTTCCTGCTCACAAAATTATCACCACTTTCATGTAATTGAGTTGGAATTCCTATTTAAGGTCAGTAATAGTCAAACGTTACGAATCGAAATAAGCCTCCGTCTGAATCGCAGGCTGTTGTTCTGTACTCATATTCACTAAATAATGTAAGTTGACTGAAACATAAAGGTAATTCTGTTGCACTCATTTCAGGCATGAAAAAACATGTTTCTTCATCTAATGTCTTCCTAATTGATAAATGAGTGCAATATAAACCGTATTGTGTTGCACTAAATTCACCTCAAATTCAATATTGCCTTGTCCATCATGTCCTGAGTCAGCCCGATATAGTCCAAAGTCTCCCTTGGATCGCTGTGTCCAAACATATCCATTAGTAACGCTAGGTTCTCAGGATTGTCCATGTAGAGCCTATATGCCCATGTCTTCCGCAATGAATGGACCCCGATATCCTTTAACCTGAATTCCTGAGCTGCTTCGTGTAGAAAACGATAGGCTGTTGTCCGATCGATCGGTTTATTTCGCATACGGCTGATCGTTTTAATCTGACGACTAGCAAACAGATAATCAGTTGGTCGCATGTCAGCAGTGAATTCGTCCAGATCCTCTCTTATACTCGGATGGATAATAAAAGTCTTCGCATGCTTATTTTTTTGCTCAACCATACTGATATGAGTCCCTTTAGTTTGCCACGCCTTGAGTTCGAGCAAGTCAGATACTCGAAGTCCGCTGTATATGCCCATACAAAAAAATAAGTAATTCCGCATGCTTCGTATATAGAAGTATTCCTTCATTCCATCTATAACCCGTTCATCACGGATCGGCTGTACCTTTCTCATTTAGTCACCTTCTCTTGACAATGATTCGACTTCCAACAGCGCGGCACAATACACATCTGAACAACCCCTGTCCAGGTTCCCAAACAACAGCCCCGACATTTCTCTGGTTGCTTGTCCGAAACCCTCAGGATAGCCGGTTCATTTCTGCTGTAAAAATGACCATCCATACTCTTCCCTCCAATACAAAAAGGCCGCTCAAAAGAGCGACCTTCTTATTTACGTTATTATATGGATTTAAGATAACATGTTTTTAATTCAGGATTACTTCGTTTTTCTGGACAAGGATAATTTAAGGAATAGTTTAATAACCACAAGATGCTAGTCTCCCATTCTATTAACCACCATCCATCCCTCTATTCAAGCGTGCATTAAATCCTGGTTCAAATGTCATGTCTCAGCCCTCAGAAATATTACTATTGTCCTAAAATAAGTAATACGATAGAATTACAATTGGTAGATATTGAATTAGGAGAGAGAAAATAATGACTAAAAAGATTTCAGGATCAAAAGGATTTATTGCAGGTTTTGTAGCAGCTGGAATGCTGTTTGGAGCGACTGCATTAGCTGCGAGTAATTCAGTAACAGTTGATATCGCAAACCTCAAGTTTATGTTTAACAATGTAGAAAAAAAGCAGGCAGCAGGAGAAGTAAGTTTCATTTATAAGGGTACTACATATGTTCCTCTACGGTTTGTAAGTGAAGGTTTAGATGAGAAAGTGGAGTATGACGGTAAAAACAAAGCTATATGGGTTGGTAAACGTGATGGCTATGGTATCAATTTGACATCCAAGGATTATGCACGTTTTGATGCCTATAATGATCGTTTGTGGTTCAATGAATCCGATAAAACGGTGACAGGGACGGAGTATAGAAATAACATTCTCACAAGGGTTGACGCTAGATGGAAAGATGAGAAGGTTACATCGGTTGAGTATAACCTGGACGGAAAATATAAGCGTCTGACGGCTTTCGCGGGAGTTGAGGATAAGTACAAAAATACTTTAGGGGAGTACACAGTTACTTTCTATGGTGACGGAGAAGTCATTAAGTCATATGAAGGTTTGAAGGGCGGAGATCATGCGGTACCTGTAGATATTAATCTGGAGGGTGTACTGAAACTGAAAATTGAGTTCAGTGCAAAGGGTGATTATGCAAACATTTTAATTGGTGAGCCGAAGTTGTATCAGTAATGATAAAACATCCAGTCAATGCATCGACTGGATGTTTTTCTTTTAATCGCCCAAGGCTTCTCATCTCGGAATCAGTAAGCCTATTTCCCCTTCGTTATTCCGCCCTCTTCCATAGTCAATTGTTACAAAATCTAATGTCCGATTGAATTTCAAACTGTTCGCAATGTTAGCTATGGCTCTCCGCCGCTTATCGGCAAATGTGGTTGCAGCTATCCTAGGAACATCCTTGCGATATCCTTTTTCCATGTATTCTTGAGCCTTCAAGTACTTCTTACCCTCCAAAAATAGTAATCTTGCCGCTACCCCTTCGTGGGGATCTCTTAGATTATTTATTGCAAATCTGACATTGTTGGATATTGTTACGTAAAGTTTGTAGTTGGCGTGCCGCTTGTCCTTCATGATGATTGAGTTTGCTGTCACATCAGCAGTCAATTCATGTCCTGATTCGCGTTTCGCAACCGCCCCCTCCGCAGACAACAATTCGTAAGCTGACATCCCGTTCTCGATCTGCTGAAGCGAAAATTCGTAGTTTTTTATGATATCAATCATGTCTACGTACTTCCCAAGTAACCACTTTGTCTTACGGATATCTACTTTATCCACGTCCGAAAAGAAATTGAGTTGAATGATCTTATTTGTATCTTCGATGTCTTCCTTACTGACTACTACCACAAATTCAGCTTCACTCATGCTGTACCTCCTCTGGTTCAGGAAAATTTTCCTGATCGTATTTGCAACTTGAATCATTGTTTAATCATTCCACTACCAATTTCCCTAATTCCCGAATCTCTGATTTGCTTCTAGCCTTTGTGAAGTTGTTCAGATATGCGATTTTCTTCATGGCACGCTTAGATTCAATTTTTACAACAATCTTTTCTGAGTTGGACATGTGGCTACTGTTAGCATCGTAAAATTTACGTTGTAATTTAAGTCCTGTCGTCATGATTTTTTGAATATCTACTGCATCGTCATAAGTTAGTCCGAATTGTCTCATTCTGTATCCGCTCCTTCCCCACCCAATAATTCAGGGTTTTCGTAGATGTTGCCTATCACTTCTCCGTCAGCAATGTATCCCAAATGTAAGCCCATTAAAGGTTCTTTGTCTCTGAATAACTGAAACATGCCGCCGTACAATCTCACGACCAAGTTTTCAGGCAATGGGCCACTACTCTCAAAATTCAGCTTGTTTACTTTAACGATGTCACCATCGTAGTAATCCTTTCCTTTGCTGTCTTTGACTCCAGATCTAAGCATCAACATCATGTATGGTGACCATATGCATACCTTCAACCAGTTCCGTTCTAAGAACTCATATGACATCTCTTTGGTTTCGGTATCCCATGCTCTCGCCCCAAACTCATACAGGTTCATGCTTATCCGCTCCTTCCTTGGGAGCCAACCCTTGACGAGAGTGTACATTTCCGACAACCCTAACGCCTTCTGCCCGGCAGTATGATCCATCAAATTCAATCACTTCAGATGCCCAAAGGTATCCGTCAGGCAAGGAATCAGCGACAAACATGAATCCGCTGCCCTCATACTTCACTTCACAAGTGTGAGTTTCGTCTTCATATCCCAACTCGACGATATCACCTTCAAATACCTCAACTTGATCACCTGATTCATCATGGAAGCCTGCGTATTGCAACCACTTCACGTTAGCTGCCAGAGGCTTCATAAGCATCTTTACATCCGACGTTTCCCATGCATATCGCCCAGGTTCAAAGTCTCCGAATTCATATTCTGGAGAGTACACCAATCTGTTTCCTTCCAACTCATAACCATCTGTCCATGTATCCACCGATTTAAGGCAGTTGGTCAGTTTAGCAATCGCTACAACCGCACCCGTTGGCAGGTTATCTACTGTGTATCCATGCTGTTCTAGTGCTGCGCGAATCTCAGGATACTTGCAGGCATCCTTGTCGATCTTCTTCCCGGCATGGATGGCAATCTCGCCCCGATGCTTAGTAGGCCAGCTGCGTGTTTCATATTGTTTTGCTTCAATGGCGATCAATGTCGCCCACGGCTGAATAATTGTTATAGCCTTCATGACAGTTCTTCCTTCCCTTCTATATACTGAATGCCATCTGCCCAGCTTCCTGCTCTGAATACCGCTCCAGAGTAAGGTTATTTCCCGATCCTGTGCATATTTCCGGAAGATTAGCCCGGACCAAAGCTTGAGCAAACGGTGGAGGTACCGCATTTCCACACCGAGCTACTTGGGCGCTCTTGGAATACTTCTGACCGTTTGCATCAACTGCGATAGTGTAGTTGCTCGGGAATCCTTGTGCCGCAAACAGTTCGTGTGGCTCAAGCATCCGCATACCGATATCAATAATCTGATAATCAACGCCTTGAATTGTGACCAGTCCGAACCGATCCTTGGTTGTAATCGTGTGAAGCGGCTTATCCAACGTCTGTCCGTTATCTGCGCTACCGTAATATTTCATGAGGAACGCCCGTACCTCTCCAAAGTGCAGTCCGCCTGCCGTAATCGTTTGAAGCGGATCTGTAACCGGCTGCCCCGTATTGGTTCCGCGCATCTTGACCAGGTGACTGGTGACGAGGGCACTTTTCCCGCCTCCTCCAGCCGTGACAGTTCCTATCGGTTCATCAACTGAACTGCCAACCGATTCTCCGAAGTGACGGGCAATGAATGCTGAAGCTATGGCGAATTTGTTTCCTCCTGCTGTCACCGTTCCAAGAGGTTTATTCAGATCCAGCACCCTTCGGCCTTCTGGGTCTCCGTAACCCATCTGTATCAGTGCAGGGCTGATTAACATGTGCTGATTTCCTGTCGTCACAGTCCTAAGTGGTTCGTCAGGTGCGCTGCCAGGATGACCCGTTGTATTAACTCCAAGAACCGGAGTCACAAGTAAATGTTCTGCCTTGGTTGTAATAGTTGTGAGCGGGTCCGTAGCTTTGTATTGCAACCGATCCCCAGCATATCCCGTCTGTCCAATTCGTGCGATGTATGGCGTTACCAAGCCCCAACCATTCTTGGCTGTGATAGTCTTCAATGGTTCTTGGATAGAATCGCAGTAATGATGATTGCTACCGGAGAAGTTGACGCGCATGACGAATGGCTCCGGGTTGTCGATAACAAACTTTTGCATGCCGCGTGCTATGCGGCGCATCGTGTTTTCTGCAAGAGGTTTCTTCCGTTCAAATATGCTCGGGCAGGGGATGGTCCAATCAATGATTTCAGCCGCCGTCCTCCATGGAAGCCGTTTCCCCGACTTAACTTCTGCACTATCCGGCGCTCCGTGCGTTGGCTCAGGCCAGACAATTGGTTTACCGTCTCTACGAGCTACCATAAACAGCCGCTTGCGAATTGTAGGCGCTCCGTAATCACAAGCCCTTAACTCTTTCCATTCAACCTTGTATCCCTGCCGTCGAAGTGCATTCACGAATGTTCGGAAGGTCCGGCCCTTCTGATCCTTGTCGGGATACCCATCAGCAGTTAAAGGTCCCCATGTCGTGAATTCCTCCACGTTTTCCAGCATGATAACCCTCGGTTTAACCGTTGCTGCCCACCGAACGGCGACCCATGCCAAACCGCGGATCTCTTTTGCAACCGGCTTGCCTCCCTTAGCCTTGGAGAAGTGTTTGCAATCAGGGCTGAACCACGCCAGCCCCACTGGACGACCTTTTACCGCTTCAACCGGGTTCACTTCCCACACAGATTCACAATAGTGCTCCGTATCTGGGTGATTGACCTCATGCATTGCAATAGCTGCTGGGTCGTGATTAATTGCTATATCTACACTGCGTCCGGTTGCCAGCTCAATACCTGTACTGGCACCGCCACCGCCTGCGAAATTATCGACTATGATTTCCTTCATGTGTGTCTTGTCTCCCTTCCTTTGTTATCCGGGGAACCAAACCCTAAATAACGTTATAAATTCGTTGTTATATGAATTAATTGCATATTAATCATCAAAGTGTCCGTATCCAAACGGGATTTGATGCTTCTCTTCAATTCTTACGATATCACTTATTAAAGACTCAAAAATAGCTATCTGTTTATCATCCATCATTTCAATAAGCCGAACCTCTTTTGCTTTCAATGAACGTCCTGCTGCTGACGAGATAAGTTCTTTAACCGGGTTCAGGGACTGCTGTCGATTTTGCTTCTCTTGATCCGCTCTCTTCTGCGCCTCTTGCTTCCGGTTATACTCGTCCCAGTCCTGTTCATCAAACCAGAAGCGGTCTCCGTATTTATCACGGAAAGCTGAAATCCAGAACTGGAGTAATTCTTCGTTTGTTTGAATCCGATCATGACAGGGCCAGCAAAGCCGAAGGCCGTTGGTCTTAACTCCCCGTCCTTTTCTGCCTCGCGGATATACATGGTGAGTTGTTGTTGCTTCAATGATCTTGCAGCATTCACAAATTCCGTTTGATTCTTCAATAAGCTCAGTTATGACTTCTTTTGGGAAATCGCCGCGCTCCTTTGAGCCTGGTCTGGATTGGTGATGGGCTAAAATGTCCTTTTTCCATTCCCGTACAGGCTTTTTATCTTTCTTAGTTCGCCCGAAGCTGCTCACTTTCTTTCCTTTCGCTTTCTTCTCCGGTTTCCAGAATGTTTGATGGGCCATTTCCTCATCCACCTTTCCAACGTTTTTCCTGTCCTTATGCTTATATTTTGAACCTAATTTACTGCATACCCACTACGGATTTGATAGACTCCAACAACCCAACACGCTCTAAAACAGCGTAATGAGCCTGTCTTTCCTGAGCAGTAGCCTGTACTCCGTTTATTGTGTATCCAACATAAAAAGCAATAGCCTGCTGCACTTCAGTAGGTTGCTGATCGAAGTTGTTCAAATCTACAGTACTCACATCCAAACCTCCTTTACAAAACCGAAACTAGACTCTGTTTTTCTTCAAACTTTGATTTTATATCGAGAGGCAAGTCACTAATTACTGCATCCCAAGCGTTTATCAATTTTTTGTTAGATGCACTTAATTGTTTAATTTGCGTATACCTTTCAGATAAAGCTGTGGAGAATTCATCTTTCTCAGCTTCAGTCACAGAGTACACCTCCCTATTGACTATTTAGTCCAAATAGAATGTTTCGTAGATAGGTAAGGAAATATTTCCTTTACCCTTGGGTTCAGGGCTTTGTCCCCTCATGCCTCCACTGGAAGCTCCATCGTATCTCCCTCTTGCCTAAACTCAACTTGATTTGGATCGTATGTTGGTTCCCAATGACCGTTTTCTTGTAAGATGCGTACAACGTCTTCAGCGTAAGTTTCGTCAGTATTTACGACCAGGTACATGTTGAACCCAACCTTCCCCTCCGCAACTCGACCATACTGAATTTTGTGAAACAAGCGCAGCAAGTCCTCTTTCTCTTGTTGGTCAAGGTGCTTATTAACGTCCTCGTTTTTGATTACGGTATGTTTGATTTTCATTTTGCTTTCTCCCTTCATCTGCTCGTTTTTTAAGTGCATTCGCCACTCGTTTACGCGCTGATTTTTCCTTCTTGTATTGTGCGAGAGGAATGAATTCTCCGCGCTTTTTAACAAGTATATCTATTGGTAAAGTCGGATATTTAGCTTGGAATAGTCTCAGTTTGACTCGGAATGTGGAGGTCTCCACTCCTTTTATATCTACCACCCGCTGCCTATCATCCAACTCAGTTACCAAAAAATCAGCAATGTAAGTGATCTTTGGCTTCTCTTGTAGAATAAACTTAGGATGACATTCAAAGTCTTTGATCTCCCCATACTTCCGTTGCTGGAGAAGCAGCTGATAGTACTCCCCCTCCGCAACGCTGTCGAATCGTTTACCGGTTACATCAAGACTATGTTTTTTAACGATCCATTCCGTGAACAAAGTTCCGTCTTCAGTAACAATCACTTTGGTTGCATTGTATTTGTTCATTACACTTCTTCCGTCCTATAAGGGAGTACCATATGGAGTGATTTCTCGTCACTTTCATCCAGGATATAAATTGGCTTCAACTTGCCCGGGAAAACCAGTGTCACCTTCTCTCCTTCTAATGCTTTGATAGCATCTATGAAGTACTTGGAATTCAGGGCAACAGCAAAATTTTCGCCTTTAAACGAAACTGGAACTATACTCTCATTTGCCTTTCCAGATTCTCTTCCTTTACCGCGAATACTCACTTCATTCTCTGTGATGCTGATGACGATCTGGTTATGTTTTTCTTCCTTGGCAAGTGTGTATACGAGGTCAAGACAACTCAATATCTCTCCTTTATCTACGATCACCTCGGTAACACCATCTGGCACAATCGACATCCGGCTCACATCCGGGAACGCCCCCTCCAATACTCGGGAGTAAAAGGTGAAACGGTCTGTTCTCGCGAATACGTGCACCACTTCTCCGGTGAATGATTTCGAAAATCCAAATTCAAGATTGTCTTTATCCAAGATAATCTTTTGCAACTCACCCAATGCCTTAGCCTCAATGACAGCTCCACCCAAGTTGCCTACTTCTGTGCGCTGCTCCGTTTTTGCAAGTCTGTGCCGGTCTGTCGCTTCAATGCCAAATACTCCGTCATTAATGTAAACATGTGCTCCAGCTAGGATTGCCGCATTCTTGCCGGTTGGATCAGCAGCATAGGTCGCTTTTCTGAAAAGCCGTTTAAGTTCTTTGCCAGTAGTTTCAAACAACTCGCTATCATCAATGTCAGGTACTCTCGGAAACTCTTCTGTATCGAAGACACCCATATCTATTTCTTTCTTCCGAGAAATGATAATCACGTTGTTTCCCTGCTTCTCAATGCTCACATCGCCATTCAATTTCTTGATCACTTCCAGCGATAGCTTAGGGAGTGCAATCTGACCAGGCGATTCAACTTGAACATGTTCACTGAAAATATAAGACTGTATCGTTGTTCTTGTATCCGTTCCGGTGACCTTTACCCCATCCGCTCCAGCTTCGATCAAAAAGCAGTCTAGGATTGGCATGATGTTCTTGCTTGCAATGGCCTTACTTGCATCTTCCAAGGCTTCTGCAAGTAGTTCGCTATCAACGACTATTTTCATAAGGACGATTTCCCTCCTGAGGTTTTTTCTTAGCGATGGGATTGCACTCCGGGCAAGGGCCGAGCATCATCATTGCACCAACAAATTGATATTTTACCGTTGCACCACCACAAGTTTTGCACATACTACTATCCCCTCCGTCTATTTCTTCCGCCCACTGGCAGTATTTTTACAAAAGGCTCAATCCGTTCAATAATCCGCTCCGCCTTCTTCTCATGCTGCTTTCTATCCATCTCTTTGGCATCCTTTACATTAGCCAAGTGGTGTCTCAATTCTTTGATAGTCAAATTGGATGTGTAGATTGTCGGAAGCCGCTCCATGCGTCGCTGGAGTATAGGACCTATTACTTCATCCCTTGTCCAAATGGTTAATGTCTCAGCTCCAATATCATCAAGTATCAGTACAGAAGCAGTCCTGAGAGAGTCGAGTTTGTTCTCTACCGTCTCTGTCTTGGAACCAATAGCATCCTTGACCTCAAGTAGAAAATCCGGGACATAAACCATGAGAACATCTATGTCACATTTGGCAATTTCTTGAGCAATCGCTCCAGCGATCAGGCTTTTACCTACACCCATCGGGCCGTAAAAGTACAACCCTTCTGTCGTTTGCCCTGGAACAAATGTGCTACAGAATTTTACCGCCGCCGTAATGGCGGCTAATCGTTGCGGATCAGGTTCGATTTCATCAAAGGTCGCGTCCAAAATGTGAGCGGGTATAAAATGGCTTTTGATTCTCTGACCGATCCCCTGCTGTCTCTCGTAGGCCTTTAATGAATTGCATTTCCTGAGCCTAAACACCAACTCGTCCTGTTTATTTGTGTTAGGTTCTTCAACGCTCCTGTGACCCTTCTGGACGTTCTGGCAGTCTCTTAAACCAGGACACGCCGCGCATGCATCACATTGAGCAAGATGCTCTGACACATCCCTGTATCTTCTTGGGCTTGTCAGGTCGCCTGAACGATCAGGATAAGCCTGTCTGAGTCGCTGAATCTCAGGGTGCGTATCAATCTTCTGGATAGCTGCCTGTCGTCTTTCTGCAAAATCAGGAGGCATCAGCGCCCTTAACTCTTCTTGAAAGCTGCCCATACACTCACACTCCTTGCTTTGACCTTAGATTGGCAAGCAACTCTTTTAAATCATCTGCGGTCACGTTTGATACCGTTTCAATCGGCGCATCTGGTATGGAAGTTGCTATTTGATTTTCGGCTGTGTCTGATTTTTCACGTTTGGCATGCAACGAATATACAACCGTTGCACAGTAACTCAGGTTTCGTATCTGATCCCATTTGTTCTTGGGTTTAAAATTGTCAAACGATTGGTCAATACCATCGATAACTGTTTGGAGCGGAATCCTCTCAGCTATGAACTGTTTAACCGCATCTTCATCGTTTAAGGTTATCTCCAGTCCCTTACCTCTTCTCTGGAGATAACGAGCTGCCACTTGATTACGATATTCGGTTTGGGAAACCTCCCGATCAGAGTCAGTATCTGCTTCGGGATTAGGAACAGAATCCGGGTTTCCCTTGTACGGTTCAAATACCGATTCGGGATCAGTTAAACAACAACCAACTTTAATACTGTCTTTAAACATGTCTTTAGAGGTGCCTTCAGCCTTACTCCCGCAAGGGATTCGACTCTCTTCGAGTTCCACTTTTCGTAACTCATCAGTTACACTTTTTGTAACTTCGGAGTTACACTTTTCGTAACTTCCATCTTGTTCTTCACTTTCTGGAGTTACACTTTTCGTAACTTTTTTACTGCCTATATTTAAAGAGATAAGTTCTGAAAATTTTTCACGATCCCACTCTTTCACAAGACTGACACGCCATTCATCATAGTTTTTGTTGAGAGAATAGACCTGTTTGCCATCCCAATAAATCACCTTACATTGTCCTAAGTAAGTGATCTCTTTTTTAGCGTCCTGTATGCGTACTCCACATAGTTCGAAATGCTTCAAGAGGGGGATAACCGCCTCCTTCTTCTGGCAGCCATAAGACAGTCTTAGAATCAGCTTGAGAATCTTTTGTTGCCTTTCAGTAAATTTCCGGCTGATTATCTCATCCCATATTTCATTAGCAATCCCGATGAATCCATTCTTTAACTGGGGACTTGCCACTCACCTCACCCCGGAAACTTCGAATGACACGCTGTTATATTTGCAAAAACAAAACAACATGATATAATTTTCTCAATTGTTTGAATAATTGATCGTGTTGGTAGCACGATTAACCTACGGAC
This sequence comes from Paenibacillus sp. FSL R5-0517, assembly GCF_037974355.1. Classification (NCBI taxonomy): domain Bacteria; kingdom Bacillati; phylum Bacillota; class Bacilli; order Caryophanales; family Paenibacillaceae; genus Paenibacillus; species Paenibacillus sp. FSL R5-0517. Next base: position 4,090,877 of record NZ_CP150235.1, read on the forward strand.
TCATTTGATACTGTTGTTGCGGTAGACTCTTCTGCAATAGTAGTTACAAAAGAGTCCTTCTTCTTTTGGATCAGGATACTTCTGGCCTGAGAACACTTCTCTATCACAGTGTTTACACAATCCGATCACTGTCCCTTCAACCTTATAGCCTGATGGCTCTTTCCAGATCAGACCTTCATAATCTGCGTTCTTATCAATTGACCGTTCCAATTTTTCAAGATCGTTACGAAGCACTTTTATTTTCTTTTTGATGAGTCTAATATTAAGTTCCATTGAAAGCGCATCGATCGCATCATCACACAAATCCCTGATCTGTCTTCGCAACACTCTAGTTTGCAACAGCAGCTGAGCATGGATTTTCATTTCTTTTTAGCAATGTTTCTTTGAATAATTTCATGTTGCAATGGCTTGTGTGACCAGATACGTGCTAAATCATCCAGAGTCATAAATTTGTATCCCATGGTTTCAACTCCTATCAGATTAGATGTAGTCTTCCGGACGAAATTCCTTAATGAAATCAACTGCATCATCAAAGTCGATACGCCGCACATGGCTGTATTTCGCGACTTCAAATCGTTCTTTCAACTTACTCCAGATCATCCGCCGATAACGACCAACCATGTCCTTAAACTTCTCATCTGACTCCTTGTATCGGTCCTTCGTTAATGAATTCGACTTCTTGCGAACAAGAGACTGGAGTTGGTAGCACTCCGCATCCGTCAGCGTTACGCTGTCCCGGACCTCCTGAACCATCATTTGAACCTCACCAACCTTTTCTGCTACGTCCTCCTGCATCTGTCTGATGCCATCCACCAAACCACGAATTGCCATACCTTGAGCTTCAGTTAACTGCATCTGTCTTTCAACAACCGACAAGAAGTCAGGCTGATTAGTATTCATCAATGTTGTCATTTGGATTTACCACCTTTCTTGAATTAATTGCCGGACGCATCTGGTCAATGAAAGATTGGAGCATGTCAAGACCTTCTGAAAACCGTTTTTTCTCACCGGCACTAGCACCGGAGACGGCTCCAAGCATAAACGATGTGATACCGACTTTCTGAAGAAACTGATTTATATGGATGCTGATCTGAATGGTATTTCTATCAGCTTCGAAACGAAGTTTCTTCATTTGAGCAGCAGCATGTTGTTCATCGAAGTTATCAGGCTGTTGAAGCTGCATAGTCTCCAACTCTTCTTTCGTCCGTTGATAACCAGCTTTCAATTCTTCAACCTTTAAGCGCTCCATTTCGACATCATCCTGAAGCTTGGCTTTCCAATATTGGTCAAGCTCTTTAAGCTGCCGCGCTGTCTCCTGGTCTTTCTGTTCTAGTAAGACTCCAGTTTCTTCGTCCCTGCGCTCAACCGCTGCCGCTACTGCTTCATCCAACTGGTCTGCTGGGATTGCATCCTTGTAGCGCTTCTCGATGTCTAATTTTTCTTGTTCAGCTTGCTCGGCGCGTTTCTCAGCAGCTTCAAGGCGTTCCTTCGTTTCCGTAAATGCTTTATGAGTAGATATGATGCCTTTGTCAAGCTGCTGAATGATTTCTGGAGTAGCATTTTCCATAATGTACTTGGCTTTGTCGTAGGTTCTGCCTGATCCAAAGCCTGCTTGATCAGCTACAATATCGCGAACCTGTCCGGCAGGCTGCTCAGGAACATTTTCCTTTCCTCCTGCCATCCGTTCCTTGACCTTTATCCGTTCGACTTCTTCCAGCCGTTTAGCCCATTCAACTCTTTCGGAGAAGGTAAATTCTTTCCGGTGCTCGTTCTCAGATATTTCAAGCCGAAGCTGATGTTCAAAGTCACTGATTTCCATCACTCGGACCACAACCTCTTTACGGCCCAGGTATTGATGAGCACGCAAGCGGCGTTCCCCTGCAATTAACTGATAATCTGGTGTTACTACTATAGGATTGATAAGTCCGTTTTGATCAATGTCCAGTGCCAACTCTTCAATGCCGCCAAAGTCTTTACGAATTCTATCTGCAACCTTGATTTCGTTTATCTTAATTAACAATTACATTTCTCCTTTCTTCAAATGTTCAAAAAGCCATTGCCTTAGAAACTCTCTGGTTTCTTGAACGGGAAAATACCACTTTCCACCAAGCTTCGCTTTTATAAATCGTGGATCAAAGAAAAAATTATTCTGTATGGTGTTCCAACTCATACAGGTTCTCTTCATTAATTCCTCCGAATCCCAGTATACGTATTCCGAATCCACTTCTTTAACTAATTCGGCAATATGCTCTCGGGCAAGCTTCAATACCTCTGTTTCATTAATGTTAATAGTCATCATTTTTTCCAAATCGTCACCTCCGGATCATAATCGAAGGTATTTAAAATACCCTTGTGGATATAAAAAAATGCAATCCTCAAACAATGGGTATTGACAATACCCATTAACAAAAGTATACTTCATATAGGTATTCTGACTACCTACTGAACTAAAATAATTCGTCTGGTTTTCCTTTTAGAACTTCACAAATTTTTAGCATTAATTTAAAACTTGGATTGACTCGACCGTATTCTAAGCTCTTGATATGTTCAGTGGAAACGCCAACTGCATTGCCTAGCATAGATTGGGTCAGCCCTTGTTGAAGTCGCTTGTTTCTAAGATTACCGCGTTTTTCAATCAGCTTCTCTGGCAATGTTTCTTCACCCCCTTTTATATAACTTGTATCCTGATTATAAAGGGTATTTTAAATACCGTCAAGTATTTAAAATACCCTTTATTAAAAAATTGTTTTGGAGGCTAGAGAATGTCTTTAGGCGAGCGTATTCGTAACCGCAGAAAAGAAATAGGTTTAACTCAAATAATAATAGCAGAACACCTAGGTATGGGTAGATCCAACTTTGGTCATATAGAAAACGATAGGGTTATCCCTTCAAGTACAGACCTAGAAAAAATAGCCACCATCTTAAAAACAACTCCGAATTATTTACTTGGAAACAGCGATCAAAAAGAAACCATCACTGACAATGCTGATGTACCTGACTGGGCAACGAATAAGGATATTGCAGATTTCAGAAAGATGCTTGAGAATGATCAACCTGTCCTCTTTGATGGGGTTCCAATTGAAGGTGAAAAGCGTCAACGTGTGTTGGACATATTGTCTGGTCTATTCTGGGAAGCAAAGGAATTAAACAAAGAAACATATGGCAAGAAACGAAATAGCAAGAAACCAAACGACCAAGACTCCAAAGAGTAGGTGAAATGGATTGGATGATATCATTCACAAGCTTGTTCGTAAATATAAAACAACCGACCCTTTTGCAATTGCACAGGCAAGGAACATATTGGTTAGGTTTGTTAGTTTCGATGAGGGAACGCGGGGTCTATACTACCGAAAACTCAGGCGTAGATTCATTGTGATAGACAACGGCTTGACTGAGGAATGGCAGAGGGTCGTATGTGCACATGAACTAGCCCACGACTGCATGCATCCAGGTATAAGTCAGTTTTGGATGGATAAACATACCTTCTTTAACATTGGCAAATTTGAACGTCAAGCAAATACTTTTGCATTGAAACTTCTTACCTATGGCAAACCATCGGAACAATGTGAATCCATGGAACATTATCTAATTAGTTGTGGTATCCCTCAGGAATTACACCATCTATATGAACTATAAACGTAACTTGCGCTTACGCCGCTGCATGGCGGCTTCACATATATAAAAATAGAACATACGTTCTTTATGGGAGGTTTTTGTTTGGCTAGCTATAAAAAACATGGGACTGGATGGGAGTATAGACTAAGGTACAAGGACCCTTTCACACAGAAATTTCGAGAGAAGGCACAAAGAGGATTCGATTCAAAAAAAGAAGCGCAGTTGGCAGTTAGAGAATTTGAAAGAAAGCTTGCTGCTGGCTATGAACAATCTGATTTATCGCTTCAAGATTATCTAGATTTTTGGATCAATGAATATAAGAAAGGAAGTGTTCGTAAGAATACATTATTACTTCATCAGAACAACATTAAAAATCATATTATCCCTTTTTTTAAAAACATGCTTATACGAGATGTGAAGCCAATTATGTACCAAAATTTTATAAACCATATTAGTGAGAAAGGATATAGCCGACGTACGGTTGAATTAATTCATTCCACAATGCATAATGCCTTACAAAAAGCTGTTATAATCGGAAAATTAGAAAAAAATCCATGTCTAGGTGTCGAAATAAAAATTAAGCGCAAAAAGAAGGAAGTCCACTTTATTGATTCCGATGATATACCATTGTTTATGCAAAACTCTCGTCATTATGGTTATGTATACTGGATATTTTTCCGAGTGTTAATTGAAACTGGTATGCGAAAAGGCGAAGCAGCAGCTCTAAAATGGATTGATATTGATTTGGATAATCATTTCATTACAATTGATGAAACTCTAGATTTTACAGCGAAAAACAAAGAAGAATTATTCGGTGACACTAAGACAGATAAATCAGAAAGAAAAATAAAAATTACTACAAATCTAGTAAATGACATTAAATTTCACAGAGAGTGGCAGGAACATAACAAAGGGATACTTGGGGATAGATACCACCATGACCTTGATCTGGTTCTATGTAGGGAAGATGGAAACTTCATGCCTAAATCATCATTGTTCAATGCCTTCTCCCGCATCTTACAACGTTGTGATCTCCCATCCCTTCCCATTCACTCTCTCCGACATACCTGCGCGGTTCTTTTACTTGAGTCCGGAGCAGATATGAAATTCGTTCAAGAACAATTAGGTCACGGAAGTATTCAGATCACATCAGATGTATATGCCCACATCTCAGGCAAGATACAGAAAAGCAATATAGATAGATTTGAGAAATTCACTGAAGAAATTTTCGAATAGAAAAATATTTTGTGGGCATTTTGTGGGCACTTTGGTTTTTCTTTAAATATACAGGGACTTGCCCACAAAAAGAAAAACCCCTCAGCGCTAGAGCGCCAAGGGATTCGGCTATTAGTACAAAGTAATATATTGATCGCGTTCCCATTGGTGGACTTGTGTTCTATACATATCCCACTCAATTTCTTTCAGCTCATAGAAGTGAGCCAAGGCGTGGTCGCCGAGAGCATCACAGATAACTTCGCTGCGGATCAATTCATTCAGTGCTTCTTTCAGGTCAGCTGGCAAGCTTGGAATGCCTTCTTCCACACGCTCTTCTTCTGACATGATGTAGATGTTACGGTCAATTGGAGCTGGTAAGGAAAGCTCACGTTTGATTCCGTCCAGACCTGCTTTCAACAAAACAGCCAAAGCCAGGTAAGGGTTAGCAGCCGGATCCGGGTTACGAACCTCAACACGTGTGCTCAAACCACGGGAAGCTGGAATACGAATCATTGGGCTACGGTTACTCGCAGACCATGCTACATAACAAGGAGCTTCATAGCCTGGTACAAGACGTTTGTATGAGTTCACAGTTGGGTTAGTAATTGCTGCAAACGCACGTGCATGCTTCAGAGTTCCAGCCATGAAGTGACGTGCAGTTTTGCTCAAACCAAGCTCGTCCGACTCGTCAACGAATGCGTTCTCATTGCCTTTGAACAAAGATTGGTTGCAGTGCATACCGGATCCGTTCATACCAAACAGCGGTTTAGGCATGAATGTAGCATGTAAACCATGCTGACGTGCAATCGTTTTAACAACGAGTTTGAACGTTTGGATCTGGTCAGCCGCTTTCAGCGCATCAGCATATTTGAAGTCGATCTCATGCTGACCTGGAGCTACCTCATGGTGGGAAGCTTCGATCTCAAAGCCCATTTCTTCAAGGGTGATAACGATGTCACGGCGACAGTTTTCACCAAGATCCGTAGGTGCTAAGTCGAAATATCCACCTTGGTCATTCAGCTCGTTGGTCGGGTTTCCTTTTTCGTCTGTTTTGAACAAGAAGAACTCAGGTTCAGGACCGACGTTGAAAGAAGTGAATCCCATATCTTGGGCTTCCTTCAGGTTTCGTTTCAAGATACCACGTGGGTCTCCTGGGAACGGGTTACCATCTGGAAGGTATACGTCACAGATCAGGCGTGCAACACGGTTTTCTGCTACCCATGGGAAAATAAGCCAAGAATCTAGATCTGGATAGAGGTACATGTCGGACTCTTCAATACGTACATAACCTTCAATGGAAGATCCATCGAACATCATTTTGTTATCCAGAGCCTTAGTCAACTGGCTCACAGGAATCTCAACGTTTTTGATAGCTCCAAGCAAATCGGTAAATTGCAATCGAATGAATCGTACGTTTTCTTCTTTCGAAATGCGGAGAATGTCTTCTTTTGTATAGCTCACTATAACCTCTCCCTTTCTTATCTGCGTATTTGGCTTGCCTGTTATATTTGTACATTAGAAAGTTCCACGGGTCAAGGATTCTTACACCATAAGTGCATGATTTCCTCTCACTCGCCAAGTTATGCGAACTTACTTTTTATTAAAGAATCGGGAAAGCTCTCCCTGAATGAGAGATACTTGTCCAGGTCTCTTACCTGACACAAGCTGCTGCTTCAGCAAGCGATGCAACTGCGTATCGGACAGTTCTCTGCGTTTAACTTCTGTATCTGGCGTGATAACTGTAGCTTCCTCGGATTCTTTCGAAACAGGATTCATCACTTGTTTGATCCCTGCGATGTTAACTCCTTTTTCAATCAAAGCCTTGATCTCTAGCAATCTCTCTACGTCATTAAAAGAGAATAACCGCTGATTACCTGACGTTCTCGCAGGAACGATCAAGCTGTGCTGCTCATAATAACGAATCTGACGTGCAGACAGATCCGTAAGTTTCATTACAATACCAATTGGGAATAAGGCCATATTTCTGCGAATTTCATCACCCATGTTCATCAACCTTCCAGTCATCTATTCTTCACCCTATTGTACATTTAGTTGTTACCAAGTGTCAATGACGTGTTAGATAAACTCACAATAATTTACGATCTTTCATGGTCTGTAATGCCATCAAAACGCCATATTTGACATGAGAGTACGTTAATCCGCCCTGCATATACCCAATATACGGCTCCCGAATAGGCGCGTCGGCTGATAATTCCAGACTTCCGCCCTGAATGAACGTACCTGCCGCCATAATGACAGGATGTTCATAACCAGGCATATCCCACGGTTCAGGAACCACATGACTATCTACAGCTGCTGCACGCTGAATTCCCTGCACAAAGGCAATTAAATGCTCAGCAGAACTGAACTGAACAGCCTGAATCAGATCCGTACGAGCTTCATTCCAAGCGGGCTTGGTTACAAATCCCGATTCAGCAAACATCGCAGCAGCAAACGTACTACCTTTAATAGCTTGTCCTACGATTGTCGGTGCCATGTAAAGTCCTTGGTAGATGCCACGTGTTGTTCCCAGCATTGCTCCAACCTCTCCCCCAATTCCCGGGGCTGTCAGGCGATAAGCTGCCAACTGTACGTATTGTTCCTTCCCACATATGTATCCTCCGGTTTCTGCGATACCTCCACCAGGATTCTTAATAAGTGATCCGGCCATCAGATCAACTCCGACTTCTGTCGGTTCACGTTCCTCCGTGAATTCACCGTAACAATTATCCACGAATACGATGACATCCTCCTTAAGCCCTTTAACACGTGTAACCATCTCGGCAATCTCAGCAACACAGAAGGATGAGCGCCAATCATAACCACGTGAACGTTGAATCCCAATGACTTTTGTAGCCGGCGTAATGCTTTTCTCAACTGCTGCCCAGTCCACGCCACCTTCAGCAGTTAAAGCCGTCTCACGGTAGCCGATACCAAAATCGCGTAACGAACCTGTACCATCACCGGGTTTGCCAATCACTTTATGCAATGTGTCATAAGGCTTACCCGTGATGTACAATAATTCGTCACCTGGGCGCAATACGCCAAAGAGAGCTGTACTAATCGTATGTGTACCTGAAGCAAAATGAGGACGTACCAACGCGGCTTCCGCGCCGAACACATCAGCATATACTTCATCAAGTACTTCACGCCCACGGTCGTTATACGCATAACCTGTTGAACCTGCAAAATGAAAATCACTTACTTTTCGCTGTTGGAAAGCATTAATCACTTTCCATTGATTGTGATCTGTGATCCGATCAATCTGTTGAAGTTGTCCTTCAATCTGACGCTCCACTTGTTGCTGAAGTTCAGATATTTCTGAATCAAAGCTTACCATCTTACTTCATTCCCCTTCATAGCACGAATCTGACGTTGAATAGTCATTATCATGTAACTTATCACATCAATATGTCATGATTATTACGATTCAATAAAATTTTCGAGCATATAACCAAATTTCTCATATTCACCTTTTTGTAATTCCACTTCATAAATAACATCATTCTCTTCAAAGCTGGTATCCACTACATCACCAATTTTGTAGAGTACCGACGTAAGATCCCCACGTTCTGCCGGAATACGGAAGCGTTTCGTGTCACCTGTCAGTTCGTTCTGAATCAATTCACGGATTTTAAGCAGATCCTCTGAATCTAATGCGCTTACTTTAATATGATCTTTATCCAGTGGAAGCATCTCAAGCTGCTCTGGTGTGCACGCATCTTTTTTGTTATACAGGACTAACTGCGGCTTATCCCCTGCACCAAGTTCTTGCAGAATCGTGTTAACCGTTCTCATCTGATCTTCACGCATAGCTGATGAGGCATCCACAACATGCAGGATGAGATCTGCTTCATTCACTTCTTCCAGTGTTGCCCGGAAAGCCGCAATCAGATCATGCGGGAGATTTTGAATAAATCCAACGGTGTCGGTAAGTACGATTTCTTTACCACTTGGAAGTTCCATCGTGCGTGAAGTTGGGTCCAGAGTAGCAAATAGCTGATCTTGAATATACACATCTGCCGCAGTCAACTGCTTGAGCAAGGTTGATTTACCAGCGTTGGTATAACCAACAAGGGCCACTTGAACAATACCTGTCTTCTTCCGGCGTTCACGGTGCAACTTGCGATGACGTGTCAATTCTTCCAGATGACGCTTCAGATCGTCAATGCGGCCACGGATGTGACGACGGTCTGTCTCCAGCTTGCTTTCCCCCGGCCCTCTTGTTCCGATGCCTCCACCGAGTCTGGACAGATTCTTGCCATGACCCGACAAACGTGGCAACAAGTAGCTGTGTTGAGCCAACTCCACTTGAATGATACCTTCTCTCGTGTTGGCACGCTGTGCAAAAATGTCCAAAATCAATTGGGTACGATCAATAATTTTGAGATCCAGGGTCTCTTCCAGATTGCGAACCTGTGCTCCTGACAATTCCTGATCAAAAATAGCTGTAGTTGCTCCGAGTTCCTCTGCAATTGCACGAAGCTCTTCTACCTTACCTTTACCAATGAACCATTTGGTATCCCGTTTTTCTCTGTTCTGAGAAAGTACACTCAGCACTTCCACTCCAGCTGTCTCGGCAAGCTTCACCAATTCCTCTAAAGAGTACTCAGGATTGATACCCGTGCGTTTTACATCATCCGTAACAAGACTCACCAAGACGGCGCGATCTTTTTTGACCATATCTGTATCATGCGTGCCATTTGTCATGTATATGTTCACTCCCTCTAATTACTAATTCGTTGATATTCATTACCACAGATATGCCATGGCATGCCTTAAGCCGAACCGGTTGGCCCGGCCGGCTAGTGTAAAAACTATATTATCGCTTACTTTCGCTCAAAGTTCAAATCCTCTGTACGGATTGTCATCAGCTCCAGTTTCCCTGGACTGCCTTCCGAGTATTGTTCCAACAAACGAACCGCCTGATGCCTGATCGAACGCTCAATGGCATTACGAACGTATCTGGCGTTACTGAACGCATGCAGCGAATCATTTTTTTCCTGAAGCAAATGCTGCTTAAGTTTGAGTATGGTCTGAGGCATTAGAATATAATCACGCTCTTTGGCCATAATCTCAGAGATTTGAATCAACTGATCAATGCTATAGTCTGGAAACTCCACTTGAATGGGAAAGCGCGAAGGCAATCCGGGATTTGTCTGAAGAAAAAAATCAATTTCTTCCGAGTACCCTGCAAGAATCAGTATAAACTGATTTTTGTTATCTTCCATGGACTTAACAAGCGTATCAATGGCTTCCTTGCCAAAATCCTTCTCTCCACCGCGGGCCAAACTGTAGGCTTCATCAATGAACAATATCCCACCGAGTGCCTTCTTGACCAGATCTCTTGTTTTCTGCGCCGTGTGACCGATATATTCTCCAACCAGATCCGCACGCTCAACTTCAATAAGATGACCTTTACTCAACACACCCATCTTCTGAAAAAGTTTGGCAACAATCCTCGCCACGGTTGTTTTACCAGTCCCCGGATTACCTTTGAAGATCATATGATACACGTGCGCACCACTAAGTAAGCCTGCTTCGGTACGCATCTGAGCAATCTGTAAGAAAGCATAGATCTCAAATACCAGGTCTTTGATATTTTCAAGTCCAACCAACTGCTCCAATTCACCCTGTATCTCCTGGAAGTGCGCATGTTTGGTTATGCTCTTGGCCGCCTGTACTGCCGCTGCCTCATCTTTGACCAACATCTGAGGTTCCTGGTTACGCAACACAATATTAATTTGTCTGGATGGTCTGCCTCCTGGTTGCTCTCCTGCAGCCATGACCCGTCCGTTCATTCGCCATCACCTCTATTTTATCGGGCTGAACTCTCCTGATTATTAATGTATTCTATCAGGCGCTCCAATATTAGAAGGATCATGAAGAATTCTACGGTTAGGTACATGTCTTAGATCTGAATGTTTTTTCGAAACTCTCCGTTCTCAAACAAACTCTGCCTATGCTTCAGTGATAACTGAAAGTATGGGAATACATGTGCATCAATGGCATGCAGCAATTCCTTTGCCGTCTTGTTAGCCAAGTCATAATCACCTGTCGTAATATGCTTCCGCGACAATGCATCTTCAAGCTCATCTTCATCCAGCAAAAAGACCTCTCCATCTTTCAGCACAACGACATCCAGATACAGGTCATCAAACCAAGGTACCCCCTGATCGGTTATCCCCTGACTGCGACATGTATCAATATACCATTCCACAATCCGCTCCTGATCATCAAACATCGCTGTAACAACGAAATGCTCTCCCTTCGGGTAGTATTGCAGCCAGGAATACCCTTTATCTGCAATACAGAAGGTACTGCCTCCATATGTTTTCCACAGAGGTTCTTTCAAATCCTGTATGGTGTACAACGTAATATAACCTGTGAAAATTTTGGATTGAACGAACCGGCATGTGAATTGTCGGTTCGTAATCCGGCGCCAGTTCGCGCGGTCCCCGAATTTCCGTTTCATACGAACCCCTCTTTGCCGACTACAGGTCCGTGACCTGCTCTGATGTTATTGGTGAACAATGTAATAACGTCCGCATGATAAATTCCAGCGCTCTGGGCCTACCTTGCACAACGTATTACGAATAGTTACAGCTTACCATATTTAAGGTATACACTCAAAATCAAGCTTTGTCCCACCTATTCATTAAATGATCTTCTATTAAAGAAGGTTCGTATAACCAAAAAAACTGCTTCACCGAAATTCCGGGAAGCAGTTTAATTCATGCAGCTATTTAGTTATTCACTGGTTTAGCCGCCATTTCCAGCTTGAGAATCTGCAGGTTCGTCTGTTCCTCCAGTGTCACCACTCGTTCCGCTGTCTGGAGTTACAACCTCGCCCGGTGTTGTTACGGCCCCATCATCAGAGCCTTCACCTGTACCGCCTGGCTCTGTTGTCCCCTGACCAGGTGGGGTCGTGTTTCCTCCACCAGGTTGACCGTTACCTTGGCCGGCTCCGCCGTTATTACCATTGTTTCCATTATTGCCGTTATTACCATTCCCATTTCCGTTGTTGCCATTTTCATTCCCATTTCCGTTATTGCCGTTCGAGTTGCCATTATCCGGCGAACCATTGTCCGGATTTTCCGTACCTGGCTGCTCAGGATTTGTTTCTGTACCAGGGTCTATACCAGGATCAGGTTCCTCTGGTGGCATTTCCTGCGCTTCAATCATCAGGGAAATGGTGTTCGAAGGATCCGTCTCCTGTCCTGATGCCAAGTCGTAAGCTGTCACATAGTACTCATAGGTCAGGCCAGGCAATGCACTTAAATCTTGTGCACTGGTCGATCCCACTGAATCAATGAGATGCGTGAACTGGCCTTCGGAGGTTTCTTTACGATACACCCGATATGGCGTGCTCGTGTCACCTGTTCCAGTCCAACTCAGTGAGACGGTTTGAGCATTTGGATCGTATGATCCACTCAGACCACTAACGGATAGTGCTGGTTGTTCTGGTTCTTCTACTGGCGGAGGTGCCTGCCCTCCAGCCGGTGTTTTGAATTGCTTCACTGGAACGCCTTTTAAGGCATCCCCCATGACTTTGGCAAAGAAAGCTGCTGACAGCTTACTGCTGTTCTTAAGCATATGATTGGCATCCGGATTGTCATAGCCCATCCAGACTGCGGCAGTCCATTCCGGTGTGTATCCAACGAACCATACATCACGGTTGGCACTGTTGCCAGAGATACCACTTTGAACCGTTCCTGTTTTACCCGCTACCGGACGATCCAGACGTGCCGAACGTCCCGTACCATCATTAACAACATTCTGCAGCATCTGTGTAAGCTGATACGCATTTTGCTCGCTCATGACACGCGTGGTGTCCGAGTTATCGTGTTTATACGTTGTTTTGCCTGCGCTATCCTTTATTTCCTTGATCGAATAGGCTTGACGGTATTCTCCGAGGTTGGCAAATGCACTATAGGCTTGCGCCATTTCCAGTGTATTTGTCCCTTTACTCAGACCACCAAGGGCAATTGCCAAGTTTTTGTCTTCATCTGTCAGCTGTATACCTACACTCTTGGCAAAATTAATACCTGTGTTAACGCCGATTTTATCAAGCAACCAAACCGCAGGAATATTTTCCGATTTCGTAATGGCATCTGTCATACTGATCGTCGAAGAATATCCATGCAAATTACCCGGACAGTAGTTACCAAAACATTGCTTCGCATTGCTCAGCGCCGAGTTGGCACTGTAGTTTCCTGTTTCAAGCGCCGGTGCATAAGACACAATTGGTTTAAAAGCAGAACCCGGCTGTCTTCGACTCTGCGTTACACGGCTATAACCTTTAGTCTGATAATCACGTCCACCCAGGAGGGCAACGAGACTGCCATTCTCGTGGTTCATGATGACCATGGAACCTTGAACCTGTTGATCGTCTTTACTTGCCTCGAACAGACTATCGTCTGTAAAGGCAGTTTCCATGGCTGTTTGAGCCTGAGCATCCATGGTTGTATAGATTTTGTATCCGCCAATATTCAGATCATCTTCCGTTTTACCTGTTACACGTTCAGCTTCACGAAGCACATAATCTATAAAGGCTTGATACTTCATGTCTTTCTCTGGTCGCTTGTAGTTATAGTTAATCTCTTTTGCTTCATCCATCTCCGCCTTGGTGATGTAGCCTTGTTCATACATCAGCTGCAATACCACACCACGGCGTGCTTTGGAGTCGTTTGGATTGCTTACCGGGTTATAGGCAGAAGGGCCTTTCGGCATCGCTGCCAATGTAGCAATTTGCCACAACTTCAACTTTTTGAGATCGGTAACTCCAAAATAAAATTCAGATGCCGCTTTAATCCCGTAACGCTGATGACCGAAGAAAATCCGGTTCAGATACATCGTCAGGATTTCGTCTTTGGTGTACTTGCGCTCCAATGCCATGGCAATGGATACTTCCGTTGCTTTACGGAAGAACGTTTTGTCACGGGACAAGAACATGTTCTTGGCAAGCTGCTGGGTTAGTGTACTACCACCTTCCACCATGGAACGAGCCATGACATCCTTAACCGCCGCACGCCCAATGGACCAGATGTCCACGCCCTGATGATCGTAGAATCGCTTATCCTCTGTTGCAACAAAGGCTTGCTTCACCAGCTCAGGAATATCATCTTCTTTGACGGGTTCCAGCTTCTGAATGGATAGCTCCCCCATTAATTGGCCATTGCGATCATATACTTTTGAAGTTTCATTAATTGTAGTTTTGTCCTTGTTGGCTTTGAGCAGATTTTCACCACTCACCATAATAAATAAATATCCGCCTAGTGCACAGAATATGGCGATTGCCATTGTGAAAAACAGTGTCCATCCAACGCGTTTACCCGTAATTTTTTTCTTTTTAGAGGTCTTTGGCTTCGCTTTTTTGGGTGACTTGTTATTGTTGTTGCGATTATTAGACCTCGACAACGGATCGTTTGGCATGTTACCTCCTGACTCCCTTTCAGTTGCATAATTTCTATTCGTCTGTCGGCTCAAACATATATTAAACATATTTTGCCCGGAATGAAAAGAACAACCCTTTATTCAGGTTGCTCTGTTTCAATACCTATACTTGTAGACGAAATGGTTGGTGAAAAGGTTTCGTAATTTTTTAAGCTTCGCCGCTATTATCTTGCTGCATCAGCGATACGCTGCGTTGCGGCGTGAACGTGGAGATGGCATGCTTGTAGACCATTTGCTGGCGTCCGTCGCTGTCAATGACGATCGTAAAATTGTCAAATGCCTTGATCGTCCCGCGGATTTGGAAGCCATTGGTCAGATAGACCGTAGCAGGAATATTTTCTTTCCGCAGTTGGTTCAAGAACGTATCTTGGATGTTGATGGACTTGTTCATTAGCCGTACCCCCATTGGTTCATTTGAATTCGTGTTCAAGTAATATTCAATATCGCTGAGTAGCTTTCGTGCTATTATATCATGAACAGTTTCATATAATCCACAAAAACCCCTTGTCTGCTATTTTACACCCATTCTTGGCAAGGCAAACAAATAGAAGACTTATCCATTATACACCGCTTGCCAGTTTTGCAAAAGAGGGACAAACCCTTCATTTTTAAGCTCATTTATTCATTGTTTGGCGAATCGTCAATCTCTTACACCTATTCTAGTGATACATAAAAACCTCTATCCTTTTGATGACCAAAAGGTAGAGGTTTACATATCTCGATCTATTTGATACCTGTCAGAAGAATACTAATCATCGCTCAAATCAATCAAATTTTTGTGTAATCAATTCACTTATTTGCTTGTATTTCCCTTCAAAATCCTGGGTATCCGTCATGTCTACCCATTCAATATCCTTCATATGGCGGAACCAGGACAACTGTCTTTTGGCAAACCGGCGCGTATCCCTCTTTAACCACTCAACCGCAGCTTCCCAACTCACTTCCCCTTGCAAGAACGCTGCAATTTCCTTATATCCCAGCCCTTGCATGGAAATATGACCTCTCGCCACGCCCCGTTCCAACAAGGATTTCACCTCATCTACCAGACCTTGTTCGATCATCAGATCAATCCGCTCTTCTACCCGGGCGTATAACTTCTGCCGATCCATTGTCAAACCAACAATAAGAAGGTCATAAGGCGACTCTTTCTTCTGTACTGCCAGCTGATCAGACCACTTCTCGCCTGTGAGGTGATGAATCTCAAGCGCACGCACAATTCGCCTTTGGTCATTCGGATGCAGACGATCTGCACTGACCGGATCAACTCCCCTTAGACGATCATGAAGGGCCTGTGCGCCATATTGCTCCGCATAGCTGAATTGTTGCTCCCTGAACGCTTCATCCGAACCACTATCGGAAAATTGGAAGCCGTAACATACCGATTCCACATACAGACCGGTGCCACCTACAATAAAAGGCATTTTACCACGTTCATGGATTTCACTAATCAATCGGGTGCAGCTCTCTTGGAACTCGGCCACGGAGTAAGGGTACTCCGGTTCATGAATATCAATGAGATGATGAGGTACACCCTTCATTTCTTCAGAGGTAATTTTAGCAGTTCCGATATCCATTTCACGATATACCTGCATCGAATCCCCTGAGATAATCTCACAATCGAAAGCTTGGGCAAGCTCGATGCTCATTCTTGTTTTGCCTACTGCTGTTGGTCCAACCAGCACAAGCAGTTTGGGTTTTGGTTTAACTTCCACGTTCAACATTAATCACTCCGTACAGGGTTTTTGCATTCGCTCGATCAAGTATTTCAAATCCGAGCCTGTCAAACTCCGCGCTGCCGCGCTTTTCTTTCATCACTACCCTTTTACGGGCGACCCGTCTCGCTTCCATTATGCTCTCTTCATCCAGCGCATGAGCATTCGCATAATCTCGCAAGGGCTGTATCGCACTAGAATCCATCATCGGTTCACGGAACATGGGGTCAAAATATACAGTGTCACAGCTTCGATCTGGCATGGAACGCAGTAAATCAAGATGATCCACATGCCGCAGATCTATGCGCCGAAAAGCCTCATCCACCAAGGGTTGATTGCTCTTATAATGCGACATGCCCTCCAGCAACAGTGTATAGAGTGGTTGAGAACTTTCGCAGGCGATGACCCGTCCACTCAACCCAGCCGCAACCGAAAATACCAACGCATCAGAACCAAGTCCAGCGGTACAATCAACAATGGTGTCTCCTTCAAGTACCGCACCAGCTTCCAGCATGGGATCAGCTTCGCCTCTTAGAACACGTTTAGCGCGAACAAATCCCATACTGGGGTGAAATTCAAGCTCCGTTGCATCTTTGCGAAACAGACGGGCTCTGCCATTGAGTACCACTAGTATTTCATTGATACCATAATGTTCAATCAGTTTGGGTAAAGACGTTCTATTGCGCGGTACGTAGGTACCTCCTGTCGTTTCGGCGAGTTTACGCGCACGCTCCACCTGAGAGGCAATCTCCTTGTCACCGGTTGTAATGTACATAATGTCCCCCTAAATAGCTACATCACTCGTTTAAATAATTTTTCCAGATCATACGTTGAAAATGAAACCACAATCGGCCGCCCATGTGGACAGGTGTAGGGCTGACGACATGAACCCAGACGCTGAATCAGCACTTCTGCTTCCTGATCCGTCAGCTTCTGATTGGCTTTGATGGACGCCTTGCAGGAACACATGATGGATGCAGCTTCTCGCATCTTGGCCACATCTATGCTGCGTTCGCTTAGAACCCATTCGGACATCTCTTCGATAATGTCCTTCTCATCCCCTTTGGGGAACCAGAATGGATGGGAACGAACACGGAACGTCTGTCCACCAAAATGCTCCAAATATACACCGGCCTGCTCGAACCAGGCCAGCCTTGTTTTCAGCTTTTCCGTCTCCGAAGGTGTGAATTCCAAGGTAATCGGCAGCAGTAACTCTTGTGAGGCCTGAGCAGGATTACCGAATTTCTCGTAATAATATTCATAATTCACACGTTCATGAGCGGCGTGCTGGTCAATCAAATATAAACCTTGGTCATTTTGCGCGATTAAATACGTACCATGATGCTGTCCAATGAGGCTCAGCTCCGGAAATGCCGGCATGGATGCATCCGATTTAATGGCAGCAGCAAGTTTAGTGGCATCAGGCAAACCTGAAGTTTTCCACGTCCGTTCAGTTCTCGCACTCGAAGACGGATTGTAGGGTGAACGTGCTTCCCTAACCGGCAAAGTTACGGGATCGGACTGGTAGGTAGTCGGTTTGCCATCAGTCAGCGGTTTCTCTGCTGCTACACGATCTTGAGAAGAAAGATCAGACTTTGGAGAAGCTTCGGAAGAACTTGTACTTACCTCTTTAGTAGCTTCCTGCACGTTAGCATTTGTCTGCCCTCCATCATGACTCGACCCCTTCTGCAAAATATGCCCGTTCCAACTTTCTAACTGCTCAGGGGGGTGTGTAACCTCAGGTGGAGCTTCGGGCAGCGGCATTGTCTGTCCGTTTTCAGCTACCGGTTGTACTGCGGAAAGATCCGCCGGAGCATCCAGATCATCATCTTCCGTATTTAACTTTAACAATGCATTAGAAGGTTTCCCGAGTGGACCTTGTTGTCCATAGCCTTCTGCATCAGACTGGTCTTTCAGCGGACCACGCGGAAAGAGGAATTGTTCCTGGATAAAGGAACTATCATCTCCACGTCGAATCTGCTGCTTCTTGACCTGCGGAATCAATACTTCCTGCCGGAGGATCCCCCTCAACGTCGTCTCCACAAATTCATAGAGTTCTGGTTCCTTGCTAAAACGTACTTCCAACTTGGCCGGATGCACGTTCACATCCACAAGAGAGGGATGCATCTCCAACTGCACCACGACAAGCGGGAAGCGATTGATGGGCAGCAAGGTATGGTAGGATTTGAGAATCGCCTGATTGAGACCGTAATTGCGAACAAATCGCCCATTAACGATCGTCGACATACCACCACGATTCGCTCGTGTCCATTCTGGCAGGCTGATCAGCCCGCTCACCCGGTAATCCAGACTTTCACCCTGAATAGGAAGCATCGCTTTGGCAGCACTTGTCCCATAGATGGCTGCAACCACTTGCAGCAGATCGCCGTTACCCAGCGTCTGAAGCAACACATTCTCATTATGGCGCAATCTGAACGAAATGTTTGGATGCGACATCGCCATTCGGTATAGAACATCAGATATATGTCCGAGTTCCGTCTGGATCGTTTTCATATATTTGAGTCTGGCTGGTGTATTGTAAAAAAGTTCTTTCACTACAAAATCTGTACCTTGGGGCGAGGTTGCATCTTCATGAGAGACAAGGTTCCCGCCTTCAATTACAATGCGGCGCCCCCGCCCGTCATTGTTACTTGCCGATAACACCTCTACCTTGGAGACTGCGGCAATACTCGCCAGGGCTTCCCCGCGAAATCCAAGACTTGTGATCTGGAACAGATCTCGTCCATGGGCTATTTTGCTGGTTGCATGACGATAAAAGGCCGTTTCCATATCCTCTGGCTCGATACCTGACCCATTGTCTTTGACACGAATACTGAGGAGTCCGCCCTCTTCCACCGTCACCTCAATCTTGGTGGCGCCTGCATCCACCGAGTTTTCAAGCAACTCCTTGACGACTGAAGCAGGTCGTTCGACCACCTCACCAGCCGCAATCTGGTTGGCAATATGTTCATCTAGCACATGTATTTTCGCCACAGGTTTTCCCCTCCCTTATATTCAGGATAATTGCTGTGCCTTCAATTTGAGATCATTTAATATCTGCATCGCCTGAAGAGGCGTCATGTTCATGACATCGATATCTTTCATCGTCCGTATGAATTCTCGCGCTGGCTTATCTTCCACTACAACTACATCCGTTTTCGTTGCCACGTTCGGCTCATCATCCCCAAAGATGGACAGTTGAACCACATCCGAATGGCTTGCGTTGGACTGTGCTTTGCTGTTTGATTTCTTGGTATGCTGCTTCCCAGCCCCGGTTGAATCTTCAATAGGAGATGTGTAATCTGCACTTTCCGCAGTATCATGCTCCCGGAGTATAGAAGCTGAATCCGTGTGTTGGAGCTCTCCATCTTTTAATCTCAAGCCTGCTTCCTGCTTCTCGTTGCCGATGTATTCACTACCCACCGCTACTTGCGCAGCCGCATGTTCGAATCCATGCAACAGTCCATTCGCCCGCTCAATAATGCTATCAGGCAGACCTGCAAGGCGTGCACAATAGATACCATAACTGCTGCTGGCTGCTCCGGCAATCAATTTGCGCAGGAAATTAACCTTGTCACCGCTCTCCTGTACCGCCATTGAGTAGTTAGCCAGCTTGTCCAGACTCTCCTCCAGATGAGCAAGCTCATGGAAATGTGTGGATACGAGGGCTTTACAGCCGATGATATCATGTACATATTCAATAACAGACTGAGCAATAGCCATGCCTTCACTGGTTGATGTTCCCCGTCCCAATTCATCGATTATAATCAGACTGCGTGGTGTTGCTTTGTCCGTCATGACCTGAATGTCAGCCATCTCCACCATGAATGTGCTTTGACCACCAATGAGATCATCCGCTGCACCAATTCGTGTGAAAATGCGATCCATGATCGGCACCTCCGCTTGACACGCAGGCACAAAACAACCCACTTGCGCCAAAATGGAAATTAAAGCGACTTGTCGCATATAGGTGCTCTTACCAGCCATATTCGGTCCAGTAATCAGCAGAATACGGGCCTCTTCCTTGGTCATTGCCGTGTGATTGGCAATAAATGCACCATCTCGCATGACCGCCTCGACCACCGGATGGCGTCCTTCTTCCACAACCAGATCATAACCGTCGGTCAGCGTAGGCCGTACGAAGTTTCGCTCAGCACTAATCACAGCAAAAGATTGATACACATCAATTTCGGCTACCTGTTCAGCCAGCTTTTGCAATCTTGCAATCTCTTTGTTCAGCCGCTCGCGCAGTTCTGCGAACAGTCCATACTCAATATCAACCATTTTGTCCTGAGCTTCGAGAATAAGCGTCTCTTTTTCCTTCAACTCCGGCGTAATGTAACGTTCTGCATTGGCAAGTGTCTGTTTACGTTCATAACGTCCCTCCGGCAGTGAGGACAGATTGGACTTGGTGATCTCGATATAATAACCAAACACTTTGTTATATCCAATCTTCAGCGATCGAATGCCTGTCGCCTCACGCTCTCGCGCTTCAAGCTCCGCAATCCACTGTTTCCCGTTAACCGAAGCCTCACGCAATTCATCCAGACGTTCATGGTACCCTTCACGAATCAGGCCTCCGTCCCTTACGGATACAGGCGGCTCGTCCACAATGGCTTGCCCGATCGCTTCACGCAGATCATTGCAATCATCCATCGTTTCGGCAATATGCTGAAGTGTTGCGGAAGATGATCCTGAGCAATGCTGACGAAGTCCTGGAATTTTCTCCAGTGATGATTTGAGCGCATTCAGGTCACGACCATTGGCATTACCAAACGCAATCCGGCCAACCAAGCGCTCCAGATCATAGATATCTTTGAGTTCTGCCCGCAGGTCCTCACGCAATATAAACTGGTTGTACAACGTATCCACTGCTTCAAGACGCTCATTAATCTTCCCTTTTTGCAATAATGGCTTATCGACCCAGCGACGCAGCATTCTTGCACCCATGGACGTCTCGGTCCGATCAAGCAACCAGAGTAATGAACCTTTTTTGGAGCGTTCACGCACGGTTTCAACCAATTCCAGGTTCCGGCGGGTAAACGGGTCCAAGATCATATAATGATCTGGCTCATACGTTGAGATTTGGGTTAATTGTCCCAGAGAGCGTTTCTGTGTCTCACTCAGATAGGAGAAAAGACGTGCAATGCACGCTTGACGTTCAGGTTCTAATCTTGCCCACACAGCCTCACCAAACTGCTGACGAACCAGATCTTCCTTATTCTTTGTCCACGCCGTGTAGACCACAGGGCGACCGATTGGAGATGCCTCGGCTTCTACCGTTTCAAGCAGCGCTGCATCCCCCACCAGCTCCGATGGTTCGTAGATGCCGATTTCGTCTTTAAGCCATTCCTTGGAATAGGGTACGGATGTCACATACAACTCACCCGTTGACAGATCACAGGCTGCGAGCGCGAGCGTATTTTGATTACCAGTAAGACACACCATGTAGTTGTTGGATTTGTCCCCTAGTGTTTTGCCTTCCATTACCGTTCCGGGTGTAACCACACGAACAATTTCACGTCGTACCATGCCTTTGGTTACACTCGCATCTTCCATCTGTTCACATATCGCAACTTTATAGCCTTTTTCAATCAGACGCTGTATGTAATTGTCAGCCGAATGATAAGGTACGCCGCACATCGGAATTTTGTCATCCGTGCCTCCGTTACGTGCAGTCAGCGTGATCTCAAGTTCACGGGCAGCATTAATCGCATCCTCGAAGAACATTTCATAGAAGTCGCCCAGTCTAAAAAATAGAAAAGCATCTTGTGCTTCGGCCTTCACTTGCAAATATTGTTGAATCATTGGCGTATACTGAGCCATGATGAATATCCTCCATCCCGTTCCTATAATGTCAGGAAGAAACGCGTCTTGGAAGGACAATAAGACGGTCAGGCACCGTGTTTGCGCCTCCGCCTTATGTTTTGGCTATTCGCCACTTCCTTCAAAGGTTGCTGCTCCATATCTTCCGTAATTACTACTTATAAAAGACTTGTTTCTTATTATATCAAAAAAACGTCCGTTCTTCATGAACCTGCCCGAATATTCCAGAGTTTACGGATATCCCGGCTCTCATCCCAGGTTCTTCCCAATTTTAATTGAAGGAGTAATGGAGACGCATACCGTTCATAACGTGCATATCCCTCCAATCTCTTCAGATCATCTGCCAGAGCTGGAATGTGTTCCTTGATCACTTCACGCTTTCCTTCATAAAAAGCGGTATGAACCTCCGCTTTCTCCAACGGACGCCGCAGTAATTGAGTATACCCGCTAGCGATTAAACCTGCCAATGCCACAACGCCCTTTGCAACAAGGGGTGACACAAGAAAGCTGGGTAACGTACGATACTCAAACCCACCGTAGGATTTCAGGCGAAAATCACCAAGCGCTCCATAACGTGGACGTCTTCCCGATCCACGCGGGTCCTGAAGAAACGCCAGTGGCAATGCCAGATAATTGTCCAGTGTGCGGAGCAGTTCCCCGGTAAGGTTCACGCCGCTAAAATGAATATGACCACCAAGAGGTAACCCCCGCTGTGGCATCCCCCCTGCCTGCCAGATGAGCGAGTGATCGCTTATGCTGCGGGAAGCTGCTGCAAATGCCCTCATCAGATGAGCCAGTAGCTCTCTTGGTTCGGAGCTGGGAGCGGGCCGTAATTCAGCAACCGGGTAGATGCGTCGGCCACCAATCGTCACGGAATCACAGCCTGCCATTCCGGTACGTTCCAGAAATCTGGAGGCGGGGACGATTTTGGATTCCGGCATCTGTACCAGAAGAAACTCAGGGTCCATGCCAAGTATGGGAATAGGTCTGCGACGCTGCTCCTCATCCAGCAGTTCCTGATGCTGCTTCCAGCTTTCCCTGTAGATTGCAGCAAGGTTCGTCACCCCTTTCCACGGACTCGGATCGATCGAAATGACTGCACAACCACCATTCCCTGAGGATTCCATTCGAACGGCTCCATGATCCAGTCCCAGTGTGTACAGCGTTTTGATCGCAAGTCGTTCTATGCGCTTAAACAAGGTTGAACTCGTTTCACGCTCCAACAGCGTTTCCTGCGCCCCTCCCATGCCACTCGTATCCTTGCGTTTGATCCGGATCGCCTGCAGACAACTTATCTCTACATCATAGCGTACACGCAAGCCTGGTTCTCGTTTGCGCCGATCGCGCAGTGACAATACTTCAATGCCTGCCTGTTTCAACCGTTCTGTACGTTCTCCGGAGGTCATCCTTTCATATCGGCGTAATGCCTCCTCCGCTTGTTCCATCACATTCATGACGTCTCCCCCTACCCGATCATGCAACAAAATAAAAATAACCCCGCAATGCGGAGCCTTCCCGTGAAAGGTATTCCATGCGCATTGCGAGGCTCGTTACCACCCATTTTTCAATATTTAAGAAGAAAGAGGGCTTACGCCCTCTTCACCGCGCCTTCTGGCGCATATGATACCTTAGGTTATCAAATACTTGAGTCAATCTCACAGCTCATCGTCGAGCAGGTCGGGATCGAGATCGTCATAATCTCCATCACCACTGCCAAATTCATAATCCTTGTCTTCGTAATCACCGCAACCATCTGTGCAGACCTTCACACAAACTTTGGTTTCGGCAACGAGTTCTACAGCGAATTCCCGTTCTACCCGGATAATTACACTGCTTCCACCCGCCGATACTGTGGCTTCCACACAGCTAGGTTCCTGCGTTGCATCCGCAGATACCTCCACTGTGGAAGTCCGGTGTTTCGGGTCCAGATAGGACAAAGGCACATGTTCTACATACGACACCGTTTCTTTGGCTACATCCGTCTGCGAATTCTTGTCATAGGAATACCAAATGTTGATATCGTAAGTACCAATAACTTCAATTCCGTCACCCGCTGATACGGCTTCATATTGGTGGTTGATAATCCAAGCCCCCAAAATACTTGTCGGACCATTTGGCGGAGTCACGGTATGTGTTACGGTAGAGAACTTACGACCTTTGCCGCAGATCGCCTTCGTGATAATCTCTCTACATTGATGTTTATGACTCAATGACATCTTTAAACCTCCTCCATACAATCATTCACTACAAGTGTATGCAGGGCATTCGTCTAGGGTGACAACTATTTTCTATTATTCGTTTGTAGATTGGGACCGGTCCGATATTGGGGACGGTGCTTTGTCCTTCTTCGCGACTTTCAGATACAGCGCGAGTTCACGGCACAACTGGAGAATTGCGGAACGAATCTCGAATTCTTCCCTTGTATCCGGCAGCTCCATACGTTTGAATTCTTCTTGCACATTCGCAAGAAGTTTTTCAGTTCGTCCGGTGTAGGATTCAGTAAGTACATCCTGACTGAGCTGATCGAACAGTTCCGAGACCATTTCCGCGTGTGGCATCTTCTGATAGATCTGGGACACCAGATGCATCATGTGCTGGATGGAGTCGAGCTGCGTTTTGCGCATATAGAAGTAGACACTCCATTCCTCATTCGGATGAATCACCTGATTCTCCAGAGAACGCTTGGCTGCATCAATACCACCCAGAATCGCTTTATCTGCTTCAATCAGTTCTCTACCCGCCCATGCTTCATTGGGATTACGCAGCGTCGCCGCGAATTCTTTGAAAATCTTCGAAAAGAGTTCATCGATCCGTTTACGAATGCGCAGCATCTGTGGATCTGCTGCTGGCATATAGGCCAGGTTAACCGCCATTGCGGAACCAAGACCAATCAGTAACAAAGCAATTTGTACGAGGACAACATTCACGTCCATCTCTCCGCCGCTGAACACGCGAAACACAACGACTGAACCTGTTACAATACCTTCCTTGAAGCCCACCCGGACAATAACCGGGAATGCGATCAATATGTATACGGCCAGTACCCAGTAATGGAATCCTAGAAAGTGAAAAAGTACACTTGCAAATAGAAGTCCAACGACTGAAGCAAAGAACCTCGCCGATATGGTGCGAATACTTCGTTTTCTCGTTACATCCACCCCAAGAATGGCAAGCAATCCTGCTGAGGTTGGTCCTGGCAAGCCGCACCAGTCCGCAATCAACACAGCCATTAATGCGGCGATTGCGGTTTTAATTACCCTAAAACCCATTTAACATTCCATCTCCTCTAAGCTGTAAAAAATTGTTAGCCAGCTCGTCGCCTCATTCATTTATCATGACTAGTATGTCTCGTCCAAGTGTAAACTAGACGACATCAACCGACATGCGCATGCATGCCGGTCACAGCAATACGCCCCGAATGAGGGACGCTGGCAAGTTAAATCGTTGCGACAGAACCTCAAGGCCCTCTTCTCCAATCATCGCATTCATTCCGGATCAGCGCGGAATATTCATACTAAATATGGTACTTGATTTTACGGTATCGGGCAACGTGACACCCCTTGTGAAATTGTATACATATATAAACGTTCATCAAACGAACAAAACATAGCCACATTATCTGCGCCCAGCCAGCAATTTGCGCTCTGCATAGACAACAAGTTGATACATGGCCGTTGCAACTGCTGCAATAATTAACAGACTTGATAACACAAGCGTGAAGTTGAATACCTGGAATCCATAGATAATGAGATAACCAAGCCCTTGTTTGGCGACCAAAAACTCCCCTACAATTACACCCACCCAGGCCATGCCTACATTCACTTTCAAGGTGGATACAATCGCCGGAAAAGAAGCTGGCAATACAACTTTCGTAAAAATCTCGGAACGGTCTCCACCAAACGTACGAATCACTTTAATATAATTGGGATCCACTTCATTAAAGCTGTTATACACCACCAGTGTTGTAATAATGACGGTGATGGACAACGTGGTCATGACAATGGCTGTAAAACCTGCGCCGAACATAACGATAAAGATTGGGCCGAGTGCTACCTTTGGCATACTATTGAACACAACCATATAGGGGTCCAGCACTTTGGACAAAAAAGGAGACCACCAAATTAAAACCGCAAGCAAAGTTCCAACGAGTGTCCCCAGTAAAAAACCAACGGCCGTTTCCCCTACGGTTACCCCAACATGCGCCCATAATTCGCCACTAGCGATATCCTTGCCAATCTGTGCAAATATCTTGCTTGGATAACTGAATAACAGTACATCGATCCAACGGAGCCTGCCCGCCACTTCCCATAACAAGAACATACATACGAGCATAGATAACTGTACGGCAAGAACTTGATGTCGCCATCTGGCCACCTGCTGAATATGATCCCGATGCAGCTGTCCCATCCATTCGTCACGCTTTTCCTGCTTCGGATTCGTTTGATTCACGCGTCTTTCTCACCTCCCCCGGGCTGATCCAGTTCACTCCATAATGCCTGAAACAATGCATTGAACCCTTCTTGCTCCCTGGCATGGAATGGCTGAGCCTTCCGAATTTCATCGGGAATGATAAATTCACGACGAATGCGCCCAGGATTGCGATCAAGTACAATGACGCGATCACTGACTGCAATGGCTTCAGACAAATCATGGGTGACGAGTACAGAGGTTTTGCCAAACTGTTTTAACGTGTCCGAGACCAGATCTTCCAATTGCAACTTGGTTTGATAATCGAGTGCCGAGAATGGTTCATCCAACAATAAAATTCCCGGGTCGGTTGCCAGCGTGCGCACCAGAGCCACCCGCTGTCTCATGCCCCCTGAAAGCTCTGAAGGGTACTGATTCTCTGTTCCGGCCAAGCCCATACTGATCAGCAGTTCCCGTACACGCTCACGACTCCGTACATCCAATCTGCCTGTCAGTTCAAGACCAATCAATGCATTATCGAGAATGGTCCGCCATGGAAACAGATAGTCCTGTTGAAGCATATAACCAATCTGTGCGGAGGGACCGCCAACGAGTTTCCCCTTAACCTTAACCTCTCCTCGGGTGGGTGTGAGCAGCCCGGCGATGATCGACAACAATGTCGTTTTCCCGCATCCGCTCGGTCCAACGAGGCTGACGAACTCTCCTTTTTGGATCTCCAGACTCAAGTCTTCAATCACCAATGAAGCTTCCCGCTCGCTGACGTATACTTGAGAGATCCCCTCCAGTCGGATCACACTTTCGGATTCAGGCATTCTGCTCACTTCCTTTCCTGAATACCCATTACTTTGAATTTGCAGCTTCTTTCGCATAGACATTATCCACAATTGCATTCATATCCACGCGTTCTTTCAGCTCTCCGGCAGCACTCATAACATCAAGCAGATTGTTCCACTCTTCCTCATCAATGATCGGGTCCGTAGCGTAGCTGCCCTGTTCTTTATAACGGTTTACACTGCTGACCAGAATGGCTGGATCAATGTCTTTGAAGAAAGGAGTAATGACTTCTGCAACCTCTTCAGCCGTATGTGAATCTACCCACGCTTGTGCTTTGTGCAGACCGTACGTAAACTTTTGCACGATATCCTTGTTGTCGTTAATATAGCTCTGTTTCGTCATGAAAACCGTGTAGGGCAGATCACCACTTTCTGCTCCAAACGATGCTACAACCTTACCTCGACCTTCTTGTTCAAAGATCGATGCCTGGGGTTCAAATAGTTGAACATAATCTCCCGTGCCTGAGGCGAAAGCAGATGCAATGTTGGCAAAGTCCACATTCTGAATCAGCTCCAGATCACTCTGCGGATTAATGCCATGTTTGTTCAATGCGAACTCCCCTGCCATTTGCGGCATGCCGCCTTTGCGCTGTCCTAAAAATGTGGAATCCCTCAGTTGCTCCCAATCGAAGCTGCCTTCTGGGTTACGTGCGAACAGAAAAGTACCATCCGTCTGGGTGAGTTGAGCAAAGTTAATGACCGGATCTTCCGCTCCCTGCTGATAGACGTATATGGACGTTTCCGCTCCTACCAAGGCGATATCCACCGAACCTGCGAGTAATGCCGCCATTGTTTTGTCACCGCCAGCAGTCGTCTGAATATCCACCTCAAGTCCCTGCTCCTCAAAAAAGCCTTGAGCCACAGCCACATACTCCGGTGCGTAAAATACCGAACGAGTCACTTCGCCAATCGTAATTTTGGCTTCATTCTCTTCCTTATTACAGCTGGTAAGCGCCACAATGATAATCAGCAGGATAACGATGCCCCGGACGAACCATGGCGTGTATTTCATGTTGTTTCCCTCCTTCACAGGTTTGAGCAGTTTCTCTCTATTATGGATATGCTGCTGCCCAACAAAAGGTTAAGAACTTGAATGCAAAAAAAGAGCCGGGCAATGATGCCCGACTCTTCCGCTCTTCATAATGCTATTCAATACGTTATATATGTGATACCTACAACTTGTAGATCTCGGCGTATTTAGCTTCCAGGTAATCAGCAAGATAATCCGGGTTCAATTCTTCACCCGTTACGGCAACAATCAATTCAGAAGGTGTCCGACTTTTCCCATGCCGGTAGATCTTGTCTGTAAGCCATTCCTTAATCGGAATCAGATTACCTTCGGCAATGAGGGTATCAAACTCCGGCATTTCCTTACGCAATGTATGTAGAATTTGTGCTGCATACATATTGCCCAGAGAATACGAAGCAAAGTATCCAAAGTCGCCACCAGACCAGTGAACATCCTGCAGAACGCCCTCTCCATCATTCGTTGGCATAATACCAAGGTATTCCTTGTATTTCGCATTCCAGGTCTCTGGCAGATCCTTCACTTCCAAGCCATCGTTGAATAACATTTTTTCAATCTCATACCGGATAATAATGTGCAGATTATAGGTCAGTTCATCCGCTTCAATCCGAATGAGTGAACTCTCCACCCGGTTGATTGCACGATAGAAATCTTCCAGTTCAACTTCGCTCAGTTGCGGGAAATGCTGCTGCAAATCTTTGTAATAGCGTTCCCAGAATGGCAGGCTGCGACCAATCATGTTCTCCCAAAGACGGGACTGAGACTCATGAATTCCCATGGACGTTCCTTCAGCCAGAAGGGTACCCGCCAGACTGTCATCAATATTTTGCTCATACAGGGCATGTCCGCCCTCATGCAGTGAACTGAAGACTGCGCTTGCTACATCATCCTGCAGGTAATGTGTTGTGATCCGCACATCACCCGGGTTAAGCCCCGTTGCAAAAGGATGCACACTCTCGTCCAAGCGTCCAGCTTCAAAGTCATAGCCCATTTGTTCCAAGATGAACAGACTGAACTTCTCCTGCTGTTTGGTGTCAAACAACTGATTCAGGAACTCTGTATTGGGCTGGTTGTCAGAAGCATTAATTTTCTCTTGCAAAGGCACCAAACGTGCTTTGAGCCGAGCAAATACAGCATCCACTTTTTCAACGGTCAGATCCGGTTCGTACATATCAAGCAGCGTATCGTAACGCGTATCCTTTACACCCCAATAATCAATAAACTCTTGTTTGAGCTTAACGATATCTGTCAGATATGGGGAGAACCCTGCAAAATCACTGTTATGCTTGGCATCTTCCCAAGCAGTTTCGGATTTGGCCGTGAGTACGGTATAGGCTTGCACTTTCTCAGGTGGTACGGATTGACTGCGATCATACTCTTTCTTGCAATCTTCAACCAGACGACGATCTATATCTTCGAGTTGTTCCAATACTGCTGGAGTAGTCAATGCATCCAGGTAGGTTTTCATGTCAGCCGAGGTTTGCAGCTTGAATGCTTCGGTGGACAACATACCCAGCGTCTCTGAACGAGTCGGAACGCCTTTTTTGGGCGCACCTGTGCGCAGATCCCAGTGAAGCAAACCAATGGCTTCATGATAGCTCTTGATTTTACGAGCCAGATTACGGAAGGATTCCAAATGTTCCTGTGTTTGTTTATCCATTGTTATCGTTCACCTCTTCAAAAAAAGTTTACTCACCTATTGATGATACTTTTCCTATTGCGTATAATCAACTTTTAACAGAGGCAAATCGCATTATCCTCCTCAAGATACGTGTTCCAAAAGTCTGGTTTTCATTACCGAGAAGATAGAAATGAATTTCAACTTCGATGCTGATGATGCCCTTCGGGCATGATTTGTAATCAAAAGTGGACTTTTTGAACAACCTCTATAAGGTTGGAGTAATGCCATTTGCTGACCGTGATACATTATTAAAGCAAAAAGGCGCGTAGGACAAGCTGCATCAATTGCAAGTGGCCGTGCTCGTCGTATTGGATAACAGGAGGCAATGGACATGAATAACATTCAAGAGATTTTGGCTTACAACAAATCATTTGTCGAGACTAAAGAATACGAGAAGTATACGGCTAGCAAGTTTCCAACCAAAAAGATGGTCATCATCACTTGTATGGATACCCGTCTTGTAGAGCTGCTGCCGAAAGCGATGAATCTGAAAAATGGCGATGTAAAAATCATCAAAAACGCAGGTGCCATTATCTCTCAACCTTTTGGTAGTGTTATGCGTTCTGTATTGGTTGCTATCTATGAATTGGGCGCTGATGAGGTATTGGTGGTAGGTCATACAGAATGTGGTATGGCTTCCCTGCATGCTGAAACGATGATTGGTCACATGACAGAACGTGGAGTTTCAGAAGAGGTCATGTCTACGCTTGAAAATTCCGGCATTCGTCTGCAAAAGTGGCTGCGTGGGTTTGACAGTGTTGAAGAAGGGGTAAAAGGAACTGTGGAAGTGATCAAGAAGCATCCATTACTTCCTCCCAATGTACCCGTTCACGGCATGGTTATCGATTCTGCCACAGGTGAGCTTGATGTTGTCGCTGAAGGGTATGGACAACAGGCATCTCTCTAAATGGTTTGGAGTGCGGACCTTATGGTTCGCACTTTTTTTGTCTAAATTAAGGCGGTTGCTCGATCAGGTTGTCAAACCATACAGTTTCAGTGTACACTTTTATGAAAGCGGTCAAAGAAAGCAAAATCAATTGTTTTCTCTGACCCAGCCCTAATATTAAGGAGACATGTGCATGAACATACTTTCCTACGGATTACTCGGGCTGCTTACCCGCGAGGAGTCATCGGGCTATGATCTAATGCTGAAAATCCAGCCGCATTGGCAGGCAAAACACAGCCAGATCTACCCACTCCTGTCCAAAATGGAAAACGATGAGTTATTGGCCTCCCGCTGGGTACAACAGTCTGACAAACCGGATAAGAAAATGTACGCGGTTACGGAAAAAGGCATTGAAAAGCTATTGGAATGGATGATCACTCCGGTTACCGCACCGGTTACACGCGATGAATTTAATTTGCGTATTTTGTGTGTTGGCATAGCGGAAGACGGAAGCATGAGACGCATTCTGAATGAGCGTAAAAGCTGGTTTATGGAACGTATACGGTACTTCGAGGATCTGAAGTCACGTATACCTCTGGAT
Source organism: Paenibacillus sp. FSL R5-0517 (assembly GCF_037974355.1). Taxonomy (NCBI): domain Bacteria; kingdom Bacillati; phylum Bacillota; class Bacilli; order Caryophanales; family Paenibacillaceae; genus Paenibacillus; species Paenibacillus sp. FSL R5-0517. Next base: position 4,122,157 of record NZ_CP150235.1, read on the forward strand.
AATCTTCGTGTAGGCAATCGAGATTTTGGAAGCTACATCCTGGTACAAAAAGGGTTAATGCATGCGCAAACAGGTCTGGAATGGTGTCATTGGGTTACCCAATTGCTTGATGGTCAAGCTGCAATTCAAGACCCCAGTCCAAGCGTTTCTGAAATTTAATAAAAATTTGAAACGTTCCTGTAGGTTAACCGTATTACTTGAGTAAGGTCCAATTATGGGCGAATCAAACAAATTAATCGGGGGGTTACGATCTTTACAATGAAGAAAAAATTCGGAGTTAAACATCTAATGATGGTATTTATGGCCTTTACATTATTATTCGCAACAGTGGGAGTAACAAATCCGGATTCTGCGGATGCAAGACGTGGTGGCGGATTCAAATCCGGTACAAAAAGTTATACCAACACACCTAAGAAATCCGACTCCAACAGCAACGTGAATCAATCCAATTCCGGTAATAACTCCGGTACTGGTGCAGCTGCAACTCGTGGTGGTGGATTCTTCGGCGGTGGCGGCGGATTCATGAAAGGCATGATGCTAGGTGGTCTTGCGGGTATGATGTTCGGCGGATTGTTCGGTGGCATGGGCGCTCTGGGTAACATCCTTGGATTGCTCGTGAACGTTGCAGCAATCATGTTGATTGTTATGCTGGCTATGGCACTCTTCAGAGCCATTACAAATCGTCGTAAACCTGCAGCGGATGGCCGTTATGACCGCCGCAATGATCGTGATGATGACCGTAACAGAAACGGACGGTACTAATCTCTATGGTTCTGAGCATGGATGAAATTGTGAATGCAATCTGTATTCATATGGCAGAACGTAAGGGTGTACGTCCAACCGATGTGAATGTAGAACTGAGCTGGGAAGAAGATACAGGTTATTCCGCTGAAGTTTGGATTCAAGGCCGTAGTCAATATCTGGTGGAGTCCAATATGATTGAAGCGATTCTTCGTTACCTGCACAGCGAATACAACATTCGGGCGTACCGTGAGAACGTACGACTTGATCTGGATGAAGAGATCACAGCGATTGTTAATCAATAAAATAGGTCAAGCAATGACCCGTGATACAAAAGACCGTCTCCGCTCTGTCGCCTGACAGAGATGGAAGACGGTCTTTTTGTTCCTGTATATGTGGCTCTCATTGTATCTCTATTGCAGTCTCTATACGTGTCTGTGTTACGTTCTACTTCTTGGAAACTACGATTGAAGTTTAACCAGACTGTAGTTCTTTTTACCTTTACGGATAATGATGAATTTACCGCCAATGGCATGCTCTGCAGACACCGTGAATTCAAGCTCCGTGATTTTCTCACCATTCATGGAAATCGCACCTTTGGTGACATCCTCACGCGCCTGGCGCTTGGATGGCTCCAGACCCAGATCCACGAGCCAGTCCACAATATTTTTGGCTTCGCCATCCGTTTCAAAGGTAGGCATTTCCTTGAAGCCCTGCTCGATTTCGTCTGCCGTCAGGGAACGGATATCACCACTGAACAGCGCCGCTGTAATACGTTTAGCCTGTTCAAGCATTTCTTCGCCGTGAACGAATTTTGTCATTTCTTCCGCAAGTGCTTTCTGTGCTTCGCGTCTGTGCGGCTCTGTCTCTACCTTTTCAGCCAAAGCTTCAATTTCTTCTTTGCCCAGGAAGGTAAAGTATTTCAAGTATTTGATCACATCACGGTCTTCTGTATTCGCCCAGAACTGGTAGAATTCAAATGGTGTTGTTTTGTTCGGATCAAGCCAGACTGAGCCGCCAGCTGTTTTACCAAACTTGGTTCCATCGGATTTGAGCATAAGTGGAATGGTCAGACCGTACGCCTTCGCTTCAGATCCTTCTTTTTTACGAATCAGATCAAGTCCACTTGTGATATTACCCCATTGATCGGAACCGCCGATTTGAAGCTGTACATCTTCGTTCTGGAACAGATGCAGGTAGTCGAGTGACTGAAGGATCTGGTAGGAAAACTCAGTGAACGAGATGCCGCCTTCCAGTCTGCTCGCGACGACATCTTTAGCCAGCATCGTGTTGAGGTTAAAGTTTTTGCCGTAGTCACGCAAAAATTCAATGACATTGATTTTGTGTGTCCAATCGTAGTTGTTCACCATGCGAACCTGATTATCCCCATCTGTTACAAACAACTTCTTCATCTGCGCTGTCAGTGCATCCACATTCTCCTGCACTTGCTCCATCGTTTGCAATGACCGCTCTGCCTGACGACCACTCGGATCACCAATCGTACCTGTTGCTCCACCAATCAAAATGACTGGACGATGTCCTGCCAGTTGAAAACGTTTCAGCATCATGAAGGGAATTAGATGTCCAATATGCATGCTATCTCCCGTTGGATCAACACCGCAGTACAAAGAAACGGACTTCGTTTCAGTCAATTCACGTAATCCCTCAGCATCCGTCTGCTGATTAATGGCGTCACGCCACTGTAGTTCATCAATAATATTCATTCGTATAACCCCTTTTCTATCCTCAAAATTCAGTCATGATCTACGTTAATTTACGAAATAACACGCTGGAACGGCTTTTTTGGACACAAAAAAATCGCCTCCTTGTCTTCATTAGACACAGGGACGATTATCATAACCGTGGTACCACCCAAATTGCATGGATAACACATAACCTTAACACGCTATCCATACCACTTTTGGCAATATATCGTTTGCCCATCCGCTTGGCATTACCCAAGTACTCCAGAGTGTAATTCGCAGCCCTTGTATGTATCAGGTTCCATCAACCCCTGACTTTCTGTAACAGGGACAAAGCCGCTACTGCGCTCTATCAACGTGATTCATGTATTCAATTTATAGCAAGTATAGCCGAACGTTTCGGTCATTGCAAGACCAAGTATGCAAACCTTAAACAGAACAACGGATGCTTAGTTAAAACCAGATGATATAATCATCATGTTCAATTTTCCTTGATAATAACCATAGGCTTTCTCCGCGATCTGATCCTCATTATTCCAAAATTGCTGATCCAGCGCATCTAACTGGTGCTCTTGTTCCTTTGTCAGTAGTTTAGGAATGTCCCATAGTCCAGTAAGCCTTTCACCCTCTTTCAGATGCTCAATGCAGCCGTATGCCGAGGTTATAATCTCCACTACTTGAGTCGCACCAATGTTATGTAATGCCCGTAACGCGTAACGGTATACTTCTTCCCCCCAGTTGCAGAAAAACTGTATAAAACCGCCATTAAAGACATCCGCCTCTAACAGCCATAAAGCAGCAATGTCCTGCTCGTTCGAATTCAACGAAGCCCATGCCTGTTCAGATTCATTCTTTTTTTCGACAAATAATACAGCATACTCATACCAAATATCATGGATATCTTGCTCACTCACGTAACACACCTCACTTTTCTTTATTCCAAACGCTCTAATTCCTGACGTTTACCCGTCTGATACCAATGTAAATACGGATCACCGATTTGCTGGAAAGCTTCATGAACACCCCTGTTCAGTTCCTTCATCACTTCATCTGTATAGTTCAAATGCGTCCGTTTATTATCGAAACCATGTCTTTCCAACAACCCTACATGCGTCGCGGTGAAAATAATATCCTCCAGCAGCCAATAGATGACTTCCTCCGGCTGTTTTACTCGTTTCTCTAACGAGACGAGACCACGTTCGTATATTCGAACGATATACGTATCTTTTCCACACTCCACATAGGGTACACCGTCCCATTTTGGTCTCATACAGGCGGTTAACATAGTTCTGCATCTGTTCCCTGCGGAAAGAAGTTCGCTCTAAAAGCTGTATAAGGATGTCTGCCAATTGTTGTTTGTTTAACATGTTGGACATGAATGCACCTGCCTATTTTAATAAAAAAAATGAAAAAGCTGCCAAAGGCAGCCTCTTCTTCCTTACTGTTCAATCAGGTCCCACAAAAAGTCTGGTACGAAGTATCGCATTGTGCAGGTAGTTCAGCATACTCAGCCTGTTCAGGTGAATGTGCGAACGGATCTGAAAGCACAGCCAAAAGCTTCTCCATCACGCTAAGATCCCCATGATTCTCTGCTCGCTCAAGGGCTTCCTCGACCCGATGATTACGGGGAATGACCGCTGGATTGCTCGTTCTCATCAACTGCGTAGAGACTTCCTTCCCACCTTGCTGTCTGTCCAATCTGGCTTGCCAACGCTCATGCCATTCAGCAAATTCTGACGTTCCAAACCAGGCTGTTCCTTCCAAAGTATCAAAAGTCAAAGCCAGGAACGTATTCGTGTAATCTGCACTATGCTTCTCCATAAGTTCAAGAAAATCCTTGACCAAGGCCTCATCTTCTGCCTCTTCATCCAACAAGCCCAGTTTGGAACGCATCCCCTTGAGCCAATGATCATGATACAATTCTGAAAATTGTGCGATGGCATCTTGCGCGAGTTGCACCGCCTGCTCTTCATCTTCGTGCAACAGCGGCAGAAGCGTCTCGGCAAATCGAGCCAAATTCCACCCGGCAATATACGGTTGATTGCCATAAGCATAGCGACCTTGTCTGTCAATGGAGCTAAATACGGTTGAAGGATTGTAAGCATCCATAAAGGCACATGGACCATAATCAATGGTCTCACCACTAATAGCCATGTTATCCGTATTCATCACGCCATGAATAAAACCAACTCGCTGCCACTGGGCAATGAGAGCCGCCTGCCGCTTAATGACTTCCTGAAGGAGCAGAAGATAACGATTTTCGGCTTGAGCAACCTCAGGAAAATGTCGATGCAACGTGTAATCAGCCAATGCCCGAAGATCTTCAATAGAACCCCATCTGGATGCGTACTGGAAGGTTGCTACTCGGATGTGACTGGAAGCCACACGAGTCAAAATAGCCCCAGGCCGCTCTGTTTCGCGAATAATGTTTTCTCCTGTTGCCACCACGGCCAAACTGCGAGTCGTTGGAATACCCAGTGCATGCATCGCTTCGCTAATGATATATTCACGCAACATGGGTCCAACAGCAGCTCGTCCATCCCCTCCACGGGAGTAGGGTGTTCTTCCTGAACCTTTCAGCTGGATATCCACTCGCTCGCCCTGTGGCGTAATCTGTTCTCCCAGCAGCAAAGCCCTTCCATCACCAAGCATGTTAAAATTGCCGAATTGATGTCCTGCGTACGCCTGCGCTAAAGGTTCAGCTCCTTCCGGAACCAGGTTACCTGCAAAAATTTGCGCTCCTTCATCACTGTCTAGTGACTCCACATCCAGTCCCAAACTGGAGGCAAGCAGTCTATTGAATATGATTAGCTTTGGTGATTCAACAGGCACTGCGCTCTGACTTGTAAAAAAAGGTTGTGGTAACTGCGCATAACTGTTGTCCAAATTCCATCCTTTGTTCAACGTTTCTTCTTGCATGGTGATCACAACTCCTTTTCTGTACCAAGGGATCATCCCCAGGTTATATTCTTGCCTTGTGAACCAATGCTCATTTATGTAGTCGCATGGAAATTCAATTCAAGAGGATGTTGACTTAAACGAACATCTAAAATGTTCTTGATGAAACTTTAGCATATTTGCATTCCTTTTGCATTCCTCATGAATAGTCACTTTGATAAGGGAACCACCATATCGTTGGTTTCGCACAAAAAAATCCAAGAAGTTCCTTGGGCAAGTGGAATCTTTCCCTTTCAATCCACTTTCCAGAAGATCCTTCTTGGATCTAGTACGTATACCCGATGACAAGTCTGTTATGGCAAGGATTACGTGTGTGCTTCCTGAGCCTGTACCTGTACAGGCAAGCTTTCTTTTTTGAAACCGAGGTTAAAGAAGATATTGAGCAGGATCGCTGACAGGCTTCCCGTGATAATACCATCACTAACAATAATCCGAATACTTTGAGGAAGCTCGGCGAATAGATCGGGTACAGCAGTAACACCAAGCCCAAGTGAGACGGAGCAAGCCACGATCAATAGATTGGATTGTTTGCCAAAGTCGACGTTTTGCAGCATTTTGATCCCGGATGAGACGACCATTCCGAACAGAACCACCGTCGCTCCTCCGAGGACAGCACTTGGAATAATGGTTGCAAAAGCAGCTACCTTCGGAATCAGTCCCAGAAAGACCAGAATGCCTCCGGCTGCAACAACGACATTGGTTGTTTTCACTTTGGAGAGCTGAACCAAACCAACATTCTGTGCAAAGGTATTGTATGGAAAAGCATTAAATATGCCGCCCAGGACAAACGCGAAACCTTCTGCGCGATATCCCCGTGCCAGATCTTTCTCGTTAATAGGTTGATCACAGATTTTGCTCAAAGCCATAAAAACACCTGTTGATTCAATGATGACAACCGTACCTACAATGATCATTGTAATAATGGGACCAATTTCGAAGGTAGGCCATCCGAAGTAAAAGGGTTGGGGTAAATGGAACCAGGAGGCTTCCTGTACAGCGGCAAAATTCACTTTTCCCATGAAAGCTGCAATGAGGGTCCCCACGATAATACCAAGGAGAACAGCCAGGGATTTAACAAAACCGCGAGCATATCGATTCAGAATCAGAATGAAAAGTAAAACACCAAATGAAAGAGCCAAATTGTCCAAACTTCCAAAATTCTCACTGTTTGCTCCACCCGCCATGTTTTTAATACCGGTTGGGATTAACGCAAGACCGATGATGGTTACCACTGTACCGATCACCACTGGTGGAAACAATTTGACGATTTTACTGAAGAACACGGCGAAGATGACGATAAATAAACCCGCTGCAATGATCGACCCATATATGGCAGGAATGCCGTATTGCGATCCAATCGCAATCATCGGTGTCACCGCGACAAAGGAACTGCCGAGCACTGCTGGCAAACCGATCCCCAAGTACTTGCCTTTCCGAGCCTGAAGCCATGTTGCAATCCCACACGTTAACAGGTCAATGGATACCAGATACGCCAACTGCTCTGCTGTCAGATTTAGCGCTCTGCCCACAAGCAAAGGTACCAGAATTGCTCCCGCATACATTGCGAGTACGTGCTGAATCCCCAGTGAAAAAACTCTCATCTTTTTGGTTTCTTTCATCCCACGTTGCCCCCCTGAAATTAGAATCAACCGAACCGCTGCAAAAATCATGTTATGTTGATTCACATTATATAAACTATTCAGGGAAGTTCCATGATTCGTAACATAGAATTGTGATCAGAGATAAAGAGCCCAACTAAAATTGGGCGTGTTATACAAAAGGTACTCTCATACCGATTATGTCGCGTTATATTAGTTGACACATGAGGTTGGATAGCCCTCTTTGACACCCGAAAAAAAGAGACATAAATGTGGAATTTAAATTCAGTGCTGCATGTTAATGCGTATTTCTCAACATCACTTGTTTCATATTCTTAGCTTGTCAGTTGAGAAGCTTGATGTTAAAATGTTGCTCCATTATCTCACCGTTCTGGTGAACCATTTCTGTAAAAAACACTTCTTCTCTGTTCATCAGAACAACGGATGAAGCTCTCGTCCCATAGTCATATTTCTCACTTCTGACGAAGATGGGAGAAAGCAAACGTTCCCACTCCAATGGAACACCTGTATGAGGCAGAAGTTCATCCACTGAAGGATCTGCCATTTGCAGCAAACCTAATATTTGTTCAGTGAGAGTATTCTCGTCTAAGTTCTCTCCATGGATGATTCTCTCCAGCCCTTCTTTCCCACGTTTCACCTTGGGCCAATCTGTATTAATCAAGTGATTACTAATCCCGTATATTCCCGGTTTCAACTTCATCACGACATTACCCACATTCGAATAATAATAGAGCCCATCGCGATCCCCCACTAACAGGTTGTAGCCAGGATAATCATTGCGACTTTGCTCTGCATGTAATACATATTGCTCAGGTGTGGAGGTTCCCTTTAAAAAGTCAGCAACCAGATCTCCTCTTGAGCCCTTGGCATGTACCTCTTCATTCGGATCACGATAATTCGTAACAGCAGCCAGACGCCCAGTTGTTGTTACGCCCATCCAGGTTCCCATTTTTGACAAGTCTCGCCCTGCCAATATCTGAGGGTAATCTTCCCAATAATGTGCTTGAGCCGTAGGTCTGTGATAGAATTCATCTCTATTTGATCCCAGTATAAGTGAATACTTTGGATGCATGTTGTAAGCAAATAAAATTAAACACATGGGAATCTTCAACTCCTATATTCGTTAAACCTCTAATTTCGCGCCTTTATATCGCATAATCAACTACAATGACATCTTCTACCCAACCATCGAGAGAGGCTACAAATGCCTGATGAGCAGGATGTGGACCATAGGCACGCAGTGCGTCCTGATCTTCAAACGTCACTCTCAACCCAATCGTATAACCTTGAATACGGTCCGTTTCTTCCGTTGCATTAATTCCTGCGGTCAGCGCGGCAATTCCCGGGATTAGTTCCTGTAATGCGAGCAATTGAGCCACCCATTCCTGCTGTTTGGCTAGCGTGGTTTTATCGTTAAATTTGAAAACAACCAAATGTTCAATCATCTTGTCACTTCTCCTTCGTCCATTCGAATAGTAAAGCGATTTCGTTAAATGAAGTTAATTCATGAAGTTAATTCAACAATTCCAATCCGCCCATCATATAAGGGACAACTCGCTGGGCCAAGTCAGTGGGAGATTCCTCTCTTCCATCCATATTCCATCGATACGTCATTCCATAGATCGACCAGCTTAGCATCGTTGCAGTTATTTTCAGCGTTTTGGGATCTACATCCTTCGCCGCTCTGCTCATTAATTCAAGCAAGAATAGCTCCAGCTGTGTCTTAATGTTTTCTTCAATTATCGGTGCAACCGTCTCATATTTCTTGATGCAGTCATTGCTTGAGACGTGATAATCACATAATGAAAATATAAGTTGCTCTATGGTTTCCGCTGATAACCGGGCATCCGGGTTCACCCTTTTCGTTACATATTCCATAAAAGCATCCGATAACAAGGCTTCAAGCAATGCATATTTATCCTGAAAATGAGCGTAAAAAGTGGCTCTGTTAATTGTGGCTTGTTCCGTAATTTTCTGAATCGTAATGCTGTTGAAATTTTTAAGATTCAACTGGTGCAGAAACGCATCAAGAATTAATTGCCGAGTGCGAACTACACGCGGATCGTTCGAGTTTGGAGACAATACACCAGACAAGTCCCAGTCCTCCTTTGTGCATAACATATTTGGCGAGACTCCTTTATTATAGATAAGTGCTATTGGTTCAACAAGTGAAAGCAAGTGCAAAGACGCCATACAATAATCCGTGTCTTTCGCTTAAGCAACAAAACAATCAAACTGTTGGTTGAGTAAGCTTGTAGGGATTGCTAACATTGCACTCGTACCCACTGAGAGGTACAACATTATGGAGGTGCATATGTTGAGTAATCCACAATATAACATTATTTCTACAGAGCGTTTGTTTCAACCATACACCGTTGCCAAGCTAACCCTGTCCTCGCGCATCGTCATGTCTCCCATGGCTCGAGCCTTCTCCCCGAATGGTGTCCCGGGCCCCGATGTAGCCGCATATTATCGTCGCCGTGCCGAGCATGGTGTTGGACTCATTATTACCGAAGGTGCGACCATTGATCATCCGTCTGCATCAAGTGAGCCTAGAATCCCTCATATGTACGGAGCAGCAGCTCTTCAAGGCTGGTCTGAAGTGGTCAAACAAGTTCATGAAGCTGGCAGCAAAATCTTCCCTCAGATTTTACACATGGGAATCGTTCGTCCTTCAGGATCTGACCCACACCCGGAAGCTGCATCACTCAGTCCATCGGGAATGGATATGGAGGGTAATCAAGTAGGTGCGCCCATGACGGAAGCAGAGATTGCAATGGTGATTCAAGCTTATGCTGATGCAGCCGTTAATGCGCAACGCATCGGTTTTGACGGAATTGAGCTTCACGGTGCACACGGATTTTTGATCGATCAGTTTTTCTGGAAAACGACGAATAGAAGGACCGACCGCTACGGTGGTGACCTTCGGAAACGAACTCAATTTGCGATTGAACTTGTCATGGCAGTTCGTGCTGCGGTAGGTCCTGATTTTCCTATTGCAATGCGGATTTCCCAATGGAAAATGAATGATTATCAAGCCCGACTGTTCGACACACCGGAACAACTGGAACAATTCCTTCGTTTGCTGGTTGAAGCAGGTGTAGATATCTTCCACTGCTCCACACGACGCTTCTGGGAACCCGAGTTTGAAGGATCTGATCTTGGATTTGCAGGGTGGGTGCGGAAGCTAAGTGGCCAAACCACGATAACGGTCGGTTCTGTAGGTATAGCAGATGAACCTGAAGCAGAAGACGATGAAGTCAAACATCCGGGGATGAGCGAACTTATGAAGCGATATGAGCAAAAGGAATTTGACCTAGTAGCTGTGGGACGCGCACTTCTTGGTGATCCGGCATGGGCTGCCAAAATACGCGAAGGCCGCGTCTCTGAGATTCAGACTTTTACACCTGAAGCACTGGCTACGCTACACTAAGAACAATGACTTATTGTTCCAGACATTTTTTCTCACATCATTTTTTCTCCCATATATGTAGGTTTGATCTCATGTATCCACTATAATATGCAAAGGGCTCGCTTTCCCTCCGGGATTGCGGGTGTTTTGTTATTGGAGATAACTGTACAATCAAACACTTGGAGCACATAGCAATATCGTTCAAGAAAATTCCTTCTTTGCAAACTATAATGACCTTAACATACAGAAAGAAGGTGCATCATGACTCGGGAAGTCCGGACTGTGGTATTTGATACCGACTTACAGCTAGAAGCTTATCAATTTGAAGGCATTATGCAGAAGTTTCCCAATCACTTTCATGACTATTACGTCATTGGTTTTATTGAGCAAGGCAAGCGTCACCTCGTCTGCAACAATGAAGAATACATTTTGAATAGCGGAGACATGATTGTCTTTAATCCACATGATCCTCATGCCTGCGAACAGGTCGATGGCAGAACACTCGATTATCGCTGTATCAACGTCCAGCCTGAGGTGATGCGAGAGTATGCGAGAGAGATTACCGGACAAGCTTACTTGCCACGGTTTACAACCCCCGTTCTCTACCAAAGTGAACTTGTGGGTTCCCTGCACGAGCTGCATCAGATGATTTTGGAGGAGCAATCGGATTTCTGCAAAGAAGAATTGTTACTCTTTCTGCTGGATCAATTGATGCGAGAATATTCAGATGCTGAACCGCCTGTTTCCACTCAGGATGTTACTATGGAGATCAGACGTATATGTGAGTACATCGAATCTCATTACATGGAGAGCATCTCATTAAACGAGTTAGCCGACTTGACGGAGATGAGCAAATATCACCTGCTGCGTTTGTTCACTCGTCAGAAAGGGATATCCCCTTACCGCTATCTGGAAACCATTCGTATTAATCATGCTAAACGGTTCCTGGAACAGGGCCAGCTTCCGATTGAAGTTGCTGCACAGACAGGATTTAGCGACCAGAGCCACTTCACGAATTTTTTCAAAAAACTGATTGGCCTGACGCCCAAGCAATACCGACGTATCTTCAATCATGATACCGAGCCGAAACGAACCACCCAGCACATCGTATGACGAGTCATCAGAACACCACGGTCTCTACTGGGCATTTACTCGCTTTGTTTACCATATTGATCTGGGGCACTACCTTTGTCTCGACGAAGGTTCTGCTGATTGACTTCACTCCAGTGGAAATTTTGTTTTTTCGCTTCCTGTTCGGGTATGTGGTACTCGTACTGATCTATCCGCGTTCACTGCGGACCGCCTCATTCAGAGAAGAATGCTTGTTTATCGGAGCAGGAATATGTGGAGTGACTCTATATTTTCTCATTGAAAATATTGCGCTGCTGTACACAACCGCTTCCAACGTGGGAGTTATTGTCTCCATTGCCCCGTTCTTCACTGCCGCACTCGCACATTTCTTCCTGGATGGTGAGAAGTTAACACGCCGCTTTCTTATCGGATTTGGGATTGCCTTGAGCGGCATTCTACTCATCGCACTGAATGGCAGTTTCGTACTGCAACTGAATCCGGCAGGTGATCTGCTTGCTTTCATAGCACCTGCGGTATGGGCGATTTATTCTGTATTAATGCGTAAAATTGGCCAGCTTCGCTTTCACACGATTGGTGCGACTCGCAAAGTATTTTTCTATGGCATGATCTTCATGCTGCCAGCTCTTTTCCTGTTTGAATTCCATCTGGAACTCGGGCGCTTCACGAGTATGACCAATCTTTCTAATTTACTTTACCTCGGTCTGGGTGCCTCCGCGCTGTGTTTCGTGACCTGGAACCAGGCTGTGAATCTTCTCGGAGCTATGAAAACAAGTGTATATATCTATCTGGTACCTGTCATTACTGTCGTGTCATCTGCACTCATTCTTCGGGAACAGATCACCTGGGTGATTGTAATTGGGGCGTTCTTAACCCTATTCGGCTCTTACATTTCAGAGCGCAAAGGACACAAGCTTAACAACAAAAACACTAATCCGCGTAGCGGTTAGTGTTTGCTTCATTTTTTACGGATATAACTGGAACTCCTGGTTGACCACCGTTGACATACAGCAAAGTTCATTCATTTGATCTCATTCAATTGAGACAGCAGAATCTCAAGTTCCTCTTGCTCCAGATGACGCCATTGCCCCCGCTCCAGTTGATCCAGCGTAATATTCATAATTCGGATGCGCTCCAGCTTCAATACTCGGTACCCCAAAGCTTTGCACATTCTGCGGATCTGCAGATTGAGCCCCTGTGTCAGAATAATACGAAACACATGTTCACTTTGCCTATTCACTTCGCAAGGTTTGGTCACCACGTTCAGTATTTCAACACCTTCAGACATGGACTTTACAAATTCATCTGTTATAGGTTTGTCTACAGTCACTACATATTCCTTATCATGATTATGCTCCGAACGCATCATCTTGTTCACAATGCCTCCATCATTCGTAAGCAAAATCAACCCCTCAGATGCCTTATCCAGCCTGCCTATTGCAAATATGCGAGAAGGATAATTCATATATTGAATGATGTTGCCCTCCACATGTTCTGCTGCTGTGCAGACAATACCGATCGGTTTATTCAGAGCAATGTAGACAGGTTCGCTGTCATTACGAGGAATCTCCTTGCCATCAATGAGTACCACATCGTCAGGTTCAACATTCGCCCCTTTTTCACATACCCTGCCATTGATCGTTATGCGTCCGGCTGCAATTAATCGGTTCGTTTCCCTGCGGGAGCAGAATCCCGTTTCACTTATGTATTTGTTAATTAACATGTGTCACCGCTTCTCATCTGTAATAGATCTGATGGTTCATTGAATTAAATGGTCCGTTCTTTCTTCATGCAAGAGTTAGTACCTTGTACTGATTCTCATTCCCCATCATCTCATTTATACTGATACGAAGCAATGAATGGTTGTATGAGAACACATACAACGGTTCATAGAAAAGTCAAAATACACTCTGGAAGGAGAGTATCCATGAACAAAGTTACTCGACTTACAATTGTTCCCGATGATCCAAACCTAGACTCTGGCATATGGATTGGTGGAGAAATCGCATACGTTGCAGACTGGCCGGTCAACCCTGAGGGGCAGCCTTTAATGCATCTGTTCTCCATCCATTGCAATACACTTTCACAGCATGTCGATATCCCTTATTTACCACAAGATAAATATATCTCGGTCTTCTCCACCTACTCCGCCTCCGAATACTTTCTGGACCAGGTAACCTATGCGGGAGATGAACTGGAATGGAACGAAAATATTCTCGCAGGATACACTTATGTCTCGGTGTCTTCGCATCCGCTAACTTCCGTATGTCCCATTCCACCCATTCCGTTAAGCGGCGTACGTTTGATTGAAATGGAGTTGGACGATCAGGAGTTCCCTGCATGTTCGTTTTTCTCTCCGACTTTACCAAACGGTGTGAAGGGAATTGACCACCTGCTAGAGGAATATCAACTGGTGTGCCAAATATATTCCGGAGATTTTCCTGATCCTTATCGGGATATATTGGGTCTTTCGGATGCTAACGGTTATTTATTTTTGCGAAAGGGTCTCGCGTCTTCTCACGCACCATTCGATGCAATTTTCTTTGTACAGACTGCTTAATGGCGATATGTTGAGGTCAAATACCATCATATAGAACGGCTAATCAGAACGTTTCCCGTCTACTCAGACAGGGAACGTTTTTTGATATATGCCCAGTTTACAATCCTCGTTCAATTCAAATGCCAACACTGTTAAAAGTTCATATTGATTGGATCGTATCTATCCTTTCGACACGAAATCGTTTTAGAAAAAAATGTAACACGAATGTTCAAAAATTAACATTATTTTACAATAAAAAGCATGTACATTTGGGCAATTATGGTATAAGTTATATATGAAATAAACATTAATTACATAATATAAAATTTTCATCCAATTAGGAGGCGGGCTTTTGAAAAGAATATTCGCTCTAAGCTGCGGTTTTTATCTGTTAATCGGCATAACCAGCGTTGTGCTCGGTGCACTTCTCCCTGTTTTATTGTCATATTATGAGCGCGGTTACAGTGATGGCGGATTTTTGTTGTTTCTGCAGTTTCTTGGATTTCTTGTCGGTGTACTTGTAGCTCCTGCCCTGACAGCCCGGATTGGAAGAAAAGCGATGCTTACCCTTGCCTTGATCTGTATTGTAGCCGCCTATACATTACTCGGTTTTTTGCCATCCTGGGCTGTAGTTCTCTTTCTCACAATGATCGTAGGTTTCGGTTCAGGTATCATCGAACCCTCTGTAGGTGCATTCACGATCGAATTCACTGAGAATCAGAAGGCAGTCGCCATGTCCAAGCTGGATGTCTTTTTTGCTCTTGGAGCACTTCTCATCCCCGCTGTCGCTGCTTTATTTATCTGGATAGACATGTGGCATCTCACTTTTTATGCGGTGGCCGTGTTGTCACTGGTTCTCATGTTGCTGTGGATCACTATGCCCCGGCCAGCCGCACTATATCTGGAACAAGCTGGTGAGAATACAGTGGCGCATGCCGCAGGTAAAGCCAGATATTCAAAAAAACATCTAGGTCTGCTGACGATCTTCGTCATCTTCTTTTTCATCTACATGGGACTGGAACTGGGACTGATGAACTTCCTGCCCTCCATTCTCGTAGAACGATTGCAGCTTCAGGAATCTGTCGCATCACTGAGTGTCTCCATCCTGTGGATTGCGATGATCATCGGCCGTCTTTTCTCGGGAAAAATAGCGGAAGCGGTCAACTATATGCCTTTCCTGATCTGGAGTACGATCGGCACGCTTATGTTCGCAGTGGCTATGGTATTTGTAACTGGACAGTGGGCAACGTACGTGCTGATCTTCGGTACCGGTTTGTTCATGTCAGGGCTGTTCTGTATCGCACTCGTCTATGCTAATGTTCTGATTCCCGGCATGACCGAACGCACAACCAGTATCCTGATCGCATCGGGTGGTATTGGAGGTGCAGTCTTGCAGTATGTGACTGGATGGAGTATGAGTGCCTGGCCTGTTGTGAATACAATCTGGATCTTGGCCGGATTCTGTCTGATCCTTCTTCTCACATTGATGGTTTCTCATCTATGGACTGTTAAGAATAATGCCGTAAGTGCCGCTCTCGCACAACATAGTAAGGAAATGTAAACTCCTTCATTTCTTAAGGGAGGTGATGCCCGCATCATCCGGAATTGTTGAGCTTCGTTCGAGCTAGTACACCATAATATTGGAGGAAATCGTATGCAAACTTTGACCAACAACCGCTTCGTAGCCGGAAAAGGGATTAAGTTGATTGACGATTCAGGTGTTGAATACCTCGATGGCGTATCAGGTACGTTCAATCTGTCACTGGGCTATAATCACCCACATGTAGTCAGCAAAATTCAGGAACAAGTCGGCAATCTGACGCATATGTCTTCCTCCTTCACTGAACCATACGTAAATGAAGTACTTGATCACTTAATCGAATATGCTCCAAACGACATTAATGCCGGATGGATGCGGGATATTACCGGTTCAACTGCAAACGAATGTGCAACAAAAATTGCACAGAAGTATACCGAGTCGACAGACATCATCAGCCTGTATCTATCCCATCATGGACAGACCCAATTTGCCACCGGAATCTCGGGAAATGCCTTTAGACGGAAACGGTTCCCCAATTCAGCAGCGGCTAACGCTGTTCATGTACCTGCCCCATACTGTTATCGCTGCCCATTCAAATCCTCAAACGGAGACTGCGGCTATCAATGCGTTGAAGCTATCTCTGATGCAATAGAATATGCAAGTTCCGGCTCAGTCGCCTGCATGATTATCGAACCCATTCTTGGGAATGGTGGCAATATCATTCCTCCTGCCGGATATTTCAAACGACTGCGTAAACTGTGTGATGAGTACAACATGCTTCTCATTGCCGACGAAGTACAGACCGGCATCGGCCGTACGGGAACCATGTTTGCCAGCGAGCTGTTTGATATCCAGCCTGATATGATTACCCTTGCTAAAGGTCTTGGCGGAATCGGCGTACCTGTTGCTGCTGTATTAATGCAATCCCGATTAAATGTGCTCGAAAAGCACGAACACTCCTTCACCTCTGGAAGCAATCTGATTTCCGTAACCGCTGCCAAATCCACCCTGGAGGTGGTATCTGAACCCGGATTTCTCGATGCCGTGAAACGCAAAGGTGAAATTCTGGGTGAATTACTGCATGAATTGGCTATGAAATACCCAAGTATCGGGGAAGCTCGTGGTGTCGGGTTAATGTGGGGGTTGGAGATCGTAGGTGACGGTAATGAACCGGATACGTTAAAAACAAATGCCATTGTTGACCGTGCTTTTACAGATGAGCATCTGATCTTAAGAAGTTCAAGATATGGCTTCGGTAACGTGGTTAAGGTCCGGCCTTCTCTTACCACAACCGAGGACGAACTGGTAGAGATTGTGGAGCGGCTGGATTCGGTGCTTGCCAGCGTTCATTAAAACATTTCAATGCAACTGTTCGAAGTGGTCGTTTCGGTTACGAATCGTTCTTATGATCGCTGTTATCCACGGATTTTCTTGATTTTCCTTTCCCAAGGGAAAAATCCGGTGATAAAGGCGAACGCTTCGCTTCTCCAGAATCGATTTCGTCCCCTTCACTACTTTCGTATCTTGTCAGAAACTGCTTTAAGATCAAACGCTATATTTATATTTTATATAATTACAAGGAGGTTATATCATGCTTGCATTGGTATACAAATCGGCATGGGATGTTGCACTTGAGGAACGACCTGTCCCGGAAATTACAAGAGATAATCAGGTGTTGGTTCGTATTCGGGCGACAGGCGTGTGCGGTACCGATCTCGGTATTGTCAGTGGCAAATATCATGCGGTCCCTTCCGTCATACTCGGTCATGAGTCTGCCGGGGAAGTCATCGATGTTGGCTCTGCGGTAACGACATTACAACCGGGCGACCGTGTTGTGATTGATCCTACCTACTATTGCGGACAATGTGACATGTGCAGAACAGGCAGACAAAATCATTGTACACATAAGTCTGTTACAGAGACAGGTGTAAGTGCTGACGGGACATTTACGGATTATTATGTGACCGAAGATCGCTTTTTGTACAAATTAAAGGATCATGTGAGCTATGAGGAAGCGACGTTGACGGAACCGCTCAGTTGTATGCTAACGGGGATTAATCAGATCCATCTACTGCCGAATTTCAGAACGATCATCCTCGGCGCAGGCCCGATTGGCATTCTGTACAGCTACGCGCTCGCTTCCAAAGGTGTTACTGGCTGTCTGGTCGACATCTCGGAGGAACGCTTGGCGATTGCCGGTTCCATTGCACCAGATCGCTGGCAGGTTCATTCATCCTTCGAAAATGCAATAGAATCGCTGTCACCTGCAACCCATCAGGTTGATATGATTGTGGATACTACAGGTGTCGTAGGTACACAAGTACTCTCCCAGCTCGCCAGTGGCGGTTATCTGATGCTGGTAGGTCTGAGAGATGGAAATACGTCCTTTAATCCAAAAGAAGTCGTGGACCGCAGTCTGAAAATTATTGGCTCCATCGATTCTCTGGGCACATTCGCAACAGCACATTATATGATTGAACAAGAGATCATTCCGGCTAAAAAAATCATTACCCACTCCTTCCCGTTGGAGGATTACGAAGAAGCATTCCGCACACTTGGCTGCGATATCCAGGGGCGCACACTTCAAGCCTCTTCACATGCAATCAAAGTTGTACTGCAATCCAGCGGTTCCCGTTTCTAAAACGCAAAGCTAACCATGATAAAATAAAGTAGATTAGAGATATATGTTTACACAATCCTGGAGGAGGAATACAACATGGTAGCAAACCAAGAGTTTGGCGGACTGGGAGCGGCCGATGATGACATCATTCAAGCAGTCATTTTTGATATGGATGGTGTATTGATTGACAGCGAACCGATATATTTCGAGATTGAGCGCAGCTCTTTTGCCCATTTTGGCGCAGTCATGACCGAAGAAGAACACCATACTTATGTTGGAGTTACGTTGGAGTCCATGTGGCAGCAAGTATTGGACAAACATCAACTGACAGCTACGTTAGATGAAGTATTGGCTTATCATCAGCATAATGTGATGCAAACCATGCTGGCTCATTCCAACTTGACGGCAATGCCTTCCGTGGAACGTTGGTTAAGCTGGCTGCACGAGCAACACGTTCCCATAGCCGTTGCTTCTTCCTCTCCACGTGCACTGATTGATTTGATCATGAACAAGACCGGACTTGGGCGGTACTTTGAGGTACGAATGACCGGAGAGGAAGTCGAGAACGGCAAGCCGGCACCGGATATTTTCCTAACCACAGCTGAAATGATTGGCGCATCCCCGTCCAATTGTCTGGTGATTGAGGACTCTCGCAATGGTGTTCAGGCGGCCAAAAGTGCAGGCATGCGCTGCATCGGTTATCACAATCCGGGATCAGGCAACCAAGACTTATCCAAAGCCGATCTTCAGATTTCCAGTTACGATGAGTTATGGACCTTGAAGGATGCACTGCCCTTTGAAGGCAGATTGCCAAGCCTGGCGAAGCTACGCTGAGCAGAAGTAAGTCTGGAAGTAAACGCCTAAACATATCTATGGAAAAAACAACCCGACCCGCTTCCATTCTTTCGAATTGGAGCGGGTCGGGTTTTGCTTGCTGCAATGGGTGTTACATTAAAACACATGCTGTAATATCAATTAAACCGAAAGATCGAGACTTCCACCCAGATTGGGATGAGGAGCAGGCACAGACTTCAACATCTCCGTCATCTGCTGGCCTTGCTGCTGTGCCATGTCTTTTGTAATTGACATCACTTGCAAGCTTGCCGACTGTACGACTGAAGCTTGGCTCATTGCCATTGATAATGCTGCAATATCCATGATCTTCACTCCTTTCTCTATCTTATATATGGGCGTACTTACTTTATATCGGTCAGTAGGATTCAAATGTTGAGTAAGCCACACCACTCTACTTATATGTAAGCAGACTTCATTCGTTTTAGTTGATATGTTAAACTCATTCGGGAGCGATGATCATGTTGCCTGTCTCATTTCAATTTACATACATAACAAGTCTACTTACCCCTCAATCAATCCATACTTCACAAAACTATGATACAATCCATCTTCCTCAACTGTGCCAGTAATATCGTCTGCAATGGCTTTCAGACCTGGCTTAGCATTGCCCATGGCAATGCCGACGTTACAAAACTCCAGCATCTCGGCATCATTCATGCCATCACCGATGGCGAATGTATCCTCCTGCGACATGTCCAGATGCTTCAGCAGATCGGCGATTGCAATAGCTTTGTGAATGCCAGGGATCATCAGTTCACCACTTCCCTCACCAAAGATCGGCACCGTGCACTGAATGACTTCAAATTTGCCTTCGAACTCCTGCTTGATTCGCTCAAACGGGATCACTGCGCTCTCCAGGAAACATACTTTGTTCACGTCATCCTTGTACAGGTCGCTCTCTCCATACGTCAATCCGGCAATAAACGGGTGTGGCTTCAATTCCTTCTTCTCTCTGGCTACAGGATCATTCTCCACATCACCATAGATACGGCGTTCTAAGTGAGGTTGCAGATTACTACTCGCATACAATGCCGAATTAGATTCAAGGTAGAAGTCAATGCCGTGTTCATTGAAGAAATCGACCATATGACGAACATCTTCCGCTGTAACCCTTTTGTGATACAACACATCCTTGCCAAACTCCACATAACCTCCACCTGCACCAATCAGGCCATCGAACCCTACATCCCAGATGGAATCATAGATTTCCGCCTTGGACCGGCCTGTACATAAATAGAGCAGATGTCCATTTTCTCTGGCCTGTTTGCAAGCCTTCTGCGCTGACAACGGAATGTTTCCGTCATCATCTACCAATGTGCCATCAATATCAATAAATACAATTTTCCGCTTCATTTCTTGCATCTGCTTATGCCCCTGTCATGTAATGTTGTCTATGTCTAACCTAGCGAGTGCCGACAGGCATTTTCCTGATATAAAATTACCTATTTCGTGGTGTTCGCTGATCGATCAACTTCTCCAAAAATCCGGCAAAAGAATCCGCGTATACCTCCGGTTCCCCATTAAAGTAATCCAAACGCATCACTTTATACTCCCCAAGGTGATCAGCCGTCTGCGTATCAAAGTAGTAATATTCATCCTCGTCCGGTACAAACAGCTCCAGCTTCCCTTCCTTCTTTGCGTCTTCATCGGCAAGTCGGTATCTATACAAAATGTCAGCATCGGTATACTCTCGGTGTTCCGAAGACGTAATCGTCAGAATTTCTGTTCCGCTTAACAGCGCTTGACCATAATTCAGAAGCCACCAGCGATAGGATGGGGGTAACGAAAAGCCCAACTCTTGTTCAACTTCAACAATCCAGCTCTCTTGAACTTGATGGTTCGGGAACCAGCGTATAGCCTCGGTATGTTCCAATTTCTCAATCAGACTTGAATACATGGATAGATCTCCTCCAATACCATTGTAATGTCATTGAGTTATGATTACCTTCATCCCGACTTGTCCATATGTACAGTTTGCCAGTCATCATTTTCCTCAGCAATAACCGTAAACCCTTGACGTTTCCAGAAATCTACGGCTCCTGGCAAGAAGCGATGTGTATGCAAGTAGAGTGTAGTATAGTGCATATCCTTCACCACATTCTCCAGTTCTTTTACCAGCATGGACCCAATGCCATATCTGCGATACGCAGGATCTACATAACATTTCACAATTTCGGCTGCAGATTGGGCTGCATATCGACCGTCTACGGCCTGAATACGTCCATCATACGGTAATATTCCAATCGTTCCGACGATGCCCGCATCCCCCATCATTGCAACAAGAAAAATCGATTCATTGGATACCAAATAATGTTCAGTGAACTGCTCGAAATCCACAGGTAACCTCGTGTGATCCATCATGGGAAACACTTCTCTACGTACACGCATGGCAAAATCAATGGCATCATGAATCTGATGTGCCTGAACTGGTGTTACTGTCGGTATACTCTGAAGTCGTGTCAAAAGATCCACATTCCTTCTCCTCTATATTGGGAGCGATTTCTAGGCATTTCCTTGATCCTTCTTCATGCCATGTCAGATCGACTCTCTTCATCTCATCTTACCGAATTTGTCCCTCCCTATCAATCTATCTACACTACTAACCAAATTAAAAACATGCCCTCACAGCCTGATAGAGTTCGCATACGATAAGGCGTGTCACAATCCATGTTGGAGGGAGAAACGCTCATGTGGTTATGGTTAGGTGTTTTTGGTTTCATTTCGCTAGCAATAATCGTGTTCGTGTATCGTTTTCTGGACCAACGTGCCGAGAGCAAGTTTCACCCCCATGCTCCCAAGCAGCTCTTAGTCAAATTCAAGGAAGGTACAACACCAGATGAGATGCACACCCTTCACAAAAAAGGCAGATGTAAAGTCGCGGAAACATACGAGGATTTGGGTTGGTACCGTGTGGAATCCCGCAAAAAAATGCACCGGATCCTGAAACATTACAAAGATCATGAGTTGATTGAACATGCAGAGCCAAATTACCTTGTTGAGGCTTCCTTCACCCCTAATGACCCTTTCTTCCCTTACCAGTATAACCTGTCCAAAATCAATGCACCCGCTGCATGGGATATCACTCAAAGTAACAGCTCTGTTAAAATCGCCATTATCGACACTGGTGTACAGCTAAACCACCCAGAATTGGCTTCCAAGCTCATCCCCGGTTACGATTATGTTGATTATGATAATATCCCTGAAGACGGGAACGGACATGGTACCCATGTAGCAGGGATCGCTGCTTCTGTTACCAACAATGGTGTGGGAATCGCAGGCGCTGCACCACTTGCATCCATCGTTCCGCTCCGGGTCCTGGATAACAACGGGCAAGGAACGGTCGGTAATGTCGGTAACGGTCTTGTCTATGCTGCCAATAACGGTGTACAGGTGGTTAACCTGAGCCTTGGTGGTCCGATGGGAGACGCATTCCTTCAAGCTGCTGTGCAGTATGCCTGGGACCGTGGAGCCGTAATTATTGCTGCAGCCGGCAACGACAACACTACATTCCCGATCGTACCCGCATCGTATCCCAACGTCATTGCTGTCGCTTCAACCAATCCTTCCGATCTCAAATCCAATTTCTCCAACTATGGTTCGTGGGTCGATATGGCTGCACCAGGAGATACCATCCTATCCACCTATCTGGGTGGTTCGTATGCCTACCTAAGTGGAACATCCATGGCAGCACCACATGTGGCTGGAGTAGCCGCACTTCTCGCTGCACAAGGTAAAACCAATGCCCAGATTCGGGATGCACTATGCTTCGCTTCTGATCCAGTATCCGGCTCCGGAGTCTACTGGACTTATGGACGATTGAATGCCTATAGGAGCTTACAGGTGCCATAATACACTGACTATCCCTCATGATTGCCGGGTATATCCTTTCCCCTTTTAGAATAAAAAAGAAGGGCATCTGTATGTAAGATGCTCCTTCTTTTGCTTAAAAAGTATTCGTTGTTAAACTTTTGCCGCCCAAAGCTCTATTTCAATTTTAATCTCTGGCAGACCTAACTCCGTAATATATCCAATCGTCATTGCAGGATAATTTGCATTAAATAATTGTCCCCATTTGGCATATAAATGATTCCAATCGATTTTCTCGGTTGCCCATACGTTTACTTTGATAACATGTTCGGCCTCTAAACACTCAGATTCGAGCACTGTTTTGATATTATTAAATGTATTAGTAACTTGCTCATTCAGACTGTCCGGAAAGAGTCCATTTGCATCTGCTCCAATTTGACCCGAAGTTACGAATAGCTCTGCGTTCCTCGGAATTCTTGTAATATGCGTGTATTGTCCTACAGGAGCTGGCATATTCGCTGGATTTTTTCTGGTGATTTTATCAATTTTCATTTGGATTACCTCGTCATTCCTAAGATTTTTCTGCGTTATTTCCTAGTTTTCTTCCGGTTTCGGGCAGACTCCACCCTTGGAATAGATTTTAGAAAAAGACAGCAGTGGAGTATCCATATCCCGAAGATATAAACGCAAGTGATTTTTTCTTCATGAGTGGATGCTCCTCCCTTCTTAAGTGACAAGATTTTCTTAATTTTTTCATTATATCTAAAACCCACATTATGGGTCAAATTCGTCCCCTCATAAACAAAGAGCAATCTCGTAATAACGAGACTGCCCTTTGTCAATTCTATAGTGGCGAACACCTATATTAGAAATATTGTGCACCATTATTCGCGATAACATCTTTGTACCAGTGAAAACTCTTCTTTTTCACTCTGCGAAGTGTGCCCGTGCCATCATTATTTCTGTCTACATAGATATAGCCATACCGCTTCTTCATTTCTCCGGTACCCGCACTGACCAGGTCTATCGGTCCCCAGCTTGTGTAACCTATGAGCTCTACACCGTCTTGAATCGCTTCAGCCATCTCGGCAAAATGACTATTCAAATATTCGATGCGATAGTCATCTTCAACGGAGTCATTGTCTAACAACACATCGGTTGCCCCAAGTCCATTTTCCACGATAAACAAAGGTTTGCCATAGCGGTCATACAGCTGATTACACGTAATTCGAAGCCCCTTAGGATCAATCGTCCATCCCCATTCGGATGCTTTCAGATACGGGTTCTTCACCGAACCAAATACATTACCCTCAGTCGAATCTTTCAAAATCTCAGGGTCTGTACTGGTACAACGGCTTGCATAGTAGCTAAAACCAATATAATCCACTGTATTCTGCATCAGGATATCTGCATCTTCTGGTTGCATTTCAATCTGAATATCATTTTCTCTGAAAATTCTTTTGGTATAACCTGGATATGCTCCCTTCGACTGCACGTCGATGAAGAAGAACGACTCACGGTCTTTCTCCATAGCCTTCCATACGTCATCCGGGTTAGAGCTATATGGATAGACCATGCCAGCCGCTAGCATACAGCCGATCTGTGCACCAGGAATAATCTCATGACAAGCCTTAACCGCAAGTGCACTGGCTACCAATTCATGATGTGCTGCCTGATACAGGACCTGCTCTTTGTCTTCACCTTCCTGAAGAACAATGCCTGCTCCTATATAAGGAAGATGCAGTAACATATTGATCTCATTAAACGTCATCCAATACTTCACTTTATTCCTGTATCGATTGAATAGCGTCGTCGCATATTTCTCAAAGAAACCGATCATCTTGCGATTCTTCCACCCGCCGTAAGTCTCGACCAGATGTACAGGTACATCGAAATGACAGATCGTCACAACAGGTTCAATGTTGTATTTCAATAACTCATCAAAGACATCATCATAAAATTGCAAGCCTGCTTCATTTGGCTCTGCTTCATCCCCATTAGGGAAAATCCGTGCCCAGGCTACGGAGAGTCTCAGGCACTTGAATCCCATTTCTGCAAATAGCGCAATATCTTCCTTATACCGATGATAGAAGTCTATAGCTTCATGTGAAGGATAGAATTCCCCTGCTTTTGGCTCATACGAATCAAGGTTACCCAGAGCAATGTTCCATCGATTGGCACCAATCGGAATCAGATCTACCGTTGTTAACCCTTTGCCACCTTCCAGATAGGCACCTTCCAATTGATTCGCTGCGGTTGCTCCTCCCCAGAGAAAATTCTCCGGGAAGGCTGTACACTTTTCGTTCATTGAGGAGTTCCTCCTAAACCATCTGTAATTTCAATTAGCTTAATACCGTGATCAATTTGTCTTTCTCATGAACAGATGCATCTTTCGTTCCTACAACGTCCAGATAATTCGAAGTATTTGTGACAATGATCGGTGTAACCGTCTCATATCCTGCATCCTTAATCGCTTGCAGATCAAACTCAACAATCAGGTCACCTGCGTTAACACGGTCTCCGTCTTTCACATGGGTTGTAAAATGTTCGCCTTTCAGCTTGACCGTATCCTGACCAATGTGGATCAGCATCTCTACCCCATCATCGCTTACAAGACCAATGGCGTGTTTAGTACGATATACGGTTTGAACAATACCCGTAATTGGAGATACCACTCTACCGCTCGTTGGACGAATCGCAATCCCTTTACCCATATGCTCTCCTGCAAACGTTACGTCATTAATATCTTTCAGTGCAACGACTTCACCAGCCATTGGGCTTACGATTTCGTATCTGCTGTTCGGATTTGGATCAAGTACTGGTGCTGGTTTAGACGCTTTGTCAACCGGATCTTTGAAACCAACAACATATGTCAAGATGAAACCAAGGATGAATGCAATAATGGTTGCTGCAACAGTCCAGAAGAATACGGAATTCATTCCTTCTGTAGGGCTTACATAGCTCGGATAACCGAAGATTCCAAGACCACCAATGATATAACCTTTAGTTCCGACAAAACCAAGGATACCTCCACCAATACCACCAGCAATACAGCTCATGATAAATGGTTTTTTCAATGGCAATGTTACACCGTAAATCGCTGGCTCAGTGACACCGAAAATACCGGATATAAACGCAGGTGCACCAAGCGTTTTAATTTTTTGACTTTTCGTTTTCAGTGTAACCGCAAGCACTGCACCAATTTGAGCAAAGGAAGCTGCAAAAGACAATGCCAGAATCGAATCGTAGCCAAGCGTTGCAAGGTTAACGAATACCAATGGAACGAGTCCCCAGTGGAGTCCGAACAATACGAATACTTGCCACAAACCGCCGATTACAAGTCCTGTAAGTAAAGGGCTCAGTCCATAAATCGAAGATGTGAATGCACCTAACAGTTGGCCCGCCCATGTCGCAACCGGTCCAATTACCAGGAAGGTTACGGGTACAATAACTAGCAAAGTACAAAATGGAACTAGGAAATTGCTGACTACTTTAGGCATAACCTTTTTGAAGAAACGTTCGATTTTAACCGCGAAGAACGTTGCTACGATAATCGGAATAACGGATGAAGCATAATCCATTAAAATAACCGGGATACCTAGAAACTCGATCCGAATCGGTGATTCGAACAAAGTGCCTGCAAACAAAGTGTATAACGGTTCTCCAGCACGAATTCCCGCAAGTGTTGGGTAGACTAACGATGCACCAATAGCCATACCTAGGAATGGACTTCCACCGAATTTTTTAATAGCTGTGTATCCAAGGAAGATCGGGAAGAAGTAGAATAAGCAATCTCCTATGGCATTCAATAAGGCATACGTACCAGCAGTATTGTCGATCCAACCCAGCGACACGAACATCGCCGTGAAACCTTTGATCATCCCTGTGGCTGCTAGTAAACCAAGAACTGGCGTGAACACGCCGGAGATCATGTCTACAAAACGGTTAAAGAGATTTCCTTTAGGAGCAGAGTCTACTTCATTATCATCAATCTGACCTTCAGCAGACAAATTTCCCGCTTTAACAACTGCTTTATATACATCCGGCACTTCGTTGCCGATAACAACTTGATACTGTCCACCACTCTGCATGACGGTAATAACACCTGGCAGATTTTTAAGTTCTTCCGTTTTGGCTACGCTTTCATTTTTTAGTTTAAACCGCAGCCTTGTTACGCAATGGAATACACTGTTTACATTCTCGCGACCACCTACACGTGACAGAATGTCCTTAGCTAATTGATCGTAGTTGCTCATTGTAATTCTCCCTCTCTAAGTGAACTCCCCATTACTTTTGAAACAAATAAAACCTGAACCACTGAACATACACAACATACCGGATCTTCCGGAAATCAGTCGTGTTATTCAGCAATTCAGGTTTTGCCCTTAACGGTTGCAACCCTGTAAGGCTGTACACATTGGTATTTAATTATTTTACTAGTGAAAGTAATTTGCATGCCATATCCTCTGAACTGAGGATGGTCGGAATTGCCTGATTAAACAGTTACAACCCGATTGATGTATGCGCTTACTTCTTGAACTCATCATAGTACATCTGAACTACGTTTGCAACACTTATTTTAATAAATTATTGAATAATCATCAATGACCTGTCGTTCTAACAACATGAATATATTTACCGGTCAATTCATGACGTTCCATGCATTGTTTCTGATCGGAATAACATAGAAATGACCCGCAAGAGATCACTTTTTTTCAACGTGTGCAGCTTGCAGGTCTTTATAAGATACGGACAAAATTAACCAATAATCGTAATCAATTTATCTTTTTCTTGCACTTCACGATTTGTTGTCGCAACGACGTCCAAATAATCAGCAGTATTGGTTACAATAATCGGTGTGACGGTCTCATATCCCGCCTCAATAATAGCTTGAAGATCGAATTCAACGATCAAATCGCCAACACTCACACGATCCCCGTCTTTTACATGTGCTGTAAAATGCTGACCCTTGAGCTGTACCGTATCCTGACCGATGTGGATTAGAATCTCTACACCTTGATCATCTACAAGTCCAATCGCATGTTTGGTACGGTAAATCGTCTGTACCACACCATTAATCGGGGATACGACTCTTCCACTGGTTGGACGAATCGCAATACCTTTACCCATATGTTCACCAGCAAAAGTAGCATCATCAATTTCTTGCAAAGGAACCACCTCACCCGTCATCGGGCTGGCAATTTCATAACGATTGTTTGGATTAGGTTCAAGTGCAGCCTTCTCTTCTTTTACTGGCTCAGGAGCCTGTTTTGCAGCCTCTGGATTAGCAGGATCTTTGAATCCTACAAAATAAACGAGAACAAAGCCTAATACAAAAGCAATAATCGTAGCCATCATGGCCATCCAGAATTCATAGT